>NZ_CP022989.1:2919258-4378888 GCF_002278075.1 Paraburkholderia aromaticivorans | reverse complement strand
GGGCGACCAGCCGGGCTACGAGGAAAAACGCTTCGACGCCGCCGACAAGCGCGGCCGTCTGCGCGTGGTCGCTTCGCCCGACGGCCGCGACGGTTCGGTGACGATTCACGCGGACGCGTCGATTTACGCGGCGCTGCTCGACGGCGCGGAGGCGGCCACGTTCGCGCTGCCCAAGGGACGGCTCGCGTATGTGCATGTGGCGCGTGGCGCAGTGACGGTGAACGGCGAGGCGCTTCGCGCGGGCGACGCCGCCAAGCTCAGCGAAACCGATACGGTGACACTGGAGAAGGGCGAGGACGCGGAAGTGCTGCTGTTCGATCTTGGGCCGCTGAACGGTTAAGACTCTTGCGTTAGGCCAGCGCTGCCGTCTTCGTTTAACGCATGCTCGACGCGAGCGATGCGAGTACGCCGTGTAACAAAAGAAACGCCAGGGAAGGCAAAACCTCCGTGGCGTTTTCGCATCCGGCGGCGCAGGCGGCCGAGTCAGGCGCTCGCCTGCTTTGAGCGGGCTACTTACTGATTGGCCGCGGGCGCCGATGCCGGGCCCTTACGCTGCTCCCAGCGCTCGTGCATCTTTTCATGACGCGACTCCATCTTCGCAAAGCGCTGCTTGAGCGCCGTGCTGACGGTGGTCTTCTGCTGGTCGTTCAGGCCGTTGTAGAACTTGAGCCAGGCGTCGGTGGTTTGCTGACGCAGTTGCGCGTCTTTCTGCTCGACCTGCTGGTGTGCGGCAGCCATGGCGTTCAGGTCCAGGATCGGCTGCTGCTGCGCGGCCTTGAACTGGTTCTTGATCTGCTCATGGTTGGCGCGCATGGCCTCGTGGTTCTGCTTCATGGTGTCCAGCGCGGCTTGCCATTGCTTTTCCTGATCCGCATTGAGCTTCAACTGATCGTGCAGTTGCGTCAATTCCTTCATGAAGTGGCCATGCCAGCCACCGGGGCCGCCATGCTCGGCGGGTTGTGCGGCATAGGCGGCGCCCGCGCCGATGGCGAGAGCGGTGGCGGCAACGGCTAGAACGCGCGAGATCTTTTTGGTGGACATGTGAGACTCCCTGTAATGGAATAGCCGACGATGCAACCGGTAAAGTGGACGGCCTGCATTCGGTAAGACACAGCGTAGAGAACTGCGCGCTGCGCTGTGTTACGTGGCTGGACGCGGACGTTACGGGACATTACGCGTGGCTTTCACCGTAACACCCGGTAACCCTTGAGCCCCGTCTGAAATCCAAAACCCATCCTGGTGCGCGTTAAACTTCATCCCATGGCTACTCAAATACTGGTTGTCGACGACGACGTCGAATTGCGCGATCTGCTGCGCGACTATCTGGCCCGTCAGGGCATCGAAGTATCGGTGCTGCACGACGCGGGCTCGCTCGAGCGCAGGCTCGAACGCGAGCGCCCGGATCTGATCGTGCTCGATCTGATGATGCCGGGCGTCGACGGGCTCACTGCGCTGCGCAAGCTGCGCGCGTCGGGCGACGATATCCCCGTGATCATGCTCACGGCGCGGGCGGACGACGTGGATCGCATCGTCGGGCTGGAGCTCGGCGCGGACGACTATCTCGGCAAGCCGTTCAATCCGCGCGAGTTGCTGGCGCGCGTGCAGGCCGTGCTGCGCCGTCGCCGCACGCTGCCGTCGGCGGCCGCGCCGGAGCAGCGCGAGCCGTTCAACTTCGGCCGTTTCACGCTGGACTTCCAGTCGCGCACGCTGCATCTGGAAGACAAGCCGCTCACGTTGTCGGGCAGCGAATTCGCGTTGCTGAAGATCTTTGTCAATCACCCCATGCGCACGCTCACGCGTGAGCGCCTGCTCGAACTGCTGCACGGTCCGGAATACGACGGCACCGACCGCGGCATCGACGTGCAGGTCTGGCGTCTGCGCCGCATTCTCGAAACCGACCCGTCCACGCCGCGCTTCATTCAAACGGTGCGCGGCCGCGGCTACGTGTTCGTGCCCGACGGCGAACAGCATGCGCCGGCCCATTGATTCGCTGTTCGGGCGGCTGGCGCTGCTAGTCGTCGCGGTCCTGCTGCTGTCGCATTTCGCGTGGTACGCGCTCATGCGCCTCGAGCGCAGTCAACTGCAAACTCGTTATGCGGTCGAGGAAGCCACCTTCCTCGTCGACGCGGTGCGCCAGCACGTCGCCAGAACGCCGGATCAACCTTTGCCTTCCCGCGTCAAGCTGGTCGATCCGGCGAGCCCGGAAGTGCCGCCGGAAAGGGTGGACATGCCGCCGCCGCTCGAACGTTTCGTCGAAGACGTGCGCGACCGCATGCCGTCCGGCACGCAGGTACGCGTCGGCGTGCCGGGCCGTCCACCCACGTTGTGGGTGCGCGCCACCTCCGATCACAGCTGGATCGTCGTGCCGGTGCAGCCGTTGCGCACGCCGCGCTCGCTCGACCGCACGGTGTTGTGGCTCGCCATCATCTTCTCGTTTGCGGTCATGGCGGCGCTCTTTGCCGCGTGGGCGCTGCAGCAGCCACTGCGCTCGCTCGCCCAGGCGGTGGCGCGCTTCGGCCGCGGCCTGCCGGTGCCGCCGGTGCCGGAGCGCGGCCCGCGCGAGTTGCGTCAGCTGACACATGGTTTCAACCAGATGGTCCAGGAAGTCGCGCGCACCGAAAACGACCGGGCCGTGATGCTCGCAGGTGTCGCGCACGATCTGAAAACGCCGCTCGCGCGTTTGCGGCTGCGCGCCGAGATGATGGACGAAGTGAAGGTGCGCGACGGGGTGGTGCGCGACGTCGATTCCATGACGCATATCGTCGACCAGTTTCTGGTGTTCGCGCACGACGGCGCCGACCGCAGCGAGCCGGTCGAAGTGGACGCGCAGTGCGAGCGGGTGGTCCGCAGTTATCGCGCGGTGGCTTCCGGCGCGCCCACCGTGCAGACCGAACTCAATGCCGGGCCGGCATTTCTGTTGCCCGCCGCCACGCTCGACCGGATTCTGTCGAACCTGCTCGACAATGCGCACGCTTACGGCGCGCCGCCGATCGTCGTCGCCACGGAGCGTACTCCGCAAGGCTTCACCTTGTCGGTGAGCGACAGCGGCACCGGTATCGCCGCCCAGGACCTGATCAATGCCAGTCGGCCGTTCGTGCGGCTCGATCCGGCGCGCGGCGGCAACGGCCACAGCGGCCTTGGGCTTGCCATTGTCGAGCGGCTGGTGCGGCGTGCGGGTGGGGAATGGGAGATCGGCAACCACGGCGGCCGTGGTTTGCGAGTCTTGATGAGCTTTCCGTTCGACATGTTGCCGCGGGTCACGGCAACCTCGGAAAACGCCTGGTCATGAGTGGCGGCGGCGCGGCGCGCGCGTCAGCCGCGTGCACCGCCCTCTGGTTCCGGGCACAAGGACACGGTTCGCGGGCTCGGCCGGGCGGCGGCGCCCGCTAGTCTGAAAACAGCGTATTCAGTGCATTCGCCGCCTCGCTATCCACGGTATTCCACGTCACCGTTTCGGCCTCGAAAATGTAATGCGTGGTGTATTTGCCGAGACGCGCCAGGATCTCCTCCTGAATCAGTTCCGGCGCCACGTCCAGCTTCAGATACCACGCAGTGGACGACAGGCGCGTCTGGAACGCGCCGTATTCGGCCAGCAGGTGGTCGAACGCGTCAGCATCCTGATCGCGACAGACAATGACCAGATTTCCCTTCATGCGAATCTCCGTTAGAGCGGTAGCGGCAACCTCGATATCAAGGTCGATCATACCTGCTTCGTTACGGAACGCCCGAGGGCGGGTCTTGCGCTGAGTCAGTTCGCGTGCGGGTCGTCGCGCCGGCGGCCGGCCGGCGGCAAGCGCACCAAAAGATGCCTTACCAGACGTTGGCCACCGTGCGCGCCGGCGGCGCGGTGTCGTCGGGCGGCAAGGCTTCGGTGCGGTCGCGCCCGCCCGATTTGGCCGCGTAGAGGGCCGTGTCCGCGCGGCTCATGATCCGCTCGGGCAGATCGTCGTGCGAGAGTTCGGTGATGCCGATGCTCACGCTCAAGCCCACGGAAGCGGGCAACTTCGGCGAAGGCATCGCTTTCAAACGCAGCCGCAGGCGCTCGACGACCTCGCGGCCGCCCGCCAGGTCCGTGGCCGGCAGCAGCAGGCCGAACTCTTCGCCGCCGAGCCGGCCGATCGCGTCGGCGCCGCGCAGCTCGGCGCGGCAGGTGTCGACGAAATGCTCCAGCGCGCGGTCGCCGGCGGCATGGCCGAAACGGTCGTTGATCTGCTTGAAGTGGTCGAGGTCGGCGATCGCCATGCACAACGGCTCGTTGCTCACGTGCGCGCGTTCGATCTCATGGCGCAGCAAGTCGAGGAAGTAGCGCCGCGACAGCGCGCCGGTCAGCACGTCGTGCCGGGCCTCGGCCGAAAGCAGCGTGTTGGCGGACTGCAGTTGTTCGGCAAGATCGCGGGTGGCGCGATGGTGGCGCCGCTCGCGCACGTACGACACCGTGATCACCCACGCCAGCGCGACCGTGCCCGCCAGCGTCAGGAACACCAGCAAATGATCGCGCTTGTGATTGCGCAGCAATTCCGGCCAGGCCGTGAGCGGATCGACCAGATGCGCCGACAGCCCGGAGTTCAGGCCGCCGCGCGCCTGATAGAGCGAAGGCACCGGGCGCTCGGACATGCCGAACAGCTGGCCGGCCACGGCGGACGGCACCCACGGCGCCTGTTCGCGCACGTGGGCGTCCACCTGGATCTGGATGTCGGGAAACGTGTCGCGCTGATAGATGGTCTTGCGCTCGGCGGGGCTCATCTCCAGCACGCGGGAGTTCGGCAGCGCGCGGCCCTCGAGCGCGCTGTTGTGGGCCATGATGATGACCCCGTTCTCGTCGGTGACGAAGGTGCCGGCATGCGCGACCCAGTGGCGCAGCCGCGCGATCCCGACCTTGGCGACGACCACGCCGACCAGCAGGCCGTTCGCATAAGCGGGCGCGGCGATGAAGATGCCCGGCTCGCCGCTCGTCCGGCCGACGCCATAGGCTTCGGAGAAGGCGCCGAGCAGCGCGCTCGTCAGATAACCGCGCACACGCATGTCCGTGCCGACGAAGGAGCGCTCGGCCGCGAACGGATTGTTGATGGAGTTGCTGGAGGCGACGCAGATGCCGTTTGCATTGACGAGCCAGATCTGGTCGAGCCCGGAGAAACCTTGTGCGTCGTGCAGGAAGTTGCTCACGGGGGCCATCTTCGCGTCTTTCAGCAATGCGGCGCGCAGGGCGGGTTCCGTCGTATCGCCGTTCACGGCATAATTCTGGGATTGCACCAGAGCGCGCTGGATCACGTCCATTTCGGCCATGGTCGCGGGGATGGCCCGGGACATCGCGAGGTCGCTGGCGATCACCTCCGCCATGTTGTCGACGATCGACGTGGACATTTGCCGCTGCGCATGCAGGGCCGCGTCCAGCTCTTGCTGTACCATCCGGTCCGCGACCATGCCGGCCACGAACCAGCAGGCCAGTACGATCAGCATGAAGCTGACCGGCCCGGTTGCCTGGCGCAAGGTTGTCCTGTTCATCGACTCTCTGATCCGTCTGGCTGTGACATGCAACTAGCTTATTCGTGGCAGCGCGCCGGCGCTGTTTCGCCCCTGCGCAAGCGTTCGGTAAAACGCCGCCGCTGTGGCCCGGGATAGATCGACGGCAGGCGTCGCCTTGTGATTTTAACCGTCATGGGGCCAGACGCCATCGTTATTGCGGGAATGCGAAGTGCGTGTACCGCGCCCATCAGGTTCTTAACGGCGGCTCGAACGGTTTCTTAATGGCTGTGCGGGTTTTTCCGGTCGCCCCGGCGCGCTCCGGATCGCCGCCACGCCGGCTGTGGATGTGGCCCGCGCGCGACGACGCATGGCCTGCCGCGCGCCGGGTGCGCGCGGGCTCGAGCGGCCGTAGCCGGACGTTCGCCGTTATTTATCGCTATTTGCCGCGAAAGGTTGTGCCTGAAACATAGGATGGTGTAGTGTCGTGCCGTCCAAAACAAGGAAAGCCCGCCGGCCTACGGGCGGCGCCAGCGGCGACAGCAGTCCGCTTGATGGTTGCGCTCCTGGGCGGCTCGCCCAGGACACATCCTTCACCGGTCCACGTGTCTCCAACGCTAACGATTTACCGCGCACACGCGTTTTGCCATGCCTGATTTCCGCTTTCCGGACCGATCTTCAGACCGCCGCGCCGAAGCCGCGGCCTCCTTGCTTTCGAACCACTGGCTCGACGGGGAGGGCATCTGATGGATTTCAGCTTTAACCTCAAGCGCACCGCCAATGCGTCGGCATGGCGGGTGTTGCCCAATCGCTGGGACTTCGTCGCCTTTCCGCTGATCATCTGCGTGATCGCCATGGCGGCGATCGGCTTTCACGAGACGTTGGCGCCCATGTCGACGCTCAACACGCAGGCCATTTCCCTCGATCCGGCGAACCTGCCCGAATACGCGATGCGCACCACGCTGCGCATGCTGGCGGCCATGGTCGCCTCGCTGATCTTCACGCTGGCGTACGGCACGCTCGCGGCCAAGAGCCGCCGCGCCGGGCTCGTGCTGGTGCCGATTCTGGACATCCTGCAGTCGGTGCCGGTGCTCGGCTACATTTCCTTTACGGTGACCTTCTTCCTCGCGTTGTTTCCGGGCCGCGTGCTCGGCGCCGAACTGGCGGCGATCTTCGCGATCTTCACGAGCCAGGCGTGGAACATGACGTTCAGCTTCTATCAGTCGCTGCGCACGGTGCCGCGCGATCTGGACGAAGTCTCGCGCGGCTTTCACCTGACTTCGTGGCAGCGCTTCTGGAAACTGGAAGTCCCGTTCTCGATGCCGGGCCTCATCTGGAACATGATGATGTCGATGTCGGGCGGCTGGTTCTTCGTGGTCGCCTCCGAAGCGATCACGGTCGGCAACCGCACGATCACGCTGCCGGGCATCGGCGCGTATCTGGCGCAGGCGATCTCGGACAAGAACCTGCATGCGATCGGCTGGGTGATCCTCGCCATGACGGTGGTGATTCTCGCGTACGACCAGCTCCTGTTCCGGCCGCTCGTCGCGTGGGCCGACAAGTTCCGTATGGAAACCACCAGTTCGGGCGACGCGCCGGAATCCTGGCTGCTCGACCTGATTCGCCGCACCCGCCTGATCCACCGGCTGCTGGTGCCGCTCGGCTGGATGTTCGCCAAGGCCGCGCGCGTGCCGCTGCGGCTGCCGGCCTTCCAGGGGCCGCGCTTCCAGATCCCGCAGATGCAGAAGAGTTCGCGCGCCGGCGATATCCTGTGGGCGGCGCTGGTGCTGCTGATCACCGTCTACGTGGTGTACCGCGTCTTTATCTATGTGCGCACCGGCGTGTCGCTGGATGAAGTCTGGCACGTGTTCGTGCTCGGACTCATTACGCTCCTGCGCGTGGTGGTGCTGATCGCGCTGGCCTCGGTGGTGTGGGTGCCGGTCGGCGTGCTGATCGGCTTGCGCCCGGCGCTCGCCGAGAAGATCCAGCCGCTCGCGCAGTTTCTCGCTGCGTTCCCGGCCAATCTGCTGTTCCCTGTGTTCGTGATCGCGATCGTGCGCTTCCATCTGAACCCGGACATCTGGCTCTCGCCGTTGATCGTGCTCGGCACCCAGTGGTATATCCTGTTCAACGTGATTGCCGGCGCGACGTCGTATCCCAACGACTATCGCGAGGCGGCCAAGAACTTCCATATCCGCGGCTGGCAGTGGTGGCGTCAGGCCATTCTGCCGGGCATTTTTCCGTATTACGTCACGGGCGCGATTACCGCGTCGGGCGGCGCGTGGAATGCGAGCATCGTCGCGGAATTCGTGCAGTGGGGCGACACCAAGGTCGCCGCGCACGGTTTGGGCGCCTACATCGCGCAGTCCACTGCCGCGGGCGACTATCCGAAGATCATCGTGGGCATCGCCGTGATGTCCCTGTTCGTGACACTGTTCAACCGCCTGCTGTGGCGTCCGATGTACGCCTACGCCGAAGCCAAGCTCCGGCTCGATTGAAATTTGAAGGCAAAACGCGATGCAAAATCCTAAAGCTGCTATGACCGCCGCGCCGATCCAGACGCCGCCGAAGCCGCCGCGCCTCGGCGAAGAGATCCTGCGCGTCAAGGACGTGTGCCGCGGTTTCAACAAGTCGCAGGGCGAACTGCTCGTCCTCGACGACGCGAACCTGACGCTGCGCGAAGGCGAGATCGTCGGCTTGCTGGGCCGTTCGGGCTCTGGCAAGTCGACGCTGTTGCGTATCATTGCCGGCCTGATCGAGCCGACCGACGGCGAAGTCACGTATATGGGCAAGCCGCTCGACGGTCCCGCGAAGGGCGTCGCGATGGTGTTCCAGACTTTCGCGCTGTTCCCGTGGCTGACCGTGCTGCAAAACGTGGAAGCCGGTCTCGAAGCGCAAGGCGTCGGCGCGAGCGAGCGGCGCACGCGCGCGCTCGCCGCGATCGACCTGATCGGTCTGGACGGTTTCGAAAACGCCTATCCGCGCGAGCTGTCGGGCGGCATGCGCCAGCGCGTCGGCTTCGCGCGCGCGCTGGTGGTCGACCCCACGCTGCTGCTGATGGACGAGCCGTTCTCTGCGCTCGACGTGCTGACCGCCGAAACGCTGCGTACCGACCTGCTCGATCTGTGGACGCAGGGCCGCATGCCGATCAAGGCGGTGCTGATCGTCACGCACAACATCGAGGAAGCGGTGTTCATGTGCGACCGGATTCTGGTGCTGTCGTCGAATCCGGGCCGCGTGATCGCCGAGATCAAGGTGCCGTTCAAGCATCCGCGTAATCGTCTGGATCCGGCGTTCCGCCGCCTGGTGGACGAGATCTACGCGAAGATGACCGCGCGCCAGACCGACGAAAAGACCAAGAAGGGCCTCGAGCTGCACAGCTGGCTGCCGCATGTGTCGACCAACCTGATGGCCGGCCTCATCGAAACGCTGGCCGCCGCGCCGTATCACGGTCGTGCCGACATGCCGGAAATCGCCCGTTCGCTGCATCTGGAGGTGGACGATCTGTTCCCGGTCGCCGAAGTGCTGCAGCATCTCGGTTTCGCCGACGTGCGCGAAGGCGATATTTTCCTGACGCCGCCGGCGCGCGTGTTCGCCGAGTTCGGCACGCAGGAGCGCAAGATGATGTTCGCCGAACATCTGCTGCGGCACGTGCCGCTCGCCGCGCGAATCAAGAAGGTGCTCAACGAGCGGCCGGGGCATCGCGCGCCGCGCGTGCGCTTCGAGCAGGAGCTGGAGGATTTTCTGTCCGACAGCGCGGCCGAAGAGACGCTCGACGCGGTCATCAACTGGGGCCGTTATGGCGAGATCTTCTCGTACAACGACCAGACCGAAATCTTCAGCCTGGAAGACGTGGAGTCTTGAGCGCACCCAGGTTGCGCGTGCGGAGTGGCCGACCCGATCGAGCCGCCCGACGCTGAAACGAAGCACGAACGGCAGGGGAGACCCTGCCGTTTTTTATTGCCGCGCGCTTATTGCAGCGTGCCCCAACGTGCCACGGCCGGCTCGGCGGACGCCCACTTCCAGCCCTTGTCCTGTTGACACGCGCTCGCCGTGTACCAGTCCTCGTGCGCGTTCGGGCTGTCGCCGTCCTGCACCGAGAACACGAATTCCTTGCAAAGCGCGAGGGCCGAACCGAACGCGCGCGTCACGCGCACCTGGCCGTGGCCGTTCTCGATCGGCAGCGTGTGCTTGACCGCCCAGGGACGAGTCTCGCCGACCGGCATCGCACCCGCCAACGCGGCGATCAGGTTCTGCTGATCGGTGTGCATGGCACGCATATAGCGGCCGACGGCCTCGTCGGTCGCTGCCTGCACGGCAATGCCGACCCCAATGCCGACCGCCGGATTGGAGGTCACCAGACCGGATGCGACACCGGCCGCCGCGCCGCTCGCCGCGCCGACCGACGAGCAGCCGCTCGTCAGGACGCTCGCGCCGACACACAACGCGCCGGCCAGCACGAGCCGCAGCCGGTTGCCGGACCGCGCAGCGAGGCGAGGGCGGCGCGCGGTGAAGGCCGCCGTATCCGAACGCGCGGTCATTGCAACGCACCCCAACGTTCGGTGGCGGGTTCGGCCGACGCCCATTTCCAGTCGCTGCCGTCGCGGCAGATCGACGCGACGTAGAACGCGCTGCTGGCCGGCACATTCTTGGTGGCGGTCTGATCGACGGAGAAGACGATTTCCTTGCAGTCGAGCGCGCCTGTGCTGATCGTGCGGCTGACGGTGACGCGGCCGTGTTCGTCGTCTTCGATCGGCACCGAGTGGGTCACGCTCCACGGCGCGACCGCGCCGACGTCGAGCGGTCCGGCAATTTTTGCGATGCCGTCCTGCGTATTCCTGTGGACCACGCGCTCCGAGTACTGCACGCCGGCACGTGCGGCGGCCACTGCGCCGAGGCCGATACCGGTCGCGACGGCCGCGTTGTTCGTGACTTTTGCCGCCAGCGCGGCGCCTGCGATACCGGCGCCGGCGGTGGCGCCCTCTGTGTACAGCGAGCTACAACCGCTCAGCGCCGACGAGATCGCCACGGCGAGAGCAACGAGCGCCGTTGCATTGGGACGACCCCGCCCGGTTGTTCGCTGTGCCCATTCTGCCCACACCATACTTTTTTGCATTTCCCTATCTCTGTTCCTGCAAGTGCCTTTCGTTCGTGCTCGGTAAAAACTGTTTTGAACGGGTCACACGCGTTCTCCACCTGGCAATGCGTGTGCCGCATTTTGCAGGATGCGATTTGTAATTGGCAGCGGGAAAATGCAAGCAATTGCAAAAGATGGTGCGAGCCAAATCGGTTTCTGTTGGGCGCGGGCCGCTTTTGATTGGTGGTGCGAAGGGATTGAACTCGGGATTCGGAGCGCGCAAGCAGAGGGTTTGCAAGCGGCTATCAGTTGCACGATACAAATACTCACGCGACTTTGCCACGTGAGTGTCGCGGCATGAGAGGTTATTGCTCGGACTCTTCTTCTGCGCTTTCGTCGCCGTATGCGCTCAAGCGGTTGTATAGCGTTTTCAGACTCACGCCGAGGGCTTTGGCCGCACGCCGTTTGTCGCCGCCGCAATATTTGAGCGTGCCGAGAATGATCTGTTTCTGCGCGTCGGCGAGCGGCGTGCCGATCCATATGCTCATCGCGTCACCCTGCGTCATGGGCTTTTTCACGCGCGACGCGAGGTGCGGGTGCGGCAGTTCAACTGTCGTTTCCGCGAGAATGAAGGCGCGATAAACCGCGTTCTTCAACTCGCGCACATTGCCCGGCCACGACCAGGTGCGCAGCGTTTCAATCGATCTTTTGCTGAAGCTCTTGTTCGTGCCTTCCTGCTGATTGAGCAGCGCGAGAAAGTGCTGCGCGAGCAGTTCGCGATCGTTCTCGCGCTCGCGCAGGGGCGGCGCGCGTAGCGGGAAAACCGCGAGCCGGTACATGAGGTCTTCGCGCAGACCGTTTTCCTTCACCGCCACCGCGGGGTCGCGGTTGGTCGCGGCGATCACGCGCACGTTGCCGCTGATCAGGTCATTGCCGCCCACACGGTAGAAGGTGCCCGTTTCGAGCGCGCGCAGAAGCTTGACCTGGCGCACCGGCGCCATTTCGGTAATTTCGTCGAGGAACAGCGTGCCGCCGTTCGCGTGTTCGAAGTAGCCTATGCGGCCTTGGACCGCGCCGGTGAAACTGCCTTTTTCATGGCCGAACAGTTCGGCCTCGATGAGTTCGTCGGGAATCGCGCCGCAGTTCACGGCCACGAAAGGGGCGTCCCGGCGGCTGCTTTTATCGTGAATCGTGCGGGCGATCAACTCCTTGCCCGTGCCCGATTCGCCGATGATCAGCGCGGTCGCGTCGGTGCCGGCGACGCGTTCGATCTGCTCGTACAGATCCTGCATCACCGGCGACGAGCCGTACAGCAGGCCGTACGACTTCAGTCCCGCGACGCCGTCCGCGACGCGCTGCTTCGCCTGTGCGGAAGCATTGCCGCCGGCGGAAACGGCGGGCGAGTCCAGGTCGATTGACGCCATAACGGGGGTCCTGTGCAAATGAGTTCAATGTTGCGGCGCGCAGGCCTGAGAACGAGATAAACCAGTCAAGCCGCTATCTCACAAAGAATGATTTAACCACTTTGGCACCGTTTTCGGCAAACGATGTGAATGCGCTGGCGCACATACCGCGATAGTCGGTCGAAACTGCCCAGCGCGGCCCGTCGCCTCGGGTTCGGCAGGCAAAGTTACCGGGCACGGCGTTTGCAACTTCCACCCGACACGCGTGTGCTTTTGCGCGCGATCCGATTCCATTCGATGCCTTGCGACGGCGGTGGTGCGCGCTACTTTCCGCCGCCCGCGGACTCGCCGAAAGCACACGCGAACGCCGAACTCAGACCAGGAGTGAATGATGACTGACACCACGCAACAGCTTGCACTCGGTGGCCAGAAGCTTGTCGAGGACCTGCGGGTGCTGCTGAAGGACTCGGAAGAAATGCTGCGGCTTGCCGCCCATGTGCCGGGCGAAGGCGTCGACGCGCTACGCGACAGGCTGGGCACGCATGTCGAAACCCTGCAATCGGCGCTTGGCGACGCGCAGGACAATGCGCAGCGTCGTTACCGGGCAGCCACCGTCAATGCCGAACGCTACGTGCGGCGCAACCCGTGGCGGTCGATCGGCATTGCCGCGGGCGTTGGCTTCGTGCTCGGCATCCTGACCACGCGCTAAGGCGCTTCCCGTATCAATCATGCTTCATGAAGACAAGGAGTTCACGATGGCACGACCCAAAATCGGCATCTTTGGCGCGTTGATGGCGCTTGGCGGCTTTCTGGCCGTCCGTTACGTGCAGCGCAGCCGCGCCGCTCAAATCCCGGTGGCGCGCGAATTGAGCCGTTGGGAAAACGAGGGCGGGACGGTGGCGACACCTGCGACACCCGCGGGCAACGCCGCGCCGGCGGCGGACGTGAGCCCGAGCACACATGGTGCCAACGGCTCCGCGTATCCGAACGGCAACGGCGGCGCATGGCCATTCCCGCGTAGTTGAGCGGTGTGTCGGGGCAGCGTCGCCGGCGTGCCGCTGCAACGGGCGACGCCCGGCGCGCTCTGTTAATTTTGTCTCGATAAAGCCGTATAATAGGCAAATAGACAACAATGACGGATTTTTACGTGGGTTTCGGCGCCGTATTGTTGCAATATTGAATCAAGTCGGCGGTTGGTGTACTTATTTAAAGTTGGTGGGCGCTCACATTGGAGTGCGCAACAACGGGTGAAGCGCCGGGCCGCCGGCGCGCTTTTCAGCATGCGCCCTAGCATGTTTTCCCATACTCACGCTTGCAGGCTTTCGAGACGCGATGCCACATGTACTGATTGTCGATGACGATGCCGGTACCCGCGAGGCGCTTTCCGCCATCATCGGGGAAGACGGCCTGACCACCGCCACCGCGGGCGATTTGCGCGAAGCGCGCATTCAATTGGTCCGGCAGATGCCGGACGTCGTCTTTACAGACCTGAAGCTGCCGGACGGTAGCGGGGTCGATCTGTTCGAAGATCTGGATCCGCGCTCCGGCGTGGAAGTGATCGTGATTACCGGCCATGCCACGGTCGAGTCGGCGGTCAACGCGCTGAAAATGGGCGCCACCGACTATCTGGTCAAGCCCATCAACATGCAGCGCGTGAAGGCGATTCTCTCCCGCCTGCCGCGCGCCGGCGACCTGAAGGCGGAAATCGGCACGCTGCGCGGCGAGTTGCGCCGCATGGGCCGCTTCGGCTTGATGCTCGGCAATTCGCCGGCCATGCAGGAGGTCTACGACCAGATCGGCCGTGTCGCGCCGACGGCGGCTTCGGTCATGCTGGTGGGCGAGTCGGGCACCGGCAAGGAAGTTGCCGCGCAGACGCTGCACCAGCTCAGCTTGCGTCGCAAGCACGCGTTTCTCGCGGTGAACTGCGGCGCGATTTCGCCGAACCTGATCGAATCGGAAATGTTCGGCCACGAGCGCGGCTCGTTCACCGGCGCGGACCGTCAGCACAAGGGGTATTTCGAGCGCGCGAACGGCGGCACGCTGTTCCTCGACGAAATCACCGAGATGCCGATCGAGTTGCAGGTGAAACTGCTGCGCGTGCTGGAAACCGGCATGTTCATGCGAGTCGGCACGACCAAGGAAATCGAGACGGACGTGCGGCTGATTGCGGCGACCAACCGCGATCCCGAGCAGGCCGTGCTGGAAGGCAAGCTGCGGCTCGACTTGTACCACCGCTTGAACGTGTTCCCGATCAGCCTGCCGCCGTTGCGCGAGCGGGGCAAGGATGTGGAGCTGCTGGCTCAGGCGTTCCTCGACGAACTCAACGAACGCCACAACACCAGAAAGCATTTCCCCGCGGCGGTGAAGGACATGCTGATGTCGTACCCGTGGCCGGGCAATGTGCGCGAACTGAAGAATTATGTGCAGCGCGCGCACATCATGTCGGGCTCGGATTCGGATAGCACGGCGACCGTGCCGTTGCAGATCACGCTGTCCAAGCCCGCGGCCGGCACGGCGATCACGATTCCGTTCGGCACGTCGCTCGCCGAAGCGGACCGCCAGCTGATTCTGGCTACGCTCGAGCAGTGCGGCGGCGTGAAGACGCGGGCCGCCGAGATTCTCGGCATCAGCCTGAAGACGCTGTACAACCGCCTGGTCGAGTATGGCAACGACGCCCGTGAAGAAACCGACGCCGCAGACGAATCGCGCGCGCTCGGCGGCGCGGACGCCTGAGCGCGCGCGGCAGCCACGCGCCGCGCGCGCCGCTGATATTGCCGACGTCACCCGGCCGGGGGCGCATCCGTGACGGCACAGGCCTTGCTGCGATCCAGTGGAACGCAAACGAGGATAAACAACATGCCGCAATACGCCGCCGCTCCCGCGCTTCCCCTGCCGAAGCACGCTCACCGTCCTGAGCCGATCGAACCGCCGTCTGCGCCTCCGGTTGCGCCGCCGAGCCCAGGCGAGCCCGATACCATTCCTGTTCCGAGTCCCGATCCGGGGCCGCAACCGATCGAACCCATCGAACCGGTCGCTCCGCCGATCGGCGATCCGCCGCCGCAGCCGACGCAAACGCCACAAGCCAGTCGGCGTCAGCCGTCTCACTCTCCGCGCATGCAACTCTGACGCGTTCCGTGCGTTGCGCCGCAGTCCGGCGTGGAAAACTTATGTACTTGTTACAAAGCCGGCGCATGTTTTACCGGCAATTTACCGTGGCGACCCCTAGACTATATTGATGCCGCAACCTTGGCGGCGGGCTTCCCCTGGAGGCGTGGATCATGAGACATCCAGCACTGCGGCGTTCAGCGCGCCATTCGAAGCGCGATTCCAGGCCGGGCGGCAGCAAGGACAGCCCGCCGGCTTCGCACGATCCGGCTGGGCAGAACCGCGTCGCGCCCGACGCGCCGCCGGACGGTGAGCACAATCAGGGCGGTGTGCGCCCGGAAGGGCTTGAATACCAGCGCGACCTGGGCTCGGAACAGGACGCGTGAGCTGAGTCGAGGGTCGGTAAGCGGCTTTTCCGTTTCGTCAGATAAAACAGAAGAAATTTCTTCGTGGCGGTGGCGCAACCGTGCGGTTTTGCTCGCCTGTCACATTTGCATACATTTTTATTTCCAGTATCTCAAAAAACGGCACGCGACTTGCATGCACCGCTTCGGCACATATCCGTATGCAACGAAACAACTGAACTAGGTGGAGCACCAATGAGCAGACTGATCGTGGTATCGAATCGTGTCGCGCCGACTCAGGAAGGCCGTCCCGCAGCGGGTGGCCTCGCTATCGGCGTGCTGGATGCGCTGAAGGAAACCGGCGGGGTGTGGTTCGGCTGGAGCGGCGAGACGGTGAGTGAGCCGAGCGCCCCGGTGATCGAGAAACAGGGCAACGTGACGTACGCCACGGTGGGCCTGACCAAGCGCGATTACGACCAGTACTACCGCGGTTTTTCCAATGCGACGCTGTGGCCGACGTTTCACTATCGCAATGACCTGTCGCGCTATGACCGGCAGGAATACGCGGGCTATCAGCGCGTCAACGCAACGCTCGCGAAGCAGCTCAAGGAGCTGCTCAAGCCCGACGACATCATCTGGGTTCACGACTATCATCTGCTGCCGTTCGCGCGCTGTCTGCGCGAGCTGGGCGTGAAGAACCCCATCGGCTTCTTCTTGCATATTCCGTTTCCGGTGCCGGAAGTGCTGCGGACCATTCCGCCGCACGAAGAACTGGTCAAAGCAATGTGCAGTTACGACGTGATCGGCTTCCAGACGGAGGCGGATCGCCAGTCGTTCGTCGACTTCATCGAGCGCGGCCAGCACGGCACCTCGAGTGAGGACGGCATGGTGCACGCGTACAACCGCTTCCTGAAAGTGGGCGCGTATCCGATCGGCATTTATCCTGACGCGATTGCCAAGGCCGCCGAGCAGTTCACCGACCGTAAGCCGGTGCGCAGCCTGCGCGACGGGATGCGCGGGCGCAAGCTGATCATGAGCGTCGATCGCCTCGACTATTCGAAGGGACTGGTCGAGCGCTTTCAGGCCTTCGAGCGGTTGCTGCTGAACGCACCGGGTTGGCATGGACGTGTTTCGCTGGTGCAGATCGCGCCGCCGACCCGCGCGGACGTGCAGACCTACCAGCGGATTCGTCAAACGCTCGAAGGCGAAGCCGGCCGCATCAACGGCCGGTTCGCGCAGCTCGACTGGACGCCGATCCAGTATCTGAACCGCAAATACGAACGCAATCTGCTGATGGCGCTGTTCCGTCAATCGCAGGTCGGCTACGTGACGCCGCTGCGCGACGGCATGAACCTCGTCGCCAAGGAGTATGTCGCTTCGCAGGATCCGGCCGATCCTGGCGTGCTGGTACTGTCGCAGTTTGCCGGCGCCGCCGAGCAGTTGCCGGGGGCGCTGGTCGTCAATCCGTTCGATCTGTCGCAGATGGCCGAAGCGCTCGAGCGCGCCCTGTCGATGCCGCTCGCCGAGCGTCAGGCGCGGCACGCCGACATGATGGCGCCGATGCGCGAGAACAATCTGTCGGTCTGGCGCGATACCTTCCTTGCCGATCTGCGCAACGTCGCGACGGCATCTTCGGTGGCGGCCAAAGCGGTAAAGCTCGCTGACGTGACCGCATCGTCGTAGCGGGATCAGCGGCCGCGCGGCCTGCAGTGGCGCCGCGCGTGCTGGTCACGTCGTCTGAAAACGGTGGTGGGTTGGGAAGAGAATGGCGTGCCTCGCGAACTGCGAGGCGCTTTTTTTTGTGGGTGCCCGCTGATGCGTCCGGTCGCCGCTCAGGCGTTCAGGCCGGTTGCGCGCTGACCCGGCTGCACGACACGCATCGTGCTGATCACCGCGGCCACTGCCGAGAAGCCCGCGGCGACATAGAGCGCGATGGTCGGTCCGTGCTGCGGCGCAACGCCGAAGATCAGCGCGACCAGCGCCGCGCCGAGCGTCTGCCCGGTCAGACGCGCGGTGCCCAGCATGCCGCTCGCGCCGCCGCTGCGTTCGCGCGGCGCCGAGGACAGCATGGTGCGATTGTTCGGCGACTGGAAAATGCCGAAGCCCGCGCCGCACAAGGCCATGCGCCACGCGATCTGCATGGCGTCGGGATGCGCGCCGAGCGTGGCGAGCAATAACAGCCCGGCCGTCATCGCGGTGAGGCCGACGCCGCCCAGCCAGCCCGATGACACCTTGTCCGACAGAAAGCCCGCAATCGGCGCCGCGATGATGATCACGGCCGGCCAGGGCGTCATGAGCAGCCCGGTTGCCACCTGTGAGAGCCCCAACGTTTCCTGCAACAGAAAGGGCAGCGATACGAAGGCGAGCATCTGCGCGCAGAACGAACAGACGGAGGTGCCGATCGAAAGCGCAAAGATGGGAATCCTGAGCAAATCGACCGGTAGCAGCGGGGCGGCCTGCGTCAACTGACGGCGCACGAAAAAATAGCCGATCACGACGGCGGCTACCACCTCGATCGCGACGTAGCCGAAGCGCTCGCCGTGGCCGAGTCCGTCGACGGCAAAAATCAGCAGGCCGAAGACAAACGCGTTCATCACCGCGCTCAGGTAGTCGTAGGGCGATTCGTGGCCGCGGTTCATCGGCAGCGCCTTGAAGCCGCCGACGACGGCCGCGATGCCGATCGGCACGTTGATCGCGAACAGCCACGGCCACGAGGCGACGGCGAGCACGCCGGACGCGATGGTGGGCCCGACCGCCGAGGACACCGCCACCACCATCGCGTTGATCGAGACGCCACGCCCGAGTTGCCCGGGCGGATAGATCATCCGCACCAGTGCGGTGTTCACGCTCATGATGCCCGCCGCGCCGAAGCCTTGAATCACGCGAGCGAGCGCGAGCGTCGGCAGCGAAGTCGACAACGCGCAACCGAGTGACGCCACCGTGAACAGGATCAGCCCGGACAGATAGATGCGCCGGTAGCCGATGCGATCGCCGAGCGAAGCGAGCGGCAGCAGCGAGATGGTGATCGCGAGCTGATAGGCGTTGACGATCCAGATCGAGCCCGCCGCGCTGGCGTGCAGGTTGCGCGCGATAGTCGGCAGCGCCACGTTGGCAATCGCGCTGTCGAGCACCGCGAGCGTGAGGGCGAGCGCAATGACCAGCATCGCCCAGTAGCGCTGCGGAACGGGCAGGCCTTGTTCGCTGTTGTCCGATGACGAAGTGCCGGGGGCGAGGGTGTCGGCCGCTTCGGCGGGCAGGGCGCCGTCCTCGCGCGATGGTTGTGCGTGCATCGATTATTCGAGTTGTAGTGGGTGGTTCGCCGGTCACGCGACGCGTCTCGCGCGTTTCTTTGCTCGCCGTGGTCGCAACAGCCGGCGGCCGCAGCAGCGATGCCGGCGCGCCGGCATCGCGTCTCGCGCGTTATTTGAGTTCGTACAGGCCGGTGTGAGTGGTCGAGTCGAGTTCGTTCAGATGCGTCATGAAACGCGCCACGGCGTTGGTGGTGTCCGCGTTGATCGGCAAATGCGGCACCCGCAGCGCGTGCAGACGGAAGATGTAGCGGTGCGCCTTGTCGCCACGCGGCGGCGCGGCGCCGCCGAAGCCGACCGTGCCGTAGTCGTTGCGAACCTGCAGCGCGCCTTGCGGCAGCAGCGAGCCGTCCGCCTTGCCGGCGTTGCGCGGCAGCGAGCGGGCGTCAGCCGGAATGTTCACCACTACCCAGTGCCAGAAGCCGCTGCCGGTGGGCGCGTCGGGGTCGTGCACGGTGAGCGCGAAGCTTTGGGTGTCGGGCGGCGGCGCTTCCCACTGCAACGCGGGCGAGATGTTCTCGCCGTCTACGCCGAAGGCCTTGTCGTGATATTCATGGGCTTTCGGCATGAAGCCGTTGGTGGGAAATTCGTCGGACCAGAGACGGAATTCTGCCATGATGTGCCTCCCTTCTTGAGTGGTTCTGGGATGGGTGGGGGCGAGCGGTTTTGCAACCGGTTGCAGCGCAACGCGCCACGCGGAAGTGCCCCGAGTTAGCCAATCGAGTGTATCACCAGCGGGCTTCGCGTTCGCTCGCGCCGCGCGGGCTACAAGCAGCTTTCAGCCGCGTTCCTCGAAGCTCGGTGTGTCGCTCTTCAGCCAGTCGACGAGCCGCGCGAGGACACCTTCGAGATCGCGGTTGGCGCCGCGCAAAGCGCATTCCCACACCACGGCGACGCGCCAGCCGTTCGCGAGGAGCGCGGCGCGCACCTTGTCGTCGTTGCTGCGATTGCGGCCGATCTTGTCGCGCCAGAACTCCGGCCGCGTTTGCGGCCATTTGAACAGACGGCAGTCGTGGCCGTGCCAGAAGCAGCCGTGCACCAGCACGACGGCGCGGTAGCGCGGCAACACGATGTCCGGGCGTCCCGGCAGATCACGCGCATCGAGACGAAAGCGAAAGCCCTGCCGATGCAGCAGGCTGCGGATCAGGATCTCAGGCCTGGTATTGCGGCCGCGGATGCCGGACATCATCCGGCTGCGCGTCGCGCTATCGACGACGTCGACCATTGCTAGGCCTGGGCCGACGCGCCTGAGCGGCCGCCGGCGCCAGCCGGCCGCTCAGGCGTGCAGCGAGAGAGTTTGCTTCGAACCACGGTGCGTTTCCTCCGCGAGCAGGGTTTGCACATGCGGCAGCATGATGCGCGCCACTTCGCGCATTACCGGCATCACGACGCTGTTGCCGAACTGCCGGTAGGCTTGCGTGTCGCTCACCGGAATTCTGAAGGTATCGGGAAAGCCCATCAGCCGCGCGCATTCGCGTGGCGTGAGGCGGCGCGGACGCAGCGCCTCGCCCTGATAGACCAGAATCTCCGAACCGTCCTTGTGATAGCGCGCCGACAGCGTGCGCGTCACGCTGTTCGGATATGCCATGCCGAAGCCGAAACCATTGCCCGCCGCGCGGTGTTTCTCCGCGTAGTTCTGCAGATAGGTCCAGAGGTTCGGCGTGAGCGTGTACTTGGGTTGCACGCGCCGGTTCGCGTGATCGAAGAAGCGGTCGTGGTCCCACGGCAGGACCGGTTCGCTGCCATCCGTGCGATGCAGGATCGAGCCGAGGCGCGGACCGTTGTCCGGCAGATGCAGGTCGTCCCAGGAGAACCCGGTCTTGCCGCGAAAGCCGACGATGATGATCCGCTCCCGGTGCTGCGGCGTGAAATGCTGGCCGTCCACCACGCGGTAGTGCACCTCGTAGCCCAATTCGTCGCGCAAAGTCTGCAGGATCACGTCGAAGGTGCGGCCCTTGTCGTGCGACAGCAGATTCTTCACGTTCTCCAGCAGGAATGCGGCGGGGCGCTTCGCCGCGATGATCCGCGCGACGTCGAAGAACAGCGTGCCCTGCGTCGTGCACTCGAAACCATGCGGCCGACCAAGCGCGTTTTTCTTGCTCACGCCGGCGATCGAAAAGGGCTGGCATGGGAAGCCGCCGAGCAGCACGTCGTGGCTCGGCACTTCTTCAGCTGGAAACGACACGATGTCGCCGATCAGCGCGTGCTCGCCGCCGCTCGGGTAATTCTCGCGATACGTCTTGGTGGAAAAGTCGTTCCACTCGCTCGTAAAGACGCAGTCGCCGCCGTGCGCCTCGAAGCCCATGCGAATTCCGCCGATGCCCGCGAACAGATCGATAAAACGGAACTGGGCACCGCCAGCCGCGCTGCCGCCGGCTCGCGCCCGGTCTTGCAGCAGATCGCGCAAGGCCGGCTCCAGCATCGCCGGGCATGGTGTTTCGCCTTTTTCCCAGCGACGCACCGTCTTGATGTCTTTGCCGACATGCGCGGCGATTTCGCGTTGAGTGAAGCGGGCGCGCGCTTGCTGAAGCAATGCGAGCGGAGCGACGAGGGTCACGGGTGTCCTTGCTGGGAATTTTTGCGGACATTATGACCTAAGGTCGTCCCATTTCCCTATTTTTTACATCGCTTGGGCAGAAAATTTCGAGCTTCGGCACGCCGTCACAGTGCGAGCGCGCGCCTAAATGCGGCTGTCACAGTTGCGCGTGTACGCTTGCAGCGTGACGCGACTCCCTGCGTTGCGACGTGTTGAGGCCGCGGCATGGTTCGCGGCCATTTTTTTACTGGTGAGCAAAAGGAAGCCGGCCGGCCTGGACAGGGCGGCGGTGCGGGCGCGCGGCGTCTCAGGCGCTCTGGTGGGTGCTGGCCGGATAGGGCGGCGGAAACAGCGCGGCGGAGGCCGGCGCCAGTGCGTCCCACGCCAGTTGCGGTTCAGCCTGAAACTGGTCGAGTTGGAGCAGAAGGCTGTCGACCGCGCATAGCTGCGCGTGGGACAGGTTGCCGGCATCGAGCAACTCGTACAGCCGGTTGCGCCAATACGCCGCCGACAGGATCGGCCCGGCCAGATCGCCGTGTAAAGACGGCCGCATCACACGCGCAATATGCGCGATGTCCCGATCGATCAATGCAGCTTGGGACGACCCCGAAAGCATAATCAGTGAACGGTCCATGACACCTCCATGGCTCCATTACGGCCGGCTTTGCCGGAACTTTAGGCTTTTTTTTAGAATATTTTTGCCGTGGCGTCAGGCGTCAAAATCGGCGGCTTGTGGGGGGCGGGCACACCCGTTGCTGAACCCGGGTACTGGCGCAATGTCGCGCCGGCATTCCAAATAGTGGAGCCGAACATGAACAAGGACCAGGTGAAGGGTGTGGCAGAGCAGGTCAAGGGCAAGGTCAATGAAGCCGTCGGCAAGGCCACGGACAATCCGGGCAAAGAATTGAAGGGCGATCTGCAACAAGGCGCGGGCAAGGTGCAGAAGGCCTATGGCGACGCTAAGGAAGACGCCAAGGACAATGCAAAGCGCAACGCGCCGTAAGACGGCTGCGACGTGAGTTGACGGAAAGGGCGCTTCGGCGCCTTTTCCGCTTTTTGAGCCGTGTTTTATGTGCCGGCCGGCGATTTCGGGCGGATGCCGGTGTTCTCCTGGGAGTAACCCGGGGTCGGCGTCCGGAGCATTCCGCGCGCGGTGCGCCGCCTTTAGACTGGGCGTATCCAACCCCGGAGACGGCGCCTATGACACCCGAAAAAATTCTTTCGATGTTCGAACGGCAGTACCTGGAGGGCAAAACGCCCGTCGACCTGGAACAAACCTGCGCGAGCTTCGCCAGCTGGCTGGCGCTCGCGTGGGAGTTGCTCGACGGCGAGCAGAAGACCCTGCTCCTGGCGGTCGGCGCGACCTTGTGGCGGGAAGGGTATAACTTGCGCGCCGGCACGGCGACCAAGGATTTGTGGTGAGTCGCGGTTAGCGAGGGGGGCGCACTCCCAAGCCGGCGCTCCGCTCGCGACGTCCCCGTTCAAGCGTGGCGTGCCGAGCCTGCCGCCGACGCGTTGTGCCGAGTCGGTTTATATTTGGCGGTCCCGCGTCGGTATCTTCGGGGCCGCTCTTCCAGCCGGCGGCGAAGCCGATGCTCCCCATCAAGCCGCAGCACTCGCACAAGGGTTACACCGCTACATGACCGATCTATCCGCTTATTCGATCACGAAGAAATGGCCTGCCGAGCATCCGGACCGGATTCAGCTCTATTCGCTGCCCACGCCCAATGGCGTGAAGGTGTCGATCATGCTCGAAGAGACGGGCTTGCCGTACGAACCGCATCTCGTGCGCTTCGATACGAACGATCAGATGACGCCGGAGTTTCTGTCGCTCAATCCGAACAACAAGATTCCGGCGATCATCGATCCGCATGGGCCGGACGGCAAACCGCTGTCGTTGTTCGAGTCCGGTGCGATCCTGATCTATCTCGCGGACAAAAGCGGCAAGTTTATTCCGCAGGATGCCGCCGGCCGCTATGAAGCGATCCAGTGGCTGATGTTCCAGATGGGCGGCATTGGGCCGATGTTCGGCCAGGTGGGTTTCTTCCACAAGTTCGCCGGCAAGGAATACGAAGACAAGCGTCCACGCGATCGATACATCGCCGAATCGAAAAGACTGCTCGGCGTGCTGGATCAGCAACTTGAGGGGCGCGAATGGCTTCTCGGCGATACGTACTCGATCGCCGATATCGCCACCTTCCCTTGGGTGCGCAATCTGGTCGGCTTCTATGACGCGGGTGATCTCGTCGGAATTCAGGATTTCCCGAACGTGACGCGCGCGCTGGCTGCATTCGTCGCGCGGCCCGCCGTGGCGAAGGGGTTGGACATTCCGAAGCGTCCGTCGTAATCGACGCGTACGGCCATGGCCGGGCGGGGGGTCGGCCTCCGGCCGTGGTTTGTGGCGGCCACGCGCGGATTGCGCGGGCCGTTGGCGGTTTCTCGTGGTGTTCTGCTCGCGCTCGCCTCGCGCCGTCTGCATCACCGTCCCCGATAATGGTCGGCCATGGGGGCGACGAAAGCCCGTACCTTGGGCGCCACATATCGCGTCTGCGGAGACAGCGCGTAGTAATGGCGCCTCCCGAGCGTCAATAACAACACCGTGTTGCTGGCGACCAGCAAAGGTAGCGCGGGCACGCAGGATGCTGCGAAGTGTTCGGTTCCACATGCGGTTCTTCCCTGGTGCTGGTCGGACAGCGATCGAATCCATGGTGGGAGACGCATCGCAACAACGGCGCGTGCAAGACAAAGCCTGTGTGAGGCTGGCACAGATCGCAGTCATTGCTCGTGCCGAACGTACTCACCGGGCGGCTGAACCATCGCAGCTTCAGCTTTACCGTCACGTTCAAAAAATCATTGAATGTCACTATCCGCGTAGCGGAATTTTTCGCCGCGCGCCCCGGAATGGGCCAATGAATCAACCTCAGCATCTTCGGATTGCCGGCCTCGACGGTCTACGCGCACTGTCGGTCATCGCGGTCTTTCTCGCGCATACCGGCCTGGCGGGTGTGGTGGGGGGCGGATATGTCGGCGTCGATGTTTTTTTTGTGTTGAGCGGCTACCTCATCACCAGTTTGCTCGTAGCGGAGCATTCGCGCACCGGCCGGATCGATTTGCCCGCCTTTTATTGGCGGCGTGCCCGGCGTCTTTACCCGGCTTTATCGCTGATGCTTGTGGGCGTCACAGCCTATTGTCTGATATTCCCCGTTTCTCTTAGAGTCGGCTGGGAAGTGTTGCCAGCTTTCTTCTATGTGATGAATTGGGTGCGTGCGCTCGGTATCTACGACGCCCATCTCACGGGGCATGCATGGACATTGGCAGTCGAGGAGCAGTTTTACCTGATTTGGCCGCTGATTCTGCTCGGCGTGTTGAAACTTTGGCCACGTCGCGTCTCGATCGGGATTGCGCTTCTGGTGCTTACGGTGATCGGCTGGCGCTCGTATCTGATGTCGCTCGATCTTCCCATGGCCCGCATCTATTGTGGCTTTGATACCCATTCCGACGGCCTTCTGATCGGCGCCTTGCTGGCGACGGCGCCTCGCCGATGGGCATACTGCGCCGGGAAGTTGTGGCCCGCTGCCGCCGCGTATCTAGCTTTTGTGATGTTCAGCGAAACCGGCATTGAGTTTTCGCTGCGGGCGGTGGGATACCCCCTGACGTCATTGGCCGCGGCATTGATCATCGCGAAGGTCGTCACGCAGCAGCGCTCCGCTTTGGTGCGGGCGCTCAATGTCGGGCCGCTGGCGGGATTCGGCCGCGTTTCGTACGGGTTTTACCTCTGGCATTACGTCGTCCTGCAGTCGATGCTCTACGGCGGGTACGAAACCATGGGCGCATTTTTTGGCGAGTTTTCTCATCCGAGAATTGCCATGGTGTCCATCACATTCGTGATATCAACCGCACTGACCCTATTCTCATGGTTCGTGATCGAAAAACCGGCCATGCGTTTGCGGCTCCCATGGCGGCGCAGCGCGGCGAGGGCTCGCGCGGGGGGCATGGAGGCGCGATGACCGGCGTGCCGCGTCGTTGGCCTCTGAAAGTCGAGCACTACGCTTGAATTGTTTAGTTTTTATGTGCGCGAGGAGTGATTGTTTTAGCCGCCGGTCGTGCAAGGCATGGTAAGTTGCACAATTGCCGGCCCCCCAATGCCGAGAGGTGATTCATGAATTTGGTTACGACGCTTCGCCGCGGGCATCTTCTGAAACACATCGATCTGTCGGGTGTCGGTCTGGAAATCGGGCCGTACGATCAGCCGACCGTCTTCAAGTCAGAAGCAGACGTTCGGTATCTGGACTGGAAAGATAAAGCGCAGTTAGTTCAGGAGTGCACACATCCTGACATGATTGTCGACATACCGGATATCGATTATGTGGTGCATTCGAATCGGTACCGTGACTATATCAACGATAAGTTCGACTACATTATCGCGAATCATGTCATGGAGCATGCGCCGAACATGATTCAATGGCTGTCCGATCTGTGCGACATGATGCAGCCTGGCGGAATTCTGTTTCTCGCATTGCCGGACAAGAAGTTCAGTTTCGACAAATACCGGCAGGATACGGCGCTTAGCCATTTCGTGGCCGAGTATCTGGCAGGTGTCGAGGAAATTCCGCGCGAACATCAAATCGAATGCGAGATCTACTATGACGAAGCATTCGTGAGCAAGCCGATGCATGTGGGGGATAAGCTGGACATGAACCGCATCAAGGAGAAGCTCAAGGCACCTCCGCATGTCGGTATTCACAGCCATGTTTTCGAAAGCGGCACGATCGTGTCCAAGGTTCTCAAGCCTATCCTCATGATGGGTTTCGTCGAATTCAATCTCGTCGACTTTGTGCCTGCGCGAGCGGAGACCGGGGGCGAGATGATCATTGTTCTTCGCAAAGAACCGCCTTGCGTGGAACTGGCCACGGAAGAGTTCTACAGTGCTCCGGCGGACACGACGCATACGTCGAAACCGGATGCGGCGGTGGACGCGGCGGAGCGCCTTGCCGAGGCCGAGAAAGCCCTCGCGGAAATGCGGGCGAAACTGGCATTGATGCAGGAAGAGATCGCGTCGAGGACTTCGACGATCAGGGCGCTGGAGTCGTCCACCTCCTGGCGAATCACTGCACCGTTGCGCGCTGCGGTGACAAAGCTTCGAGGGCTCGGTTCGGGCGGGCGGAACATCTCGTATTGAAGGCTCGCGTCGAGGCTGTCGCTCGACCGTCGAGTGAAGACATTCTGGATCGACGGTTGCCGTGCGCTCCCCGCAGTATGATCCGATCGTCAGTGCAAATCCGCGGGGTTGCCGCCCATCGCTCGATATAGATCGCGGACAAATTCTTCGCTGATGACGTCCCATTCCGGCGAGGCATACAGAACGTCCTCGGGATTCTTCTTGCCTTGCGCGTGGCGCAGGGTGCGCACGGTCAATTCGAGGGCCATTGCCTCTTCATAGAGAGGGTGGCCGGGGCGGAGGCGATCGTCGTTGTCCATGCCTGATTTTCGGCAGCCGCCGAACAAACTTTAGATCTAGATGCGGCCTTGCAGTTGGCGTTCCGGGGCTGCATAAAGCGTGTCCGGTCGAGAGCCTCGGGCGGCCATGCTTGCGGCTGGCCATCGCCCAAACCTGGCCGAGTCGGCACGAACAGCCGGCCCATCGGTCCCTCAGAAGGACGTTCGAATGCCGACGCGTGCCACGGTTTGATTCTGCGACGACGATTCCGCCAGATTACCGACGTCAGCAAAGACGTCCCGCCCGGACGCTTTGTCGTACACCGTCTGCGCGTAAAGATCGGTTCGTTTCGAAAGCCGGTAATCCGCCATCAACCCGAATTCGTTGCGGTGCGGATTGTTGCGTCCCGTCGACCAGGCGATCGACTCTTTCGTGTACGTGTACATCGCGCCGACATACCACGCTGCACTGATGCCTAACCTGGCGTTGACTTCGAAGTTGTCGAATTTCAACGTGCTGACGGGAATGGTTGGCCGATCAACGAGGTCTGTGTGCGTGTAAACCGCGCCAAGCGTCGCAGCCCCGATCGCATAGTTCACTCCTGCGCCGGCGACCCGCTCCTTCACCGACAGGTACGGCGATCCCGAGACGGCGCCGACGGTACTGGAACTCGCGTTGTCGATATTCATGAAAGCCGCTGCAACCGACAGTGGCCCGTTCTGATACTTCGTGCCGATGCTCCAGGCGCGATTGTCCGCGAACGCGCCTGCCTGATTGCTGAAGCCGTACAAGCCGCCGATCTGAAATCCGGCGTAGTTGGCGCTCGTGTACTTCACCGAGTTGTCGATGCGGAACGTCTCGTCGATGTTGTCGTTGTCGAATGGGTGCGCGAAGAGCGTGCCGCCCCAACTACCCGTGGCGCTCAACGGCGCGACATAGTCCACTACAGAATCGTATTGCCGACCGACCGTCAACGAACCCTTGTCATCGGAAGCCATGCCGAGATAGGCCTGCCGGCCGAATAGTTGCCCGTTCGGCAGCGCACTGCCGTTGTTCAGGCTGAATCCGTTTTCGAGTTGAAAGATTGCGCTGAGACCGCCGCCGAGATCTTCCTTTCCTTTCAGACCCCATCGGTTTCCCAGTTGCTGGGTGCCGCTGACTAGCGCGTAATCCGAATGGCCGCCGAGGTTGCTGATGTATTCGAAGCTCTCATCAATCGATCCGTAGAGAGTCACACTGCTTTGCGCATGGGCCATACCTGCGGTGAAACCCAATGCGGTGGAAAGGATTAGCGAGCCTTTTATTCTCATTACGATCCCCGAGTTTGTATCGGCAGTGGGCTGCCGATTCTGATTGTCGGAGCGCATTCTACTTGGGGAGTCTTTCGGCGAGATTGCGACGATCGCCCCGAACTCACGGGTGTTTCGGGCGGCGCTTTGCGTGTGCATGAAGACGGCTGTCAAACCAGCCGCCTCGCGTTCGTCTAAGTCCGATAGGCACGCATGTCGTCGACGATCGGGACAACGGCAAGCGTAAGAAGGACGATCGCAAGCGGAATAGTGGACACAAACCCCAAATGCCTGAAACCGACTGCGCCGGCAATGCCGCCACCCAGGAACGACAGAAGCAAAGATCCGAGAAGCCCCAGTTTCTGTCGATCCCCTCGCACCGCATTGACGGCTGCACCACCGACATTCCAATAAAACAGCTTGCCGAGTTCAATGCCAATATCCGTCACCAAACCGGTGACGTGCGTCGTCCGGATCTCCGCCCTCGAAATTTTTGTGATCATGGCGTTCTGCAGGCCCATTACGTAGCAGAGAAGACAGACCGTAGCCGGGACGAACAATACGCGATGCTTTTCCAGATTCGAGCCGAGTAAACCGAAGAGCAGAAGCAGTGACGCCTCGAGCATCAATGGCACTGCGAATTGGCTATGCAAGTGCTTGCGGTGCCCCCAGTTGATCAGGATCGCCGATGTGGCCGCCCCGACAAGAAAAGACAATAAGGAACTCAGGCCGGCCACTACGACATCGATCTGGCCGAGCGCGAGGTTATCGGCCAGCGACGACACGATGCCGGACATATGGGACGTGTATTGACCCACCGCAAGGAATCCGCCGGCGTTGGCCGCCCCGGCGACGAACGCGAGCGAACGCCCCAAGCGACGATTTGTTGCGTCGCTGCGTTCTGGCTTGGTGAAACTGCGAAGGTAATTGATGGGCATGCGATTACCCTCGGTATCGGCGATGTGGCCCAGACATGTTGCGCAGGAGTTAGCAGATGCTATCACGGAACGAAACGGATTCTCCCGGCCTGGCCCAAGCCGGCCCTCTGTTGAACTGACGGCCGCGGTATGGAAATGGATTCGAATGACCACAACGCGTGCACCTTTCTGCTGTACGAGAGCGAATTTGACGCGGGCGTCTTTTTTGCTGCGTACTCCGCTGGCGGCCTTTGTTTACCTATTCGAACGGCGGTGGAGATTCCGGGTTACCATGAAAGCGACATACTCGCTCAAGGTCGGCCCTCTAGCCCAATTTCCCCGGACACTATCCGATCTGGCTGCCGACGGGGACCGCAATTGACAAGCGGGTGCCCGTCAGGCTCTTCTCGCTGGAGCATGGAGAGTTCCGGATCTGAATGCGCCACACCAGATCCGGTACTTCGGTTCGGCAACTGGCATGCACCCGTGCAGGAGGCACCATGCTTCACACATTTCTCGCAAACAACCGCGAGGCGCTGATCTCCCGATGCAGGATCAAAGTGGCGCACCGTCCTACGCGCGACGCGTCCGTGCAGCAACTGGAAAACGGCGTGCCGCTGTTTCTCGGACAGCTCATCAACACTTTGCGCATTGAGCAATCCGATCGCCCAGCGGACAGCGTCGTGGTGTCGGGCTCGGCAGGCGGGAACGCCGGTCGCTCGGAGATTGGCGAAGCTGCGGCTCAGCACGGTCACGAACTGCTACGGTTGGGGTATACGGTCGATCAGGTTGTCCACGATTACGGAGATCTATGTCAGGCCATTACCGACCTGGCTCATGAGCGCGATGCCTCCTTTTCGATTGACGAATTCCGCACGTTGAACCGCTGCCTGGACAATGCAATCGCTGATGCCGTTACTGAGTTCAGTTATCAGCGGGATTTCAATCTGGCTACTGAGTTTGCCCGCGAGGAAGGCGAGCGCATTGGCTCCTTTGCCCATGAGCTTCGCAATTTCCTCCATACGGCGAATCTTGCATTTGCCGCCGCAAAAGCCGGAAATCTGCCTTTGTTCGGTGCGACTGGCGCGGTGCTGGAAAGGAGCCTCGCGGGCTTGGGCAAACTCATCGACCATTCGATCGAAGACGCTCGCATCCCCGCTGGCGACAGCGCCAAATGGACGCTGTTTTCGCTGTCGGACTTCATCAATGAAACGAAGCACGCGGCAAATCTGGCCGCGCAACTACGCGGATGCGGCTTTGTGGTGACATCGGTCGATCCCCATCTCGCGGTCAGCGGCAACCGGGACCTCCTGTATTCGGCGCTCGGTAACCTCTTGCAGAACGCCTTCAAATTCACCCGACCCAACACCGAGGTCACGCTGAACGCCTATGCGGTCGCCGACAAGATTCTCATCGAGGTTAAGGATTATGGCGGCGGCCTCCCGGCTGGCAAGGCAGAAGCCATGTTTCTGCCATTTACCCAGTTCGGAACGGACAAATCCGGGCTTGGGCTCGGCCTGTCGATCGCACGCCGAAGCGTCGAATTGAACGATGGCATTCTGAGCGTGCGCGACATTCCGGGCGTCGGATGCGTATTCACGATTACGCTTGCGCGGCACGCGTTGATGAAGAAATAGGCCGGGACTCTTCGATAACAGACGTTCACCGACGGAACCCCCGTGACGCTTCCTCGGGCGGTTGTGGTTGGATGCGCGCGCACGCTGGGATGGCGTGAATGGCGATTGCCGCGTTGAGGGGCGTTCCGCTAGTACAGGGCTGCTTCAGCATCTCAGCGATGGCAGACGCAGTGGCTGCCGGCTTCGAGGGCAGCGTCACGGTGACTTGCTTCACGGCGCTTGTGCGGGCAGCGAGGCGTGGCCTGCGCCCGTTCATTCGACCGCAATATGCCGATCGCCACGCGCGTGAGAGTGTCTGACGACGGCGGCTGTCGGCGCCCAGCACGCGGCCTTGCATCTCCCTTCAGCATCATTAGGCAGACAGTGCTCGCGCAGGGCCTCACGCTGGGCTTTTTCATATCTGCGCCGTGGCCAACGCGCGCAGGCCGCTGTTCTGTATGATATTCAGCGCGACGTCCTTCATTTGTCGGAGATGCCATGCAGCCGATCAAATTGCGTGTGCCGCGCGAAGAAGCCGGCGATCTCCCTGACGACCTGACAGCTTGGGCGAGTGTTTCTGGCATCGATCCGAGTATGACGATCGTCAATGAACCTGGCGCGGCGACGCATACCAGCTCGCCGGTTGTGTACCTCGTTTATGTCAGCGAAAGCTTCTTCGAGCAGTTTCCCAAGTGGCGGATGTATATCGAACAATAGTGGGTCACCGTCGATGCGCCGGGGGCGCGATCGACCGCTGTACGATGGGTGCCGACTCAGTGCCGGTTGTCAGCGCTCACCGAAACATCGTACGAAATCCCTGGTTATATTCGTCGACAGGTGTCTGTAACATAACCGCGTCAGCGCCCCGAACGCGGCGTGTGTTTAAGCCGCAGCGTTGCCTGCGGTTTTTTTGTCAGCTTCTTTGAGCCGGGATGGTTGTTTCGCTGGCGGTTGAGTTCGGGGCATGGCGGTTGCGCATGCTAGTTACATGCGCGCACTATCGCGTCAGGAGGGTGATCATGGCTTGCCAATCCTATGCTCCGTATCGCGGCTTCAAAATCGACGTTCAGGTCACGACCGGGAAGACGTTGTGTCTGCACAATGTCGGGCGCCGGTACAGGGTGTCGTGGGCTATCAGCTCGTCTAGTTTACCGGCACAAAAGGTTGCAAGTTTTCCAGAGCAATTGGAATTCATCTCTGAGCAGGATGCGTTCAGATACGCCGAGAAACGAGCGCACACGTTTATCGACTGCATGCACTCGGGGAACTCCACCATTCACTCCCTTCGTGATGGTGCGGGCGGTCGCGAGGGCGTGCCTCGTCCGTAAAGAATGGTGGCTGGGGTGATGCCCGCTTGGCCCGCACCGCCCAGCGCGGCATTGCATCCATCGGCTTGTGGTGAGTGGACGATTCGCCTTGGCAGGCGCGTGCGTCGTCAAAAGTTCGCACCTTCATGATTCGTCGAGAGGGACGTCGAACTGGCTTCCGCAGCTAGCGCATGCCACGGGTTCGACGTTGCCCCGAGTCGGCAATGCGGCAAGCGGCTGTTCTTTGCCCGCGAGAAAGCAGACGGGGCAGGGGAACGCCTCGTGCGATCGCAGACGGTGCCAGCGGTCGACGAATCGCTGGATCTCCATCGGCGGGGCGTCGATTGCGTCTAGATGATCCAGCAAGACGTGGAAAAGGGGGGCATTGTGCATGTCGCCTCCGTGGGCGGTATGCGACTATGTTACCCAGACGCGCACGAGAACGTGAGTTCCGCCTCCTGCGGCGTCCATCCTCGGACGCCGTGCGTCTGCATGTCGACCTGATGCATTTGCTTGCCTTGGTGAGTGCAGTACTCGTCGGCACGCTTCAGGCTTGACGCTTTCACTTCGCCCCAGGGCGTCATGCCGCCGCGGACTTGGGTCGTGACGGTGTAGCGCCCATCACCCGCGGGTGTGACCTCCGAGATGGTCGTGCACGCAGCGAGCACGATCAGTACCGCCACAGCTATTTTTGTTCTCATTGAGCCCCCGAATTTTCGGCAATTCTGCTGGCACCTGCGCCGAACTGCAAGGCCCTTTCGGATGACGCCGTTCACGCTTTCAGACAATTGCCTTCGGACTCAAGCCGGTCCCACTTCTGGCCGCCTTAAGCGGCGCGGGCGAGTCTGTTCGGGTTCTCGCCGTCTTCAACGACAGTCGACTGCTTTCAACACATGCCTCATCTTCGAGCCAGACGCCAACGCGCTTCGACTTGACTTCGGATGGCCGACTTGATGGAGTCACGTGTGGCATCGACAAGTGAGACAAACATCACATCCGGCGCGCCATCAGTCTCGGTAATTCGTGATGCCAAAGTATCGCGTAAAGGACAGATAGAACTACTAGCGGAAGGAGCGTGTAGAAGACCTGGGCAATGCCCACGCGGCAGATTTGCCGGAGAGTTCGAGTGTGGAAGAATTCATGGACGGCAGATCGACGCCAGTCCGTGATATTGGCATTAGAGCGCCCCTTTCAGGTAGACGCCGAATGATGCGAGTTTCTCTTTTCCGTCGAAGCGGCACTTCATGCGCCATTAGCGCTAACCGTTGGGCATCACTTGGAGATAGGGTCCCTTGTGATCGGCGAGGCGACACGGCTGTTCGGCCGGCTTGGCCTTGCGGACTTAAAGCTCGCTCAGATGTGCGATTTGTTTGGGCATGATATTGAGGGTATTGAATCTCTGGATATTCGGCGAAATCCCCACCGATACCCCCAACGAATCTGGCTTGCGTTGGGCAAACGTAGGCAATGATGGCAGCAAAAAGCCCCGCAGCGCAAGGCATACGGGGCTTTTCTAGGCGAACTTGGATGTTGCTGGGAAGCTAGTTGGTCCCCTGACAGAACTCATACTCCATGTCTGGTAGGGCATTGCTGGCGGATTTTGATTTTCTATGCCCCCACTAGTGCCCCTAAAAACCATCTCCTGAGGAAATACGGGTGCGATTTCTGATATTGCAGAGATGCATCTTCTCGCTGATTGCTTGCGGCCGCACTGGCTAAAATTTGTTTACTTCGCTGCGTCGACCACAACACGGGCGCCGGCAGTGGTCTTGGTCGCCAATGCCTGATCCACGTCAAGTTGGATCTCGTAGTCTGCCCTCACGCGAGCCAAAATGAGAGGCATCAAACTTTTTCCTAAGGCACGAGATACCAGATACCGCTTGTTTTTTTGACTTATCTGAGGATTCAGCAACTGCGATATGAGCTGCTGATGACGGCCACTGGCATTCCCGACGGTACCCGGCGTCGATAAATTATTATGGAAGGCATTCGCGGCATTGAATGCTGCGTAGTATGCACGGCTGCAAACTGACCGATATTGTGTCTCATCGCTGGCGCTGGGTAGCAACGCTTCCGCGCAAACCATCAATTCTTCCGGAGTGGAACTCATGCCGCCGCTGCCTCGAAAACGACCTCGAAACCGGGTGTCGGCTCGATGCCGGCTTGATCCTCGGCTTCTGACAATTCCATGTTCATCTCAAATGCTTCGCGCGCACTAACTGGCACGCTAAACAGATAAGTCACTCCCTCGAAGACGCCTGGTAAAGAGGTGACCATCGGCTCGATGCGCGGGCGGATCTTGTGACGAACGAGAATGTTCCCGGCCACGTCCAAATGACGTGCAATCATCGCGTCGTCAATGCCTGCCTGCTGTAACAGCGCAACTGCCCGCCGGAATTCTTCAGCCATTTCTTCGCTGCCATCCCATTCGATGCCCATTTCGCGCGCCCTCCCGGCAAACTGAGCCGCTTGGAAGATTGCCCCGGCAACATAGCCGTCTCGGATCATCATCGTAAAATTCCCGCCTTCTGGCGAGCCTACTTGACTGTACACCTGCTGAGACTCACTAAACAATCCGAGATTCAAGCGGTTAACCATTAGGTTCAAATGGTTACTTTCTGAAATGCCAAGGGCTAAACTCTTTTGGAAAGCACTTTCCATGCCCTCGCGGTCGCAACACAGCGACTGCAATATGCCAGTCAGTTCCCAGCCTGAGCGAGCATCGACCTTAAACACGTCGTCCACTTCCCTCCTCAAGACTCGCCACTCGCGGCTCTCGGCGCTCAAGCTCGAAACGTCAGTGAAGTAGGGGGATGACAGCTGCAGGTCGTTGATGCGCTGAATAATTCCAACGGTCTTTTCCCGTGGCTTAGCTTGCATGTTGCCTTCGTGTCTTAGCGCGGCCATTGCCGCCTAGGTATTTTTTACCTTCTTCGTACAACCACCCGTTCATGGCACGAGCGTACCATGGCTTTGTGTTCCTGACATTGTGGCCAAGCGCACACTCTAAGTTATCGGTAGTTGTACGGAAAAATTTAGACTGCGTCCGCGGCGCAGTCTAACAACACTCTTGTCGCCTTCAGCGTTCGTGATCGGAAGGATTCGGATCTTACGACAAGATGCGTTTTGAGAAAAACCTGTTATTTTACGCGGAACCATGAGCCGGAGTCAACCATCAAACGAGTCGCGCATACATCGTAGATACCGCAAACCACTGGCGACTCATAGCCGAGCATCCAACCGTCGCGACATAGTGGCACCAACGAACGCTCCCTCGTCAGCCCAAACGCCGCCCTAACCTGCGGCGCTAGGTCGGCCGCTATCTGTCCGAGCGAGACGCGGTCTTGCCAATCTAAGCGTGCGCCGTTTGCGTTGCACCAGATGCGTCCTGATTCAACCAGGTGATCGGTGCGCAGCCATTCGCCAGTGCGAGCCATCGTTGCCAAGCCAGTGTCCTATCCGGCGCGACGGTAGTCGAAATTACGGTAATGGTCGCCGGTCGCCCCCCACGTTGACGCTGATTTCAAGCCGGTTGATGTCGGCTCATTATCTGTGTTCGAGATATATTCTGCGGATTTTTACGGATGTTCACGCGAGTCTGCTTGGACGACGACTCCCGCGATCGAGACGAACACTTTCTTTGTGGCGGGGTCGTAGCCGCACACGTATAGTGTTTCACAGTCAAGTGACAGAATTTGATGTTGGTCTAATAATCCGCGAAGCTTGGAGATAATTTCAATCGTCTCAGCGGTGTCCCATTGCAGATTTTCTCCGGGTTTTAGTAGTCTCTTGAGATTTCCTTTATGCAAAACGTCGCCGCATTTTCCATAGAGTCGGATGAGCTCGTCTCGCGAAAAAAATCCGGACTTCAGTGGTTCGAGGTGGATTTTCCGGGGACCCGGCACCGACGGATCGGTAAGTAATTTCTGTCGCACTGGACGAGGGTAAAAGTTCGTATGTATTTTTCCCAGTTCGGCCATGATGACATCGGCTTTCCAAGCCTTTTGCAACCTACCTTCGCGCGTCGCCGGTATGTCTCCGTGCATGACAAGGCAACCGGAGGCGACTAGTTCGCAGATCATGCGGATTTGAAGAAAGCAAAACTCCCGCGTCAGCATGGGTGAGAGGGGAAGCTTTCCACTGAGCGCATCTTCGATGCTACTGAGCCTAATTTGGATTTCTTCCAGCAAATGGGTATAGAGTTTCGCGGCTTGCTCACGCTGTTTTGTTTTTGCTTTGTTATTCAAAACTACGATTCCTTGCGTACCAATGCCAAAAGAACAGACCGCGAGATGGCGAGTGCGGTCGGCCCACTCCGTAAGCGCTATGCGACATGTTACCCGGAGGTGCACGAGAACGTCAGTTCAGCCTCCTGCGGAGTCCATCCGCGGACCCCATGCGTCTGCATGTCGACCTGATGCATCTGCTTGCCTTGGTGAGTGCAGTACTCGTCGGCACGCTTCAGGCTTGACGCTTTCACCTCGCCCCATGGTGTCATGCCGCCGCGGACTTGGGTCGTGACGGTGTAATGCCCGTCGCCGGCCGGCGTGACTTCGGAAATGGTCGTGCATGCGGCGAGCGTGGTCAGTGCTGCCAAAGCGAGAATTGTTTTCATTGTGGTCCCCCGTTGAAGGCCGCATTTTGCCGCTGTGGGGTGCTGGCCGCAAGCGCGCGCTATCATCGGCGTTCGTGAACGTTTCTCGGAGCAACTGCGCTGATGAAAATCCGACTTGATAAGTGGCTAGAAAAGGAATTCGACCCGCCGCCCAAAATTCGCACGGCGCGGCTGTGGATCAAGGCCGGCAAGATCTATCCGCCGCCAGTGAAGGTTGGGCGGTCGTGCTACGTCGAAGACAACGCCACATTTGCAGATTCGACGATCCGGCCGCGGCTCGTGGATCGGATTCCAGGCTAACCAAAGGACGCGATTGAATGGATGACGACCTCCGAGTAGCGATTCGCGCGGTCCAGCTCTACGCGGAGCGCCACCCGCGTCCCTCTCAGGTTAACCAGAAACAGGCCGCCGAGATGCTGGGCGTTAGCGCGCGTACCGTGCATAACATGTTGAAGGCCGGAATATTCCGGCTCAACCGATGCGGCATGATTCCGATCGAGCAGATAGACCGCGCTTTGCAACCGGTCTAGGGCAACTCAAGCGATGACATACAAGCTTCTCTCCCCCGAGGATCTTCTGTCGATCACTGGCGCGAAGCGATACTCGCTGCAGGCGAAATGGTTCGAAGAGAACTTCCGCATCAAGGTCGTCTGTCGTGCGGACGGATCGATCGTGCTGACTCAAGAGGTCTTCGAAGCGCTACTGGCGAAACGCTTAGGGCTTGCTCCAAAAGCTACAACACCATCAGAGGTTGAACGACCATTGCTCCGGTCAGAAAGGCTCCGCAGATTGGAGGAAAGATGAGGCGCAGGGTCTTAAGAACAGACGCTTCCGGTCGAGACGAGTCGGCGTGGAACGGCGTCGTCTGGAAGATGAAGTTACGATTTGATGGCTTACTTAGCGGCAAAATTTCGGGCTATCCCGCGTGGGAAGAGTTCTTTCCGGCAGAGGCCGGATCCGGGGAGCGCCGAGCTGACGCGGCGAAGGCAATCAGATGTACCCGAGCTACGTATGAACGAGGTTTGCAGATAGCGAACGAGATTTGCCGCTGTGTGGAGGGCGCCGGGTTCGATGTTGCCATGGGGCGTCACTGCACCCACATTGCCCTGCGAAAAGACGGCGCAGAGTCAGCATTACGCGTTATTGAGCCGTGCTTCCGTGCCGACACCGATCTCGTCTCGAAAGAAGATCGAGCGTCTGTTTACACTCATGGGCTTGTCGGTACTGGCTGGCTGGAAGTGCTTGTCAATGAGCATTCGACCAGTAAGCCGGTGTTCAAGGAGAAAGCGGGTATTGATCTAGCTGAGAGTCTTCCGGAAATCCTTGCGGAAATTGAACGACGCCACGCCGGCATAGTTGCCGCGGTAGAAAAGGTAAACAGGACTGAGCTGGCGGTCGAGCGCGCGCGCGCTGAGCGAAAAGTTGCCGACCAGCGGCTCGCGGAAGACCGGAAGCGGCGCGATGCATTGATCGCGTGTGCTCAACAGTGGCACACCAGCCAAATGATCAGGATCTACGCGGTTGCGATGGCCGGCCAGGTTACTGAAGGACGAGTGTCTGCGGACGTATACGCAAAATGGCGTGCATGGGCTCTTGGCGTCGCTGGGGAACTGGAGCGCGATGCGGCCGTCGTCGCTCAATTCAGCTGAGGTCAGTCAGTACCTTCCTATCGACCGCCGAAATCTCTGCACGAGTGGGTCGACATATTCGGCATCGGGCTTCACATAGTAAGAGCGTCCGATCTTTACTGGCATGGGATAAATTTTCCCCGCCCTAATCCAGCTTCGAATCGTGCGCACCGGCGGAGCGTAATCGCCGAAAGTTTCCTCTGCCCAGACCGCGATAGGAATCAGTTTGGGGCGGCGCTTTGCCGATTCTGGTAGAACTGGCACAGAAAGCTCTCGTTCACGCGGAGCCTTAGTGCGCGTTTCGTCCACCGCGTCCATAAGTTTCTGGTTTCCTTCTTCAATGCCGAGGCGCACGCGTTCGATGAACGGAAGTTTCCGGCGCTCCTTCTGCTCGTCTAGCCATTCCAAATACTTGGTGATGTTCAGTTCAAACTGGGCATCACCAACTTTCCGGAAGTGGTGATCGCGCCGGATCCGGCCGTTGCGCATCTGGCTTTTGATTATTCTCAGACTGCGGTTCATTACCGCTGCCGCCTCCTCAAGCGGTAGCCAACGGTCAACCTTGTTGTCGGCCATCCTAGCCTCCTACGTGACAATTTGGGCATGCTACAACATCCGTATTGTCCGAACGGAGGATGACGATGAGTACGGTTGGTAAGAAGCGCATCAGCGCAAAGGAGTCCGCCGAATTCCTTGGCGTGCCGTACGCGACGATAAGTAGAATTGATAGGCAAGGTGAGATCATCAAGCGCTACAGGCTTGGCCACAAGACGCACGTCTATGATCTTGAGTCGCTGGAGGCATTTCTTGATGCCAAACTGGTTAAGCCGATTCCACTTCCGCCAGCGCAGCCACGCTCCCGACGATCTGACGTTGCGGTTAAGGTGCCGGGTGAGCAGAAGGAGTCGTTGCGAGATTTTTTGAGAAGGAGCGTGGAGGAGGCCCGCGAACGCGAGCGCCTGTCGGAAAAGAAATAGCGTTTACAAATTCGCACTTGACGAACTCATGCTGGATAACTAACCTTTACATATCGCTGAGACAACAGCGATCGGGTTTGGCGACCTGATGTTTCTAGGCGGACGAACCGCCTCTAGGCGGTATTTTTTCGTCCGTAGTATCATCGCGTACCCAGTTTATGGGTGGGCCTTGATGGGGATGCGCTCGCGCGCATGCCGGTTTCCTAGAACGCCGGTTCGCCAACCTCGTCAAGTGCCTGCCCACCTCATTTGGCGATGAGAGGCAGGCTCCTACCAGTTCTAGGAGTGCCAATCATGCCGCAAATCCATCAGACCCAGTCCGGGCAAAGTAACGAAGTACAAGAACTCAAGGATAAGATCGAGCAAGCGATTGTCTGCTTGAACGCTGCGCTCTACGTCCTGCTGCAACGTACCGACACGGAAAAACGGAAGGCTTCCGAAGCGGAGGTCGGCCATGACCACGCTTGATTCCGCTGCTCGTCCCGAGCAAAGCAAACAACAACCGATTAATCTCGCATCGCTTCCGCTCGACGAAGCGCTTCAGCGCGCATACGTTGCCGGCGAGAAAATCCTCATCGACACTGACGCGATCGCCGCGGTGTCTCAAGACCTGTGGACCAACTGGATGAACGCGAACGTTCCGAATGCATGCGGGCAGTCGGAAGATGAGTACGGGGCTCTCCTCAACTTGATGATGACCCACTTCTTCCATGGGCTAACTGAGGGCGTGAAGCGTATCGCCGAGGACGCCCGCACGATGGAGCGGGTGGAGAGAGATCTCAGTGACCACTCCCGATGGGCCTGGAAGGTCTATAACGTTCTCGCCTTCATGTCCGAAGCGATCGACGACGACCGGCAGGGAGAACTACCGGTGCGTTGCACCGTGGTTGATCTGCGCCAGGATGTGGAGAAACTGGCGACGGATCTGATGGACCTCGTGTGGAGGGCGCGCCATGGCTGATATCCATATCCTACCGGTCCAGCGCAAGCGCGGGCGTCGCCGTACCAACCCGGTTGCTGGCGCCGCCACCGCCTCGATCTTGAATTTCGACGCCGGTAACCGGCTTGAAACACCTGAACAGAGGCTCGCAAGAATCGACGAAGCTATGAACAGGATGGCGCGCGCTCTGCTCACCGCAGTGAGGGTGACCCGCGAGGTAGCGAAGATCGCTAATCCGGATTCTTCGTTGGCGGAGTAAACTTTTGCAACCGCGCCTAGCTCGACGGGGCGAAAGCAGGGCTCCCTTACCCTGTTGGCGCGGTTCACTATCAAGGGCACGCGAGAGCGCAGTGTCAGAGCAACGGCGTCTACAGGCGGTTAATCGTGCAGAAAGAGCGATAGCTTTCACCGCCGCCGTTCTCGGCCAACATTCGCAGCCAATTGACGGTTGCTGAAATTAGTTTCACCATCAATTCACTTTCTCGCCCCCGGTGAGAATGCGTCTAAAGCCAAGATGGCGCGGGCGATTTCTCCGCGAAGTCGCTGCAGATGTTCCGGTGTCGCATTCATCTGCTCGGCATTCTGCAAGGCTTCCTTGAGCACCTCGATCGTCTGCTGGAACATCGTCAAGATCCAATCACGACTATTCCGATTTTCCTCACGGTCTAACTGCATCGTTTGTGTGAGCTGCTCAATCACCCGATGAAGATGAACTAGATCCGAACTCTTTGCGAGTCGATCAATGATTTCTGCGTTCATCGACCGGCCGGCATTTTCGGCGCTTACGGATATGTCGGCATGTAGATGCCTTGGCAACCGCAATGCTGTCTTGATGTACTCGTCCTGAATAGCCACTTTCCCTCCGTGCCGCCAATTTGCCTCCAAAATGAAGTTGCCTTCAATTTGGAGGCGCTTTATACTCGGCCTTATGCCTTCGATATGAAGGCACTATAGCGGCAAGTAGGTGAGTTTGGTAGCAAAATTAGGTTGGGCAGTCAGGGATTTCCCGGATAAACCATGGCGGACTGCCTCTGCGAGTGGCCATTTTAGGGGGGTGTATGGGATCGAGTCGCTGCAAGAGTGGGGACGCGGGAGTGTCTCTTCCGATGATCGGATTGTCAAAATGGTCGCAGATTGCGCCGTTCTTGCCGGTAGGCCGTGAGACTTGGCGGAAGCTGTGCCTCGCCGGCAAGGCACCGCGCCCGATCCGCCTTTCGGAGAAGTGCACGGTCTATAAAAACGAAGAAATTCACAAATATCTCCAAAGTCCCCTGGATTACGTTGCCAATCCCGAAGTTGAATCAGTTGCCTGAGGCTCGCCATGACGATTGCCCACGCTCGTGTGCGCGCGCCGTTCGCCGAAGCGCTTCACAACGTCAAATTGCTGCGTCTGAATTTTGGCATGCTCGTGCTGCACGCGACGCAAACCGCCTTGTTCCTCGTCGTGCCGCGCATTCTCAAAGTCGGCGGCCTGCCGGTCGCGTCGCACTGGAAAGTGTATTTGCCGGTCATGGGCCTCTCGTTCGTGATGATGGTGCCGGCGATCATTGCCACGGAAAAGCGCGGCAAAATGAAAATCGTGCTGCTGTCGGCGATCGCTCTTATCCTGATCGGACAGTTGTTAAAGGGCGTCGCGCCACATACGATTCTGAGCGTGGTGGTGATCCTTTTTGTGTACTTCCTCGGCTTCAATATTCCCGAAGCTTCGCGGCCTTCGCTGGTGTCGAAACTGGCGCCCGGAACCGCAAGGGCGCGGCCGCGGGCGTGTACAACACCACCCAGTCGATCGGTCTTGCGCTGGGCGGCGTGGTCGGTGGCTGGTTGCTGAAGGCGGATGGCCAGAGCGCCGTATTCTTCACTTGTTCGGGGCTCGTCTTTTGCTGGCTTATACTCGTCAGCAAGAAAATATTCGATCACTGATCACCACATTAAACATCGACTGGTCATCGATGCAATAGGGTTGCCCCGCCTTTGTGGGGAGTGAGGTAAGCCGAACCCTACGGCAAACCGATCCGACTGACTATCGGCACTCCCCAGAACGGCGGGGCTTTTTCATGTCCACTTAGTAATCCTTATTGGATTTTGGACAAGGACGATAAGTATGAAACGCGAACACCTTGGTGTTGTTGTGGCACCCCCGCCATGTCGGAGTTTCTCATCCGTTCGCCGGCACCGGCGGTTCGCTGGTCCGGAACTCCGGATCTGGTCAGTTCGGCAGCCTGAACCTGTAGAGATCACCGGGCAGCCTCGCTCCGACTACGAGCGCGAACTGCGCATCTCAGCCCTCGGCAATCTGATGTGCTCCGACTGCGCTACGCGGCTCTGGCGGCGCGTGTGCTGCTACGAGATGTGTCGCGAGATCCGTGCGCGTAGCGAGGCACAGTTGAACCTTCTGGAAGGCGCGCGGGGGCTGCAGGCATGAGAACCATCGTTAAACGGTTTGCGATGGGCCTGCATTGCCGCGGTCTTCTGCCGGCCGCCGCCGTCACTGGGCTTTTCCGCTGGCTGGATCTGGCGCGTCATTGAGGCTATCGACATGGCGGCATCCCCACAGGTCGAAGACGGACACATCAAGCTCGCAAACGAGCTCTTCGATGCAATCCTGCGTTTCCCCTTTACAGCGCGACAGCTAAAAGTCGTGCTTGCGATCGCACGCAAAACGTATGGCTTCAACAAAAAGCGAGACGACGTTTCGGCATCTCAGATCGGTGAAATCTGCGGCATGGCGCGCACGCACGTGACCAGCACGCTGAACGAACTAGCGCGGAAAAACGTGATCTCGAAAGTCAAGGGCGAGTACGGATCAATGGTCGAAATCACGAAGGATTACACGCGGTGGACTAGTACCGATTCGGTACGGGGGGTATCTAACTCATTGAATTCTAAGGAGGGGTGTACCGATCGGGTACAGGGGTACCAAAACGGTACTAGTACCGAATCGGTACAGGTCGCTAGTACCAAATCGGTACACACAAAAGACAACCTTCCAAAAGACATAAAACACTCTCGTGCGAAAAAATCTGCGGAGAGCGTCGACGAGGAGTTCGAAGAGGCGTGGCGGCTGTATCCGAAACGCGATGGCGGCAATTCGAAATCCGCAGCCCGCAAGGCATGGGATGCACGTCGCCGTGAAGGCATCTCGGGAGCTTCGATGATTGCTGGCGTGAAGAGGTACGCAAAGCAGGTCGCCGACGCCGGCAACACTGGAACGCGATTCGTGAAAATGGCTTCGACGTTCTTCGGGCCTGACCATCACTTCGAGTCAGAGTCTGACTTCGGATCGCAGCCGGCAGATGCGGCAATTGCGAGTTGGTGGCACCGCGCCGGCTTCGACAAGGAGTGGCAGGCAACGAACGAAGGTTGCAGCGAGCGATACGCGCACCTGTGGCGTGACGGTAAACGCGTGCCGAACGAAGTCCTGGCTGCAGAGGCTCAGCTATGAATGCGAAAGAACTGGCCGCACTGATGGCCGAGAACGTCACGACGATCGTCGAATACCTGTTGCCGCAGGGCAAGAAGTCAGGCAGGGAATGGAAGGCGGGCAGCGTAGGCGGCGAAGCTGGCGGCAGCCTGTCGGTTCGCCTGAGCGGTGCGAAGCGCGGTGTCTGGCGCGACTTTAACGCGGGTGAAGGTGGCGACCTCCTCGACCTGTGGAGCCAATGCCGCGCGTTGTCCGTGGTTGAGGCCATGAAAGACGCCAAGCGGTTCCTGGGTGTGCGAGACGAGATGCCTGCGCGTCAAGCTCCGGCGTACAAGCGGCCATCGCGCCCAGCGTGTTCCAAACCGACAAGCGTTCTCGGTGAATGGCTCGGTGCCCGCGGCATAACCGAGGAGACGATCACCGCGTTCAAGCTGGCGGAGCAGTCACGAGGTAGCGCGACGTACGCTGTTTTCCCGTACCTGCGCGACGGCGAACTGATCAATGCCAAGTACCGCAACGTTGCCGACAAGAAGGACATGCGGCAAGAAGCCGGCGCAGAGCCCTGTCTTTTCGGTTGGCACCTGATCGACCCGTCGCAGCGGGTCATTGCGATAGCCGAAGGCGAGATAGATGCGATGTCATTGCACCAGGTCGGGATTCCCGCGCTGTCGGTAAACGCCGGCGCCGGCAATCACCAGTGGATCGATAGCGACTGGTCGAGGCTTGAGCGTTTTAGCGAAATCTACCTCTGCTACGACAACGACGAAGCGGGGCAGAAGGGGGCGAAGGAAGTTGCAAATCGCCTGGGACTGGATCGTTGCAAGTTGGTCGTGTTCGAAAAATCGAAGGACGCCAACGAGTTTTTGCAGAGCGGTGCCGGCGCCGAAAAGTTTCACAACTGTCTTGCGACGGCGAGGACGTTCGATCCGGATGAACTTCGTTCCATTTCCGATTTCTGGCCTGGGGTTAAAGCGTTGTTCTATCCGTCGCACGACGTCGACGAGAACCCATCGTTGAGCTTTTGCGGACAGAAACAATTCTGGTTTGAATTTCGGCCGGGCGAAGTAACCGTTTGGACGGGTTACAACGGACATGGAAAGTCGTTGCTGCTGAATCAGGTGTTGCTGGGTCTCATGCTGGCAGGCGAACGTGCCTGCGTCTTTTCTGGGGAGATGACCCCCCAGCGGCAGGGCAAACGCATCGCGAAACAAATCGGCGGACTCGATCGTCCAGCGCCGGGGCATCTCGACTTCATCGGCGAGTGGTTACGCGACCGTATGTGGCTATTTGCGCTTGTCGGTACGGCTTCGATCGATCGATTGTTGACCGTCTTTGCCTATGCCTATAAGCGGTATGGAATCCGGCACTGCGTCATCGACAGTCTCATGATGACCGACGTTCAGGCGGATGGCCCTGGATCGATTACGTCGCAAAAGGATGCCATGCGCAAGCTTGCCAATTGGGCCCGGGCAAACGACACGCATGTTCATCTGGTCGCGCATCCGCGCAAGGGCGTCGACGAAAAGCGAGCGCCCGGAAAGCAGGATGTGTCAGGCGCAGGCGTTATCACGGATGCTGCCGACAATGTCTTTTCCGTCTGGTCGGCACAGAAGGAGGACGCAGACGCCGGAGACGACGAGCCGGACGCTTTTCTTGAACTTCATAAACAGCGAAACGGCGATACGCAGCATCGCAAGCTGGCGTTGTTCTTCAATCGTGAATCGCAGCAGTTCAGCACATCGAGCGCGCGTCGCCCGTTTGTGCATCTTCCTTTCAGCCAGACGACACAGGAGCAGTTCGCATGAGCCATCAGACATCGGTGAAAAACGGGATCGTCCAATTTTCGGACCTTCGCGAAGGTTTGCTTAAGCGTTTCAATGCAGCTCAGGCGATGCCTTTTGAAAGCGTCTCGGGTGGCTTGCTGCCCGACGAGCAATCGGCAGCTATTCGACGCAACTATGCGACGTTTGAGCGCCGTGTTGCCGCGGGCGTCGATGATTGGACGGGTTTTTGCCCTTACGACATCGCCGATTGGGCCTTGGTGCTGACGCCTGTCGAGTTCGGTGCGTGGCAAGACATACGTTCGGAAGGGTTGCCGCTATGGCCTCGGTTGCCTGTCGGCGACCTGGTCGTGAGCTTCGGAAATCCAGCGGCGAAGGTCGCGCTGCAATGCGGTGACGATGAAGAGTCGGCGCGCGTCGCTCATTGGCTATCGCAAACCGGATGGCGCGTGTTCCGGGCAACTGCGGCACAGTGCACCCGGGTCATGGAGACGCCTGCTGACGTTCGCGAGCGGACCGGAAATGTCAGCGATGCGTACCGAGCTCGGTATCTGACCGCGGCGCTAGCCGGGACGATTCAGGACGTGCGGCACGCACTGATCGCTGCAGGGACGCGGCTTTGACTGAGGGGGAAACTATGGACTTTCGCACACTCGATCTGAGACTTGAAAACTGGGCCAAGGCACAGCGGTACAGTTCGGCCGCTGGCTCTGTAATCGGATCAGCTGAGGGACGTTACCGAGTGGGCAATCCGGAGCCGCGGTCGATAGACGCGATGCTATTGGACCCAACCGACGCGGAGATCGTTGAACGCGCTTGGGGGCGGCTGATGCCCTTCGATAAAGATGTCCTGCGCATGCACTACATCCTGTGTATGAGCCCACCAGTCATCTGCCGGAAATTGAAGCTGCCGCGCAGGAGCGATGGCACGTTCCTGATGGCGTTAGCTCATGCCAAGCGGGAGATCGCCAAGGTGCTCGAAAAGATGGCCGAAACCCAACGTGCCCAAAAAGATCTGCAACGCAGTTATGATCTTGCGGCTGGCCACTCTCGGGGACAAGGATGGACATTAACGAGCAAGCGAGGTTAGTCAAGGCACCTACCGATCTTAGAAACTTGCCGGGTTACGTCGACCGGGTGAACCCAAGCTCCGTAGGATTGAAGCGTATTCTCTGGCCATATGGATTCCGTGAGGAAATTCCTTGCGCCCTGACAAATTGTCGTACGCCGCACAAAGAGGGTTACGTCGTCGAATTGGAAGATGGGTCGATTTCCAACATTGGGAACGTTTGCGGGGCAGACGAGGACAAGTTCTCAACCAAGTTCTTAGATGAGAAACAAAAATTTTCGGACGCCGAGCGCCGCGCTGAACTTTTGCCTCGTTTGCTAGATCGTCGCGGGCTGCAGGAAATCGAGCGGGAAGTGCGCGCCGCATACTCCTTGGCTCAAGCGTGGATCCGTCGATGCGAAGCCTTCGCTGCCCTATTTCCCGAAGCGTATAGAGAGATAAGGCGCCGCAGCGCTAGCGGAGAGTCACTTTCTATAATGGAAGTTGTCGAGCGCACTCAGGCGGAGATTACAGATATGGTGAGTTCGGGGCTGGCGCGCAACAGGGCTGGAGCGAGATACAAAGAAGTGGAAAAGGGCGTGTTGCAGGGCGTCAACGTGCTTGATCTCAATGAAAAGCAGATGTCGACACTGTGGCGTCGGGCCGATGCGCTACTTGCCTCGGATCCTCAAGGCGCAGAAGTGGCAGAGCTTCAAGAACTGTTTCAAGAAACTCACTATCTGCCAACCGACGCCCGGCGTACTATCGCGGCGTGCGAAGCGGGCAGGCTGTTTTTTTCCCCGACAAACTTTCGGTTGATGACCTTCTTGCCTATGTCTTCGAACGCTAAAAGCATGCTGGCAAAGTTGACCGTGGCAACGCTCGATTCGCACATTCCCAAGCATTCGAGCCAGGGACCTGCGGACGGTGCTACGGCCGGCAAAACGTCGAGACGAGAGCGAGACGCGCTCAAGAAGCTGGCGGCAATCAAACGTGATGCAGAAAGGCTTAAGAGATAATCGAACGGACTGTTGTAAACCAGTAAATTCTGTTGTATTCTAGATGCCAGATGACCGATACCGCTTAAGTGCGAGACTTCTCCCTGCGGGGAGAGGTTCGCCGAGTGGAAATAGAGCCCGCCAGGTGAATACCTCGCGGGCTTTTTGTTCGCGGCTATGCGAGTTCTAGTCCGCTCCATGAACTGTCCATTGCCTCGCACGTGAAGACGGCACAACTGTTCCAGACGGAGAACGCGGCGTTCGCAGCCTGCTGCCGAACCTGCTCGGGAGTCAGCAATCCCTCTCCGTAGTAGGTCGCCGTTGGGAGCTTATAGACGGTTCCGTTATCTCCCCGGATAGTTCTGGCAAATCCTCTCACTTCCATAGCTGCATGCAAGTTGTCATAGTCCTGCCGGCTCGGCGTGCCATATAGCTCGACTCTAGTAATAAAGCGAGACATTCCAAATCCTCTTTGCATGCAGTTGGCAGCGTCCGGCCCCGAACGCCTCGTGTTCAGGTGCGGTCGCCTACAGTGTATTCAATCCAGTCGTAAACCCTGGATCACCTATTACGAGCCACCCTCGCGGTGTCTTTGCTTTTCCCCATATGCCACGCACATCTGTCCTCGAGTCGCACATGTATGGCGATCCGCTGGCCGCATTGGAGAGAAAGCGGGTCGAGCAGTCTGGAAAGAAGCTATCAAAGCGCGAGTGGCTGGATATGGGCAATCGTCCATTACCTGAGTTTCCACGTCGCTCGCCAACCTCGGATGCCGATGAATGGAGCCCAGCCCGTAAGGCTGCTGAAGCCCTATTCGCTGGCGAAGCCCGAATTGAACCACGGCGCATAAGCTCAGTCCGTCAGGCCGCGGAAGACTTGTTCGAATTGCCACTTCCATGAGCGTGCGATGCGCGGGTGCCGCGTCGAAGCCGACATTTCAGGTCGGCCGAATATCTATCGGAGCCATTCGGCGACCGATTCCGCCTTTAAAGCAAGGGCGTAGAAGATTCGATGCCTTCGTTCATTTGCAATGGCAGGAAATTGCAACTGCCGTCAGGCATTCCGTTGACGCTGCGGGCAATGCAGATCTGTGCGCGAAGGTCGTGCGGCAGGCGAATCTGTCGAGCTTGGCCAAGGGGGATCGTTGCCTCGCGGGCCTGAGAAAACTGGTCTGTAATGACGGGCACGCCGTTATCAACAGATCGTGTCGTCTCCATCGTTGAGACCGGCGTTTGTGATTTCAGAGTTTGGCTTGCGCCAATGTCACCACGCACTGTGACTTGCACTTTCGCTTTATGCTGATCGACGTGTTCAACGGCTACCACGACAGTCGTTTTGACTGCCCCCTCCGCGCATTGAACACCGTTGCACTCCCGGATCACAAAAAGGTCGGGAACGATGATCTTTGTGTTGCCGGCGACCGTCGATTCAGAAAATGAAGTGCTCAAACGCTTGGTACCCGCAACTCCTGAAGGAGCGGACAAAAGGCCACTTACGTAGATCGGCGTCAGTGGAGTAGAGGCGCAGCCCGTCAGAATCGAAAGGGCGATCGACGTCAAGGCTACAAGTTTTGCGACACGCATGCAGGACTCTCCTCGTATTGAATACGGGATATCGGCATGTGACAAAGAGCTCTTTAATGCGTGCTGCATATAATCGTTTGCGCAGTCTTTGTTAAAGCGGATCGAGAATGTTCACGTTATCCGTCCGATCTGACATTCGAAGCGTTTCTCGCGCGCTAAGTGATCTTGCCCGAAAGCAGTTGCCATTCGCGACGGCGCAAGCCATCAACGCGACTGCGGCGAGGGTCAAGGAAGCTGAGCAAGAAAACATGCGAAAGGTGCTCGATGCGCCAACACCGTTCACAGTCAATTCGGTTGCAGTGAAGAAGGCAACGAGGGCCAACCCGGTGGCGCTGGTATATGTCAAGCCAGTCGCTGCGGCATACCTTCTACCTTACGAGATCGGTGGCACGAATAAGCTGAACAGCCACGCGCTGCTGAAGCCCATCAGTGCCAAGGTCAACCAGTACGGCAACCTGCCGCGCAATCTGGTCAAACGGTTGACTGGCAAGCCGAACGTCTTCGTCGGCAAGATTCAAACGAAAGCCGGACTTGTGGATGGTGTGTGGCAACGCACCAAGAAAACGCGCGGCAAGCGTGCAGGCCTGAAGCTGATGGTCAAGTTCGAAGACGCGCACGTCGTCAAGCAGCGCCTCGACTACCGCGGCGTCGGCAAGCGGGTGTTGGCTGCGACATTCCGCGCCGAGCTCGACCGGGCTGTCGCGAAGGCTCTGGCGAGCGCGCGGTGACTCGCCCCCATGCCCGGCGGGGTCCCTCCCAGGGCCCGGAGGGTCGAGGGCAATTGCGCACCGCGATCTACGTCTAGGTATGAAACTTTGAAATTTGGGTAACACGTCGCACATGAACCAAAGTGCATTTGCCGAACTTCACTGCGTCAGCCGGAAGACCGTGACGAAGTGGAAGGAGCGCGGCTGGCTTGTGTTTGCGGGCGATGAGATCGACGTCGATGCATCGAACGCGAACCTGAAACGGTACCGGCGCGACGGTGCGCCGGCTGTTACCCAAGGTGTTACCCAAGCTCAGAAGGGTAACAAACGCAAAACTGTTACCCAGGCGGGGAGCGAGGTAACGCTCGCGCCCGGTGAGAGCGCCGACGATGCCGCTGGCAGGATTCTGACCGGCGCCGTTGAGCTGCTCAATTTCGACGCGGCTCGCTGCTTCAAAGAGAATTATCTCGGGCTGAAGGCTCAGCTCGAATACGACCGCGAATCCGGACTGGTGATTGACGTTGCCGAGGTGGCGAAAGCTGTCGGGAACGAATACGCCAAGGTCAGAACGCGCCTGTTGTCGATCCCTGCGGAACAGGCGCCGCGTCTACATCGGTGCAAGACGCCGGCTGAATTGCAGGACATGCTGCAGGAGGTCATCACCGAAGCCCTGGAAGAATTAACCCGTGACGGAGCTGGCAACCCAAAATAACACGCGTCGGTATGCGCGGGGTTTTGATGCGCTCCATGCCGGTCTTCTGGCGGCCCGCCGCGAGAACCTGCTTCCCCCTCCGAAATTGACGCTCAGCCAGTGGGCCGAGCGCTACGCAGTGCTTTCGCGCGAGACCAGCGCCCAGACGGGCCGCTTCCGCGCGTTCGGGTATCAGACCGGCATGTTGGACGCCGTGACAGACCCGTCGGTCGAGAAGATCAGCGTAATGAAGTCGGCGCGAGTGGGTTACACGAAGCTGATGGACCATGCTGTCGGCTTCTACCTGCATCAGGATCCGTCACCCGTCCTGGTCGTTCAGCCCCGCGTCGAGGATGCTGAAAGCTATTCGAAGACGGAAATCGCGCCAATGCTGCGCGATACGCCGGTGCTCGCAGCTATCGCTGGCGACCAGAAAGCGAAGAACAGCGACCAGACGATTCTGGCGAAGACGTTCCGGAACGGCTCGAGCCTGACACTGGTCGGCGCGAACAGTCCGGCCGGCTTCCGCCGCATCACGTCGCGCGTCGTCATGTTCGACGAAGTGGACGCCTATCCGGTCGATGGCGCGGGGAATGAAGGTGACCAGATTGCGCTCGGCACGAAGCGCACAGAAACCTTCTGGAACCGAAAGATCGTGCTCGGCTCGACGCCCACGGTCAAAGGTTATAGCCGGATCGAGAAGAGCTTCGCCGAAAGCGATCAACGCTATTTCCATGTGCCGTGCCCGCACTGTGGCGAATTCCAGGTGCTCGAATGGGGTGGTCCAGATACGCCCCACGGCATGAAGTGGGACAAGGACGAAAACGGCCACGGCATTCCTGAGTCGACGTATTACGTCTGCAAGCACAACGGTTGCATCGTCTACGAGGTCGACAAAGCCGAAATGGTGGCGGCCGGCGAGTGGCGCGCGTCGAAGCCGTTCACCGGGCATGCCGGATTCCACATCTGGGCCGGTTACTCCCTTTTCCCGAACGCGGCGTGGCCTAACCTCGTTGCCGAGTGGCTGCGAGTCAAAGACGATCCGCTCGCGCGGCAGACGTTCATTAACCTCGTGCTGGGTGAGCCGTACGAGGACCGCGGCGAGCGCGCGTTGAATGAGGCGAAGCTGGCCTCGCGCACGGAGGTATGGTCAGCAGAAGTGCCCGACGGCGTCGCTGTCCTCACAGCCGCCGGCGACGTTCAGAATGACCGCGTCGAAGTGGAAACGGTTGGATGGGGCCGTAATGAAGAACGCTGGTCTCTCGATCACGCTGTCTTCGAAGGTGATCCGGAAAGCGATGAACTGTGGGCGCGCGTGGACGCATATCTGAAGCGCCTTTGGGTTCGCGCGGATGGGCGTCGGTTTGAAGTGATGGCCGCGTGTATCGACTCCGGCGGCCACCATACGCAAAAGGTCTACGAGTTCTGCAAGGCGCGTCTCGGTCGTCGCATCTGGGCGATCAAGGGCGAGTCTGCGCGCGGCGGTGCGCGTTCGCCGGTATGGCCAACGAAGAAACCGACGTCGCGTACGAAAGCATCGTTCCGACCCGTGATCATCGGCGTGAATGCCGCGAAGGACGTAATTCGTGCGCGGTTGCATGTTGAGGAGCCGGGGCCGGGTTACATGCATTTTCCGTCAGATCGCGACATCAACTACTTCGCGCAGCTCGTTTCGGAGCGCTCCGTCGCAAAGCTGGTGAACGGGCAACGGTTCCGTGTGTGGGAATTGCCGCCAGGCCGCGCGAACGAAGCGCTTGACCTTGCTGTGTACAGCTACGCGGCGCTGTGCGGGCTGATGCATTTCGGCCTGAAACTGAATAAGCGGGCCGATGAGGTCGCGATCGCACCGACGTTCATAGATCCGCTACCCGAAACCGAAGTTGTCGCGGCGGCGGAGGAGCAGCCGGCGTGGGTGCCGGGCCTGGTGAAAGAGCCGAAAGTCATAACGCAACCTGTCAAGAAAACGCTGGCCAGTCGGCTTGCGTAGGAGCTTCCGTGTCCCTTTACAACCCGAATACCAGCATCTTCGCTGGCATGTCGACGACCGCGCTACAAACGGCTCTCGCCAATGCGCAGCAGGCGTATCTCGACCTGTCGACCGGTACGAAGGTTCAGGCGGCGGTGTATGGACAGGGCGATGGAACGAAGTCTGTCACGTACACGCAGGCGAACATTCAGGGGCTCGTCGCCCTCATCAAACAATTGCAGGCCCAGCTCGGCATCATCTCGCGCGGGCGCCGACCCATCCAGTTCAGGTACCGCTAATGGACGCTCCCGTGCAGATCCTTGATTCGGCTGGCAAGCCGATCGAGATGAAGCCCAGTCGCGCGTCCATGCTGGTAGGCGGTGGCAATGTGCCGTATGACGCTGCCGACATCTACGGCGCTCACATGGCCGAATGGCGCCCGTACTTGTGGTCGCCTGACGGCGAGCTCAACATGTACCGCGACCGGATCGTGTCGCGCGTACGGGATCTGGTTCGCAACGATGGTTGGGCATCAGCAGCCGTAACGCGGACGGTCGATACGGTCATCGGCGCGGACTTTCGGCCGATCTCGAAGCCCGATTACGCGGCGCTGCGCGCGACAACGGGCATCAAAGCATTCGATCACGTTTGGGCGGAGGAATTTGGGCAGGCGGCCGAGGCTCACTGGCGCACCTGGTCGAATGATCCGGGGCGCTATTGCGATGCTCAGCGCAACCTGACCGTGGCGCAGATGATGCGGCTCGCGTTTCGCCACAAGATTGTCGATGGTGATGCACTCGCGATGCTGCTCTGGTTGCCGGAGCGGGTCGGTGCGGGGCGCGCTCAGTATGCGACAACGCTCCAGATCATCGATCCTGACCGCTTGTCGAACCCGCAATTGCGGTTCGATCAACAGGTGATGCGCGGCGGCGTCGAAGTCGACGAGTACGGCGCGGCCGTGGCGTATCACATCCGGCGCGCGCATGGCGGCGACTGGTTCAGCGCGGCGCAAGCTGTCCATTGGGATCGCATCCCGCGCGAGACAGATTGGGGCCGGCCGGTAATCGTCCATGACTTCGATCATGATCGCGCGGCGCAGCACCGTGGCGGCGCCGGCATTCTCGCGCCCGTTCTACAGCGTCTGAAGATGCTGATCAAGTACGACGGGACAGAACTGGACGCGGCGATCGTCAACGCGATTTTCGGCGCCTATATACAGAGTCCGTTCGATCCGGATCTCGTCGAAGAAGCGTTCGGCGATTCTGAAAAGCTGAATGCGTATCAGCAGGAGCGGGTGGACTTCCACGACCGGAAGAAGCTTTCGCTCGGCGACGTGAGAATGCCCATCCTGTTCCCAGGCGAAAGCATCAACACGGTTTCGGCGCAGCGGCCGAACAGCAATTTCGGGGAGTTCGAGGCTGCGATGTTGCGCAATGTCGCGGCCGGCACCGGGGTTTCGACGCAGCAGATCAGCCAGGACTGGTCGGATGTGAATTACAGCTCGTACCGCGCGGCGATGCTCGAGGCGTGGAAGACGTTTTCCAGGCGCCGCAGTGACTTCGCCCACGGCTTCGGTCAGCCAATTTTCGGTGCTTTCCTCGAGGAATCGATGGAGGTAGATGATCTGCCGCTGCCCGCCGGCGCGCCAAGCTATATGGAATGCCGCGTCGCGTACGCGCGCACGAAGTGGATGGGTCCGGGCAAGGGATTTACGGATCCGGTAAAGGAAAAACAGGGTGCGATTCTTGGCCTCGACGGCGGTCTTTCGACTCTGGAAGACGAATGCGCGGACCTGATGGGCACCGACTGGCGCGAAGTCGCCGAGCGGCGCGCGATCGAGGCTGCGCGCTACAAGGAACTTGGACTGCCACAACCTAAGTGGATGTCCGGTGCTGACGCAACCGAAACCATTTCTGAACCGAGCGCTGCATGAATAACCTTTTGCCTCGCCTCGGTCAGCGGATGTTCAACACGCCGCTGGCCATCCATCCGCGCAAGGCCGAGGTCGTCATCGCCGCACTGTCTGACCGCCTCGGCGTGACACAGATGTTGCGCATGGACGGCTCGGCCGTCACACCAATGGCGATGGAGGATGATGAGTACGGCTTTGCCGAGCCGGGTCGCGTATCGCGTACCGGTTATGACAATGTCGGTGGTGTGGCGCTGATCGAAGTGCAGGGCACTCTCGTTCAGAAGCTCGGCTCGCTGCGGCCGTACAGCGGCATGTCCGGCTATGACGGGATCCGTCAAAACTTCCTGACCGCACTCAGCGATCCGGAGGTGAAGGCGATCGCTCTCGACATCGAATCGCCCGGCGGTGAAGTGGCGGGGTGCTTCGATCTCGTCGACACCATCTACAACGCGCGCGGCGCGAAGCCGATCTGGTCGATTCTCAATGAGTCGGCATACAGCGCGGCATACGCGATCGCGAGCGCAGCCGATCGCATCGTCGTGCCGCGTACGGGCGGCGTCGGCAGCATCGGCGTTATCTGTGCGCACGTCGATCTGTCGAAGGCGCTGTCTGCCGCTGGCGTGAAGGTGACTTTCATCACGTACGGCGAGACGAAGGCTGACGGCCATCCGGAGATTCCGCTGTCCGAAGAGGCGCTCGCGCGCTTCCAGGCTGACATCAACACGATGGGCGAACTGTTCGTTGATACGGTCGCCCGCAACAAGAATATCTCGGCCGCCACGGTTCGAGGTACGCAGGCCGCTACGTTCATGGGCGACAAGGGTGTCGCGCTTGGGCTTGCGGACGAAGTGGCGGCGCCTGATGCCGCGTTTCGGGCCCTGATCAAGCAGATCAGCAAAGCCTAAACCAACCCCCAAAGGACGTTACACATGAAGCTCTCGAAGCTCGCGAGCGCGATGCCGTTCGCCCATCTCCTCGGCTTTGAGGTCGCGGCCGCGCGCGCAGAAGAAGACGATGACCGCAAGCGGCTCGACGGCGAGTCCGACGACGACTATGCGAAGCGCATGGAAGAAAAGGACAAGGAAGACGAGGCGCGCAAGGCCGAAGAGGGAAAAGAGAAGGAAGATGCGCGCAAGGCTGCGGAAGAGAAGGACAAGGGAAATGCCAAGCAAGTCGACGATGACGACGAAGAGGGCGACGCCAAAGCTGACGACGAGGACGACGACGAAACCGGCAAGCGTGCCGGTCGCGCGAAGGGCGCACGTCAGCGCGAGCGCGTGCGCTGTGCTCGCATCATGGCAGCTGGCATCAAGGCTGGCCGCGTAAATCAGGCCGGCATGTTCGCGTTCGATACGAACCTGTCTGCGTCGCAAGCCATCGCCGCGCTCAACGCGTCCGGTCTGGACCAGGCGCCGGCACCGCGCACGAGCGGCTTGCGTGAGCGGATGTCGGGTGTCCGCCTGCCGATCGTCGGCACCGATGCAGGCGCTGCAGCGCTCGACCCGAACGACCCCAAGGCGAAGGCTGCCGCAATCGTTGCTGCCGGCAAGAAGCGCCGCGGCGAAGCTTAACTATCCCCAATCCATAAAGGATTCACACCATGACTCTGACAGTCAATCAGATTGGGGATAACCCCCAACAGCCCGGCATTTATGCCGAGACGTACATCCCGGATCAGTTGATCGCGGGGAACATGAAGCTGGTGACGTCGAACGGCATCCTCGGATCCGGCACGTTGCAGCGCGGCGCGATTCTCGGTCAGCAGACCGGTACGGTCGTTTCGGCGGCGGGCACGAACACCGGCAACGGCACGATCGGTTCGATCACGAAGGGCGCGGCCGTGCAGGCCGGCCTGTACACGCTGACCGCGACGAGCGCGACCAACTTCACGGTCGCCGGCCCCGATGGTTTGGCGCTGCCCAACGCGACGGTGGGCACTGCGTATGTCGGCGCCGACCTGAACTTCACGATCACGGCTGGCGGTACTGCATTCGTGGCCGGCGACGAGTTCACGCTGAATGTCCCCTCGGGCAACTACGTGCTTTCGAAAGCGACCGCACAGGACGGCAGCCAGATCCCGTGCGCGATTCTTGCCGACTTCTCGGATGCGAGCGGCGGCGCTGTCGCGTGCGGCGTGTACGTGATGGGCGAGTTCAACGTCAACGCGATCCTGCCTGATGCAAGCTGGGGTGCGAACGCTGCCGCCTGGGGCCCGACGCTGACGCAGATGTTCCGTCAGTTCGGAATTTTCCTGAAATCGGTTCAGACCGCAACCGACCCCACCTAACCGGAACTCCTCCATAGAGAACCCCGCCTCGGCGGGGTTTTTCTTTTGGTGGGTATCGATCGCACTCGGAGCCCCGAATGACTGCCACGAACAACACGTTCATTTACGACACCAACACCCTGATTCAGACGGTTCCCAATCTGAAGCGGGCCCAGAAGTTCCTGCTCGACAAGTTCTTTCCGAACATCGTCATGTCGGATTCCGAGTACGTCTCGATTGACGTCGATGTCGGTATCCGCCGCATGGCTCCGTTCGTCTCGCCGCTGGTCGAAGGCAAGCTCGTCGAGCAGCGCCGCATCCAGACGAACGTATTCAAGCCGGCATACATCAAAGACAAGCGCGCTCCGGATCTGCGCAAGCCGGTCCGACGCATGATCGGCGAACGCATCGGCGGCGACATGACTGGCGCCGAGCGCGAAATGGCCAACCTTGAATTCGAGATGAGCGACCAGATCGACATGATCGACCGTCGCCTCGAGTGGATGGCTGCCAATGCGCTGAACGGCGGCACCGTCACGATCACCGGCGACGGTTTCCCGACCGTGGTCGTCGACTTCGGTCGCGATCCCTCGCTGTCGATCGCCCTCACCGGTGGCAACCAGTGGGGCCAGTCTGGCGTCATTCCGTCGGCGAGCATCGAGACGTGGGGCCACCTGATGCTGAAAAAGTCGGGCGGCGTCGCGACGGACCTCGTGTTCACGACGACCCCGTGGGAACTGTTCATTCAGGACCCGGTGGTCAAGCAAACCATCTGGTACCCGGGGAACGGCGGTGCGGGCAACACGATCAACGTCGGCGCCCAGATCCAGCGCGGCGCGCAATACAAGGGCCGCTGGGGTCAGTACGACCTGTGGGTCTACAACGACTGGTATGTCGATCCGGTCACGAACGTCGAAACGCCGATGATCGCTGACGGCACCGTTCTGATGAGCGGTGACGACTTGATGGGCACGCGCGCGTTCGGTCAGATCCTGGATCCGGCGTTCAACTACGAATCGCTGCCGTACGCACCGAAGACCTGGGTCGAGAACGATCCGGCACAACGCATCATCTTGATGCAGTCGTCGCCGATCGTGATCCCGAGCCGGGTCAACGCATCGCTGTCGGCGAGCGTCTGCGCGGCGGTGGTGAACTGATGGCCGGCCCGAAGCTGGTTGCGGCCGTCGTGGCGCCGGGGCGGACGATCTACACCGAAGCCCCGGCCGCGAAGGCATGGGATGCCGATCAGAAGCGCGAGGTCGACATCGTCAAGGCGGGCGGCGCCAAGGGGCCCGGCGAGACTGTCTCGCTGCCCGAGCTGGAAGTGAAGCGCCTCCGCAGTTTGGGCTTTCTGCTGGCGGAAGGCGCGGTGCCGGTCGTCACGGCGCCGGGTCCGTCGTTCGACTCTGCAGAGGGTCCGCAAATCAAGGTGGCGTAAATGCCGGTGAATTGGGACACACTTGTGATCGGGCCTCTGCAGGCGGTGTTTGGTGAGCCGGTCACATACCGGCCGCTCGCTGGCGGCTCGCTGCAGATCACCGGGGTGTTCGACGATGCATACCTCAAGGAGGTGATGTTCGAGGATGCATCGTCAGGCGTCACGACGGTGTCGGCAGTCCTCGGCGTCCAGCTGTCGCAGTTTCCGTCTCTTCCCGTTCAGAACGATCAGCTTTATGTCTCGAGCGTCAATTCGACGTTTCTCGTGCGCGAGGTTCGCGTCGATAGCCGCGGCGGTGCAAAGCTGATGCTCAGCAAAATGAGTTCGCCATGACGACGTCAGCAGAGCTTCGCACGCTGTTCGTGGATGCGCTCACCGGCGCGACCGACGCGGGCACAGCGGTGTATTCGCCGTTCACGTGGCCAACTGCATCCAATTCGTTCCCGTTGATGCTCGTGCGCGCGCCAAAGGAACGAAAAGAATCGCTGGGGCGCAATGCGCCGTTGTTCACAGTGACGACCACGATCGAGATCATCGCTCGTACGAAGTCGCCGGCGCTCGTTGGCGACGCGGGATCCGCGGTAGCGCTCGCTGCAGCCGAGGCTCTGAAGTTGCAGATCGAGGTCGCGTTGATCAACAACCCGGCTATCTGGGCCGATCCAAACGGTGGCCAGCGCATCCAGCAATTTACCTCCGTTGAGTCCGAGATTTCGGCGAGTTCGGAGGGCGATATGCCGATGGCAGAGTTGCTGATGCACGTCGAGGTCGAGTTTGCGCAAGGCCCCGAGGACTTCTTCCCGTTACCGAGTACGCCCCTCGACGGTTTCGACGTCACCGTTCAAGAGCCATCGGGGACGACCGAGCCGTATTTCACGATCGAACTTCCCCAACCTATTTCGTAGGAGCGCCGAATGCGCATTAAACCTGCACCGGGCCTGTCGGTACGCGACCCGGAGACGAAGCAATTGCTGCCGGCCGATGGCATCGACGTGCCCGACGACAGCATCCTCTGGACCAAAATTCTCAACGATGGCGACGTCGTGCTGGTGACCGCGAAGCCGGCCCCCGCAAAGGAAGGTGACAAGGCATGAGCACGATCCCGTTCAAAGTCATTCCGTCTGGTCTGCGGCTGCCTGGCTCGTTCTTCGAACTCGACAATTCGCAGGCCAACACCGCGCAGGGGAACCAGCGCGCGCTGATCATCGGCCAGATCACGGCTTCCGGCATCGCGACACCGAATGTCCCGATCATCTCGGGTGGCACCGGCGATGCGAACCTGCAGGGCGGGGCGAGTTCGATGCTCGCCAACATGCTGGCGGCGTATCGTCTCAATGACAGTTTCGGCGAAGTCTGGTATCTGCCGCTGGCGGATGCTGCCGGCGCCACGGCTGCGACCGGCAGCATTGCATTCACTGCTGCGCCTACCGCCAACGGTACGATCGCACTGTATATCGCCGGTCAGGTGGTGAATGTGCCGGTAACGTCGGGCATGACCACCGCGCAGATTGCCACGGCAGTCTCGGCTGCAATCAATCTGATCCCGGCAATGCCGGTCACGGCGTCTGTCTCGACCAGCACGGTTACGCTGACGGCCGACAACAAGGGTCTGTGCGGCAACGAGATCAGCATTCTCTTCAACTACTACGGCACGGCCGGTGGTGAAACGACGCCGACGGGTCTCACGTACACGATCACGGCGATGTCCGGTGGCGCGACGAACCCGACGCTGACGACGGCGCTCGGTAACCTCGGCAACATGACGTTCGACTTCATCGCGTCGCCGTACACCGACACGGCATCGCTGGATGCCGTGAAGCAGTTTCTGAACGATCAGACCGGTCGTTGGAGCTGGACGCAGCAGTTGTACGGGCACGCGTTCGGCGCGTATGCCGGCACGTTCGCCGCTCAGACCACTCTCGGCCTGGCCCGCAACAATCAGCACGAAACGATCATGGGCTTCAACGGAAGCCCGACGCCGAGCTGGTTGTGGGCTGCTGCGCTGTGCGGGCAGGCGGCCGTGAGCGTTCGCGCCGACCCGGGTGTCCCGCTGCAGTATCTGCCGCTGCTTGGTGTCCTGGCGCCTCCGAACCAATCGCAGTTCCTGCCTAGCCAGCGCGAGACGTTGCTGTATGACGGCATCTCGACTTTCACCGTGCAGCAGGACGGCACGGTGCTAACCGAGAACGTCATCACGACGTACCAGCTGAATACGCAAGGTGTTCCCGACAACAGCTACCTCGAAGTGGAAACGATGTTCCAACTGATGCTGGAGATTCGGACGCTTCAGACGATGCTGTCGTCGAAGTACGCGCGCTGCAAGCTCGCCGACAACAACACGCGGCCGGCAGCCAATTCGGGTCTTGTTACGCCGAACCTGATCAAGTCGGACATCATCGCGCTCTATCAGGAGCGTGCGGATGCTGGTTTCGTTCAGAACGCCGATGCGTTTGCTGCAGCGCTGGTGGTGAACAAAAACACAGTCAATCCGAACCGCGTCGATATTCTCTGGCCGGGCACGCCCGTGAACCAGATGCGCACGTTCGCGACGCTCGTGCAATTCCGCCTGCAGTAATCGACTGACCGCAACAGCAAAGCCGCCTGAAGGCGGCTTTGTCACATTCTGGAGGGCCAACAATGGCCAGCAATCTTCTCGCCGGGATCGCAAAGGTTTCGATCGATGGCGTAACGCGTCAGCTCGAAGGCGGTGCCAAATACAGTCCGGCCACGGTGAAGCGCGAACCACTTACGGGTCCGGATGGATTTCACGGTTGGAAAGAGACGCCTGTCCCCGGCTCTATCACGATGTCGCTGCGCGACGCCGGCGACATGACCGTTGGCGACTTCAATAAGCTGCGCAATTCAACCGTGGTGCTCGAACTGGCCAACGGAAAGATCGTCACCGGCCGGAACATGGGCACGACCGAAGCGCAGGAAGTCGACACCGAGGACGCCAAGTTCGAAGTCAAGTTCGAGGGCCCGCAAGTGTCCGAACAAACCGTGTCGGTGAGCTAAGCCATGAGCGACGAACAAAAGAAGAAGCCGCGCAAGGTTGTGCCAGACAGCATCACGATCGAGCTTTCGAAGCCGATCATCCTGAAGGGCACCGAGGAGACGGAAATCTCGGAAATCGAGCTGAAAGAGCCCACGCTTGGCCAGCTTCAGGCCTTCATCAAGCGCACGGCCAAAGAGCATGCCGTCGAATGCATGAAGTGGCTGATCAGTGAGATCTCTGGCGTTCCTATGCTCGCGCTGACCAACATCGGTGTCCGCGACTATTACAAGGCGCAGGACTATCTGACGGCATTCCTGACGCCTCCAGATGAGGACGACCCCGAGGGAAACGGGGAGGGCTCCCAGTAGATTGGGAGCACATTGTCCGCATCACCGAGCGGTTCTGGCGCTGGCAACCCAGCGAAACAAAGCAATTGACGTGGAGTGAGGTGCGCAACTATGCACATCACGCAGCGCGCATGTTGAAAAAGGACTGAGCGTGGCACAAGATTTTGTTATCCGCATCCGTGCCGATGATGCGGCGACGGCGACGGTCAACAAGATCAAGGATGCGCTCAGCAAAATCACCGATCCGGTCGATAAGGCCCAGAAGCGCGTTGGCCAGTTGGGCAATGTCGGCCAAGTGGGTCTTTCGAAACTGACAAAGAGCCTCGGTGGCGTCGAGCGCGCGGCGTCTGGCGTCGTCGACAAGATCGTCGAGATTATTCCCGGATTGACGGCGATCGGCGGCGCAGCATCGCTCGCTGGGCTCACTGCGCTAGCGACCAAGTTTGGGACGTTCGGGTTCAACCTGAACAAGTCTTCGAAGCTGCTCGGCATGAACGCGCAAGATCTGGCGTCGTGGCACGTTGCCGCAAAGCGTGCAGGGGTCTCGGCTGATCAGTTCGATTCGGCGATGAGTGGCTCCCAGATGACGATTCGGGCGGCGGCGTTCGGCGCCGATCCGCACGCGATGATGCTGCTGCAAAAGATGGGCGTCCAGATCCAACGCAACAAGGATGGCACCATCGATTACTACTCGACCCAGATGCGTCTCATGAAGGCCATCGAGGGGCAGAAGTCGGTCGAAGCGCAGCGCGATGTCGCCGGCACGTTCGGTATGGGCAGCCTCCTCCCGATGCTGCAACAAGGCACATACGATACCGACAAGGCGCGCGCGTTCCGCAAGGGGCTCGTTCCGACGGCGGAAGAGGTAGAGCGCGCGGCGCAGTTTCATCGCGACATCAATGATCTCGAAGACTCGGTTACCGGACTCGGGAATAGTATCGGCTCGCGCCTGATCCCGATCCTTGACCCGCTCGTCAATGGTTTCGCGAAATGGCTCGATACGCACCGCGCTCAGATTGCAGATCAGATAGCAACGGCAGTTCAAAAGCTCGCTGACTGGGTTTCGAAGATTGATTGGAGCAGCGTCGCAGCAAAGGCCAAGCTGCTCTGGGATAACCTGGGCGGCATCAAGGGCGTCGCGATCGCGATCGCTGCCATCAAGTTCGCCGGCCCTATCGGTGGCGTGGCAAACCTGATTGCGAGCTTGATCACACTGACGTCTACGACGATTCCAGCCGCAGTGACCGCGCTCGGAACCCTCGGCGTGGCTGGGATTGCTGCGTGGGGTGCGCTGAAAGTGGTGAAGCTCGCTGGCCTTCCGGACGTTGACAACAAGCAGGGCATTGAAGATGTGCGTAACGGTGATTGGCTTGCCGCTTCGACGCATCTGCCCGCAGGCGACTTCATGCGGGCGATGGCCGCACACGCGGCGGGTCGCCCTGATACCGAAATTGCATCGTCGCTACAAGGTGGCGCGAATCCGGCAGATTCATCGAAGCGTGCGCCACTCGGCATCCGTAGCAACAACCCGCTGAACATGCTGGACCACAATAGGGAGATCGAATACGACACTCCAGAACGTGGTATCACAGCTGCGGTTTCCAACCTCGAGCGCAACTATCGAGGTCTGACGCTTGCCCAGATTCAGGACAAGTGGACTGGCGGTGCGCGGACCGGCAATACGCCGGAGCAGATCGCCAACTACACGAAGATAATCTCGGCCTCGACTGGGTTGGGCGCGAATGACAGGCCTGACTTGGGGGATCCGCGGCAGGTGGCATCGTTGATTGCAGGGATGATCCGCGCGGAAAACGGTCAGCAGCCTTATTCGCCTGAGCAACTCGGTAATGCGACGGTCGCTGGAATGCAGCAGGGCGGCATCGCCTTCAGCGGTAAGACGAAACCGGCTGCTGATGACGGGCATGATGCGCGCGTCGCGCAACTTCAGCAGGCTGCGCTGCACGTGACGTTCAGCAATGTTCCGGCAGGCACACGTGTGGAAGCGAAAACGGCGGACGGCGGCTATCTGCCGACGAAAGTCAACTACGCCATGGGTGGCGATGGAGCATTGCCTTGAGTACCTCAACGAACGCACTGAATGTCGCCGGCAGCATCGGCGGCGTTGCGTCCGCCGTTGGAAATCTGGCCAGTCTCGTCGGCTTCCAGACGGGCACCTGGCTGGATTCGCTCAAGCAGGCTAGTTACGGCGGGGTGCCATTCGGAATCGAATCTGTTCGGACCTCGGTCGGCAGAAAGCAGGCTATCCACAATTACCCGTTTCGCGATGATGTATGGGTCGAGGATCTGGGTAAAAAGGGGAGGCAGTTCGAGGTTCTTGGCTTCCTGGTCGAAGACGATCTGATCACCAAGGCTGGCCCGGTCATCGCGCAGCGCAACCAGTTGCTGCAAATCTGCGAGGCACCTGGGAACTGGACCCTCGTGCACCCGACGCTGGGCACGATCAAGAACGTCGCGTGCCTGAGCGTGGAGACGATGGAGCGCGTCGACCTCGGTCGCGTGTTCGAGATCCGGCTGACGCTGATCGTTTCCGGTGATCGGATATTCCCGAAGGCGACCATCTCGACCGGCGACGCAAGCATCAACAACGCTTCGTTGAACGGCATCGCAGCGCTGGTCGATTTCGTAAGGACTACGGCGAGCGCAATTCAGGCCGGCGCCGCAATCGTGCGGCAGGCGGTTTCGACGGTAGTCGGCTGGTATCAACTGGGTGTGACCGCCATCAACGATGTAAAGCGCGTGATCGGCACGGTCTCGACGCTGTTTGGCAACTTCGGGCGACTGTTCGGGGGGGGCAATAACGGCTATGCCGGCGCGAACGTGAGGGCGTCTCCGAGTACGACAGCCGACGATTTGCTGTCGGCCGCGACTGCAGCGCGCGCTTCGGTTGTTGCCGCCGGGGCAGCTCTGCAAGCCGCGGCGTCGAATCCGTCAGATTCAGCAGCACTCGGTGCTGCGGCGCAGTCGTTCATTTCGACAGTTGCCGCTGCTGCGACTGATCCGGCTGACGCCGTGCGCATGATCAGTTCGCTGGCGCAATATTCACCGTCGCCCGTGACCACGCCCGGCCAGATCGGATCGTCCATGAGCGTTATGCAGGTGGCGCTCGCCGCGCTGTTGCGGCGGTATGCGCTCGCGCAACTCGCCGTGACGCTGACGACATACCAACCTGCCTCGCAGGATGACGCGAACACTACGCTAGCCAACACTGTGAGCCTGCTCGATGCGGAGATCGCGACGGCGGGCGACGCAGGCGATGATGGTACGTATCAGGCGTTGCGAACCCTGCGGCAGTCGGTCATTGCTGATCTCGCTGCGCGCGGCGCCGATTTAGCCTCGATCGCGACGTTCAAGTTTCAGGCGCCACTTCCATCGCTGGTGCTTGCGAACCGAATCTATCGTGATCCGACGCGTGAGCCTGGACTCGTACAGCAGATTGACCCACGACACCCGGCATTTTGCCCAACGACATTTCAGGCCCTTGCTAGCTGATGAGTGATGACATCACCCTTAGGGTGTCGACGTGTACGCGGAACCCTAATTCAGTGCCGGGACAACCCACGTACACGATCTCGAACACCCGAAACATCACGGGGTGGCTTGGGATCCGTCTGTCTCGCGGCATCGAGCGGTGCCCGTCCGATTTCGATGTGTCGTTCACCGAGCCTTACCCGGGCGTGTCGGAAGTGATCGTGCAGGAAGGCGATCAGGTCGATGTGCTCCTCGGCGCCGACGTTGTGCTGTCCGGCTTCGTCGATCGCTACCTGCCGAGCTACAACGCGCGCGAGCATACGATCCGGATCACCGGCCGGAGCAAGTGCCAGGACCTCGTCGACTGCTCGGCAAAGTGGACTGGCGGCCAGCTTCTGAATATGCCGCTGCTGAAGATTGCGCAAAACCTCTGCAGCGTCTACGGCATTCCAGTTTCGCTTGCCGACGGCGCGAATCAGGGAGACCCGATTCCGCAGCTGAACATCATGGTCGGCGAGCCGATCTATGACGTGCTCGAGCGGCTCTGCCGGTTCCGCGCGCTGTTGCTGTACGACCAGCCAGACGGAAGCCTGCTGCTTTCCGGAATCGGCACCCAGCAAGCCGCGTGCGGATTCGAGGAGGGCGTCAATGTTCAGGCAGCCAGCGCGATGTTCGGCATGGACGGACGGTTTTCGGACTACGACGCAGTGCGCCAGAGCCTAGACACGTGCGAGGACGTGGGCGACGGCGGCAACCTGATCGCAAGCGTGCAGGATCCGACGGTGCCGCGGCTCCGGTACCGCGCGATCGTGGCTGAGTCGGTGTTTGGCGGGCAGGACGTCGCGGCACAGCGCGCGCAGTGGGAAAAGGCGCGTCGCTACGGCCGCTCTTATGCGGTGCGCGTGTCAACGGATAGCTGGCGGGATTCAGCCGGCAAGCTGTGGACGCCAAACACGCTGGTGCCGATCAATCTGCCGGGGCTGAAGCTGAAACCTCAAACGTGGCTGATCGCGGACGTGACTTATAAGCGCGATGCGAGCGGGACGAATGCCGATGTGGTGATCATGCCGCCGGAAGCCTTCTATCAGGAGCCGATCATCCTCAATCCGATCGCGCCCGACGTGAACATGGTGAATTGATGGACTCCATCTCGATCGAGCGGCTCTTCATGCGGCTGCGCGGATTGTTTGGGCGCGGCCGTGTGACCTACGTCGACGACTCAGGGCCGATTCAGAAAATGCAGGTTCGAGCGAATGGGCTAGTAACCTCGGATAACCGCTTTCGGTTTGCTGATTTCGGCTTCACGTCCTATCCGCCCTACGGTTCGGACGTCGCTTACGGCGCCATAGCTGGTGATCCGGGAAACGTTGCGGTGATTGCAACGAACCACCAGCAGTCACGCCCGACGGGCTTGTCCGCTGGCGAATCGATGCTGTACAGCCAGGACGGCAAGTACGTCTATATGACCGCGAGCGGTGGAATCGTCGTCGAGGCCAAAGGGCAGGACGTCGTAGTCAACGACGCGCGGAATGTGACGTGGAACCTGAGTGGGAAGCTCAAGATCGTCGCACCTGGCGGAGTCGAGATTGATACGCCAGAAATCACGACGCCCGGCGACATCATCGACAACTCAGCAACAAACCTGCACACGATGGCCCAGATGAGGTCGATCTACAACAGTCATACCCATCCGGTTCCTAATGTTCAGCTCGGAGGACCGGGCACCACAACGAGCGGCCCGAACCAAACCGAATAGCGCTTAGCGCTCAACGTCTCAGCCCGCCACGCGCGGGCTTTTTTATGCCCGAGCGAAATGGCCGACGCAACGATTTCTTGGGACGCCGCGAACAACCGCGGGGATTGGTCCATGTCCGGCCCCTTGCTGACGACCGGCAACGATCTCCAGACGGCAATCATCATAAGCATCTTTTCCGATCGCATGGCACAGCCCGGCGACGTGATTCCGGATGGTTCAGGCGATCCGCGCGGCTGGTGGGCGGATGACACGGTTCCTATTGGCTCGCGTCTCTGGTTGCTGCGGCGCGCGAAGCAGACGAAGGAAACGCTGCAGAAAGCCTACGACTACCTGGCCGAGGCCCTGCAGTGGATGGTGGATGACGGTGTCGTAGGCCGCTTCGACATCAGCACGCAGTGGGTGCGCACCAGCGTTCTCGGCGCGCAGATCACCGCATACAAACCCGACGGCACTTTATTGACGACGGGCCGCTATACGTGGGCCTGGGAAGGAATCAACTGATATGCCGTACGCACGACCAACACTCACGCAATTGCGCGCGCAGGTGGCCGCTGACATTCAGTCCGGTCTTCCGGGATCGGATCCGCTGCTACGCTTTTCCAGCCTCAACATCCTAGGCACGGCTCTCGCAGGACTCGCTCAGCTCCAATACGGATACACGGACTGGGTAGCAAAGCAGTCGAATCCTTTCACCGCTGAGGAAGAGTTCCTCGAAGCGTGGGCTGCCCTCAAGAATGTGTTTCGCGAGGCGGCGACGCAGGCTGGCTCGACGGTGCCAGGACAGATCACGTTCGCGGGCACGAACGGAACTCCTCTGCCGATCGGTACGCCGATCGCGCGCGGCGACGGTGTCGGCTTCACGACGACCTCAGCCGGTGTCTGGTCCGGCAGCAACGTGACCGTCAATGCAGTCGCGAATGCGGATCCGTCCGGCCTGACCGGCGCGTTTGGCAATTGCGCCATCGGCACGGTCATGACGTTGGGCACGGCGATCGCCGGCATCAACTCGACCGGCTCCGTGTCTGTGGCATTTACCGGCGGAGCGGACGTCGAGAAGGACGACAGCCTTCGCGCCCGGATGCTTCAGGCTTATCAGAACACACCGCAGGGCGGGGCGCAAAACGACTACGTGACGTGGGCGCTGCAGGTCAACGGCGTTACGCGCGCTTGGTGCAATCCGAACGGTTTCGGCGCAGGCACCGTCGTCGTGTACACGATGTTCGACGTGACCGAGGCGGCCAACAACGGATTCCCCCAAGGCGTTTCTGGGGTGGCCGCGCTCGAGCCGCGCGGCACGCCGGCGACGCTCGATCTGCTGACGGTTGCGAACTGGATTTTCCCGCTGCGGCCGGCGACAGCGCTCGTGTACAGCGTGGCACCGACGCAGCAGGTAGTCAATTTCACGATTACCGGCACCAGCAGCTTCACGACGGCGATGAAGTCGGCGATCGCGTCGGCGATTTCTGGTGTGTTCGTTCTGTATGGCTCTCCACTCAGCACGGCGGCCGGCCAGAACGGGGTAATCGATCTCTCTTATATCGAGTCGGCAATCGCTGCGATCTCGGGAACGCAGGGCTTTGTAATTACGTCGCCAACCGCAAACATCGTCGGGACCACTGGCCAGCTTCCAGTGCTCGGAACGATCACATGGCTCCCATAAATGGCTGCTCCGAACTATCAGGCATCAGATTTCCTGAAGGCGATTCAGGCGCTCATGCCGCGCGGTCTCGCGTGGCCTCGGGACCCGACGTCAGTGATGGCGCAGGCAATGTCCGGCCTTTCGCCGACATGGGCGAGACATACTGCCAGAAATAACAACTTGCTGGTAGATGCATTTCCGAAAACTGCCGTCGAGTTGCTTCCCGAATGGGAATCGGCACTGGGTCTGCCAGACCCATGCGCAGGACCGGCACCCACGGTGGCTCAGCGGCAGGCCCAAGTCGTCGCGCGCTTCGCGGGGTCAGGCGGCCAGTCGGTTCCGTACTTCATCCAGTATGCCGCGCTGCTTGGCTACACCGTGACGGTGACCGAATACGTGTCGGCGCGAGTAGGGCAGAGCCGGGTCGGACAACCAGTCTTCCGGCTCGGCCCCCAATGGTCCTTCGTCTGGCAGATCAATGCGCCGCTCAACACGATTACGCAGTCGAAAGTTGGGACGGCACGCGCAGGCGATCCGCTCGCGAGCTGGGGAAACGCCGTCTTGCAGTGCGAGCTGAATGAAGTAATTCCGGCCCACACGATTCTTATTTTTGCCTACACCTAAGAGGCTCTATGTTTCGAATTGATGATCCGTCGGCAGCCACGAGCCTTCCCGCTCCCGAGGCAGCTGGAACAGAAGGGTATTGGACCGAAGGCAACCCGGCGAGCGGGACGCCCGCGACGCTCGAGCGCGCGTCGTGGTTCAACATGATCCAGGAAGAATTGTGCTCTATTCTGGCGGCGGCCGGCATCACCCGTGCAAAGACCAGCTACAACCAGGTCAACGCAGCGCTGCAGAAGATGTATGCGCCGATTGCCGGGGCGGCACGGAATCTTTCTGCATTGCTGGCGGCGCAAGGTGCAAGCGTTGCGTTTACAGCAGACGAGTTGGTGATCAAGACGGCGCTGGGCGGGCAGTCTTTTGTCGTTGGCTCATTCAACAAGACAGTCAATCTCAGCGGCTCCGGCATTGGTGGTGTTGTCGGCACGACTCCAGCGGTGAACGGGTTCGCGGCGATCTATGCTGCTTATGGCTTGGTTGCTGGCGCTGGAATTTTCGCCACCGATGCGAGCGCTGCAAAAGCGCCCGAGATTTATGCTGGTTCACTCCCGAGCGGCTATACCGCGAGTCAGCTGATTGGCATTGCCCCGATGAGCGCGACTGCTGGACAGTTTGCTCCGTTCTCGCAGACGGACCGGCGCGTCGGGGTAATTACAAGCAACATCGTAACGGGCTCAACGTTCACCGGATCGGGATATTTCTCGTCCACCCTGATCCCATTCAACGCGCGCTTTGTTGGCGGTGGTGTTCAGCTTGGAAATGCATCTGGATCTGCCGTATCTTCAATCAGCGTTACTATGGCCGATGGCCCGATTGGCGGGCAAACTCCGGTTTCTCAGACGGTTCCTATAGCATCTTCGATTGCGGCTGGATTCCGTGTTGCAGTAACGTTGGCGCAAAATCTCTACCGTATTGTCTCGGCGAGCGGTGGCACTCCGTCACATAACATCACCATCTCCTATTTCGAGTTCTGATCATGGTCATGTACGCTGTTTTTAATGATGAGGCAAAGACTACGATCGCAGGCCTATATGATTGCCCTCAGTCAGACGATTGGGCTCCGTATCAGGACGAAGTTACTGCGGCAGATCCCCGATACAAGTTGTTTTACGACGGGTTGCTGCCGCAATATCGAGAGATGATCCCCAGCCCGGTGGCATCCGACTAATGCTCTATTGAAGCAACTTTGCGACGATCGGCTGAAGCATGGCGTACTCGCGCTGTGTCTTGATTTGATACAGCGAGTCGTAGGGATGCACGCAGTCGGTCAGCATTGCCTGCCAATTTGGGAGCGACTTGATGTAGTCGTACTGCGCGATGAGCGTTACACCTTGCTGCGCGGCTACGTCCCGCAATACAGAAAGGTATGCCTCGACATTGGGATACGTCGGACTGCACACCGGATTGGGCTCTTCAAGAACTGGCAACTTGCCCATATTCCGCACCCTCGTGATCCACGACAAAAGGCCGGCTCGATAGTCATCTTGCGAGAGCCTCAAGGAATCGTTGATCTCAAAATTGGATAGAACAAGCGCCGAATTGTTGGTTGCAAGCCGGCTAGCGAGTGGCGTCGTATAACGTGGGGCGAGTCCATTCAGGGCGTCTAGCACCGTAGCGCCGCCCGCTGCGCTGTTAATCACGGTCACGTTCGCACCGAGCATGCCTTGCAGTAGCGCCGGAGGATTGTTCGCCGTTCTCGACACTACGCCGTTAATGACTTGCGTTCCGTAGAACGTCGAATCTCCTTCTGCATCGATCACGACGGTCTTAGGTACCGATTGCGTCGTCTGGGCAACCGGCGGAGTCGATCCACCACCTCCGCCACCGGAGCCGCTGCACGCCATGACAAGCATGCCTAGAACCGATACGCATAACCCTTTTGCCATAACCCCACTCGCGTTTTTTTTATTCCAGCGCGAGATGATACATGGCGTGCGGTTTAGGGCTTCTGCTCTCCATCGGGCGCCGGGGAGTCGGGGTTCAAATCGATCGTTGCTCCGACTCGGCGCATGCGTTGTAGTACTCGCTCGATGGTCTGGGCGTCCAGTTCCAAGCGCGCCATCGCAAAGAACAGCATGTGCGCGCCGAGCTCGCGCTTGTTCTTGGTGTCGTCGGATTTGGATGTGTACCGGCGAAATGCGCGATTCCCAGCGACGCCAAACAGTTCCGCCATCTGCGCGCCGTCTAGACCGAGTTCCTTCTTGAGGCGCTCGATGTCTTCCGGCTGAGGGGGCTTGTAATGCATGTCCGGAGATTCCAAGTGCGCGAAAAGGCGCACGAAAGCAGGCTTTCATGATCGTTTCTATCGGGATGTCGGACCGCGCGGAAAGCGAGGTGCCAGTACGATCAGAATAGGACCAAAGGTCCTACCAGTCAAGCGGAATCATCACAACACAGCCCTTGAATTTCGTCGTCAATGAGCTAGGCCATTACGCCACGCCGGGGTGTAAATCGCGACAAGATTACTCTCTGGGCGGGAATCTCTATCAGATGGTGGGCTGCTGCAGCGACCGCGATTGCCGCCAACCAGTACAACGCGGCCTTGGCTGCAACCGGATAGTCCGGCGCCATATAACCGTGGTCCTCCGCGTACCGCAAGACGAGTTGGTGCATCATGTATAGAGCAAAACTGATCTTGCCAAGGTAAATGAGAAGCCGGGCTTGGAGAAGGCGAGACAGGGCGCCTCCTTCCAGTGCGAACACGGCTATCAATAGGGTAAAAAGAACGCCCACACCGCAATTTGAAAGCCAGATTGCAACGGGCTTGATCGGATGGAACGGTAAGTCCGAGACGAATTTGAGGTCTGCCACCCAGATTGCGGACGCGACAATCAGAGCGGTGCCAATCTCGAGCGCGCTCGCGCGCCAACCACCTTCGATGACGCTCCGAAGCTTGCCTCGCAATTGATAGGCTGCAATGCCCATCATGAATTCACTCAGCCTTGTGATGGGCGAAATGTATGCGGACCACAGCATCAACGGGCGTCCCATGTTCTTAAAGGCAAGCAACATTGCAGCCGTGACGAGGACGGTTGCTGCTAGTTTGACTACCCAAGTGGCGTTCACACGCCAAATCAGTAATGGGAAAACTGCATAGAAAAAGGCCTCATCGGACAAGCTCCACGAGACGCCGTTCAACGAGAAATACGTGGTGATGTCCGATGACCAAGCATGCAACAGCAGCACGTTAAGGATCGCGTCTTCGCCGCGCACTGAGCCGCCTTCAAAATGGATTAGCCACAACGCCGCGGCAGCGCCAGCGAGGTGAAGCGGCCAAATCCGGGCAAACCTCTTGAGATAGAAGATGAAGAGATCCGACCTTGAAGTGATCGTTCGATGAGTGTGGGCGAGAATGTACCCTGATAGAACGAAGAAGAGGGATACGGCTTGCGTGAGCGCCAGGTGATCGGCGAGGCCGAAATAACCGAACTCACGTCGTGTGTGAAAAACGACCACCATTGCTGCAGCGAAAAACCGCAACGACGTCAGTGAATTGATTTGTTTAGCTGGCACTGGCAAGGCTCCAAAAGATTTAGAGATATTACCAGTGTCGTAGCGGCCACCCTGATAGCCGATATTTCACCATCGGCACGTCGACTCGGGATCGACTAGCTGATTAGCGGTCCGCATCGTAGCGGGTTGGAAGCCATTTTTTAGAAGCTGTTGCGAAATTAGTTAAACATTGGCTTGAGACGTGTCCAGCAAATTAAGGCACAAGCCAGAGACAGGAAGGCTTCATGGATATGGGCATAACGTTCGTAGCGAATTTTCAGGCGTCGAAACGAGTGAAGCCATGCAATCGAACGCTCGACTGGCCAGCGCGTTTTGCCGAGACCACTTCCATGGGGCGAGCCAATTTTTGCGAGCACCGGCGTGATGCCGCGTTCTCTCAAACGTTGCCGATGTGGTTCGGAACTGTAGCCCCGGTCGCCCTGAACGATTTGTGGTTTATGCAAGGGGTGCCCCCGCTTGCCTCTGATGTGCGGAATTGCCTCAACCAGCGCATCGAGTTGGGTAATGTCGTGGCGGTTCGCTGCACTCAGGATGACCGCGAGCGGGATGCCTTGCGCGTCGACGATGAGGTGGTGTTTGCTGCCGAGCTTGCGCCGGTCCGTGGGATTCGGGCCGGTTTTTTTCCCGCCAGCACGGCGCGAATCGATGAACTGTCCACGAGCGCGCGCGACAAATCGATTTCGCCACGACGACGCAGTTCGGCCAGCAGCGTTTCGTGGATGCGTTGCCAGACGCCTGCTTCCTGCCATGCGACGAGCCGTCGCCAACAGGCAGTGCCTGAGCCGCACCCCATCTCCTGCGGCAGGAGATTCCACGCAATGCCTGAGCGCAGTACGAACACGATGCCCGTCAGTACAGCGCGGTCGGGTGTTGGCTTGCGCCCGGCATATTGCCGATTGCGAGGTGCTCGCGCAGGCAGAAGTGGTTCGATGAGTGACCACAGTTCGTCGTCTATGAGTTCTTTAGACATCGCTTCCTGTCAGGCAAAACAAGACAGAAAGTTAACACCAAGCCAGAAAAGTTAACAGCCCCAGAACTTAATTTCGCAACAGCTTCTTAGACCTCGAGAGTGCCGACTTCTCGCTTGTTTTTTCTCGGACTCGCTCCGGCCTCGGCGCTTTTCATCTGAACACCGATCCATTTCCTGGTGATGTGATCCGGCGTGGCCGGTTGCCTTCGTGCACCAGATTCATCGTCAGGCGGCAGTGATCAAACTCACGTTGCTCTATTCCTCAATCAATGCCTTGTTGATGCTCTCGTAGTTGACTTGCAGGGGCTCACATCGCTCAGCGCATCGCCCACGAAGGACTCAGTGCGGATCTTCCTGTCCCGCGTATCGCTCGTCTGTCAGTATGCCCCGAACTGGTTCGGGAGGGCCTTGCAATGGGGGGGGGGTGAGTGACCCCGCGCGTCTTTCATCTATCGCGGCGAGCATCGCCTTGATCGTCTCAATGAGTCTTTCGATTTGAAGGAGCCGTTTGTGCTGCCTATATTGCATATTCTATGCGATACTTCGTAGTGCAAAATAATGTAGAGAACAACAATGAAACTCTGGACGGCTTGGTGGGACGCGATCTGGCTGCTACGCCCAGCGTTTTCTCGCCTGCGCAGCTTCATGTGGTTCGCAACTGTCGTCGCTGGCTTGACTGTGCGCACCGAGTTGCTGGGCGTGACCAGCATCGTGCGGGCTCTCAAACTGCGGCCAGCCCTGTACAACAAGCTGCGTGACAGCCTGCATAGCGACGCCGTGCAGCTCGATCAGCTTTCAGCGCTGTGGACCCAGACGGTGCTGCGCCTGTTCCCTGACCCGCTACGCGTCAATGGCCGACTGGTTTTGGTCGGCGATGGCATCAAGGTGGCCAAGAGCGGCAGGAAGATGCCCGGCGTCAAGCTGCTGCATCAACAGTCCGACTCCAACACCAAGCCCGAATACATCATGGGGCACTCGATGCAGGCGGTCAGTATGCTTGTGCGGGCCGCCCAGAGCGTCTTCGCCGTACCGCTGGCCGTGCGTATTCACGAAGGTCTGGTGTGGTCCAACCGCGATCGGCGTACCTTGCTCGACAAGATGATCTCGCTGCTTGGCATCGTCTCGGTGCAGCAGCCGTTCTACTTCGTGGCCGATGCCTACTACGCTGCTGGCAAGATCGTCAAAGGCCTGCGCGATCGGGACAACCACCTGGTCACACGCGTGAAGTCCAATGCAGTCGCCTGTGCCCCGTACGTGCAGCAGGGACCGCGCAAACGGGGGCGTCCCAGGCGCTACGGTGAGAAGATCAAACTCAAATCGCTACTGGCTGATCCCCAGGCCTTGCAATCCGCCCCCAGTCCGGTCTATGGCGAGCACAATGTCACCATTCACTATCGGGTCTGCGATCTGCTGTGGCCGGCGTACGGTCAGCTGGTTCGCTTCGTGGCAGTGACTCACCCAAGCAGGGGTTCGTGTCTGCTGATGTGCACCGACCTCAGTCTGGATGCCGTCGAGATCATCCGCCTGTATGGATTGCGCTTCAAGATCGAGTACAGCTTCAAACAGGCGGTGCATCGGATCGGCACATTCGCGTACCACTTCTGGATGCAGGACATGAAGCCGCTCGCCCGCCGAAACGGCGATCAATACCTTCATCGCGAGTCACTCGAGTACCGCAACGCCGTCAAGCGCAAGATCCACGCGTACCACGTCTTTATGCACGCTGGCATCGTCTGTCAGGGACTGCTTCACTATCTGGCAGCGGTGTTCCCTTCACAGGTCTGGAGTTCCTTTGGATCCTGGCTGCGCACTATCCGCCCCGGCATCCCTCCATCGGAGTTGGTCGTCGCCAACGCACTACGTCAATGCCTGCCCGAATTTCTCGTGAATAGCGCCAAAACCCATTTCTTCGCAAAATTCATCGCAGAAAGGCAGGACCCCGACACATTCGAGATGTTCCGCCTGGGCACATAGCCGAAAAACCACGCCTGAATTCGGCACTCTCGAGTTAGACGATCACGTCCGAAAATCGTCAAGCAGCAAAACAACGATTCGACCAACAGCCGCCTCTGGGCGGCTTTTTTCATTTCCGGGGCTTGAATGGATTACACCGCCGTCGTTGAAGTTGGCTGTGCTGGTTTTGCTGTCGTCAGTGGTGTCTTCGGGTGGCTTTGGCAAAGGTCGGAAGGGCAGCGAGACCGGACCATGCAAGAGCACGGCGAAGCAATCAAATCGGTGGGGGATGCCCTCGCAGCTCACAAGCTTTACGTCGCTGAGCACTACGTCACGCAGACCGAATTGACCAAGGCAGTCGGCAGCCTCGAGCGCTCAATCGAGCGACTCATCGAGGCTGTCAATCAGAACTCGAAAGAGACGCGCGAAGGCTTTGCCGAGATCAATCGGCGCATTGACACAAAGGCGGACAAATGAATCTGACTGCTCCCATCGTCGCCGCAGGGTGCGGCTCGACCGCCATGCGCGCATCGCAGTGGGTGCAGCCGCTTCAGGCAGCATGCGACAAATACGCGATTGCCACGCCGCTGAGCGTCGCCGCGTTCCTCGCGACCGTCGGCGTCGAGTCAGCGCGACTGGTCTTCACGAAAGAGATATGGGGGCCGACGCTTGCGCAGACCGCGTACGAGCCGCCGTCGAAGAAGGCGAGCGAGCTGGGCAACACGCAGCCTGGCGACGGCCTCCGATTCTGCGGCCGCGGCTTGGTGCAGATCACGGGGCGTCGGAATTACATGCTTGCGGCGCTCGGCCTCGATCTCGATCTGATCCATCACCCGGAACTGCTCGAGCAACCCGCGAACGCCGCGCTGTCTGCCGCCTGGTACTGGTCCAACCGCAAGCTGAATGCGCTCGCGGATGCGGGCAATTTTCTCGGCGTGTCGCGCACGGTGAACCTCGGCAGTGCGACGTCGAAGGCAACGCCGAACGGCTATTCAGAACGGCTGGCGCTGTATGGCGCGGCGAAGAAGGCCCTCGGCATCATCTGACTTCTGCACCCACTCACTTTCGGGCCCGCTTCGGCGGGTCGCTTTCGTTTACGGATATGACCGACGTTACCAAAATCCACGAAGAGAAAGAGACGTTGACCGTCGACGTCAACATTCCTGGCCACGAGCCGCGCAAGACGACGTCGTTGTTCGAGCGGACGCGCAAAGAATTGATCGCGCGCGACGGTGGTCGCTGCTTCATCTGCAACGCGACGGCTGAGGAGAGCGGTCATCCGCTCGAGGCGCATCACCACCCGATCGAGCGCTCGTTCGCCGAAATGATCGACTGGGAGCGCTTCAAGTTCGACGCGCAGGCCGGCGTGTGGGGTGAAGCGATCAAGGCATTCGACTGGGACCACTTCACCGACTGGACCCAGTTCGTCGACGACATGACCGTCAACGGCATGTTGCTTTGCAAGGCGCATCACATCGGGAAAGACGAAGGCATGCATGCGCTTCCGTTTCCGATCTGGATCGCACAAAAGTACGGCAAGGAGGGCTATCAGTTCTCGGCTGCCGAAGTCATCCACCACGCAGTGTAGGAGCATCCATGGCTCAAAACTCAGCAGTCGTCACCGGCGGCGTCGCTATCTCGACCGCCACCCTCATGCCCGCAGTCGAGTGGGCGCTTGCTTTGGCGTTTCACGTGCCGGTGCCGGCAAGTGTCTCAGCGCTCGTAGCCGGCGTGCTGGCTTCCGGCGCGCACGCCGCGCTCAACTACATTGCCGCGCGCGTCGCCGCGAAGCAGTCCGCCACTTCCGCGCAGTAACCGTCTTGCCGCGATCGCGGCACTATCCGAAGGAAAATCCATGAAGAAGCTCATGCTGCTTGCGGCAGGCCTTGTCCTGTCCGTCGCTTTCGCTGGTTGTGCGGCGCCGAGCGCCGCGCCCCAGACGCCTGCTCAACTCGTCGCCACGCTGCAGGTGAAGGCGCAGAAGGTCTGCACCGTCAGCGTTCCTTTCCTCGCGTCGATGTCGGCCATGAAGTCGCAACTGTCCGTCGATGCACAAGGCTACCTGGCTACGGCCTCGGACAAGGTCAATGCGGCTTGTGCGACGCTGGAGAGTGCCAGCTCGAGCGCGTCCATCCCGCCGATCTCGACGGCCAATATCGGCGCGTTGATCAATGACGGCGTTCCTGCGCTCATCAAGGTGATCGACGCGTCGGGATGGGATCAGAAGACCAAGGATGCTGCCGAGATCGCGCTCACGGCCGCGCAGCTTGCTGTATCGTCCGCGCTTGCGAACTACTCGGCCGTGCCGGCGGCGATCGCGCCCGATCCGGCAAGTGGAGCAGTCGCATCGTGAGCGCATTCCTGACAGAACTGCAGGTCGAGCTGGTAAGCGACTCGACGAACGGCGGGCGAGGGACGTGGCGTCTGGCTGCGCCGCTCGTCTATAAGTCGGATGTGGCAAAGCTGACGTTCACGGTGCCGGCCGGTTTCGAGACGGACTTCGCCTCGGTGCCACGGACGCCGGTCGCGTTCCTGCTGACGGCCGACAGCGCTCATGAGGCATCGGCCGTCCATGACTGGCTGTACTTGGAGCATGCGGTGCCGCGCGATGTTGCGGATGCGGTCTTGCGCGAGGCGTCGCTGGTGAGCGGCGTGCCCGCGTGGCGGGCAGCCTTGATGTATTGGGGCGTTCGCGCGTTCGGCTGGTCGCATTGGGGCAACGGGCCCGCGACCACGTAAGAGATGTTCGAGCGTTACCGGCAGTGGCGTTGCTGGCACTGCCGATATTCCGAGTCGCGCCCAATGGCGCACATTAAATAACAGTGATCTCTAGGCGCTTTCCGAGTGCTGCCAGCGCCTCGGCAATCGTGTCAATCTTCGTAGTGTGTTCGAGGTTGACGATGCGATTCACATCCTGAGGACGCGTATCCAGCCGTCGGGCAAGCTCCGACGGCGTGACCTTCTGCGCCAGCATCTCGTTGAGCAGCAGGATCTTCGCTGACGCGCTGGCGGGCAGCGCGACCAACTCCTCTCCCTTCTTCGCTTTCGACGGCGCAGGAACTGGGCGCTTGTCCTCAAAATAAAAGTCCATCGCCGTGAGCAATGCATCAGCAGCCATAGAGCGAGCCTCTTCGAGGGAATCGCCCTGAGTGATTGCCTCCGGAATATCCCGGAACGTAACGACGAACCCGCCGCTGTCAGGCTCAAATACAGCCGGATAAGACAACATATCGCACTCCATTGCGTATGAGAAACGGTGCGGGAAAGCCCCTTTCGGGGCTACCCCTTACTTCAGTCCAAGTTGTTTGAGAATCGCCCGCCTGGTTCCATCCTTCAGTTCCTTGCCGGGGTGCCTCGGTACGGTGGTCTGCTTTCCGTTGTAGTAGGCCTTCCAGTGCTTCTTGCCGTTCTCTACTACCACGCCTTGCTCTTCCAACCACCGCTTAAACTCTTCCTGTTTCACCATCCCTCCGTGTTGTTGAACAAGTGTTTATATTAAACACTAATGTTTAAACACACAAGAACTTTCTCAACATTTTTGTTTATTAATTCTCCCCGTTCCCGTCCTGGCTCATCGCCTTCGGCCATTTTTTCGCCACTCTTCGAGCATCCGCATCCGCTCTTTCGACGATGAATGCCCGCGCCGAGTCAGTAGGAGAGGAGCGCGGCTACAGCGGCGCCAGGAAGAAGCTGCGGCTCTGTCTGATTCCATGCGCAAGCTTTTACGAGCCGAGCTACGAGACGGGAAAGGCGGTGCGTTGGGCGGCCGGCCTTTCGCCATCGCGGGACTCTGGCGCGCGTGGGAGGATCCGGACGGCGCTTCTCTCTCGTTCACTATGCTGCCGGTCAACGCTGACGGGCATCCGCTCATGAAGCGGTTTCTCCGGCCCGGCGACGAGAAGCGATCGCTCGTGATCCTACGACCGGAAGAGTGCGACGACTGGCTCGGCGCGCGCAGCACCGATGGGGCACGGTCGTTCGTCAATCTATTGCCGGCCGAAGAGATGTTTGCCGAAGCCGCGCCGAAGGCCGCGAAAAATCCTGCGCCAAAGCTGGACGACGATGCTCAAGCGTCGCTGCTTGGCTAGCAAAGTCGCGCTGATGTACGAATGTACAGCGTATATCGTTTGGCGTACCGGAGGCAGGGTCGGTCAGAGGTTGCTGGCGGTTGAAGGTTCGCCCAAGAATCATAATCCTTACTAATGTTACAATCGAAAGAATTCGTAATACTGGCCGGATAACGCCCGGCAATCGGGCGATGACACACCAAAATGCCGGACGCATTGCCGGTCTCGACGGCCTCCGCGCACTCTCTGTTCTGGCGGTCTTTCTGTCTCATACCGGTCTTGCGGGCGTCGATGGTGGCTTCATCGGCGTCGATGTCTTTTTCGTCCTCAGCGGCTTCCTGATTACACGTCTGCTGGCGGCTGAGTATGCGCGCGCACGTCGCATTAGCCTGGCCGCCTTCTACGGTCGACGGGCGCGGCGCCTCTATCCCGCCTTGTTCGGCGTGCTGGCTGCGGTAGCGATTTACTGTTCGATGTTCGAGCCTCGCCTGAGCGGGCCTCTGGAAGTATTGCCGGCGCTTCTCTACGTAATGAACTGGGTTCGCGCCTTCGGCGGGTACGACGCCGTTCTGACCGGGCACACCTGGTCGCTGGCGATCGAAGAGCAGTTTTATCTGCTATGGCCGCTTATTCTGTTGGGGCTGATGACACTTGACCGGCGCCGCGCGCTCATTGGGCTCGTGGCGATCGCGCTGGCGATCTGCGGATGGCGCTACTGGTTGTTTTCCGTTGACCATGTTTCGCTCGCGCGGATCTATTCGGGTTTCGATACCCACACCGACGGTCTTATCTATGGCGCGTTGCTCGCGCTTCTGAGCCATGAGCGCGTGCGGCAGTTGGGCTATCTGTGGCCGGTCGGCGCGGGGTACTTGTGTTTGGCGTTGTTCAATCCGCACGTGGTCGGGTTCGCAGTGAATCCGCATGGCTACGCCGTCACGGCGATTGCCGCCGCGCTGGTGATCGCTCGAGTGGTGACGGCTCAGTCGTCGCTGTTGGTTCGAGGGCTCGACGTGTCGCCGCTTGCAGGGCTCGGTCGCGTCTCGTACGGCTTCTATCTGTGGCATTACCCTGTGATTCACGTGATGCTCTATGCAGGTCACGATCCAATCGCGGGCTTCTTTGGCGGCTTCTCGCACCCGAAACTGGCGATGGTCGCATCGACCTTCGCCGTCTCGCTCGCGTTCACGCTGGCATCATGGTTCGTGATCGAGAAACCGGCTATGCGGCTGCGGTTCCCGCGTCGGCCTAGCCCGGAACGTCGACTCCAAACACATTGACGACGAACGAACGCATCAGCGCGACGAGCGGTGTCGCGCCTGACGCGTGATCTGCCTGGAATCCGTCGTCGAGCGAACCGATAAGGCGTATCCCATTGCGACCTGCGCTCATGCGGTCTATGACAGCACCGGCCGCGCCCCAATCGGTTGAGTAAGGCGGCACGACGCCCGGGCCGCTGCCGACCGGATAGTCTCGTGGGTCGTAATGTGTCTGGGCTCCGGCGCTTACTGGATCGAAACGCTTGCTGCGATCGATGGGCGTTTGCAGCGCACGCGATACCCAGTAGTCGAGCAAGGTGCCTTCCAGTTTCTTTGTTTTCATATTGCCCGCCAGCTTTATGGCGTCATTACTGATCTGAGCGCCTGATTATAAGGAATTGCGGGGTTTGAGTCTCCGGCTACCTGTCAGGTGCAGTCCAGGCTAATACAGATCAATACTAGAACCACTTGATCAGCTACGGCGTGCTGTAAGCAGATCCGCCACCCCCGCACGCATGGCAATTTTTAGGATATATCCACGAGTGTAGTCGACGCCAACCCGCTGACGGATCGCGATGCGCAAACGCGCGTTCGTCCAGTGATCAGCGTCTATGCCGTGTGCTCGCGGCGACTCTTTCAGTGTGGCTGCGACCCATGCCAGCACTTCGTCATTTATCGTCAGCCGCTTCTTCTCCGTGCGCGGCTTTGGCGGACGTATCCTATGCTCCAGCCCAAGCTTTCCGACGATGGTCCTTATATAGCCGTCGGAGTGGTAAATGCCGAACTTTTCCATGATCAGCCTCTTAACATCCCCGGTCCTCCACAGTTCGGTTTCGTAACCGTGCGCGGTAGGTTTGTCTTCCAGTTTGTCACGTAACCAGTCAAGATCGCCGGCGGAAAGTGCCGCCTGCTTCCCGGATGGCTTGAGCTCGTCTACAGCGTCAACCCCACCGGCGTTCACCATGGATCTGTATTTTCGAACCGTGGGCACGCCGATGCCGAGCGTTTTGGCCACGTGCTCGACACTGCTTCCATGCAGCAGCATCTTCGCAGCGCGCGTTCGGCGAGCAGCATAGATGCCGGCCGGAGATTTCTTGGCAGTGCCGGGAGATGCCTTACTTGACGATGAGTAGCCGAGCCGGTAGGCGAGGCCGTAACTCCGCACGAGGTAACCAACGTGCGACGCTGAAAACCGAATGCCAAGGCGCCGAAAGATTACCTCTCTTAGCTGGCTGGTGGTCCAGGTCGGCCCCGGATAGCCGTGAAGACTGGGTGAATGTTTGATTGCGCTGACCAGCCAACTCTGCGATGCGTCATCCAATCGCGGGCCCGGCCCGTGGATGGGAAGAGGAGCCAGGGCCTCAGGGCCGCCTCTCTCGACCAAGTTCTTGTATTTGCTCACGGTCGGACGGCTCAGTTGAGCTTCTCTTGAGACCTCGCAAACCCCCACACCATTCAAAAGGAGCTTGATGGCGAGCGCCCGTCGTTCTGCAAGGGGGAGATCGTCTTCCTGTTGATATGACTCCCCGTGTCAATAGGGTGGGTTTTAAATCTTATTCATAGGCGTTTTTGAATTTCCTGAGGGCGACGTAGCAGTAAATCTCGACGGCGGATCACGCTGATATTCGCGGATTGGGTACCGCATTACAGAGGTCCGTGTCATGAGCCTGCCGCTTTCTTGCCACACAAGTCGGCCTGATGCCGTTGCCAAACAGGAACGCGGATTGCTCAGATACCGGGCTACGCCGCCTTCAGGAAACTCGCAGTGTGTGAGGTGTTGGGTGGAAAAACTCGTTACGCAGGCTGTTCGCTTTGCGGTACCGCCAGGGTCATCCCCATTCGGCCGATGTCCCAGATGAACGCGGCAAGTTCACGGGCCACAGCAATGATTGCAACTTGCCGGCTCTTTCCTCTGGCCACGAGCCTGCGATATCGGCCACACAGGCGTAGCTGGGCATCCCAGGCCCGATCGATAATGGGCTTGGGTATGCCTTCCTGCCGGCTCTGTATGTCTTTGCTCACGCGCGCCGGATGCTGGTAGCTCCAGGCTGATTCAACCAGCAGCTTTCTTGCATAGCTGTTTCCGGCCTTGGTGATACTGCCCTGGCGCCGTTTGCTACCTGATGAATGTTCCGACGGCGTAACGCCCAGCCACGCCATCAACTGCCGCGGGTGTTCAAAGCGCGACAGATCTCCGAGTTCGGACACCAGTCCCACCGCCGAAGTGAACTGGATGCCGCGCATCGCCTGCAACGCCAGTACGACCGGATAGAACCGCCAGCTAACGACAGCTTCGTGCAGCGCTGCCTCCAGTCGGTCACACTGCGCAAGGCGATCTTCGATGGTGCGGCGGTGTTCGTTGAACGCCAGTTGCTGCCACGCACTATCGAACGAAAGGGTACTCAGCCACCGCCGGTGCGCGGGCCCCCAGTTCGCCAGACCGCAGTAACGTACGCCGTGGGAAAGGAGGAAAGACTTCAATCGCTGCCTGGCCTGTTTCAGATCGTCCCGGCCGGACGACCACGCCCTGGCCAGATCGCGAAACGCCTCGTCTTCCACGGTCGGCACATGCACTGCGGATAGATCGCCGGCTCGCAGCGAACGCACCAGTTTGAACGCGTCGCGCCGGTCGGTCTTGACGCGATCACCGGGCTTTCTCGGAATCAGCGATGGCGCACACACCATGCAATCGAAGCCTTTCTCGACGAGCCGGCGATTCAGTCCGTAACCACAAGGACCTGCCTCATAGACAACGTGAACATGCCTGGCCTTGGATTGCAGTCGCTTGCATAGACGATCGACTTCCATGTGTGTCGTGCCGATCTTGCCGAACAGTTCAACTTCGTCCAGGCCCATCGCGTAGGCAACCGTGATCGAGTCTTTGTGAACGTCCAGCCCAACGTATAACGTGCTATCCTGGCTCATGCTGGCCTCCGTGTCGGAAACAAACCGTCGAGTGGTGGCTCCGGCCACACTCTTGCGGCTCTGGCAGCATGCTAACCCGCGATTCACTTCCCCACGGTGGCCAGCCTCGCTGCCCGGGGAGTCATACTGACTTGCCCATTGTCTTGTGCAATGAATGATTGATATGTCGCGTCGCGGTTCCACGGCCAATGATTACGCTTCCGATGGACGGGCGCAACCCCCCATCGGGTGCGCGCGGCCGACGGCTTATAGTGCAACTAACATCCCATCCTCTATTCGAGAAGAGTCAGAGCGACGCCAGGGATCGCGATGTCAACTGACAGCGATCAGCATACCCATTATCGAATGGCCGCCTACCGGAGCACTTCTAACTCTGTGCAAAATACGCTGAGTTCATCGCATTAAAGGATGAATGGCGCGATGGGCTCGTCGTCATAGGGCGCCCAAATTGCCCGGGATCTCTCGCCGGGCGATAGGGACAACCGCCGTTGCATCGTACTAGGTGAGAAGCAGGAACACTGTTTTCATGACCGTGCCTGGTCGGAGAGATAATCCGCCCATTGCTGCATCATCCTTCGACGCTCCGGCAGATACTCGGCATGAACGTAGGCGGCCGTCACCTGATTCCGCTCGGCGTGTGCTAACTGGCGATCGACAACATCGCGGCTGTAGCCCAGCTCGCGCAATACCGTAGCGGCAAGCCCGCGAAAACCGTGGCCGGTCATGCGCGATTTATAGCCCATGCGATATAGGGCGAAGAGCATTGTGTTATTCGAGATCGGCTTCCGGCCTTGCACACTGTAGAAGAGGTGCCGCTCAGCGCCGTTCAACTTCTTCAGTTCGTCAATCACTTCTAGCGCCTGGCGCGACAGCGGCACGATGTGCGGATCGCGCATCTTCATGCGTTCCGCTGGAATTCGCCATTCCCGAGCCTTCTCGTCGATTTCCGTCCACTCGGCGTTGATCATTTCAGTCGTGCGCACGAACGTCAGGGCCATAAACAGAAGCGCGAGTTGCGTCACGCGATCGCCAGAGTAGGCGGCGATGTCCTTCATGAGTTGCGGGATTTCCACCGGCTTCACTCGGGCCATGTGTTTGACGCCGGCGCCTTTCTTCAGCACGGTCTCGGCGTCGATGTCCGCAGCCGGGTTGCGCGAGCATCGGCCTGTCATGATGCCGTACTGGAAAACAGCGCGGGATCGCTGGAGTACCCGCTTGGCCGTCTCGCGTACGCCGCGGGCCTCGATCGCTCGCACGATTTCCAGCATATGCGGCGCTTCGATGTCTCCGATCGGCTTGGCTCCGATCTTTGGGAAGGCATCGACTTCCAACGAATTGATCACTTTGCCGGCGTAGACCTCGGTCCAGCCGGCTTTTTGCGACTCGAACCACTCGCGAGCGACCTTTTCAAACGACGATGCGGCTTCCAGCGCGCGGACACGCTTGATTTCTTGCTTCTGTGCCGATGGATCGATGCCTTCGGAGAGCTGCTTCCTGGCGGCAAGACAGGCTTGGCGCGCGGCGGCGAGTGACACTTCGGGATAGACGCCGAAGGCGGCGCGCTTCTCCTTGCCGTCGAACCGGTATTTCATCCGCCAGTAGCGTGAGCCGTTGGGCATCACTTCAAGGTACAGGCCTTTGCCGTCAGCGAGCCGATAGGATTTGTCCGTCGGCTTGGCCTTGCGAACTTGCATCTCTGTGAGCGGAGCTATTTGCTTGGGCATGGCGTGGGGGCATCGATTTTTGGGGCATAAGGGGATGTCCCCACTGATGCCCCCAACTAATCTGGGTTGTATTGGGCAAGCGTGGGCAATGATGGCAGCAAAAAGCCCCGCAGCGCAAGGCATGTGGGGCTTTTCTAGGCGAACTTGGGTGTTGCTGGGAAGCTAGTTGGTCCCCCTGACAGGAATCGAACCTGTATCTAGCGCTTAGGAGGCACTTGTTCTATCCATTGAACTACAGGGAGAGGACCAAACTGGAATGATCGCCGCAATCCCTCGACCGGACAAGGTCCGCGGGTTTCGGGCGAGACCAGATTCGCCAGCGAGCGCAGAGTATATCAAACACGCCCGGACGCGAGGAGAGCCGCAATCGCGCTGCGGCGCCGTCCCACCAAACAAAAGGCCCAGCAGGCATCACCCGCTGGGCCGCGCGTACCGCCGGCTAGCGCATGATTAACGCAGCGCTGCGGCAACCCGATCGACTCGCCTCAGAATTCCACCACCGCGAACTCGGCCTTGCCCACGTCGCACAGCGGGCAGCGCCAGTCGTCGGGAATCGCGGCGAAGCGCGTGCCAGGCGCGATGCCTTCCTCGGGCAGGCCTTCTTCCTCGTTGTAGATCCAGCCGCAAATCAGGCAGACCCAGCTCTTATATTCAGTCACTTCAATTACTTCGCTCACGACGCACTCTTTTCCAGTTCAATGCAAAGATCCGCCCAGTCTGCCCCTTTTTTGGGCACGGCGGCGACCCGCAATAGTACCGGAATTTGTCAATCCGGCAGAAAACTACCGATGCGGCGGCGCCGCAAAGCGCCCGCACGCGCCGGGGACAACCCGGAACCCGCTCGACGAACCGCGTCGCACACTGCGTGTATGCTCTGATCCGCAGCCAGTCTTTTAGACCGGCGCGCCGGGGCGCCCGGCATGAATTGCGACGATCGGCCTCATGCCACTGAGCGCGCCGGCGTCGCCGACATGGCCCGCGCGTGACTCTCGTTTCCCAACAAGGAGAAAAAACGATGCTCAAAAACACATGGTTGGCTGGTGCGGTATTGGCCGGGTTACTCGCCGCCTCGGGCGCGGCGCAGGCCGCCAGCGTGTCGTTCGTCCAGCCGGCGGACGGCGCGACCGTCAGCAATCCCGTGCACGTGGTGTTCGGTGTCGACGGCATGAAGATCGCGCCGGCCGGCACGATGACGGAAGGCACGGGCCACCATCATCTGCTGGTGGACGGCAAGCCGTTGCCCAAGGGCGAGGTCGTCCCCGCGAACGACAAGTCGCTGCACTTCGGCAAGGGCCAGACCGAAACCGATCTGACGCTGCCGCCGGGCGACCACACGCTGACGCTGCAATTCGGCGACGGCGCGCATCGTTCGTACGGTCCGCCAATGAGCAAGACCATCACGGTGCACGTGAAGTAAGCCGCCGCACGAGACGGCCGGGCGCGCGCCATAGCGCGCCGGCCGGCTTCTTCGCCATACGCACCGGCTTTGTCCGCTTCCGGCAAGCCGGCCATTCGGCCTATCTCTTCCGGCACACAGGCAGCCGCCCGCGCGCCCGGTACAATGGGCAGTTCCGACTCATCGCTGTCTTCTCCAATTCTCCATGTCGCTTTACACCATTACCGGAGCCCAACTGGCCTTCGGTCACGTCGCGTTGCTCGATCACGCGGATTTCTCTCTCGAAGCGGGCGAACGCGTCGGGCTGATCGGCCGCAACGGCGCGGGCAAGTCGTCGCTGCTGAAGATCGTCGCCGATCTGACCAAGCCTGACGACGGCCTCGTCACGCGCCAGCAGAACCTGACCACGGTTTACGTGCCGCAGGAGCCGGAGTTCGACACGGACGACACGGTGTTCGACGCGGTCGCCGCCGGCCTCACGCACGCCCGCGCGCTGCTGGACGAATACGACGCGGTCGCCAACCAGCTCGCCGACGAGCCGGAAGGCGCGGAGCACGACGCGCTCATGGCGCGCATGAACACGCTGCAGTCGTCGCTGGACCATTCGGACGCCTGGAACTGGAGCACGCGGGTTTCGACCACGCTGCAGCAGATCGGCCTGAACGGCGAGGCGCGGGTGGGTTCGCTGTCGGGCGGCATGCAAAAGCGCGTCGCGCTGGCGCGCGCGCTGGTTGTGCAGCCCGACGTGCTGCTGCTCGACGAGCCGACCAACCACCTCGATTTCGACGGCATCCGCTGGCTCGAAGATCTGCTGGTCTCGTTGCGCGCAGGCCTGCTCTTCATTACCCACGACCGCGCTTTTCTCGACCGGGTCGCCACGCGCATCGTCGAACTGGATCGCGGGCGTTTGCTGTCCTATCCTGGCAATTTCAGCGCTTACCAGACCCGGAAGGCGCAGCAGCTCGAAGTCGAGCAGGTGGAAGCGGCCAAGTTCGACAAGCTGCTCGCGCAGGAAGAGGTATGGATCCGCAAGGGCGTCGAGGCGCGCCGCACCCGCAGCGTCGGCCGGATCGCGCGGCTCGTGGAAATGCGCAATCAGCGCGCGGAACGCCGCAACGTGCAGGGCAACGTCAAGCTCGACGTCGGGCAAGGTGAAAAGTCCGGCAAGATCGTCGCGGAATTGACCGACGTGACCAAGCGCTACGGTTCGCGCACGGTGGTCGACAACTTCACGGCCACCGTCATGCGCGGCGACAAGATCGGCTTTGTCGGTCCGAACGGCGCGGGCAAGACCACGCTGCTCAAGTTGATCCTCGGGGAACTGGCGCCGGACGAAGGCACGGTGCGCATCGGTACGAATCTGCAGGTCGCGTATTTCGACCAGATGCGCGCGCAGCTCGATCTGGAAAAGAGCCTTGCCGACACCATCAGCCCGGGCAGCGAGTGGGTCGAAGTCAACGGTCAGAAGAAGCATGTCATGAGCTATCTGGGCGACTTTCTATTCGCGCCGGAACGCGCGCGGTCGCCGGTCAAGTCGCTCTCGGGCGGCGAGCGTAACCGTCTGCTGCTCGCGCGCCTGTTCGCGCGGCCGGCCAACGTGCTGGTGCTCGACGAACCGACCAACGACCTCGATATTCCCACGCTCGAACTGCTCGAAGAACTGCTCACGGAATACGACGGCACGGTGCTGCTGGTCAGCCACGATCGCGCGTTTCTGGACAACGTCGCGACCTCGGTGATCGCGTCGGAAGGGGGCGGCAAGTGGCGCGAGTACGTCGGCGGCTTTACCGACTGGCAGATCCAGCGCGACCGCTCGCAGCAGATGGCGCTGGACGCGCAGAAAGAAGCCGGCAAGGAAGCCGGCAAAGACACGGCGCCCGCCAAAGACAGTTCCGCGGGCCGCAATACGCAGCGCGCCGCGAAGCTGTCGTTCAAGGAGCAGCGCGAACTGGAGGCGCTGCCGGAGAAGATCGCCGCGCTCGAAGCGGAGCAGAAAGCGATCGGCGCGCAACTCGAAGACGGGTCCGTGTTCGCCAAAGACGCGCAGGAAGGCACGCGTCTGACCGAACGCTACGCGGCGATCGACGAAGAGCTGCTGATCGCGCTCGAGCGCTGGGACGAGCTGGAAAACCGGCGCAAGTGAGACGTTGGGGGCGAAACGGAGTTGAGCGCCGGGCCGCCGCTCCTTATCCGGACGGCCAGTCTCGCGTGCCGTGAATTGCCGCGCGGATCGAAATCAGTAAAATACCCCGCGAACAGGCTTCCCCGGCGTTCGCACCGGCGTCGACGTTGCCCGCCCCGGCTTCACGCGGGGCCGGCTTCGAGACGCCGTCGAGCGCGCCATTGGGAAGCCATGCGACAAAACAGCTTGCCCGCACCACGGGCACCCCACCTAACCTCATTGTTTCGTTTCGCTTTTTTTGAAAACTCAACGCATTGTCCACGGACCTGTCCACAGCTCCTGTGGACAACGATGAACCGACGCATCCGAGTCAACCATGTCTACGAAAAAGCCAAACGCCGCGTATAGCGAAGCGTCGATCAAGGTGTTGAAGGGTCTGGAGCCGGTCAAGCAACGGCCTGGCATGTACACCCGCACCGAGAATCCGCTGCACATCATCCAGGAAGTCATCGACAACGCGTCGGACGAGGCGCTCGGCGGCCACGGCCGGCAAATCACGGTCACGCTGCACGCCGACCATTCGGTCTCGGTCGAAGACGACGGCCGCGGCATTCCCTTCGGCCTGCATCCGGAAGAAGGCGTGCCGGTCGTCGAAATCGTTTTTACGCGCCTGCACGCGGGCGGCAAATTCGACAAGGCCGCCGGCGGCGCGTACACGTTCTCGGGCGGCCTGCACGGCGTCGGCGTGTCGGTCACCAACGCGCTGTCCACGCGCCTTGACGTCACCGTGTGGCGCGAGGGCAAGATCGCCGAACTGAGTTTCGCCAATGGCGACGTCGCCAAGGAGCTGGAAGTGCGCCCCGCCGCGAAGGGCGACAAGAAATCCGGCACGCGCGTCACCGCGTGGGCCAATCCGAAATACTTCGATTCGCCGAACCTGCCGCTCGGCGAATTGCAACGTCTGCTGCGCTCGAAAGCGGTGCTGTTGCCGGGCGTGGAAGTCACGCTGATCAACGAGAAAACCGGCGAACAGCAAAGCTGGAAGTACGAAGACGGCCTGCGCGGCTACCTGCTCGAAGGCATGAACGGCAGCGATCTGCTGATTCCGCTGTTCGAGGGCGAGCGTTATGTCGAGAACTCGCGCGCGAGCGAAGAGACCTTTGCAGAAGGCGAGGGCGCTTCGTGGGTCGTCGCGTGGAGCGAAGAGGGGCCGCTCATGCGCGAGTCGTACGTGAACCTGATTCCGACGCCCGCGGGCGGCACGCACGAATCCGGCCTGCGCGACGGTCTTTATCAGGCAGTGAAAAGCTTTGTCGAGTTGCACAACCTGCAGCCCAAGGGCGTCAAGCTGCTTGCCGAAGACGTATTCGCGCGCGTGTCGTTCGTGCTGTCGGCGAAGGTGCTCGATCCGCAATTCCAAGGGCAGATCAAGGAACGCCTGAATAGCCGCGACGCGGTCAAGCTGGTGTCGTCGTTCGCGCGCCCGGCGCTGGAGTTGTGGCTGAATCAGCATGTGGAGCACGGCAAGAAACTCGCGGACCTCGTCATCAAGCAGGCGCAGGCGCGCACGCGTGCCGGCCAGAAAGTCGAGAAGCGCAAGAGCTCGGGCGTCGCCGTGCTGCCGGGCAAGCTGACCGATTGCGAATCGACGGAAATCGGCCGCAACGAACTGTTTCTCGTCGAGGGCGACTCGGCGGGCGGCTCGGCGAAGATGGGCCGCGACAAGGAATATCAGGCCATCCTGCCGCTGCGCGGCAAGGTGCTGAACACGTGGGAAACCGAGCGTGACCGGCTGTTCGCCAACAACGAAGTGCACGACATTTCGGTGGCGATCGGCGTCGATCCGCATAGCCCTGACGACAAGGTCGATCTGTCGAATCTGCGCTACGGCAAGATCTGCATTCTGTCGGACGCCGACGTCGACGGTTCGCACATTCAGGTGCTGCTGCTCACGCTGTTCTTCAAGCATTTCCCGCAGCTGATCGAACGTGGCCACGTGTGCGTGGCGCGGCCGCCGCTGTTCCGGGTCGACGCGCCCGCGCGCGGCAAGAAGCCCGCGCAGAAGCTGTATGCGCTCGACGAAGGCGAGCTCGAAGCGATTCTCGACAAGCTGCGCAAGGACGGCGTGCGCGACACGCAGTGGTCCATCAGCCGCTTCAAGGGGCTCGGCGAAATGAGCGCGGAGCAGTTGTGGGATACCACCATGAACCCCGACACGCGGCGCCTGACGCCCGTGGCGCTCGGCGAACTCGACTACGACGCCACGGTCGCGCGCATGACGATGCTGATGGGCAAGGGCGAAGCGGCGTCGCGGCGCAGCTGGCTGGAAGAAAAGGGCAACGAAGTGGAAGCGGATATCTGAGCGCGCGCATAGCGAATCAAGCGCGCATCGGTATAGGAAACGCACGGCAACTTCACGCCAAACACGGATACGGAATCTAGATGGACGACGATAACACTCTCGACCTTTTCACCGAGCCGCCGCCCCCGGAAGGCGACTTTCTCACGCTCGGCAATTACGCGGAACGCGCGTACCTCGACTATGCGGTGAGCGTGGTCAAGGGTCGCGCGCTGCCGGATGTGTGCGACGGCCAGAAGCCGGTTCAGCGCCGCATCCTGTTCGCGATGAACGACATGGGCCTCTCCGATAACGCGAAGCCGGTCAAGTCGGCGCGCGTGGTCGGCGACGTGCTCGGTAAATATCACCCGCACGGCGACCAGTCGGCGTACGACGCGTTGGTGCGTCTCGCGCAAGACTTCTCGATGCGCTATCCGCTGATCGACGGTCAGGGCAATTTCGGTTCGCGCGACGGCGACGGCGCGGCGGCCATGCGGTACACGGAAGCGCGCCTCACGCCGATCGCGAAACTGCTGCTCGATGAAATCAACCAGGGCACGGTCGATTTCATGAAGAACTACGACGGCGAGTTCGACGAGCCGAGGCTCTTGCCCGCGCGCTTGCCGTTCGTGCTGCTGAACGGCGCGTCCGGCATCGCGGTGGGGCTGGCAACGGAAATTCCGTCGCACAATCTGCGCGAAGTGGCGGCGGCAGCGGTTGCGATGATCCGCAATCCGAAGCTCCAGCACGCCGAGTTGATGCAGTACATCCCCGGTCCGGACTTTCCGGGCGGCGGCCAGATCATCTCGAGCGAAGCGGAAATCTCCGCCGCCTACGAATCCGGCCGCGGCAGCCTGAAGGTGCGCGCGCGCTGGAAGATCGAGGAACTCGCGCGCGGCCAGTGGCAACTGGTCATCACCGAACTGCCGCCGAACACGGCCGCGCAGAAGGTGCTCGAGGAAATCGAGGAGCAGACCAATCCGAAGATCAAGCTCGGCAAGAAGGCGCTCACGCCGGAACAGTTGCAGACCAAGCAGACCATGCTGGCGCTGCTCGACGCGGTGCGCGACGAGTCCGGCAAGGACGCGCCGGTGCGTCTCGTGTTCGAGCCGAAGTCGAGCCGCATCGACCAGACCGATTTCGTCAATACGTTGCTCGCGCACACGAGCCTCGAATCGAACGCTTCGTTGAATCTGGTGATGGTCGGCGGCGATGGCCGGCCGCGTCAGAAGGGGTTGAGCGAAATCCTGCACGAGTGGATCGCGTTCCGTTTCGCCACGGTGACGCGCCGCACGCGGCATCGTCTGTCCAAGGTCGACGACCGGATTCATATTCTCGAAGGCCGGATGATCGTCTTCTTGAATATCGACGAAGTCATCCGCATCATTCGCGAATCGGACGAACCGAAGGTCGCGCTGATGGCCGCGTTCGGTTTGTCCGACCGTCAGGCCGAAGACATTCTGGAAATCCGGCTGCGTCAACTGGCGCGGCTCGAGAAGATCAAGATCGAGAAGGAACTCGCCGAACTGCGCGACGAAAAGGCCAAACTCGAAGAACTGCTCGGCAGCGAATCGGCAATGAAGCGCCTGCTCATCAAGGAAATCGAGGGCGATGCCAAGCAGTACGGCGACGAGCGCCGCACGCTGATCCAGCAGGAAAAGCGCGCGACGTTCGAAGCGCGCGTGGTCGACGAACCGGTCACGGTCGTGGTGTCGCAGAAGGGCTGGGTGCGCGCGCTGAAGGGCCACGGGCTCGACGCGGCGGGCTTCACGTTCAAGGCCGGTGACGGCCTCTACGCGGCCTTCCAGTGCCGCACGCCGGACACGCTGGTCGCGTGGGGCAGCAACGGTCGCGTCTATTCGGTGGCGGTGGCAATGCTGCCGGGCGGCCGCGGCGACGGCGTGCCGGTCACGTCGCTGATCGAGCTGGAGTCGGGCAGCCATCTCATGCATTACTACGCCGCGTCCGCGGATCAGGCGTTGCTGCTCGCGTCGAGCAACGGCTTTGGCTTCGTCGCCAGGGTCGGCGACATGGTGAGCCGGGTGAAGGCCGGCAAGTCGTTCATGACGATCGACGCGGGCGCCGCGCCGCTCGCGCCGATGCCGATGCTGCCGGATGCGACGCACATTGCGTGTCTTTCCTCGGGAGGACGCCTGCTGGTGTTCGGCCTCGACGAAATGAAGACGCTCTCCGGCGGCGGCCGCGGCGTCACGTTGATGGCGCTCGACGACAACGAAACGCTCGCGCAGGCGCTCTCCATCAACAACGCGGGTGTGGTGTTGATCGGCACGCGCCGCGGTGGCCGCGTGGACGAGGAAAAGGTGAGCGGCGCCGCGCTCGCGCCGCATATCGGCAAACGGGCGCGCAAGGGGCGCACGCCTGAGAGCAAGATGAAGCTCGATGGCATGCGTCCGGTGCTGGCCGTTTAACAAAGCTTGACGCAGGAACACGGCGAGCGTCTGCTAGCATGCGAGACGCTTGTCGGCGTGGTACGAAACCGGGGAGCAGCCTGGTCGTTGCGGTGGACCTGCTGCGATAACAACTACAACACGACGTAAAAGCCACGAGTGCAGCGGAACTGCATGCGAGCCGCGCGGTCGAATGGGCTCTCAAGAAAACGCCGGGCCGTCCCGCGTTTTCCGCCCCGTGGAAAGTCCCCACGGGGATTGCCGCCGCGGGGGGAGGGCCTGGCTCGAAGCGCCGGGTCTGGGCGCATGCCATTCAATAGCCGCTGCTACTATCACTCGTCATCAACGATGTGGCGCCGTCGGGAGAGGAAAACAACATGAATAAGGCTATCGAACTCGCACTCTTTCTACATCTGCTCGCGGTTGCGGTGTGGGTAGGCGGAATGGTGTTCGCCCATTTCTGTCTGCGTCCGGCGATTGCCGATCTATCGCCTCAATTGCGCCTGCCGCTGTGGGAATCGGTGTTCGGCCGCTTCTTCAATTGGGTCGCCGCGGCCGTGCTGGTGATTCTCCTCACCGGCGGTTTCCTGCTCATGCAGTTCGGCGGCGGTCACGGCACCTGGCCACTGCATGCCATGGCGGGCCTCGGCATCGTAATGATGTTGATCTTCGGGCACATCCGGTTTGCCGTGTTCCCTCGCATCCGCCGCGCAGTGCAGGCGCAAAAATGGCCGGACGGCGCGCGGGCCGTCGGTACGATTCGTCGTCTGGTGCTGATCAATATCGTGCTGGGCGTGGTGACGATCGGCGTCGCGGTGCTCTCGCGCGGCTTCTGAGGCGAGACATCTAAAGTCCGCTAGCCGCGCAGCGACACCGCCGCGCGGCACGCCCATCCGGCGTGGCGCCTTCGCGCGCGGCCGCCGTCTGAATCCTTCGCGTCACGGCCGTCTAAATCTGCGCGCCATAGGCGAGCCACAGCCCGCATACCACGGCCACCGTCCCGTACACCACATACACCGGCACCTTCAGCTTCGCGAAGCACATGCCGGAGAACAGCGCGGTCAGCAGATAAACCGGATTGAACGGTACATGCCCGGCAATGCGCAGCACGGCCACCGCGAGAAACGCGGTCGTGACGGCGCGCAGCATCCGCATGCCATGCTCGAAGCGCGGATTGGCCTTCAACTGATGCAGATGCCGTTGCGCGAGCACGACGAGACAGCCCGACGGCACGAATAGCGCCAGCGTGGCAATCAGCGCACCCATCCAGCCATCCACCAGATAGCCGAAGAACGGCACCACGTTCAGCAGCGGCCCGGGCGACAGCGGCGACAGCGAGAAGGCCAGTGTGAAGTCGTTATCGGAGACGCCGATCGCCGGCGTGACGAACAGCGTCTTGAGCACCGGCAACGCCGAGAAGCCGCCGCCGAACAACGTCATGCCGGCGCCGGCGAGCCGTGGCCACAACAGCGCCAGGTCATAACGATGCGGCAGCGGCAGCGCAAACAACACGAGGAACAGGCTGAGGGCGCTCAGCATCTGCCAGTCGCCGCGCGCGATCGAGACCACCACGGGCGCGTTGCGAACCGGGCTAACCAGCCAGCCGGTGCCGAACGCCGCCCCGAGCATGACGACGTAAGCCGCCGGACTGTGCGCATAGAAGAGCGCGACGCAACCGAGCACCGTCGCGATCCATTCGAGCTTGCCGCGCACCAGCGCGCGCGTCTGCTTGTACCAGGTGATCGCGATCAGCGTGGCCAGCACGACGCTGAAGTGATTGAGCAAGGTTTGCGAGGCGGCGGCGCGCACGAACGGCGTGCGGTAGAAGATCGCGAACAGCGTCATCAGCATGAAAAACGGCAGCACGCTGGCAATGCCCGCGATCCAGGCGCCGGCGCGTCCGCGCAGCGCGTGCCCCAGTTGCACGGCGACGTTGCAGCCCACCGGGCCGGGCACCATCCAGGCAAGCGCGATCAGATCGGAGAAGGCGACGCGCGAGAGGCGTCCTTTGCGTTCGACGTAATGGTTTTCGAGTTGCGCCATGAGGGCGAGGCCGCCCCATGACAACGCCGACAGGCCAAACACGACCCGGAACAGCGTCCATAGCGGTTCCCGTTCACCTCGTCTGGCAGCATCCTGGCTCGCGATCGTCTGCATGGCGCCACGCGCGCCCGGCAGACGGGCGCCGTCCTTTGAGATTATCTTGGTGGTTTGACGCGGTCGGCAGCGCATCGTGCCGTGACCAGTACAGCGAGAATGTAGCCGGTTTGCGGCGTCGCGGGTAGAGCATCCGCGACGACCCGCGTGGCCCGCTGCGTTCAGGTGTCGGTACTGGACACGCTGATGGTGCTGTCGGTCTGGTTCGCGACACGCCGCCCCGTGCCCGTCATCCCGCACACGCCGAAGCGCTCCAGCAGCGCCGGAATCGCGTCCACCGGCACCGGACGCGAGAACAGGAAGCCCTGCGCCTCGATATGGCCGAGCGCGGCGAGCCAGGCAATCTGCTCTTCGGTCTCCGTACCTTCGACCACCACCGTGAGCCCGAGCGAGCGCGCCAGATTGACGATCGCGGTGACCATCACGCAGACGCTGCGGTCGCCCGGAATTGCCTGGATGAACGAACGGTCCACTTTCAGCGTGTCCACCGAGAAACGGTTCAGATAGGACAGCGACGAATAACCGGTGCCGAAGTCGTCGAGCGCGATGCGCACGCCGAGGCGCTTCAACGCGAAGATCTTCTCCGAGACGAGTTCGGGATATTCCATCATCGCCGTTTCGGTGATTTCGAGTTCGAGGCGGCGCGCGGAAATGCCGCTTTCCTCGATGGCCCGCGAGATGGTTTCGTACAGGTCGCCGCGCCAGAATTGCACGGCCGAGATGTTCACGGCGAGCGAGAGCGTGTCGTAACCCTGTTGCTGCCACAACGCCAGTTGACGGCAGGCGGTCTCGATCACGAAGTCGCCGATCGGCACGATGAGGCCGGTCGATTCCGCGACCGGAATGAATTCGTTAGCGGGAATCAAGCCGTGCTGCGGATGATTCCAGCGCACCAGCGCCTCGAACCCGGTGATGCAGCGGCGCGTCAGATCGATCTTCGGCTGATAGGCGAGGAACAGTTGCCCTTCGGCGAGCGCCACGCGCAACTGCTGTTCCCACTTCATCAAATGATCGGCGCGATGCGAGAGTTGCGGCGAGTAGAACTGATAGCAGTTCTTGCCCGCGTCTTTCGCGCTGTACATGGCGAGGTCGGCCTTTTTCAGCAGGTCGATCTCGCTTTCGTTGGCGACCGAGTAGAGCGCGATGCCAATGCTCGCGTGCAGGACGAACGAACTGCCGCGCACCTCGAACGGTTTCGCGAACGCCTCGGCCGCGGCTTCGGCCAGCGTGACGGCGCGCTTCTCGACGTCCTCGCCCTTGATCACGACGACGAACTCGTCGCCGCCGATACGGCTTAACGCGCCGCCGTCGGCCACCGCGGCGGCGAGCCGTGAGGCGGTCATTTGCAGCACGATGTCGCCGGCGTTGTGGCCGAGCGTGTCGTTGACGGTTTTGAAGTTGTCGAGGTCGATGAAGAGAATCGCGAGGTGGCCGAGGTTGGCCGACTGCGCCACGTCGTGCCGCAGGCTTTGCAGTGTCGCGTAGCGATTGCGCAAACCGGTGAGCAGATCGTATTCGACCAGATGAGTCATCTCGCGCTCGCGGCCGAGCAGCTTGCCGATCAGGCCGGTCGCCACGGCGAAGAAACTCAGCATGGCAAGCGAGATGAAGCCTGCCATCAGCAGATAGACATTGCGCGTGTGATTGTAGTCGGCGAATTCTTCCGCTTGCGACAGACCCACCAGCACGCCGAGCGGATAGCCGTCGATATGCCGGTACGACACGATGCGCGTGACGTTGTCGATCGAATCGACATAGGTGCCCGACACATGTTCCGAGGTCGGATACGTGCCGCTCGCGGAGAATGCGCCGCTCGCGGTGTCGGCGGTGCCGGTGCGGCGCGCGAGCACGGCGCCGTTGTCGGAGATCACCGCGATCACGCCTTCACGGCCGATGGCCGCGTTGTTGTAGAAATCGGACGTGAAATAGCTGGGGTCTTCCGAGACCACCACGACGCCCGCGAACGAGCCGTCCGGATGATTCAAACGCCGCGTCATCTGCAAGGTCCAGTGACCGGACACGCGCCCGAGCACCGGCTTGCTGATATACAACTGGTCGTCGTTCTCGTGTTCGTGAACCTTGAAGTGTTCGCGGTCGGATAGATCGATGTGCTTGGGATTGAGTTCGGCCGTGTTGGCGATCAATGTGCCGTGTTCGTCGATCAACGATACCTGCACCAGCGTCTCGCTTTGCACGACGCCTTTTTCCACCGTGCTGGAGAGATCGAAATGATTCGGCGTTTTCTCGAACTCGAACTTGACGAAGCGGGTGATCTGGTCGACCTGGTGAATCGCCTTGACCGTGTGCTGCTCCAGCGCCGCGGAGAGAATCGCGGCAGAGGCCATGGCTTCGCGATAAGTGGCCTCTTTCTCGACCGACAGGCGCGCGAAGATCACCGTCCAAAGCAGAATCAGGACCAGCACGCCGAGCGCGGGAATGGCGAGGAACGCGCGACGGCGCGACGCCGTGGGATCACGGCGAGATCTGGCTTCGCGCTGGTCTGAGAAACGGGACTGGCTCATCGGGCAGCCCGTGCCTGGGTGCCGGCCGGTAACAAACGCGCGAGAATTGACTGCGCTAGATTCATGGGTAGCTGCATGGTGACCAAGGTGCCGGGACTGCTGCGCAGAATAAAGGAGCGTGGCGCCGTGCCTGACCATCCGCGGGTCATCGGGTACGTTTCGATATTACTTAATGCCAATGGATTAAGGAAGCATCCGCGCATCGGGTATACGCGGGAGCGGCAAGCCGCCTCATGCGGCGAATCGGACAGCCGGCGTGGCCGGCCTTGAAGGCGTTGCGTCGCGGTCGGTTTCGAGTGTCTCATTGGCAGTCGGTGCTCCGGCATTCAGGTGTGCCAAGCCTTTCCCTATGCACCGCGCATTCGATGGTGCATACGATCGCATGCGATGCGGCGTTTTGTGGCCAGGCGTGGCGAGGCGGGGCGAACCCTGCCACGGTCACGATTGCGAGCCTGTGTCCATGCTCGAACTATGCAAGGAGCGAGCCGATCAGGGCAGGCGGAAGGTGCCGTCGACGATCGTCAGCGACGCTCCGCCAATCCACGTCTTACCGCGTCCCCGAAGTGGATCCCCGGCGGGGCGCGCATCGTCGTAGTGCACGCAGACCTGGCCCGCACGGCCGAGCACGGTGCCTTGACGCACCGAATAGCGTGGACCCGGGCGCAACTGCTGGGTGCTCAGCAGGCCCGCGAGCGCCGCATTGGCACTGCCGGTCACAGGGTCTTCACCGACGCCGAAGCCACCCCCGGGCATCAGGCAGCGCATCTCGAAGGTGGCCGGGCCATCGGCCTCGTGCGGGCCATAGACGGCGAGCCCGTGGGTATGCACCGAATGCACGAGGTCGGCGAGCGCGGCGGCGTCGGGTTCGAGCGCGAGGCAATCACGCGCCGAATTGACGCGCACCACGAGCCATGGCGCACCGTTGTCGACCGCGCAGGGTGCCGCGCTGAAATCGATCGCTTTGCTACGCAAAGCCGTAGACAGCGCCGCGTGGCGATCTTCGGCAAGCGGCGTGACGCGTGCGGGCGGCGCGGCGAAAGCCCACGCGCCGTGCGGTTCGGACAGCGCCTCCAGTTCGACGAGCCCCACGCCGCACTGTTGCACGAGCTTGCCAGCCTGCTTTGGCTGATAGCCGCTTTCGAGCAGCGCGTGCGCGGTGCCGAGCGTGGGATGACCGGCGAACGGCAATTCGCCATGCGTGGTGAAGATGCGCACACGATAGTCGGCGGCCGGATCGCTGGGCTTCAACAGGAACGTTGTTTCCGACAGATTGGTCCAGCGAGCGATGGCCTGCATCTGCTGTGCATCGAGCGCGTCGGCGTCGAACACGACGGCAAGCGGATTGCCTTTGAACGGCACCGACGTGAAGACGTCGACCTGTTTGAAACGGACAGTGTGGGCGGGCATGAGGCGCGGTTCTGCGAACCAAACGGATGGATAGAGTTGGCGGATTCTATCTGTTGACGACGGAACCATCTACCTCGCCACAAATGCAAAACGCGCCGCGGGTGGCTGACACCTCGCGACGCGTTTGCTTGCGCACGGCGCCGGACGAACCGGCGGCCGTTGCGGGCCGCCCCGGCAAGGCGGCTCGCAAGGCCGGGCGCGTTACTCGACTTCGGCGATCAACTCGATCTCGACGCACGCGCCGAGCGGAATCTGCGCGACGCCGAATGCCGAGCGCGCATGCTTGCCGCGTTCGCCGAACACATCGGCGATCAGTTCGGACGCGCCGTTGGTGACCAGATGCTGTTCGGTGAACTCGAGCGTCGAGTTGACGAGACTCATCAACTTGACGATGCGCGTGACACGGTTCAGATCGCCCACATGCGCGTGCAGCGTGGCGAGCAGATCGATGGCGATGGCGCGCGCGGCGGCTTTGCCTTCCTCGGTGGTGAGGGTGGCGCCGAGCTTGCCGGCCCAGACCTTGCCGTCTTTCTTGGCGATGTGCCCGGACAGGTACACCGTGTTGCCGCTTTGCGCGCTCATCACATAGGCGGCTGCCGGCGCGCCCGCGCTCGGCAATTCGATGCCCAGTTCCTCGAGCTTGTCGTACACATTCGTTTGAGCCATGTTGTGTCCTTGATCAGTAGTGGAGTTCGGTAGACGCGAAACGGGCGAAGACCGCGCAAACAACGCTCAGATCTTCGCGCGGATCAGCGCGCCCAGGCGCGACACGCCTTCGTCGATTTTGGCCGGCGGCACCGTGACGAACGACAGGCGCAGCGTGTTGTGTTGCGCTTCATTCGCGAAGAAGGGGCCGCCGGGCACGAACGCGACGTTCTGCGCGACCGCTTCTTCGAGCAGCTTCATGCTGTCGATCTGCGCGGGCAGATTCACCCACACGAACATGCCGCCTTCCGGGCGGTTCCAGCTTACGCCTTCCGGCATGTAGCGTTCGAGCGCGGCCAGCATCGCCGCGCATTGATCGCGATACAGCTCGCGAATGGTCGGCACGTGCGTGTCGAGGAAGCCATCCTTGATCACTTCGTACACGATGCGCTGCGTGAAGCTTGGCGTGTGCAGATCGGTGGCCTGCTTGGCCTGCACGAGTTTGAAGATCAGCTCTTCGGGCGCGATGATGTAGCCGACCCGCAGACCCGGCGCCAGCACCTTCGAGAACGAACCGAGGTGGACGATATGGTCCGGCGCCATCGACAGCATGGTGGGCAGCGGTTCGCCCGCGTAGTCGAGCGCGCCGTACGGGTCGTCTTCAATGACCGGGAACGGCGCGGTCTTCGCGAACTCGGCGAGCGCGCGGCGGCGTTCGACCGGCAGGCGGCGGCCCGTCGGATTCTGGAAATTGGGCTGGGCGTACAACAGGCGCGCGCCGGCGGTCAGTTCGGGCGTCAGCGCTTCGGGGATGAGGCCTTGCTCGTCGGTCGGCACTTGCACGTAACGCGGCTCGTACATCGAGAACGATTGCAGCGCGCCGAGGTAGGTCGGCGTTTCCACCAGTACCGGGCTGTCCGGGCACACCAGCACTTTGCCGAGCAGGTCCAACGCCTGCTGGGAGCCGGTGGTGATCAGCACCTGGCTCGGGCGAATCTGTGCGCCGTTGACCGAATAGCGCTTCGCGATCCATTCGCGCAGCGGCAGGAAGCCTTCAGTCGCGCTGTATTGCAGCGCCGCGGCCGGCTCGTCGCGCAGAATGCGGTCGGCTGCCGCGCGCATGCGTTCGGCCGGGAAGGTAGTCGGCGAGGGCAGGCCACCCGCGAACGAAATGACTTCAGGCCGCTCCGTGACCTTCAGAATCTCGCGGATCGCCGAGCTCGTGAGCTTGCGTGCGCGTTCGGACAATTGCCACGTGGGGGCTTTCAAGTCGCTTTGGTCCATGGTCTCCTCTGCTGGTACTGGAACCGGTCAAAACTTCGATTATCGCGCGAGTCGGCGACCCGCGCGCGCTGCTTATTTAAGGGTCCGTAGACCGTCGGGTGTTTCAAACTCGGCGACGAGCGCCGGCGCGCCGTCCGTGGGCTGCAACTCGATCAGATGCGCGGCGCCCAGCCACCGCAGTTGCGCCGCCACCGTGTCGGCTTGCGGGTGCGCGCCCTTCAGGGCCTTCAGCGAGATGCCCGTTTCCGGCAGGACCGCGGACGGATGCCGCACCGTGTCCCATTGGATCAGCGAGGGCAGCACGCCGTCGCCGGCGCCTTGCCAGGCGGGGAATGCGCCGTCGTCGGGCACGGTCAGGCCCCAGCTGAAATCGCCGCGCGTCATCGGAATCACCGGAGCAATGCGCTGCGGATACTGCGCTTGCCACGTCGGGAGGTGTTTCGGCCGCTCGACCCGGGCGACCCAGTGCGACAGATACGGCCCGTTTTCGAGCCGCGCGTGCGTGGCCGGGTCGTCGAGGGCGAACAGGCGGGCGCGCGGCGCGTCGCCGCCTGCAGGCCCATTGTTCGGTGACGCGGCCAGCGGATCGATCGCGATCACTTCCAGATACACGCCGCCCCACAGGTTCAGAAGGCGGTTGTGCGTGCGCATCAGCGGATGCGCGCCGCCGCCGGCCGGGGCGACGCCGAGCGTGTCGGCGACGTACTGCGTGCCCTCGTCGAGGGTGCGGGCGGAAATCACGAGGTGATCGAGGCGGAGCGGATGAGCAGTCATGACGGGTCGGGGAAACGGTGTTCTGCGGTAAACCGGAGCGTGCCGGGTGTGGCGGCAGCGCTGCCGGGGCCGTAAGCATAACCGTTTGCCGGATCGGCGGGCCATGCGGATGGCGGGTCGGCAGGGTTTTGCCGGATGACGCGGGAGGATCGGCTGGGGAGCCAGATACCCCGCCGGCAGGCGTCCCATCCTTTGCTTGTCTCAAATGTAGCGGCGCGGACCGGCACAGTAACGATACAATCGATTCGATACTATTCGGTACAGTTGGAGCCCGTTTATGTCCGTCCCGCTTGCCCAGATTCCCGTCCCGCACGACACGGCGTCGCTGACCCTGGTGGAGCAGCTCGTCCAGTGGGCGCGCCGCCGCATCGAGGAGCGCGTGTTTCGCCCCGGCATGCGCATGCCGTCGATCCGCAAGCTCGCGCTCGACAAAGGCGTGTCGCGCTTCACGGTGGTCGAGGCGTACGAACGGCTGGTGGCGCAGGGGTTTCTGGAGTCGCGGCGCGGATCCGGGTTCTATGTGCGCGAGCGCCTCGCCGCCGCGGCCACCGCCCCCTCCGGCAGTCATCCGCGCACCGAGGCGGCGCCCGCCACCATCGACGTGGTCTGGCTGCTGCGCAACATGCTGCACACCGGCGCGCGTCCGGAGCGCAGTCCGGGCCTCGGCTATCTGCCGGCGCGCTGGCTCGACGGCGACCTGATCACCAATGCGCTGCGCACCCTCGGCCGGCAAAGCGGCGCGCAGATGCTCGGCATCGGCACGCCGCAGGGTTTCCTGCCGCTGCGCCAGCAGTTGCAGACCCGGCTCGAGGAACTGGAGATCGGCGCTTCGCCGGATCAGATCGTGATGGTGTCCGGCATCACGCAGGCCATCGACCTGATCTCGCGCATCTACGTGAAACCGGGCGATGCCGTGATCGTCGGCGATCCGGCGTGGTTCCAGATGTTCGGGCGTTTCGCCTCGCAGGGCGCGCGGCTGGTGGGCATGCCGTACACGCCCGACGGCCCGGACCTCGACGCGCTCGAGTCGCTGGTGCAGACCTGGCGGCCGAAAATGCTGGTGATCAATTCGGTGTTGCAGAACCCCACCGGCACGTCGCTTACGGCGGCTCAAGCGTTCCGCATTCTGCGTCTTGCCGAGGCGTACGACTTCATCGTCGTCGAGGACGATATTTACGGCGATCTGTGTCCGCCAAGCTATCCGGGCACGCGGCTCGCAAGCCTCGACCAGCTGAAGCGCGTGATCTACCTCAGCAGTTTTTCGAAGACGCTCGCGCCGAATCTGCGGGTCGGTTTCATTGCCTGCGCGCCCGAGGTGGCGACGGCTGTCAGCGACCAGAAGATGCTGGTCGGCATGACGAGCCCGGAACTGAACGAGCGTGTGCTGTACAAGATTCTGACCGAGGGGCACTACCGGCGCCATGTCGAACGCCTGCGCGTGCGGCTCGACGGCGTGCGCGAGAAATCCGTGCGGATGCTGGAGAAGACCGGCCTGAAGCTGTTCCTGACGCCGATGGCCGGCATGTTCCTGTGGGCCGACACCGGCGTCGACGCCGGCGCGCTGGCGGCCGCCGGTCACGAAGCGGGGTTTCTGCTCACGCCCGGCAGCCTGTTCTCACCGCAGCAGTCGCCGACCACCTGGATGCGCTTCAATATCGCCAACTGCGGCGATCCGGAGCTGGCCACCTTTCTGTGCCGCTATCTCGACAGCGTGGCGCGGCGCGCCTCTTGAAACCGCGCCGGCTTGCCCCCAATTAGGCGGACGATCCGGCGAGCCAGCAGCCAGCAGCCAGCAGCCGGCAGCCGGCAGCCGGCAGCGGGCGGCAAGCAGCCAGTAGCCGGCAGGCAGCGGTCAGCAGCCAACGGCGGCGATCAGCCAGCGGCTTCGGCGTTTGGCCCACCGGCCGGCGGCCCGCCAGCGGATCGGCCGCAACGAACGGCGCCGCGCCCGACTTGAACCCCATTCGCAACAGAGAGGAAGTCCGACCATGGCACAAGAAACCATGAGCTTTCAGGCAGAAGTGAAACAGCTTCTGCACCTGATGATCCATTCGCTGTACAGCAACAAGGAAATTTTCCTGCGCGAACTGATTTCGAACGCGTCCGACGCGGCCGACAAGCTGCGCTTCGAAGCGATCGAAAACAGCGCGTTGTACGAGAACGATCCGAATCTGCGGATTCGCGTGTCGTACGACAAAGCCGCGCGCACCATCACGCTCGACGACAACGGCATCGGCATGAGCCGCGACGAAGCGATCGCCAACCTCGGCACGATCGCCCGCTCGGGCACCAAGGAATTCTTCGGCAAGCTCTCCGGCGACCAGCAGAAAGACGCGGCGCTGATCGGCCAGTTCGGCGTGGGCTTCTATTCGGGCTTCATCGTCGCGGACAGGATCACGGTCGAAACACGCCGCGCCGGTTTGCCGGCTTCGGAAGGCGTGCGCTGGGAAAGCGCGGGTGAGGGCGACTTCGCCGTCGAGCAGATCGAGCGCGCCGCGCGCGGCACGACCATCACGCTGCATCTGCGTGCGGATGAAGACGAACTGCTGTCGTCGCATCGTCTGAAATCGATCATTCAGAAGTACTCCGACCATGTCGCGCTGCCCATCCTGATGCAGAAGGAAGAGTGGGACGCCGAAAAGAGCGCAATGGTCACGAAGGACGAAGACGAGACCGTCAATCAGGCCAGCGCGCTGTGGACCCGTGCGAAGAGCGACATTACCGACGAGCAGTACAAGCAGTTCTATCAGCACCTCTCGCACGACCATCAGGACCCGCTCACATGGACGCATAACCGCGTCGAAGGCCGCAGCGAGTACACGCAATTGCTGTACGTGCCGGCCCACGCGCCGTTCGACATGTTCAACCGCGACTATCGCGGCGGCCTCAAGCTGTACGTGAAGCGCGTGTTCATCATGGACGACGCCGAGCAACTGCTGCCCGCCTATCTGCGCTTCGTGAAGGGCGTGGTCGATTCGGCGGACCTGCCGCTGAACGTGTCGCGCGAAATCCTCCAGGAAAGCCGCGACGTGAAGGCGATCCGCGAAGGCGTGACCAAGCGCGCGCTGTCGATGCTCGAAGAGCTGGCCAATTCGGATAACGAGGCCGACAAGGAAAAGTACGCCGGGTTCTGGAAGGAGTTCGGCCAGGTGCTGAAGGAAGGCATCGGCGAAGACTTCGCCAATCGCGAGCGGATCGCGAAGCTGGTGCGCTTTGCGTCGACCCATACGGACACGCCGGAGCAGACCGTGTCGCTCGCCGACTACGTCGCGCGCATGAAGCCCGAGCAAAGCAAGATCTACTACGTCACCGCCGACACCTGGCAGGCCGCGACCCACAGCCCGCACCTCGAAGTGTTCCGCAAGAAGGGCGTGGAAGTGCTGCTGCTGACCGACCGCGTGGATGAGTGGATCCTGTCGTTCCTGAACGAGTTCGAAGGCAAGCCGCTGCAAAGCGTGGCGCGCGGCGATCTCGATCTGGGCGCGCTGAACGACGAGGAAAAAGAGGCGCAGGAAAAGGTCGGCGAAGAGTTCAAGCCGCTCGTCGAGAAGATGAAGGAAGCGCTCAAGGACAAGGCCAAGGACGTGCGTCTCACGTTCCGCCTGACCGATTCGCCGTCTTGCCTCGTGGCCGACGACGGCGAAATGAGCGGCTACCTGCAACGCATGCTGAAGGCCGCGGGCCAGCAAGCGCCTTCGTTCCATCCGATTCTCGAAGTGAATCCGGAACACGCGCTGGTGAAGGGGCTGCATGCGGACAGCGCGAACTTCGACGACTGGTGCCATTTGCTGTTCGACCAGGCCCTGCTCGCCGAAGGCGGCGCGCTGGAAGATCCGGCGAGCTTTGTGAAACGCACCAACGCGCTGCTGCTGGCGGGCGCGAATCAGGCGTGAGTCGCGCCTGATTCCGCTGCGTCGCGCTGACGCTTGGGGTTGAGAAATGCGCTGCTTCGGCAGCGCATTTTTTTTGTCCGGCGCGGCGAAGTCGAGGCCGCTTCGGCGGTTCGAAGCGGAGCGCTCAACGCGCCGGCGCAGGGCCCTCCACATGGCGCACTTGCGAGAGCACGCAACCGGCCAGTTCCTTTGCCTCGTGACACGAAACATGATCGGCCAGCACTTTCGCCGCGAGACTGCCGATCGCCTTGCTGGTCTGTTTCGACGTGTGATGCTGCGCCAGCGCCGATCCCGCGAGTTCCTTTTCCAGTTGCGCGATACCCGTGCGCCGCAAAACGACAGCGGCCAGATGCGCGATGCGGTCGGACGTTTCCTTCGATTTTGCCGTGTTCAAACGTTGCTCCATGTTGTGATGGTTGATCGGGTCGGCCGGTAGGGTCGGGCCCATCGTCGACTGAAATTAATTATGGTTAACTAACTAAATAGAATCAACGATATTAAATTGAGATTGGTTTGTGAGATGCCGCGATTCGGCTTTATCTTATGATCGCGCGATTCTGATTCGGAGGCTTGAAGGATTATTTGCAATCTTTAAGCACCGTAAGCATTCGATCTTATTTTTGTGATTGCGCGTTCGCGCGTGACAACCGCGCTCCCGATTCCCATGTCCGATTCAGCCCTGGCCGTACCTCTCGATTCCCTTCATGTCCTGTGGTCGATCCTGCGCGAACAAGGCTTCGATGCCGCCGCGCGGCGCGCGATCGAATTGGCCGCGGCGGGTGTGACGCCGCAATTGCACGCCGACCTGTGCGCGAGCGCGGGGCGTTTCGAGGAGGCCTATCACAGCGCGTCGCAGGCGCCGGCGTGCGCGAACGCGGCGCGCCATGCCCGGCTGGCGCTGTTTGCCGATGCGCTCGGCCAAACCGACGCCGCGCAACGCCACAGCGAACTGGCGGTGGCCGCGCAGCCGCTCGAGTCGACGATCGATTGGGCGGTCTGGCTGATCGATGACTGCGGCGCGCAATCGGCGGCGGTGCCGATGCTGCGCGCCTATGAGCGTCGGGCGCCGCAAGACGCGCGCGGACCGTGGTGTTTGTCGATCGCGCTGGCCGCACTGCCTGGGGTGAGCGCGCGGGATGCGCGCCGCGCGGCGCTGCTGCGGGCGTATGCGCTCGACCCCGCGATCGATCCGGCGTTGCCGTTGCAACTTGCTTTAGCGTTGCGCGAGATTCGCGACTGGCCGATGGTCGAGCGCATCTGCCGCGAGAGTCTGGCGCGCCACCCCGCCGATGCGGAAATGGCGTGGCAACTCAGTCACGCGCAATGGCAATGCGACGACGCGGCGGCGGCGGAGGCCACCATGCGCGCGGTGGATGCCGCCGCGCCTGGCAATGCGGACGTGCTGTCGGCAATCGGCATGTATCTCGGCGAGCAGGCGCGCTACGAGGAGAGCGAAGCGGCGCTGCAAGCGGCGCTCGCGATCGATCCGTCCGCCGTGCAGGCCGCGGTCGATCTCGCCGATCTGGGGCTGCGGCGCGGCGCCTGGGCGAGCGCGTGGCCGCGTTTCGAGGCGCGTCTCGCGCGCGAAGACCGCGAGCGGAACAACGTCGTCAGCTTGATGACGCGCGTGTGCCCGCGCTGGCGGGGCGAAGCGCTCGCCGGCAAGACGCTGGTCGTGCACAGCGAGCAGGGCAGCGGCGACGACATCCAGATGGTCCGCTTCATTCCGTTTCTGGCCGCGCGCGTGGGCGACGAAGGCGGCCGGCTGGTGCTCGCCGTGCGGCGCGCGTTGCACCCGCTGTTTGCGCGCTTCCACGCGGACTGCGTGTCGATCGAAGACGGACCGCTCGGCACGCCGCACTACGGTTTGCCGATGATGAGCCTGCCGCTCGTGCTCGGCCTCCAGCCCGAACAGGTCCGTGGCACGCCGTACCTGCGGGCCGACGCAACGAAAGTGGCGGCATGGCGCGAACGGGTCGGCGCATGCGCGCCCGATGCGAAGTGGCAGATCGGCCTGGTCTGGTCGGGCAGCCCGACGCATCGGCGCGACGCCAAACGGTCCATTCCGCTGGCGGCGCTCGCGCCGCTGCAGGCGCTGCCGGATGTCGTCTTCCATCCGCTGACGCCCGGACGTCACGCCGACGTGACCGCGCTCGCCGCGCAAGGTTTTCGCCTGTGCGATCTGACCGGTGACTATGCGCACGGGTTCGACGACGTGGCGGCCCACCTCGCCGCGCTGGACGCGGTGGTGACGATCGACAGCGCGCCGTTGCATCTGGGCGGCGCGTTGGGGCATCGCGTGCTGGCGATGCTCGATCACGTCTCGCACTGGTCGTGGGGCACCGAAGAGTCGCAGCCCTGGTATGACTCCGTCGACCTCTACCGGCAGCCGCGTCCTGCGCAATGGGCGCCGGTGGTCGAGCGGGTGGCCGCGCGTCTCGCGACGATGATGTCGCCCGAACAAAAAGCCTGAACGGCGCGGGCCATTGCAGATCGAGCAACTCACGCAACTGATTGATTGATGTTGATGCACGAAACAGATTTACTACCTGACACCGGCTTCTCCAACCATGTCGGCGCGATCACCGCGCATGCCGACGCCTGCTTCGCCGCAGGGCGCCATCATGAAGCGATTGCCGCCTACGAGCGAGTCCTCGGGGAATACCCGCGAAACGTCCACGCGCTCCACCGACTCGGCCTCGCGTCCTTTCGCATCGATCGACCTGAGCGGTCGCGCGAGTATCTGGATCTGGCATTGCACATTGCGCCTGAGCGCGCGGATATCTGGGAGCATCGCGGCTTGATCGCCGCGCTGGGCGGCGAGCTGATCGCAGCCGAAGCGTTCTACCATCGCGCCATCAGCGTGGGTGGCGGCACCGCGAGCCTGCATCGCAATCTGGGCGACTGCCTGAAGCTTTCGATGCGGCTCGCCGAGGCACGCGGACATTACCTCCGGGCGCTCGAACTCGAGCCGTCATTGCATCATGCGGTGCGCGCGCTCGCGCGAATCAGTACGGAGCTCGACCATCACCAGCACGCAGCGGACTACTGGCTGCGCGCCTGGCGGCTCGACCCGGCGCAACTGCCGGACGCGCTCGAGTTGATCGCGGCTCTGTCGAAAGCGCAGCGCGGCGCGGAAATCGACCGCGCGCTCGCCGAGCTGCGCACTCGCTTCGCCGCCGACGCCTGCGCGCTGCAACAGCTGGCTTATGCGCTGAATGGCATGGAGCGTTTCACGGACGCGATCGGCGTCGCCCTCGACGGTATCGGTGTCGATCCGTACAACGGCTGGCTGCATCACAACGCGTCGTTTGCGTTCAACATGCTGGGCGAGTTTTCGTCCATGCATGCGCACGCCGTCGAAGCCGCGCGGCTGATGCCCGATCATCCGCTGATGCAATTCAATCTCGCCGCCGCGCAGCTGCGCGCGGGCGATTTTGAAAGCGGCTGGAAGCAATATCGTTGGCATGAGGCGTTGCCGGAGAACCGCGATCTGGCTCGGCCCGATTGTCCGGAGTGGCAAGGCGAGCCGGTGGCGGGTTGCCGTTTTCTGCTCGTCGGCGAGCAGGGGCTTGGCGATCAGTTGCAGTTCCTGCGCATGGCCGACTGGTTACAGCGGCGCGGCGCGCAGGTCGATGTCTGGGTCGAGGTTCCGCTGGGCGAAGTCGCGCGTCTCGCGGCGGGTGTGCATGCCGCGTGGACCACCGCGCCGCCCGGACCGTACGACTACTGGTGCCGGATGCTCAGAATGCCGGAACCGATGAAACTGGCTCTGCCGATGTTGCCGCTCGCCACGTCCTATCTGCGTGCGGCGCCGGCCCAGATGCAGCGTTGGCGGAACCGCCTCGACGCAATCGGTCCGGTCGACGCGTGCGGCCCGTTCAGAAAGCGCGTTGGCATTGTCTGGGCCGGCAATCCGGCGTATGGACTCGATCGTTATCGCTCCGTTCCTTTGCAGCAATGGCTGCCGGTTCTGGAGCAGACGGGAGTGAGATGGTTTTCGCTGCAAAAGGGCGAAGCCCACAACGAGGCGGTGGGCTGGCGCGCGGATATCGGCCTGCACAGGCTCGGGCCGGAGATCGGCACGTTCGCCGATACGCTCGCGATCGTGCAGTCGCTCGATCTGGTCATTACGGTGGACACCGCGGTGGCCCATCTGGCGGGCGCGTGCGGCACGCCGGTCTGGGTGCTGGTGCCCACGTTCACCGACTGGCGCTGGATGACCGAGCGTGACGATAGTCCTTGGTATCCGTCGGCGCGTCTGTTCAGGCAGCGTGAGTTGGGACGGTGGGGCACCGTGCTCGACGAAGTCGCGCTCGCATTGCGCGAGTTTGTCGCTGCCTGAAACCTGCGAGCGCTCAGACGCGATCCGGGTAGCGCAGAAGCGGGGCTCCAGCCGGTGTGCTACATGACCCGCGTCGTAATCGCCGGAATCGGCTGAAGGAAAGGGTGTGCGCCGCGGGAAGGGTGCGACGGCCACGCCGTTATAATCCGACACCATGTCTATCCGTTTCGTTGCCGCCGACGCCCATTGGCGCGTCGCTCCATTGCCCGGCCTGAGCGCCGCGCAGAAAGACTGGCTGACCCGTGGTGGTTCACTGACCGCGCATCTGCGTGCGCTCGGCGCGGTCGCTGTACGCGTGACGCGTGAAGGCGTCGCGCTGCCGTGGGCCGACGAGCGCGCCGCGCTCGGCCTCGCGCCGCGTGCGCCGGTCTGGGTGCGCGAGGTCGTGCTAGCCGTCGACGGCGTGCCGTTCGTGGCGGCGCATAGCGTCGCGCCGCTCGCCGCGAGCGCCGGCGTGTGGCAGGCCATGCGGCGCTTGCGCACGCGGCCGCTGGCCGAACTGCTGTATAGCGACAGCAGCGTGGCGCGTTCGTCGCTGGTGAGCCGCAGGCTGAGCGCGCGGCATCCGCTGTATCGCCTCGCGGCGCGCGCTGTCGACGCTCAGCCGCCGCACGCGCTGGTGGCGCGCCGCTCGGTGTTCGAGCGCCATGGCGCGCCGTTGATGGTGACCGAATGCATGCTGCCGGCGCTATGGGCGCATCTGGCGAGCGTGTCCCACGCCGGCCGGTCGGACGCGTGGCTGGCGCATCCGCGCATGCGCGAACACGGCCGTCCGCTCGAGCACACCGCATCGCGCGCGCATCCCGCCACGCGCGCGTCCGACGAGCGGCACCGCTGATGCTGCGCGGCTTTCCTCCCGTCGCCGCCGCGGATACGCATACGCTGATTCTCGGCAGCTTTCCCGGCGAGGCGTCGCTGGCCGCGACGCAGTATTACGCGCATCCGCGCAACCAGTTCTGGCGGCTGCTCGGCACCGTGCTCGACGAACCGCTCGCCGAACTCGTCTATGAGGAGCGTCTGCGGCGCGTGCTGGCTCACGGCATCGGCGTGTGGGACGTGCTCGCCGCCTGCACGCGCGAAGGCAGTCTCGACGCGGCGATCCGCAATGCCAGCCCCAACGATTTCGCTTCGCTGCGCGAGCACGCGCCGAAGCTCGCGAAAGTCTGCTTCAACGGCAAGACGGCGGGCCGCTTCGCGCCGGTGATCGGCGCGGCGGGCTACACCACCCTGGTATTGCCTTCGTCGAGTCCGGCGAATGCTATGCTCTCGTTCGACCAAAAATTGCGTCTTTGGCGCGACATCCTTACATGACGAAATTGATCAAGCGCGCTTCCGCTGAAGCGCGTGCCTTCCGCAACCGTGACGCTGACGCCGCCGGCGGTCGTCCCCAAAAGCAGAAAGAACAGAAGATCCTGCGCGGCAAGAAGCGCGCCTCGCACGCTTCGCACGACGAAGATCTGCACGACGCGCCGCAAATCGAAGCGCCGCGCAAGCCCCGTTTCGCCCCGGTGACGTTCTCGGAAGAGGGCGGCGTGCGTTTTCTGCACTTCGGCACGGAGTGGGTGCAAGGCGCGATGCGTCTGCGCAAGCCGGATCACATCGAACTCGAATACGCGCAGCAGATGATGGCGTGGCTGCTTTTCATCGAAACGCCCAGGCGTATCGTCCAGCTCGGTCTGGGCGCGGCGGCGCTGACCAAGTTCGCGCACCGCTTCCTGAAGCGCGCGAAGGTCGAGGCGGTGGAAGTGAACCCGGCGGTCGTGGTGGCTGCGCGCACGATGTTCGAACTGCCGCACGACGACGCGCGTCTGACCGTGCACGAAACCGATGCATGGGACTTCGTCAACGATCGCGCCAACCACGGCACGATCGGCGCGCTGCAGATCGACGTCTACGACGCGACCGCGCGCGGCCCGGTGCTCGACAGCGTCGGCTTCTACCGTGCGGCACGCGCGTGTCTGACCGACGCGGGCGTGGTGACGGTGAACCTGTTCGGCGATCATCCGAGCTTCGTGCGCAACATGAAGCGGTTGAACGAAGCCTTCGACGGCCGCGTGGTCGCGCTGCCGGAAGTGCACGACGGCAACCGCATCGCGATCGCGTTTTCGGGGCCGCCGCTCGAGGTGCCGTTCACGGCGCTGCAAACGCGCGCGAAGCTGATCGAAGCCGACCTCGGTCTGCCCGCGCGCAAGTGGATCAAGGGCTTGCAGGAATCGACCGGACAGACCGGCGCCTCGTTCTCGATCTGAACGCCGCGCCAAAGCGGTCGGGCTCGCGCAAGCCGGTCCGGCCCGAGGCAGCGCACGGGCTCGTTAGCCTCGCTGCCGCTCACTTCGCCGTTGCGCCCACGCGACGGTTGCCCGCGCCGCCATCCATCGCGCATTGAACAGCCGGTCCGCGTCCCTGCGGCGCGGGCCCGCCTGTCAGACCCAGGCAGCGTGGCCTCTCACGTGCCCTGACCCGCCGCGTCGAACCTGTCCATTCGGGCATCATCGCGCCGGCCCTGAAAGCACGGCCGTGCTGGGGTCGTCCCTGCTTGACCGCGTGTTCGCGGCTCCTATACTCTTTCGAGGCTTTCGGGGCGCCCGTGGGCATTCGCGAGGCGACCCCTCGCTGCGGGATCCACCACCCGTCAAACACGGGCCAACAATTCAATAATAGGGAAGAGGAGACGTCATGGCTCACGACGCCGACGCGAACAAAGCCAGCAAGCACTGGCTCTGGTTGCTGCTGTTGCCCTGGATCGCGATGATCTGGGTGCCGTCATATAACAAGGTCGAACCGGTGCTGTTCGACTTTCCGTTTTTCTACTGGTATCAGCTCCTGTGGGTGCTGATCAGCGCGATCATCACGGCGCTCGTGTACTTCAAGACCAAGACGCGCTCCAATGGCCGTCCGCAAGGGGGCGCACGATAATGAACGCCACAGCAACTTTCGTCTTCGTTCTGTTCTTCGTCGGCGTCACGATTCTCGGCTTTATCGCGGCCCACTGGCGGCGCGGCGATCTCGCGCATCTGGAAGAGTGGGGTCTCGGTGGCCGCCGCTTCGGCACCATCGTCACTTGGTTCCTGCTGGGCGGCGACCTGTACACGGCGTACACCTTCATCGCCGTGCCGGCGCTGGTGTTCGGTGCGGGTGCGACCGGTTTCTTCGCGCTGCCGTACACGATCCTGATCTATCCGTTCGCGTTCGTCGTGTTCCCGAAATTGTGGAGCATCGCCAAACGTCAGGGCTACGTGACATCGGCGGACTTCGTTTCGGCACGCTATGGCAGCCGCATGCTCGCTTTGGCGATCGCCGTGACCGGCATCGTCGCCACCATGCCGTATATCGCGCTGCAGCTCGTGGGTATCGAAGTGGTGATCGGCGCGCTCGGTTTCGACACCAAGGGCTTCGTCGGCGATCTGCCGCTCATCATCGCGTTCGCGATCCTCGCGGCGTACACGTACACGTCCGGTCTGCGCGCGCCGGCCATGATCGCGGTGGTGAAGGACATTCTGATCTACATCACCATCTTCGCCGCGGTCATCGTGATTCCGCCGCAACTGGGCGGCTTCGGCCACATCTTCAGCGTCGTGCCGCCGGCCAAGCTGCTGCTGAAGGCGCCGGACGTCTCGAGCCTGAACGGCTACAGTGCGTACGCGACGCTCGCGGTGGGCTCGGCGCTCGCGCTGTTCCTGTATCCGCACTCGATCACGGCGGTGCTGTCGTCGAAGTCGGGTAACACCATCCGCCGCAACATGGCGATGCTGCCGGCTTACTCGCTGGTGCTCGGCCTGCTCGCGCTGCTCGGCTTCATGGCTTTGGCCGCGGGTGTGAAGGACATGCCGGAATTCGCGCCGTACTTCAAGGCGTTCGGTCCGAACTTCGCGGTGCCGGCGCTGTTCCTGCACTTCTTCCCGTCGTGGTTCGTGGGCGTCGCATTCGCGGCGATCGGCATCGGCGCGCTGGTGCCGGCGGCGATCATGTCGATCGCGGCCGCGAATCTGTACACGCGCAACATCCACAAGGAGTTCGTCAACCGCAACATGACGCATGAGCAGGAGACCAATGTCGCGAAGCTGGTCTCGCTGATCGTCAAGGTCGGCGCGGTGGCGTTCATTCTCGGCCTGCCGCTCACGTACGCGATCCAGTTGCAGCTGCTCGGCGGTATCTGGATCATCCAGACGCTGCCGGCCATCGTGCTGGGTCTGTACACCCGCGTGCTCGACTACCGCGGCCTGCTGATCGGCTGGGCGGTCGGTATCGCAACCGGCACGTGGATGGCGATTTCGCTGAAGCTGTCCAGCTCGATCTTCACGATCCACCTGTTCGGCATGGCGATTCCCGGCTACGCGGCGGTGTGGTCGCTGATCGTGAATCTGGTGGTGGCGGTGGTGGTGAGCCTGGTGGTGCGCGCGGCCGGGATGCAGCGCGCGGAAGACCGCACGCGTCCGGAAGACTATCTGGACGTGGTCGAAAGCTGAGTACGCCCGCTTTGCCTCGTCCCGCGTTACGGGATCGGGAGCGTGAAACCGCAGCGCCCGCAGACGAGAGTTTGCGGGCGTTTTGTTTTGCGGACGTTTGTGTTGATAGGGCACTCCAGGGCAGGATAGCGGAACCGTCCTTTACCGCGTCGAGCGCGCCGCCAATGGCTTCTGCCCATTCCCACACCCTGATTCCGCGCCGCTCGGCGCTCAGCCGGATGGTTCGCGCGGTGACCTCGCCTTACTACCGCTATCGCCACGCCAAGGTGCTGCACAGTCTGCGCGTCGGGGTCGCCATGCTGGTTTCGATTCTGGCGACTACCGGGATCGATATTCCGCATGGCATCTGGTCTTCGGTGACGCTGCTGGTGGTGATCGGCGGCTTGCAGCATCACGGCAACATCCGCAAGAAGGCGACCGAGCGCGCGGCGGGCACGCTGCTCGGGGCGACGATAGGGCTCGCGCTGATTCTCCTGCAAAACCTGACCGGCTCGCTGCCGCTCACCTATGTGCTGATGTCGATCGTCGCGGGCATCTGCGCGTGGTTTGCGATCGGCTCGTCGGGTTATATCGGGCTGTTGACGGCGATCACCATGTGTATCGTCGCGGGTCACGGCGACAACCTGATCGATGTCGGCCTGTGGCGCACGCTGAACGTGTTGATCGGCATTGTGATCGCGTTGGCGTTTTCATTTGCGCTGCCGTTGCATGCCACCTATTCATGGCGCTACGGCATCGCGGCCAATCTGCGCGAATGCGCGCGCATCTACACGCGGCTGCTGGAAGGCGAGACGATCAGCGAGGAAGAGCAGGTCAAGCGCTTTCTTGCCATCAACAAGCGGCTCGTGCAATTGCGTTCGCTGATGCCTTCGGTCGCGAAGGAAATCGATGTGCCGCAAGCGAAGCTCGAAGAGATTCAGCGGCTGCACCGCTCGGTGCTCAGTTCGCTGGAGTTGCTGGCCACCGGCCCACTGATGCACGCCGACGCCGCAGCGCGTGCCGCGTATGCGATGCAATGCGGCGCCGAGGTAAGCGCCGTGCGCGCGATTCTGCTCGCAACGGCGCGTGGCCTGCGCTTTGGCCGGGCGACGCACTTCGGCATTCCCGCCGCGTCGCCGCTCGCGCAGCGGCACGGCGACGCGGCGCTCAGACTGCCGGCCGAATTTCAGGGGCCGTATTGGCTCGGACAACGGCTTGCCGAACAGGTTGACCGGCTGCGCGAGCAGCTGCTGGAAACCGAGCCGAACTGGAACATTGAACGGACTTCGCGGATGTCGGCCAAGGCTTAGGCGGGTGGAACTGGCGAGGCGGCCACGCCGGGTGCGATGAACCGCACTACGCGCGATGAACCGCGCCAGCCACGACCAACCGCGCTCCGCGAGCGCGCCCGACGCCCCGACACGCTCAACCTTCCGGCAACGTCACCATCCACATGAGGCCGAAGCGGTCCACCACCATCCCGAAACCCTTGCTCCAGAAGGTCGGCTGAAACGGCATCACCACCTGGCCGCCATCGGCGAGTGCATGGAAGTACTTTTCAGCGGAGGCCGGGTCGTCGGCTGTCAGCGAGAGGCTGAAGCCGGTCATCGGGCCGGCGGCGGGATCGCAATGGCCGTCGGAGGCCATCCAGTCGGTCGAACCCATGCGCACGTTGGCGTGCATGATTTTTTCTTCGAGGCCGGGGCGCGGCTGGTTTTGCGGATCCGGCGGCGCCTCCTTGTAGCGCATCTTGAAAGTCACCTGCGCGCCGAGCTTCGCGCAGTAGTACTCGAGCGCTTCTTCGCAACGCCCGTTGAAAAAAACATAGGGTTGAACCTGCATGATCGTCTCCCGGAATAGAGGTCAGCGGCGCCGGTATCTCCCGAGAAGGCCAGCGGGAGAGCGCTCGTGAAGACGATTGTAGGCGCCCGCCCGGAGGCAATTGTGACTATATGTCGTAGAGACGGCGAGAGTTTCCTGCTGTGAGATGCAGTCCTTTCGAACGCCGCCGATAAACGCCGCGCGGCCCTGAACCGTGAGATCCAGGGCCGCGGGTGTCGAGCGCCGGCGGTGCGCGGCGCGTGCGAGGCTTAACGCAGCGCTTCGATCAGCTTTTCCAGCTTGACCGCGTCCGCGGCGAACGCGCGGATACCTTCGGCGAGTTTTTCGGTTGCCATCGCTTCGTCGTTGACGAGGAAACGGAACGACGATTCGTCGACCGGCACGCGCTCGATATCCGCCTCTTTGGCGATATCCGGCGACAGCTTGCGCTCCACCTTCTCGGTGCTGTCATGCAGCTTTTGCAGTAGATCCGGGCTGATGGTCAGCAGATCGCAGCCGGCCAGTTCCAGAATCTGACCCGGCGTGCGGAAGCTCGCGCCCATCACCTCGGTCTTGTAGCCGAACTTCTTGTAGTACGCATAGATGCGGCGCACGGATTTGACGCCCGGGTCGTTGGCGCCGCCGTCTTTCGCTTCGTCCCACGCGCTGCCGGCGTTCTTTTTGTACCAGTCGTAAATCCGGCCGACGAACGGCGAGATCAACTGCGCGCCCGCTTCGGCGCAGGCGGCGGCCTGGGCGAGCGAGAACAGCAGCGTCATGTTGCAGTGAATGCCTTCCTTTTGCAGCACTTCAGCCGCGCGAATGCCTTCCCACGTGGAGGCGAGCTTGATCAGCACGCGTTCGCGGCCAATGCCGTGTTCCTTATACAGCGCGATCAGTTCGCGGCCCTTGGCGATCGAGCCTTCCGTGTCGAACGACAGGCGCGCGTCGACTTCGGTCGACACACGGCCCGGAATGATCTTGAGAATCTCGGTGCCGAAGGCGATCAGCAACTGGTCGATGATCGCGCCGACCGGCTTCGACGCATGCGCCTTGACGGTCTTTTCGAGCAACGGCTTATAGTCGTCTTTCTGCACCGCTTTCAGAATCAGCGACGGATTGGTGGTGGCGTCTTGCGGCTTGTACTGGGCAAGCTGCTGGAAGTCGCCGGTGTCGGCCACGACGGTGGTGTACTGCTTGAGTTGATCGAGTGCGGTTGTCATGTTCGGGCCTTCAGGGCGCGCGTGCGCCGTGGTTCAGGAGAAATGAGATTGCCGCCGGCCTGACAGACAAATCAGGTCCGGCAGCCGCGGGTCACGCTGCAGCGCTGCCCGCCATGCTGGCGGGAAACGCTGCCGGATGCTTCTATTCTATGGCGATCGCCTGATGCAGTGTTGACGCTTACCCACGGCAATCCGTTCACACGGATTTCGAGCGGCAATTTTTCGCCGCCGCCGCCACCGCCGACGTTATGCCAGAAATTACCGGGCAGTGCGCCGCCGTATCGCGCCGCGGGCCGTCAGGCGCGCCGAGCGTTCAATACCACTTGCGTCACCACGCCGGCCACCAGCCCCCAGAATGCCGAGCCGATGGACAGCAGCGTCAGCCCGGACGCGGTCACCATGAACGTGACCAGCGCCGCCTCGCGCTGCTTCACGTCCTGCATGGCGTTGGTGAGGCCGCCCATGATCGAGCCGAACAGCGCCAGCGCCGCGACGGAGACCACCAGCGCTTTGGGCAAGGCCGCGAACAGCGCGGCGATGGTCGCGCCGAAAATGCCGGCGACCAGGTAGAAGATGCCGCACCAGAGCGCGGCGGTGTAACGCTTGTCGCGGTTTTCGTGGGCTTCGGGGCCGGTGCAGATCGCCGCGGTGATCGCCGCAAGATTGATGCCGTGCGAGCCGAACGGCGCAAGCAGCAGCGAAGCGATGCCGGTGGTCGAAATCAGCGGCGCGGAGGGCGTGGCGTAGCCGTCCGCGCGCAGCACGGCGATGCCCGGCACGTTCTGCGACGCCATCGCGACCACGAAGAGCGGAATTCCGATGCTGACGCTGGCCGCCACCGAAAACGCCGGCATCGTGAACACCGGATGCGCCAGCGCGACGTGAAAGTGGGTGAAGTCGAGCAGCCCGAGCGCGCCGGCGGCGATCGTGCCGACGATCAGCGTCGTCACGATCGCATAGCGCGGCGCGAGCCGTTTGCTGACGAGATAGGTGAGGAACATTGTCAGCACGAGCGCGGTCTGGAACTGCGCGGCGCGGAAAATCTCGATGCCGATTTCGAACAGGATGCCCGCCAGCAAGGCCGAGGCGATGCCCGCGGGAATTTTCCTCATCAGCGTATCGAACCAGCCGGTCAGGCCGACCAGGGTGAGCAGCAGCGCGCAGACGATAAACGCGCCGATCGCCACCGCATACGGCACATGCGGCAGCGAGGCCACCAGCAGCGCCGCGCCGGGCGTCGACCAGGCGATCACGATCGGCGCGCGATAACGTAGCGAGAGACCGATCGTGCACACGGCCATGCCGATCGACAAGGCCCAGATCCACGAGGAAATCTGCGCATCGGTCAGGTGCGCGGCCTGCCCCGCCTGGAACATCAGCACGAGCGAACTGGTGTAGCCCGTCATCATCGCGACGAAACCGGCGACGATGGCGGACAGCGAGGTGTCGGAGAAGGGATTGAGGCGCCCGGTCCGGGCGACGGCAGGGGACAAATCGGGCGATGACGACGGACTCATGCAGTTGCTTTCTTATCGGTGAGGGTATGGCGTGAAACGTGACCGGATTATTTGCTCAGAGTGCGCATCGCCGTCTCGAGGCCGGCGAGCGTGAGCGGATACATGCGGTGGCCGAGCACTTCGCGGATCGCGCTGACCGACTGCCGGTACGCCCACAGGCCTTCCGGCTCGGGATTGAGCCACGCGTGATGAGGGAAATGATCGGCGAGCCGGCGCAGCCATACCGCGCCGGCTTCGGCGTTGTTGTACTCCACCGAACCGCCCGGCTGCAGCACTTCGTATGGGCTCATCGTGGCGTCGCCGACGAAGATCAGCTTGTAGTCGGGCGTGAACTTGTGCAGCACGTCCCACGTCGGCATGCGCTCGGCGTGACGGCGGCGGTTGTTCTTCCACAGGAAGTCGTACACGCAGTTGTGGAAGTAATAAAACTCGAGATGCTTGAACTCGGCTTTCGCGGCGGAGAACAACTCCTCGGTGCGTTTGATGTGATCGTCCATCGAGCCGCCCACGTCGAGCAGCATCAGCACTTTCACCTTGTTGTGGCGCTCGGGCACCATCTTCAGGTCGAGCCAGCCGGCATTCGCGGCGGTGCTGCGGATCGTGTCGGGCAGATCGAGCTCTTCGGCGGCGCCTTCGCGGGCGAAACGGCGCAGGCGGCGCAGCGCGACTTTGATGTTGCGCGTGCCGATTTCCACCTGATCGTCGTAATCGCGATAGGCGCGGGCTTCCCAGACCTTGACGGCGGTGCGGTTGCCCGCCGCGTCGCCGCCGATGCGCACGCCCTCCGGGTTGTAGCCGCCATTGCCGAACGGCGACGTGCCGCCGGTGCCGATCCACTTGTTGCCGCCCTCGTGGCGCTCCTTCTGTTCGTCGAACAGCTCTTTCAGGCGCTCCATCAGCTTGTCGAGGCCGCCCATCGCTTCGATCTGCGCTTTTTCTTCCGGCGACAGATCGCGTTGGAGTTTTTTCTTCAGCCAGTCGAGCGGGACGTCGAAAGCGAGCTCCGAGGCTTGCGCGACGCCATTGAAGTAGGCGCCGAACGCCTGGTCGAACTTGTCGAAATATTGCTCGTCTTTGACGAGCGTCATGCGCGCGAGATAGTAGAACTCGTCGAGCGACGGTGCGATCACGTTGGCTTTGAGCGCCTCGAGCAGCGTCAGGTATTCCTTCACCGAGACCGGCAGCTTGGCGGCGCGCAGCGAGTAGAAAAAGTCGATCAGCATGCTGGGTCCTCTGCGGGCTCGGGTGGTCGGGGCGGCGCGTGCTTCAATGGCGGCCTCTCGGTAACGACCCGGTGCTCAATCAATGATCGATCGACGCTCAGTCGGCGATCTTTCAACGGTTGTTGCGGTTCATGAAAATGAGCCGCTCGAACAGGCTCACGTCCTGCTCGTTCTTCAGCAGCGCGCCATGCAGCGGCGGAATGATCTGCTTCTGGTCGGACGAGCGCAGCGCTTCGGGCGGAATATCTTCGGCGAGCAGCAGCTTGAGCCAGTCGAGCAACTCCGAGGTGGACGGCTTCTTCTTCAATCCGGCGACGTTGCGCAGCTCGAAAAAGCTCTGCATGGCGGCCGCGAGCAGTTCCTTCTTGATGCCGGGATAGTGCACCTCGACGATCTGCTGCATGGTGACCGGGTCGGGGAACTTGATGTAGTGGAAGAAGCAGCGGCGCAAGAACGCGTCGGGCAGTTCCTTTTCGTTGTTCGAGGTGATGATCACGAGCGGGCGCTGTTTGGCGCGGATCAGCTCGTGCGTCTCGTACACATAGAACTCCATGCGGTCGAGTTCGCGCAGCAGGTCGTTCGGGAATTCGATGTCGGCCTTGTCGATCTCGTCGATCAGCAGCACCGTTTGCTGCTCCGACTCGAACGACTGCCACAGCACGCCCTTGACGATGTAGTTGCGGATGTCCTTGACGCGCTCGTCGCCGAGCTGCGAATCGCGCAGGCGCGACACCGCGTCGTACTCGTACAGGCCCTGCTGCGCCTTGGTGGTGGACTTGATGTGCCACTGCAAAAGCGGCATGCCGAGCGCGGCGGCGACTTCTTCGGCGAGCATGGTTTTGCCCGTGCCGGGTTCGCCTTTGATCAGCAACGGGCGCTTGAGCGTCATCGCGGCATTGACCGCGAGCTTGAGGTCGTCGGTGGCGACGTACTGCGATGAGCCTTCGAAACGCATGGCGAGATGCTCTTTTTCGGGGAAAAAGCCCAGTATAAGTCAGAAGACCTGTTGGCCTGAAACCGGCTCGCGTATGGTGTCACCCGCGGCGTTGCAGGGCGAAGCGGGCGTGCAGGCGGCGTTTGCGAGCGACCCGAAGGCTCGCGCGGCGGACCCGGTGGGCGGGTGCGCCGCCCGGATCGGGCGTGGCCGTGTTCCATGCCGTGTCGGACCGGTATGCCATGGCCGCCGCCATACCTGACGGTGCGGGCGCGGCGGAGCAAAACGGCGCTAGGCGTGCTTTTGCGGCGCCCGGACGGGCCGCTGGCCCCGCGCGGTGGACGTTCGGCGCGGCGTCGCGGTACAATTAGCCCGATTTTTTTGGCCTGCGTGGCTACCCTATAAGAATAACGGCGCGGGCCGTTGCCTTTTTGGTCGCCCGTTTCCCCTCAAGCCAGGTTACATGCTATGAATAAATTCGTTGGCAAACACGTCGTGATCGCAGCGCTGTCGGTGCTCGCGGGCTATGCGGCCAGTGCGCAGGCAGCGGATGTCGTCGGCAACGCTAAGGCGGGCCAAGGCAAGGTCGCGATGTGTATCGGCTGCCACGGCATCCCTGAATACCGCACGGCTTACCCTGAGGTCTACCGCGTGCCGATGCTCGGCGGCCAGAATCAGGCGTACCTCGAAAACGCGCTGCACGGCTACAAGAAGGGCGACCGTCATTTCGAAACGATGCGCGCCATCACCGCGTCGCTGTCGGATCAGGACATCGCCGACATCGCTGCCTACTACGCGGCGCAAAATTCCTCTTCGAAGAGCAATCCCGACAAGTGATCGGCTGCGGTCGTCCATCCAGTCACCCGGCAAATAAATTCGCGGGATAGGAGAATTCATGAATAAGCCCCAACAGGCACTCCACACGGTGTTCAAGGCTGCATGCGCGTCGGCGGCAGTGATCGGTCTGGTTGCAGCGAACCTGGCACACGCAGCAGACGCCGGCAACGGCAAGGTGCTGGCGGACAGCCACAACTGCGCGGCTTGTCACGGTGTGAACCTGAACAAGCCGGTAAGCCCGGAATATCCGAAGCTCGCTGGTCAGCATTCCGATTACGTCTACTGGTCGCTGCGTCAATACCAGATGGGCAACGGCAATCCGCACTTCGGTCGCAACAACGCGATCATGCAGGCGCAAGTGCAAAGCCTGTCGCAAAGCGACATGAAAGACATCGCAGCCTATGTCGAATCGCTGAACGGCGATCTGGTGCAGAAGAAGTAAGCGAGTCGCGTGGTTGCCGCGCGGCTTTCAGATTGAACAACACCCCGCCTCGGCGGGGTGTTGTGCTTCTGGAGCCGTGATTCGCGCGGACGGTGCGCGCAGGTCTTAGTCGCGCGTGGCGCGCCGCTCGATGCGCTGCAGGTACGCGTCCGTGTCCGGCGGCATGCCGGTGCGCTGCGCTTCCCAGATGGTTTCGCCAAGACAGTCCATGATGGCGTGCTGTGCCTCGTGGGTCGAGCCGAGGCGTGCGGCGAGCCGTTCGTGCGCCGCGCGAATGCCGGGCGGCTGATCGATCGACAACTGTTCGGTAATGGCCAGGTGCATCGACAGATGCAGGAACGGGTTGGTCTGCCCGCGCTCGGGCGAGTAGTCCTGCGCCTGGGCGGCGTCGCCGTCGGTCAGATCGGCGTGGTATTCGGGATGCTCGACGATCCAGTCGGCGGCGATGGCCTCCAGCGGCGTCAGAATTTCACCTTGACGCTGTTTGCGCCAGGTGTCGGTGAAGAAGAGACGAACTTCGTCGCGGCTGGGATTGAACATCGTGGGACCGGTGCGTTGAGTGGGGCGTAAGTCGGTAAAGCGTGAGCCTGTCAAGCCAACGAGGCAGGACGTCATTTTACGCCGCGGCGCCGTGCGCTGCTGGCGGCGCGGCGCGCCGGGCGGCGTCGCTCACAGATCCGGCGCCGGTGTTTTCGGCCGGAACTCGCAGAGCGGCTCGATCACGCAATGCCAGCATTCGGGCCGCCGCGCCTTGCAGACATAACGGCCGTGCAGGATCAACCAGTGATGCGCGTCCTGCCTGAATTCGGCGGGGGTGAATTTCTCCAGTGCCGCTTCGACTGCGCGAACGTCTTTGCCGGGCGCGAGACCGGTTCGATTCGCAACCCGAAAGATGTGCGTGTCGACTGCGATGGTCGGATGACCGAACGCCGTGTTGAGAATCACATTGGCCGTTTTCCGTCCGACGCCCGGCAGACTTTCGAGCGCTTCGCGATTCTCGGGCACTTCGCCGCCGTACTGATCGAGCAGAATGCGGCAGGTCGCAATGACGTTCTTCGCCTTGGTGCGATAGAGGCCGATGGTCTTGATGTATCCGGCCACGCCTTCTTCGCCGAGATCGACAACCTTCTGCGGCGTGTTCGCGACCGGGAACATCTTGCGCATGGCTTTGTTGACCGACACGTCGGTGGCCTGCGCGGACAGCAGCACGGCGATCAGCAGTTCGAACGGAGTGGTGTACTCGAGCTCGGTGGTCGGATGCGGGTTGAGACTTTGAAGCGTCTCGTAGATGGCGCGGCGTTTGTTCGCGTTCATGCTCGGCGTGAAGGTGCGGTTAGCGCTTGTCGGACGGCGTGCCGCTGTCGTCCCCGGCGAGTCCGAGACGGCGGCGGCGTGCCTCGGCGGCGTCGATCTGCGCCTGTACGTCGGCGCTCACTTGCTCGGTGTTCAGCGGGCCCTGGCCCTTGGCGGCCAATTCTTCCTTTTTCTTGCGGGCGCGTTCGAGCGCGGCCTGGATGATCGCGCGTTTCTTTGCTTCGGCGTCTTCCGCGGCGGGCGCGGCCGATGGCGTGCCGGCATCGGCCTGCGTTGCTTCGTTAGCCTGAGCAGCGGGGCTGCTGCCTGCGCGCCGCGCTGCAGCACGTGCCTCGGCGGCCTCGCGTTCGCGTGCGAGGCGCGCTTCGCGCCGGTCATGGCGTGCGCGCGCGGCGTCGGCCTGGGCCTGGCTCCACGCGTCCCAACCGGTCGCCTCGCCGGTCACGGGCGGCAAGGCAATGCAATCGACCGGGCAGGGCGGCACGCACAGATCGCAACCGGTACAGAGTTCGGCGATGACCGTGTGCATCTGCTTCGGTGCGCCAACTATTGCATCGACTGGACATGCCTGCATGCACAACGTGCAGCCGATGCAAACTTGTTCGTCGATAACCGCCAACGGACGCGGCCGTTCGACGCCGTTGGCGGAATTGAGCGGAATCACCGGCTTGCCGAGCAACGCGGCAAGCCGGGCGATGCCTTCGGCGCCGCCCGGCGGGCACTGATTGTAGTTGGCCTCACCGCTTGCAACGGCTTCGGCATAGGGGCGGCATGCGGGGTAACCGCACTTGGTGCATTGCGTCTGGGGGAGCAGGTCTTCGATGCGATCTGCGAGTGTTTTGATTTCTGTCACGGTCACGACGTGGGGCTTTGGCTTGCGGCCGCACAGCTTGAACTAAATAGCACATTATCGCCGATTTCCCCAATTGCCATCCGCAATCCATGTGCCATAATCGAAGCGCTTTTTCGAAAGACCGCATAAGGGTGTTCCCCCAACCAGCCCGTTCAGTGCTGTCGGTGCAAGGCCCGAGGAGAGGCCGGCGGCGCGATCCGGATAACGCGGCTCACGAAGACGATGCCACCATGAATCAGCCGAAAATCAAAAGAGATCCTGAAGGCACACGGCGCCGCATTCTGCTTGCGGCGGCCGAAGAGTTTGCAAATGGTGGGCTATTCGGCGCGCGCGTCGATCAGATCGCCCGCCGCGCGGAAACGAATGAACGCATGCTCTATTACTACTTCGGTAGCAAGGAGCAGCTTTTTACCGCCGTACTCGAGCACGCGTTCAGCGCGCTCAATGAAGCGGAGCGCACGCTCGAACTCAACGGCATCGCGCCGGTCGAGGCGATTACGCGTCTTGCGCATTTTGTTTGGGATTATTACCGCGATCATCCCGAGTTGCTGCGTCTCATCAACAATGAGAATCTGCATGAAGCGCGCTACATGCAAAAGTCGACGCGCATCCGCGAAATGATCTCGCCGATCGTCGCCACGCTCGGCGGTATTCTCGAGCGCGGCCAGCGCGCGGGGCTGTTTCGCGCCAACGTCGATCCGCTGCGGTTCTATGTCACGCTGTCCGGCATGGGCTACTACATCGTGTCGAACCGCTTCACGCTCGAAGCCACGCTCGGGCGCGATTTCAGCAGCGCGAGCGAGCGCAGCGAAGTGATTCAGATGAACACCGAGTTGCTGCTCGCGTATCTGTTGCGCAAATAACCCGCGTCGCCAACCGCGGGTCGAGGCTTCGGGATCCTCATAAACGACAACGGCCTCCGAGGAGGCCGTTGTTGCCGTCTGGCTGTGCGCGCGTCGCTCAGGCTTCGACTCGTTCCTTCGCGACCTTCGTCACCTTGTTGTGCTCGAGGATAAAGTCGCGCAACTGCGGGTAGATGATGGTGCGCCAGCGGCGTCCCGAGAAAATACCGTAGTGCCCGCACTTTTCAGCCGTGAAGTGACGCTTGTGCGTCTCCGGAATGCCCGTGCACAGTTCGTGCGCGGCATAGGTCTGGCCGTCGCCGGAGATATCGTCGAGCTCGCCTTCGATCGTGAAGAGCGCGGTCCTGGTAATGTCCTGCGGTCGCACCCGTTCGCCGGAGACGTCCCACGTGCCTTCGGCAAGGCTGAACTCCTGGAACACGACCCGGATCGTGTCGAGGTAATAGTCCGCGTCCATGTCGAGCACCGCGTTGTACTCGTCGTAAAAGCGCCGGTGGGCTTCCGCGTCGTCTTCGTCGCCGCGCAGCAGGCTCTGGTAGAAATCCCAGTGCGATGCCGCGTGACGTTCCGGATTCATTGCCACAAAACCGGTGTGTTGCAAAAAGCCCGGATAAACCTTGCGGCCCACGCCCGGATAATTAGGCGGCACCGTGAAGATCACGTTGTTCTCGAACCATTCGTAAGAATGCTGAGTGGCGAGCGAGTTGACCGAAGTCGGACTCTTGCGGGCGTCGATCGGGCCACCCATCATGGTCATGGTGCGCGGCGTGTCCTCGCCGCGGCTCGCCAGCAGCGAAATGGCGGCGAGCACCGGCACGGTCGGCTGGCACACGGAGATCACATGCAGATTCTTCGCGCCGATGTGGCGGATGAATTCCTGAATGTAGGCGACGTAGTCGTCCAGATGAAACTCGCCGGCTTCGAGCGGCACCATGCGTGCGTCGATCCAGTCGGTCAGGTAGACCTTGTGGTCCTGAAGCAATGTGCGCACGGTGTCACGCAGCAGCGTGGCGTGGTGTCCCGACAACGGTGCGCACACCAGCACGACCGGCTCGTCTTTCAATTGGGTAACAGCGTCGCTGTCGTCCGCGAAACGCTTGAAACGCATCAGGCGGCAAAACGGCTTCTCGATGATCGTCTGCTCGATGATCGGGATGTTGTGGCCGTCTTTCACAATCTGGTGAAGATTGAACTCGGGCTTTTCGTAATCTTTACCGAGCCGGTAGAGCAATTCGTACCCCGCCGAAAGACGCGTGGCGCCCGGCACATAGGCCAGCGGGCTGGCTGGATTCGCGAAAGACTTGGACGCGGCCTGGGCCCAGGCGGTGAGGGGGCTCAACATAGCCCGCTGGAATTCGTGCAGTTGGTAGAGCATGGGTGCTCCGTTTAAGCGGTTCGCATGGGGCTTCGCAAACACGCACAGGGCGTTGCGGCAGGCCAATTTGGTTGTGGGCACATTGTTTTTCGGCCGACAGTCTGATCGATCATATCGAACTAAGCGCAATTGTGCAATGCAGCAATTTGTGTGCGACTAACACGCAAACTGCCATTAAATCATGCTAGTGGCGATGTTGCCGCGCCGCTATCGGGGGTTGCCGCAGCATCAAGTTCCGATGGTCCGTTGCCGTTATGGACGGGTTGCCCTGTCGCCTGCGCCATCGCCTGTTCGTGTTTCATCAGGTTCAGGCCGGTGTGCACGAGGGCCACATGCGAAAAAGCCTGCGGAAAATTGCCGACGAGGCGCTTTGCCCCCGGATCGTACTCTTCCGCGAGCAAGCCGACATCGTTGCAAAGCGCGAGCAGCCGCTCATACATTGCGATCGCTTCGTCCAGCCGGCCTTGCAGCGCCAGGTTGTCCACCATCCAGAATGAGCAAGCGAGAAACGTGCCTTCGCCCGGCGGCAGGCCGTCGTCGTATTCGGTAGTGCGGTAGCGCATCACGAAACCGTCGTGCATCAAATCCTTCTCGATGGCCGCCACGGTGCCCTTGACGCGCGGATCGAGCGGCGGCAGAAACCCTAGCAGCGGCATCAGCAGCACGCTGGCGTCGAGCTCGTTGGTGCCGTAGCACTGCGAGAACGCGTTGAGCGCGGGGTTCCACGCCTTTTCGCAGACTTCCGCGTGGATTTGCGCGCGGGTGGCGCGCCATTCGTCGAGCGGGCCGTCGAGCTGGAACATCTCCGCCGACCTGATGGCGCGGTCGTATGCAACCCACGCCATGACCTTCGAGAAGGTGAAATGCTGACGGCCGCCGCGCGTTTCCCAGATACCTTCGTCGGGTTCCCGCCAGATCGTGTCGAGGTGGGAGAGCAGCGCGCGTTGCACGTTCCACGCGGTGTCGTCCGCCTGCAGGCCGCCGACCCGCGCGAGATGCAGCGCGTTCATCACTTCGCCGTAGACGTCGAGCTGACGCTGATCGACCGCGTTATTGCCGATCCGCACCGGTTTCGCGCCCTGATAGCCGGGCAGCCAGTCGAGCTCGAACTCGGGCAGGCGCCGCTCGCCCGCGATGCCGTACATGATCTGCAACTGGTCCGGCGCACCGGCCATCACGCGGCCGAGCCAGGAGCGCCACGCGCGTGCTTCGTCGAAGTAGCCGCCGCGCATCATCGCGAGCAGCGTGATGGTGGCGTCGCGCAGCCAGCAGTAGCGGTAGTCCCAGTTGCGGGTGCCGCCGAGCTGCTCCGGCAGCGAGGTCGTGGGCGCCGCGACGATGCCGCCGGTCGGCTCGTAGGCGAGCGCCTTGAGCGTAATCAGCGAACGGCGGATCGGTTCGGCCCAGCGTCCTTCCACCGTGCCGCGCGCCGACCATTCGAGCCAGTGGTTCTCGGTGCGCGCGAGCGACGTGTGTGGGTCGCGCGCGGGCGGAATACGCAGATGCGAGGGCGAATAAGCCAGCGAGAACGGCACTCGCTCGCCTTCGCTGACGGTGAACTCGGCCACCGTCTTCATGTCCTCGCCGCGCAACTCGACCGGCGTGCGCAGCACGGCGTTATCCGGGCCGGCGATCGCCTTGATGCCGCTGTCATGCTTGAGGCGGTCGACCCACGGAATCGAAAAGCCGTAATCGAAGCGCAGCACCAGCTCCATCTTCATGCGCACCGTGCCGCGCTGGCCGACGACGATCCGCACCAGTTCCGACCAGCCGTTACCCGGCGGCATGAAATCGACTAGCGTGACGGCGCCCTCCGGCGTCTCGAAATGGGTTTCGAGGATCAGCGTTTCGCCGCGATAGCGGCGGGTGATGGCGGGCGGCGTGTCCGAGACCGGCGAGATCAGCCAGCGGCCGTTGCCGGGCGTGCCGAGCAGGGCGGCGAAGCAGGCGCCGGAATCGAAGCGCGGCCAGCAGAGCCAGTCGACGGAGCCTTCGCGGGAGATGAGCGCGGCCGTGTGGCCGTCGCCGACGAGCGCATAGTCTTCGATGTTTGCGGGCATGGGGGAGCGAGTCAGTATGGCGCGCGGCGGGGAGCGCCACGCGCGTCGTTGTTGTTACCGGACTTGCGCGATGCGTTTTGGTTCACCGCACATTGCCGCGAAACGCGGGTTGGTAATCTGTCAAACCAATGCCTACAATCAGATTTCGTGCCGACGCCCGGAGCATTCCGGATCGTGGACCGGCCCCGCCCATGGCGCATACAGGCGCCGTTTCCGAGGACCAACGCTATGGTGAACCCGTCGAAATCCGATTGCATCACGATTCTCTCGGCCGCCAGCGAACTTGCCGACGATTCGATGTTGCCGCTCGATCACGGCCGCCTGGGCCTGAGCCGCAACGGCATGCTGGCCGCCGCCGCCTTTCTGGTCGAACGGGCCTGCTTCCGGCGTTATCAGCAAGGCGATGGCAATTATGCCGTGGGCGCCCTGTCGCTGCAGGGACGTCTGCGCCTCGACCAGCTTTCGAACGGCTGACCGGCGGCGCTTCTTCGCTCACTACAAGGGGTCGCCGCTGCGCCGCACGCAACTGAGCATGCTTGCGCGAGGGTACACCGCTTCGCCGTGCCGCGCGTTTCATCGCTTCCATCGGATTCACGGCGCCGCGCGTGCACGTGACGGTGCTTCACGGCTTGCTTCAAGTCTTGCGTCAGGTCTTGCGTCCGGTCTTGCGTCCGGTCTTGCGTCCGGTCGCGCAGCGGGACGGCGCCGGCCGGTCCTACGTCCGGTCGAGCGCCTCGTGCTTGCGTCAGCGAGTGCCGCTGGCGCTCAGAAGTGCGAAGCCCCCACGCCAAAAATGCCAATGATGCCGATGATGATCAGATAGAGCGCGACGATGTAGTTCAACAGGCGCGGCATGACAAGAATCAGAATACCGGCGATCAACGAAACCAGCGGGCCCAAACTGAGTGTGACGTTCATGAAGACTCCGTAGAGTGAGACGCGATTGAAAAAACGCCCCGGCAGGCGGGACAATTGCTACTCATGCTGCGGATTGCCGTTCAACCGGATACCGGTATCCGGATTCGCTGCATGATCCGACGCAACGCTTTTATACTTCTTTCGACAAGAACAACGCTCGACCGATGGCGCGGCAGACCAGAGACACCATAACAACCGATTCAGCCAAATAACCCATGAGGTGGAGGTCATATGCTTCGTCGTCACCGGGCCGCGATGCGTGCCGTCGCAGGTTCTCACCCGCCTTCTGATTGCAGTTCATGGCGCGCGGAGCAGGCTGCTCCACCGCGCTGCGCCCGCTCGATAATAAAAGGTTTTGTGCTCATGGTCTCGATTGTTGCTTCGCATGCGTTTGCGCAAGATTCCGGCCCGGTTCCCGCCGACGGCGTCTATGACATCCTGGTCGGCACCTATACGGGCGCCAGGAGCGAAGGCCTGTACGTGTATCGCTTCGACACGAAGACGGGCGAAGCGACGCGCGTCTCGGTCGCGCAGACGGTCAACCCGTCGTACCTCGCGGTGAGCCGCGATCGCCGCTTCGTGTACGCGGTCAACGAATTGCCCGGCGACAACGGCCCGGCCACGCAGCGCGGCGGCATCAGCGCGTTTCGTTTCGACGCCGCGAGCGGCCAGCTGACGTTCCTCAACAAGGTGTCGGCGGACGGCAATGATCCGTGCTATCTGAGTCTGTCGCCGGACGGCAAATATCTGCTGAGCGCCAACTATTCGGTGGCGGCCGACCCCGGCGGCAGCTTCGCCGTGTTCCCGTTGCAGGCCGACGGCCAGGTCGGCGCGTCGGTGCTCACGGTGCATCACGAAGGCGGCGGCCCGGTGAAGGGCCGCCAGGACAATTCGCATGTTCACTCCACCGTGTTCTCGCCGGACGGCCGCTATCTGTTCGCGCAGGATCTCGGCGCGGACAAGCTGTACTCGTACCGCTACACGCCTGATGGCAGCCGCGGCCTGTTCGGCCCGACCGACTCGCGCTACACCCAGGAAAAAGCGGGCACCGGTCCGCGCCATCTGGTGTTCGGCGCGGACGGCAAGCACGCCTATCTGACCAGCGAACTGGCCGCCACGGTCAGCACGTTCAATTACGCCGACGGCAAGCTCACGCAGGTGCAAACGCTGCCCCTGACCGAGCCGGGCTTCAAGGGCGCGGTGGGCGCGGCGGCAATCCATCTTTCGCCGGACGGGCGTTTTCTGTATGCCACCAATCGTGGCGATGCGAACGAAATCGTGATCTTTTCAGTCGATCCGACCAACGGGCACCTGAAGAAGATCGGGCATCAATCGAGCCTTGGCAAATCGCCGCGCGAATTCGCGATCGACCCGACCGGCAACTGGCTGATCGTCGGCAATCAGAACAGCGATAGCGTGTACGTGTTCAAGCGCGACCCGCAGAGCGGTCTGCTCGAAGCGAATCCGAAGCACTTCGAGCTGGGCTCGCCGGTGGACTTCAAGCTGGTCTCGCCGTCGTGAGTGAGGATGAAACGCGTGATCTGACTGCGCGCGCGGGATGAAAAATGGGCCGCTCGTTGTTCAAGCGGCCCATTTTCTTGCGGGTGGATCGACGCGGGCGATCAGCCGCGATAGCGACTCATTCCGCAGGCCCCGGCGCCAGCACTTCGCGGCTGCCGTTGATGCCCATGGCGGACACGAGGCCAGCGGTTTCCATCTGCTCGACAAGACGCGCCGCGCGGTTATAACCGATACGCAACTGCCGCTGCACCGAGGAGATCGACGCGCGCCGCGTGCGCACCACGAAGGCAACGGCTTCGTCGTACAGCGGATCGGCTTCCGCGTCCGGCGATTCGCCGAACAGGTCCTGCGCCGCGCCGCCTTCGGTGGCCGGGCCGTCGAGAATGCCTTCCTCGTATTGCGGCTCGCCGAACTGCTTCAGGTACTCGACGATCCGGTGCACTTCCTCGTCGGCGACGAACGCGCCGTGCACCCGTTGCGGATAGCCCGTGCCGGGCGGCAGGAACAGCATGTCGCCCTGACCGAGCAGCGACTCGGCGCCCATCTGATCGAGAATCGTGCGCGAGTCGATCTTCGACGACACCTGGAACGCCACGCGCGTCGGAATGTTCGCCTTGATGAGGCCGGTGATCACGTCCACCGACGGCCGCTGCGTCGCCAGAATCAGGTGGATGCCGGCAGCGCGCGCCTTTTGCGCGAGCCGGGCGATCAGTTCCTCGATCTTCTTGCCGGCCACCATCATCAAGTCGGCCAGTTCGTCGATCACGACCACGATCAGCGGCAGCGGCGCGAGCGGCTCGGGCGCTTCCGGCGTCAGCGAGAACGGGTTGCCGAGTTTCTTGCCCTTGGCTTCGGTGTCGCGGATTTTCTGGTTGAAGCCGGCCAGATTGCGCACGCCGACCGCCGACATCAGGCGGTAGCGCTTTTCCATTTCGCCGACACACCAGTTCAGTGCGTTGGCGGCCAGCTTCATGTCGGTGACGACCGGCGCGAGCAGATGGGGAATGCCTTCGTAGACCGACAGCTCCAGCATCTTCGGGTCGATCATGATGAGGCGCACTTCTTCGGGCGTCGCCTTGTAGAGCAACGAGCAGATCATCGCGTTGATGGCCACCGACTTGCCCGAACCGGTCGTGCCAGCGACCAGCATGTGCGGCGCCTTCGCCAGATCGGCGACCACCGGATGGCCAGTGATGTCCTTGCCCATCGCGAGCGTCAACTGCGAATGCGAGTTCTGATAGACGCTCGCTTCGAGAATTTCAGAGAGGCGGATCGTCTGGCGCTTGGCGTTCGGCAATTCGAGGCCCATACACGTTTTGCCGGGAATCGTCTCGACCACGCGGATGGAAGTCAGGCCGAGGCCGCGCGACAAGTCCTTCATCAGACCGACGATCTGGCTGCCGCGCACGCCGAGCGCCGGCTCGACTTCGAAGCGCGTGATGACCGGGCCGGCCGACGCGCCGACGACGGTCACCGGCACCTTGAATTCCTGCAGGCGCTGTTCGATCAGCAGGCCGGTTTCGATCAGCTTTTCTTCGGAGACCGGTTCGACGTCGATGTCCGCGGGCGCGAGCAGGTCGAGCGTGGGCAGTTCGACCATCGATGCCGCGGGCGCGCGGAATTCAAAGCCGTTGGTGGGGCTGTGGCCGCGCAGTGGCGCGCGCGGAGCGGCAGATTCGGCGGGTTCCGTGGATGGGGGCGTGGAGGGTGCCGGATTCGGCGCGGCTGATGGCGTTGCCGCGAGCGATGCCGGCGGTGCCGGCGCGAAGGTGGTGTCGCTGACACGGTCTTCCACCGCGACCGGTTCGTCGACAACGGCATCGGATGCCACAGGCTCGGCCTGAACCGCGAAGCCCGGAAAGCGGACCACGTTCGACGCGTGCGGCGCGATGCCCGGCGGCGCTGTTGCGACAGTTGCGTCTACCGCGTGGGGCGTGGTTGACGTGTCCGATGCGACCTTCAGCGGCGGCATTGCGGCGGCGATATCTGCGGTGTGCGTGCTGGTTGGCGAGCCCGGTGCCTGTGGTGCAGCAGACAGGGCAGGGGAGTCCGCCGTTTCCGTCTGGACCGGCGTGGCGGATTCGCCAAGGCTCGCGCCGCTCGACGACGGCATGGGGACACGTGCCAGAACGACTTCGCTCGATGAAGCAACGCTGTGCACGCTCAGACCGCTCGATGACGAAGTCGCGTGTTGCGACAAGGCCGCATCGAGTTCGGTTTCCCAAGGCACGAGGGTTTTATCGATCACGACTGCTGCGACCGGCGCCGGCGCGGCAGCTTGCGGTTCGGTGACCGGTGCGGCGGCTTGCACGCGTTCGGCGATTGGAGGCACAGCCGGCGCTTCGGCGACTTTCGGTGCGATGACTGCTGAATGAGCCACTGGCTGGCTGAGCATCTGCGCGACTTCGACGCTCGGGCTCGGGTGACTGCCGGCGTGAGGTGTCGATTGCGCCGGGTCGTCTTCGAACTGCGATTCATCCGCGTGCGCTTCGCTCGCCTGCAACTGCGCCGCGAAGATCTGGAACGGCGTCGGCGTAGCGACCGGCGGCACATGCTGCGACGCAGGTGCAGGTGCAGGTGCAGGTGCAGGTGCAGGTGCAGGTGCAGGTGCAGGTGCAGGTGCAGGTGCAGCCGCGGGCTCGACCACCTGCGCCGCCGTCGATGGCGGTTGAATGATTGGCGGTTCGATCGGCCATTGCACGATGGGTTCGCGGCTGGCCGCCAGCGGGACGTCGACCGCGGGTTCCATCCGCGGCGTATCAATGGGTGCTTCTGTCGGGCCGTCACTCGATGCACTGTCGACAACGTCGAACGAAGGCACAGACGCGTCCGGCGCCGGAGGCGCTTCAACTGCATCCGTTCGCGGCACATCCACATCCGATTGCCGAACCTCGAACGACTGCACGGCGTCAGGCGCATTCGTGACTTTCACGGTGTCCGCGCTGCTGCGCGCGAGGCTGACTCCGGCAAGATCGGTCCAGCGGGCTGCATTTTCCGCGATGCTGCGAAGCGTCTCCTGGACGCTGGGGGGCGGCGTGACTTTCTGCGACGTGGGCATCGGGCGCGTGAAGCTGGGCGGCGGCCGTCGCATTGCCGGCGTCGGCGCGACTTCGCCCGAATGCGGGGCGGGCGAGAACGCTTGCCGGGGCGCTGGTGGACGATTGACCGAAGCCGCCGAGGCACTCGTACCTTGGGGCGCCGTCGACGGACGACCCGCATGAACGCTTGCCTTCCCCTCGGAGCCCGCAACCGGGGGGGGCGCGGCCGCGCCCGGCACGGCACGCGCCGTTGCCGCGGCGTGCGCCGCCGCTTGAGCTACTCTGGCGGCGGCAGCACCGGCAGCACCGGCAGCACCGGCAGCACCGGCAGCACCGGCAGCACCAGCAGCACCAGCAGCACCGGCAGCACCGGCAGCACCCGGAGCGAAGGCAGCACCAGCCGCCAGTCCCGCCCTGACTCCCGGCGATCCCGCCGCCCGTTGCTCGCCGGCCGAGCGACGACCAACCTGCGATGCACTCTCGCGAGCCGCGGCGGCGGGTGCGCCCGATCCCGCCATCGAACCCGCTGCCGGCGCGGCCGCGCGCGATCCGGCGTCGCGCAACCAGCCAGCCGGCGCGACCGGCTCGGCCGGCATCCAGGCAGCGTTGTCCGCGTCGAGTGGTTGCGTTTGCATCGGCACATGTCGCGGCGGCGAGGTCGCAACGCCAGTGCGCAGCACCGGCTCGGCCTGCGCCGCCTGGCTGCGCGGCGCCGCCGCCGCGGTGCGCCAGCTGGCGCCGGCGCCACGCGCGGCCGCATCCTTGCTGGCAGCCGCCGCAGCGCCGGCCGCCGCGTCGCGTCCACGGACCGGCGGCCGCCAGACCGTCGGACGCGCGTAACGCCCATTGGTTTTGGGCGCCATCGTATTGGTGGCCGGCGAAACGTGCGACGGCAATCCATCGTCGACACTGCGATGCCGGCGCGCTTCCTCGTCGCGTTTGGCGAGGCCGCGCGACAGGCCGAGGCCGAAGGCGCCGTCGGCCCATGCGGCGAAGTCGCGCCAGCGGAAGTCGATCAGCCAGGGCAGGCTGACGAGGAGCAGCGCGAGCGCCGCCACGGGCGTGCCGATATGCCCGAGCAGATGACCGAAGCCCGCGGCCAGCGCATGGCCGAAGCCATTCACACCGGCCACGCCGATCAGCGATGCCTCGAGCGTGCAGCTCGCCAACAGCACGCAGACGAAGCCGAGCCAGAGCCGGATCGTGCCGGGACCGCGCAGACCTGCGCCGCCGGGCAGAGCCGACTTCACGAGACGCCACAAAAGAGGAATGAACCAGACGGCTGACCCGCCGAACCAGCCGAAAACTACCGTGTGCATACTAGACATCGACGAATGACGGACGCGCGCAAACGCAATCCGTCGAGTTTAAACCGGCGAAGCCCGACGCTTCGAAGGCAGACGCAAGTATGCTTGCGTCCCATTGGAAAGCAGACCGGCCGCGGCCTGCCGTCGGTGAAAAACAACGGCTGTCGGGACAGCCTTCACCCGTCATACGGACCGTCCCGATCGCGGCGTGCTGCGTGGGCGGGCTCGCTTGTCAACGCGCCTCGCCATCGACCGGGCGACCCGCATCCCGCTCATTTCGTGCTGCGGTCGAAGGTCAACGTGTCGCCGTTGTCGAGCACCAGCTGCATCTGCTGCGGCGCGCGCATCTGCACGCCGGTGCGCTCGATGTGCGTGAGCGCGTTCAGATACGCGCCTTCGATCTGCCCGCCCGGCGTCATGCACGCCATGCGCGTGCCGCCCAGCGTGCCGAAGTTCAGCTTGCCGTCTTTCAGCGCGTACGAGCCCATGTAGCGGTTGCAGCCGGAAAAGCCGCTGGCATGGCGTTGGCCGGTCGAGGTGGAAAGCGTGAGCGTGATCGGCGCGCTCTCGCTCGCGGATGGAATCGCGCGCACCGTGCCGTCGGCCTGTTTCCAGGCGCTCAGCACCCAGCTGGTGTCGTCGAGCAGTTGCGCGGCGGCGGGGTTGAACGGATCCGGCGCGACGGCCTCCGAGTCCGGATGTTTCGGGATCGCGCAGGCGCTCAACAGCGCGGCGACGCTCAACGCGGCGAGGGCGGTACGCAGATACGGGGTGAAGCGCGCAACACGTCGCGCGGAGGAGCTTTGGAGCATGGCGTCGTTCCTCTTCAAACTGGCGAAGGCGTAAGGGTAACGCACTAAGCTCGCCGCACGCGAGAGCATCGGCGTACCACGTGCTTATTCAGAGCGCCGCGGCGGCGCCTGCGCGCCGTCGTCGCCCTACGGTTGCCCGGCTATTTCCCTGTACGCGCGGATCAGGATGGGGCCGCCGCGAGCAAGGTGCGGCGAGGGGCCCGCATGTTAACATCGTGTTCCACCCAATCCCACCCTCATCCGACTTTTATCTGGAGACCCCATGCAGATCGGCCAACGGATCGGCACGCCCCTTTCTGAATCCGCCACGCGTGTCATGCTGCTCGGTGCCGGCGAGCTCGGCAAGGAAGTGATCATCGCGCTGCAACGGCTGGGCGTCGAAGTGATCGCCGTCGACCGTTACCCGAATGCGCCGGGCCACCAGGTGGCGCACCGCGCGCACGTGATCGACATGACCGACCGCGCCGCCTTGCGCGCGCTGGTCGAACAGGAGCGCCCCCATCTGATCGTCCCCGAGATCGAGGCGATCGCGACCGACGCGCTCGCGGCCATCGAAAGCGACGGTCTCGCCGAAGTGATCCCGACCGCGCGCGCCACGCAGCTCACCATGAACCGCGAGGGCATCCGCCGTCTCGCCGCCGAGGAACTCGGCTTGCCGACCTCGCCGTACGCGTTCGCCGACTCGCTCGACGAACTGCGCGCGGGCATCGCCAAAGTCGGCTATCCGTGCGTGGTGAAGCCGGTCATGTCGTCCTCGGGCAAGGGGCAGTCGGTGCTGCGCGGCGACGCCGACGTCGAACCCGCCTGGCAATACGCGCTGGCGGGCGGCCGGGTGAATCATGGCCGCGTGATCGTCGAAGGCTTTATCGACTTCGAATACGAAATCACCCAGCTGACCGTGCGCGCCATCGACCCGGCGAGCGGCGAAGTCAGCACGTATTTCTGCGACCCGATCGGCCACGTGCAGGTGGCGGGCGACTACGTCGAATCGTGGCAGCCGCAGCCCATGAGCCCGCTCGCGCTCGAACGTTCGCGTGAGGTGGCGCACAAGGTCACGGCCGCGCTCGGCGGGCGCGGCCTGTTCGGCGTGGAACTTTTCGTGCGCGGCGACGACGTATGGTTTTCGGAAGTGAGTCCGCGTCCGCACGACACCGGCCTCGTCACGCTGTGCTCGCAGCGCTTTTCCGAATTCGAATTGCACGCACGCGCGATCCTCGGTTTGCCGGTGGACACGTCGCTGCGGGCGCCGGGCGCCTCGGCGGTGATCTACGGCGGTCTCGACGAGACCGGCATTGCGTTCGAAGGCGTCGCCGCGGCGTTGGCGGTGCCGAACGCGGACCTGCGCCTGTTCGGCAAGCCGGAGAGTTTCGTCAAGCGCCGCATGGGTGTGGCGCTCGCCACGGGCGAAACCACCGACCAGGCACGCTCGCGCGCAAAGCAGGCTGCGGCGGCGGTGCGGCCGGTATCGGCAAAGTGAGCGCCGGCGAGGCGCAGCGCGAATCGCCGATGTGGCGAATCACCACGCGCCGCGCACCGGCATTGTCGCCGCGCGCCCGGCATAATCGCCACGCGCGATCTGAATGACGGGCTCATCGGGCTCGTCGACGTAGGGGAACGTATGGCGCTGGAAGTCGGCAACAAAACATGGCGCGGTTGGGCCGCCCGTCTCGGCGTACTCGGCGCGCTGCTCGCGCCGTGTGCCGGCTTGACGGGATGCGGCCTCGCGGCCGCGCCGTGCCGGATCGCTTCGGCCGGCTTGAAGATCGTGCCTGTGGTCGGCCACGTGGCCGCCGCGCCGACCGATGCGTGCGCCGACGTGATCGATCCCTGACCGATTCACGTCGTCTGTCATGAGCCGCAGCCCCGCGGCGCGACACGCCGGACTGCGTCCGTATTCGACTGGCAGCAACGAACGAGGCATCTCATGAAGAAATGGCTGGTGGCGGTAATCACGGCGGCGGGGCTCGCTGCGCTTTACGGCGGCGCGAGCGCCGCGCCGTCGCAGTTCTCGGAGATTCAGGCGAAGAACCGTCAAACGCACAAATACACCTGTGCGACCGGCAAGATTCTGCAGGTCACTTACTGGAACACGGCGAACGGCCAGAGCTTCGCGCTCGTGCCGGTGAACGGCAAGCAAATGCTGTTCGTCAACACCATGGCGGCTTCCGGCGCCAAATATCAGGCCGGCAGCTACACATGGTGGACCAAGGGGCCGCGCGCCGATCTGTATGACGCCATGGCCGGCGAGAACGCGCCGCCCATTCTGTCGGACTGCGTCACCATCAATCGCTAAGCGCGACGCGGCGGCCCGTCCCACCTGCGCCGCCGCTTGCCTCGTCGAACATGGGCCGTGCGGCATTGGTTGCCGGCGCACATCATTTCCATTCGAGTAGTAAGCTGTGCCGCATGGCATTGGCCGTGCGCCCACGTGATGCCATCAAGTCATGCCATGCTCCGTCCGCATGGCCGTCGTCGTCTTCGATCGTCCGTTTCCGGACCCCGGCAGTGGGGGTCGCGGCCCGCGTCCGTATCATCAAGCGAGACTCTCAATGAAAGCATCGGACCTGTTCGTCAAATCGCTGGAAGCCGAAGGTATCGAGTATGTGTTCGGTATTCCCGGTGAAGAAAATCTCGATCTGCTCGAATCGCTGCGCCGCTCGAAAATCCGTCTGATCCTCACGCGTCATGAACAGGCGGCCGGTTTCATGGCCGCCACTTACGGGCGTCTCACCGGCCGCATCGGCGTGTGTCTGGCGACCCTCGGCCCGGGCGCGACCAACCTCGTGACCGCCGCCGCATACGCGCAACTGGGCGGCATGCCGATGCTGATGGTCACCGGGCAAAAGCCGATCAAGTCGAGCAAGCAGGGGCATTTCCAGATCGTCGACGTGGTGCGCATGATGGAGCCGCTCACCAAATACACGCGGCAGATCGTGTCGGTCAGCAATATTCCGGCGGCGGTGCGCGAGGCGGTGCGTCAGGCGGAAGAAGAGCGGCCCGGCGCCACGCACCTCGAATTGCCCGAAGACGTCGCGCATGAAGAGGGCGATGGCAAGCCGATTCCGAAGAGCTATAGCCGCCGTCCCGTGGCCGAGGAAAAAGCCGTGGCGCGCGCGGTCGAGGCGATTACCCACGCGAAGCATCCGTTATTGATGATCGGCGCGGGCGGCAATCGCAAGACCACCACCAAAATGCTGCGCGAGTTCGTCGACCAGATCGGCATTCCGTTCTTCACCACGCAGATGGGTAAAGGCGTGATCGACGAATCGCATCCCATGTGGCTCGGCAATGCGACGCTCTCCGACGGCGACTTCGTGCACCGCGCGATCGACCACGCGGACTGCATCATCAATGTCGGTCACGACGTGATCGAGAAGCCGCCGTTTTTCATGCGCAGCGGCGACGCGGGCGAGAAGACGGTGATTCACGTCAACTTCCTCGGCGCGGAGGTCGATACGGTGTACTTCCCGCAGATCGAAGTGGTCGGCGATATCGCCAACGCCGTGTGGCAGCTCAAGGAAAGCCTCAAGGCGCGGCAGGAGCACTGGGACTTCACGCGCTTCAAGGAAATCAAGGCGCACTTCGAGGCGCATCTGGTCAAAGGCCAGCACGACGACCGCTTTCCCATGTATCCGGTGCGGATCGTCAACGACGTGTACGAGACCACGCCGGTGGACGGCATCGTGTGCCTGGACAACGGCATGTACAAGATCTGGTTCGCCCGCTACTACCGCGCGCACGAGCCGAATTCGCTGTTGCTCGACAACGCGCTGGCCTCGATGGGCGCGGGCCTGCCGTCCGCGATCGCCACCAAGATCGTGCATCCGGACCGCAAGGTCATGGCCGTGTGCGGCGACGGCGGTTTCATGATGAATTCGCAGGAACTGGAAACGGCGGTGCGTCTGAGGCTGGATCTGGTGATCCTGATCCTGCGTGACGACGCGTTCGGCATGATCCGCTGGAAGCAGGAAAACATGAACTTCCCCGACTACGGCATGACGCTGAGCAATCCGGATTTCGTCGCGTATGCGCAAAGCTATGGGGCGAAGGGTCACCGTATCGAATCGGCGGCGGAGTTCGCGCCGCTGCTGCGCGAATGTTTCGTCACGCCGGGCGTGCATGTGATCGATCTGCCGATCGACTATTCGGATAACGAGCGCGTGCTCAATCGCGAGATCAAGCGGCTTTCGGCGCAGCTGTGAACGGCGGGTGACCGACAGATGAATGACGGATGAGCGGCAGATGAGCGGGCGAGGGGCATGCCCCTTGCTGGCAGTCTGACTTCTACAGGCATCGGATCAAGGAGACGCGTCATGTTGAAAAAGACCTACCCATACTATCTTGCTAACGTTGCGGTGGCCGCCAACACCGATCTCGAAGTCACCGATAAATTCAGCGGCGAAGTCGCCACCCGTGTCGCGATGGCCGACGCCGCGGCGATCGACAAGGCGATCGGGTACGCCGTCGACGCCATGCCCGCGTTGCGCGCGTTCCCGCCGTTCAAGCGCCAGGCGGTGCTCGAACATTGTGTGAAGCGCTTTCGCGAGCGTTACGACGAGCTGGCGCTCGCGCTGTGCATCGAAGCGGGCAAGCCGATCAACGACTCGAAAGGCGAGGTCACGCGCCTGATCGATACATTCAAGGTGGCCGCGGAGGAAGCGGTGCGCATCGACGGGGAGATCGTCAATCTGGAGATCTCGCCGCGCGCCAAGGGTTACCACGGTTATGTGAAGCGGGTGCCGATCGGCCCGTGCTCGTTTATTTCGCCGTTCAATTTTCCATTGAACCTGACCGCGCACAAGGTCGCGCCGGCCATCGCGGCGGGCGTGCCGTTCGTATTGAAGCCGGCGAGCCGCACGCCGGTCGGCGCGCTCATCATGGGCGAGATTCTGGCGGAAACCGATCTGCCCAAAGGCGCATTCTCGATTCTCCCCGCGCATCGCGACGGCGCCGATCTCTTTACCACCGACGAGCGCTTCAAATTGCTGTCCTTCACCGGCTCGCCCGCGGTGGGCTGGGATTTGAAGAAGAAGGCGGGCAAGAAAAAGGTGATTCTGGAATTGGGCGGCAACGCGGCGGCGATCGTCGACGGCGATCAGGGCGAGAAGCTCGACTATGTGGTGGACCGGCTCGCGTTCGGCGCGTTCTATCAGTCGGGGCAAAGCTGCATCGGCGTGCAGCGGATTCTGGTGCACGCGAAGGTCTATGATGCGTTGCGCGAGAAGCTGATCGCCAAAACGAAGTCGCTGGTGATGGGCGATCCGAAAGACGAAAAGACCTTCGTCGGGCCGATGATCTCCGAATCGGAGTCCAAACGCCTTGCCGGCTGGATGGAAAGCGCGGTGCAGGCGGGTGCGAAAATCGTCGCGGGCGGCAAGGTCGAAGGCGCCATGTTCGAGGCCACGCTGCTCGAAGGCGTGAAACGCGACACGGATCTGTATCGCAAGGAGGCCTTCGGGCCGGTGGCCATTCTGGAACGTTTCGACGACTTCGACGCCGCGCTCGCCACTGTCAACGACAGCGACTTCGGCCTGCAGGCGGGCGTGTTCACGGATTCGCTCGCGCACGCGCATCGCGCGTGGGACGAACTCGACGTGGGCGGCGTGGTGATCAACGACGTGCCGTCGTTCCGGGTCGACAACATGCCGTATGGCGGCGTGAAAGATTCCGGGCTCGGCCGTGAAGGCGTGCGCTACGCAATCGAGGACATGACCGAGATGCGCCTCATGGTGATGCGCGAGACGTGGTGAAAGCGTGAAACGGTGTGGCGGCGCGCTGTCACGCCACTGTCGTCTCCGCGAACTACGCTCGCGAGCGAGGCGCGCCGGTGCTTTGCGGCGAGTCGCCGGCCCGTGCGCTGTGCGCCGGCGGCCGGCTTTCGCCGGCGTAAGCAGAAAGCCCGCACATGCGCCATGAGTGTTTTTGCTGAAGTGCTACAATACCGGCCTTTCCGGCGGGTGTTTCCGCCGGCCGGAGCCGGCCGCATTTTTTCCCGCAGTACTATCGGGTCCCGTGCGGAACGCCGTGGCTCCGCCTTCATCACAATGCCCTCTGCGGTTCCGACCGCTGCCGCGCGCACGCGCCAAGCGCATTTTTAGCGAAAGCCACCATGTCCGACACACCCGTCACGCCCAGCACTGCGACTTTTGATCAATTCGGCCTCGCGCCCGACATCCTGAAAGCCGTCAAAGACTCGGGCTACACCATCCCCACGCCGATCCAGGCGCAGGCGATTCCCGTCGTGCTGGCCGGCCGCGACGTCATGGGCGCCGCGCAGACCGGCACCGGCAAGACGGCGAGCTTCTCGCTGCCGATCATCCAGCGGCTGTTGCCGCAGGCGAGCACGAGCGCTTCGCCCGCCCGCCATCCGGTACGCGCGCTGATTCTCACGCCGACGCGCGAACTGGCCGACCAGGTTGCCGCCAACGTGCAGGCGTACGCGAAGCACACCGCGCTGCGCAGCGCCGTGGTGTTCGGCGGCGTGGATATGAATCCGCAATCCGAGCAACTGCGCCGCGGCGTCGAGATTCTGATCGCTACGCCTGGCCGCCTGCTCGATCACGTGCAACAGAAAACCGCCAACCTGGGCCAGGTGCAGATCCTCGTGCTCGACGAAGCCGACCGCATGCTCGACATGGGCTTCCTGCCGGATCTGCAGCGCATCCTGAACCTGCTGCCGAAAGAACGTCAGACGCTGCTGTTCTCGGCCACGTTCTCGGGCGAAATCAAGAAGCTCGCCGCCACGTATCTGCGCGACCCGCAGACCATCGAAGTGGCGCGCAGCAACTCGACCGCGACCAACGTGACGCAAATCGTCTACGAGGTCGCCGAGGGCGACAAGACCGGCGCGGTCGTGCAACTGATTCGCGAACGCGGCCTCAAGCAGGTGATCGTGTTCTGCAACAGCAAGATCGGCGCGAGCCGTCTCGCGCGCAGTCTTGAGCGCGACGGCGTGGTGGCGACCGCGATTCACGGCGACCGCACGCAGAATGAACGCATGCAGGCGCTCGACGCGTTCAAGCGCGGCGAGATCGAAGCGCTGGTGGCGACCGACGTCGCCGCGCGCGGCCTGGATATCGCGGAGCTGCCGGCAGTGATCAACTTCGATCTGCCGTTCAACGCGGAAGACTATGTGCACCGCATCGGCCGTACCGGCCGTGCGGGTGCTTCGGGCGACGCGCTGTCGCTGTGCAGCCCGAATGAGCGCAAGCAGCTTGCCGATATCGAGAAGCTCATCAAGCGTCCGCTGGACGTGCAGCGCCTGACGGTGGAAGCGCCGGTGCGGCATCACCATGAAGAGCGCGCGCCGCGTCGCGAGCGTAGCAGCGAAGGGCGTGAAGACCGTGGCAGCCGTCGGCGCACGGGTGCGTCCTCGTCGGGGTCGTTCGACCGGCCGCATCACCACCGCGCGCAGCCTGTGGATGATTTCTTCCTGAAGCCTTACGAGCCGTCGCCGTCATCGATTCGCAAGGTCGAAGAGGCCGACGCTGCGTCGGCCGCGCCGCAGAAGCCGGCTTCCAAGCAGCCGCTGGCAGCGCTGCTGGGCGGCTTCGGGATGCCGCGCAAGTCGCCCTCGTCGTCCTGATTCTGGTTTGTCGGCGCGGCTTGGTTGGATTGGCCGCGCTGGGCCGGACTTCGCCGCAAGCGGGGCCGTGGCGGAAAGCGCGCCGAATTTGGGACGCTTCGAAAGCTCGGAGCGCACCGCGCCAGTGCGCTAGTCGCCGCGGCGACTCCGTGCGATGCTCGCCACGCCCGGCGAGATCACAGTCAGACGCGAATCGCGTTTATGCCGCCGGCAATCCCATTCTCTTTGCCCATGCCGCCGTGGCGGCAGCGTAAAAGCCGTCTAGCGTCGTATGGGCCGCGGCGCTTTCCATTCCGAGTCCCAGGTGCCGTGCGGCCGCGCTCAGCGCATCCAGTGGCGTGTCGCCGTCCAGCGCCTTGGCTCCGTTCTGCTTGCTGAGTTTTTCGCCCTGTTCGTTCATGACGACGGGCACATGCAAATACTCAGGCGTCGGCACGCCCAGGCGGCGCTGCAGATAGATCTGCCGCGCCGTCGAATCCATCAGATCCGCGCCGCGCACAATGTGCGTGATGTTCGCGTCCGCGTCGTCGACGACCACCGCCAGTTGATAGGCCCATTGATCGTCCGCGCGCTTCAGCACGAAATCGCCCACCTCGGTGGCCAGATTCTGCGACTGCTGGCCCTGCCAGCGGTCTTGGAACGTGACGATCGCGGCGTCGCCGTCGGGCACGCGCAGACGCCATGCGCGCGCCGGTTTGCCATGCAGGCCGGTGCGGCAGGTGCCGGGATAGGCGAGGGTGGTATTGCGCGCATGCGCGTGCAGCAGCGAGTCGGCAATTTCCTTGCGCGTGCAGCCGCACGGATAGATCATGCCGGCGGCCCTCAGTTGCTCCAGCGCCTGCTCGTAACGCCCCAGACGGGTGCTTTGCCAGACGGGCGGTTCGTCCGCATGCAGGCCAAAGCGTTCGAGGGTGGCGAGAATCTGTTCGGCGGCACCCGGCACGGTGCGCGGGCCGTCGATGTCTTCGATGCGAACGAGCCACGCGCCGCGATGCGCGCGCGCGTCCAGCCAGCTTGCGAGCGCGCTGACCAGCGAGCCGAAATGCAGCGGCCCGGTGGGCGACGGCGCGAAGCGTCCGCGGTAGATCATGGCTGGAGACTCGCGTTTCGCGCGGATGCCTGCGCGCGCAAGCCGCCGTTGCGGGGACTGCGGCGGTCTGTCACGCGGCGCGCGCCGCCTTGCTGTCCGGATGACACGCCGGACACGTCTTGCCGGCCACGTACATCGGCGATTGTTGCGCGTCCGGCGTGACCACGGCCCGGCAGCCGAAACACTGGGTGGTCTTGCTGGGCTCCAGTTGCGGATTGAGTGCCGTGCGGTAGTCGAACACGAAGCAGTCGCCGTGATAATGCGCGCCGCCCACTTCTTCGAAGTATTTCAGAATGCCGCCCTCGAGCTGGTAGACGTTCTCGATGCCGACGTCCTTCATGTGAATCGCGGCCTTCTCGCAGCGAATTCCGCCCGTGCAGAACGAGACGACCGTCTTGCCTTCCAGATCCGCGCGATTCTGCTCGATCACCTCGGGAAACTCGCTGAATTTCGTAATGCGGTAGTCGAGCGCGTTGTCGAACGTGCCGACGTCGACTTCGAATGCATTGCGCGTGTCGAGCATCACCACGGGGCGGCCCTGGTCGTCATGACCGCGGTCCAGCCAGTTTTTCAGCGTGGGCGCGTCGACAAACGGCGCGCGGCCGAGCTCCGGCCGGATGGCCGGCTTTTTCATCGTGATGATCTCGCGCTTGAGCTTGACCAGCATGCGCGTGAACGGCTGCTTGTCCGACAGGCTTTCCTTGAACTGCAGATTCGCGAATTTACCCTCGAACAGCGCGTCGTGACGGATGTAGTCGATGAACGCGTCGGTGCTCTCGCGCGTGCCGGCGACGAACAGGTTGATGCCTTCCGGCGCGAGCAGAACGGTGCCCTTCAGGCCCAGCGCATTGCAGCGGTCCGTCACGAACGGGCGCCATGCGGCGGTGTCTTCGATAGTCGCGAAGTGATACGAAGAGAGGTTGACGATACTCATAAGTGTCCAGCGGTAAGAGGTGACCGGCGTTGGGGAAAAAGGGGCGCACTGGGCTCCCGCCTGCCGCCATGCGGCACGGCCACGTCGAATAAGGCGAAACCCGTATTATCCCTCAACCCGGCGCTTTCCCCGACTCGGCCGAATGGCCAGTGGGTTGCGGTAGCGCAAATCGCCGGCGAACTTGCCGCGGCTCCGCGGCGCTCGACCGGCCGTGCGCATGGTCCGCCGCCGGCCGGGCGCCAGTACACGCGGCTTACGCGTGTGCGTCCTAAGCCGGTCGGCTAACGCGCGGTTTTGGCCTGAAAACTCCGGAAGGGTGGAGTTACAATGTCGCCCATGTCAGATCCCCGCTTCGTTCATCTTCGCGTTCACTCCGAATTCTCGATTGCCGATGGCATCGTGCGCCTTGACGACGTCGTCAAGGCGGCTGCCAAAGACGGCCAGGGCGCGCTCGCCCTGACCGATCTCGGCAACGCATTCGGCCTCGTCCGTTTCTACAAGGAAGCCCGTGGCAAAGGGGTCAAACCCATTGCCGGCTGCGACGTCTGGATCACCAATCCGGACGACCGCGACAAGCCTTCCCGTTTGTTGCTGCTGGTCAAAGACCGGCGCGGCTACCTGAACCTGTGCGAGCTGCTCAGCAAGGCGTCGCTCACGAACCAGTATCGTGGGCGCGCGGAAGTCGAGGCCGGCTGGCTCGAATCCGGCCTGGGCGAAGGGCTGCTCGCGTTGTCCGGCGCGCAGCAGGGCGATGTCGGCCTCGCGCTCGCGGCAGGTAACGAAGAAGCCGCGAGGCGCAACGCGCTCCATTGGGCAAAGGTGTTCCCGGGCGGCTTTTATATCGAGTTGCAGCGCTGCGGTCAGCCGGGCGGCGAGCATTATGTGCAGCAGGCGGTCGCACTCGCGGCGTCGCTGAAATTGCCGGTGGTCGCCACGCATCCCATGCAGTTCATGACGCCGGACGACTTCACCGCGCACGAAGCGCGCGTTTGTATTTCCGAAGGCGACATCCTGGCCAATCCGCGCCGCGCGAAGCGCTTCACGTCGGAGCAGTACTTCCGCACGCAGGAAGAGATGGCCGCGCTGTTCGCGGACATTCCGTCGGCGCTCGCCAACTCGGTCGAAATCGCCAAGCGTTGCAACCTCACGCTCGAACTCGGCAAGCCCAAGCTGCCGCTGTTCCCCACTCCCGACGGCATGTCGCTCGACGACTACCTCGTGCAGCTGTCGAAAGAGGGCCTCGAAAAGCGTCTCGAACAGCTGTATCCGGACGAGGCTGAGCGCGCAACGCAGCGCGCGACGTACTACGAGCGCCTCGAATTCGAGTGCGGCACGATCATCAAGATGGGCTTTCCCGGCTACTTCCTGATCGTGGCGGACTTCATCAACTGGGCGAAGAACAACGGCGTGCCGGTCGGGCCGGGCCGGGGCTCGGGCGCCGGTTCGCTGGTCGCGTACGCGCTCGGCGTGACCGACCTCGATCCGCTGCGCTACAACCTGCTGTTCGAACGTTTTCTGAATCCGGAGCGGGTGTCCATGCCCGACTTCGACATCGACTTCTGCCAGCACGGCCGCGATCGCGTGATCCAGTACGTGAAGGAAAAGTACGGCGCGGACGCCGTGTCGCAGATCGCCACGTTCGGCACGATGGCGGCGAAGGCGGCGGTGCGCGACATCGGCCGCGTGCTCGATCTGGGCTACATGTTCACGGACGGCATCGCCAAGCTGATTCCGTTCAAGCCGGGCAAGCACGTCACCATCGCGGACGCGATGAAGGAAGAGCCGCTTTTGCAGGAGCGCTTCGACAACGAAGACGAAGTGCATCAGCTGCTCGAACTCGCGCAGCGCGTGGAAGGGCTCACGCGTAACGTCGGCATGCACGCGGGCGGTGTGCTGATCGCGCCGGGCAAGCTGACCGATTTCTGCCCGCTGTACACGCAGGGCGACGAAAGCGGCGTGGTGAGCCAGTACGACAAGGACGACGTCGAAGCCGTCGGCCTCGTGAAGTTCGACTTTTTGGGTCTGACCACGCTGACGATTCTCGACTGGGCCGAGCGCTATATCCGGCGCCTCGATCCGTCGAAGCAGGACTGGTCGCTCGCGCAGGTGCCGCTCGACGACCCGGCGTCGTTCTCCATTCTGAAGAAAGCGAATACGGTCGCGGTGTTCCAGCTGGAAAGCCGCGGCATGCAGGGCATGCTGAAAGACGCGCAGCCTGACCGCTTCGAGGACATCATCGCGCTGGTCGCGTTGTACCGTCCGGGCCCGATGGACCTGATTCCGAGCTTCTGCGCGCGTAAGCACGGCCGCGAAGTGGTGGAATATCCGGATCCGCGTGTCGAATCTGTTCTGAAAGAGACCTACGGCATCATGGTCTACCAGGAGCAGGTGATGCAGATGGCGCAGATCATCGGCGGCTATTCGCTGGGCGGCGCCGACTTGCTGCGTCGCGCGATGGGTAAGAAGAAGGCCGAGGAAATGGCCGAACATCGCGAGTTGTTCCGCCAGGGCGCCGCGAAGAACGGTCTGACCGCTGAGAAGGCCGACGAAATCTTCGACTTGATGGAGAAGTTCGCGGGCTACGGCTTCAACAAGTCGCACGCGGCCGCGTATGCGCTGCTGGCGTACTACACCGCGTGGCTGAAGGCGCACCATCCGGCGGAATTCATGGCGGCGAATATGTCGCTTGCCATGGACGACACGGACAAGGTCAAGATCCTGTTCGAAGACTGTCTCGCGAACAAGATGGCGGTGCTGCCGCCGGACGTCAATCTGTCCGCGTACCGCTTCGAGCCGGTTGCCGAGCCTGACGGCAAGCGTTCGAAAACCATCCGCTACGGCCTCGGTGCAATCAAGGGCAGCGGCCAGAACGCGATCGAAGAAATCCTGCGCGCGCGTGAAGAAGGTCCGTTCATCGACATCTTCGATTTCTGCAACCGGGTCGACCGCCGCATCGTCAATCGCCGCACGGTCGAAGCGTTGATCCGCGCCGGCGCCTTCGACACCTTGCATGCGAATCGCGCGCAACTGATCGCGTCCGTTTCGCTCGCCATGGAAGCCGCCGAGCAGGCAAGCGCCAACGCGTTGCAGGCAGGCCTGTTCGACATGGGCGACGCGCCGTCGCAAGGTCACGAGCTGGTCGACGAGCCGGAGTGGCCGGAAAAAAAGAAGCTGCAGGAAGAGAAGGCCGCGCTCGGCTTCTATCTGTCGGGCCATCTGTTCGACGCCTACAAGAACGAAGTGCGCCGCTTCGTGCGCCAGAAGATCGGCGAGCTGAAGGAGGGGCGCGACAAGCTGGTCGCCGGTGTGATCGCCTCGCTGCGCACGCAGATGACCCAGCGCGGCAAGATGCTGATCGCGCTGCTCGACGACGGCACCGGCCAATGCGAAGTCACGGTTTTCAACGAGACGTTCGAGGCGCACAAGCAACTGTTCAAAGAAGACGAACTGCTGGTCGTGCAGGGTCAGGCGCGTAACGACGCGTTTACGGGCGGCATCCGTTTTACCGTCGACACGGTCATGGATCTGGGCCGCGCGCGCTGCCGTTATGCGGAGGCCGTGAAGGTGCAGATGAACGGCAATGCGGACGCGCTGGCATTGCGCCGTGTGCTCGAAGCGCATAGCGCGGGCAAGGACGAACCTCAGGCGGCCGCGGCGCCGGCGGCTTCATCGCGTGGCGGAAACGGCGGCGGCAACGGCGGTGGCCGCAATGGCGGCGGCTACGGCGGCGGTGGGCAGCGCCAGGCGGTGCAGATCCCGAACGGGCTGGCCGTGCAGGTGGTCTATCGCAGCCAGAACGCGGAAGGTGAAATGCGTCTGGGCGACGCATGGCGCGTGAAACCGACCGACGAACTGCTCGCGGCATTGCGTGGCGAGTTCGCCGGGAGCTCGATCGAGATCGTTTATTGATGTCGGGTCTGCCCGCGCCGCTGGCGCGGGCAACGCAGATGGTGGCTGCCGGCGGCCAATCTCTACCGGCCCAAGCCCCAACCTCTACCGCCGCACTTTCTCCCCCAATCGCGCCAGCTTCAAAAACCGGTAATACACCGTCTCCGCATTGAACACCGCGATCATGAAACCGGCGCGGCCGTCCAGAAAACCACGGCGCAGCACATAGGTCCGCACGAACGCCCACGCGCCGCGGCCGAGCGCTTTGCCGAAGCTGCCGCGCTGACCGGCCGCGTAACGTTGGTGGGCGCCCGCCGTCGAATACGCGTCGAGCTTGCGCAACACGCCTTCGAAGTCCTCGTAGGAGTAGTGCATCAGCTTGCCGGTGAGACGCTGCGCCGGCGTGTCGAACACCAGCCGCTCGTGCACCAGGTCGTCGGAGAAACGGGCGGCGCCGCGTTTGAAGAGCCGCGGAATCCAGTCCGGATACCAGCCGCTGTGATGAATCCAGTGTCCGCAAAAACTCGACAACCGGTCTACCGCATAGACGTCGGCGGTGGGCGCGGCCAACGCGGCGCGGATCGCCGCGGCCAGTTCCGGGGAGACGATTTCGTCGGCGTCGAGCGAAAGAATCCAGCTGGTGCCGAGCGCTGCGACCGCGCGATTCTTTTGCGGGCCAAAGCCCGGCCAGTCGGTCTGTTCGATCACGCGAGCGCCGTGCGCGCGAGCGATGTCCGCGGTGCCGTCGGTGCTGCCGCCGTCGATCACGACGATCTGATCGGCGAAAGCCACGGCTTGCAGGCATTCAGCCAGCCGCGCCGCCGCGTTTTTGGTGATGATGGCGACGCCGAGGGTGGTTTCTTGCATACCTGAGTAGCGTGGAAGGCAAAATGACGGAACGCTTCGCGCAAGCCGGCGGCGCCGGGCGAGCTGCGCGCAGCGGGCTGCATGAGCGAGTTGCGGAAGGGAAGTATACACAGCCGGTCCCCAACCGCCGACGCCCATCGCCAACCGTTTACAATGGCTCTTTTTTGATATTCCGTACGGCAAGCATTCCGTTCGCCGCGCGGTTGCCGTCCCGCATTCTCAGAGGATTCCTTGAGCGCGAAGCCATCGTTAAGCAAACCCATCGGTTCAGGTGAGGCGTCATCGCCCGCCGTGGTCTTCAGCCGGCTATGGCCTTATATCAAGCCGCTGATCTGGGTTCTCCTCGGCGCAATCGTCGCGATGGCCGTCAGCGCCGCGACCGACGCGGCGATCCCCGCGCTGCTCAAGCCTCTGCTGGACAAGGGTTTCGGCGCGCATGCCAACGATAAAACCAAGTGGTTCGTTCCGGCCGCGGTGATCGGCCTTGCGCTGGTTCGCAGCCTCTCGCAATACGCGTCCGGGTATCTGCTTGCCTACGTGACGAACAAGATCCTGCTCGATCTGCGACTGAAGATGTTCAGCCGCATGATTCACACGAGCGTCGCGTTCTTCCAGCGCGAAACCGCGAGCACGGTGATCAACGCGATCGTCTTCGAGGTGAACCAGATTCTCAACGTGCTGCTGAGTGTGCTGGTCACGCTGGTGCGCGATTCGCTGACGGTGGTGTTCCTGCTCGGCTATCTGTTCTATCTCAACTGGCGTTTGACGCTGATCGTCGCCGTGCTGCTGCCGGCGATCGGCTGGCTGGTCGGCAAGATCAACCGCCGGCTGCGCCGTCTGAACCGCGAGCATCAGTTGCTGACCAACGAACTGTCGTACATCGTCGAAGAGTCGGTGGGCGGCTACAAGGTCGTCAAGGTGCACAACGGCGAGCAGTACGAGATGGAACGCTTCGAGTCGATGAGCAAGCGTCTGCGTGGCTATGCCATGCGCATGACCGTGTCCGGCGGACTCGCGCAGCCGTTGACGCAGTTCCTCGCGTCGATCGCGCTCGCCGTCGTGATTACGATCGCGGTGGTGCAGTCGTCGTCGGATCAGACCACGGTGGGCGGTTTCGTCGCCTTCGTCACGTCGATGCTGCTCATCATCTCGCCGCTCAAGCATCTGATGGACGTGAATCAGCCGCTGCAGCGCGGCATGACGGCGTGCGAGCTGATCTTCGGCCTGATCGACGAGCCGTCCGAACCCGAAGGCGGCGGCAAGCCGCTCGCGCGCGCGCGCGGCGAAGTGGAATTCCGCGACGTCTCGTTCAACTACAGCGCCAACGCCACGCACAACCGCCACACGCTCGACAAGGTGTCGTTCAGGGCGGCGCCGGGTGAAATGGTCGCCCTCGCGGGCCCGTCGGGCAGCGGCAAGACCACGCTGGTGAATCTGCTGCCGCGCTTTTTCGATCCGACCGGCGGCCAGATTCTGGTCGACGGCGTGGCGATCCCCGAATACGACCTGCACGCGCTGCGCAGCCAGATCGCGATGGTGAGCCAGGACGTGGTGCTGTTCAACGACACGGTCGCCAACAATGTCGCCTATGGGCAGACCGCCGACCCCGACAAGGTCAGGGCGGCACTGCGCGCGGCCAACCTGTGGGACACCGTCGAGGCCATGCCGAAGGGCATCGAAACGCTGGTCGGCGACAACGGCATGATGCTCTCGGGCGGCCAGCGGCAGCGTCTCGCGATCGCGCGCGCGATCTACAAGGACGCACCGATCCTGATCCTCGACGAAGCAACGTCGGCGCTGGACTCGGAGTCCGAGCGCCACGTGCAGGCCGCGCTGGAGACCTTGATGAAGGGCCGCACGACGCTGGTCATCGCGCACCGCCTGTCGACCATCGAGCGCGCCAACCGGATCCTCGTGATGGAAGCGGGGCGCATCGTCGAGAGCGGCAGCCATCGTGAACTGCTGGCGCAAGACGGCTTGTACGCGCATCTGCACCGCATCCAGTTCCAGCAGAGCGCGGCGTAGAGCGCACGACACGTCAACGGGCCATTCGGGTCTCCGTTCGCGCGGTCCGCCATCTCCGGAGCGCGCATGACTTCCCCCTAATATTTGACGAGGCGCTGGCGCGCGCTGTCTGAATGAAGAAACTTGGACTCTCCAGCAACGCCTTGCAGCACAGCGGCGGTCTTGAGCGCTACGCAATGGACCTGGTGCGCGGCCTCGCCGCGCGCGGCGTCGAGCCGGCTTTCTTCGCGCGTCGTTTCGATGCGTCGCTGCCGGAATACAGGATGGTCGAGCCGCACCGTATCAATGTCTCGTTTTTGCCGGGCAAGTTGCGCGATCGCTGGTTTTCATGGCGGCTGCGCGGCGCACGTCGTGCGGCGCAGGTCGATGTGCTGATCGGCTGTAATCGCGTCGACTCGTCGGATGTGGCGATCTGCGGCGGCACGCATCTCGGTTTCCTGCGGGCGACGGGGCGCGCGCAGAAGCGTTCGGACCGCTGGCAGATTGCGCTGGAGCGCCGCCAGTACGAGCGGGCGAAGGTGGTGGTCGCGCATTCGCACCTGATGCACGACGAGCTGCGCGAACTGTACGGTGTGGACGAGGCGAAGATCCGCGTGTTGTATCCCCCCGTGGACGGCACCCGTTTCGCGCCGACCGATGCCGCAACGCGCGCCGCCTTGCGTCGCAAGTACGGTTTCGCCGACGACGAGATCGTCCTGCTGTTCCCGTCCAGCAGCCATGAGCGCAAGGGTTTGCCGCTCATCGAGGCCGCGCTCGGCGACACGGCGCTGCCCGTGGTGGTGGCCGTGGCCGGGCGGCCGCCCGCGCGCACGTCCGGGCGGCTGCGTTATATCGGCTATGTGAAAGAGCTCGCGCAGTGTTACCAGGCCGCGGACTTCACGATCCTCGCATCCACGTATGAGCCGTTCGGGCTGGTCGGCATCGAGTCGGTGATGTGCGGCACGCCGGTCATTTTCCCGTCGACCATTGGTTGCTGCGACGCGATCGCCCCGCACGCGAAGTTCGTGTTCAGGCCGGCCGATCTGGCCGATCTGCGGGCGACGCTCGCGCGGGCGGTGCGGGAGCATCGCGCCGGCCCGCGTCGCCCGCCGGCGGAACTGGCCCGCGACGCGGTGCTTTACGACCCGGGCGTGGCCGCACACGTGGAGGCTCTGCTGAGGTTGGCGACGCAACTCGACGCCGCGCGCTAGGGAGCGCCGCGCCCTTGTCGCAGAAGGAGCGGGCGGCTTTCCTGGCACGGTTTCGCGCCCTTGAGCGGCAGGGCCGCATGTTATAATTTTCAGCTATCAACGCTCGAACTCCATTCGAGCCGAACACCCCATTCATTTCACGAGCTTTCCATGCCGGCCACCACAGGCGGCGGGTCAGAGGCGCCGCGTCCCGAGCCGCGCCAGCCCGCCGCGACGGGGCCGTAGCCGTTGCACTGGAGGCCTTCGGGAAGAATACCGCTGGAGATTGTGCATGGCGAACGCGACCTCGCGCCGGGTATCGGCGTACAGCAAGATCGCGGCGGGAACCAACGCGCCGATGAGCCTATGAGTCGGCTTGCCGGGCGTCTTCGTATTTTCGCGCGGGCCATTCCGCGACTGTTGATCAAGCCATTTCGCCGCGAGCCGCGGCAAACGCGTCGTATTCTGGTTGCGCACCATTTGCTGCTTGGCGACACGCTGCTGCTCACGCCGCTGCTCGCCAAGTTGCGCGCGCAATATCCGCAAGCGCAGATCGTTCTCACCTGTCCGAAGGCGATCGTGCCGCTGTATGCCGGTCGACCTTTCGACGTCACGGTCTTGCCGTTCGATCCGCGCGATGCGAAGTCGGTGCGGGACGTTTTGCTTTCCGGACCTTACGACCTCGGCATGGTGCTCGGCGACAATCGTCACACGTGGCTCGCGTTAGGCGCGGGCTGCCGCTGGATCGTCGGCCACGCGGGCGATGAACCGGCCTGGAAGAACTGGCCGCTCAACCGCAGCGCGCCGTATCCCGCCGCGCCTGCCGCCTGGGCCGACCTCGCCGCGGAACTGGTCGAGGGACCGCCGCCGCGGGCGTACCGGCCGGCCGACTGGCCCGCGCCGCGCCATGCGGCACTGCCCGAATCTTCGCAACTGGCGAAACCTTACGTCGTGCTTCATCCGGGCGCGAGCACCAGCGTCAAGCGCTGGCCCGATGCGCGCTGGCGCGAACTCTCGCAACGCGTCGAAGCGCTCGGCTATCTACCGGTGTGGACCGGCGGGCCAGGCGAAGCCGAGCTGATCCGCTCGATCGACCCGGACCCTCATCATCCCAACCTGGCGGCGCGGCTCGGCCTCGGCGAGTTGTGGCATCTGTTCGCCGGCGCTCAAGCCGTGGTTTGTCCCGATACCGGTGTCGCGCATCTGGGGCGTCTGATTGGGGTGCCCACGCTCGCGCTGTTTGGGCCGGGCAATGCTTTGATCCATGGCGCGGGGCGCTATTGGCGCGAGGTGCCGTTCGTGCCCGTGACGATCGCGGAGATGCCCTGCCGCGATCAGCCGTTTATTTTCCGCCGCAAGGTAGCATGGGTGCGGCGCTGTGATCGCAACGAGACGACCTGCGTTGCCTGGCGCGGCGACCATGCCGATTGTATGGGCCGGCTGTCGGTCGAGTCGGTGTACAACGCATTGCAAAATGTTCTGGTGAAAGTGTAATGACTCACACGGCTGCGCGAGTGGAGCGCGTGTTATGGGTTGCCTGTCCTGTCATTCTGTTCGTGGTGATGTTCGGCCACATGACGGCGCTCGTCTTCAATGCGCTCGCACTGATGGCGCTCGGCGTGGCGGCGGCCGCCTGCTCGGCGAACCGGCCGTCGCTGTGGCAGTGGCCGCTGGTGCTGCCCATCGCGGGTTGGGCCGGCTGGAGCCTCGCCTCGGTCGCGTGGTCCATGTATCCGATGGTCAGCCTGCACGCGTGGTGCGACGAGGTGCTCTATCCGCTGGTGTCGTTCTGGGGCTTCTGGCTGTTCGGCATCCAGTTGCGGCGGCCGGCGCCCGTGGTGCTCGTCAACTGGGTCGCCTGCGTGGCGCTCGCGGCGATCAGCGCGCTCTACTGGGGGCATCTGCAGCCGCCCACCGCCAATACCTTCCCGCTGCATTTCTATAACCGTGTCGGTCACACCAGCACGCTCGCGGTGTTTGCCATGCCGCTGTTCGCGGGCTTTCTGCTGCGGCCGCGTTGGCGCGTGATCGGCGCGAGCGGCATCGCGCTGTGCCTGTTCATCGGACTGGCGACCCTCAACCGGTTCTTCTGGCCGGCGGCCGCCGTCACGCTTCTGATCGCGCTGTTCCCGCTCTACCGTCGGCGCCTGTTGCTGGCGGTGCTGGTCGTTGCCCTGGTCGGCGCGGCCGGCGTCGGCACACTCGAGTTCAGCTCGCGTTTGCGCACGGCCGGCACCGCGCCCGCCGCCACGCAGCCGCGCGATGTCGCGATCGACGGCCATCAGGTCTACGTGCCGGGGTCGCTATCGGCGATCGGCGACACGGTATCGGCTGACACGCGTCCGAAGCTGTGGGCGTTCTATGTCAGCGAAGCCGAACGCCACGCGTGGGTCGGGGTGGGCTTCGGCAAGCCGTTGCCAGGTATCGTCTATCGCGGCGAAATGCCGCCCAGTTTGCTGGCGGTCGAACCGCAGGCGCTGACGCACGCGCACAACCTGTTCATCAACACGTGGTTGCAGACGGGCTTCGTCGGCGTCGCGCTGCAGATCCTGTTGCTGCTGTGCCTCGTCGCGCGCTTCTGGCGGCTGCGGCGGGCCGAGCCCTGGCTGTGCGCGGCGGGCGTCGCGCTGGTGGCCGGCATGATCGCGAAAAATACCACCGATGATTTCATGTGGCAGACCACCATGCTCGCGTTCTGGGCTTTTGCGGGTCTGCTGCTGGGTTGCGCGGAGCAAGTCGGTGCTTCCGGCGGAATGTCGTTCGAAACCGTAGGCGGCAAAACCACGGCAGTGCGCAGTGAACGGCGGCGCGAAGCGCCAACGGCAGAGCTGGGCGAATAATCAAGGTGACCAACGCAAACCCGCACGCTACTGAAGCCGACCGCACGCCGTTGCGTATCCTGTTTCACATCAACGATTTCGGTAAAGGCGGCACCGAGACCGCGCTTCTGTCGTGGCTCAAGACGCTCGACCGGCGGCTGTTCGCGCCGAGCCTCTCGGTCGCCTATCCAACCGACGACCTGTCGTTCTGGCGCGCGCAGTCGATTCCCGACGACGTGCCCGTCCATGTGCTCGCCTCGTCGAAATGGATGTACGCGCTTCATCAGGCGGCTCGCCGCCGCAAGCTGGGCACGGGCGCGAAGCTGCTGCACAAGCTGCTGACCTACGGCGCGATCAGGCCGTTGGCCGCGTTGCGCATGCGGCGTCTCGCGAAGCAGCACGATCTGATCTGCGATTTCGATTTCTCGCTGCGCCATGTCGCGGGAAGTTGCAACGTGCCGTGGTTCGGGGTGAGCCATTTCAGCCTGGCGGCGCGGCTCGGCAGCAAGAGCGAGCGCTACGTCGCCCGGCGGGTCAAGCATTATTCGCGTTATGCGGCGCTCGCCGTGCTGACCCCGGCCATGCTGCGCGAGGCGCAGGAACTCTTCTCGTCGACCGGACTGGATATCGTCGAACTGCCGAATGTGATCGACGTGGATGCACTAAGGCGCGCGGCGCGTGCGCCGATCGAGCGTCCGGCGGACTCGTTCATCGTGTCGGTGGCGCGTCTGGACGAAGGCCAGAAGGACCACAAGACGCTGCTGAGAGCCTATGCGCAGGTGCGCGAGCGCGGCCGTTGCAAGGCGGCGCTCGTCCTGATCGGCGAGGGGCGCGACCGGCGCGAACTCGAGCAACTCGCCGACGAACTGGGGATCGGCGCAGCGGTGCATTTTCTGGGTTTCTGCGCGAATCCATCGCCGTATATCCGGCAGGCGGAACTGCTGGTGTTGAGCAGCCGCTACGAGGGCTTCGGCATGGTGCTCGGCGAGGCCATGGCGCTCGGCACGCCGGTGCTGTCGGCGGATTGTCCGACCGGTCCGCGGGACTTGCTGGAAGGCGGCAAGGCCGGCCTGCTGGTGCCGGTCGGCGACGTGGATGCGATGGCGCGGGCGATCGAACGCCTGCTGACGGACACGGAATTGCGCCGCAGTCTGGTGCAAGCGGCGTTGCAGAAGGTCGAAACGTTCACGCCCGCCAGCGCCAACCGGCGCATGCTGGAACTGGCGCTGCGCCTTTCGGCGAATGAGCGCTTGCCGGCCGTGCAGCCGTTGCGCTGAACCCAGCGCCGCGCCTGCGCGCACCGGGGCGCTACAGTTTTCGGCGCAAGACCGCTCGCCAAACGCACGAACCTCGCGCCGAACCGCAAGCCGGATTCACACGCCGCCAGTCACCAGTGGCAGCACGGTCAGATCCGGATGCGTGCCATCCACGATGCTGCGCCCCACGTGCACGCCTTCATACAGCGCTTCGTCCTTGCTGGCGAAGCTCTCTTCGCCGTCGGCGTGAAACGGCACCGCATGGCCGGGGATGGCCGGGTCCGCGCCAGGATGGCAAACGTAGCCGACGTACGTATAGCGGTCCGCCGCGCGCGGCGCGTGCCCTTCGCTGGGTGGATTTTTCGGTAGAGGCGCTACGTGAATTTCGAAACCCTCGTACTCCACCATCTGCCAGGGTGCGGTTTCATCGGCCATGGCCGCCTCCGTCTAGTTCGTGCGCTTGTCAAAAAGTCTAGGTGATTTCAGGCCGGAACGCGTCCAGAACGGCTACGGCAAAACCATTACGGCTTGATGGCGCCCAACTGCTTGAGCAGCGTCAGATTGTCTTCGAGGTGCCAGTTTTCGACGATGCGGCCGTCCTTCACGCGATACAGGTCGAAGGCCTGGAAGTCGACCGTTTGACCGTTGCCTTTCAGGTTCTGGAACTGTCCCGTGAAGTGGCCGTGGAAATGCAGATGAACCGACGCGCGATCGCCGGCCACAACCAGATCGTCGATGTCCGCGCGCAGGTCGGGCACCGCCGCGCGAAATCCCTTCGACGCCTGCAGCGGACCGTCCGGGCCTTGCGGGCGTCCGTCCGGCAGGGTGCGGTCCACGAAGGCCGGCGACAGCGCGAGTTTCGCGTAGACCTCATCGCCGGTGTTCCAGAAGGCCGCGTAGCGGCGCGCGGTTCGCACGATCGCGGCGCTTTGTGCCAGGTTCGATGCAACGGCGAGATGGTGCGGCACGGGCAGGTCGGCGTCGCTTGCGGCGTGGGCGCTCAGTGCGCCCGCGAGGTTCGCGGCGAGCAGCACATGACGGGCGATTCGGGATATCGGTGAGGTGGACATGGTGCGCTCCAGAGAGAGTTGAAGTGGATGAAGCGCATTCTCTGGTCAATAGTCGTGTTTGATAATTGGCCTGTCATTTAAAGGATTGTCTATCCATTTTTGAAAATTCCCGCGGTTGCGTGAAGGTTCGGGTCGAGCAAACGCATCCGTCCCGCCGGTCGCGCGATCTCCGTGGTCGGATAGAATGGTGCGCTTTGCCCGTACACGACTCTGCCCATGTGGTTCAAAAACCTTCAGCTTCACCGTCTTCCCGCTCCGTGGTCCGTCACCCCGGAACAGATGCAGAAGTGGCTCGCGCCGCATGCGTTCGCACCCGGCAACAGCGTCGAGATGCAAAGCCACGGCTGGGCCTCGCCGCGCGACAACGATGCGCTGGTGTATTCGCTCAATGGCCAGATGCTGCTGGTGTTTCGCGCCGAAAAGAAACTGTTGCCGGCTTCGGTCGTCACGCAAGTGACCAGGGCGCGCGCGCTCGAACTCGAGGAACAGCAAGGCTTCAAACCGGGCCGCAAGCAGATGCGCGAACTCAAGGAGCAGGTCACGGACGAACTGCTGCCGCGCGCCTTCAGCATTCGCCGCGACACGCGCGTGTGGATCGATTGCAAGAACGGCTGGCTCGTGATCGACGCGGCCTCGCAGGCGGTTGCCGATGAAGTGCGCGGCCTGCTGGTGAAATCGATCGATCAATTGCCGCTCGGCACGGTGCGCGTCACGCACTCGCCGGTCGCGGCCATGACCGAATGGCTGCTTGCCGGCGAGGGTCCTGCGGCCTTCACGCTCGACCAGGACACCGAGCTGCGTTCGCCCACGGAAGGCAACGCGACCGTGCGCTACGTGGGACATACTTTGGATGCCGAAGATATGCGCCGTCATATCGAAGCCGGCAAGCAATGCATGCGCCTTGCGATGACCTGGAACGACCGCGTGTCGTTCGTGTTGACGCCGTCGCTCACGATCAAGCGCATTGCGCCGCTCGACGTGCTGAAGGAAGCGAGCGATCCCACCGCGCAGAACGACGACGAACGCTTCGATTCCGACTTCACGCTGATGACCGCCGAACTCGACCGCATGCTGTGCGATCTGCTCGACGCGTTGGGCGGCGAGCAGGGCGAAGCGATCCCGCAGGCCGCGGCGGCGTAAGAGACTTCATTGGGTGGTCCGCGGCGTGTCTGAACAGGACGCGCCGCATGCGCATGCACGCCGCCATCGTGCCGAAGCGTTGCGCGCCCGCTCCGTGAATGTGTATAAGATGGCGATCGGCGGCACGCGTCAGTCACGGAGGGCTTGCGATGGTTCGTCTGGTCATGATTCTGCTGGGGGTCGATTACCTGCGCACGCGCTGGCGGTCGTTGCGGCTCGTCGGGTGCGTCAGCCTGCTGCTCGGCATCTTCGTATTCATCGACGCGCTCGACAGCGCGCTCTATTTTCCCATCACACCGTTCGCGTTCCTCCTGCTGCTGGAGGGGCTCGCCACGCTGGCCGTCGCCTGGACCGGCATGGGCGGGCAACGCACGCTGCGCTACGTGAAAGGCATTGCCTTCGCCACCGCGGCCGCGCTGATTCTCATCGGCCACGAGCACGGCAACTTCATTCTGTCGATGATCTTCGGCACGCTCTTTTTCGCCGACGGCCTGCTGCAGATCGTCTCGGCCAAAGTGGTCCGCTATCGCACCTGGCGGCTCGCGATGATCGGCGGCGCGGTCGAAATCGCGCTGGCGATTTTCTTCTATCAGCCCTATCCGACGCACTACGTCGGCACGGTGCCGTACTGTCTCGGACTCGGCCTGATCTTTGGCGGCTGGAACATGATCCTGCTGAGCACACGGGTGCGCCGGCTCGCCTCGAACCCGGCGGTCGCCGCGAACGGTGGGCTTGCCGCGAACGCCTCCCCGGCGGATGCCGGCCTCGCCGCCGCGAGCGAGCTCGCGGCCAGCCGCGTGATCGCCCACGAATGGGACGGCCCGCCCGCCGCCGACGAAGCCGCCCTGACCGTGCACGTGTGGACGCCGGTCGGTTCGGCCAAAAGCGAAGCGCGGCGGCAGCCGATCGTGGATCGTTATATCGCGGCGGTGGATCGCAACGGTGTGATCTCGACCGGACATGCCGCGCTCGAATCGCCCGAGGGCATCTACATCAGCCTGTATCCGGGCGTCGAGATCGACCGCTCGCCCGACGATTTCGCGCGGCTTTTGCGCGCCACGCGTGAGAACGACGTGCCGGGGCTGTTCCAGCCCGATTACGCGACGGAGTCGAAAGCGTGGTGTCCTTCGACCGTGCAGGTGCGCATCCGCAATTACGATCCGGTCCGGCTGCGTCGCTTCTGGGACACGTATCGGCAGGACACGACGTACAACCTCACGCACCGCAACTGTTCGAGCAGTGTCTCGCGCGCACTGGAGGCGGCGATCGAAGGGGCATCGGCGCGCGTGTGGGGCGGTCTCGGCGGATGGCGGCCGTTTCTGCGCGTGATCACGACACCGGAGTTGTGGGTCGCCGCGCAGGTGCGCAAGCGAGCCGCCACCATGGCATGGACGCCCGGCCTCACGCTCGACTACGCGCGCGCCCTCAGCATGCTGGCGGACCCGCGGCCCTCGGGCTGGGTCAAGATGGCGCGCCTCGCGGTGCGCAGAATGGTTCGCTCGAGCCAGCAATGGCGCGAAGAGGCGCGTCACGCGCACGTTGCCGAGGACACCGCGCCTCGCACGGTGCGTGAATGAAGCGACAGTGAAGCGGCGCTGAAGCGCGATTGCGGCGCGCTCGGGGGCGAGCGCTGCACAACGTCAACCTCGCGGTAAAAATGGCAAAGGCATCAATGACTTGCAGTTTTTGCCGGATAGTTATGCACAGATTTGCGAACAGAATCTGTTGATAACTCCGGTTGCGCGACGCAGCCCCAAATGAGTGTTTTCAACCAATATGGCGGGTGTATGCTGACCCCGTCGGTCAGTTTGTCGATCAGACCACTCGACCACACCGGAACGCGGCCGTGGCTCTCTGAAGATCAAAACCGCGCGGCGCGCTCTTCGCCTGCTGCGGCTGTGGTTTTTTACAAGCGTGAACGCGATGGACAGGACGAGCCCAGCGGCATTCATCGGGTGGTCAGATGAATGAGCCGCAGCGATTCACGGTGCGCCACGTCAGTGTCTACCGTTACTCGGAACCCGTGCGCTTCGGCGAGCATCGCATGATGTTCCGTCCGCGTGCGAGCCATGACTTGCGCCTCGTTACCAACCAGTTGGTGATCACACCTACGCCGACGCGGCTGCATTGGCTGCACGACGTATTCGACAACTCGGTGGCGGTCGCGAGTTTCGCGGACAAGGCGCGCGAATTGCGCTTCGACAGCGAAGTGACGCTCGAGCACTTCGAAACGCCCATGCCCGATTACGCGCTCGAACCGTACGCGGTGAACTGGCCGTTCGCGTACACGAACGAGGAAGCGTCCGATCTCGTGAACGCACGCAGCCGCCCGTATCCGGACAGCGACGTGGACGAATGGGCGCGCCGTTTCGTGCCCACCGCGGCGGGCGCGACGAAGAGCGGCACGGCTGGCGCCGGCAGCACGATGACGCTGTTACGTGCCATGACGCTCGAAATCAAGAGCACGTTCCTTTACGTGCGCCGCACGGAAAAAGGCGTGAATCGCCCGGGTGACACCTTGCGCAGCCGCAGCGGCAGTTGCCGCGATTTCGCCGTGCTGATGATGGACGCGGTGCGCTCGCTGGGTCTCGCGGCGCGTTTCGTGAGCGGCTATCTGTTCGTGCCGGAGCACGACGCCACCCAGGGCGGCGGCGCGACGCACGCGTGGCTGCAGATCTATCTGCCGGGCGCCGGCTGGGTCGATTTCGATCCGACCAACAGTATTGTCGGCAACCGCCATCTGATTCGCGTGGCGGTGGCGTGGAACGCCTACCAGGCGCTGCCGTTATGGGGCACGTGGCACGGCGCGCCGCGTTCGTTCCGCGGCTTGCAGGTGGATGTGAGTGTGACGGAAGGCGCATGAGTGTGCAGCAAGGGCGAACAAGAGCACGTTGAGTGTTCCGCAGGCTCGAATCGAAACGTGTTCGCACGTCAACTGAATGTTTCAACTGGAAAAGGGCGCTGCGATGAAATTGCGCGTTGGGTACGAACTGGTCTATGAGTGTGTGCAACCGACGCCGATGCTGCTGATGTTGAACACCCACTATTCGCATGCGAAAGAAGTGCTGAATCCCGATCTGCTGATGGTCGATCCGGCGGTGCCGATCCGCCAGTATCGCGACAGCTTCGGCAACCTGTGCAGCCGGCTCGTGGCACCGCCGGGAAAAGTCTCGTTCTCGACGAGCGCGGTGCTGGAGGTGTCGTCCGAGCCGGAGACACGGCCGCCGTACACCGAGCAGCATCCGGTGGAAATGCTGCCTGACGATACGCTGGTGTTTCTGCTGGGCAGCCGCTATTGCGAAACCGATCTGCTCTCCGAATTCGCATGGCAGACCTTCGGCACGCTGCCGCTCGGCCGCGGGCGTGTGGATGCGATTTGCAACTACGTGCACAACCACATCGTGTTCGGCTACGACTTCGCGCGGCCGACCAAGACCGCGTGGCAAGCCTGGCAAGAGCGCAAGGGCGTGTGCCGGGACTTCGCGCATCTGGCCGTGGCGCTATGCCGGGCCATGAATATCCCGGCGCGTTATTGCACGGGCTATATCAGCGACGTCGGCCTGCCGCCGCCTTACGCCACGATGGATTTCGCCGCGTGGTTCGAGGCGTATATAGGCGGCTGCTGGCAGACCTTCGACCCGCGCAACAATGCGCCGCGCACGGGACGCGTGCTGATGGCGCGCGGGCGCGACGCGGCCGACGTGGCGATCAGCAATGCCTTCGGGCCGACGAAACTGCTGAAGTTCGAAGTGGTGTGCGAGCCGGTCTAGGCGCGTTGCGGATAAAGACCTCTCGGGCGTTCATACGGGGGCGCTCACGTGAGCCGGCGCGGCATCATTCCCCAAGCGCCAGCGCGCGCTTTCGGCGCGCCAGCGCCGCGCCGACCGACACCGCCGCGCCTATGCCGCCCATGGTCAGCGACAGCATCACGATCAGCGGGCCGGTTTGCGCCCGTGTCGAAAACACGCTCACCAGCAAGCCGGCGAGCGGTTGCGTCATGTTGTTCAGCAGGATCACCACGCCCGTCGTCTTGCCGTAGTCCTGTGGCGGAATGATTTGCTGCCGCGCGCCGCGGATGTACACGTTGAACATCTTGTCGAAGCCGACGATCAGCAGGAAGCCGAGCGCATAGCCCCACGGCGCCGCGCTTGCGCCGGCGATCACGCCGCCCGCGCAGATCGAAACGAAAGCGACGAGGCCCAAGGTCCGGGCCGTCCATGCGGCTCGTGCGATCGTCAACAGAATCAGCACGGTGGCCACGGCGCCGGCGGTTTGCAGCCCGGCATAGTAGTGATTCGATTGCGCATGAAAGCCGGTCACCATCGCGGCGGACGTGGCAAGCGTCACGCCGATCACCAGATTTTCGGCGGCGGCGAGCAGCACGATTTTCTTCAGGCCGGGCAGCACCAGCACATGACGCAACGCGATGCGCATGGGCCGCGTCCAGTGGCCGGCAGCGGCGGGCGGCGGCTCGGCGGCGCGGAAACCGCTCGTGCGTTGCCACAGCAGCAGCGCGCCATCGGCGAGCAGAAACAGCGCACCGGTCGCGCCGACTACCCACTCCCAACGCCATAAGCCGAGCAGCAGCGCGGCGAGCATCGGACCGAGCACGAAACCCAATTGATCGGCCAACTGCGAATAGGCGAGCACACGCTGAAACTGCTGCGTGCTGAAGATCTGCGGCAGCATGACTTCGCGCGCGACCAGCCCCTGGCTCGTCAACACGCCGCACACGGCCGAGAGCGCGATCAGCCAGCCGATGCCGCCGAACAGCGCGTAAGCCAGCACGCCGCCGAAACACGCCAGCGCGCGCACGGTCTGGCTGACGCGCATCAATCTGAGCGGCGAGACGCGGTCGCACAAGGCGCCGAAAAAAGGAAACACCAGATAGCGGGGCAAGGTTTCGATAAAGAACGCAAGCCCCGACCACGAAATCTGGTGCGTGGTCTGGAAGACGACGAGCGGCACGAGAAACAGCAGAACCTGATCGGCGAGACGCGCGACAAACAGCGAGCAGAAGAAAGCCTGATGGTTGACGCGCACCGTTCATGTCCCGCCGTTTATGGGTCGAGACCGATCCTATCAAAGATGGCGGTCTTGCGCCCCGGCTACGTTAGTGGCCGTGCAGCCATGGCAAATCTGCACCGGCCGCACGCTCCGTCACACGGCTAACCGCGATACGCCGCTTCGAGCGGCGCGATATCCAGCTTGACCATTTTCATCATGGCCGCCATTACACGGCTCGCCTTGACGGTGTCCGGGTCGCGCAGCATCTCGCCGAGCACGTCCGGCGCGATCTGCCACGAGACGCCGAACCGGTCCTGCAGCCAGCCGCATTGCCACGGCTTACCGCCGTCGCAGAGCTTCGTCCAGTAGTGGTCGATCTCCTGCTGCGACTTGCAGTGCACGAACAGCGAAATTGCCGGCGTGAAGGTGAACTGCGGACCGCCGTTCAGCGCCATGAACTCCTGGCCTTCGATCTCGAACGTGACGGCCAGCACGTCGCCTTTCGGGCCCGGACCGGCGTCCGTGTAATGCATCGTCGTGGCGATGCGGGAATCGGAAAACACGGACGTGTAGAAGCGTGCCGCTTCTTCCGCCTTGCCGTCGAACCACAGACACGGTGCGATCTTTTGCATGAGTTTGCTCCTCCTTCTCGCCGGACGGGCCGCCCGTTACTTCATGGCGGCCATGGCTTGCTGGATTTCTTGCGCGCTCAGATCGCGCTTGTGCGTGGCCAGCGACCAGCTATGGCCGAACGGGTCTTTCAACTGGCCGTAGCGGTCGCCCCAGAACATGTCGGTGACGGGCATCACGACGGTCGCGCCGGCCTCGACGGCCTGCTTGAAGCTGGCGTCGACATCTTCCACATAGTGGTGAATCGTGACCGGCGTGCCCTTCAGCGAATTCGGGCCGAATGACTGGTGTTCCGGCCATTCGTCGGTCAGCATCAGCATCGAATCGCCGATCTTCAGGGTGGCGTGCATGACCTTGCCGCCCGGGCCGGGCAGGCGCACCTGCTCGACGGCGTTGAAGGCCTTCGCGTAGAACGCGATGGCTTGCGCGGCGTTGGCGCAGATCAGATACGGGGTGAGCGAGTGCATCCCGTCGGGGATCGGTTTGACAGCGTTGCTCGACATGACGGCGACTCCTTGAAGTAACGGGTTCGTGAGTTGAAAGACCGACTGGGTGAGTCAGGCCTTCAACGTTGCGACGAGTTCGCCACTGTCGAATCGACACTCCGGAAAAAATATTTTCGACGCCGCGCTTGCGGCAGGCGCGCGGTCCTGATGTCAGCCTGCGGGATTGTCCTCTTCCTGCGGCGCGGCGGACGGCTCCGGGGTAGAGCCAGGCGAGCCCGGCGGCGCGCCGAGAATGCTGATCTGGAACGTCGGCGTGGCGGCGAGCGATTGCAGCGTGGCGTCTTCGGGAATGTGTTCGAAAAGCGGCAAAATCACCGAACCGCCGATCACCGCGCGCCGGCTATTGTCGGCGGGGCGCAAGCCCCACACGTCCTGATAGACGACCGGCACCGCGTTGCCGTTGCGGGTCGTGTTGCCGATATACAGCATGACATGGCCGCCGATGTAGATCAGCGTACGCAACGGCTCGCCGTGCTGCGCCAGATAGTCGAGCCGCTGCGCGGGCGTGGAGGACGACAGGTCGATCATGCGCCCGGCGCTCATTTGCGTGGACGAATGGCGCGGCAGCCAGACGCCGAACGCCGCGAAAATGCTCTGTAGTTCCGACGAACAGTCGTTGTAAAGGCCGCTATTGCCCCAGCCGTACGGCCGTCCGATCAGCGTCTTCATCAGCATCGCGAGATGGCGCGGGGTGGCGGCAAGCGGTATCGGCGCGATTTGCGCGTCGCTCAGGATCGCGGTGCGGATCAGCGCCTCGCCGTCCGCGTTGCGAGCCGGGACGAGCACCTGACGCGTCGGCGGGGTGCCGGCCGTGCCGCGGGTGCCGCTTGCGTTGGCTGATAGGCTCGCGTTGCCCGCCTCGCTGACGGCACGTTTTGCCGGCGCCGGCCGTGCGGCTTCGGCCGCGACGAGCGGCAGCAGCGTGCCGGCCGGTGCGTCGAAACGGAACACGCCGCGGCTGTCGCGCACTGCCGCCGACGCGACGATCACCGCGCCGAGCGATTTGCCTGTTGCGGCGCGCCATGTGTCGACGAAGCGGTCGTCGGCCATGCCGACGCCGTCGCTGCGCACCCAGCCCTGCACATCGGGCGTCTGCACATAGAGCCACGCGCCGTCGACTGTGCCGCCGAGCACGTAGAGCGGCGTGCCCGGCCGTACCGCCGAAATCTGCAGGTTGTCGAACGGATAGCCTTCGCCGGCCAGACGGTGGTCGTAGAACGACGGGTCGGTGGTCGGCAGTTCGCGCACCATCAGGTTGCCGGTGGCGATCGCGCGGCGCTCGGGCCGGTAAACGGGCGTCTGCCTGAATTGCGCGACATTCATGTTTTGCGCGATCGCTTCGATCCACGCCTTGTCGTGCGGCCGGAAGTTTTCGCCATAGCCGATGCCCGCGCCGCTCTTGCCGGTGTTGTCGAATTTGTCGAGACGCCGCTGCTGCAATGCGGCAATGTCCGCGCCTTGCTGGCGATAGACCCGCGTCGCCACAAAGCTGGCATTCCATGGCGAGGGCGCGGTGGCGGCGGTGCCGAAGTAGCGCGCGTAAAGAACCCGGAAATGCGCCTGCTGATCCGCGGGGCTCAGGAACGGCTGGTCGTAGCCCGGGCTGTCCGGTTCCAGCCAGTGATCGACGTTCTGGTCGTAGCCGGCGATCGGAAACAGCGTGACCGTGTCGAGCGGCGCGTGTGCGTCGCGCGTGGGCGACGGATTGCTGCAGGCGGCGACCGCCACGAGGGCGGCGCCCAGCACGGCGGCGCGGCAGGCATTCGGCCATGCGGCGGCGAGGCGGGATAGAGCGGCAGCAGGCATGAGATTGCGCGAAGAAGGTCGAGGGCACGATGATACGGTGTCGGCGCGTTCAGGCGCAGGTGGCGGGCGCCGCGTTAGGCCGGTCAAAGGCGACGCTCACGTGCTTTCATCAGGGTTCGCGTGGTCATGCGCGCCTGTGCGGTACCGCGCTTCACGCGCGGGCCGCCGCAACCGGCGAGCGTTCCGCTACACTCGCTGCCTACCCAAACGCTTCGCCTCGACAATGCTCATTGCGAGGCGGCATGCTCAGGAGATCAACATGCAAACCAGCGCACGCAACCAGTTTGCCGGCGAAGTCACCGGACTCATCCACGGCGCCGTGAACGACGAAGTCACGCTGCGCACCCAGGATGGTCTGGAAATCGTCTCGATCATCACGCACGGCAGCGCGAGTTCGCTCGGCCTCGCGGTGGGCAAGAAGGCGTTCGCGCTGGTCAAGGCATCCTCGGTGATCGTGATGGTCGACGTGACCAAAGACCAGGTGTCGGCGCGCAATTGCATCGCCGGTACGGTGTCGGCGGTCACGAAGGGCGCGGTGAATTCGGAGGTGACGATCGGCGCCGGCGGCGCGCGGATCGCGGCGATCATCACCAATGAGAGCGTCGATCGCCTCGGTCTCGCGAACGGCAAAGCGGCGACGGCGATTTTCAAGGCTTCGAGCGTGATCGTCGGCGTCGAGTGATGGTCGATTTTCAACGGATTCATCCCCGTCGGCTTCGGCGTTGAATGACAGCTGGCGGGTCTGACGGAACCGGCAGGAACGAGCCAGGGCGCGCGGCGCGGCGCCGATGCGCGGCGTGAACGAAACGACAGCTTGCTTTAAACTGCACGACTCGCTGTTTCTCTTTCCGCTTTCATCACGGACGCCGTCATGTTCGAAGTCTCCTCCGCCTCGCATTTGCCCAAAGCCGCGCACTACGAAGAACTGATCGGCCAGGCGCGCTCGCTGCTCGCCGGCGAAACCGACTGGATCGCCAACGCTGCGAATTTTTCCGCGTTCGTGTTCCACTCCCTGAGCGATCTGAACTGGGCCGGCTTCTATTTCCACGACGGTCGGGAACTGGTTGTCGGGCCGTTCCAGGGCAAGCCCGCGTGCGTGCGTATCGCGCTCGGCAAGGGCGTATGCGGCACGGCCGCGCAAACCCGTCAGACGCAGGTGGTGCGCGACGTGCATGAGTTTCCCGGGCATATCGCCTGCGATTCGGCCTCGCAATCGGAAATCGTCGTGCCGCTCGTCGCGCCGGACGGCACGCTGATCGGCGTGTGGGATGTCGACAGCCCGGTCGTCGCGCGCTTCGACGAAGAAGACGCGAAGGGCATGGAAGCGCTGTGCGCAGTGTTTATCGAGGCCGCGTTGCCGCGCGCCGCGTCGGCTTCCTGAGATTACCCGGTAGCGGTGCTGCGGCACCCCGTGCTTGTCAGTACACCGCGTAGGTGCAATTCAGCGGATGGGGCGGCGCACCGCATCCCGCTATCGTCCTCTGCGCGCGCTCGGGGGCTGCACCTGAATGCGACGAACCTCCACCGGGTTCTGCAGACATGCACGTGCTGCACGAGCGCGACTGCGCTGACGTTTCAACCTTCTTGCGCATTCCCCTCGCCACTGCAGTTCCGATTGCCACGGCTGCACGATGCGCGGCCGCCACTGGCGTGCGGTAGCGTTCGCCGCCGATGCGGCAACGATCGGGGATTACACCAAGGGAAACGATTGGCGCGAAGAATGCGAGTGCGCCGAGGTCGGGGCGCGCGCGAAAGCCGTTATCATACGCACGGTCGCCCGGGACGCCGGACCGGAGTGTCGGGGCTTGACTGTTTGCGCGCGCGTCAAAATCACGTTCGATCGCTTCCACTACTCAGGAATATCAAAAGGCTGGCGCGATGCAAGACCACCTCTACGCCGAATCGCGTACGCGCGACGCCGCGCTAGCCTCGGCGCCTTGCGGCATGTTCATCTGCACTGCGGACGGCACGTTCGATTCCGTCAACGCCGCTTTCGAAAAGCTAACAGGATTGACCGCGGAAGAACTGGTCGGCCGGCGCAACTTCGAGTCTTTGTTCGATCCGGCCGAATTCGCGAGGCGTCGCGCGGAACTGCCGCCGCTGGCAACGGTGACCTCGCGCTATGAAGGCGAATGGAGTTTCCTGCGGCGCAACGGCACACCGATTCGCGTGGTGCTGGCGTTGGCGCCGCTCGTCGCGGGGCCGGCCCATCCTGGTCCTGCCACCGGGCCGGCGCGCTACGTGGGCATCGCCATCGACATGACGCGTTACGCGCAATCGGAAGCGCGCCTGTGGTACGTCGCGCATCACGACGGCGTGACCCGATTGCCGAATCAAACGCTTTTCACCGAACGGCTGGAACTGACGATCGCGCGTTGCCAGCGCAGCGGCAGCGGTTTTACCGTGCTGATCGCCGAGCTCGATCATCTGCGCAAACTGCGCGATGCGCTCGGTTTGCACGCGGCCGAGCTCGTGCTGCAGATCGTCGGTGAACGCTTGCGCGGTCTCTTTCCCAACGACGGTACGATCGCCTCGATCGGCGGCACGCAGTTCGCCCTGCTGGTCAACGAAACCGGCGCGGCCGCCGATGCCTTCGCCGCCGAAGCGCTCGGCCGCATCGCCGAAGCGATCGATTACGCCGGCACCACGTTGAACATTACCGCGAGCATCGGCATCGTGGCTTATCCGGCCGACGGCGGCGACGCGCCTACGCTGATGCGCCGCGCGGGCGTGGCGTTGTCGGCGGCTTCGGCCGTGAACGGCAATGCGGTGCGACGCTTTTCCGCCGCGCTGGAAGGCCAGGCCGCGCGCCGCTTCGAACTCGAAACCATGCTGCGCGAAGCGATCGCGCGTCAGCAACTGCATCTGGTGTATCAACCCCAGGTGACGCTCTCCAACGGCCGCATCGCGCAAGTGGAAACGCTGCTGCGCTGGAATCATCCGCAGCGCGGCTTGATCAGCCCGGTCGAATTCGTGCCGGTCGCGGAGGAGGCGGGCTTGATCGAGCAGATCGGCGAATGGGTGATCCGGACCGCGTGCCGCGACGCCGGCAAATTGCTGCGGCTGACCGGCACGTTGCCGCGCTTCGCGGTGAATGTGTCGCCGCAGCAGTTCCAGCGGCAGAACCTGTTCCAGACGATCCGCGAAGCACTGGAAGATGCGGCGCTCGACCCTTCGTATCTTGAAGTGGAAATCACCGAGGGTGTGTTGCTCGGCGACACCGAGCAAGCTTTGCAGACGCTGTTTGCGTTGCGCGATCTGGGCGTGGAAGTGGCCGTGGACGACTTCGGCACGGGTTATTCGAGCCTTGCCTATCTGACGCGTTTTCCGCTGAATCGCCTGAAAATCGACCGCTCGTTTGTGATGCGCATGAGCACCGATCCGCAGTGCGCGGCGCTGGTCGGCGCCATCATCGCAATGGCGCATGCGCTCAAACTGCGCGTCACGGCCGAAGGCGTCGAAACGGCGGAGCAGGCCGCGCAACTCGAAGCGCTCGGTTGCGATGAAGCGCAAGGTTTCTGGTTCTCGCGTCCGATTACCGTGGCGGCGTTGCGTAATCTGCTCAGGCCGTTGGGCACGCACTGAAGCGCGGTCTTGCCGGCGGCTCGATGCCGCGCCGGCAAGCGCTGCCGATCGTTACCGATCGCCGCGGCATCGATCCGTTGCCCATCTTGTGCTTAGCCATCCGTAACAAATCGCATCAGGCACGCCTGTCTTCGTTCAATTCCCGATCCGATGCAGCGCGTCGCCGCGATGAACAGCCCGCTTGCCGCTTTTCTCGCTTTCCACTTCGTAATGCGGGTCGTCTTTCGACGCATTGACGGCTCTGCCGTCCACGGTCGTATGGGCGGAAATGACACGCACGACCTTCCCGTGCGTGACGCCTCGCGGCGTGTTCCAGCTCACGCGATCTTCAGGCTTCAGATGTCGGGACATGAGGTGCTCCTTTGCATGGATCCAGACGCCGTGAACCACCCCCGTAAAACCCCTTTGCCGATGAGGCTTGGCGGGGTTGCTCCGCGGCGCTTCGCAAGCGCGAGCAAGTCGCGTGCCTCGTCGCACAACATGTAAAGGGCGGGAACGTATTCTGCTTCCCTGCGTCAGGACATCCATACCGCAACGGAACGAAGACTCAAGATGAACGATCTCCTCAACCGACTCTTTCACTTCCAGCCGTCGTTGCTCGTCACGCTCACTCACGACGCTCTCCATATCGTGATGGCCGTGCTGATCCTCGTGGTCGGCTGGTGGCTGTCGAATCGCGTCGGCACGATGTTCGCCCGCGCGCTGGCGCGCACGCATGCGGACCCGACGCTCGCGCCGATGCTGGCCGCCATGGGCACGTGGGCGGTGCGCGTGCTGGTTTTCGTTGCTGCGCTGAGCGAAATCGGTATCGCGACCGCGAGCGTGCTCGCGGTGCTCGGCGCGGCCGGCCTTGCGATTGGACTCGCGTTGCAAGGCACGCTGCAAAATATTGCGGCCGGCATGATGTTGCTGATGCTGCGGCCGTTTCGCGTCGGCGACGTGATCGAAGGCAGCGGCGCGGCAGCGGGTATCGTGCGCGAAGTGGGGCTCTTCACCACGCGCATCGAGCGCGGCGACGGCAATGCCGTGTTCGTGCCGAACAGCCAGATCTGGAGCAATCCGGTGATCAATTACAGCAGCGGCGGAACGCAGCGTATCGAGGTGGAAGTGGGCCTCGCGCAACGTAAGGATGTCGACGCCGCGATCGGCGAGTTGAAGAAGCTCGTCGCCGACGAACCGCGTGTGCTGGGCGGTGCCACGCTCGCGCCGGTCGTCACGGTGGCGGACTATCCCGACGATGGCGGCGCGACGCTGCGCATCGCCGCATGGGTGCGCACACCGGACGCGTCGCTCACCAGCGACGACCTGCACGACCACGCGCAGGCCGCGCTCGAACAGGCGGGTTGTCCGGTCGCGGCTTAGCGCGCCACGCGCGTTTGATCGTGCTGCTCAACGGTTGGTCGATGGTGGCCGGGTGGCTGCCCGTTGCCTGGAACGCGCCTGCTCGCGCGAGGCACCCCGTGCAAAAGGTGTCTCGCGCCGCCGGCGCGGTCGCCTCTATAATCGGAATCTGCTCATTCATGTTGAACCGGACCCGTTTGATCGACCCACCTGAATCCGCCAGCCGCTCGTCGAGCGGAAAAGATGGCGCACCCGGCGTGCTGGGCGCGCTGCGCGCCGCGACCGCGGAGCGCCATGAACTGCTGCACGAGATCATGCCGCTGTCGGTGAACAGTGTGGCGCTGCGCGACTACCTCGCGCATCTGGCGATTCTGCGCGACTGGCTGGTGCCGCTCGAAGCCTGGCTCGGCAGCTTCGGCGACGGGCCGCAGTCACCGGCGCATTTACCGGCGCATTCACCTGTACTGCCGGCGCGCTTCGATCGCCTCGCGCTGATCGCTGCCGATCTCTCGCATCCCTCGGTTGATCCTCATGACCGCGCCGGCATGCCGGCGCCGACCGTCGCGCGTGCCTGGCGCGGCGACGCCAGCGCGGCCCGCCGCTGGGGCATCTGCTACGTGATCGAAGGCTCGCAGCTAGGCGGCGCGGTGCTGTACGCGAAACTGAAGGACCGCCTCGCACCGCATCCGCTCGAGTATCTGAGCGCGGGGCGAGATTCGCTCGGCGCGCGTTGGCAGGTTTTCCTTCGTGCGATGGCGGCAGAAGTCGACACAGCCACCCTGATTGACGAAGCGTGCCGCGGCGCGGCCGATGCGTTCGACCGTCTGATCGAGCTCGCACGGTGCCCCGCCACGGCTGCCTGCGTGAATGCCGATTGAAGCGCGACCGGAACTCGCCTATGGATAGCCGCCTCCAGGATCTTTCCTCGCCGTCGCACCAGTTCGACGCAGCGATCGCATTCGAGTCGCTCCCCGACGCCTATCTGATTCTGAATCATCGCTATGAGATCCTGCTCGCCAACGCGCGCTATCTCGACCTGACGGGCCAGTCGTTGTGCGATCTGCAGGGCAAATCGATTCTCGACGTCAATCAGTTCGGACCGGCCGAGCAGCGTGAAGCGCGGCGCGCGTGGCTGATCGGCGTGTTACGCGATCTGTCGCCTGGCGAATCGAAATGGTCGCCGCTGTTTCGTTACGAGATGCCTGAGCGCCGTGACGCCAGGTCCGATGGCGAGGCGTCGAACGAATCACGCGTGCCGCGTTACTGGAAGATCAAGGCGAGCCAGCTGGGCGCGCGTCATGGGCAAGGCGGCACGATCGCGCTGCGCGTGAGCGAAGTGACCGAGCGGGTCTCGGACTATGAACGCGATCAGCGCGAACGCGCGAAGCTGCGCTCGCAGGCGCAACTGCGGCAACTCCTCGCAGACGAGGCCAAAGCGCAATTGCGCGAGCATCAGGAACGCTTTCAGATTGCGATGGCGTTTTCGCAACTGGGCGCGTGGGAGCTCGATCCGGCAACCGGCGCGATTGAATGCACCGATCAATGCAAGTCGAACCTCGGGTTGACTCCGGACGCGCTGCTCACCGAACAGCGTCTGTTCGGCGAGGTCGTGCATCCCGAAGACCGCGGCCGTTTGCGCGATGCGATGCATCACGCGCTGGCGGCTCACGACCATTTCGAAGTCGACTTCCGGATTGGCTGGGCGAGCGGCGCGGTGCGCTGGATTCTGGTGCGCGGTGTCGGCCGGTTCCTGCCGGATGGCACGTTGAGCACCGTCATCGGCTTCACGCTCGACATCACGTCGCGCAAGGAAGCGGAGCTCGAGCAGCGCGAGATCGCCGCGTCCGAGAAACGTGCGCGCGAACACAGCGAGCGTCTTGCCATGGCGATGGATCATTTCGTCACCACCGTCAGCCACGAACTGCGCTCGCCGCTGTCGGCCATCATGTCATGGACCGACCTGTTGCAGCGCGCGGCCGACCCTTCGCATCTCGCGCGCGCCACCGGCGTGATCAGCCGCAATGCGCGGCAGCTCTCGCATATGGTGGACGATCTGCTCGACAGCGGGGCGATCGTGACCGGGAAGCTGTCGGTCAATTTGCAGCCGGTGGACCTCGGCGCGCTGGCCGGGATCGTCGTCGAAGACATGCGCATGCATGCCGAAGCCAAGGGCTTGCGGCTGATCGCGGACGATCTCACCTCGGCCATGGTGCTCGCCGACGAAGGCCGGATGAAACAGGTGGTGTGGAATCTCGTGTCGAACGCGGTGAAGTTCACCGCACAAGGCACGATCGAACTCTCGGTGCGGGCGGATGGCGAGCGCGTCGAACTCGCGGTGCGCGATACCGGACTCGGTCTGGACGGGGAGTCGCTGGAGCGGGTTTTCGAGCGCTTTCAGCAATTTGGCGCCGAGGGGTCGGGGCGCGTCGCGGGCCTCGGTCTCGGGCTGTGGCTCGTCAAAAATCTGGTGGATCTGCACCGCGGCACGATTACCGCGGAGAGCCGCGGCCCGGGGCAGGGCGCGACGTTCCGCGTCAGGTTGCCGGCATACCGCTAGGCGGTCGCGGCGTCATGCGGCGTGCTGCTCACGCCGGCAAGCGAGGGCGCGCCGATGAATGTGCCTCGTGCTCCGGTCAGCGGGGATAGGGCGGCGGTTCGTTCAGCACAGCCCAGAACATGCCGAGGTCGTTGATGGCCGCCATGAAGTCGTCGAACGCAACCGGTTTCACCACATAGGCATTCACGCCAAGATCGTAACTGCGCAACAGGTCGCTCTCTTCACGCGACGACGTCAGCATCACCACCGGAATGCGTTTGAGCTTGTCGTCGGTACGCACGGCCTTCAGCACCTCGTGACCGTCGATCTTCGGCAGCTTCTTGTCGAGCAGAATGACCGCGGGGTTGTCTTCCGAGCGATTCGCCCATTGCCCTTCGCGGCGTAGATATTGCAGCGCTTCTTCGCCGTCGCGCAACGACACGACGGGATTGGCGAGGCGCGTTTTTTCCAGCGCGATCAGCGTGAGTTCCACGTCGTTCGGATTGTCTTCAACCAGCAGGATCGGTCTTAGCACGCTTGGTCCTTCATTTCGGTTCATCTTTCGACTCCTTCGGCACGGGGCGGAAGCGCTTGCCCGGCGACAATGCGGTCAGCCGCGCGACTGCCGCCGCGGCGGACTCTTCGCCCTGGCTCGCGTCGGCAATGAATACATGAGGCAGCGAGAAATACACGGCCGCGCCCTTGTCGATCTCGCCGGCCGCCCAGGCTTTGCCACCATGCCGCTCGACAATGCGTTTGACGCCAGCAAGCCCGATGCCCGTGCCGCCGAATTCTTCAATACGATGCAGACGCTGGAACACGCCGAAAAGTTTATCGACGTAGCGCATGTCGAAACCGACACCGTTGTCCTTGACGAAAAAAACGTCCTGGCCTGCCAGTTCGCCTTCACCCGCATAGCGGCCGATTTCGATTTCCGCCTGCTCGCGGGTTGCCGTGAATTTTACCGCGTTCTCGATCAGATTCCGCAGCACCACGTGCATCAGCACGGCGTCCGCGGTGACGTGACCCAGTTTGCCGACACGCCATGCAATATTGCGCGAGGGCGTCTCTTTCGTTTCGTCGTCGATCAGCGCATCGGTCATGGCTTGCAGATCGACCGATTGCGGACGCAGCGCCGCGCGTCCCATCTGCGAAAAGGCAAGAAGATCGTCGACCAGTTTGCCGCCGAAGCGCGCCGACGAAATGATTCGCTCCACGAAATGACTGCCGCGTTCAGACAGGCGCTCGCTTTCCATTTCGCGCAGCAGATCGGCAAAACCCACGATGTGCCGCAACGGCGCGCGCAAGTCGTGCGACACCGTGTACGAGAAGCCTTCGAGTTCCTTGTTGGCGCGCCCGAGTTCGAGCGCCAGTTGCGCGAGTTCTTCCGCGCGGCGCAGCACGATGCCAAGCAATGCGGTCCGGAATTCCACGGCGATTTCGAGTTCGGCGGGACGCCACGCGAGTGAGCGTCCGCGCACGGTGTCGGTCCAGACCGCGAAGCTCTCGCGCGGCGAGAGCGAGGCGGACAAACCCGCCAGCTTCGCGCGCGGATCGCCCGCCCACTTGATTGTCTGAACGACTTCCTCGCGAAACCACAGCACGTAGTTGCGAAACAGCTTCGATATCGACACGGCGAGCAGGCCCGCGTAGTCCGGATTGGCCGGCAAGACCGGGCAGGCGGTGGCCAGCGCGTCGGTGTCGAAGGTGTCGTCCACCCGTGTGTCGAGCCACTCGACGAGCTTCGCGACTTCCGGCTCGGAAGGCGTGGTGCCGACCAGCAGCACACGCCCATCGAAGACGATCGCCGCGCCGTCGGATGCGGTCAGCCCGAGCAGATCCTTCGGGTCGTTGGCGAGCGCGTCCGTGAAGCTCTCCGTGTTGGCCATCGCGGCGAGCAGGCGCGCGAGCGTGCGGCGCAGTTCCAGCCGGTACTCCGCTTGCGCGTGTTCCTCTTTGGCTTCGATCTGCAGCGACAGAACCTGCGCGATGTGCTCGCACGCGGTGCGCACTTCGAAAGGCGGGACTCGCGCGGTGTCGTGATGGCAGGAAATCAGGCCCCACAGTTTGCCGCGCACCACGATCGACATCGACATGGACGACAGCGTGCCCATGTTCCTCATGTATTGCACGTGCACCGGCGAGACGCTGCGCAGCGACGCATAGGTGAGGTCGGTCGGCCGGCCTGTCGACGGGTGCAGCGGCGGGACCAGCGGCGCGGGCCGATAGTCGGCGTCGGCGATCAGGCGGATGCGGTTGCGCACATAGAGCGCGCGCGCTTGCGCGGGAATGTCCGAGCCGGGAAAGTGCTGGTCCGCGTAAGAGGCGTAACCCGGCTCGACGTGCTCGGCGATCACGTGGCCGCTGCCCGTGCTGTCGAAGTTGTAGACCAGCGTGCGGCCGTACCCGGTGATGCGCTGCACTTCGTCGGCCGCGAGCTGCGCGAGGCCCTCGACGGTTTGCACTTCCTGCAGACGGTTGATGAACGTGCGCACCAGCGGGTACATCGACGAGAACACGTCGAGCGTGCCGCGCGCGGGTTCGAGCTCGACGATCGCGATGCCCTGATGACGATGCGCGATCATCGCGAACGGCGTGGCGCGCGCGCCGGCGGCCGGCGCGCGCGGGTCGCCCATCGAGCCGACATAGAGCGGGATGCCGTCTTCCTGATGCGCGGCCAGCGCCTCGACAATGCGCGCGGCCCATTCGTCACCGACGATGCGCGCGATCGGCTGGCCCGGCGCCTGCTCGGCGGGCGCACCCGTCAACGTTGCGATGTTGGCGCTGACTTGCAGCAGCGTGCCGTCGGCGGCGATGCTGAACAGGAAGCCGTGCGGCTGGATGCCGCCCGGAATGTGGATGGGTTCTCTCGCGCAGTCGGCTTCGACTGTCGAAGACGTGGAAGAGGTAAGGTCTGCCATGCGTGCTCCACGAACGGTACGTCGCATTTTCGCATAGCACGCCTGCGTTCGTGGGTCGCTGCCGATGTGCCGGCTTAGTCGCGGCGCGGATGGGCGAGGAAAAATTTCACCATTTCCGCGGCGGCATCGGGGCCGGACGGATCCGTGTAAGAACCGCGCTGACTGCCGCCGGCCCACGCGTGACCCGCGCCGTGAATCGACCAGTATTCCGCTTCCACGCCGTTCGCCGCGACGTGCCGGTGCTGCGTATAGGCGCGTTGGCCGCTCGCCGCGCCGGATTGCGCGCTGACGGTGGTGGTGTCGGCGTCGAACGGCGCGACGATGTCGGCGGCGTTCGACGGATGGACCGTCGCGTCCGCATCGCCATGAAACACGATGAGTGGACGTTGCGGCGTCTCACGCGCGCGATTGCGTTGCATCTTGGCGCCTTTCATCGCGCCGAGCGCCGAGGGCAAGTCTTTCGCGCTGCCGTGGGCGAGGCCCGAATGCACGCCCGCCGCCGCGTAGAGATCGGGCGAAGTCTTCAGCATGATGTCCGCCATCGCGCCGCCCGCCGACAGGCCAGCCACATACACACGCGCCGGGTCCACGCGATAGCGTCCCATCACCTCGCGCGTGATGCCGGCGATCAACGACGGCTCGCCCTGGTCGCGCAGCTGATCGGTGGGCTTGAACCAGTTCCAGCATTTCGAATGATTGGCCGCTTGCGCCTGATTCGGATACACGACCATGAAACCGTGACGCTCGGCCATTTCGTTCATGCGCGTGCCGGCGGCGAAGTCGTCCGCGTTCTGGGTGCAGCCGTGCAGCATCACGATCAGCGGCAACGGCTCGCCGGTGTAGACAGCCGGCACGTAGAGCTTGTATTGACGTTGTCCGGCCGCGTTGCTGAACGTATGCGTGCTGAAGGTGCCCGGCGTGTCGGCGTCGAAGACCGGCGCGGCGGGGGCGTGCGGAGCGGGGCTCGCTTGCGTTTGCATCTGCGTTTGCATCAGCGTCCACGCTTGCGTCCATTCGTTGGCGTTGGACGGCGTGTACGCAGGTTGTGCGTGGTTCGCGTGAGCCTGGTTGGCGCCCGAGAGCGCGCGCTGAACCGCCGTCGTGGCTTCCTGCGGGCCCTTCGTGCGCAAGAGCTCGAAGGCGTCTTTCATCGATTTCAGGAAATCTTCGTTCATCTTCATGATGGTGTGCGTTGGCCTGTGTGGGGCGTGGATGAGCAAGTCGACCGATGGGTCACTGCTTCAGTCACGGTAATGAGTTGAGTGTCGTGCCTAGCTGATGCGGCCGGCAAGCGCCGCCTTGACCGCGGGCGATGCGTGAAAGGCGCCGAGCACCACCACCGATGCAATCGTGGCCGCCGCGAGTTCGGGCGGCACATCGGCTGCGATGCTGGCGAGGCCGAGCACATGAATGTCGAGTTGTTCGTGCGCGGCCTGCGCCGCTTCGAGATCCTGGCGGGTGAAATGTTGCAGCCCGAGCACCAGGGCACGCCGCGTCACCGTTTCCGAGACGACCTGCGCATGCTCGGCGAGCTGGTTGCGGATCGCCGTGCGGATCAGGTCGGTGCGGTTCGAGTAAAAACCTTCTTCGACCAGCAGGTCGATCTTGCCGAGGTCGATCGGACCGAGGTTGATGGTGATTTTTTCGGTCTCGCCGCCTTTGGGGCGGGAGGTGTCGATGAGGCTGAGTTTGGGCATTTGCACTCCGGGAGGCATCTGTATGCCATCCAGTTAACATCCAGTGGGATGGTTATACGCCTATTTGCCGAAGCAGGGCAAGGGGGAAAAAAGGGGGTTCGGTCGGGCGATGAGGCGGGGCTACGGTGCGCGGCGCGTGCGCGCCGCTCCGGGGTACTGCAGGAGGGGGTGTTTTTTGGGGCCGTCTTCCGGCGATACTTGCGGAAGCTCGGCGTTCCCGAAGGCGCGCATATCGGAGCGGCGCGCACCGCGCGCTGTCGATGTGCTGGAAATCGCACCGGCAGCGCAACGCGGATTTTAGTGGGAGGACAACGAAACGGCGGAGTCGGGGGGTTACATCAAAACTATATCGTATTGCTCGACTAAATCCATGAAAAACCTTATCCGTCGGTTGTTTTACGGATATTAAGAAGGGGAAAAAAGCCTCTAGCTACCAATCTAGCTACCAATTGCGACCCGGGTACAAAAAAACCCGCACGGATCTCTCCGGCGGGCCTCGATAACTGCTCCAGATTAGAACTGGGTCAGTCGTTCTCGTCTTCGTCCTCATCCTCGTCGTCGGCGAGCCGCTCATGGTGGTAGGGCATCAGCACTGCGGCCGCCTCGATTTTTCGCGTCGCCATGCCGACAAGACGTGCAGACCTGGTCGTACCAGATGTTTGCCGCTAGTATTCCGGCATGCCACCCAACCGAGACAATTCCTTCTTTGCGCGGCTCATTTCGCCACTGCTCGGACAGATCCAGCGCATCGCGTATGGAACCCGCGGAGAACAGTCCGTCGATGACCTGAAGACTGAAGCGTGGTTGGCGGCTCAAGATATTCGCGAAGAGCACGGTGTCGAGTATGAACCCGAGGACGAGATCTTCCAGCAGGCAATCCTGTCGAAGCTTCGCAAAGCGTTCGGCAAGTTTGCGAATCGGGAAATGCGGTTCGCGGTCCAACTCGATCACGAACAAACGCACGAGGACGGCGACTTTATTCCAAATTCCATAGCGGCCCGGCTGACCGCGCCGGACGCCTATGAACCAGAACAAGCGATGGAGCTTGTGCAAGAGTGGGGAGCGCGCGAGAGTTACTTGGCGGGCAGGTTCGCCGAAGCAGTCGCATATTTTCGCTCGCTGGATCACTTTGACGGCGATCGCGATACGCTCGCAACCCATTTGGCAATCACGGTCGGAATGCTTGATTCGCGATTACGTCGAGCGGAGATCGTGGCAGAGTGCCAGCCATCGATGTTTGACGGCATCGAAGCCATACCGCGTGATTTCGTGCCGCACCGGGGGCGAAGCCCTCAATTCGCGGCGCATAGACCAAGCCGGTGGGCGACTATCTGCGCGAGATGGAAAATCTATCAGTTGCGCTTATTCTCAAACCTGCCTGCGCTTCTTGGTAAGCATTGAGTCGGGGCGGCGCTGCGGCGCCTCATCTTTCTGAAGTCCTCATCCGACGCTTCGTGCGTATCTGGGTCGGCGGCAATGCCGCGATTGATTGCCTCGTTTTCCTCGGGCGTCGGCAATTCGAGCACGCGGCCCGACCGCGTCTTAATCGTATTGCGCATAGTTGCGTACCTCCCGGTCGTTTCCAGAACATTAACATCTTTAACAGACCGTCCGCGCCGCCAATATGACCTATTGGCTTGACTGGAAAGGCTTTGGCGGCGATTCGCGGTTGTTAAAGGCTTTAACAAAAAGCTCCACGGACGATTTTTTCTCTGCGTGAGGGAACGGTCGGTTTCCCGGCATGCGAAACGCCAGAGATTCGATACCCCCACCCCCAACGTCGTCGCAGAGGCCATCAGCAGGCCGCAGGACGGCCGCGTTCAGCCTCGCGCGCGTGCCGCTGCCTCCTGTGCTGTCTTCGTGTTGTGGCACTCAACGCCCACAAGGTTGAGGTTTTCATCATCGTTGCTGCCGCCCTGCTCGAGCGGCACGTCGTGGTCGACCTGATCGCGCCAAGGCAACCACACGCAGCCGCAGCGCTTGCACTTGATATGCTGCTCGACAGCGATGCGCTGCCGCGTCTTCATCCACTTGTCATCGCGTATGTGTGGCGTCGTCTCCCCTCAGCTTCGAGCGTTGCAATGCCGCTGGTGTTGGCTGTCATGGAAGAACGGTGTAGTTATTCCATCGGCGGTGGTTGCATCGGTCCAGCAAACAGTGCGTGGTCGAAGAACGAATCATCCAGCTCCAATATCTCATCGTCACCCAGAAGGATTACGACTAACTGCCGCGAACCGTTGCCGGGCACGTCGGCGACTTCTCCGACGGTTAGCTTCGGCGTCCGGTCGTCCGTAAATCGCACCCAGTAGTATCCTGGCGCTCCGGGTCGCGTGTCGGTCCATTCCATGGCTGATAACTCCTAAAACCCCGCGCATTTGATGGCTACCGCATCTCGGATTGTATCTCCGGGGCGTCGACGGCAGTTGCCAGCAACCGATGCTAGATCGTACCAACGAGCGTCTGCTCGTCGATGAGACCGCGCTCGCGTCGGCGCCGCCGAACAGATGACTCACAGGAATGCGCATCGTCAGCGCTGGCATGGCCTTGCGAGGTGTCGTTCGCCACTTCTTCGCCACAGCGACCCTGAACCAGTGGACGCCATCGGCTCAGAGTGCCTGTGGCAGTCGAATGGATACGAAACGTGAGTCAGTGCCGGCGCGTCGGGCACTACGGATATACGCTGCGGTCAATGCCGACGGCTGGCGTCCGATGGCGTTCGTCGGGCAGCCATCGACCCACAGAAGTCGTTCAGATTCGACGCACCAATGTCCGCTCAAAGGCCGGCACGGGAGGATCAGCGCCGAAATCTTGTAGTGGTGCCCGAAAAGCTAAAGTCGGTTGATTTGGGCGCGATGCAAATTCTTGCGAACGTCAAGCGATAGAATAGGTTGATTCCATTTCGCCGCGCTGATAGACACGCTCCCGTACCGGTTAGCCGATACCAAAACGGACGCAAGCAGCGAACCTTAGCTAACGACGCCGCCTCCGTACCACTATGCCGATCCACAAGAAATCTACTTTCGTGGCACAACCTTCAGACACGCCAGCGTCTGAAATCGCTCTACGGGTCCTAGTTGAATTCGAAGGTGGCGACTCCTATGTCATTGGGACCGCCACGGTTATCGGATCATTCGTCGCGTTGACCGCAAAACACGTACTCGACGAAATTACGACCAAATTCGGCGTCGAAGACGCAGAGGACGGCGCAAAAGAAATCACGAAATATTCCGTGCGCCTATATCAGATCTCGAGAGTGCCGAATTCAGGCGTGGTTTTTCGGCTATGTGCCCAGGCGGAACATCTCGAATGTGTCGGGGTCCTGCCTTTCTGCGATGAATTTTGCGAAGAAATGGGTTTTGGCGCTATTCACGAGAAATTCGGGCAGGCATTGACGTAGTGCGTTGGCGACGACCAACTCCGATGGAGGGATGCCGGGGCGGATAGTGCGCAGCCAGGATCCAAAGGAACTCCAGACCTGTGAAGGGAACACCGCTGCCAGATAGTGAAGCAGTCCCTGACAGACGATGCCAGCGTGCATAAAGACGTGGTACGCGTGGATCTTGCGCTTGACGGCGTTGCGGTACTCGAGTGACTCGCGATGAAGGTATTGATCGCCGTTTCGGCGGGCGAGCGGCTTCATGTCCTGCATCCAGAAGTGGTACGCGAATGTGCCGATCCGATGCACCGCCTGTTTGAAGCTGTACTCGATCTTGAAGCGCAATCCATACAGGCGGATGATCTCGACGGCATCCAGACTGAGGTCGGTGCACATCAGCAGACACGAACCCCTGCTTGGGTGAGTCACTGCCACGAAGCGAACCAGCTGACCGTACGCCGGCCACAGCAGATCGCAGACCCGATAGTGAATGGTGACATTGTGCTCGCCATAGACCGGACTGGGGGCGGATTGCAAGGCCTGGGGATCAGCCAGTAGCGATTTGAGTTTGATCTTCTCACCGTAGCGCCTGGGACGCCCCCGTTTGCGCGGTCCCTGCTGCACGTACGGGGCACAGGCGACTGCATTGGACTTCACGCGTGTGACCAGGTGGTTGTCCCGATCGCGCAGGCCTTTGACGATCTTGCCAGCAGCGTAGTAGGCATCGGCCACGAAGTAGAACGGCTGCTGCACCGAGACGATGCCAAGCAGCGAGATCATCTTGTCGAGCAAGGTACGCCGATCGCGGTTGGACCACACCAGACCTTCGTGAATACGCACGGCCAGCGGTACGGCGAAGACGCTCTGGGCGGCCCGCACAAGCATACTGACCGCCTGCATCGAGTGCCCCATGATGTATTCGGGCTTGGTGTTGGAGTCGGACTGTTGATGCAGCAGCTTGACGCCGGGCATCTTCCTGCCGCTCTTGGCCACCTTGATGCCATCGCCGACCAAAACCAGTCGGCCATTGACGCGTAGCGGGTCAGGGAACAGGCGCAGCACCGTCTGGGTCCACAGCGCTGAAAGCTGATCGAGCTGCACGGCGTCGCTATGCAGGCTGTCACGCAGCTTGTTGTACAGGGCTGGCCGCAGTTTGAGAGCCCGCACGATGCTGGTCACGCCCAGCAACTCGGTGCGCACAGTCAAGCCAGCGACGACAGTTGCGAACCACATGAAGCTGCGCAGGCGAGAAAACGCTGGGCGTAGCAGCCAGATCGCGTCCCACCAAGCCGTCCAGAGTTTCATTGTTGTTCTCTACATTATTTTGCACTACGAAGTATCGCATAGAATATGCAATATAGGCAGCACAAACGGCTCCTTCAAATCGAAAGACTCATTGAGACGATCAAGGCGATGCTCGCCGCGATAGATGAAAGACGCGCGGGGTCACTCACCCCCCCCCCATTGCAAGGCCCTCCCGAACCAGTTCGGGGCATACTGACAGACGAGCGATACGCGGGACAGGAAGATCCGCACTGAGTCCTTCGTGGGCGATGCGCTGAGCGATGTGAGCCCCTGCAAGTCAACTACGAGAGCATCAACAAGGCATTGATTGAGGAATAGAGCAACGTGAGTTTGATCACTGCCGCCTGACGATGAATCTGGTGCACGAAGGCAACCGGCCACGCCGGATCACATCACCAGGAAATGGATCGGTGTTCAGATGAAAAGCGCCGAGGCCGGAGCGAGTCCGAGAAAAAACAAGCGAGAAGTCGGCACTCTCGAGATCAGATACTTCCCGGTCCAAAGTACGTCGTATATCAAGTCGTAGCCGCATGGAACAGCCCGGATACTGACATCTCTGTCCTGCATCTCGCCTTATTCCGAAGCAGCCCAGGCACTATGTTGAATTGGCGAAGCCCCCCGCTTGTGTTCGGTCCTCCACCTGTTGGTACTCCGCTTGCAGCCTTTGGGTATCACAGTTCGGAGGTCAGCACACGACCAGCCGACGACGGGAACTACCATATGGAGTTGAACGATAAGCCGACGGCGTCAACTGGAGTGGTTGAAGAAATCTTGCCGAGCGGGCAGCCCGCTGGAAACTTCACTTTCCCCTGCTACCGCATTGCGGCCCGCTTCGACGGCGGAATGAGCGGCGGTCCCGTGTTCGACGAAAACGGCGCCTTGTGCGGGATTATTTCCGGCACGCTCTTTCCTGGTGACGAAGATGAAGACCCAATCAGTTACGCATGCATGTTATGGCCCATCCTTAGGCTTCTCATCTCGGTGAATCGAGGACCAAACTATCCGCGAGACGTAAAGTACCCGATGGCGCATCTAGTCAGAGATGGGCAGATTCACATGACTCCATACAGTTTCAATGGAATCGACCCCGCTCTAATACTCGCTTGGTACAGTGGGAGCGCACCGCAGCCATAGCAGTCTCTAAAAGAAAAGCAAAAGATCCGTCACCTGGACTGGCCTTTCCCTCCAAGCGACAGCCCGCGTTATGCCACCAGCTGCACCATGTGTTGATGCGGCGCGTAATTTCGCACGACTCTGGCACAAAAACCATCGATTATTCATCGCGATTGCGGTTTCGCGGGTCCGCGGGTCCGCTCGTCATTCTCTAGCGGACATTCGCCCTTTGGATCCGAACGACGGAACATGGCCGATTCTGTTGAAAAAGTCGGCGGCGATGCGGAATGTTGGGTATCCTGGAAGACATCAAACGACGGGAGCGAATCGTCATGATGGGTCGACTGGATAGCGGACAGGACAAGCTCTTCTACTCGTTCAACCTCGATAACCACGTCCCGCAATCGCACCTGTTGAGAGGCATCGATCGCTTCCTTGATCTGCGAGATCTGCGCCGACACCTCGCGCCGTTCTACAGCCCGATGGGTCGGCCATCGATTGACCCGGAGCTCATGATTCGCATGTTGATCGTGGGTTACTGCTTTGGCATCCGGTCCGAGCGACGTCTATGCGAAGAGGTGCATCTGAACCTCGCATACCGGTGGTTCTGCCGCCTGGGTCTGGAAGACGCCGTACCGGAACACTCGACGTTCTCAAAGAACCGTCACGGTCGCTTTCGCGATAGCGACCTGTTGCGCCACGTATTCGAATCTGTGCTGAGTCGTTGCATGGCCGAGGGCCTCGTCAAGGGCGAGGGATTCGCCATTGACGCAAGCATCATCAAGGCGGACGCGAGTCCTGCTCGCGGAGTGCCGGGAACCGAGCCTATCGACTGGGGACGTGCCGACGGCCAGAGCCGCGCTGTGCGGGAATATCTTGAGGCACTGGAGCAAGCCAATCCGGTGGCCGCAGATACGTCCGAGCCAGCATCGTCTTCGGCACCTCCAAAGAAGATATCCCTGACTGATCCTGCTGCACGATGGACGGCCGCTCCGGGCGGTCCTGCGTTCTTTGCCTACTCGACGAATTACCTGATCGATCTGCAGGCAGGGATCATTGTGGATGTTGAAGCGACGCCGGCGAACCGGTCACAAGAGGTCGAATCAACCAGGACAATGATCGATCGTGTTCAACACCAACGGGACCTGAAGCCTCGCCGACTGGTAGGTGACACCGCATACGGCACAGCAGCACTGCTTGGCTGGATGGTTGAAGAGAAACAAATTGAGCCGCACGTTTCAGTCTGGGATAAAACAGAGCGCAAGGACAATACATTCTCTCGTAGCGAATTCATCTGGGATGAAGAGGCCAACGAGTATCGATGTCCTGCAGGGAACGCGCTGCGCTGCGACTGGCGTCCACTGAAGAATCCACGCACGCACATCACGAAAGCCGACACTATCGTGTATCGATCGAGCGAAAAGAACTGCAACCGATGTTCGATTAAGAATCAATGCTGCCCGAATATGTCGTTTCGCAAAATCACGCGCAGCATCCATGAAGCCGCCCGCGATGAGGCTCGACGCATCGCGGCAACCCCCGAATACAAACAGTCGCGCCGGCAGCGAAAGAAGGTGGAAATGCTCTTCGCTCACCTCAAGCGCATTCTCAAACTTGATCGCTTGCGACTGCGTGGTCCAAGCGGTGCCCATGATGAGTTTCTGATGGCAGCAACTGCGCAAAATCTGCGAAGAATGGCCAAGTGGCTCACGCCTGAAGGTAAGCAGGCAAACCAGGCAGCTACATGACGAGAAACGGGGGGCGTCGCACGTTGCAAGACCGCCGCCTCGCTGAACTCCCCAACTCGAAACTTACTGCCGAAGCCCGGGACCCAAACCAAAACACGACTTTTTCAACAGAATCGGCCGAACTCGGTCCGATGCGGTAAACGCGCGCCCGTTTTTGCTCTTCGTTGTCGACAAGCTTGCGATTCAATTTTATGACCATCGCCACACACCCGCGGCGTCGTGCCTGCCTTGGCTTTAAGTGTTGCAACGCGGTTGATGTTCGCCGCCTGAATGCGCGCTTGAGCGTCGATAGCTTGCGGTTCACTCTGCGCTCCAACCAAACGCTCAGCCGGTATGGCCCGCTGTAGAATCGATGCGCCGGAAGGGCCGGTCCAAAAAGCTAGAGGGAAAAATGAAACGTGACGACACGCTTGCAAAAGCGATACTGAAAGCTCTTGAAGATAGCGATCGAGAATATCTGACAGCCAACAAGCTTCGCGACACGCTATCGGGTGGCGATGAAACCAAGCACGACGCCATTACACACCACGTCCGCATCCTTGATGACAGAGGCTTGGTGGAGGTATTCGACCACGGCAAGGTTCGTTTGACTTGGGATGGACACGACGCACTTGAACCGAAATCCACCTTTTTCGGGTAACCGCAACGAAAGAGCCCGCGCGACGTGAACCGTGCGGGCTCTTGTTGATACGCTTTCTGGTCCTACATTCCGCTCACCGATGCGCCGCTTGCAGCACTGGGAGTTGCCGCCGCCTCCTTGTAACCCTCGGCGATGGTGTCGGCAATCGACTGGATCTGTATGTTCTGGATATACGCGTCGGGGGTGCGACAGTCGGATCCGAAATGCTCAATGCCCGGTGAGCTGGCTATGGCCACCACTTTGGGGCCGCCGAACAGAAAGGCGACGCCATATTCACCGATGAAGCGCAGCGGCGCGCCGTTGGTTGATGCTTCGGTCATTGCGCTACTTAGCCCTCTGGCTGCCGAAAATTCCGTGTCGCAAGTGGGAATAGGATTTACGGCGAATACCGCCTTGCCAGAAACCGCCGCGCGCTGTGCGAACACTGTCAGGTCTTGGACGAACTGCTGAATTGCCAACCGCTGAGCGGGGTCCGTGGCCGGTGTCACCATGTCGTCAAGCTGAAAATTGACGACCATCCATTCGCTTGGATCAGTCTTGAATTGGTCAGGCGTCGGCGGCAATCCGTTATCCACTCCCATGACAATCTGATGCAGCGTCGTACCGTCCATCACCTGCGCGGTGACGTTGGCTGTCACGCCGCGCGCCGCGAGCGCATCCTGAAGCGTTTGCACCGTAGCTTGCGCATCCGATGCGCCGGCGGCCGGCGTGGATGCAGCGCGCGCCACTGCGACCAATTGCGCATGGGCCGCCGCGCCGGACGAGGCCGACACAAGCGGCTTGCCGTACATCGAGATCGTCAGCGCCTTTGCTGCAGGTTGAGAGCCGCCTCCGTCCCCGCCACCCCCGCAGGCCGTCAACGACACAGCCGCAGTGAGCATTGCCACCACCATCTTTTTCATTTGATTCCCCATTTGTTGTTTGATCTGGTTGCCAGGCAAAGTTTACGCGGCTTTAGCTGGCTCCGTAAAAGAGCGTGCCTTTCTGATAGATGTCGTATTGCGCGCTGTTTTTTGCGGCATACGACCAACTTAGGATGCCGGTGTTCTGGTCAATCGAGAATCGCGGGGTAATGACGCCCCCGGATAGATAGCCGTCTCCGCAAGTGTTATCCGGCTGAAAAGACACCCAGCCGCCTTGCTTCAGGATGTCATTGGGCGGCAGGCTCCCATTAGGAACTGACCCGTCCAGATACACCGAGTTGACGATTCGCATCACCCGGTATGTCCCATCGAAGATGAGATTGCCGTTCTCGTCCCACGCCTGAAGTCCTACTGGCATTTCCATACCCCCGAACGCGTGCGGAGCGTTCCGTTGTTGTCGTGGACGAGAGTTGCGGCGCCGTTCCGTGTGAGTGTGCCGTTGCTGCTCGAATCCCTGTCAATTCGGTTGACCCGCGCGGCTTCGTCGGCGAGATCGGCCAGCAAGGTTGCGTCGAGCTCGAGCAGCGGCGCGATGTCCGTGTCCGAAAAAATGAGGCTTCCGGAAAGGTCGACCGCCGTGCGGGCGATGAGAGCCGCGTCAGCATAGCTATCACCCGCCGGCGCGCCGCGCACCAGATCGAGATAGCTGTCGCGCTCCGCACCGGACATTGAGCGCAAGCCAAGCATGTCTCCTAGGCCGGTGATTGCGACGTATTCGGTCTTGCGGTTCCGCGCCGCAAGAATTTGCTCTTTGGTCAGCATTTCATGAAACCCTGTCAGTTATGTTGAGCCGTGCCGTCGTGAGTTCGACGGCACGGATTCCGCATCGTCAGATCAGACGCGCAGTCCCTTGAACACGCGCTTCGCCGTTGTCACTGCTGCGGCTGCCTTCCCGGTGGCCGAAGTCACCGCGCGGGCAGGCGTGGGCGCTTTGTGCTGGCGCGCAGGCTCCCGCACAACACGCGGCGCCGGCCCTGCCTTGGGCGCGGCATCTGTCGGCAAACCGTTCGCGCGCAGCGTGTCATCGAGACCCACTCGCTCCTTGCTCAGCTCGACCTCGCCTTTCTCATTAAGCCGCGGGCAGGGGAGCGCGAACGCCTCCAGCTTCGGCTGAAACTCGTGAGTCAATGCGGTCAGGCGCTCTGCCACCTCTGCCGAAGTCAACGGCAGCAGCGCCATTTCTTTGATGGCTGCCTGTGCTGCCTCGATCTGAGCCATAAGCGCATTCACCTCCGCCGTATTGGTCGAGTATTCGACCGTGGTTTGGCCGGTCCACGACTTGTGCTTGTACTCAGTAATCGAACCCAAGTGGCGAAGCGCCTGCCACTGGTTGCCGAGCAGATCCCCGAAGTCGCGGAGCCGCGCATCGGCCGTCCCCATGAGTTCCGCAAGCAATTTATTTTTCTCGGCATCGCGGATATGGGTCGCTGCATATTCGGCGCCGCCAGCCTGCATTTGAAGCTCCCAAGCGCGCCGCTGCTGTTCCTCCGATTCTTCGCGGTGCCGGATTGCTGCGGCGTGCGCCTTGCCTGCCTCCGCAATTGCTGCTTCGTGGCGTTCTGCGACCGTGTCAAGCTTCCTTCGAAGCTCGGCGCGATGCGCGACCGCCGCCTGTTCGGCACGGTCAAGGATTGACTCGATCTCCGGGCTTTTAAGGATCTCGCGGATCCGCTTTTCGTCGTCCTTGTTCAGGTCGGCTCGATTGAAGAATTTCATCATTTCGTATCTCTCAAAAAGTTGGACTGGGCGTTTATTCCGGCAACGCCCAGCCGGTAACGGCGTTATGCAGTTGGATGCCAAACGTCGAGTCGTACCAGTAGTCCGGACCGCCGTCCGCGCCGGGGGCAAAGCGGGCCGTTCGGTACGGCGCCCATGTGTTCTTCGCGTGCGGATTGTGTATGTCGATGCGAACGAGAACGGTAATGCCGCCTGCCTCGTCGAGTACGCCGGCGAGCGCCGCCTTGGCGGTAGTCGGCTCATTCCAGGTGATCGGTGTTGTTGCTGCCATATTGATGCTCCTGTCGGGTGATAGGTTGGGTTACTCGGCGATACCTGCGACGCCCCGGATGCGCTTTGCGTACACCTCCAGCGCGTCCGGTACGGTCACATTCGGCTCGATGCTGAACAGCATGGATTCGCTGAAATCCTCGAAGCCGGCGGACGTCAGATCGAGGCACAGGTTGGCGATTTCCTTCTGAGCCGCCGCCATCTGAAGGGCCGCCTTGGCGACCTTCTCTGTCGCGCGGCGCACGTCATCCTGTTTCATCCGCCCTGCGGTCACGCGTTGGCGCAAGATCGACATTGCTTCGTGGTTGGGCATCACCCCGCGCTGAAGGATTTCAAGGTCGGCCTTTGTCTTGGCGTTGTCCGCGCGCATCTTTTCGAATTCGTCGCGCTGCGAATTGTCGGCGGCCTCGCCGTTCAGGACTTTCAACGCCAAATCGCGCGGCGTCGCTGCATGCTGAACTATGGCGGGACCCTCGGCGAGGGCGATCCGCTGGACGCCCTCCAGCTGATTCAGCTCGTCGATGCGAGCACGCATTTTGTTGACAGTGTCGAACGCTGCCTTGTACTCGGGCGAGAGTTCATAAATGGTCTGCATGTTTACTTCCTCACTTTCGGTTGTTCAGTTGGTCCATCTGCATCCGGCGGACGATGCGGCGCTTCTCTTCGAGAGTCGTGCCGCCGTTCACCAGCGCGCTTACTGCCTTCGCCGCCGGGCTGGTCTTTCCAATTTTCTCCAGCGCCTTGCGCGGCATTCCCATCGGTCGGCCGATGATCCCGGCCTTGGTTGCGTCGTCCTTCATCGTCATTGCCCCGCCGCCGGAGGCGTATCCGGAACGACCATGGTCAAGAGGGCCGCTTGCACTGCGTCAATGCGGGCGTTCATGTCGGCGATAAGCTGCTTGATCACATGGTCCTGAGATTGGGCCTTGTCGCCGTGATCGCGAGCGCGCATCAAGGCGTCGGGAACCGTCCGAATCCGCTCAAGGGTTTCGTGAATGGCCTGGCGTGTATCTGCTGTGTTCAAGTGAATCTCCTATGTGGCAATGCCACGTTGCGATTAGTACTACTTAGGGCTGTATCCGGTGCATTGGTTTCACTCGCTGCGCCGGACGGGCTACACCTGGCGGTACACCGCCAGTTCTACTGCGTGTTTAGGTGGCGTCGATGCGCGCCAGCAGGGATGCAGCCACGTAAATCAGCGTCACGCGGCCGCCCTCGGTCAGTCCGTTCGCGCCGTCCTGCAGCTCGTCAATCAGCGCCTGGGCCAGCACTGCATCATTGTTCGGTACGCGATACCGGCGAAACCGGTCCGCCACGTTGTCCAACAGCTTCAATTCCTGCTCGATGTTCATCGGTCAAACCTCCAGGTGCGTTTATCGACGGCTTCGCGCGCCGCCGCCTCGGCGGTCGCTTCCGTCAATCGTTGGTTGAAATGGTGCAGATTCGGTAGTAAGTCGGCGAGCGGGCCGCGGATCGCCCGCGCCAGCACGTCGTCGCGGTGTTCGTCGGGCCACTGTTCCATTTCGGCCAGCTTCTCGATCATCGCCACGAGCTCGGTGCGGAATCGCTCGACATCCGAGACGGTCAGATACGGCGCCCACGGCCAAAATTCAGCTGCATGCTGCTCGGCGCTTTGCAGGTAGGCGAGAATTTCCTCCTTGTGCGGGGCGAGCTTCGCGCGAATTGCCTCCATCGCTTCATCCGATCCGCGCAGCTTCACCTTCCCGTCACGCAGATAAACGCGCACGCCAGCGGCCTTGGCTTCCTCAATCAGAGTGGACATGTTCACAGGTCGCCCTCCGGCTCGCCGGCCTCGGATTGAGGAAAATTCTCCGAAGGAGTCACTCTCTCTCCGATGTCCCCTTCGGCAGAAGCCGGAAATTCGACCGCCCGCAAACCCTTGCCAGAGCCGAAGGGGACATGGATTACCGAAGGGGACACGGTATAGAGAGCGGTCCCCTTCGTGTCTTCTTCGTAGCTTGTCCCCTTCGGGAGTGCCCACTCCCATCCTTCTTTCATTCCGATTTTTCGTTTCTCGACGCCGAGTTTCGACGCCGCGCGCTGCATCATTTTCCAGTTGTAACCAGCGCCGTCTGCGTCGGCTTTTAGTTCGCGTGTGCGCTTCGGACCGTCCGAAAGAATGCTTGCGAGAAACTCGCGAGCCTCGTCCTGGCCGGTTCGCTCTTCGTCGTCCAGCTGCTCGACGTCGCCGAGAATGTCGCGAGCCGTACCTTCGATCATGTCGCCCCACACAACCCGGCTTGCCTGAATGCCGCCCGCATCTGCCATTTCGAGCGTATAGCTCACGCCGCCGTCGTCTGGTGCAATGTTGGACTTGGCTCGCGCGAGGATGCGCCGCTCGGCAGCCTCGTCTTTGCCTGCCACCAGCACCATGCGGGCGAGCGCCACGAACGCCTGAGAGCCGATAACCCGCTCGGCCGGCGAGCTACCCTTAGTGCCCTTCGCAAAGTGGCTGATACCCAGCACGGCGCACCGGTGGCCCGCCGCCATGTCGACCAGGGCTTGCAGGTTGCGGCGCACGTCGTTGACCCGGTGAGCGTCGCCGGATACCGCCGATACGATCGGATCGACAATCAACATTGCAGCGCCGCCCATTTCCGAGAGACGCTCTGCCAGCAGGGGAATATCGTTGGATGGGTCGAAAGCCTGAATCTCGCCGTTTGCGTCAGTGCTACCGGTGACGATGTGGATCCGATCCATGTCGGCGCCGGCCGCCATCAACCGGGGGACGATCGTGTCCGCGGGGTTGTCTTCGCCGCTCCAGATAAGCACGTCACCGGTGCGCGCGCACGCAGTCCCGTCAGGCCACTTGCCGCCGCTCGATACGGTTGCAGACAAGGCGAGTGCCAGCGTGGTCTTGCCGGTACCAGGTGAGCCCGCCAGCAGCGTCAACTTGCCTTCGGGTAGCCAGTCCGGCCACAGCCAGCGGATTGCCTCCGGAACGATGTCGCTCGCGCGCGTGAGCAGGGCGGTCGGGCGAGTCGCCGCGGGCTTGGCAACGCCGCCGGGCGCAGTCGCGGCTTCGATGCAGCGACGCAGAGCGTCGAGACCGTCGAGGGCGTGCAGGTCGTTGAAGTCGCTGGAGCGCTCGGGGCGATCCGGGCCGAAGTCGGGCACGGCGAGTAATGCGCCTACCGCGCGCGCCGCCTCCGTGGCCTTCGTCATGCCCGGATTTCCCGCTGTCTCGGTGTCGTCGTCGGCGCAGATCACGATGCGCATGCGCGGATACTTGGCCCGCCACGCCTTCGCCACATTCAACAGGTTGCCGGCGTTCATCGCCGCGGCTACTGGGTAGCCGGTCGCCTCGTGCAGCGAACAGGCGGTCGCGAATCCCTCGGCGATCAGCAGGGGCGTACTGGCGTTCGGCTTGGCGCCGGCTGTCACTGCCGCAAAGCATCCGCTGATACGGCCGCCAGTCTGGAATATCTTGGCGCCGTCTGGCTGGATGTACTGGCCGGAATGGTGCACGCCGTCGACATCCTGGATCTTGATCACGAGCTGCTGGCGCAACTGTTTCGCGCCGTACGGTTTGATCTTCTTCGCGCAGACATATGCGTGGTCGGGGCGAACCTTGCCGCTTTCCTCCCATAGCTTGTGCGCCGTAGCGGCGGCTTCGGCCTGGGTGCGCTCATGCTGCGCCGCGGCTTCTTTCGCTTGCTGCTCACGCGCGGCCCGCCGGCGGGCGCCCTCGGCAGGGTCGAGCGGCTTGAGCGGCTCGCTTTCGGCGTAGCCGTGGGCGATCGCTTCCTTGAACAGGGTGGCAATCGTGATGCCGCCCGCCTTGAACGAACGCCATACCGCGCGCGCGTCGCTCTCGCTGTAGGCCTTGCTCATTTTCGACCAGTCATCCCACAGATCGAAACCCGCGTCGCCGAGTTCGGCTTTGACCGCCATGCCCATCTGCACCCAGGTGTCCCGGCTATCGGCCGGAACGTGGCTCAGCGCAGCGCGGATGCGGTCCTCTTCAACATATGCGCTCATGCTGTGAATTCCTGTGAGGAGTACTCAGCGCTGCAGACGTACGGACATTTACTGCGGTGCGCTTTCATCGCCTCCACAATGTTGCGGGAGTGCTCGTTGTATCCCTCCTTCATTCCCTCGAAAGAGTCGCGATACTCTTCAGCAGTCCGGGCGCCGAGCGCCGCCAACCGATGAGCCAGCTCGTGGCCCTTGGTTGCGGCGACAATTGCCTCGAAAAGGGCGCCGAGGTCAACGAGCGTTTCTTCAGCAACCGCAAATTCGCCGGCCGCACTGTCTATCAGGCGGTGCAATGCTTTCGTACTCAAGATAGAGTCAGTCATTCCGCCGCTCCCGAGAAGAAGTCCGCTTCCTCGCCGGCGAGTTCGCCATAGTTGCCGGTGACTTCGCAGCCGAGTTCCATCAGTGACGAGACGTCGATTGCGCCGGGACGGCCCATAGCGACTGCGTAGTGGATGGTATGAAAAAGTGCGTTTGCGAAGCGCAGGCCGCGGGCGCTCTCGGAAAGCTGGTTCGCCGCGCGGATGGCAAGGTCTTTGCGATCAACCATGGGGCACCTCTACCGGGTGCACCAGGACGGCCAGTGCCAGCAAGGCGTCGGCCAACAGATCAATCGCAGCGTTGGGCGTCGATGCGAGCGAAGCGTCGTGCAACGCGCGATTAACGAATGAGGTGAGGTTTTGCGGGAGAGTTGCGGGCGCGTGGCCCGCATCGATTACGGCTTGTCGATCTCGACGGTCGCGCCGATTGCACGCATCCTTGCAAAAACTCGCTCCATTGCTTCTGGATCGAGTTCTAATTGAGCCACCGCGAAGAAGAGCATATGCATCCCCATGTCGCGCTGCTCGGTCGATGATGTGTACTTGCGCCACTGGCGTCCCGTCGAGACGCCAAACAACTCCGCCATTTCGGTGCTGCTCTTGCCGAGCTCCGACTTCAGTTTGAGAAGTTCCTCCGGAGTCGGCGGAGTGTAATTGATCATGTTTTTTTGAGGCGCAATTGAGCGCACGAAGAAGGGTCTTCATGAAGGGCTTCCTTTCGGAGAATCGGGCCGCGCACAACGCGTAGCCCATACACTCATAGTAGGCCCTTTGGGTACCTTCGGTCAAGTGACCACGTGCGTCAATCCGTGCGTAACGCGGAATGTGCGCTGGCCCACTGAGAGCTGGCGATCGGTGGATGGATGCGCGGTGCATTACGCTGCCCCCTTCGGATCGAAGGATTGAGCCGCCAAGGCGATGCCGCGCAGCAGTTCAGGCGCCAGCGTCGGCTTGAGCATGACGCCCTTGCTCGACGGGTGATACTGGCCGGCGGCATCCACATACCACACCCGGATGTCGATGTACGTATTGCCGCGGTAGGTCTTGAGGTCGACGCGCAGGCGTTCGCTCGCATTTTTCACAGCGTCCAGAAAGCGCACCAGATATTCGGTGTCGCTGCTAGAATTGGCGGTGTCGTTCCGGCCTGCCTGGGCTTTGCCTTGGTGGGCTATTTTTTTGGCCGTCATTTATACGGCCTCCGGCGTCAAAGCGTCGCGGATCTCGCCGACGTTCCAGCGGGTGCTAGAGCCGAACTTGCGCGGTGCCGGGATCTGCTTGGCGCGCACGCGGCGGTAGACGGTGGGAACGGAACAGCCAAAGAGAACGGCGACGGTGCGCACGTCGATGTGCGCGTCGTTGGGCAGAACGCCCCAGTTAGCGAGTGCCTTGGTAAGGATGGCAGACATGTGTCACTCCGTGGAGCGCGGCGCGACACTGCCCGTCTAGTGTTGCGCCGCGCTGATTCAAAATGAGCGGGCAACACGGATTAAATAGATCAAAAGTCGTTGGTGCGAGCCACGATAACGGCTGTTATTTTGTGCCGTCGCACGAGCAACCCCGTTTTCATGCCGTCATGAATAGAGGGGATTTTTGTGACGGCAAAGAAAACACATGGTTTTTATGCCGAAGACCATACTTGGCGATTGAGTGTCGCGATAACCTCTATGCTGATAAGAGAGCGAGCGCGGGGTCCAATCGTTCGCCGGACCATTGGCTCTACGTCTCGCATCTTCGAGCCGCGCAGCGCTTCGTCGGGAAATAACGCATATCCGAGCGCAGTGAGATTGAAAGAACCGCCATGCAACCGTGCCCACAGTGTCAAATCCAGATAGGGCAGTAGGCGCCTTTCATGCCAATCAGAGAAATGCGAGGCGTCGAACGCTTTAGGTATCTGTGGGATTTCCGCCTCTTTACGGATGCGCTTGAGCCATGCCTTGAATTCGCTCACCAGGTCATCATCGGACGCGCCGAGTTGAACCTGAATGCAAAAACGGTCTGCAGGCTCGCTCGCCTCGCGATGTAGTGCCCACGCGGGAATCTTTTCAAGCTGCCAAAATGCTTTGTGGCCGTCCGCCCCATCATCGATTTCCTCGAACGGCATGACGTCGGCACGGTGACACGCGCGGCGCGCAAGAGCGGCGTGAGTCTCATACCACATGCTATTCATTTTGAATAACCCGTCGTAATAGTCTGCGCCAGTAAGATCCCTAATTGGACAATCCATGCCGTAGGCCGGAAACGGGCGCTTCTCACCCTCAACAATGGGTTGCGGATTCTCAAGGAAAGCGAGGGCGTTCCCTTGCAGAATGTCGAGCAAGTCGGGGTTATCCTCGTCCTCAGCCATCTCTTCCGGGGTCAGGTAAGACCAATCGTGAATCGGGCGCCGATGGGCAAGTGCCTGCCACCATTCTGACGCGCCCCACCCGGCGCAAGTATCGTATCGGCTCAGCTTGAAATTATCCGGCAAATCGGACGTTCCGAATTCGATCTTCTCCATTGCTTGCCCTGTAGCAAAGCCCTATATGGGAGCCGCGCCGACCGGATAGGGCATCCGGTATTCGCCCCGTCGGGCTAGGCGCGGCAAACCGTTATGCCGTCTTTTTGAACGGCGTCACATTCCATTTCTCGCCCGCCTGGCATGTTGCGATGAAGCGGGCCCAAAGCTCGAGCGCAGCGCGCCGTTCGTCGTAGTAAGTGTGCTGGTCGTAGATGCCTTCTACGCCGGCGAGCTTGTGGTTCAGACACATTTCGCTGATGTCACGCGCAACGCCGAGTTTGCGCATGTGGCTTTTCATCGTGCTGCGCAAATCGTGCGGCGTGAAACGGCGGATCTTGGGTTTGTGGTTGTCGATCCAGAAGTCAATAGCTTCGCGGATCGCATCTTTAGATACGTGCGCGTCACCGTCAAAACGCTCAAAGCGTGTGCGCAGCCGTGCAGGCAGCACATAGCTGGATTGGCCCGCTAGTACGTCGAGTTGTCGGAGCCAGTCGACCACTGCGGGCGCTAACGGAATGTCCATCTCGGGGCCCGTCTTACTCTTTGGAATGTGCCAGCGCGCCTCATCGAGATAAACGTTTTCGCGCAGCGCCGTAAACAATTCAGAGGCGCGCACGCCGGTCGCGAGGAGCACGCGCACAGACAGCAGGTTCTCGGGGTTCATCTTTGCGTTCATCAGCGTCCCGATTTCCTCATCGGTCAGCATCAGTCGTTTCTTGACTTCGGGGCGTTTGCCGATGATTGAATCCAGCACGATGCCGGCGCAAGGCGTTGTGTCGACCAGCCGCTTGCCTGCCGCATGCTTGAAGATCGCCTTCAGGACGCACCAAAGTGTGAACAGCTCGACCCACCCTGCCTTTACCCGCTCGATCTGCGCGACGATGTCCGCTGACGATACGTCCCGCAAAGCGAGCGCGCCCATGCCGCTCTCAATTCGTTTGAGGTTTCGGCCATAGCTCCGTTGGGTGCTATCTGCCAAGGTGGGGATCACCTTTTCTTCGTAGTCGGCAATCAGTTGCCGCACCGTCCAATCCTTCCGGGCCTTTTCTTTCCGTCTTTCCGCGGCTGGGTTGAGACCCTGCTGAACAGCGACGCGCTTCGATGCGGCAAGTTTGCGTGCCGCGGTCAGTGACACATCGGGATACACGCCGAGAGTCAGTTCGTGGCGACGGCCGCCGTGACTGAACCGGAGAATCCATGTGGCGGTGCCGGCCGCCGATAGTGTGAAGGTCAAGCCGGCACCGTCGGATTTCGCGACGGGCACGCGAGCGCGCACAAAGTGCTTTAGCTCAACGTCTGAAAGAAGGTTGGTCTGCCGTTTTGCCACCCGCATTACTCCTGACTCTAGCTACCAATCTAGCTACCAATTGAAAGCGCGCTCGCATGATTCAGGATGATACGGGAAAATTCACCGAAAACGATGAAGCCTTGATGGGCGGGGCTCTTGGCGATATGGCGTGATTCGGGTTGATATAGGGTAAACCCTACATCAAAACTATATCGTACTGCTCCTGACTCAAGTTCGACTCCACCTGCAACGACACCGGCTTGCCGATAAAGTCGATCAACATAGCCAGATGCTGCGACTCTTCCTCGAGAAACAGATCGATCACCTGCTGCGACGCCACCACGCGAAACTCGCGCGGATTGAACTGCCGCGACTCGCGCAGAATTTCCCGCAGCACGTCATAACACACGGTACGCGGCGTCTTGACCTGCCCCTTGCCCTGGCACACCGGACACGGCTCGCACAACACATGCGCGAGCGATTCGCGCGTACGCTTGCGCGTCATTTCGACCAGGCCGAGCTGCGAAAAACCGTTCACGGTCACGCGCGTGCGATCGCGCGACAACGCCTTCTTCAATTCGCCCAGCACCTGATCGCGATGCTCGACGTTTTCCATATCGATGAAATCGATAATGATCACGCCACCCAGATTGCGCAGCCGCAATTGCCGCGCAATCGTATGCGCGGCTTCGAGGTTGGTCTTGAAGATCGTATCGTCGAAGTTGCGCGCGCCGACGTAGCCGCCGGTGTTCACGTCGATGGTCGTCATCGCTTCGGTCTGGTCGATCACGAGGTAGCCGCCCGACTTCAGGTCCACCCGGCGCGACAACGCACGCTGAATTTCCGCCTCGATGTTGTACAGATCGAAGAGCGGCCGCTCGCCGGTGTAGTGATGCAGTTTCGACGACACCGCCGGCGTGAACTCGGCCGCGAAGTCGGCCAGCATTTGATACGTCTCGCGCGAGTCGACCTGAATGCGCGAGGTCTCGTCGTTGACGAAATCGCGCAGCACGCGTTGCGCAAGATTCAGATCCTGATACAGCAGGCTCGTGGGCGGCATCCGCTGTCCTTGCGACAGAATCGTCGCCCACGTCTTGCGCAGATAGGCGACGTCGCCGGCCAGCTCTTCGCTGGTCGCGTCTTCAGCAATGGTGCGCACAATGTAGCCGCCTTTTTCATCGGCGGGCAGCACGGCGGTCAGACGCGCGCGCACCGCCTCGCGCTCGGCTTCGCTCTCGATCTTCTGCGAGATGCCGATATGCGGTTCCTGCGGCAGATACACGAGCGTGCGGCCGGCAATGCTCACCTGGGTGGACAGGCGCGCGCCCTTGGTGCCGATCGGATCCTTCACGACCTGCACCATCAGCGTCTGGCCTTCGAAGACGATTTTTTCGATTGGCTGATGCGGCGCCTGATGCTGCGGTTCGCCGGCAATGCGCGGATGCCAGATGTCGGCCACGTGAAGGAACGCGGCGCGTTCGAGACCGATGTCGATGAAAGCGGACTGCATGCCCGGCAGCACGCGTACCACCTTGCCCAGATAGACGTTGCCGACGCGGCCGCGCGACAGCGTTCGTTCGACGTGAAGTTCCTGGACGGCGCCTTGCTGGACGAGCGCGACGCGCGTTTCCTGCGGCGTGACATTGATCAGGATTTCTTCATTCATGGTGTTATTTTAGAAGTCGATGCGCGCTGCACGCAGGAGGGCAGCAGATTCAAAAAGCGGCAAACCCATGATACCTGAATAGGACCCGTCGATATGCTCGATAAACTCCGCGGCGCGTCCCTGCACACCATATGCACCCGCCTTGCCGAGCGGTTCGCCGCTTGCCGCGTAGCGCCGGATCGCCTCTGCGTGCAGTGCAGCAAAACGCACCGTCGACACGGATAGCGCGGCGGGCAGCAGCGTGCCCGCGGCGTCGACCACGGCCACGGCCGTCAGCACTTCGTGAGCGCGGCCGGCAAGGCGCGTGAGCATCGCGAACGCGTCGTCGGCGTCGACGGGCTTGCCGAGAATCGCGTCGTCGATCGTGACGGTTGTGTCCGCAACCAGAATCGGCCGCGCTTCATGGCCGCCCGCCACGAGGCGCGCGCGGGCCGCCTGCGCCTTGGCGACGCACACCCGCTGCACATAGTCGTGCGCGCGCTCGCCGGGCAACTCGGCTTCGAGCGCTTCGGCATCTTCATCGGGGCGCGGCAGCAGCAGTTCGAAACGCACGCCGAGCTGTTGCAACAACTCCTGGCGACGGGGACTTTGCGAAGCGAGGTAGACGAACGGATGCAGCGATGCGGCGGACGTGGACATGAACAGGTCTCGATGAAGCGGATTGCAGGGATAGGCGACGGGCTTGCGGGCCGAGCGCCGACGGGTCTTGTCGGGAAAGCCATCGGCGCGAGCATGACGACGCGTACACGCGGATGCCGTTATGCACGCCAACATGCATGTCGCTCAGCGGCCGAAAATGCGACCAGGGAAAGGCGACGAATCGCGCGACTCAATGCGCAACCCAGCGCTCATCCCAGCGCACACTGACGGCACAATTCAAGGCGCCTGAAGGCGCGACCGCAAGCCGCGGCTATCAGGTAACACCAAGGCTCGACCGGCATCGCGCGACCAAGCCGCGCGTTTCCACGCGCCGCCTCGTTCGCTCACACGCGATGATAGGGGTGATTTTGCGTGATGGTCCACGCGCGGTAAAGCTGTTCGGCGAGCAGCACGCGGACCATCGCGTGCGGCAAGGTCAGGCTCGAGACGCGCAGCAACATGTCGGCGCGCGCCTTCAGATCGGGGTCGAGTCCGTCGGCGCCGCCGATCAGAAACGCCACGTCGCGGCCGTCCTGCTGCCAGCCGGGCAGGGCGCCGGCAAGCTGCATGGTGGTCCAGTCCTTGCCGCGCTCGTCGAGCGCGACAATGCGCGCGTTCTTCGGCAACGCGGCTTCGATCTTCAGCCGCTCGGCGGCCATCACGCTGTCCGCCGGCCGTCCCGACGAACGCTGCTCGGGTTTGATCTCGCGCAGCTCGATGCGCAGCTCGGGCGGCATGCGCTTCGCGTATTCGTCGAAGCCGGTGGCGATCCAGTCCGGCATCTTGTGGCCGACGGCGAGGATATGCAGTTTCATTGCGCAAGCATTCGCGAACGATGACGGTGAGTGGCGCGAAGCCCGCTCACTTGCGGCGTGCGGGCGCTTTGCGCGCGGGCCTCTTCACGGCCGGCGCGGCTTGCTCTTCGTCCTCGTCTTCGTCGGGTTCGCTCGAACGCGCGCCGCCGAACGGATCCGGCGTGGACAGCTTGATGCGCACCGGCTTGTCGCCCCAGATTTCTTCGAGGTTGTAGTACTGACGCAGGGCCGGCTGCAGGATGTGCACGATCGCGTCGCCGCAATCCACCAGCACCCATTCGCCGATGTCCTCGCCTTCGGTGCTGATGATCTCGCCGCCGTTTTCCTTCACGCTCTCGCGCACGCTCGAAGCGAGCGCTTTGGTTTGCCGGTTCGAGGTGCCGCTCGCGACGATCACGCGATCGAACAGCGCGGTCAGGTGGCTGGTGTTGAACACCTTGATGTCTTGCGCTTTGACGTCTTCGAGAGCGTCGACGATCACGCGTTGCAGTTTGCGAATATCCATGGATTTACCGGTGGTACAGATGATGTTGAAGAATATAGTCCCACACCGCGGTGGGGACATGGCTCGCCGCCTGGTCTTGCTGTTCGCCGCCCGCGAGGGCAAGCCGCTGGTTCACCTGCTCGCGCAGATGCGCGCGAATGTCGGTGGCCGAAACGTTGAACGCAAGCGTCGTATCGATCAGCAAGTGGCCACAGGGCGTGGCTTGCAGAACGTCGGCGCGGGCACGGCGCGCGTCGATTTCTTGAGCGACCGCCGGCGGAATCGACGTGAGGTCGAAACCGGGCCGGGTGGCCGCGCAGATGTGGGCGAACTCGAACAGGCGCCGCCAGTCGCGCCACGTGTCGAGATGCACCAGTTGATCCGCGCCGATCAGGAGCGCAATGGATGCGTCCTCACCTTCGCGTTCACGCCAGCGTTGCAGCGTGTCGATCGTGTAAGTCGGCCCGTCGTGCTCGATTTCGTCGGTCGCGACCCGCACGGTCGTGCCCGGCAGCACCAGTTCGCTTGCCGCCGCGCGCGTCATGGCAAGGCGGTGCTCGGCCGGCGACACGTCCGATTTCTGCCAGGGTTGACCGGCCGGCAGGAGCACGAGTTCGGTCAGTTGCAGCACGTCGGCGAAACGCCGCGCGAGCGCGAGATGGCCGTCGTGGATCGGATCGAAAGTGCCGCCGAGCAGTCCGATCCGGCGAGGCAGGGCGACAGGATGAGCGTTCGGCTTCAGGTGGAGATCCTTTGTCGTGGCGGCGGGGGCAGGGTGCGGGCGCGGCCCGTCACACCCACTCGCGCGGCACGAGAAAATCGCTATAAAGACGCGCTTCCGGCGTGCCCGGTTCGGGCTGCCAGTTGTAGCGCCAGTTCACCACAGGCGGCATCGACATCAGGATCGATTCCGTGCGCCCGCCGCTTTGCAGCCCGAACAGTGTGCCACGGTCGAAGACCAGATTGAACTCGACGTAGCGCCCGCGCCGGTACGCCTGGAAATCGCGCTCGGCTTGGCCATACGGAATGTTGCGGCGTTTTTCGATGATCGGCACGTACGCCGTGAGGAACGCGTCGCCGACGCTTTTGAGCATCGCGAACGATTGATCGAAGCCCGGCGCCGAGAAATCGTCGAAGAAAATCCCGCCGATGCCGCGCGGCTCGTTGCGGTGCTTGAGGAAGAAATACTCGTCGCACCAGCGCTTGAAACTCGGGTAGAGGTCCGCGCCATAAGGCTGCAGCGCGTCGCGGCAGGTGCGATGGAAATGTTGCGCGTCTTCCTCGTAGCCGTAGTACGGCGTTAGATCCATGCCGCCGCCGAACCAGAACACGGGTGCTTCGCCGGCCTTGGTCGCGATCAGCAGACGCACGTTCATATGCACGGTCGGGCAGTGCGGATTGTGCGGGTGCAGCACGAGCGACACGCCCATCGCTTCGAAACCGCGCCCGGCCAGTTGCGGACGCGCCGCGCTCGCCGAACCCGGCAGGGTGTCGCCGGCAACGTCGGAAAAACCGATGCCGGCCCGCTCGAAGAAATTGCCGCCTTCGAGAATCCGCGTGCAGCCGCCGCCGCGCAGCTTTTCGCCGGGCGCGCGTTGCCAGGCGTCGGTGGCGAACGGCGTGCCGTCGAACGCGCCGAGCGTGTCCGCGATCTGCGTTTGCAGGCCTTGCAGCCAGCTGCGCACGGCCTGTGCGTCGTAGCTCGATTCGGTCATGAATGCAGATGCTGAGGGCGGCACGCTCGTCGTGCCGCGGGTTTGTCGTGAAGGGTGATGGCCGCCTGCGCGTCAGGGCGGAACCTGAAGGCGCGGCCTTACAGTCTTTTGTCTTTCGCGCCGGGCGGAATGCGCCTGGCTCCGTTCAGCCCACATGGGCCCGGGTCGGCCCACATGCTGCGGTGGGCACCGGTATCGCCGGGAAAACCCGCAGTGTAGCGCCGTTGGCGCCGCACGCGGGTAAGTGGGGCAATGGCTTAGTGCTTGCGGTTCAACGCACGATAGCCGATGTCGCGCCGGTATTGCATGCCGTCGAACGAGATCTGGTTGATCGTTTCATAGGCAACCGACTGCGCGCTGCGCACCGAATCCGCGAGACCGACCACGCACAGCACGCGGCCGCCCGAGGTGGTCAGCTTGCCGTCCGTCAACGTGGTGCCGGCGTGGAAAGTGACCGAATCCGCGGTTTCAGCCGGAATGTCGTTGATGCGGTCGCCCTTGCGCGGCGTATCCGGGTAGTTGTGCGCGGCGAGCACGACACCGAGCGCGGTGCGGCGGTCCCACTCCAGTTCGACCGTATCGAGCGTGCCGGCAATCGCCTGCTCGACCACCTTCGAATAGTCGCCCTTCAGGCGCGCCATGATCGGCTGCGTTTCGGGGTCGCCCATGCGACAGTTGAATTCGAGCGTTTTCGGGTTGCCTTGCGCGTCGATCATCAGGCCGGCGTACAGGAAGCCGGTATAGCGGATGCCTTCCTTTTCCATGCCGCGCACCGTCGGCAGGATGATTTCGCGCATCACGCGGGCATGCAGCTGCGGCGTGACGATCGGCGCGGGTGAGTAGGCGCCCATGCCGCCCGTGTTCGGGCCCTGATCGCCGTCGAGCAGACGCTTATGGTCCTGGCTGGAAGCGAGCGGCAGCACGTGCTTGCCATCCACCATCACGATGAAGCTCGCTTCCTCGCCGGCGAGGAACTCTTCGATCACGACACGCGCGCCGGCGTCGCCGAGCTTGTTGTCCGACAGCATCATGTCGACCGCGGCGTGCGCTTCTTCCAGCGTTTGCGCGACCACCACGCCCTTGCCCGCGGCGAGGCCGTCGGCCTTGATGACGATCGGCGCGCCCCTGGCGTCCAGATACGCATGCGCGGCGGCGACGTCGGCGAAGGTTTCGTATTCGGCGGTTGGGATCGCGTGGCGCTTCATGAACGCCTTCGCGAAGTCTTTCGAGCTTTCTAGCTGGGCGGCTTCTTTGGTCGGCCCGAAAATCTTCAGACCGCGCGAGCGGAACAGATTGACGATGCCGGCCGCCAGCGGCGCTTCCGGCCCGACCAGCGTGAAGGCGATCTGCTCCTGTTCGACGAAATCGGCGAGCGCGGCCGGATCCGTCATGTCGATGTTGCGCAGACGCTCGTCCTGGGCGGTGCCACCGTTGCCAGGAGCCACGTAGACGAGCTGGACCCGCGGCGATTGCGCGAGCTTCCATGCGAGCGCATGTTCGCGACCGCCGGAACCGACGACGAGTAACTTCATGTGAATCCTCGAGACTTAAAAACCATAAACGGCTGACGCAGCACGCTCAGCCGTGGAATGACAACAAGGTTTGCATTGAGCCCGCAGCAGCCATTGGCGGCGCGCAGGGCACGGTGCGAAACCGGGGTGGAAGCGCGGTGCGGAGTCACTCGCACGCCAGCTCAGCAACGACGCGAGGGCCGGCCGGCGGCGTGGCGCGGTTCGGCAGGAGCCGTCGCGCTACGCGCCGCCGGGGCACGCTCATTCGTCGGCGATCGCGGCGTTTGTATAGACTTCCTGCACGTCGTCCAGATTCTCCAGTGCGTCGAGCAGCTTCTGCATTTTCACGGCGTCTTCGCCGGTGAACTCGACTTCCGTCTGAGGTTTCATCGTCACCTCGGCCAGCTCGGCCTTGAAGCCCGCGGCTTCCAGCGCGGACTTCACCTTCGGGAAGTCGTTCGGCGGGCACAGCACCTCGATACTGCCGTCTTCGTTCGTGACGACGTCGTCGGCGCCGGCTTCGAGCGCGGCTTCCATCAGCTTGTCTTCCGGCGTGCCGGGCGCGAACAGGAACTGGCCGACGTGATCGAACATGAACGACACCGAGCCGTCCGTGCCCATGTTGCCGCCGTTCTTCGAGAACGCGTGACGCACTTCCGCCACCGTGCGCGTGCGGTTGTCGGTCATGGTGTCCACGATCACCGCCGCGCCGCCGATGCCATAGCCTTCGTAGCGGATTTCTTCGTAGCTTGCGCCGTCCACGCCGCCCACGCCACGCTGGATCGCGCGGTTGACGTTATCTTTGGGCATGTTGGCGTCGTACGCCTTCTCGACGGCGAGCCGCAGACGCGGGTTCGAGTCGATGTCGCCGCCGCCCATGCGCGCCGCGACCTGAATTTCCTTGATGAGCCGCGTCCAGACCTTGCCGCGCTTGGCGTCGGCCGCTGCTTTCTTATGCTTGATGTTGGCCCATTTCGAATGACCCGCCATACCTTTCTCCGTCGCGCGCGCCAGTGGGGCACACGCATTGTGCAATTGTCGTTGCGTTTTCGGGGGCGCTTGCGCTGAATTGCGCTGGTTCGCGCGTATTCGCGTTTAGCGCGCCTCGATGTCAATCCGCCCGGTGCTTAACTGTCCAGGTCTGCCGTTCGTGGCTGGCCACACGTGGCTAGCCGTCTCGCGCCTGGCCACGCCCGGCCGGACCCTGCTAGCGGGGCCGCGGTTCGGCAGCGCGGTTGGGGCGGGGCGACGCGGCGAGACTACACGCGACAAATGCCGCGCCGGCCTGCCAGGCCCCGCGAAAGGCGCCGTGCGCCAGGCGGTGGTGCAAGTTGAGCCGCTCTTTGAGCGGATTCGAATTTTATCACGCCGCAGGGGGGCGGCAGAGGGCGACATCGCTGCAAAGGCCGCGAAAAGTGCGCGGCGGCGGCCTTTGGTGCACGCCGTCACGCGCTTTTCGCAGCGGCTTTCAGTTCTTCGTGCCGAACAGGCGGTCGCCCGCGTCGCCGAGACCGGGAACGATGTACGCGTGCTCGTTCAGATGCGAATCGAGCGAGGCGACATACAGCTTGACGTCCGGGTGGGCGTCCTGGAACACCTGCACGCCTTCCGGGGCGGCGACCAGAGCGAGGAACAGGATGTTCTCGCCGGCCACGTTGCGGCGCTTGAGCACGTCGACCGCGTGCACGGCCGAATAGCCGGTCGCGACCATCGGGTCGCACAGAATGAACACGCGATCTTCGAGGTCCGGCAGGCGCACCAGATACTCGACCGGGCGATGGTCCTCCGCGCGATACACGCCGATGTGGCCGACCCGCGCCGAGGGCACCAGTTCCAGCAGCCCGTCCGACATGCCGATGCCGGCCCGCAGCACCGGCACGATCGCCAGCTTCTTGCCGGCGATCACCGGCGCGTCGATCTCGACGAGCGGCGTGGTCAGGCGGCGCGTGGTCATGGGCAGATTGCGGGTGATTTCGTAGCCCATCAGCAGCGTGATTTCACGCAGCAGTTCGCGGAACGTGCGGGTCGAGGTGTCCCGGTCGCGCATGTGCGACAGCTTGTGCTGGATCAGCGGGTGATCGAGGATGAAGAGATTGGGGAAACGGCTGTCCTGAGTCATGGCGGGGGCGCAAGCGGCGGCTAGAGGGATCGGTTCGGCGCGCCGCGCCGCCGCAAAACGGCTGGCCGGCGGACGCGCCACGGCGCAAGTTTACCGAAAGAGTGCGCTCCGAAGATACCGGAGATTGCGGCGGCCCGGCACAGTCCGGCACCGATTCTTCTAGAATCGGGGAAACTTCGCCATGAAAGGGCCCCAGACCCGGCGCCTTCTCACGATGCACAACTTCAAGAGGTGAACACGGATGGACATGGGAATCGCAGGACGCACCGCGCTCGTCTGCGCGGCCAGCAAGGGACTGGGGCGCGGCTGCGCGGAAGCGCTCGCCGCGGAAGGCGTCAACCTGACGATCGTGGCGCGCACCGCCGAGACGCTCGAAGCGACCGCGGCGGAGATCCGCAAGCAAAGCGGCGTGGAAGTGAAGACCGTGGCATGCGACATCACCACGCCGGAAGGCCGCGCCGCGGCGCTCGTCGCCTGTCCGCAGCCGGACATTCTGGTCAACAACGCGGGCGGTCCGCCGCCGGGCGACTTCCGCAACTTCACGCATGAAGACTGGATCCGCGCCCTCGAGAGCAACATGCTCACGCCGATCGAGCTGATTCGCGCGACCATCGACTCGATGAGCGCGCGCGGCTATGGGCGTATCGTCAACATCACGAGTTCGGCGGTGAAGGCGCCAATCGACGTGCTCGGCTTGTCCAATGGCGCGCGCTCGGGGCTGACCGGCTTCGTCGCGGGCCTCGCGCGCAAGGTTGCGCCCACCGGCGTGACCATCAACAACCTGCTGCCGGGGCTATTCGACACCGACCGCATCGCGGTGACCTTCGCGGCGCAGGCCAAGGCGCAGAACATTTCCGTCGACGACGCCCGCCAGCAGCGCATGAAAACGATCCCCGCCGGCCGTTTCGGCAACCGCGATGAATTCGGCCGCGCCTGCGCGTTCCTGTGCAGCGTGCATGCCGGCTACATCACCGGGCAGAACTGGCTGATCGACGGCGGCGCCTATCCGGGCACGTTCTGAACGGCACGCGCCGCGCTTCCATCATCACAACAACAACGACAATCACAACGGTTTCAGGAGTCTTACGTCATGACCACCCGTATTGCGCTGATCGCGCACGATCATAAGAAGGACGACATCGTCAAACTGGCCGGCGAATACGTCGACACGCTCAAGCGTTGCGACATCGTGGCGACCGGCACGACCGGCGGGCGCATTGCCGACGCGCACGGCCTCGCGGTCGAGCGGATGCTGTCCGGCCCGCACGGCGGCGACCTGCAGATCGGCGCGCAGCTCGCGGAAGGGCGCGTGGACATGGTGATCTTCCTGCGCGACCCGATGACGCCGCAGCCGCACGAGCCGGACATCAACGCACTGGTGCGCGCGTGCGACGTGCACAACATTCCGTGCGCGACCAATATTTCGACCGCGCGAATGGTGCTCGACTCGCTGACCTTGCGTCTCACGCAACAGGTGTGAGATCACCGCAACACACGCGCGGCACGACACACGCAACCCCACCCAACCCCAAGGAGACATGATGGTCAAAGCAATCCGATTCGATAAAACCGGCGGCCCGGAGGTCATGAAGTGGGTCGACGTCGAAGTCGGCGAGCCGGGCGGGGGCGAGATCCGCGTCAGGCAGACGGCGGTCGGACTGAACTATATCGACGTGTACTTCCGCACGGGGCTGTATCCGCTGCCGTTGCCGGGCGGTCTCGGCATGGAGGCGGCCGGCGAAGTGACGGCGCTCGGCTCGGGCGTGAGCGGTCTGAAGGTGGGCGATCGCATCGCCTACGTGGCGCGTCCGCCCGGCGCGTACGCGCAGGAGCGCGTGCTGCAGGCCGCGCAGGTCGTGAAGGTGCCCGACGCCGTGAGCGACGAGCAGGCCGCCTCGGCGATGCTGCAAGGGCTCACCGCGCAATATCTTCTGCGCCGCACCTATCCCGTGAAAGCGGGCGACACGATCCTGATCCAGGCCGCGGCGGGGGGCGCCGGTCTGCTGGTGTGCCAGTGGGCGAAGGCACTCGGCGCGACGGTGATCGGCACGGTCGGTTCGGATGAAAAAGCACAGATCGCCACGGCGCACGGCTGCGACCACGCGATCGTCTACACGCGCGAGAACTTCACCAAACGCGTGCGCGAGATCACCAACGGCGCGGGCGTGCCGGTGGTGTACGACTCGATCGGTAAAGACACGTTCGCGGGCTCGCTCGATTGCCTTGCGCCGCTGGGCATGTTCGTGAGCTTCGGCAACGCGTCGGGGCCGTTGCCGCCGATCGATTCGTCGGAGTTCGCCGGACGCGGTTCGCTGTTCTTCACGCGCCCGACGCTCTTCACCTATATCGCCAAACGTAGCGACTACGAGGCGATGTCCACCGAACTGTTCGACATGCTGGTGTCGGGCAAGGTGAAGACGAGCATCAATCAGCGTTACGCGCTGGCGGATGTCGGAAAAGCGCACGCGGATCTCGAAGGGCGACGCACGACGGGGTCGACGGTTCTGCTGCCGTGAATCGTCAGCCCGATGGCATAAAGCTTCGGTCAGCCAGATAAAAACCGCGCGTCACTCGAAGCCGCGCCTCACGCAGTAGCAGGAGCGGCGCGGCATGCCGCGCAACCATGCCCCGCAGCCACAAGGCCGTTCCATCGCAGGATGGAGCGGCCTTGTCCGTTTACGCGATTTTTATACGCGCCTTCCCATCTTTGACCAGCCCTTTACGCGGTTCGGCATAACGTTGCACCTATCCAAAGTCCGTGTAATGGAGAACAAAAATGGATGTGCTGTATGTCGGGGGGCTGGTGCTTTTCGCCGCGCTGACCTTTGGTTTGATTGCCGGCTGCGAGAAGTTGATGCAGTTCCGCCGTGGGCAGGGAGCTCGCTCATGACCTGGATTCTCTGGTTGTCCGGCGCGGCGACCGCGCTGCTGTTCGTCTACCTCGTCTATGCGCTGTTGCGCGCGGAGGACATTGAATGAACTCGAACAATGTCCTGCAAGCGGGTCTGTTCATCGTCGTGCTGCTGGCAGCCGCGGTGCCGATGGCCCGCTATCTCAGCGCCGTAATGGACGGCAGTTCGCGCGTGGTCCGCTTCGGCGGCCCCGTCGAACGTTTGCTGTATCGCATCGCGGGCGTCGATCCTGCCGCGGAAATGAGCTGGAAGCACTACGCGATCGCCACGATCGCGTTCAACACGCTCGGCGTGGCGTTCCTCTACGTGCTGTTGCGCGTGCAAGGCTGGCTGCCGGGCAACCCGCAGCAGTTCGGCCCGATGACCGTGGACGGCGCGTTCAACACGGCGGTCAGTTTCGTGACCAACACGAACTGGCAGGATTACACGCCTGAACAAACCGTCGGTTATCTAACGCAGATGCTCGGTTTCACCGTGCAGAATTTCTTCTCGGCGGCCACCGGCATCGTGGTGGTGATCGCGTTGATTCGCGGCTTTGCGCGCCACACCGCGCAGACCATCGGCAATTTCTGGGTCGACCTGACCCGTGTGACGCTTTACGTGTTGCTGCCGATGTCGGCGATCATCGCGGCGCTGTTGATGAGCCAGGGCGTGATCCAGAACTTCAAGGCGTACGAAGACGTGCCGACCTTGCAGACCACCACCTATGCCGCGCCGAAGCTCGACGCGCAAGGCAATCCGGTGAAGGATGCCAAGGGCAATCCGGTGACGGTCGATACGCCCGTGAAGACGCAGACGCTCGCCATGGGCCCGGTTGCATCGCAGGAAGCGATCAAGATGCTCGGCACCAACGGCGGCGGTTTCTTTAACGGCAATTCGGCGCATCCGTATGAAAACCCGACGCCGTTCTCGAACTTCCTGCAGATCTTCTCGATCCTGATCATCCCGGCGGCGCTCGCACTCGTGTTCGGCCGCATGATCGCGGACCGCAGGCAGGGCGTGGCCGTGCTCGCCGCCATGACGATCGCCTTCGCGGTCTGCGTGTTCGGCGAAATCGGCGCGGAGCAGAGCGGCAATCCGGCCATCGCCGCATTGCATGTCGATCAATCGGCCAATGCGTTGCAGTCGGGCGGCAATGCGGAAGGCAAGGAAACGCGCTTCGGCATCGCGCAGTCGGGCATCTTCACGGTCGCGACCACCGCGGCTTCGTGCGGCGCGGTCGCCAACACGCACGACTCGCTGACGCCGATCGGCGGCCTCTATCCGATGCTGCTGATGCAGCTCGGCGAAGTGATCTTCGGCGGCGTGGGTTCGGGCATGTACGGGATGCTCGTGTTCGCGCTGCTGGCGGTGTTCGTGGCGGGCCTGATGATCGGCCGCACGCCCGAGTACGTCGGCAAGAAGATCGAGGCGTACGAGATGAAGATGGTGTCGATCGTCGTGCTGCTCACGCCGCTGCTGGTGCTGGTGGGCACCTCGATCGCGGTGTTGAGCGACGCGGGCAAGGCCGGTATCGCCAACCCCGGCGCGCACGGTTTCTCCGAAATCCTCTACGCGTTCAGCTCGGCCGCCAACAACAACGGCAGCGCGTTCGCGGGCCTCACCGTGGGCACGCCGTTCTACAACTGGCTCACGGCGATCGCGATGTGGTTCGGCCGCTTCGGCACGATCGTCCCGGTGCTTGCGATTGCCGGCTCGCTCGCCGCGAAAAAGCGCATCGGCGTGACCGGCGGCACGCTGCCCACGCATGGACCGCTGTTCGTCGTGCTGCTGCTCGGCACGGTGCTGCTGGTCGGCGCGCTGACTTATGTGCCCGCGCTCGCGCTGGGTCCGGGTGTCGAACATCTGATGATGATGGGCGCCCATTGAGACCCGCGATGACAACGAGTGATCACGCGCAAACGGGAAATTCGAGGATTCAATGACTGAACATAATGCAACCAGGTCCATGTTCGACCCGGCGCTGCTGCGCCCGGCGATCGTGGACTCCTTCAAGAAGCTCACGCCGCGCACGCAGTTCCGCAACCCGGTGATGTTCTGCGTGTACGTGGGCAGCATTCTCACGACCATTCTCTGGATCGCCGCGCTCGGCGGCCAGGCCGAGGCGCCCGCGGGCTTCATTCTCGCGGTCACCTTGTGGCTGTGGTTCACGGTGCTGTTCGCCAACTTCGCGGAGGCGCTCGCCGAAGGCCGTTCGAAGGCCCAGGCGGCGTCGCTGCGCAGTGCGAAGAAAGACGTGATGGCCAAGAAGTTGAACGAGCCGCATCCGAAGTCGCCGATCCGCATTCTGACGGCCTCGGATCTTCGCAAGGGCGACGTCGTGCTGGTCGAGACCGGCGACGTGATTCCGGCCGACGGCGAAGTGGTCGAAGGGGTCGCCTCGGTCGACGAATCGGCGATCACGGGTGAATCCGCGCCGGTGATCCGCGAGTCGGGCGGCGACTTTTCGTCGGTGACGGGCGGCACGCGCGTGCTGTCGGACTGGATCGTGGTGCGCGTCACGGCGAATCCGGGCGAGGCGTTCCTCGACCGCATGATCGCGATGGTGGAAGGCGCGAAGCGTCAAAAGACGCCGAATGAAATCGCGCTGACCATCCTGCTGGTCGCGTTGACGATCGTGATGCTGCTGGCCACCGCCACGCTGCTGCCGTTCTCGATGTTCTCGGTCGAAGCGGCGAAGGCTGGCCACGTGGTGACGATCACCGCGCTGGTCGCGCTGCTCGTGTGTCTGATTCCGACCACCATCGGCGGGCTGTTGTCGGCGATCGGCGTGGCCGGCATGAGCCGCATGATGCAGGCGAACGTGATCGCCACCTCGGGTCGCGCCGTGGAAGCGGCCGGCGACGTCGATGTGCTGCTGCTCGACAAGACCGGCACCATCACGCTCGGCAATCGCCAGGCTTCGCAATTCGTGCCGGCGCCGGGCCTGACCGAAGAAGCGCTCGCGGATGCCGCGCAGCTCTCGTCGCTCGCCGACGAAACGCCGGAAGGCCGCAGCATCGTCGTGCTGGCCAAGCAGCGCTTCAACATCCGGCAACGCGATATGGCCTCGCTGCATGCCGTGTTCCTCGCGTTCACCGCGCAAACGCGCATGAGCGGCGTCGATCTGCCTGGCCGGGAGATCCGCAAGGGCGCGGCCGATGCGGTGAAGCATTATGTCGAAGCGAATGGCGGCCGCTTCCCGAACGAAGTCAACCACGCGGTCGCCGACGTCGCGCGCCGTGGCAGCACGCCGCTCGTGGTCGCCGAGAAAGGCGAGCAGGGCGCGCGCGTGCTCGGCGTGATCGAGTTGAAGGACGTGGTGAAGGGCGGCATCAAGGAACGCTTCGCCGAACTGCGCAAGATGGGCATCAAGACCATCATGGTGACGGGCGACAACCGGTTGACCGCGGCGGCGATCGCCGCGGAAGCGGGCGTCGACGATTTCCTCGCCGAAGCCACGCCGGAAGCGAAGCTCTCCACGATTCGCGCGCACCAGGCCGAAGGGCGCCTCGTGGCGATGACGGGCGACGGCACCAACGACGCCCCGGCGCTCGCGCAGGCCGACGTCGCGGTGGCGATGAACACCGGCACGCAGGCGGCGAAGGAAGCGGGCAACATGGTCGACCTCGATTCGAATCCGACCAAGCTGATCGAGATCGTCGAGATCGGCAAGCAGATGCTGATGACGCGCGGTTCGCTCACCACGTTCTCGATTGCCAACGACGTCGCCAAATACTTCGCGATCATTCCGGCCGCGTTCGCCACCACCTATCCGGCACTGAACGCGCTGAACGTGATGCATCTGGCCACGCCGGCCTCGGCGATCATGTCGGCGGTGATTTTCAACGCGCTGATCATCGTGCTGCTGATTCCGCTGGCGCTCAAGGGCGTGCGCTATCGCGCGCTTGGCGCGGCGATCCTGTTGCGCCGCAATCTGCTGATCTACGGTTTGGGCGGGATCATCGTGCCGTTCATCGGCATCAAGCTGATCGATATGGTGCTGGCCGCGTTCGGTTGGGTCTAAGCGCTTGTACTAGAGGAATCATCCATCATGAAAAATCTGTTCCGTCCGCTGATCGTGCTTTTCGCGGTGCTCTCCGCCGTTACGGGGCTGGCTTATCCGGCGGTGATGACCGCTTTCGGTCAGGCGGTCTTCCACGACCAGGCCAACGGCAGCCTGCTCGAACAGGACGGCAAGGTGGTCGGCTCGAAGCTGATCGGCCAGCAGTTCGACGCGCCGCAATACTTCTGGGGCCGCCTGTCGGCCACCAGCCCGATGCCGTACAACGCGCAGGGTTCGAGCGGTTCGAACCTCGGCCCGACCAACCCGGCGCTGCTCGACGAAATCAAAGGCCGCATCGACGCCCTGAAGGCCGCCGGCACGGATATGTCGAAGCCGGTGCCGGTCGATCTGGTGACCTCCTCGGGCAGCGGTCTCGATCCTGAGATCAGCCCCGCAGCCGCGGCTTATCAGATCGAGCGTGTCGCCAAGGCGCGCAAGCTCGCGCCGAACGACGTGCAGGCGCTGGTGGACCGCTATACGAGCGGCCGTCAGTTCGGCATTCTCGGCGAGCCGCGCGTGAACGTGCTGCAGTTGAACCTCGCGCTGGACGAGATGAAGCGCGGCTGATCGATCAGCCACAGCGCTTCGCTTCGCAAAGGCGGTGTCCGCGCGACTCCGCCTTTGCCTTTGACGCGGCGATGTCCTGCGCGGCGGCGGCCATCGGCCGCGGTCGCCATTTGCGGCCGCGCCGCCGCCGTGCCACCATGCATGAATTGACGCTCGCCCAACGATGAAAAACACTGAGCATGAACCGCCCCGATCCCGATGAGTTGCTCGACAAGCTGCAACGCGACGAAGAAAGACGTCAGCGCGGCAGGCTGAAGATTTTTTTCGGCGCGTCGGCGGGCGTCGGTAAAACCTATGCAATGTTGCAGGCCGCGCGCCGCCGTCGCGATGAAGGCGCCGACGTGGTGGTCGGCATCGCCGAAACGCATGGCCGCAGCGAAACCGCGGCGCTGCTCGAAGGGCTCGACGTGTTGCCGCTCGCGCAGATCGAGTATCGCGGCCGCAAGCTCGGCGAGTTCGATCTCGACGCCGCGCTCGCCCGCAAGCCGCAACTGATCCTCGTCGACGAACTCGCGCATTCGAACGTGCAGGGCGCGCGCCATCTGAAGCGCTGGCAGGACGTCTACGAACTGCTCGACGCCGGCATCGACGTCTACACGACGGTCAACGTCCAGCACCTCGAAAGTTTGAACGACGTGGTCGGGCAGATCACCGGCATTCGCGTCTGGGAGACGGTGCCGGACCGTGTGTTCGATCGCGCCGACGAAGTCACGCTGGTCGACCTGCCCGCCGAGGAACTGCTCGATCGCATGCGCGACGGCAAAGTGTATTTGCCGCAGCAGGCCGAGCGCGCGGTGCGCAACTTCTTCCGCAAAGGCAATCTGATCGCGCTGCGCGAGCTGGCGCTGCGCCGCACCGCGGACCGCGTCGACGCGCAAATGCGCGAGTATCGGGCCGACCGTTCGATCCAGCGCATCTGGCAGGCGCGCGAGCGTCTGCTGGTGTGCGTCGGCCCCGGCCCGGAAGCGCCGATGCTGGTGCGCGCGGCGGCACGCCTTGCCGCCAGCCTGAAGGCCGACTGGATCGCCGTCTATGTGGAGACGCCCGCGCTGCAGCGTTTGCCGGATGCGCGCCGCGAGCGCACCTTGAACGCGCTGAAGCTCGCCGCCGAACTCGGCGCCGAAACCGCGACGCTGGCGGGCGCCGACGCGGCCGCCGCGCTGATCGGCTACGCGCAGGCCCGCAACGTGTCGAAGCTGGTGGCCGGCGCGTCGGCGCGCACGGGCATGGCGCGCCGGCTGCGCCGGCCGCTCAGCGAACGTATCGCCGAAAAGGCGGGCGATCTCGATCTCACGCTGATTCGCGCCTCGTCCGACAGCGACGGCGGCGAGCATCGGCATCTGTTGAACACGACCGCGAACGCGTGGCGCGAGGCGCTGAGCGCCGCGCGCGAACGACGCTCACCGCCGCGCGCCTACGCTTTCGCGCTGGCGATCTGCGCGGCCATCACGCTGCTGTCGAGCCAGTTGATCGACCATATCGATCTGACCAACCTCGTCATGCTGTATCTGCTCGGCGTGATCTTCACCGCGGTGAAGCTCGGGCGCGGGCCGGGTGTGGTGCTGTCGTTCATGAGCGTGGCCGCGTTCGATTTCTTCTTCGTGCCGCCGCGCATGTCGCTGTCGGTCTCCGATACGCAGTATCTGCTGACCTTCTTCGGCATGCTGCTGACCTCGCTCGTGATCAGCCATCTCACCTCGAGCCTGCGCCGCGAGGCGAGCGTGGCGCGGCGCCGCGAGCAGCGCACTGGCGCGATGTACGCGATGGCGCGCGAACTGGCCGCGGCGCTGACCACGGAGCAGATCATCGGGATCGGCAGCCGTCATGTGAGCGAGGTGTTCGGCGCGCGCGTCGCGATTCTGTTGCCGGACAGCGCCGATCAGGTCAAACAGAAGATCGAGGATCCCGACGCGGCGATCACGCTCGAAGGCGAGATGCTCGATAGCGACGTCGGCCAGTGGGTCTACGATCAGCAGAAGCCCGCCGGCCACGGCACCGACACGCTGCCGGCGGCCGCCGCGCTCTACCTGCCGCTCAAGGCGCCGATGCGCACCCGCGGCGTGCTGGCGGTGGTGATGCGCAACGAGGGCGAGCTCGACGTGCCCGAGCAGCAGCGCATGCTCGACGCGTTCGCCGCCCAGATCGCGCTGGCGCTGGAACGGGTGCATTACGTGGACATCGCGCGCGATGCGCTCGTCAACATGGAATCGGAGCGCCTGCGCAACTCGTTGTTGTCGGCGATCTCGCACGATCTGCGCACGCCGTTGACGACCATCGTCGGCTTTTCGTCGATGCTCGCGCAGTCGCCCGGCACGCAGCCCAACGCCGAACTGGTCGAGGCGATTCACGAGGAAGCGCTGCGCATGACGGGCATCGTCACGAATCTGCTCGACATGGCGCGCCTGCAGGCAGGCAGTCTGCAACTGAATCAGCAATGGACGTTGCTCGAAGAAACGGTGGGCGCGGCGCTGCGCGCGTGCAAGCGCGTGCTGGCGAAACATCCGGTGCAGGTGAAGCTGCCCGCCGATCTGCCGCTCCTGCATCTCGACGCCGTTCTGATGGAGCGCCTCTTTTCCAACCTGTTCGAAAACGCGGCCAAATACACCGCGCCGACCACGCCTCTGACGATCGGCGCGCAGCGGCTCGACGCGGACGGCAAGTCGTTCGTGCGCGTGAGCGTCGACGATGACGGCCCCGGTTTGCCGGCCGGCATGGAAGCGCGCGTGTTCGAGAAATTCACGCGCGGCGAGAAGGAATCGGCCAAGCCGGGCATCGGTCTCGGGCTTGCGATCTGCCGCGCGATCGTGGAAGCGCACGGCGGTACAATCGGCGCGCTTAATCGCGTGTCGGCGGACGGCCGTGTGGAAGGCGCGCGCTTCTGGTTCACGCTACCCGTGGAAACGCCGCCCGACGCACCGGATGCGCTCGAAGACGAAGGCGCCGATGCTTTGACAACGCATGTCGAAACCGACGACGAATCAACTCCTAACCCGCTTGCCAAGCCGACCCATGAGTGACCCGAGCATTACCGTCGTCCTGATCGAAGACGAAAAGCAGATTCGCCGCTTTGTGCGAACGGCGCTGGAAGGCGAGGGCATCGCCGTGCACGACGCCGAAACCGGCAAGCAGGGGCTGGTCGAAGCCGCGACGCGCAAGCCCGATCTGGTGATCGTCGATCTCGGCCTGCCCGATACCGACGGTCTGGACGTGATTCGCGAGCTGCGCGGCTGGAGCGAACTGCCGGTGATCGTGTTGTCGGCGCGCACCCAGGAAAGCGAAAAAGTCGCCGCGCTCGATGCCGGCGCGGACGACTACCTGACCAAGCCGTTCGGCGTGTCCGAACTGCTGGCGCGGATTCGCGCGCATATGCGGCGGCGCAATCAGGGCGGCGCGAACGAGTCGCCGCAAGTGCGCTTCGGCGGGGTAACCGTCGATCTCGCCCTGCGGCAGGTGAGTCGCGACGGCGTGGCCGTTCATCTGACGCCGATCGAATACCGGTTGCTCGCCACGCTGGTGCGCCATGCCGGCCGCGTGCTCACGCACCGCCAGTTGCTGCGCGACGTGTGGGGGCCGTCGCATGTCGAAAGCCATCACTATCTGCGCATCTATATGGCGCATCTGCGCGGCAAGCTCGAACGCGATCCGGCCCAGCCGGAACATATCGTCACGGAAACCGGGGTGGGATACCGGCTGGTCGGCGCCGTTTGACGCTATGGGGGAAATTTGCCACAGTCGGCGCGCTGTCGTGCCACGAGCACCCGCCGGCGGCGCGCCGGCGACCCTGGTATAATTACAGTCCGTAAGGACGACCTTGCGGTTTTCACGAACGGGGACGGCCCCATCTGATCATGGAGCTGTCTCATGTCCTGGATTCTTCTGTTGATTGCCGGTTTGCTCGAAGTCGCGTGGGCAGCCGGTCTTAAAAGCTCCGACGGTTTCACCCGACTCTGGCCCTCCGTATTCACGGTCATGACCGCGCTCGGCAGCTTCGTGCTGCTCGCTGTCGCCATGCGCCAGTTGCCGCTCGGCACGGCCTACGCGGTGTGGACGGGCATCGGCGCGGTCGGCGCGTTCATCTTCGGGATCGTGATGATGGGCGAGGCGTTGACCGTTGCCCGGGTCGCCAGCGCGGCGCTCATCGTGATCGGATTGATCGGGTTGAAGCTGTCTTCCGGGCATTGAGCCCACCTTCAGAACCCGCGGCCGGGCCTATTCGCGGGGTTCGGCGCCGCTCGCCTCGCGCCCGCGCCAGGCCCGCCATTTATTCGCCGCTCTGCGTTCTGCGAATTAACGTGGCTATAATGAGATCGAATCCAACCTGACATTGTCCGCGGCCCATTGGGCGCGGCCGGCTTGGCGCGGGTCTGACGACTTCGGTGTGGTGCCCCCATTATTGGGCCGTCGAAGCGCCCGGCACGCACAGCGCGCCTGGAGGCGGCCATGCTTGAATCACTTTCGCTCGCTGCGGGCCTCTCATGGGGCAGCGGCCTGCGCCTCTATCTGACGGTCCTGCTGGCCGGCGTGTTCGCCCGTCTCGGCCTCGTCCATCTTCCCGATACGCTGTCCGCCTTGTCCTCGCCGTGGGTCATCGGCGTGGCGGGCGTCTTGACCGTCACCGAATTTCTCGCCGACAAGATCCCCGCGTTCGACTCGCTGTGGGACGCGGTCCATACCTTCATCCGTATTCCCGCGGGCGCCGTGCTGGCCGCCGGCGCGCTCGGCCATGCCGATCCGGCGCTGCTGACCGTGGCCGCGCTCGCGGGCGGCACGCTGGCAGGCACCGCGCACCTCGCCAAGGCGGGCACGCGCGCGCTGATCAACCTGTCGCCGGAACCGGTGTCCAATGTCGTGACCTCGACCGCTGAAGACGGGCTCGTGGTCGGCGGCATGCTGCTTGCGCTGTTCGTGCCGCTGATCTTTCTGGTGTTGATGGTGGGCTTCCTGATGCTGGCCGGCTGGGCGTTGCCGCGGCTTTGGCGCGGGGTCCAGGGCGGTTTTCGCGGCATGGCGACGCACATGGTGTCGCGCTTTGCCAGGAGCAGGCACGATTGAGCGATACGGTACGGGGTTCGACGGCGCGCGTGGCTTTACCTTCGACGCGCCGGTTCGGCGGCAGGGATCTGTTGCGCCAGTCCATTCGCATGACCGCGCGCGACTGGCGCGCGGGCGAGTTGACGATGCTGCTGCTGGCGCTGGTGCTGGCCGTGGCGGCGTTGTCGAGTGTCGGCTTTCTGGCTGACCGTCTGCACCAGGGGCTCGAGCGCGACGCGCGGCGCATGATCGCGGCCGACTTCATCGTGCGGGCCGATCATCCGGTCGATCCGCAGTTCGCCGGGAAAGCCCGGGCGCTCGGTCTGAATACCGCCAGCACGGCGATCTTTCCCAGCATGATCAACTCGACCGGCGCGCAGCCGGTCTCGCGGCTCGCCGCCATCAAGGCGGTGTCGCCCGGTTATCCGCTGCGCGGCGCGTTGCGCATCGCCCCGGCGCCCGGCGCGGCGGACTACGCGGCGCGATCGATCCCGCCGCCGGGGACCGTGTGGGTCGATCAGGCGCTGCTCGACGCGCTGAAGGTGCGTGTCGGCGACCCGGTAAAGGTCGGCAATCGCAGCTTCACGATCGGCGCGGTGATCACGCGCGAACTGGACCGCGGGTTCTCGTTCGTCAATTTCTCGCCGCGCCTGATGCTGCGCGCCGACGACGTGCCATCGACCGGCCTCGTCACCTACGGCAGCCGCGTGACGTACCGCTTGCTGGTCGCGGGGCAAGACGAGTCGGTGGCGCGTTTCGCGCAGTTCGCCCACGAGCGCGTGGACGGCGGCAAGATGCGCGGCGTCGCGCTCGAATCGTTGCAGGACGGCCAGCCGCAAGTGCGCCAGACGCTCGATCGCGCGAGTCACTTCCTCACGCTCGTCTCGCTGCTCACCGCCTTGCTGGCGGCCGTGGCGATCGCGATGGCCGCGCATCGATACATGCGCCGGCATCTGGACGGCTGCGCGGCGATGCGCTGCCTCGGCGTCAGTCAGGCGACACTGCGCGCGCTCTTCACGCTCGAATTCGTGGGGCTTGGGTTGATCGGCGGCGCGCTTGGGGTGGCGCTCGGTTATCTGGGGCATCTCGCGCTGCTCACGTGGCTCGGCAGTCTGATCGATGTCGCGCTGCCGTATCCGACGGCCTGGCCGGCGCTCGAAGGCATCGCGGCGGGTCTCGTGCTGCTGCTGGGCTTCGCGCTGCCGCCGCTGTTGCCGCTTACGCGCGTGCCGCCGGTGCGCGTGCTGCGCCGCGAATGGGGCGAAGCGGGGCGCACGGCATGGGCGGCTTACGCGCTCGGCATCGTGTTGTTCGCCGCGCTGCTGATCGTCGCGGCGGGCGAGTTGAAGCTCGGCGGGATCGTCGCGGGCGGCTTCGCGGGCGGGCTGCTGGTGTTCGCGTGCATCGCGCGGCTGGCGCTGTGGGGCGCGGCGAGCGTGGTGCGCAGCGAGCGCGTGAATGCGGGGATCGGCTGGCGCTATGCGCTGGCATCGCTCGAACGGCGCAGCAGCGCGAGCGCATTGCAGATCACCGCGCTCGGCATCGGTTTGATGTGCCTGCTGCTGATCGCGATGACGCGTAACGACCTCGTGGCCGGCTGGCGCAAATCGACGCCCCCTGATGCGCCGAACGAATTCATCATCGACATCCAGCCCGATCAGCGCGATGCCGTCACGCAGTATCTGAGCACGCACGGCGTGCCGGGCACGGTGCTTTCGCCGATGGTGCGAGGCCGCCTGACGGCGATCAACGGCAAGCCGGTCAACCCGGACGCGTTCAAGGGCGACGACGCGCGGCGCCTCGTGGATCGCGAGTTCAATCTGTCGTACACCACCGAGTTGCCCGAGGACAATCGCCTTTCCGCCGGCACATGGTACGGCGACACGAAAACGCCGCAGATTTCGATCGAGCAGGGGCTGGCCAGGCTGATCAACGTGAAGCCCGGCGATGTCCTGCGTTTCGACGTGACCGGCTTGCAGATCGACGCGCCCGTGACGAGCGTGCGCAAGCTCGACTGGGGTTCGTTCAAGGTCAACTTTTTCGTGCTGATGCCGCCCGCCGCGTTGCAGGATTTCCCGGCGACGTTCATTACCAGCTTCCATCTGCCGCAGGAGAAACAGTCGACCATCGACGGCCTGATCTCCGCTTACCCGAACCTCACGGCGATCGACACCGGTCCGATTCTCGCGCAGGTGCAGCGCGTGTTGCAGCAGGTGATCGGCGCGGTGCAGTTCCTGTTCGCGTTCACCCTCGCGGCGGGCGTGCTGGTGCTGTACGCGGCGCTCGCCGGCACGCGGGATGAACGCATGCGAGAATCCGCGCTGCTGCGCGCGCTGGGCGCGTCGCATCGTCAGGTGCGTTCGGTGCAGATCGCCGAGTTCGTGGCGGTGGGCGCGCTGGCAGGTCTGATGGCGGCGCTCGGCGCGCAGGCTATCGGCTACGTGCTGGCGACGCGCGTGTTCGAGTTTTATCTGAGCTTCGATCCCTGGCTGTTGCCGGCGGGCATTGCCGCCGGCATAGCGTGTGCCGGTGTGGGCGGCTGGCTGAGCTTGCGGCATGTGCTGGCGCGGCCCGCGTTGCAATCGCTGCGGGACGCGTGATTCTTTATTTTCTGGTTGGTGAGTGGGTATGAGCGATCTGAACGACGAAGTGTCCGCGGCGCAGCCGACGGCCTTCGAACTGGTGGGCGGCGAGGCGCGCGTGCGCGAACTGGTCGACCGCTTTTACGACCTGATGGATCTCGAAGCGGATTTCGCCGGGATCCGGGCCTTGCATCCGCAATCGCTCGACGGTTCGCGCGACAAGTTCTTCTGGTTTTTATGCGGATGGTTGGGCGGCCCCGATCATTACATCAGCCGGTTCGGTCATCCGCGCTTGCGTGCGCGGCATCTGCCGTTCGCGATCGCATCCGGCGAGCGGGATCAGTGGCTGCGTTGCATGGCGTGGGCCATGCAAGATATCGGTCTCGCCGAGCCGCTCAGGGAGCGCCTGCTCGGCTCGTTCTTCGAAACGGCCGACTGGATGCGCAATCGCAATGGCTGAAAAGCGTGGCCAGACGCGCGCCACGGCTTCACCGGATCATGCGGCTTTGCCTGAGCGGGCACGCGAAGTTCTCGACTGCTGGTTCGGCGCGCCGGGCACGCCGGAGTTCGGCAAGGCGCACAAACGCTGGTTCTCACGCGACGCGGCTTTCGACACGATGCTGCGCGAACGCTTCGGTGCCCTGATCGACGCGGCCCGCGAGTCCACGCTCGACAGCTGGATGGAAACGCCGCTCGGCGCGTTGGCGCTCATCATCGTGCTGGACCAGTTTTCCCGCAATTGCCATCGCGGCACATCGCGCGCGTTCGCTGCCGATCGGAAAGCATTGCAAACCACGCAGCGGATGATCGCAAGCGGCGCTGACCGCTTGTTGCCTGGCGTGCATCATCGCGCGTTCGCCTATCTGCCCTTTGAGCATGACGAGACGCTCGCCGGCCAGCGCGAGTCGTTGCGTCTGTTCAAACTGTTGGCCACGGAGCCGGGCGGCGCGTCGTATTACCGGTCCGCGGTGCGGCACGCGGAAGTCGTCGAGCGGTTCGGGCGTTTTCCCCATCGCAATGCGCTGCTCGGGCGTCCCTCGACGGCTGAAGAACTCGCGTTCCTGCGCGAACCCGGTTCTTCGTTCTAGCCGCGCGCCTCGCGCGCGACACCGTTTCTAATCACGAGGCGCGGATCTTCCGGCAACCGGCGTACGCACGAACACCCGCAACAGTTCGTCCGTGTCGCCCGGACGCGCGCCGGACCAGAACAGACGCCACGCGCCGGTCGGCTCGCGTGCCGTACCGCGGCGGCTTTGCTGGATCAACCACGTGCACTCGGTCGCGGCGGTATCCGTAGTCGGCTGATGCTCGATGCCGGTGTAGTAGTAGAGCATCGGCGCCTCCGATTCACCGAGCCCGGTGCTCGCCATGCAATCGCCGTCGTTCCATTCGATATTCATCCTGGCGCCGAGGCTCTCGAACACCGAGCGGTAGCTTTTCGCATAGTCGAGCCACGGCAGCAGCAAGGTGCTCACCAGTCCCCATGCGAGGATCGCGCCCGCGCACCAGCTCAGCACGCCGCGCCATCTGCCGGCGTACCTGAAAACCGGCAGCAGCCATAGCCAGCCGAACGTCATCAGCAAGGCGGCCGCCAGCAGTCCGGGTTTGACCGGCAGCACCCAATCGAGCGGCAACCAGCGGCCGAGCCGGTGCAGCGACGCATGCGCATTAGCAGGATTGCTCATGATCGACCAGATGATCCAGACGAGCGCGGCCGCGCTGCCGAACAGCACGCGGCTCGCGATGTCCCAGCTTGCGTGCAGGCGCCGCGGCAAGCGCTCGACCCCTTGCATCGCCAGCATGGCGAGCGGCGCCATGAAGGGCAAAATGTACAGTTCGCGAACCGTCGCCGAACTCTGCAGCACCACGAAACCGGTGCCCGCGAAGATCGCCGGCAACGCCACACGCGGATCGCGCCAGCGCCGCCACGCGCCACCGGCGAGCGCGGCCAGCGCAAGCGGCACGACCGGAAAGCCGACGCTCAGCACGGTGCGCAGCACGAACAGGCGGCTCTCGTTTTCGGATCCGAGTTCGGCGACGGAAAAGCCGAAAAAGCGGCCGACGTTGTTATCCCACAGCCAGACCTTGAAGAGCGTTTCGGAACGCAGATAGAAGCAGACCGGCCAGATCAGCGCCAAGGGCGCGCAGACGAGCGCGGCAACGCCAAGCGCGCCGGCAAAGCCGCGGCGGCGGCAAGCGGGATACAACACCAGCACCGCGCACGTGGTGGCGGCGAATACGAGCGGCACGAACAGGCCCTTGGCCAGCAGGGACACGCCGACCCCCGCGCCGAACATGGCCGCGCCGCTGAGCACGGCGTGACGGCGGCGGGCGTCGACCGGCAGCGCGCAGGCTTCGTCCCGCGTATGCAGGAGCACCAGCTCGAATAATCCGCAGAAGCCTGCCGCCGCGCCGGCCATCAGCGCGACGTCGGTCATCATGTCGTGCACATGTTTGACGACCACGAGCGTGCCGGCGAACAGCGCGAGCGTGCCGATCACGCGCATGTCGAGCCAGCTCGACGCAGCCGTCGCGCGGCGGGCCACGCGCGCCGTGTAGTAGACGGTCAGCCCTGCGAACAGCGCGCTCGCGAGACGCGCCGCGTCGTGCAATGGCAGATAGCGGCCGAACATCCACGCGAGGCTCGCGGCGACCCAATCGTAGATCGGCGGTTTCTCGACGAAGGGTTGGCCCGCGTTGGTCGGCACGACGAGCTCGCCGGTGTCGAGCATGTGCTGGATGATGCCGAAGGTGTAGGTCTCGTCCTGCTTCCAGGGCTCGTGGCCCAAGGTGCCTGGCAGCAGCCAGGCGCACAGCAGGGCCAGCGCGGCGAGCCACATCAATGGACGCACGGCGGTAAGCGCGCGCCAGCGCCGGGCGCCGCGTGAGGGCTGATCCGCGCCGTCGCGGCCGGCGGCGTGGGGACCCGCGGGGCCGGCGGGTGCGTTTGCTTCGGCGGCGTGTTCGCTGAATGTGCCGCTAACCGTGGCGCGTTCCGTGCCGCCTTCGGCAAAGCGTTCCGGGCCGGAAGATGGGTGAAGCGACGTGCTGCCGGCGTGGCCGGCCGTCGTGGCCGCGCCGTTCCCCGTGCGCCTGTGCGTGAATGACTGTTCTTGCATGAGAATCTCTGATCGCTATACGCGGCGCCAAGGGTCGCGTACCGATGTTCTGGCTATGCGTCGCACGCGGCTGCATGCGAGTCGCAGCGATTGTAGTCCCGCTGCATTACGGCGGATTACAGAAAAGCCTGCACGTTTGGCGCTAATCGAATGTATTGCGCCGATGCCTCGTCAGTGCGACGGGAATTCCTAATCGGGGAATAGGACGCGGCCGCGTGTGAACCCGCGCGGCGCAACGTAACCGGTAGCGCGGAGGAATGCGGCGAGGGAAGGGACGCGGAAACGACGGGGAAAGCGACGCCTAGCGGCCGCCGGCTACGTCGAGCAGGGCGCCGGTCACATAAGACGCAGCGTCGCTCAGCAACCAGACGATGGATTCGGCCACTTCGTCGGCCGTGCCTGGGCGGCCCAGCGGCGTGCTCGCGCCGAGTTGCGCGGCGCGTTCGGGCTTGCCGCCGCTCGCGTGGATCTCGGTGTCGATCAGGCCCGGACGCACCGCGTTCACGCGCACGCCTTGCGGGCCGAGTTCCTTGGCGAGGCCGAGCGTCATGGTGTCCACGGCGCCTTTCGAGCCGGCATAGTCGACGTATTCGTTCGGCGAGCCGAGGCGCGACGCCGCCGACGAAACATTGACGATCACGCCGCCCGCGCCGCCGCGAGCGGTCGACATGCGCCGCGCGGCTTCGCGCGCGCAGAGATAGGCGCCCAGCACGTTGACGTCGAACATGCGCTTCAGGCGCGCGAGGTCCATGTCGGCGAGCTGGCTGGACGGCGCGACGATCCCGGCATTGTTGACGAGCGCATCGAGCCGCCCGAACGTCTGCTTTAGCGTGTCGAACATGGCCACCACGTCGGCTTCGCTCGCGACGTCGCCGGCGATCGTCACCGCGTGGCCGCCGGCGCGTTCCACTTCGGCGGCTGTGTCTTGCGCCGCGGCGAGATTGCGCGCGTAATTCACGCCGACGGACCAGCCGCGCGCGCCCAGCAAACGCGCGGTCGCGCGTCCGATGCCGCGGCTGCCACCGGTGATCAGAACGGCTTTCGTCATCGCAACCTCATGGCTCGTGAAAAATCAGACCGCGTCGCGCTTGATCGCCCACTTGTCGCTGGCGGGCGGCTGATAGCGTTGCAGCTTGCCGATCAGTGCGGCGGGATCGGCGTCGATCTGCAGGATGTCGAAATAGGTCTGGCGCATGAAGCCTTCTTCGACGGTGTGCTGCAGCAGATTGATCAACGGGTCGTAGAAGCCGTCGATATTCAGTACTGCCACCGCTTTCTGGTGGTAGCCGAGTTGCGCCCACGTATAGACTTCGAACAGTTCTTCGAGCGTGCCCGCACCGCCTGGCATCGCGACGAACGCGTCGGACAGGTCGGCCATCATCTTCTTGCGATGATGCATGTCGGGCACCACGTGCAGTTCGGTCAGGCCGTCATGGCCGACCTCCTTGCTGACCAGCAGTTCGGGAATCACACCGATCGCGCGGCCGCCTTCGGCCATCACCGTATCGGCGATCACGCCCATCAGTCCGACCTTGCCGCCGCCGTAGACCAGCGCCAGATCGGCTTGCACCAGCGCGCGGCCAAAGGCGCGCGCGGCTTCGGCGTACAACGGTTTGCCGCCGTTGGAGGAGCCGCAATACACACACACCGACTTCATGCTCAAGCGTCCTTCGGTTCGTTGCGGGGCGCGGCGCCTTCCTTGGGCGGCAGGTAGTCGTAAAACTCGCGCTTGGGCAGCTTGCCCGACACGAGGTCGTCGAAAATCTGCCGCGAGCGGCCGCGCAGATAAGGCGCCATCAACGACACGATCTGCACGCTCACCTGATGCAGTTCCGCGCGGATCGCCTCCTGCTCGTTGTATTTGCGCGGGTTCATCACGAACTGGTACGACAGCCAGTACGTGCCGATCACGCCGACGTTGGTGGCGATCACGTGCAACTCTTCCGGCGTGGCGACCATTTCGCCGTCGGCGACGAGCTGCTCGCAGAACTGGCTCGCGAAACGGACCTTGTGGCTGATGATCTGCTTGAAGTGCGTTTCGAGCGTGCGGTTGCGCGCCAGCAGATCATTCAGATCACGATACAGGAAGCGATAGCGCCAGGTGAAATCGACCATGTACTGCAGGTACGACCACATTTCGTCGATGGTCGCGCGATGGTCGTCAGGGAAACGCAGACGTTTTTCGATCTCCTGCTCGAACTGGCTGAAGATGCTGTTGATGATGTCGTCTTTGTTGCGGAAGTGGTAGTACAGGTTGCCTGGACTGATTTCCATTTCCTCGGCGATCGTCGTCGTCGTGACGTTCGGCTCGCCGATTTCGTTGAACAGCTTCAACGATAGTTCGAGAATCCGTTCGCGCGTGCGGCGGGGAGGTTTGGCTTCCATGTCGTCCGGCCCTGGTTACGCCGGGCTGGGACACACGGCGGCGTGCCGCTCTTTGCGTGATCCACCCGGACGCGGTTGGTGTATCGGACGATTATAAACCGAGCGTTCTTATATCAAGCGGATACTCAGGGTTTTCATTCGTCGAGGCGATGTCGCGCGCGGTTCGACTGCGGCCCGCCTGTACTGAAGCGGTGTTGCGCGGCTTCACAGCCAGGCCTTGAGCCATTGCACGACGAGCGGCCCGACGATCAGCAGCCACGTCATCAGGCACATGCCTAGCGCCACCATCACGGCCGCGCTGCCGAGATCTTTCGCGCGCCGCGAGAGTTCGTGGCGTTCGAGCGAAATCCGGTCGATGGCCGCCTCCACGCTCGAATTGAGCAGCTCGACAATCAACACGAGCAGCACGGAGCCGAGCAGCAACACGCGCGACACCGGATCGACCGGCACCAGCACGCCGCACGGAATCAGGATCGCGGCAAGCGTCAGTTCCTGACGAAACGCGCTTTCCTCGCGAATCGCGACGCGAAACCCGGCGAGCGAATTTTTCATCGCGTGCCACGCGCGCGTGACGCCGCGGTTGCCTTTGTACGGATTGAAGGGCAGGGGCGCGAGCGGATCGTCGGGACTGAGCGGCTCGTGCGGTGCGTCGTGCTGTGAGCCTTGTTGTGAGCCTTGTTGTGGGCCTTGCTGTGGGCCCTGCTGTGAGCCCTGTTGTGAGCCGCGCTGTGAGCCGTTCATGCCGTTCAAACCATGCGCGTGTTCTGCATGATTCGGCGCGTCCGGCTCGCTCACGTCGTCGAACGGTTCGATGCTGGCGGTGCTGTCGGTGTCGACAGCACGCAGCGCGCCGTTCGACGCGCGGGCCGCTGTGGAAGGTCTGGTTCGCATGGACGGCTCGGCGCGCCGCATCATGCGGCGGCGCTTTCCTCGCGGTACGCTGCGCGCGGCAGCGGCTTCAGATGCGCGGCGAACTGCTCGGAGGCCGCGGCCCACGAGAAGCGTTCGGCCCACGCGCGCGCATCGTTGCGATCGATCTTCAGCGCTTCGAGGCAGGCTTCACGCAGGTCCTCGCGCATCGCGCCGGCGCCGCCGTCGCCGAGCACGTCGATCGGGCCGGTGACCGGATACGCCGCGACCGGCGTGCCGCAGGCGAGCGCTTCGAGCAGCACGAGTCCGAAGGTGTCGGTGCGGCTCGGGAACACGAACACGTCCGCCGCCGCATAGACCTTCGCCAGTTCGGCCTGCGTCAGTACGCCCAGGTAATTCGCTTGCGGATACCGCGACTTCAGTTCGGCGAGCGCGGGGCCCTCGCCGGCAACCCACTTCGAGCCGGGCAGATCGAGCTTCAGAAACGCCTCGACGTTCTTCTCGACCGCCACGCGTCCCACGTACAGAAAGATCGGCCGGGCGGTGTTGAGCACCTTCGAGTCCATCTGGTGAAAGATGTCCAGGTCGACACCGCGCGTCCACAGCACGACGTTGGTGAAACCGAACTTCTCGAGGTCGCTTTTCACGACCGGCGTGGGCGCCATCACCGACAGCGACGGCTTGTGAAACCAGTGCAGGAACTTGTAAGTCGCGGCGAGCGGAATGCCGAAGCGCGCCTGCACGTACTCCGGAAAGCGCGTGTGATAAGCGGTCGTGAACGGCAGCTTGTGCTGCAGCGCGTAGGCGCGCGCGGCCATGCCGAGCGGACCTTCGGTGGCGATGTGCAAAGCGTCCGGCGCGAATTCGTCGATACGCTGGCGCAGCTTGCGGCGCGGCAGCAGCGACAGACGGATCTCCGGATAGGTCGGGCAAGGAATCGTCCTGAATTCGAGCGGTGTCAGCAGTTCGATGCGGTGGCCCAGCGCGCTCAGTTCGCGCGTGGTGTTTTTCAGCGTGCGCACGACGCCATTGACCTGCGGTTCCCATGCGTCGGTGACGATCATGATCTTCATCGGTTTCGGCCCAATAGAAGTTAAGAGGGATTACGCGGTCGCCCGGGCCTTTTGCACGCCCACTTCCGGGGAGCGCATCACGGTCCAGTAGATCACCTTGAGTTCGCCTTCATACGTTTCGACGAGTGCCGACAGGCTTTCGACCCAGTCGCCGTCGTTGCAATACAGCACGCCGTCGATATCGCGTATCTCGGCTTTATGGATGTGGCCGCAGACCACGCCGTCGCAGCCGCGGCGGCGTGCTTCGTCGGTCATCACGCGTTCGAACGAGGAGATGAAATTCACCGCGTTCTTCACCTGATGCTTCAGGTACTGCGACAGCGACCAGTACGGAAAACCGAGCCGGCTGCGGATCCGGTTGAACCAGCGGTTCAGGATCAGGATCATCGTGTAGAGCGTGTCGCCGAGATAGGCGAGCCACTTGGCGTGCTGGATCACGCCGTCGAACAGATCGCCGTGCACGATCCACAGACGCTTGCCGGCGAGCGTGGTGTGAAACGCCTCGCCGCGCACGTGGATGTCGCCGAACGCGAGGTCGCAGAACTGGCGCGCGGCTTCGTCGTGATTGCCGGGCACGTAGATCACCTGGGTGCCTTTGCGCGCCTTGCGCAGCACCTTCTGCACGACGTCGTTGTGCGCCTGCGGCCAGTACCAGCCTTTCTTCAACTGCCAGCCGTCGATGATGTCGCCCACGAGGTACAGATACTCCGACTCGGTATGGCGCAGGAAGTCCAGCAGATAAGGCGCCTGACAGCCGCTCGAGCCGAGATGGATGTCGGAGAGCCAGATGGTGCGGAAGCGGTGCGGCGCGGCGTGGTCGTCGTCGTGCTGGCCGGCGTTGGCGTCGAGCGGCAGTGGCGCCACGGGCAACGGCAAACCGTGACTCTGATTGGGTTCCGGGCGGAACGCGACGGGGTCGACGCTCGGGCCGGTCTGGCGGAACAGGGAAGTCGCGGACGTTCTGGGGTCCATGGCTCACGCGTCGAGTTGCAGTGGCCGTATTGGGCCGCGTGAGCGTGACTGTGCCGTGACAGTCATGAGAAGTTCTTATTACTGCGAGGCGCGGGCGCAGATGAGGCGGTGGGTGTGAGGGGCGGTAAAGCGAGGGGAGAGCGAAAGAACCGCCCGGCCGATCACCGTGCGACGCTAACCACCCGCGTGCCGGCGAGGCGGTCGTGGAGGAATTTGCGTTGCGGATCGAACCGGCCGGTGGCGGCCCACAGCACGAACCAGATGCCGGCGATCATCAACGTTTGCGGCAGCTTGAGTCCGAGCAATGGATGGAGCGCGAGCGGCGGCAGAAACCACAGCCACGCGAGCACGTAGCGGGCGATTGCGCGGCCGGTCGAGAGCGGCGCGCCGTCGGCGGCGACGACGCGCAGGCGCCAGGTTTTCATCGGCAAGGTCTGGCCGCTGTGGGTCCAGAACCAGACGAAATACACACCGACCACGAGGCCGATCCAGGCCGCCAGCAGGTTGTGATGGGTCAGCCCGTTGCGTTGCTGGGTCAGCGTGCTGAACAGATAGCCGGCGACGAACACCACGCCGAACAGGATCAGCGCTTCGTACAGCAGCGCCGCGAGACGCCGCCGCACGGTGGGCGAATTGCCGGCCGTATCGACGGGCAAGGCCGGGGTGGTGAGCGGCTGCGACACGGTGGGGCGCCCGCTCAGGAGCCGTTGAAGATGGATGGCGCCTCGGCCGGTGAAACCGGCAGCGGCGTCGCGGGCACGAAGCTGCCGGCAGCGGGAATCGGCGGCGCGGCGGCCGGGCTCGGCAACGACGCGGCCGCCGCGATGCTCGCGGCCGCGGCGCCGCTTGCACCGTGCTCACGGGCATTGACCAGGCGGTCGAGCCCCTTGATCTCGCTGCGGCCCGACGGCGGCGCGCTGACCACGCTGGGCCGCCGTTTACGCTCGCTGGCGGCGAGCCGTTCCTTTTGCTCCGGGGACAGCTGCTGATAGGCCTTCCACGCGTTCTGCCGCGTTTCGCGCGGCAACTCCTTCGATACCTGATAGTTTTCGCGTGCAACACGCCGCTGATCCGGCGTCATGCGGGTCCACTCCGTCATGCGCTCATGCAGGCGTTTTTGCGCATCCGGCGACATCTTCGGGTAACGCGACGCGATCTTGATCCATTTTCGCTTGCGTTCGTCGCTAAACGAGTCCCATTGGGCTTCGAACGGCGCGAGCGCGATATGCTCGGCCGAAGTCAGGCGCGTCCACGCCATCGGGCTGTTGCTGCCGGGCAGGCTGGGTAATTCGACGGCGAGCGCGGGTGCGGGCGCCTTCGCGGTGGCGTTGCCGCCCGCGGCGGGCGCGCTGGCGGTCGACGGACCCGGGTAAAAGCGCGGATATGTCGCGGCAAACGACACCAGGGCCGCGATCGTGCATCCGAAAACAACGGCCAGGCCGCGCTTGTAACTCACCCGAGGAATCTCCCGCTCAATGGGCGCGTGAAAGGTACGCGTTGAAACCGTGGTCGAGATAGGCATTGAGCGGCAGGTCGTCGCTTAACATGGCGGCATCGATATCGGCGAGCTCGGCGGTGCGTTGCTGGTCTTCCCAGTAGGCGATTCCCACGAGGCTGACGACCAGTGCGACGAGCGGCCACGCCAGCGCGAAGCGGCGCAGCGGCGAACGGCGGCGCTGCGGCAGTTCGACCTGCGGCACGCCGGCGGGCATGCCCGCGCCGGCCAGGGCCGGCACGAACACGGGCGCGCTCACGGTGTCGGGCTTTTTGCGGGCGAGCGCGGCACGGCGCGCCGCGGCGAGCCGATCGACGGTGGCGGACGGAATGCTGGCAGCGTTTTCGTCGAGCGCGCGGCGCACCTGGCGGGCGAACTCGAGTTCTTTGGTTTCGAGGGAGCTCATAGCGTGATTCCTTTGGCCTTGAGCGCTTGCGCCAGCGTGTGGGTGGCCCGCGAGCAGTGCGTCTTCACACTGCCTTCGGAGCAGCCCATTGCGGCGGCAGTCTCGGCGACATCCATATCTTCCCAATAACGCATGAGAAACGCCTCCCGTTGACGTGCCGGTAATTTTTGGATCTCGTCGTCGATTAACTGCAGAACCTGTTCGCGTTCGAGCTTCTGTTCATTGCTTTCGGCGCCCGCCGAGCCTTGCTGCGCCTCGAAGGTTTCGAGAGGATCGAATTCGTCGTCGTCGGCGTTGCCGAGCGACGAAAAAAGACTCACCCAAGTATTGCGCACTTTGGCACGACGGAAATAGTCGTGCATCGCATTCTGGAGAATACGCTGAAACAGCAGCGGAAGTTCGGCCGCCGGACGGTCGCCATATTTTTCGGCGAGCTTGATCATCGCGTCCTGCACGATATCCAGCGAGGCGTCGTCGTCCCGCACGGCGTAGACCGTCTGCTTGAATGCGCGCCTTTCGACGCCCGCCAGAAAATCGGCGAGTTCCTTGTCTGATGCCATCCGTTTGGGGGTCGGCGCAGCGAGCGTGCGCGTAATCGGTCGAAAAATGTCGTAAAACTCGCGGATGCTAACAAACTTTTGCGCCGCTGGGGCGAAACGTGACTCAGCTTGCATCTCAATAACAAGCTTTCGGTCAATACCGAGAGTTCGGCGCAGCGCGGCCAGGCAATATTTGCTTGACCGCGCGGGCGTCTGCAGATATCGTCGCTGGTTCGCAACATAAGTGACTTGTCTCATTGAGGTGTGGCCCAAGAAGCTCACCTGTCAACTGGACGCGCCGCTTGAACCCGAGCCACAAGCCCGGCAGAGAGCACCCGATCAATTTTTTGCCGAAAATTCGAAAGGTGAATAAATGAATATGCCCAGCGCGGAATTCTCCACGTCGGATACGACCCCTCATCCCGAAGCTGACTCTATCGGCGCCACCGTGCTCATGAAGGCACTGGCCGACGAAGACGTCGAGTTTGTCTGGGGCTATCCCGGCGGCTCGGTACTCTACATTTACGACGAGCTGTACAAGCAGGACAAGTTCCAGCACGTCCTCGTGCGCCACGAACAGGCCGCGGTCCACGCCGCCGACGCCTATGCGCGTTCCACCGGCAAGGTCGGTGTGTGCCTCGTGACCTCCGGCCCCGGCGTCACCAATGCGGTGACCGGCATCGCCACCGCGTACATGGATTCGATCCCGATGGTGGTGATCAGCGGCCAGGTGCCGACCGCCGCGATCGGCCAGGATGCGTTCCAGGAGTGCGACACGGTCGGTATCACGCGTCCTTGCGTGAAGCACAACTTCCTCGTGAAGGACGTGCGCGACCTCGCCGCCACCGTCAAGAAAGCCTTCTACATTGCCCGTACCGGCCGTCCCGGCCCGGTGCTGATCGACATTCCGAAAGACGTGTCGAAGGCGCCGTGCCAGTACGAACCGCTCAAGACCGTTTCGCTGCGCTCGTATAACCCGGTTACCAAGGGCCACTCCGGTCAGATCCGCAAGGCCGTGTCCTTGCTGCTGTCGGCCAAGCGTCCTTATATCTACACCGGCGGCGGCATCATTCTCGCGGACGCATCGCGTGAGTTGAACCAGTTCGCCGACCTGCTCGGCTACCCGGTCACCAACACGTTGATGGGTCTGGGCGGCTACCGCGCGAGCGACAAGAAGTTCCTCGGCATGCTCGGCATGCATGGCACGTACGAAGCCAACATGGCGATGCAGCACTGCGACGTGCTGATCGCGATCGGCGCGCGTTTCGACGACCGTGTGATCGGCGACCCGGCGCACTTCGCGTCGCGGCCGCGCAAGATCATCCATATCGACATCGATCCGTCCTCCATCTCCAAGCGCGTCAAGGTCGACATTCCTATCGTCGGCGACGTGAAGGAAGTGCTGAAGGAGCTGATCGAGCAGTTGCAAACGGCCGAGCATGGCCCCGACACCGCGGCGCTCGCCGACTGGTGGAAGGACATCGAAGCCTGGCGCGCGAAAGACTGCCTGAAGTTCGACCGCAAGAGCGACATCATCAAGCCGCAGTACGTGGTGGAAAAGGCGTGGGAACTGACCGACGGCAATGCCTTCGTGTGTTCCGACGTCGGCCAGCACCAGATGTGGGCGGCGCAGTTCTATCGCTTCAACAAGCCGCGCCGCTGGATCAACTCCGGTGGTCTCGGCACGATGGGCTTCGGCCTGCCGGCGGCGATGGGCGTGAAGATGGCGCACCCGGACGACGACGTGCTCTGCATCACGGGCGAAGGCTCGATCCAGATGTGTATCCAGGAGCTCTCCACCTGCAAGCAGTATGAGACTCCGGTGAAGATCATTTCGCTGAACAACCGCTATCTGGGCATGGTTCGCCAGTGGCAGCAGATCGAATACAGCAAGCGCTATTCGCATTCGTACATGGATGCGCTGCCGGATTTCGTGAAGCTCGCCGAAGCGTACGGCCACGTCGGCATGCGTATCGAACGCACGGCCGATGTCGAGCCGGCGTTGAAGGAAGCGCTGCGCCTGAAAGATCGCACGGTGTTTCTCGATTTCCAGACCGATCCGACCGAAAACGTCTGGCCGATGGTCCAGGCCGGCAAGGGCATCACCGAGATGCTCATGGGTTCGGAAGATCTATAACGACGGCGCGCTTGGGTTCAAACACCTGAGCGCCGCGCCGGCTTCGTCATGCGCGCCTTCATGAAAGGCGACCAGCGGACGAAGCGGCGCGAACCGTTCGCAGACATCGACAAAACATCTGGAAGAAGCGAAACATGAGACACATCATTTCCGTCCTGCTGGAAAACGAACCGGGCGCGTTATCACGCGTGGTTGGTCTCTTCTCGGCACGCGGCTACAACATTGAAACCTTGACGGTGGCTCCGACCGAAGACCGTTCGCTGTCGCGCATGACCATCGTCTCCATTGGCTCGGACGACGTGATCGAACAGATCACGAAGCATCTGAACCGCCTGATCGAGGTGGTGAAAGTGGTCGACCTTACCGAGGGCGCCCACATCGAGCGCGAGCTGATGTTGATCAAGGTGAGGGCGGTCGGCAAGGAACGTGAGGAGATGAAGCGGATGTCGGATATTTTCCGCGGCCGCATCATCGACGTCACTGAAAAGACCTACACGATCGAACTGACGGGCGCGAGCGAGAAGCTCGATGCCTTCATCGAAGGGCTCGACGCCACCGCGATTCTCGAAACGGTCCGCACCGGCAGCTCGGGTATCGGGCGCGGCGAGCGCATTTTGAAGGTGTGACGCGCGAGCGTTCAGCTCGTCTCGATCCAGGCCGGGCAGTGCCTTTAAGAACCCGGCCAGCAACAACTATATGCAGTATCTGAATCTCACTGAATCATCGAATTTAGCCAAGGAACCGACATGAAAGTTTTCTACGACAAGGACGCCGACCTCTCCCTCATCAAGGGCAAGCAAGTCACCATCATCGGCTATGGCTCGCAAGGCCATGCGCACGCGCTGAACCTGAAGGAAAGCGGCGTGAACATCACGGTCGGTCTGCGCAAGGGCGGCGCATCGTGGAGCAAGGCTGAGAACGCCGGCCTGCAAGTCAAGGAAGTGGCGGAAGCCGTCAAGGGCGCAGACGTGGTCATGATGCTGCTGCCGGACGAACAGATCGCCGAAGTCTATGCGAAAGAAGTGCACGCCAACATCAAGCAAGGCGCGGCGCTCGCCTTCGCGCACGGCTTCAACGTTCACTACGGTCAAGTGATTCCGCGTGCCGACCTCGACGTGATCATGATCGCGCCGAAGGCACCGGGCCACACGGTTCGCGGCACCTACTCGCAAGGTGGCGGCGTGCCGCACCTGATCGCTGTCGCGCAGGACAAGTCGGGCGCAGCACGTGACATCGCGCTGTCGTACGCCGCGGCGAACGGCGGCGGCCGTGCCGGCATCATCGAAACGAACTTCCGCGAAGAAACGGAAACGGACCTGTTCGGCGAACAAGCCGTGCTGTGCGGCGGTACGGTCGACCTGATCAAGGCCGGCTTCGAAACGCTGGTGGAAGCGGGCTACGCGCCGGAAATGGCGTATTTCGAATGCCTGCACGAACTGAAGCTGATCGTCGACCTGATCTACGAAGGCGGCATCGCGAACATGAACTACTCGATCTCGAACAACGCCGAATACGGCGAATATGTGACGGGTCCCCGGATCGTGACGGCTGAAACGAAGAAAGCGATGAAGGCTGTGCTGACCGACATCCAGACCGGCGAGTATGCGAAGAGCTTCATCCTCGAAAACAAGGCCGGCGCACCCACGCTGCAATCGCGCCGCCGCCTGACGGCCGAGCACCAGATCGAACAGGTCGGTTCGAAGCTGCGCGCAATGATGCCGTGGATCGCGAAGAACAAGCTGGTCGATCAGTCGAAGAACTAAGCCTGTCCTGACTTAGGTCCGGCGCGGCGGTGTGCCGCAACCGCCGGACAGATCAAAAAGCCGTCCAAGGGTGCTGAACCCTGGGCGGCTTTTGCTATCCTACGGTTTTACAAAAACACAGAAGCCATTCATGAATTACCCTCATCCGATCATCGCGCGAGAAGGCTGGCCGTTTATCGCCATCGCGGCCGCCGTTGCACTACTGATTCACTTCTTCGCGGGGTTCGGCGTTTCATGGCTGTTCTGGCTGCTGCTGATTTTCGTCGTGCAGTTCTTCCGCGACCCGGCACGGCCGATCCCCACTCAGGCAAATGCCGTGCTCTGCCCGGCCGACGGCCGTATCGTCGCAGTCGAAACCGCGCACGATCCGTACGCCAATCGTGAAGCGCTGAAGATCAGCGTGTTCATGAACGTCTTCAACGTCCACTCGCAACGCTCGCCGGTGGATGGCGCGATCTCCAAGGTCGAATATTTCCCGGGCGCGTATCTGAATGCCGCGGTGGACAAGGCTTCGACCGAAAACGAACGCAATGCGGTGGTGATCGAAATGGCCGGCGGCCAGACCGTGACCTCGGTGCAGATCGCCGGTTTGATCGCGCGGCGCATTCTTTGCTACGTACGGGCAGGTGAGCCGCTCACCCGTGGTCAACGTTACGGATTTATCCGCTTCGGTTCGCGTGTCGACGTGTATCTGCCGGTGGGCAGCCGTCCGCGTGTGTCGATTGGCGAAAAGGTTTCCGCGTCGTCCACGATCCTCGCTGAACTATAAAGCGGCACCAAGGAGGTTTTCCGAATGGCCGCATTCAAACCGCGTCGACCCCGTAACAGCGGACCGCTGCCGCGTCCGTTCCGCCGTAACAAGCCGATAGTGACGGAGGCGGCGGTCGACAGCCGGCGCGCGCAGCGCCAGCAGTTCCTGAGAAAGCGCGGCATCTATCTGCTGCCGAACGCCTTCACCACGGCGGCGCTGTTCTGCGGCTTCTTCGCCGTGGTGCAGGCCATGAATGTGCGCTTCGAGGTCGCGGCCATCGCGATTTTCGTGGCCATGGTGCTCGACGGCATGGACGGCCGCGTCGCCCGCATGACGCATACGCAAAGCGCGTTCGGCGAGCAGTTCGACAGCCTCTCCGACATGGTGTCGTTCGGCGTCGCGCCGGCGCTCGTCATGTATGAGTGGATTCTGAAGGACCTCGGCCGCTGGGGCTGGCTTGCGGCGTTCGTCTACTGTTCGGGTGCGGCATTGCGTCTCGCGCGGTTCAACACGAACATCGGCGTGGTGGACAAGCGCTTCTTCCAGGGCATGCCGAGCCCGGCTGCCGCGGCGCTGATCGCCGGCTTCGTGTGGCTCGCCACGGACAACCGCGTGCCGCTCAAACTGGTCTGGCTGCCTTGGGTCGCCTTCGTGCTGACCATCTACGCGGGCGTGACGATGGTGTCGAACGCGCCGTTCTATAGCGGCAAGGCGCTCGACGTACGGCATCGCGTGCCATTCGGCGTGATACTGCTGGTGGTGGTCGCGTTCGTGCTGGTGTCCTCCGACCCGCCGCTGATGCTGTTCGGCCTGTTCGTGCTCTACGGCCTGTCCGGTTACGTGTTCTGGGGCTATCAGGCAGTGCGCGGCAGGGCCAATCCGGCTCGTTCGGTGGCGCGCGACAGATAATTGTTCGCCCGCGCAACCTGCTGGATCACACGACAAAACGGCGGCCTTCGGGCTGCCGTTTTTCCTTTGGCGGGCCCGTCCGGCGGCGCCGGCAGGCAGGTCCGGCGCTAATTGCGTGCCGGCGGGAATGCCGCTATAGTCGTTGGATGAATGCGTTCACGTTCCTCGTCGAGTCGCACTACGGGCCTCCGCAGGCCGGCGCGCCGCTGAGCATGCCCATGCCGGAGCGTCTGTCGCGCTGATCGTTGCGCTTTTTATCGCGCTTTTTTCGCGCTCGTCGTCACGTTGATCGATTTTGCCCTCCGTCTGCCTCGTCTGTGATCGCGTGTCGCCAGCGGTGGCGCAGACAGCCGAATTCCAAGCTCCCATCCCCCACAATTGAACGACTCCGCAGGAGACTCGACATGTCCGACAAACTGATCATATTCGACACCACGTTGCGAGACGGCGAACAATCGCCCGGCGCGTCGATGACGAAAGAAGAAAAAATCCGTATTGCGAAGCAGCTCGAACGGATGAAGGTGGACGTGATCGAAGCAGGCTTCGCGGCGAGCTCGAACGGCGACTTCGATTCGATCCATACGATCGCAGGCCTGATCAAGGACAGCACGATCTGTTCGCTGGCCCGCGCGAACGACAAAGACATTCAGCGCGCTGCCGACGCGCTCAAACCGGCCGATCACTTCCGCATCCACACATTCATCGCAACTTCGCCGTTGCACATGGAAAAGAAGCTGCGCATGACGCCGGACCAGGTGTTCGAGCAGGCAAGGCTGGCAGTGCGCTTCGCCCGCAAATTCACCGACGACGTCGAGTTTTCGCCGGAAGACGGCAGCCGTTCGGATATGGATTTCCTGTGCCGCGTGCTGGAAGCGGTGATAGCCGAAGGCGCGACCACGATCAATATCGCGGATACGGTCGGTTACGGCGTGCCCGAGTTGTACGGCCAGCTCGTGAAGACGCTGCGCGAACGCATTCCCAACTCGCATAAAGCCGTCTTCTCGGTGCATTGCCATAACGACCTCGGCATGGCGGTGGCGAATTCGCTGGCCGGTGTGCAGATCGGCGGCGCGCGCCAGGTCGAGTGCACGATCAACGGCCTCGGCGAGCGCGCGGGCAACACGTCGCTGGAAGAAATCGTGATGGCCGTGAAGACTCGCAAGGATTACTTCGGCCTCGATATCGGTCTCGATACCACGCAGATCGTGCCGGCTTCCAAACTGGTGTCGCAGATTACCGGCTTCGTCGTGCAGCCGAACAAGGCGGTGGTCGGCGCGAACGCTTTTGCGCATGCTTCGGGCATTCACCAGGACGGCGTGCTGAAGGCGCGCGACACCTACGAAATCATGCGTGCCGAAGACGTGGGCTGGAGCGCGAACAAGATCGTGCTCGGCAAGCTGTCGGGCCGTAACGCGTTCAAGCAGCGTCTGCAGGAACTCGGCATCGCGCTGGATAGCGAAGCGGAACTGAACACGGCGTTTGCGCGTTTCAAGGAACTGGCCGACCGCAAGTCGGAAATTTTCGACGAAGACATCATCGCGATCGTCACGGAAGAATCCGCCGAGGCGCAGGAGAAAGAGCACTACAAGTTCCTGTCGCTGTCGCAACATTCGGAAACGGGCGAGCAGCCGCACGCGAAGATCGTGTTCTCGGTGGAAGGCAAGGAAGTGACCGGCGAAGCGCGCGGCAACGGCCCGGTCGACGCTACGCTGAACGCCATCGAAACCGAAGTGGGCAGCGGCTCGGAACTGCTGCTGTACTCGGTGAACGCGATTACCACCGGCACCCAGGCGCAAGGCGAAGTGACCGTGCGTTTGTCGAAGAGCGGGCGCATCGTCAACGGCGTGGGCACCGATCCGGATATCGTCGCGGCTTCCGCGAAGGCGTATATCTCGGCGCTCAACAAGCTCTATTCGAACGTGGACAAGTTGAATCCGCAACGTTCGGAATGAGCGAGGCGAAGGCGGCGCGCTGACGGCGCCACCGCCCGGCCGTCGTAGGAGTCGAGAAAGCCCCGTGCCTGAATGGCGCGGGGCTTTTTGCATGGTGGCGCTACTCGGCCGCCGTGCGCCGCATCGACCAGCCGCGTGCTGCGCGCGCCTGTGCTTGCACCTGATGCCGCACCTCGACGGCAATGCCGCGGCCCGGCGCGTCGGCCACGAACGTGTCGAGCAGTTCGCGCACGTCGTGGTCGACGAAATCGGCGCGTGTCGCATCGACGATCAAGGTGGCGCCGTCGGGGATCTGCTGCAGGTAGTGCTTGAGCGGCACTTTGCCGAGAAACGACACGTCCTTGCGAAACGACAGCAGATAGTGATCGCCGTGTTGCGCGAGCACGATCGGGCTGCGCAGATTCGCATACAGCGCGAGCAGCACGCTGCACAGAATGCCGAGCACGATGCCGATCAGCAGATCGGTCGCGAGCACGCCGACGAGCGTGACGATAAACGGCGCGAACGGCGCGACGCCCTGTTTCGCGATGGCGACGAACAGCGACGGCTTGGCGAGCTTGAGCCCCGTAAAGATCAGGATCGCCGCGAGGCAGGCGAGCGGAATCAGGTTGATGACGCTAGTGAGCGCGAACACGCTGACGAGCAGCAGCACGCCATGAATGATCGCCGAGAGCCGGCTCTGCGCGCCCGCATGCACGTTCGCCGAACTGCGCACGATCACCGACGTGATCGGCAGTCCGCCGATCGCGCCGGCGATCAGGTTGCCCACGCCTTGCGCCTTCAGTTCGCGATCCGGCGGCGCGGCACGCCGTTCGGGATCGATCTGCTCGACTGCTTCGAGGCTCAGCAGCGTTTCGAGACTCGCGACGATCGCCAGCGTGATGGCCACGCGCCAGACATCGGGATTGACGAGTTGCGCGAAGTGCGGCCCGAAGTCGGCCCACTCGAGCGCGAGTTGCAACGCGGCGAACGATTCCAGCGGCGGCAGGGCGACCCGATGCTCGGCGGCCGGCGCGAGCGAGGGCGCCAGCACGCTGAGCAGCAACGTCGTGCCGATCCCCAGCAGGACGACCGCGAGCGGTGCCGGTACGTGGCGCACCAACGCGAAGCGACGCAGTGCGCGCGTTTCCCAGCCGACCATTATCGCCAGCGACAGCAGTGTGATCACGCAGGCCGCCAGCGAAATCGAACCGAACGGCGTGAGAATCGCGCCAGCGCCCTGCGCCATGGGTTGCGCGCCGGCCGTCGGGGCCGCGCCGGACAGGCCGAGCGCGAGCGGGAACTGTTTGACGATCAGCAGCACGCCGATGGCCGCGAGCATGCCCTTGATCACCGGCGAGGGCACGTAGGCGGCGAAGCGGCCGGCTTTGAGCATGCCGAAGCCGAACTGGATCGCGCCGGACAGCAGCACGGCCAGCAGGAACGCGGAAAAGCTGCCGAGTTGCGCGATGCCGTCCACCACGATCACGACGAGGCCCGCCGCCGGACCGCTCACGCTCAAACGCGAGCCGCTCAGCACGGCGACCACCAGCCCGCCGACGATGCCCGAGACGAGCCCGGCAAAAGGCTCGACCCCCGATGCATTGGCGATGCCTAGGCACAACGGCAGCGCCACCAGAAAAACGACCGTGCCCGCAAGCAGGTCGCGCTGAAACGTTGAGAAAAAAGCTCGAAGGTTCATGGTATCCGTGCAGTAAAGAGTGGGGCCCGGCAGGCGGCGAAAGCCGGACCGGAAAGGATTCTTCGCATGCGTTGCGGTGCCAGGCGGTGCTAGGCGGCGCTGTGGGCGGCGGTCGTGCAGGTCATCGCGTCGTCGGCTTCGTAGCCGGACGTGAGGACCTTGATGCGCCCGTCTTCGAGCGCGAAGATCCAGCCGTGCACGAGCGGCGCCGGATCGGCGCCCCGCACGATCGGGTTCGCGCGTAACCCGCGCACCTGTTCGAGCACGTTCAGTTCCGCGAGGCGGTCGATGCGCTGCCGCTCGCTGGCGTGGCCATCCAGTTCTTCGTGGTGCGCCCGGGCGAGGGCGCACAGCGGCGCGATCCGCCGATTCACGTGAGGCAGGCTCGGTTCGGGCGGCAGCAGCGCAGCGCGCACGCCGCCGCATCCATAGTGGCCGCAGACGATCACGTGACCGACTTTCAGCACCTTTACCGCATATTCGAGGACGCTCGCCGAGTTGTCGTCGTCGGCTTGAAAGAGGTTGGCGATGTTGCGGTGGACGAACAGGTCACCCGGCTCGCAATGCGTGATGGTCTCGGCGGGCACACGGCTGTCCGAGCAGCCGATCCACAGTACGTGGGGATTCTGGCCGCGTGCCAGATGGCGGAAAAATGCGGGGTTGCGCACGGCGGTTTCATGCGCCCACGCGACGTTGGCGACGAGCAGGCGTTTGGGACGGTTCATCGAGAGCGGCTCCGTAAGTGGGGCGCATTCATTCGGCACCGAATTCACGGCTCGCGCTCGTGCGGCCTCATGAGAGGCCAGTGCCGAATCAATGCTTACGAAAGCCTTTCTATCAAAAAATAAATCCGCTGTGCGCGAAATAAAATTCGCCACCATGCGCAATAAATAAAAAAAAGCCGCCTGAGGAGGCGGCCTTGGTAGATGCATGGTGCATCACGCATGATTGAGGCAGCGCTCAGAACAGGCTGCGGCGATCCGGATCATGTAACGGATCGGGCGTTTTTTGCGTGAGCCGCACAATGCCCTGATCGTCGAAATAAAAGCTGTACATCATGTACCAGACGTTGTCTTCGAGATAGCGATAGGTCCAGACTTCGCGCTTCATCAACGGAAAGTACGACGTTTCGACCGGGCGGCCGAAGTTCACCAGCACGTCGCTCTTGGTCCATTTGCCGATTTCCGCGCGGTAGAACTCGTTCGGCTGCAGCACCTGGCGCACGTTGACGATCTTGCCGGACGCGTCGATGTCGGCCGCGGTGGTGGTTTCGCCCATTGGCTGCGTCGGCCACATCAGCCGTTTGCCGCCGTTCGGCAGGTCGTAGCTTTCGCGCGGCGGGCCGAGGCGCGCGATGATGGTGGATTCGTCCGCGCCTTGCTGGTATTGCTGCCAGGGTTGCACGCAGCCGGCGAGCGCGAGCGCGCTCAGGCAGACGAGCGCCGCGCGGCGCAGGCGCCCTGCGGCCGGCGCTTCGATCGAGGCCGCCGTGACGTGGTGGCGGTTGAACATGTATTCCTCCGATGGCGTGTAAGTAGCGGTTTTTATCATCGAGACGCATTATTTTGACACGCGCTGCGGCAAAAGATTTGCGCTTCGTGAAGGGCTGGCCGGGAATTACGGTAACGGTTGCGCCGGCTTGCTTATTCCGTGCCGAACCACCTATGATCCGCGCTTTCACCAATCAGGCGGGGCGATGACGATGGCGAAGTGGCAACGGACGGCGGCAGTGGCGCTGGCAGCGATTTCGATGGCCGCGGCGGCGTACGCGGCGGCCGCGACGGCGACTAACCCGGCGGCTGGCCTGGCAGCGAATGCCGCAGCTAGTCCCGCGGCGCATCCCGTAGCGAACCCCGTAGCGAATGGCGCAGTCAATCCCGTAGCTAACGCCGCGGCGAAGCCCACCGGCAAGCCCACCGGCACGCCGATCCAGCTGGCGCTGATCGAAGGCATGTCCGGCCCGTTCGCCAACGCGGGCGCGGCGGTCGAGCGCAATCTGCGCTTTGGCGTCGAGCAGGTGAACGCGCGCGGCGGCGTCAAGCTCGCCGACGGCGCGCATCCGTTCGAACTGGTCGTGCTCGACAGCAGGGGCGGCACCGAAGAGGCGCTCACGCAACTGCGCGCGGCCGCCGACCGCCATATCGGCTACATCATGCAAGGCAACAGCTCGGCGGTCGCCGCCGCGCTGATCGGCGCGATCGACAAGCAGAACAGCCGCGAACCGGGCAACCGCGAGCTGTTCCTCAACTATTCCGCCGACGACCCGGCGCTGACCAACGCCAGCTGCAGCTTCTGGCATTTCCGCTTCGACGCGCACGCGGGCATGCGCATGGACGCGCTGGCCGACGTGATCCAGCGCGACAAGGCGGTGAAGAAGGTCTATCTGCTGAACCAGGACTACAGCTTCGGACACGACGTGAGCAGTCTCGCGCGTTCGGCGCTGGCGACGAAGCGGCCGGACATCGCCGTGGTCGGCGACGAATTCCATCCGATCGGCCGCGTGAAAGACTTCGCGCCGTACGTCGCGAAGATCCGCGCGAGCGGGGCGGACGCCGTGATCACGGGCAACTGGGGCAACGACCTGACGCTGCTCGTCAAGGCCGCGCGCGAACAGGGGCTGGACACGACGTTCTATACGTTCTACGGCAACAGCCTCGGCGCGCCCGCCGCCTTGGGCGACGCCGGCGTCGGTCACGTGATCGCGGTGGCCGACTGGCACCCGAACGCCGGCGGCGCGGCCTCCGATGCGTGGTACGCCGCCTTCCGGGCCCGTTTCCCGGCCGCACAGGACGACTACCCGGTGCTGCGCATGCCGCTGATGATCGAAACCCTGGCCGCCGCGATGACCCGCGCCGGCAGCGCCGACCCGGCCGCCGTGGCGCGAGCCCTGGAAGGGATCAAGTTCGACAACGGCTTTCACGCCTCGCGGATGCGCGCCGACGACCATCAACTTATCCAGCCCCTTTACGTGATGGAAATGGACAAAGCCGGCACGCCGGGTGTGCATTTCGATAACGAAGGCTCCGGCTATGGTTTTCGCACGGTGCTGGCGTTGCCGCCCGAGCGTGCGATCCCGCCGACGGTGTGCAAGATGAAACGGCCATGACGCAGGCGGGACGCGTCATCGCCCGGCACAGCAGGGTTCGCGGCCGCAAACGGCTGTGCTACAATACGCGTCCCGTTGTGAGGCAGGCCTTTGTTCAAGGCATGTGAAGCACACGGGTAACCCACGGCACGGCCTTTCTTCCGTGACCGCCTGTCTAGTTCTTAAGGAAATCGACATGTCCGCAGTTGAAACAAGCAAGAAGTCCGAAGTCGTCGCGCAATTCGCACGCGCAGCTAACGACACCGGCTCCCCCGAAGTTCAGGTCGCGCTGCTCACGACCCGCATCAACGAACTGACCGTTCACTTCAAGGCACACACGAAAGATCACCACAGCCGCCGCGGTCTGCTGCGCATGGTGAGCCGCCGTCGCAAGCTGCTCGACTACCTGAAGGGTAAGGACGCGGATCGTTACCGCGCACTGATCGAGAAGCTGGGTCTGCGTAAGTAATCGGCCAGTCGTTCAGCAAGATGCCTGTGTCAGTTCCGCTGATACAGGCATTTTGTTTTTGCACGGTGCGCTTCATGTGATGCGCGCCGGCTGTTCTCCGCGGCGGCGTGCAGGATTCATGCGGCGGGAGCGGCAAGCAGTAGTAAAGCAGCAGTAGAGCAAGCAGCAAAAGAGAATCATGGCCGGGCTTCAGGGCGGAGCTTTGTGTCATTCCAGCGGTTCGCGCGCGTACTCAACATCAAGCGTGGTTCTCTGGAATGGCATAACACTACTCTTCCCATGCGGCGCCGGTCCTGGCGTTGCCGCGCCGCTTCTGGTTCGCGCGGCATTACGAAGAGGAAAAGCAATGACTATGTTCAATAAGATCGTCAAAGAATTTCAGTGGGGACAACATAAGGTCCGCCTCGAGACCGGCGAAATCGCTCGCCAGGCGAGCGGCGCCGTGATCGTCGACGTCGAAGATACCGTGGTGCTGGCCACCGTGGTCGGCGCCAAGACGGCCAAGCCGGGCCAGGACTTTTTCCCGCTGACCGTCGACTACCTCGAAAAGACCTACGCCGCCGGCAAGATCCCGGGTGGCTTCTTCCGCCGCGAAGGCCGTCCGTCGGAAGGCGAAACGCTGATCTCGCGCCTGATCGACCGTCCGCTGCGCCCGCTGTTCCCGGAAGGCTTCTACAACGAAGTCCAGGTCGTGATCCACGTCCTGTCGCTGAACCCCGAAATCCCCGCCGACATTCCCGCGCTGATCGGCGCGTCGGCGGCGCTCGCCGTGTCCGGTCTGCCGTTCAACGGCCCGGTCGGCGCAGCGCGCGTGGCCTATATCAACAACGAATACGTGTTGAACCCGACGCGTCCGCAAATGAAGGAATCGGCGCTCGACCTGATCGTCGCCGGTACGGAACGCGCGGTGCTGATGGTGGAATCGGAAGCGCAGCAACTGAGCGAAGAAGTGATGCTCGGCGGCGTGGTGTTCGGCCATGAGCAAATGCAGATCGCGATCGACGCGATCCACGATCTGGTCCGCGAAGGCGGCAAGCCGGAATGGGATTGGCAACCGGCGGCGAAGAACGAGCCGCTGATCGCTCGCGTGACGGAACTGGCGCAAGCCGATCTGCTCGCCGCTTATCAACTGCGCGACAAGCAAGCCCGTTCGGCCAAGCTGAAGGAAATCTACGCAGCTACGTCGGCGAAGCTGGAAGAAGACGCGGCTGCAGGCGGCACGGTGGCGGCCGACAAGGCAACCGTCGGCAACGTGCTGTTCGATATCGAAGCGAAGATCGTCCGTACGCAAATCCTGAACGGCGAGCCGCGTATCGACGGCCGCGACACGCGTACCGTGCGTCCGATCGAAATCCGTACCGGCGTGCTGCCGCGTACCCACGGCTCGGCACTGTTCACGCGCGGCGAAACGCAAGCGCTGGTAGTGGCGACGCTCGGCACGAAGGGCGACGAGCAGAACATCGACGCGCTCGAAGGCGAGTACCGCGAACGCTTCATGCTCCACTACAACATGCCTCCGTTCGCGACCGGCGAAACGGGCCGCGTCGGTTCGCCGAAGCGCCGTGAAATCGGTCACGGCCGTCTGGCCAAGCGCGCGCTGGCTGCGTGCCTTCCGAGCGCCGAGGAATTCGGCTATTCGATTCGCGTCGTGTCGGAAATCACGGAATCGAACGGTTCCTCGTCGATGGCTTCGGTGTGCGGCGGCTGCCTCGCGCTGATGGACGCCGGCGTGCCGATGAAGGCGCACGTCGCCGGCATCGCCATGGGCCTGATCCTGGAAGGCAACAAGTTTGCCGTGCTGACCGACATCCTCGGCGACGAAGATCACCTCGGCGACATGGACTTCAAGGTGGCGGGCACCGAGCAAGGCGTGACCGCGCTGCAGATGGACATCAAGATCCAGGGCATCACCAAGGAAATCATGCAGGTCGCCCTCGCGCAAGCGAAGGAAGGCCGTCTGCACATCCTCGGCAAGATGACCTCGGCTGTCTCCGGCGCGAACACGCAATTGTCGGAGTTCGCACCGCGCATGATCACCATCAAGATCAATCCGGAAAAGATCCGCGACGTGATCGGCAAGGGTGGTTCGGTGATCCGCGCGCTGACCGAAGAAACCGGCACGACGATCGATATTTCGGACGACGGCGTCGTCACCATCGCCAGCACGAGCAGCGAAGGCATGGCCGAAGCGAAGAAGCGTATCGAGAACATCACGCTGGAAGTCGAAGTCGGTCAGGTGTACGAAGGCACCGTGCTCAAGCTCTTGGATTTCGGTGCGATCGTGAACATCCTGCCGGGCAAGGACGGTCTGCTGCACATTTCCGAGATCGCCAACGAGCGTATCAAGGACATCAACGACTATCTGAAGGACGGCCAGCAGGTGAAGGTCAAGGTCATCCAGACGGACGAAAAGGGTCGCGTGCGTTTGTCGGCCAAGGCGTTGCTGAACGACGCCGCGAACGGCGCGCCGCAAGGCGAACCGACGCCGCAGCAGTAATGCGGTAGCGGGGCAACGGCCGGCAGCGCGAACGCGCGCCGGCCGTTTTTCATGAAGGGTTCAGGTGAATTGCGCTGCAGGCGGGCGCCTCGAAGGAAATCCTCTCGGGGCACACAAGCGAGTACTCTGTTTGTTCATGCCGGCATGCAACGCAATCCAATCTTGGAGTTGACGCAGATGAAAGCGATCGAAATCACCGAATTCGGTGCACCGGACGTTCTGAAACTGGCTGAGCGGCCGACGCCGCAGCCGGCAGCGGGTGAGGTGCTGATCAAGGTGGCCGCATCCGGCATCAACCGTCCGGACGTGTTTCAGCGCAAAGGCGGCTATGCGCCGCCGCCCGGCGCGTCGGATCTGCCGGGGCTGGAGGTGGCGGGCGAAATCGTCGGCGGGACGATCGACGCGAAGAACAATCCGTTTGGCCTGAAAGTCGGCGATCGGGTGTGCGCATTGCTGGCGGGCGGCGGCTATGCGGAATATGCGGTCGCGCCGCTGCTGCAGTGTCTGCCGGTGCCGGCGGGCCTGTCGGATGTCGAGGCGGCTTCGTTGCCCGAAACGTTCTTCACGGTGTGGAGCAATGTGTTCGACCGTGCGCAGCTCGGCAAGGGCGAAGGCGCGCCGAACGAAACGCTGCTGGTGCAGGGCGGTTCCAGCGGCATCGGCGTGACGGCGATCCAGATTGCGCATGCGCTCGGTTTTCGCGTGTTCGCGACCGCCGGGTCGGACGAGAAGTGCCGCGCCTGTGAGGCGTTGGGCGCCGAGCGGGCGATCAACTACAAGACCGAAGATTTCGTCGAAGTGATCAAGTCGCTGACCAACGATCGCGGCGTCGACGTGGTGCTCGACATGGTGGCGGGCAGTTATGTGTCGCGTGAGCTGACGGCGTTGGCGGATGGCGGACGGATCGTGCTGATCGCCTTGCTGGGCGGTGCGAAAGCGGAATTGAACCTGAACGAAGTGCTGCGCCGCCGTTTGACGGTGACGGGTTCGACGCTGCGTCCGCGGCCGATAGAATTCAAGGCGAAGATCGCCGCGCAACTGAAAGAGCGGGTTTGGCCGCATCTCGAAGGCGGGCGCATCAAGCCCGTGGTGCATCGCGTGTTTCCGGCCGCGCAAGCGGCCGACGCCCATACGCTGATGGAGAGCAGCACGCACGTCGGCAAGATCGTACTGTCTTGGGGTCAGGACGCTTGACACGGTCGGTTTGACCCGATCCACCCCACGCAGTAAAATTGCGCGTTTTGCGCACGCCGCATGAATCCGAAAGGTGGGCTGTAAGCGCAAACGAAGTCCGCCGCCAAGACAAGACGAGACGATGTCGAAACAACGAGCCAAACTGGTAGTCGGTAACTGGAAGATGCACGGGCGCCTCGCCGAGAATGCCACGCTGTTGCAGGCGGTGGCGAAAGGAGCGGGCGCATTGCCGGCCGACGTGCGCGTCGGTGTCTGCGTGCCGAGTCTGTATCTCGCGCAGTCTCAGTCGTTGCTGGAAGGCAGCCGGGTCGTGTGGGGCGTGCAGGACGTGTCAGCGTTCACGCATGGCGCCTACACCGGTGAAGTGGCCGCGCCGATGGTGGTGGAGTTCGGCGCCACGCTCGCGATCGTCGGGCACTCGGAGCGCCGTGCCTATCATCGCGAAAGCGCCGAGCTGGTCGCGGTGAAAACACAGCGTGCGCTGGAGGCGGGTTTGACGCCGATCGTCTGCGTCGGCGAAACGCTTGAAGAGCGCGAAGCCGGTTCGACCGAGCAGGTAGTCGGCGCGCAACTGGACGAAGTGCTGGCGAAATTGTCGGTGCAGGAGGCGGCGCGGATTGTCGTCGCGTATGAGCCGGTCTGGGCGATCGGCACCGGCAAGAGCGCGAGTTCGGAGCAGGCGCAGGCGGTTCATGCGTTTTTGCGTTCGCGTCTGGCGGCAAAGGGCGCGGCGGTGGCGGATGTGCCGCTGTTGTACGGCGGCAGCGTGAAGCCGGATAACGCGGAAGAATTGTTCCGCCAGCCGGATATCGACGGTGGCCTGATCGGCGGCGCGTCGTTGAAAGACCAGGATTTCCTGGCGATCTGCAAGGCGGCTGCCGCAACGAGCGTCGCCGGTTGAGCAGGGCGCCTTGGCGAGGATGACCCCATCCCGTGCAACACGTAGCGTGTGGCGCGGTTAAATAAAGACTCAGGTGAGTGTGATGCTGTATTTGAAAACATTGATTATCGTCGTTCAGCTGTTGTCGGCACTCGGGGTTATCGGCCTCGTCTTGCTGCAACACGGCAAAGGCGCCGATATGGGCGCGGCTTTTGGCAGCGGAGCATCGGGCAGTCTGTTCGGCGCGACCGGTTCGGCAAACTTTCTGTCACGCACTACGGCGGTTCTCGCGGCGGTGTTTTTTGTCACCACGCTGACGCTCACTTACCTCGGCGCGTATCGTGCGAAACCCTCCGCAGGCGTGCTGGGCGCGGCTGTGACTGCGCCGGTCGCGGCTTCTGCTGCTTCGGCACCGGCGGGTGGCTCGGCGGTTTTGCCGGCATCGGCTGCATCCGTTCCCGCAACCGACGTACCGAAATAAATTTTCGTTCAACGTGCTTTTGTGCGTTGAACAAACTGTTTAGACCAGTTATAATTCAAGTCTTGAAGCGATTCGCGGGTTTTATAAGTTGTTTTCCCGGATTGCATGCAGTGCCGACGTGGTGAAATTGGTAGACACGCTATCTTGAGGGGGTAGTGGCGAAAGCTGTGCGAGTTCGAGTCTCGCCGTCGGCACCAAAATGTTATCTAAATGCCAGCCGCTTGCTTCGCTTCGGCTGGCATTTTCACTTCTGGCGTGCGGCTTGCGTTGGGCTTGCGACATGTGCGTTTCGGAAGTGATTTCGCGTCAGGAGTGCTATGCTCCTGACGGCACTCAGAACCCAACCGATTGAGGACTGTCTTGAACCTCGCAGCCTATTTCCCCGTCTTGTTGTTCCTTGTAGTGGGCACCGGTTTAGGCGTAGCACTGGTCAGTATCGGCAAGATCCTTGGTCCCAATAAGCCTGATACCGAGAAAAACGCACCGTACGAGTGCGGCTTCGAAGCATTCGAAGATGCGCGCATGAAGTTCGACGTGCGCTACTACCTCGTCGCCATTCTCTTCATCATTTTCGATCTTGAAACCGCGTTCTTGTTCCCGTGGGGCGTTGCCTTGCGCGACATCGGCTGGCCCGGCTTCATGGCGATGATGATTTTCCTGCTCGAATTCCTGCTGGGCTTTGCCTACATCTGGAAGAAGGGCGGCCTCGACTGGGAATGATGGATTAATCGCCGGTTTGCGCGGGTGGCCAAGGCTTGCCACCCCGTCTGGAGTGGAAAGCAAATGAGTATCGAAGGGGTCTTGAAGGAAGGGTTTGTCACCACCACAGCTGACAAACTGATCAACTGGACGCGCACCGGCTCGTTGTGGCCGATGACGTTCGGTCTTGCGTGCTGTGCGGTCGAGATGATGCATGCGGGTGCTGCCCGTTATGACCTCGACCGTTTTGGCGTGGTGTTTCGTCCGAGTCCGCGTCAGTCGGACGTGATGATCGTCGCCGGCACGCTGTGCAACAAGATGGCGCCGGCGCTGCGCAAGGTCTACGATCAGATGGCCGAGCCGCGCTGGGTGATCTCGATGGGCTCGTGCGCGAACGGCGGTGGCTATTACCACTACTCGTATTCGGTGGTGCGCGGCTGCGACCGGATCGTGCCGGTCGACGTCTATGTGCCGGGCTGCCCGCCTACGGCTGAAGCGCTGGTGTACGGCGTGATCCAGTTGCAGGCCAAGATTCGCCGCACCAACACAATCGCCCGTCAATAAGGCCAACGCCTCCCCCACAATATGGCAAGCAAACTCGAGACCCTGAAAGCGAACCTCGAGGCGGCCTTTGGCGGCCTCCTGCAGAGCACTACCGAGGCAATCGGTGAGTTGACGATCGTCGTGAAGGCTGGCGACTACCTCAATGTGGCAACCCGTCTGCGCGACGACCGCTCGCTCGGTTTCGAGCAATGCGTGGATCTGTGCGGCGTCGACTATCAAACCTACGCCGACGGCGCTTACGAAGGCCCGCGTTTTGCGGCCGTTCTGCATCTGCTGTCGGTGCAGAACAACTGGCGTCTGCGTCTGCGCGTGTTCGCACCGGACGACGAAGTGCCGATCCTGCCGTCTGTTGTCGAAATCTGGAATTCGGTCAACTGGTACGAGCGCGAAGCATTTGACCTGTACGGCATCGTCTTCGAAGGCCACCCGGACCTGCGCCGTATCCTGACCGACTACGGTTTCATTGGTCACCCGTTCCGTAAAGATTTCCCTGTCTCCGGCTACGTCGAAATGCGTTACGACCCGGAAGAGAAGCGCGTCGTCTATCAGCCTGTGACGATCGAGCCTCGGGAAATCACGCCGCGCGTGATCCGCGAAGATCGCTATGGCGGTCTGAAACACTAAGAGAACGCCATGGCAGAGATCAAGAACTACACGCTCAACTTCGGCCCTCAGCACCCGGCAGCGCACGGTGTGCTGCGCCTCGTGCTCGAACTCGACGGCGAAGTCATCCAGCGCGCCGATCCGCACATCGGCCTGCTGCATCGCGCGACTGAAAAGCTCGCCGAAACCAAAACATTCATCCAGTCGGTGCCCTACATGGACCGTCTCGACTACGTGTCGATGATGGTGAACGAGCACGGCTATGTGATGGCGATCGAAAAGCTGCTCGGCATCGACGTGCCGGTGCGCGCGCAATACATTCGCGTCATGTTCGACGAAATCACGCGCGTGCTGAACCACTTGATGTGGATCGGCGCGCATGCGCTCGACGTCGGCGCGATGGCGGTGTTTCTGTACGCGTTCCGCGAGCGTGAAGACCTGATGGACGTGTACGAAGCGGTCTCCGGCGCACGGATGCACGCAGCTTACTATCGGCCGGGCGGCGTCTATCGCGATCTGCCTGACGCCATGCCGCAATACAAGGCATCGAAAATTCGCAATGCGAAGGCATTGTCGAAGATGAACGAGAACCGCCAGGGTTCGCTGCTCGACTTCATCGACGACTTCTTCACGCGTTTCCCGAAGTGCGTCGACGAGTATGAAACGCTGCTCACCGACAACCGCATCTGGAAGCAACGTCTGGTCGGTATCGGCGTGGTCAGCCCGGAACGTGCGCTGAACCTCGGCATGACCGGCGCCATGTTGCGCGGCTCGGGCATCGAGTGGGATCTGCGCAAGAAGCAGCCGTATGAAGTCTATGACAAGCTCGATTTCGACATTCCGGTCGGTGTGAATGGCGATTGCTACGACCGCTATCTGGTTCGCGTCGAAGAAATGCGCCAATCCACGCGCATCGTGAAACAGTGCGTTGAGTGGCTGCGTAAGAATCCAGGCCCGGTGATGATCGACAATCACAAGGTTGCGCCGCCATCGCGCGTGGGCATGAAGTCGAACATGGAAGAGTTGATTCACCACTTCAAGCTCTTCACGGAAGGCTTCCACGTACCGGAAGGCGAGGCGTATGCCGCTGTCGAGCATCCGAAGGGCGAATTCGGCATCTATCTGATCTCCGACGGCGCGAACAAGCCGTATCGCCTGAAGATCCGCGCGCCGGGCTATGCCCACCTGTCCACGCTCGATGAAATGGCGCGCGGTCACATGATCGCCGACGCCGTGACGATCATCGGTACGCAGGACATCGTGTTCGGCGAAGTGGATCGCTAGGACGTATTCATCGGCGCGTGCCTTCAGCTTGCATCGAAGCGCGCGTCAAGCAAAGGAACGCCGGGTCTGTCGCAGCCTGATGTGAGCGACGGGTTTTCGTTCGGTAGGAATTGAAAGAGTCGTGTCTGAAAATGATCTCAGCTGAAGGCCTGAAAGAAATCGATCGTGCGATCGCGAAGTATCCCGCCGATCAGAAACAGTCCGCCGTGATGTCGGCGTTGGCCACTGCTCAGGAAGAGCATGGCTGGCTGTCGCCCGAACTCATGCAGTTCGTCGCGGACTATCTCGGCATGCCGGCAGTCGCCGTGCAGGAGGTGGCTACCTTCTACACGATGTACGAGACCTCGCCGGTCGGCAAGTACAAGATCACGCTCTGCACGAACCTGCCGTGTCAGCTTGGCCCGGACGGCGGCTCGGACAGCGCGGCTGAATATCTGAAGCAGAAGCTCGGCATCGACTTCGGCGAAACCACGCCCGACGGCAAGTTCACCCTGAAAGAAGGTGAGTGCATGGGCTCGTGCGGCGACGCGCCGGTGATGCTGGTGAACAACCATCGCATGTGCAGCTTCATGAGCCGCGCGAAGATCGACCAGCTGCTCGAGGAACTTTCGAAATGACGTGTTTACACGATCGTCACATCAAACCGCTGATTCTCGCCGGCCTGAACGGCGATAACTGGCATCTCGAAGACTATGTAGCGCGCGGCGGTTACGCCCAGTTGCGCCGTATTCTGGAAGAGAAGATTCCGCCCGAGCAGGTGATTGCCGACGTCAAGGCCTCGGGTCTGCGCGGTCGAGGCGGTGCGGGCTTCCCGACCGGCTTGAAGTGGAGCTTCATGCCGCGTCAGTTCCCCGGTCAGAAGTACCTCGTCTGCAATTCGGACGAAGGCGAACCGGGCACGTTCAAAGACCGCGACATTCTGCGCTTCAATCCGCATGCGCTGATCGAAGGCATGGCCATCGGCGCGTACGCGATGGGCATTACGGTCGGCTACAACTATATTCACGGCGAAATCTGGGAAGTCTACAAACGCTTTGAACAAGCGTTGGACGAAGCACGCCGTGCGGGGTTCCTCGGCGAGAACATCATGGGTTCGGGCTTCTCGTTCGAACTGCATGCGCACCACGGTTACGGCGCCTATATCTGCGGCGAAGAAACCGCGCTGCTCGAATCGCTGGAAGGCAAGAAAGGCCAGCCGCGTTTCAAGCCGCCGTTCCCGGCGAGCTTCGGCGTGTATGGCAAGCCGACCACGATCAACAACACCGAGACGTTTGCCGCAGTGCCGTTCCTGCTTGCAATCGGTCCGCAGAATTACCTTGAGATCGGCAAGCCGAACAACGGCGGCACGAAGATTTTTTCGATCGCTGGCGACGTCGAACGTCCGGGCAATTATGAAATCCCGCTCGGCACGCCGTTCTCCACGCTGATGGAACTCGCCGGCGGCATGCGCGGCGGCAAGAAGATCAAGGCCGTGATTCCTGGCGGCTCGTCGGCGCCGGTCATTCCGGGCGACATCATGATGCAGACCGACATGGACTACGACTCGATCGCCAAGCAAGGCTCGATGCTCGGATCCGGCGCGGTCATCGTCATGGACGAAACGCGCTGCATGGTGCGCTCGTTGTTGCGTCTGTCTTATTTCTATTACGAAGAATCGTGTGGTCAATGCACGCCTTGCCGCGAAGGCACGGGCTGGCTGTACCGCGTCGTTCATCGTATCGAGCATGGGCTCGGCCGTCCGGAAGATCTGGATCTGCTGAACTCAGTCGCTGAAAACATCATGGGCCGTACCATTTGCGCGCTCGGCGATGCAGCGGCCATGCCGGTTCGCGGCATGCTCAAGCACTACTGGGACGAATTCGAATACCACGTCGCCCACAAGCATTGCCTCGTCGGCGGCCATGCCGGCGCAGCAGCGGCGTCGGAAACAGTGGCTGCCTGAGCACGCGAATAAGTACGTAGAACGGGCACACACCAGAACACGTCAACCGCGGGATTCATCGCCTGAAACGGGCGATGAACAGGCGAACGATTGAGCGGTAACAGGTTAAGGAAGATTGACCATCATGGTTGAACTTGAAATAGACGGCAAGAAAGTAGAGGTGCCTGAAGGCAGCATGGTGATCCAGGCTGCGCATAAGGTCGACACGTACATTCCTCACTTCTGCTATCACAAGAAGCTGTCGATTGCGGCCAACTGCCGGATGTGTCTGGTCGATGTCGAAAAGATGCCGAAGGCGGTGCCCGCATGCGCCACGCCGGTATCGGCCGGCATGATCGTGCGCACCAAGTCGGACAAGGCGGTGAAGGGTCAGCAAGCCGTGATGGAATTCCTGCTGATCAACCACCCGCTGGATTGCCCGATCTGCGACCAGGGCGGCGAGTGCCAGTTGCAGGATCTGGCCGTGGGTTACGGCAAGTCGGCATCGCGTTATAGCGAAGAAAAGCGCGTGGTGTTCCACAAGAACGTCGGCCCGCTGATCTCCATGGAAGAAATGTCGCGTTGCATTCACTGCACGCGTTGTGTGCGTTTCGGCCAGGAAGTGGCCGGCGTGATGGAGCTCGGCATGTTGGGCCGCGGCGAGCATTCGGAAATCACGTCGTTCGTCGGCAAGACGGTGGACTCGGAACTGTCGGGCAACATGATCGATCTGTGCCCGGTCGGTGCGCTCACCAGCAAGCCGTTCCGTTACAGCGCCCGCACGTGGGAGCTGTCGCGCCGCAAGTCGGTGAGCCCGCACGATTCCGTCGGCGCGAACCTCGTGGTGCAGGTGAAGAACAATCGCGTGATGCGCGTGCTGCCGTTCGAAAACGAATCCATCAACGAATGCTGGATTTCGGACAAGGACCGCTTCTCGTACGAAGGGCTGAACAGCCCCGAGCGTCTGACGCAGCCAATGCTCAAGCAAGGCGGCAAGTGGGTCGAGACCGACTGGCAAACCGCGCTCGAATACGTGGTGAAGGGTTTGAAGGGTATCAAGGGCGACCACGGCGCGAACGCGCTGGCCGCACTCGGCAGCGCCCACAGCACGGTCGAAGAACTGTTCCTGTTGAAGCAACTGGCGCAAGCGGTCGGCACGCCTAACGTCGACTTCCGTCTGCGTCAGTCGGATTTCTCCGCGCCGGTCAATGGCGCGCCGTGGCTCGGCACCGCCATCGCCGATCTGTCGAACGTCGACGCCGCGCTGGTGATCGGCTCGGATCTGCGCCGCGACCATCCGCTGTTCGCCGCGCGTCTGCGTCAAGCTGCCAAGGGCGGCGCGAAGCTCACGCTGGTGCAGTCCACGAATGACGACGCGCTGATTCCGCAAGCGCAGCGCGTGGTTGCCGCCCCGTCCGCATGGCTCGACGCGCTGGCTGGCATTGCCGGCGCAGTGTCGGAAGCCAATGGCGTCGCGCTGCCGGCAGCTTTCGCCGGCACGCAGCCTACGGATGCGAACAAGCAAGTCGCGAAGTCGCTCGCCACGGGCGAACGCCGCCTCGTGTTGCTGGGCAACGGCGCGGTCCGTCATCCGGATTTCGCGCTCATCCACGCCGCGGCGCAATGGATCGCGGACGCGACGGGCGCGACGCTGGGCTTCCTCACGGAAGCGGCCAACACGGTCGGCGCGCATCTGGTAGATGCATTGCCGGGCGAGGGCGGTCTGAACGCTCGCGAAGTGTTCGAGCAGCCGCGCAAGGGTTATGTGCTGCTGAACGTCGAGCCGGAGTTCGACACGGCTAACCCGGCGCAGGCTGTGGCCGCGCTGAAGCAGGCTGAAATGGTGGTCGTGCTGTCGCCGTTCCAGACCGGCGCCGAATACGCCGACGTGCTGCTTCCGATCGCGCCGTTCACGGAAACCGCCGGTACGTTCGTCAACGCCGAAGGTACGGTGCAGACGTTCAACGGCGTCGTGCGTCCGCTCGGCGACACGCGTCCGGCATGGAAGGTACTGCGTGTGCTGGGCAGCCTGCTGGGCGTGCCGGGCTTTGAATTCGACACGTCGGAAGAAGTGCGCACGGCCGCTCTCGGCGACGGCGAACTGAACTCGCGTCTGTCGAACAAGACCGGCGTCACGGTTGCGCGCGGCAAGGCGGTGAAGGCGGCGCAAGGCAAGTTCGAGCGCATTGCGAATGTGCCGATCTATCACGCCGACGCGCTGGTGCGTCGCGCGGAGTCGCTGCATCTGACCGCGGCGGCCCGGGCAGCGAACACGGTCGGTCTGCCGGCTGCGCTGTTCGACACACTGGGTTTGAAGGAAGGCGACGCGGTGCGCGTGCGCCAGGGCGAGCAATCGGTGCAGTTGCCGGCCGTGCGCGACGCGAATCTTGCGGAGACGGTCGTCCGCGTATCGGCGGCTACGCCGGCCGGTGCAGCGCTGGGCAGCCTGTTCGGTGAACTGGTGGTGGAGAAGGCGTAAATGAGCTTGTTCGATACGATCAACTCGGGCGGCACCCAGCTTCTCGGTGTGGCATGGCCCACGGTGTGGGCACTGGTGCGCATCCTGGTGGTGGCCGTCGTGATCCTGCTGTGCGTGGCTTACCTGATTCTGTGGGAGCGTAAGCTGATCGGCTGGATGCATGTGCGTCTCGGCCCGAACCGCGTCGGTCCCGCGGGTCTTTTGCAGCCGATCGCCGACGTGCTGAAGCTGCTGCTGAAAGAAGTGATTCAGCCCGCGCAGGCGAGCCGCTGGATTTACATGATCGCGCCGATCATGGTGGTGGTACCGGCCTTTGCCGTATGGGCGGTGATTCCGTTCCAGGCAGGCGCGGTGCTCGGCGACATCAACGCGGGTCTGCTCTACGCGATGGCGATCTCGTCGATCGGCGTGTACGGCGTGATCCTGGCCGGCTGGGCGTCGAACTCGAAGTACGCGTTCCTCGGCGCCATGCGGGCCGCGGCCCAGATGGTGTCGTACGAAATTTCGATGGGCTTCGCGCTCGTCGTCGTGCTGATGACCGCCGGCACGCTGAACCTGTCGGGCATCGTCGCTTCGCAGGAACATGGCATCTTCGCTTCATACGGCTTGAACTTCCTGTCGTGGAACTGGCTTCCGCTGCTGCCGATGTTCGTCGTGTACTTCATCTCGGGCATCGCCGAAACGAACCGTCACCCGTTCGACGTGGTGGAAGGGGAGTCGGAAATCGTCGCGGGCCACATGATCGATTACTCGGGTATGGCGTTCGCGCTGTTCTTCCTCGCCGAGTACATCAACATGATCGTGATCTCGGCATTGGCTGCAACACTGTTCCTCGGCGGCTGGAGCGCACCGTTCGGCTTCCTGTCGTTTGTCCCGGGCATCGTATGGCTCGTCGCCAAGGTTTTCTTCCTGTTGTCGGTGTTCATCTGGGCGCGTGCCACGTTCCCGCGCTATCGCTATGACCAGATCATGCGTCTGGGCTGGAAGATCTTCATTCCGGTCTGCGTGGTGTGGCTGGTGGTGGTCGGCTTCTGGATCATGTCGCCGTTGAATATCTGGAAATAAAGGGCGGATGAACCCATGACCGCAATCCAAAATTTTTTCAAGACCTTCTTCCTCACGGAGTTGCTCAAAGGCCTCGCGCTGACCGGACGTTATACGTTCCAGCGCAAGGTGACCGTGCAGTTCCCGGAAGAGAAGACCCCGATCTCGCCGCGTTTCCGCGGCCTGCATGCGCTGCGCCGCTATGAAAACGGTGAAGAACGCTGCATTGCCTGCAAGCTGTGCGAAGCGGTGTGTCCGGCGCTCGCGATTACGATCGAGTCGGAAACGCGTGCGGACAATACCCGCCGCACGACGCGCTACGACATCGACCTGACCAAGTGCATCTTCTGCGGTTTCTGCGAAGAAAGCTGCCCGGTCGATTCGATCGTCGAAACGCACATTCTCGAGTACCACGGTGAAAAGCGTGGCGACCTGTACTTCACGAAAGACATGCTGCTGGCCGTTGGCGATCGTTATGAGACGGAGATCGCTGCGAACAAGGCAGCCGACGCACCGTATCGTTGAAGCGCTTCAGTTGAAGCAGTCAATGCAGCAGTAAATGCAGCAATCACGGCCTGTTGTCGGGCCGGGCGCCGCGGCCTGAACGCCGCGGCACGGCGCACCTGTGCGGCTGTTCTGGCGGTATGCCAGTCACATGTGCCAAAGAACAATGCCTGACGATGGCCTAACGATGAACCGGTAATCATGGAATTCACGACCGTACTGTTCTACATCTTCGCGCTGCTCCTGGTGGTTTCAGGGCTGAAGGTGATCACCTCGCGCAACCCGGTGTCGTCCGCACTGTTTCTGGTGCTGGCGTTCTTCAACGCAGCGGCGATCTGGATGCTGCTGCAGGCCGAGTTCCTTGCAATCCTGCTGGTGCTGGTCTACGTCGGCGCGGTGATGGTGCTGTTCCTGTTCGTCGTGATGATGCTGGACATCAATATCGACGTGCTGCGCAAAGACTTCAAACGCTTCGTGCCAATGGCCACGCTGGTGGGCGCGATCATCGTGATCGAAACCGCGCTGATCCTGTGGCACGGCTACGGCGCGACCGCCACGGCGCTGCGCGACACCACGGCCGCCGCTAACGGCATGGGCGACTGGTCGAACACGCGCCTGATCGGCAAGATCATTTACACCGACTACATCTTCGCGTTCGAAGTGGCCGGTCTGGTGCTGCTGGTGGCGATCATCGCGGCGATCGCGCTGACCACGAGCCACAAGAAAGACAGCAAACGTCAGAACGTCAGCGAACAGGTCAAGGTGCGCGCTCAAGACCGCGTGCGCGTCGTGAAGATGAAATCGGAAAAGACCGCGGCTACCGTCGCGGCGGAAGAAGCCGCGGCAGCGGCAGCAGCAGCGGCCGACTCGGCACCAGCCAAGAACAGCTGAGCGGACAGGAGATAGAAATCATGTTGACCCTTGCCCATTACCTTGTCCTCGGCGCGATCCTGTTTGCGATCAGCATCGTCGGCATTTTCCTGAACCGTCGGAACGTCATCATCATCCTGATGGCGATCGAGCTGATGCTGCTCGCGGTGAACACCAATTTCGTCGCGTTCTCGCATTATCTCGGCGACGTGCATGGCCAGATCTTCGTCTTCTTCGTGCTGACGGTTGCGGCAGCGGAAGCGGCAATTGGCCTCGCGATTCTGGTGACCCTGTTCCGTAGTCTCGACACGATCAATGTCGAGGATCTCGATCAGCTCAAAGGTTAATTTCAGGAAAAGCGGTTATGTCCACGATACTCAATGAAAACCTGCTGCTGGCGATCCCGCTGGCACCGCTGGCCGGCTGTCTGGTTGCCGGGCTGTTCGGAAAAGCGGTAGGGCGAGCCGGTGCGCATTCGGTCACGATCCTCGGCGTCGCGATCTCGTTCATCCTGTCGGCCATCGTCTTCTTCCAGGTAATGGACGGCGCGAGCTTCAACGCGACCGTCTACGAATGGATGTCGATCGGCAAGACGAAGTTCGAGGTCGGCTTCCTGGTCGACTCGCTGACGGCCATGATGATGTGCGTGGTGACCTTCGTGTCGCTCATGGTGCACATCTACACGATCGGCTACATGGCCGACGACGACGGCTACCAGCGCTTCTTCTCGTACATCTCGCTGTTCACGTTCTCGATGTTGATGCTCGTGATGAGCAACAACTTCCTGCAACTGTTCTTCGGTTGGGAAGCGGTGGGTCTGGTGTCGTACCTGCTGATCGGCTTCTACTTCACGCGTCCGACGGCGATCTACGCGAACATGAAGGCGTTCATCGTGAACCGCATCGGCGACTTCGGCTTTCTGCTGGGTATCGGCCTGCTGTTCGCGTTCGCCGGTTCGATGAACTACGGCGACGTGTTTGCGAAGCGCACCGAACTCGCGGCATTGACCTTCCCGGGTACGGACTGGGGTCTGCTGACGGTGGCCTGTATCTGCCTCTTCATCGGCGCGATGGGTAAGTCGGCGCAGTTCCCGCTGCACGTCTGGCTGCCGGATTCGATGGAAGGCCCGACGCCGATTTCCGCACTGATTCACGCGGCAACCATGGTGACGGCCGGTATCTTCATGGTCACGCGCATGTCGCCGCTGTTCGAACTGTCGGATACGGCTCTCTCGTTCGTGACGGTCATCGGTGCGATTACCGCGCTGTTCATGGGCTTCCTCGGGATCGTCCAGAACGACATCAAGCGCGTGGTGGCTTACTCCACGCTGTCGCAGCTCGGTTACATGACGGTCGCGCTCGGCGTGTCGGCTTACCCGGTCGCCGTGTTCCACCTGATGACGCACGCGTTCTTCAAGGCGCTGCTGTTCCTCGGCGCGGGTTCGGTGATCATCGGCATGCACCACGATCAGGACATGCGCAACATGGGCGGCCTGCGCAAGTACATGCCGATCACGTGGATCACGTCGCTGGTCGGTTCGCTGGCCCTGATCGGTACGCCGTTCTTCTCGGGCTTTTATTCGAAAGACTCGATCATCGACGCAGTGAAGCTGTCGCATCTGCCGGGTTCGGGTTTCGCGTACTTCGCGGTGGTGGCGAGCGTCTTCGTGACCGCGCTGTATTCGTTCCGTATGTACTTCATGGTGTTCCACGGCAAGGAGCGTTTCCGCGATCCGAAGCATCCGGAATCGCCGATGGGTGCTGAAGCCGCCGCCCATGCGCACGACGCGCACGGCCACGGTCATGGTCACGACGACCACGCTCATGAGCCGCACGAAACGCCGTGGGTGGTGTGGCTGCCGCTGGTGCTGCTGGCGATCCCGTCGGTGGTGATCGGTGCGATCGGCATCGGCCCGATGCTGTTCGGCGACTTCTTCCAGCACGGCGTGGCTTTCGACAAGGTGATCTTCATCGGCGAGAACCATCCGGCGCTGCATGAGATGGCTGAAGAGTTCCAGGGCTGGGCGTCGATGGGTCTGCACTCGGTCACGGGCCTGCCGGTGTGGCTCGCGCTCGCGGGCGTGGTGGTCGCGTGGTTCCTGTACCTGATCCGTCCGGATTTGCCGGCGGTCATCAAGCGCGCGTTCGGCCCGATCTACACGTTGCTCGATAACAAGTACTACATGGACAAGATCAACGACGTGGTGTTCGCGCGGGGCGCCGTGGCAATTGGCCGTGGTCTCTGGAAGGAAGGCGACGTCGTGGTGATCGACGGCATCGTCAACGGCAGCGCACGCTTTATCGGCTGGTTCGCCGGCGTGATCCGCTTCCTCCAATCCGGCTACATCTACCACTACGCGTTCGCCATGATTATCGGCATGTTGGGGCTCCTGACCCTGTTTGTAACGCTCGGCGGCAAATAAGGCGAGGGACACTAATGCACGCTTATCCGATTCTCAGTATCGCAATCTGGTTACCGATCCTCGTCGGCCTGCTGGTTCTCGCCATCGGTTCCGACCGGAACCCGGGGCCCGCGCGCTGGATGGCGCTCATCGGCTCGGTCGTCAGCTTCCTCGTGACGATCCCGCTGATTACCGGTTTTGATTCGAGCACCGCCGATCTGCAGTTCGTCGAAAAAGCCAACTGGATCGAGCGTTTCAACATCACGTACCACCTGGGTGTCGACGGTATCTCGATGTGGTTCGTCGTGTTGACCGCCTTGATCACGGTGATCGTCGTGATCGCCGCGTGGGAAGTGATCACGAAGAACGTGGCGCAGTACCTCGCCGCATTCCTGATCCTGTCGGGCATCATGGTCGGCGTGTTCAGCTCGGCCGACGGCATGCTGTTCTATGTGTTCTTCGAAGCGACGCTGATTCCGATGTACATCATCATCGGCGTGTGGGGTGGGGCGAACCGCGTGTACGCGGCGTTCAAGTTCTTCCTGTACACGCTGATGGGCTCGCTGCTGATGCTGGTCGCGTTGCTGTACCTGTACATCCAGACCGGCACGTTCGACCTCGCCACGTGGCAGCATGCGCAGATCGCCATGACGCCACAGGTGCTGCTATTCATCGCGTTCTTCATGGCCTTCGCCGTGAAGGTGCCGATGTGGCCGGTTCACACGTGGTTGCCTGACGCCCACGTGGAAGCGCCGACCGGCGGCTCGGTCGTGCTGGCCGCGATCATGCTGAAGCTGGGCGCATACGGTTTCCTGCGCTTCTCGTTGCCGATCACGCCGGACGCCAGCCACTTTCTGGCGCCGGTCGTCATCACGCTGTCGCTGATCGCCGTGATCTACATCGGCCTCGTGGCGATGGTGCAGACGGACATGAAGAAGCTGGTTGCGTATTCGTCGATCGCGCACATGGGTTTCGTGACGCTCGGCTTCTTCATCTTCAACCAGCTCGGCGTGGAAGGCGCGATCGTGCAGATGATCTCGCACGGCTTCGTGTCGGGCGCGATGTTCCTGAGCATCGGCGTGCTGTATGACCGTATGCATTCGCGTCAGATCGCCGATTACGGCGGTGTCGTCAACGTGATGCCGAAGTTTGCGGCGTTCGCCATGCTGTTCTCCATGGCCAATTGCGGCTTGCCGGGCACCTCCGGCTTCGTCGGCGAGTTCATGGTGATTCTGGCGGCCGTCCAGTACAACTTCTGGATTGCCGGCGGCGCGGCCGTCACGCTGATTCTCGGCGCGGCCTACACGCTGTGGATGTACAAGCGCGTGTACTTCGGCGCGATCGCCAACGATCACGTGAAGAGCCTGCTCGACATCAGCCGCCGCGAATTTTGCATGCTGGCAGTGCTCGCCGCACTGACGCTGTTCATGGGCCTGTATCCGAAGCCCTTTACCGATGTGATGCACGTATCCGTGGAAAACCTCCTCTCCCACGTTGCGCAATCAAAGCTGCCGTTGCCTCAGTAACGCAGAGCGGAGGAATTAAAGACCATGCAAAACGCCCCTATGACTGCTCTGTTGCCTGACGCGCTGGTGATGCTCGCCGTTGTCGTCGCGTGGCTCAACGACACGTTCGTCGGCCAGGCCGGTCGCCGTACCACGTATTTCATCGCGTTCTTCTCGACGCTCGTCGCCGGCATCTGGTTTGCGATGAACGCGTTCGACCCGCAAGTGCGCTACTACTTCGGCCATATGTACGTGGTGGATTCGTTCGCCAACGTGATGAAAGCGGTGGTGACGCTCGGCTACGCCGTGTCGATCGTCTATTCGCGCCGCTATCTCGAGGATCGCGGACTGTTCCGCGGCGAGTTCTTCCTGCTGGGCATGTTCTCGTTGCTCGGTCAGCTCGTCATGATCTCCGGCAACAACTTCCTGACGTTGTATCTCGGCCTGGAACTGATGTCGCTGTCGTTGTACGGCGCGATCGCGCTGCGCCGTGACGCGGCGCCGTCGAACGAGGCGGCCATGAAGTACTACGTGCTCGGCGCGCTGGCTTCCGGCTTCCTGCTGTACGGCATCTCCATGCTGTACGGTGCGACCGGTTCGCTCGACCTGAACGAAGTGTTCAAGGCGATCGGCACGAGCCACTACGACCCGAGCGTGCTGCTGTTCGGCGTGATCTTCATCGTGGCGGGCGTGGCGTTCAAGATGGGTGCGGTGCCGTTCCACATGTGGGTGCCTGACGTGTATCAGGGCGCACCGACGGCCATGACGCTGATGGTCGGCGGCGGTCCGAAGGTGGCCGCATTTGCCTGGGGCTTGCGCTTCCTGGTGATGGGCCTGCTGCCGCTGGCGGTGGAATGGCAGCAGATGCTCGTGATTCTCGCGGCGCTCTCGCTGATCGTCGGCAACATTACCGGTATCGTGCAGCGCAACGTCAAGCGGATGCTCGCTTACTCGGCGATCTCGAACATGGGCTTCGTGCTGCTGGGTCTGCTGGCCGGCGTGGTCGACAGCAAGACCACGGGCGCCGCCAACGCGTACGGCTCGGCCATGTACTACAGCATCGTCTACCTGATCACGACGATGGGAACGTTCGGCGTCATCATGCTGCTGGCTCGCCGCGATTTCGAAGCGGACACGCTCGAAGACTTCAAGGGCCTGAATCAGCGTAGCCCGGTGTTCGCGTTCGTGATGATGGTCATGATGTTCTCGCTCGCCGGCATTCCGCCCGCGGTCGGCTTCTACGCGAAGCTCGCGGTGCTGCAGGCCACCATGAACGCTGGTTTGACGTGGCTGACGGTGCTCGCCGTGATCACGTCGCTGTTCGGCGCGTTCTACTACCTGCGTATCGTCAAGCTGATGTATTTCGATGAACCGCAGGACAAGTCGCCGATCCTCGCCGACACCAGCACGCGTGCCTTGCTCGCCGTCAATGGCGTGGCCGTACTGGTGCTCGGTATCGTGCCGGATCCGTTGTTGAAGGCCTGCCTGCAGGCTATCCAGCACACGCTGCTGCTCTGATGTCGGCTGCGGGTTGGTTTATCGTGCTGTTGGCGCTGGTCGGCGCCAACCTGCCGTTCCTGAATCAGCGCCTCTTCGCCGCCGTGCCGCTGAAGGCGGCGAAGAAAAGCGGCTGGATCCGGATTGCCGAATTGATCGTGCTGTACTTCGTGGTCGGCGCGCTCGGTTTTCTGCTGGAAGCGCGCGCGGGCAACCGCTTCGAACAGGGATGGCAGTTTTACGCGATCACATTCGCGCTATTCGTGGTGTTCGCATTCCCCGGCTTCACCTTCCAGTATCTCGTCAAACGCCGCTGACGGCGTCTCGCCGTCGGCGCACCCAGTTGTCCTGAGGTCCGCATATGGCTGAACTTCCCGATCACGACGCCTTGCTCACGGAGACCTGTCTCGAGAGCAAAACGATGCATCAAGGGCCGTTTCTGACGCTCAAGTGCGACACCGTTCGCCTGCCGGACGGCAAGCACGCCACGCGCGAATACGTTCAGCATCCGGGCGCCGTGATGGTGATTCCGTTATTCGACGACGGCCGCGTGTTGCTGGAAAGCCAGTATCGCTACCCGATGGGCAAGGTCATGGTCGAGTATCCGGCCGGCAAGCTCGACCCGAATGAAGGGGCGTTGGCCTGCGCGATTCGGGAACTGCGAGAAGAGACGGGCTACACCGCGCGTGAGTACGTTTATCTGACGCGTATACACCCGATCATTTCGTACTCGACCGAATTCATCGACATCTATCTCGCGCGTGGTTTGACCGCCGGTGAGCGCAAGCTCGACGACGGCGAATTTCTCGAACTGTTCACGGCGACTGTGCCCGAGGTGACCGAGTGGGTTCGCACGGGCAAAATCACCGACGTCAAGACGGTGATCGGCACATTCTGGCTGGAGAAGGTTTTGTCGGGCGCGTGGCCGGTAGGGCAGCCGCAATAGCGTTGCCAGATCGGCCGCCTGCGCGCTGAGCGTTCCGCTCGACGCACAGGCGGCACGGCAAGCGCCGTTGCCCAATGCCGCCGCGTGGGCCGCGGCCTACTTGCCCGGCCCGGTGACGATTCCAGGCGCGACGAGTCACCCACGCCCCTTACGCGCTCACGCGTGGGCGCCGCCGCGAGACCCGTCTCGCCGACCACCCTGAGCCGGGGATTGCCGCAGGGTTCAGCGCGGCATCCCGCCGCCCTATCCAAGGCCGATCCACGTCGGTCGTTACAACGGCGCGGAAGGTGTCACGCTACGGCATCCCGCCGCGCGTAAATCCGCGACGATCCGGCTCCATGCGTTGTCCAGGGTGGCTGGCACGGTTGGAGAACTCGACTCCGTCACTGAATCGACTACGTCGCGAATGAATACGCGATGAACAAAATCGGCGCTGCAGGTGATGGGTGCGCCGTGTCCAGTGCGCAGTGCGTAGACGGGCCGGCTGAGGTGGCTCGCGTTGCCGAGGTCGGCGGGCATCGCAAGTGCGGCCGCGAGAGCGAACAGCGCCGCGCCGATCGGCAGGACGGTCCGCCGCGATGCGAGCCACGGTGCGATCCAGGCGAGCGCGGCAACCACGCGCGACAAAGCCTGACGCGCGGCTGCGAATGACAGCAGAGAGCCGCGGGCACCTTTGCCGATACCGCCGGGCGAAGGCGGCACAGTCCTGCAGAACCGATATCCGACACAAGGTATGTAAAGCAGTTGCTGGTCGAGTCCAAGCGGCTGCAGCGAACGCCGCAAGCGCGACACCAGCCGCGTCAGGCGATTGACGTCGACGCCTTGCTCATCGCCCCAGATCCGTGAGATCAACTCGTGACGCTCCAGCGTGACGTCGGGCTGTTCGACGAACGCCTGGAGTAGCGCGCGCTCGAAGCCCGTCAAATGAACGGTTGCCCCAGCATGAGTGACGACACCCTCCTCGGTGTGAATGGCCGGCAGGCCGATCGATTCCGGCGACGCCGGCTGATAGGACGCGCTGGGACGCAATCGCGCACACCAGTGACGAAGACCTGCGCTGCGCGGTGCAAGCTCATCCGCGACGAAAGTGCCAGGCGGCGAAACCGTGTTGTCCGGCGGGGCTTCGCCGGCATGGATCTGTAGTCCTTCCGGGTCGAATCGATAGCCGGCACGAGGCATCGTCACGATATGGTCGCCGAGGCTGAGCGGCCTCAATGACTTGCGTAACCGGTAGACCAGTTGGGTCAGATAGAGCTCGTCCATGTGGATCGCACGCTCGCCCCATACGACGCCCATCAATGCTTCGCGGTCGCATACACGTCCAGCGCTTTCCACCATCAGCCGAAGCACCTCCTTTTCCTGTCCCGACACGCGGACGGCGATATGGCCGACAGAGACACGGTCATGTCGCCAGTCGAAGCGAACGACGCAACTATCTTTACTCACGAATTCCTCCAGCGCATTCAGTATGCGTAACGTAGCATCGGCAAATAGTCGCAGCCAATGGAGGAATCTGGACGGGCGCGCGATGTAACGGACATACCCCGACGCGAGATGGATTATCCGGACTTCCATGTGGCGAACAGCAACGTGGAAGCCGGAACGGCAGACACGACGCGAATGGTCGCGATCTTCTATGGCGGGCATGGACCGGAGGAAAAACAATCACGCCGCGGCAGCAGTTAGCTTTCCTATCTGCCGCGACTCTTTTTTCACCTCACGGTTACCGATCATGAACTCATCAATCACTCGCGGCACGAGCGTCGTCTTTTTACAGCGTGCGTTGGCGCAGGAAAATCCACGCCTGAAAGTGGACGGTCTGTCGGGCGCCGATACGCAGGGTGCGCTGCGACGTTTTCAACAACGGCGTGGGCTGCCGGACACCGGCATCGTGTGCGAGCAGACGCGCGCGCTGCTCACGCAAACGGCGCGTGATGCCGGATTGCTGTCCAGCTCCGACGTGACCGAGGCCAGCGACTCGCTCGGCGTCGCCCCCGCGCGGCTTCTTGCGCTCATCGAGGTCGAGAGCGCGGGCTTTGGCTTCCTGCCGGACGCCCGCGCCAAGATCCTGTTCGAACGCCATGTGATGTATCGGCGGCTAGTGGCCGCAGCGCTGCCCGCGCAATGCTGGCGCAACGAATTTCCTGAGATCGTCAATACGACACCCGGAGGTTATCTGGGCGGCGTACAGGAATACGAACGTTTCGATGCGGCCAGCGCGCTCGATCGGGATTGCGCGATCGAAGCCTGTAGTTGGGGGCTCTTCCAGATCATGGGCCTTCATTGGCTGTATCTGGATTATGCCAGTGCGTCCGATTTTGCCGTGTCGATGACCATCGATGAGCGCAGCCAGCTCGACGCATTCGTCCGTTTCATCGAGCGCGACGCAGAGATGCTTCGCGCATTGCAACAGGGCAGGTGGGGCGACTTCGCGCGACGCTACAACGGTCCGGCTTATCACGCTCATGCATATGACACGCGGCTCGCGTCGGCGGTCGCGCATTTCGACGCGGTGACCTGTGGAGGATCGGCATAGGTGGCATGTCCTCGCCAATCGCCTACGCCGCCGGCTTGCGGAGCGCGCATTTTCGATGGCTTTTCCATGTCGTTCGTCGATGAGGCATCCGAACATGAACAGGTCGATCAGGCAACGCCACAGTGCGTCGCCGTCGACATCCACTTTTCATGAACGAGGTTCTTATGACGCAATCGAATGATCTTACTTCTGTCAATGGCTCGGTGCAGCAGGGCCGCCAGAACAGCAAGCTGGTGTACAACGGCGATCCGGGCGACAAGTCCGGCGCCAAGGGGGCGACGGAAAAGAAGTATCAGATGAACGGCTACAAGCCGGCGACCGAAGTCGAGAAGTTCAGCTACACGTCCGGCCGCGTGGCGAAGCGGGTCTACAACAGCTATAAGCCGAACGATGCGAAGGTGTTCGGCTACTACACGGACTGGTCGCAATACGACGGACGCTACGACGGCGATTTCGCTGACGATTCGTGCGGCCGTGGCATCGACCTGATGCTGCTCGACGCGAAAGCGTACGACAAGCTCGTGCTCGGCTTTGCCGGCATCATCGGCGACAAGGGCGAGAAGCAGGACACCATCAACCGGGCCGCGCAGGATTTCGGCCGCAAGAAAGACGAAGCGACCTTCGTCGATGCCTGGGGCGACGTCGCTTCGTATCGGAATTGCGGTTTTCCGGGCTGGGTGAGCAACGACTATCAGGCACTGTTTCATCAGGACACCGCGCAAGGCGTATTGGGCGGCCTGCGCAAGCTGAAGGCGAAGAATCCCGACCTGGTGCTGTCGTTCAGTATCGGCGGCTGGACGATGAGCGAGGCGTTTCACTGGGTGGTCGCCGATCCGGCGCGACGCAAGACGCTGATCAACAGCATTCTCGACCTCTTCAAGCGCTTCCCGATGTTCGGCGCGATCGATCTCGACTGGGAGTATCCGGCGGCAGAGGGTAACGACGGCAATACTTATTCCGACAGCGACACGCCGAACTTCCAGGCATTGGTGCGCGAACTCAGGCAGGCGTTCGACAGCGCAGGCCGCAACGATGTGATGATCAGCATCGCCGCATCCGCCGCCTTGTCGAAGATGAAGAAAGCCGGCCTGAAGGGCATGCTCGATGCCGGCGTGCACGGCATCAATCTGATGACCTACGACTTCTTCGGCACGCCGTGGGCGCCGAAGCTCGCGCATCACACGAATCTCCATCCGAGCCACCCGAGCGACCCGAACGAGTTCAGCATCGACGCCGCGATCGACTATCTGGTCCAGATCGGTGTTCCGCTGAACCGCGTGGCGATCGGCTACGCGGCGTATAGCCGCAGCGCGCGCAATGCGAAGCTCACGAACCTGTCGCCGCTCGAAGGCACCTACGATCCCGGCACCGGCACGACCACCGGCAGCTTCGAATCCGGCACGACGGAATGGTACGACCTGATCTATAACTACCTGGATCTGGAGAACCAGCGCGGCATCAACGGCTACGACGTCTATACCGACGAAGTCGCCGACGCCGATTACCTGTACAGCAAAGACTCGAAACTCTTCATTTCGGTCGATACGCCGCGCACGGTGAAAGCCAAGGGCGAATACGCGCGCCAACGCGGTCTCGCGGGTCTGTTCACCTGGACCATCGACATGGACGGCGGCGTACTCGTCAATGCCGCGCGCGAAGGGCTCGGCAACGAGATCGCGAAGCAGACGATCGACATGTCGCCGTTCTACTTCAAGGGTATCAATGTGCAAGGCGGCAACCGGCCGCCGGTAGCCGCGATCGACGGTCCGCAGGAAGCGTTCGCAGGCGACGCGATTCACTTCAGCGGCAAGCGCTCGAACGATCCGGACGGCGATGCGCTCACCTACCGCTGGTCGGCGCCGGGCCTGCCGTTCGACGGCGCGACCACGGTCGAGGTCGACGGCGTCGTGCCGACGGCCAGCGCAAAAAGCTACGCGGTGAAATTGACGGTCGACGACGGCCATGGCGGCACGAACACTGCGCAGGTCACGCTGACCGTGAAATCGAAAAGCGGTCAGCCGCCGGTGGCCCGAATGACGATGCAACTCGCGTCGGGAACGGCGTTCCAGCTGTCGGGCACCGCGTCGTTCGATCCGGACGGCGATCCGCTGTCCTACGCGTGGGAGGCGCCGCAGTTGCCGTTCGACGGCTCGCATATGGCGGTCGTGAGCGGGGTGGTGCCGAGCGTCGAAAAGACCACCGACTACCTGATCCAACTGTCGGTGAGCGACGGCACGTCCACGTCGAGCGAGGCGATCTATCTGGAAGCCACGCCGTCGTCCGGCGGCTCCGTGCGTGCGGTGATCACGGGTAAGACGAACGTGGAGAGCGGCGCGCCGCTGTCGCTCTCGGGTGCGGATTCGACCGGCCCGGCACCGCTCGTCTACAAGTGGAGCGCGCCGGGCCTGTCTTTCGACGGCTCCGACCAGGCGAGCGTGACCGTGACCGCACCGACGCTCACGAAGACCACCGCGTATCCGGTGCGACTGACGGTGACCGGGCACGGCGGCGACGGCGCGCAATCGGTTGCATCGGTCACGGTGACGGTCGTCGCGGGCCAGAGCGCCGGCACGTGGAAGCCGCAGGACTATCCGGGCGGCTCGGAGGTGACGCACGACTATCACGGCCAGGGTCTGCGCAAGTACCGCGCGTCGTGGTGGGCGAGCCGCTCCGACGAGCCAGGCAATCCCGACTGCACGAGCAAGCAGCCGTATGACGGCAAGGTCTGGCAGGACCTCGGCACCGCCTGATGGCTGGACGCGGTTGATCATGTCCTGACCGGGAAGTGCGGCGGCGCTCCGCGAGCGTCGCCGCACACGAGCCGGTCGGCTTCTGGACCTCTGGAGTGGGATACCATCATGGCCACTTATCCTGTTGCTTTTTTCGCCACGCCGGTCTTGGTGGGCGGCTTGAGAGGCGGTGTCGCCTTTGTCGCGTCGCACATGCTCAACGACTTCGAACGGGTATTGGGCGTCGCGTGCGGAGCGCTCCTGTATCTGACGCGTTCGCATGAGACCACGACGTGGCGAAAGGCGATCTATTTCGTCGTGTCGCTCGTAGGTGGTAATGTGCTCGCACGGAGGATCGTCTTGAACTGGCCGCAGGTCGAGCCGTGGCTGGCCGGGTTCGTTGCGAGCGCGGCGCTCGTGACGTTCACGATACTCGCGCTCGACTGGAGTGAGCGGCACGTCGAGCCGACTCTGGACCGTCTGTATGCATGGCTCATCAAGCGGCTTCTCAAGGGATGACCGAGGGTGCACGAAAGGCGCAAAAAAAGGGCGGGCCGCGATGGCTCGCCTTCCTTCATTGCGCGCGAGGCGGCGGCTGTTTTTTTGGCTCCCGCAGCGAGACTGCTGCTACACATCAATCGAATAGATCATCTTGGGTTGCAGGAAAAATCCCTATAGCGGCGTTGCAATGGCGCCGATAGCGCAGAGTGCGCGACCGCAGGCCGACATGTCGGTCCGATATCTCGAAAACGGTGCGCTTGCCTTATAACTTCCGGCAGTCTCGCCCCAAGGCCGCTGTGTCTCTAGTATGAACCTCTGGTAACGGCATCGAGCCGTTCATTTGATTTGGATAACGAAACGTGTGAGCGGGGGTCCATTTGGCGTGGATAAATTCAAGTTGTCACTTGACAACTACGTTCTCACTCATTAAATTGGAGGGCATAGATGGTTCGAGGAACCCACTCTAAGAAAGAGGTCGAGGCAGCGTTGGCATACGCCGAAACAAACGGTTGGCGTATTCAGGGCGGCGGCAAAGGCCACGCCTGGGGAAAAATGTACTGTCCCGACAACAACGCGGACTGTCGGTGCGGCGAGTTCTGCATAGCGAGCATCTGGAGCACGCCCAGAAATCCTGGCAACCATGCGAGACATTTGCGGCGGATCGTCGACAACTGCACGGCTCGCCGCTAGTGAGAGCGCGCCGTTGGCGAAAGCCGCGGGCTGAATGAAGGCAGGAGTAAATCATGGAATATGTGTTCACCTTGAAGTACCGCCTCGCGGCGGAAGATTGCGATCTCGACGCGATCGTCGAACGGCTGGGCGAAGCAGGATGCGACGACGCCACCGTCGGCGTCGGGCAACCGGGCCGCATTGCGCTGTTTTTTACCCGCGAAGGCGCGTCTGCATTCGCGGCGCTGGTCAGCGCCCTTCAGGACGTCAAGCAAGCGGTGCCCTCCGCGCGGCTTGTCGAGGCAGGTCCCGATTTCGTCGGCCTCACCGACGTCGCTGAAATCGCGGGCGTGTCGCGGCAAAACATGCGCAAGCTGATGCTGAACCACGCAGTCGACTTTCCGGCGGCGGTCCACGAGGGCAGTGCGTCGGTGTGGCATCTGTCGGACATTCTTGATTGGCTCATTGCGCGCGGCGGCTATGAAATCAAGGCAGCCGTGTTCGACGTCGCAAAATCGGCCAAGCAGATCAACCTCGCCAAAGAAGCCCGCGATCTCGAGCCGCGCCTTAACCGTCAACTCGAATGCCTTGTGGCATAAAAACAGAGCCGCAAACCGCGTGCGAATTCACGAGGCCAATGTGATCGCCAAGCCCAGTGGCCTTTAGGAGCGCCTTCGGCAGGCCTTTGCGCAAAGCGTTAAAATCGCCCACCGCGTCTGATTTGTTGGCAACGTCAGGCGCTGGCGCGTTGTCCGTAAAAATTTACGAACGACCGTTCACAAATTTACGTTTTGCGCTAAACTGGCACGCAAGCCCTGATTCCAGATGAAGGTCCTCGATTTACAGTGTCCGCACGGCCATCGGTTCGAAGGCTGGTTTGCTTCGGCTGATGACTTCGAATCGCAGCAGTCCCGCAAGCTCGTTGAATGTCCGATCTGCGGGGCGAACGAGGTGAACCGTTTGCCGTCGGCGCCGCGCCTGAACCTGTCGGGTGCGACGCAGACGAACGCGCCAGCGGGTGCAGTCGACATGCAGGCGCGCGTGATGCGCGCCTTGCGCGAGGTCCTGGAAAAGACCGAGAACGTGGGCGACCGCTTCGCCGAGGAAGCCCGGCGCATTCACTACAATGAAGCGCCGGCACGCAATATTCGCGGTGTCACGACACCGGAAGACGCGAAAGCCTTGGTCGAAGAAGGCATCGAAGTGATGCCGCTACCGGTCCCGGCTGCCTTGAAAGAGCCGCTGCAATAGCGCAGTGGCCTGCTGGCGGCGGGTGGTGGCGGCCAGGAGACACTACGCATGAATCTGGACTACTCCCCCGCTGACAGCGCGTTCCGCGCCGACATCCGCGCCTGGCTCGAGGCCAACCTACCTCGCGAACTGAGCGACAAGGTACTCAATCACAAGCGGCTCTCCCGCGAAGATTTCGCAGATTGGCATAAGCTGCTCGGCACGCGCGGCTGGTCGGCGATCGCGTGGCCGAAAGAATACGGCGGTCCGGGCTGGGACGCGACTCAACGGCATATCTGGGACGAAGAGTGTGCGCGCCTCGGCGCGCCGTCCGTGCTGCCTTTCGGCGTCTCCATGGTGGCGCCCGTGCTGATGAAGTACGGCAACGAGGCGCAGAAGCGCTACTATTTGCCGCGCATTCTCGACGGCACGCACTGGTGGTGCCAGGGTTATTCCGAGCCGGGCTCGGGTTCCGATCTGGCGTCGCTGCGCACGCGCGCCGAGCGCGTGGGCGACCATTACGTGGTCAACGGTCAGAAAACGTGGACTACGCTGGGCCAGTACGCCGACATGATGTTTTGTCTCGTGCGCACGGACAGCGGCGCCAAAAAGCAGGAGGGCATCTCGTTCCTGCTGATCGACATGAAAACGCCGGGTATCACCGTGCGGCCGATCATTACGCTCGACGAGGACCACGAAGTCAACGAAGTGTTTTTCGAAGACGTGAAGGTGCCGGTCGAAAACCTGGTCGGTGAAGAAAATCGCGGCTGGACTTACGCGAAGTATCTGCTTGGCCACGAGCGCACCGGTATCGCGCGGGTCGGCCAGTCCAAGCGCGAACTCGTTTTCCTGAAACGCCTCGCGCTGAATCAGAAGAAGAATGGCAAGCCGCTGCTGCAAGATCCGGTGTTCGCCGCAAAAGTCGCGAGCCTGGAAATCGAGTTGATGGCGCTCGAAGTCACCGTGCAGCGCGTGGTTGCGAATGAAACAGGTGGGCGCGGGCCGGGACCGGAAGCGTCGATGTTGAAGATCAAGGGCACGGAAGTTCAGCAAGCGTTGACCGAGCTGATGTTCGAGGCGATCGGTCCGCTCGCCGCGCCGTTCGACATAGCGTTTCTCGAAGGCGAACGCGCGCATAGCCTCGCCGGCGACGACGATGCCGCGCCGCTGGCCGCGTACTACTTCAACTTCCGCAAGACGTCGATTTACGGCGGCTCGAACGAAATTCAAAAGAACATCATCGCGCAGATGATTCTCGGACTTTGAGGAGCGGCGCATGGACTTCACATTCAACGACGAACAACAGCAATTCGCCGACGCGCTGCGCCGCTATCTGGACAAGAGCTACGGCTTCGAAGCGCGCCAGGCGATCGTGCGATCGGAAGCCGGCGTGTCGGACGCGCATTGGGCCGCGTTCGCTGAGTTGGGCCTGACGGCGCTGCCGGTGCCGGAAGCGCAAGGCGGTTTCAACGGCGGCCCGATCGACATGCTGGTGGTTATGCAGGAGCTCGGCCGCGCGCTGGTCGTCGAGCCGTATTGGGCGACCGCAGTCGGCATCGAAGCATTGCGCCTCGCGGGCAATGGAGAAGGCGAGGACGCGTTGCTGCTCGAACGTGCAGCTTTGGGTGAGATCAAACTGGCCGTGGCATTTCACGAACCGCACGCCCGCTACGACCTCTTCGCGGTCGAGACAACCGCAAGCGGGCAGGGCGAGCAGCAGACCTTGGCCGGCACGAAGTCGGTCGTGCTGCACGGCGCGCAAGCGGACCACTGGATCGTGCCGGCGCGGCTGAATGGCGAGATCGCGCTCTACGTCGTGGCGCGCAACGCGGCCGGCGTCAAGATGACGGACTACCGCACGATCGACGGACAACGTGCCGCCACACTCGAGTTCAACGGCACGCCTGCGCGCCGGCTTGCCGGCCAACACGCCGGCGCGGCCGCGCTCGAACACATTGCGGACTACGGCACGGTGCTCTTGTGCGCCGAGGCGATCGGCGCGCTCGACGCCTTGAACCTCGCCACCGTCGACTACACGAAGACGCGCCAGCAGTTCGGTCAGCCGATCGCGCGTTTTCAGGCCTTGCAGCATCGCATGGTCGAGATGCTGATTCACGCCGAGCAGGCGCGTTCCGTCACGTATCTGGCCGCCATGCGCTACACCAGCGCGGATGTCGACGAACGTCGCCGCGCGGTTTCCGCCGCGAAGGCACGGGTCGGCCAGGCCGCGCGCTTCGTCGGTCAGCAGGCGGTTCAGTTGCACGGCGGCATGGGCGTGACGAACGAAGTGGCCGCGGCGCATCTTTTTAAACGACTTGCTATCATCGAAACCACATTGGGCGATGTCGATCATCATCTCGCGCGGTTCGCCGCGCTGCCCGGCTTCGTCACGGCCGAAGCCTGATCGGCCGCTAGATTCGAATAAAAGGAGATACGACGATGGGTTTGAGTTACGAGGACTTGATAGTCGGCACGAGCATCGAAATCGGCAAGCACACGTTCACGCATGAAGAGATCGTCGAGTTTGCACAGAAGTTCGATCCGCAGCCGTTCCACGTGGATGAAGCCGCGGCCGCCGAATCGCCGTTCCGGGGCTTGGTCGCGAGTGGCTGGCACACGTGTTCCGTCATGATGGGCATGCTGGTGCGCAACGCATTCGCGGGTTCCACGTCGATGGGCTCGCCCGGTATCGACGAAATCCGCTGGTTGAAGCCGGTGCGGGTTGGCGACACGATCACCATGATGAACGCCGTGCTCGATAAACGCGTTTCGGAGAGCAAGCCGGATCGCGGCATCGTATCGACGCAGTGGGAAGGCATCAATCAGCACGGAGAAACGGTGATCACGGTGCGCTCGAAGGGACTGTTCGGCCTGCGCAATCCGGGTGCCGCGTCATGACGGGCAATGCGGCACCTGCCGCAACGTTCGGCGGCGCCGCCGCCTTGCACGCGTTGGTGGGCGCCGAGCCGCTCGTTAGCGAATGGCTGACCGTGGACCAGGCGAGCGTCGATCGTTTTGCCGAAGCGACCGGCGATCATCAGTGGATTCACGTCGACCCGGAACGGGCGCGGCGCGAGTCGCCGTTCGGCGGTCCCATTGCGCATGGCTTCCTCACGCTGTCGTTGATTCCGGCCCTGCTCAATAAAACGGTGGCGCTCGAACAGCGCATGGGCGTCAATTACGGATTGAATCGCGTGCGGTTCACCTCGCCGGTACCGGTAGGCTCGCGGTTGCGCGCCAGATTCGCGGTCGAGTCCATTGCCGAAGTGGATAACAACGGTGTGCAAGTGATCTGGACGGTGACGCTGGAACGGCAGGGTAACGAGCGGCCGGTGTGTGTCGCGGAGTTCATTACGCGGCACTATTTCTAGTGGTTCGGTGCACGGGTGTCAAAGAAGCGCGTGCGGCAGTCATGCCGGCTCGCGCTTTTTGTTTTTGCGGATCCAGATGTCGCGGCGAAATCGATGTCTCGCGTTTTGCGCCGCGCCTCAAACCTGTTCGACCTCAAACCCGCGTAATCGGCGTCTCCACACGAGCCGCTGCGCCCGCATCCATATAACGCGCAAGTTCGAGTTTGGCGATCGCATTGCGGTGCACCTCGTCGGGACCGTCGGCGAAGCGCAGGGTTCGTGCGCACGCATAGGCATACGCCAGCGGGAAGTCGTCGCAGACACCGCCGCCACCGTGCGCCTGGATTGCCCAGTCGATTACCTGACACGCCATGTTCGGCGCGACGACCTTGATCATGGCGATCTCGCCACGTGCGCCCTTGTTGCCGACGGTGTCCATCATGTAGGCCGTTTTCAGGGTAAGCAGACGCGCCTGCTCGATCATGCAGCGGGCTTCGGCAATACGCTCCTGCGTGACGCCTTGCGCGGCAACCGGCTTGCCGAACGCGACACGCTGCAGCGAACGTTTCGACATCAATTCGAGTGCGCGTTCAGCAAGACCGATCAGGCGCATGCAGTGATGGATGCGTCCCGGTCCGAGTCGGCCCTGCGCGATCTCGAACCCGCGGCCTTCACCGAGCAGCATGTTGGTGGCGGGTACGCGCACGTTATCGAGCGTGATTTCCATGTGCCCGTGCGGCGCGTCGTCGTAGCCGAAGACGGTGAGCGGGCGGTGCACGGTGATGCCGGTGGCGTCGGCGGGAACCAGAATCATCGACTGCTGCTGGTGGCGCGGCGCCTGCGGATCCGTCTTGCCCATGACGATATAGATCTTGCAGCGCGGATCGCCCGCGCCGGACGACCACCATTTGTGGCCGTTGATCACGTAGTAGTCGCCCTCGCGCACGATGCTGGTCTGAATATTGGTCGCATCCGACGACGCCACCTCGGGTTCCGTCATCAGAAACGCCGAACGGATCTGGCCTTGCAGCAGCGGTTCGAGCCACTCGCGCTTGTTGTCCTCGCTGCCGTAGCGTTCGATCGTTTCCATGTTGCCGGTGTCGGGCGCGTTGCAGTTGAACACCTCGGGCGCCCAGGGCACGCGGCCCATGATCTCGCACAGCGGCGCGTATTCGAGATTCGTCAAGCCGGCGCCGCGCACGGATTCAGGCAGGAACAGATTCCACAAGCCCGCGTCGCGCGCCTTCTGCTTGAGTTGTTCGATCAGTTCGGTCGGCAGCCACGCGTTGCCGTTCTGGCGATTGCGTGCAATCTCCGCGTAGAACGCCTGCTCGTTCGGATAGATGTGCTCGTCGAAGAAGGCGAGCAGTTTCTCGCGCAACGCCTGAACCTTCGGGGTGTAATCGAAATTCATGTAAGACCTCGCGGATAACGGGTAACGGACGACGTTTGTTCGGGGCGCGACCAGACGCGCGACGCAGCGCGCAACTCCGGTCAGCGCACTTTCTGCGCGTAGCGCCAGGCGAGTTCGGCCATCGGCTTCGCACGGCGGCCGGCGTCGAGCGCCTGGGCGCTGGCCGCGGTGCCGTCGACGACGCGTTTCATGATCCCTTGCAGGATCGCGGCGATGCGAAACATGTTGTACGCCAGATAGAAATTCCAGTCGCCGTGAATCTCGAAGCCGGTGCGCTGGCAATAGCGCGCCACGTACTCAGTTTCGTCGGGAATGCCCAAGGCGGCCCAATCGAGGCCCGCGATCCCCCGGAATTGCGTCGGATCGACGTGCCACGCCATGCAGTGATAGGCGAAGTCGGCGAGCGGATCGCCGAGCGTCGACAACTCCCAGTCGAGCACGGCGAGCACGCGCGGTTCTCGAGGATGAAAGATCAGATTGTCGAGCCGGTAGTCGCCATGCACGATCGAAGCGCGCTCGCCCGTTTCGGCCGGGATATGCTGCGGCAGCCATTCGATCAGGCGCTGCATGGCGTCGATCGGCTCGGTCGCGGATGCGACGTACTGCTTGCTCCAGCGGCCGATCTGGCGCGCGAAGTAATTGCCCGGCTTGCCATAATCGGCGAGACCCACCGCCGCCACGTCGACGCTGTGCAGCGCCGCGATCACACGGTTCATCTCGTCGTAAATGGCGGCGCGTTCGGCGGGCGTCATACCGGGCAACGACTGGTCCCACAGCACGCGGCCTTCGACGAACTCCATCACATAGAACGCGCGGCCGATCACGCTTTCGTCTTCGCACAAGGCGAGCATTTTCGCGACCGGCACATCGGTGTCGGCGAGCGCATGCATGACGCGATATTCACGTTCGACGGCGTGCGCGGACGGCAGCAGCTTCGCCGCCGGCCCGGGTTTGGCGCGCATCACATACGCGCGTGACGGCGTGAGCAGCTTGAAGGTCGGATTGGACTGCCCGCCGGCGAATTGCTCCAGCGTGAGCGGTCCGGCAAATCCGTCGACGTGCTGGGCCAGCCACGCGGCGAGCGCGTCGCTGTCGAAGCGTTGCCGCTCGCTCAGCGCACGCGTGCCCTCGAAATCCGAATAATCCGGTTGGTGTTCTGGTTCGCCGGTCTGTGTGGCTTGCACCATCTGTCTCCTCCAGTTCGGGTTCAGCTACGCTTGTATTGAATGAATTGCGCGTAGAGCATTTCCATCGTGGTATTGCGCACGCCGCGATGAAGCGGCGAGGGCGGCGAATAGTTAATCGTGCGCAGCACCCAGTCGCGCGGCGCGGCGCCCACGTCGAGCGCATTGATGCACCCGGTGGCTTGCGCCAGATGTCCGAAGAACGTGCGGCCGCCTGCCGTGAGCGCATGCGACAGGATGGCGCGATTCACACCGCCGTGCAGCACGAGCAGCACGGTGTCCCACGACGTGTCGTCGCGCAACGCAGCCAGCGCGGGCAGCACACGATCGAATAACTCGCCAATGGTCTCGCCGTCGAGAAAGCGCGTGCTTTCCGGCACGACGCCGTCGAACACGCCGAGAAAAGCGGCCTCCATATCGTGCAACGGAATATTGCCGAGCTTGCCGCCGCGAATCTCTTCCCACGCGGGCTCGATTTCCAGTGCCATCTGCTGGCCGGTCTCGGCGAGAACGCGCCGCGCCGTTTCGACGGTGCGCGGCAAGCCGCTGACGATCACCCGGTCGAACTGGATCTGCTGGGCGGCGAACTCGCGGCCCGCCGCGCTGGCCTGTTCGCGACCGTTGGCGTTCAGGGGCACGGTCTCGGGGTCGATCGCGCGGCCGGAGCCGTCGAAATAGGTGACGTCGCCGTGACGCATCAGGAAGATGCGGCGGCGTTTGGGCAGTTGATAGTCAGGCATGGTCCTGTCGGTCACTGAGGTTCACTTATACACCGGAGCACGTTTTTCGAGGAACGCGGAAATCCCTTCGAGGCTTTCGCGATGATGCAGCGACGCGACAAAATTGTCGCGCTCCGCAACCAGATGATCGGCGAGCGGCTGCGTGCCGGCCGCGCCGATCAAGCCCTTGATGCGCGCGACCGAATTGGGCGAGATCTTGCCGAGCTCGTCGGCCCAGGCAACCGCGGCGTCGCGCACGGCGCCGGTCCTGGCCAGTTTGTTGACGACGCCGAGTTCATGCAGGCGCGTCGCGCCGATCGGTTTGCCTTCGATCAGCACTTCGGTGGCCAACTGGCGCGGCAGGGCCTGTGCGAGAAACCACGAGCCGCCGCCGTCGGGGGTCAGGCCCACGCGTGCATACGACATGACGAATTTGGCCGTGTCCGAGGCAACGATCAGGTCGCACGCGAGCGCGAGGGAGAAGCCCGCGCCGGCCGCGGCGCCGTCCACTGCGGCGATCACCGGCTTCGACGAAAGGCGCAGCGCCGAGATCCATTCGCCGAGCAGATCGATGCTCTGAGCTTGCACGGACGGGTCTTTCGCGCGGTTTTCCAGCAGGCGGTTCAGATTGCCGCCCGCGCAGAAGAAGTTGTCGGCGCCGGTAATCACCACGGCGCGGATCGACGGATCGCGCTCCACGGAGTCGAGCGCCTCGATGCCGGCGGCGTACATGTCCGGGTGCAGCGCGTTGCGCGCGCCGGGGTTCGACAGCGTGAGAACCAGTGTCGAGTCGCTTTCGGTCGGGCGCGAGGTCAGCAGTTCGGCGCTCATTGTTGTGTCTCCGTGGTGTGCGTGTCGAGGTCGGCCGCGTCGCGTTGGGTCAGCGGGAGGCCAAGTTGGGCTCGCCGCGCGAGCCAGGGCGACGGACGATAGCGTGGATCGCCGAGCACACTGAACATATTGCGCAGTATCGCGAGAATGGTGGTCGAGCCGAGCGCGTCGCCAAGGGCGAGCGGGCCGCGCGGATAGCCGAGGCCGAGCGTCACGGCGAGATCGATATCCTCCGGCGTGGCGATCTGTTTTTGCGCAATGTCGCAGCCGATGTTGACGATGGTTGCCACCACGCGTTGTGCAACGAAGCCGGTCGAGTCGCGGATCACGGTGACCGGAACGCCGTCGGCGGCAAAGAGCGCATGCGCCGTGTCGCGCGCGGCGCGCGTGGTGGCGGGCGTTGTCATCAACGTGCGGCGTTGCGCGCCGACGAGCGGGAAGAGCGCGTCGAGTGCGACGACGCGATTCGCGTCGAGCGCTTCGTCGACGGCGGCCGTGGTCGCGTCGTGACCGAACGGTGTGACGACGATCAGCGAGCCCGCTTCAGGCGTGGCGCCGTCGTCGAGCTTCACGCCGGCTTTTTCGATGAGCTGCACCACGGCGTCGTGCGCCTGCGGGTAACGCTTGCTGACCCACACGCTGGCCGGCAGTCCGCTCGGCGCGGGCGCTTCGGCAGGTACTTGCTGCTTGCCGTCTGCATAGCGATAAAAGCCTTCACCCGTCTTGCGGCCGAGCAGTCCGCCCGCGAGCCGCGTGCCGGTAATGGGCGACGGCGTGAAGCGCGGCTCTTCATAAAACTGGTGGTAGATCGACTCCATTACCGGATGCGAGACGTCCAGCGCCGTCAGATCGAGCAATTCGAATGGTCCGAGGCGAAAGCCCGCCTGCTCGCGCATGATGCGGTCGATCTCGGCGAAGCTGGCCACGCCTTCGCCCGCCACGCGCAAGCCTTCGGTATTCATGCCGCGGCCCGCGTGATTCACGATGAAACCCGGCATATCTTTCGCGCGCACCGGCGTGTGGCCCATGCGGCGCGCGAGGTCCATCAGCGCGTCGCCCGCGGCGGGGTCGCTGCGCAGACCGTCGATCACTTCGACGACTCTCATTAACGGCACGGGGTTGAAGAAATGATAACCGACCACTCGCGACGGATCGCTGCAGCCCGCGGCAATGGCCGTGATGGGCAGCGAAGACGTGTTGGACGCGAGGATGCAGCGGCCGCTCACAACAGTCTCCAGCTCGCGCAACAGCGCCTGCTTGACGTCGAGTTTTTCGACGATGGCCTCGACGACCAGATCGCAACCGGCCAACTCGCCGATGGCCTGCGCGCCATTGACATTCGCGAGTGCGGCAAGCGAGCGGGCCTGGTCGAGCTTGCCTTTAGCGGTCAACTTCGCGAAAGTCTCGGCGAGATAGTCGCGTGCGGCGCCGATCGCAGCAGGATTGGTGTCGTACAGGCGCACGGTGAGGCCGGCCAGTGCGGCAATCTGCGCAATGCCACGGCCCATTGCTCCGGTTCCTACAATGCCGATAGTCTCGATGCTGAAATGGCGAGAGGTCATTGTGATGCTCGACTCCATGGTTATTTTAGAATAGCACGATCGTGCAATTTGCTGGATGATTGATCGAAGACCGCTGCTTTGACATTCACGAGCGGTCGCATACAACCCGAAAGAAGGAGACACCCGATGATCAAGCTGTGCGGTTTCGCGCTTTCGAACTACTACAACAAAGTGAAGTTCGTGCTGCTCGAACACGGCATTCCGTTCGAGGAAGTCTCGGTGCTGCCGAGTCAGGAAGAAGCCATGCTCGAGCACTCGCCGCTCGGCAAGGTGCCTTACCTGCAGACGGAAGACGGCGATCTGTGTGAATCGCAATGCATTGTCGAGTATCTGGCCGCGCGTTTTCCCGACAAGGCGATTTTCTCCTCCGACCCTTGGCAAGCGGCCAAGGAGCGCGAGTTGATCATGTTCGTCGACGTGCATCTGGAACTGACCGCGCGCAACCTCTACAAGCAGGCGTTCTTCGGCGGCACCGTGACCGAGGCGACCAAAGGACGGGTCGAGAAACTGCTCGAGCATCATATTGCCGGCTTCAAACGGATCGCGAAGTTCGGCCCGTATCTGAGCGGCGAGCGCTTCAGCGTTGCGGATACGGCCGGGTATGTGAGCTTGCCGCTGGTGGGCATGGCAACGCAGACCATCTATGGTCGCGATTTTCTGCTCGACGCCGGTGTGGACTGGAAGAGCTACGTGAAAGCGATCAATGCCAGACCGGCCGCGCAGCGTGTCACCGAGGACCGCAAGGCGTATATCGCGGCGTCGCGCCCGGCTTGACGGAGGTTGCCTCGCCCCGGGCGAGCGGGCGCACGCCGGGACCGTTGCGCGCGATAGCAGGGAACGGAGGATCGTTCGCGGCATCGCGCGGGGCATGTCAGAGCCGCGCCAGCCGCTCGAGCGCGGTGGCGAGTGTGCTTTCCTGCTTGGCAAAGCAGAAGCGCACCACGCCCGACTCATGGGCCTCGTGATAAAACGCGGAAACCGGAATGGCCGCCACGCCGATCTCGCCGGTCAGCCACTGCGCGAATTCGGCTTCGGGCAAATCGCTGATCGCCGAATAGTCGACGCACTGAAAGTACGTGCCCGTGCACGGCAATAGCTTGAAGCGGGAATTCGCGAGGCCGGCGCGGAAGAAGTCGCGTTTCTTTTGGTAGAACGCCGGCAGGTCGAGATACGGTGCCGGATCTTTCATGTAGTCGGCGAGGCCGATCTGCATTGGCGTGTTGACCGTGAACACGTTGAACTGGTGCACCTTGCGGAATTCGGCGGTGAGCGCGGCGGGTGCGGCCACGTAGCCGATTTTCCAGCCCGTCACATGGTAGGTCTTGCCGAAGCTGGACACCACGAAACTGCGCTGCGCCAGTTCCGGATAGCGGGCCACGCTTTCGTGCGGCGCGCCGTCATAGACCATGTGTTCATACACTTCGTCTGACAGGATCAGCACGTTGGTGCCGCGCACGATCTCTTCGAGCTTGCGCATGTCTTCGGCGCGCCAGACCGTGCCGGTCGGATTGTGCGGCGTATTGATCAGCAGGAGCCGCGTTTTCGGTGTGATCGCGGCCGCGAGCTTGTCGAACGGGATCGCGTAGTCGGGCGCCTCGAGCGTGACGAAGACGGGCTTGCCGCCGGCCAGTTCGATGGACGGCAGGTAGCTGTCGTAGGTCGGCTCGACGACGATCACTTCGTCGCCCGGGTGGACGGTGCAGAGAATCGCGGTCAGCAACGCCTGGGTCGCGCCGGCTGTCACGGTGATTTCAGTGGTGGCGTCGTAGCGGCGGCCATACAGGCTGGCGATCTTCTCTGAGATCGCCTGACGCAACGGCGCGGCGCCCGCCATGGGCGGGTACTGATTGTGACCGTCGCGCATGGCGTTCGCGACCGCGTCGACAATTCGCGGATCGCAGTTGAAATCGGGAAAGCCCTGACCCAGATTCACCGCGCCTTTTTCGGCGGCGAGCGCGCTCATCACGGTGAAGATCGTCGTGCCGACATTCGGCAGGCGAGACGGAAACGTGGGACTCGTGGGCGTGTCGTGCGGTGCATTCATGGCGCTGTCCGGAGCGTGGGCAAGTGGGTTAGACAAAGGCGTCGTTTGAAACGGACGAAGCCTGATTGTAGGGAATCGCGGTGCCGTGTGCGCGCCGCGAAGCGCGCGTTGGCCGTCTGGCCAGGGCCTTGCGGCAGGAGAATCATGCGGTTGCAGGCTCGCCGGTGATGCTCAGCGGCGCGCCGATGGCGGTGACGAACGGCGCCGGCTGGGCGATCTGAAAGCCGAAGTCACGGGCAATCCGTTTGGCCAGCTTCAACACTGCGCGGTCTTTCGAAACCAGCCAGTCGGCCTGCGCGGCGTGGGCGAGTTCGAGAAACTTCTGGTCGTCGCGGTCTTTGCACCTGGGCAACGGCTGGGCATCTTCCGCTTGCGCAACGGGTTCGACCAGCTGTGCAAGCCGCGCGACGACCGCGAGCGCGGCGGCCTTGTCCACGTTCCGCTGCACGAACTGCGGGTAGTCCAGCACGTGGGTGAGTTCGGCGAGGCAGCGCGCGTCGATCAGCGCGGCCAGCGCGCCGCTTTCGAGCGCGGCCGCGATTGGCCGCGTGTGCGGGTCGTCGAACACGAGAATGTCGATCCAGACATTGGAATCGAGGACGACGCGCAAAGCGCCGTGTGAGGCATGGGAACCGGGCATTCGTTACAATCTGGCTTTCGTCTTTGACCGCCAGGCACGGCGTGCCTGCAAGCCTCTATGATAATCGTTCTGTCGCCGGCGAAATCGCTCGACTACGAAACCCCGCCTCACGTCAAAAAGCACACGATCCCCGATTTTGTCGACGACGCGGCCGAATTGATTGGCGGATTGCGCCGTTTGTCGCCGCAGCAGATCGCCTCCTTGATGGATATTTCGGATCAGCTCGCGCACCTCAATTTCCAGCGCTATGCGGAGTGGTCGCCCAAATTCGGCACACACAACGCCAAGCAGGCGGTGCTGGCGTTCAACGGCGACGTGTACGAGGGCTTCAACGCGAAGACGTTGTCGTCGGCGGATCTGGACTATGCGCAGAACCATGTGCGCGTGTTGTCCGGCCTGTACGGCTTGCTGCGCCCGCTCGATCTGCTGCAACCGTACCGGCTCGAAATGGGTACGCGTTTCGCCAACCCGCGCGGCAAGGATCTATACGCGTTCTGGGGCGAGCGGATCACGCAGGCCCTGAACGCGCAACTGAGGAAGAATGCCGCGGCGTCCCGCGTGCTGGTGAATTGCGCGTCGGGCGAGTACTTCAAGTCGGTCAAGCCAAAGCTGCTCGAAGCGCCGGTCATCACGCCCGTGTTCGAGGACTGGAAGGGCGGCCGCTACAAGATCATCAGCTTCCATGCAAAGCGTGCGCGCGGCCTGATGGCGCGCTATGCCGTGGAAAACCGTCTAGACAAGCCCGAGCAGTTGAAGGACTTCGACGCCGAAGGCTACGCGTTCGACGCCGAAGCGTCGAACGACTCCACTTACGTATTCCGCCGCCGCGTCGCTGAATAAGCGTTTCGCCGCGCCTACAAGCAGGGAAGAACCATCATGACGTTATCCATTACGAGCAGCTTCGACGCGGGCGCAATCGAGGTGCTGGCCTGCGAAGACGCGGGCAATATCCGTTTGCGCGTGCGGCCGGACAGCCATGCCGAGTTCGCGCAGTGGTTCTATTTCCGGTTGTCCGGCGCGGCGGGCGAGCGCTGCGTGATGACCTTCGAGAATGCGGCCGCGTGCGCTTTTGCCGAAGGCTGGCGCGATTATCAGGCGGTGGCGAGCTATGACCGGGTGCACTGGTTCCGCGTGCCCACGTCGTACGACGGCCGTGTGCTGACAATCGACCACACGCCGGATTTCGACCGTATCTACTACGCGTATTTCGAGCCGTACAGCGAGGAGCGGCATTCGGAGTTCCTGGGCGCCGTGCAGCAGATGCCGCAGGCGACGCTCACGGAGTTGGGCACGAGCGTCGAAGGCCGGCCCATGTCGCTGCTCACGCTTGGCACGCCGCAAACCGGCGACACGCCCAAGAAGAAGATCTGGCTGATCGCGCGTCAGCATCCCGGCGAGACGATGGCCGAATGGTTCATCGAAGGTCTCGTGAAGCGGCTCGCGGGCTGGGGCGACTGGGCAGGCGACCCGGTGGCGCGCAAGCTCTATGATCACGCTGTGTTTTACATCGTGCCGAATATGAATCCGGACGGCAGCGTGCACGGCAATCTGCGCACGAATGCGGCCGGTGCGAATCTGAATCGCGAGTGGATGGAGCCGGATGCCGCGCGCAGCCCCGAGGTGCTGGTGGTGCGCGACGCGATTCACGCCACCGGCTGCGACCTGTTCTTCGATATCCACGGCGACGAGGCACTGCCCTATGTGTTCGTGGCCGGCTCCGAAATGCTGCCGGGCTTCACCGAACGGCAACGCGAAGAGCAGCAGGCGTTCATCGAAGCGTTCAAGCACGCGAGCCCGGACTTCCAGGACAAGTATGGCTACGCCGCGAGCAAATATCGCGAGGACGCATTGAAGCTGGCGTCCAAGTACATCGGCAATGAGTTCGGCTGCCTGTCGCTGACGCTGGAGATGCCGTTCAAGGACAACGCCAATCTGCCCGACGAACGGGTGGGCTGGAACGGCGAGCGTAGCGCGTCGCTCGGCGCCGCGATGCTTCAGGCGATCTTGCGGCACGTGGAGACCTTTGCTTAAACCGGGCTCCGCATCAAAGACGAGGCACACACTTCACGGTGTGTGCCTCGTTTTCATCTGGGGCGCGTATTCGACCCGTGGGTGGCGCCGGTGGGCTGGTGCGGCAGGCGCGAACCGCTACTGAGTTTTCTTCTTCGTGGGTGTCTTCTTTGCGGTTGCTTTGCTCGAGTTCGTTCTGGACGACTTGCCCGAACTCGGTTTGGAAGACTTCGTGGTTGCTTTCTTCGTCGTTTTGCCGCTCGCGGAGTGCTTGCCTTTGGCGCTTTTATGCTTGCCCGACGACACTCGCGCTCCCGAGGGTTCCGCGCTGCGCGCACGGGCCGGAGGCACTGGATCGTTCCAGCTGAACGCCAGCATCTGCGCGCCGACATAGCCGCAGCGGAACTTCAGATCGGCGGGATCGCCGTCGCCGCTCTGGCGGATGCCGAGTCCTTCGACTGCGACGATGTTGTCCACCTTGACGCGCTGCTTGCCCTCGTCGAACGAATCGTTCCACGGCGTGACCGACGCATGTGCGCCGTCGAAGGAGCTGGGTGGAAATTCGACATGGTCGAAGGCTGTCGACGTGCTGGCGACAAAGTTGCCATGCGCGGCGCAGTCCGCAACGAGCGGGTCCGCATGCATTTCATTGACAAATTTATTGACGAGATCGTTGTGCTGTTCGAGTTGGTCGGCGAGCGCGGAAGTGGGGCATATGAGCGAGAGACTCGCCGCACATGTTGCCAACCGGCCGACCAACCGCAGCAATCGGCGCGGTACGTTGGTGCGATCCATCTAGTTCGTTAGACGCTAATGAGACATGAGGCACGTAAGATGCGCGGCGAGAGGGTGGAGTTCAATCCTGGCACAAAATATTTTGTCCTGTCGTAGTGCACGGGCGTGACCGGCGCAACGTGGCCGAGGTGTCCATTGCCGCCATTACGCGTTCGATGTTCGCGCGAGTGTCAGGTGCGTGGTCCGCCCAATCGATATCGCCGTACGTCATAAGTGGTGACCCACGCAGGACGGTAGACCGCGATCAATGCCGTCGACATGCCGGTGAACCAGGCTTCCCCGGTGGCAAGTAGCAGCACGCTCAACGCGTAGCCGGCGGGTATCACGGTCATCGAGCCGTCGGCGAGCGCGATATGCACGCCGAGAGCCGCGGCTGCCGTGAGCGATACGGCAATGGCAGGCGAGACAAACCCCTGGCCGAAGATGAACATGAAGAGATTGCGCGGCAGCCACGCGATGCTGATGCGTTGGAGCAGAGTCGAAATGCCGACTGGCAGTGCCCCGTACACGAGGAAAGTTAGCGCGATACCCTGCCAGGGAGCGTCGAAGACGACGGCGGCAAGACCGGTGACCACCGCCATGGCGATCAGCGCCAGCGCCCAGTCGAACAACGTGACGACGAGCGTGGCGCCGAGCAGGTGCATGACGGTGCCGTCGTCGAGCCATGCATTACTGGCCCACAGCGCCGACACTGCGACGATGATTGCAAGCCAGACATGCTGCAGCGTGCCGTCTTGAAGTCGTTTGAAAGGATTTTTCCACAGCGCGAGCGCGACCGCTATCGCAGTGACGATCCAGCCACCGACAGCAACCCAGAACGGAAGCGGTGTGTAGAGGAAACCCATGAGTCTCATATTACTCGTTGGACGAGAAAAGGTGTGAGCGGAATCCATGCCAGCAGGCGCAAACGCTGTTAGAAAGTGCCCGCCCGGGATCTTTGGCGCGCACCGGCGCCGCTCATGCGGGGCCTTGCGCAAGCGGGTCCGCTGCCGCCGCGGCGGGCGGCGCGTCGCCGTACTGCGCGCCCGATTCCGCTGCCATCGGCAACAGGGCAGCTGTGTCGTTAGCGGGCAACGGATACTGGAAGCGCCGTCGCGTGCGGCGGCGCAACGGCACCACGCCGGCTTGCCCCATGATCGGGCGAACCGGGCCTTCGGCGTCATTGCGCAGTACCTGCAGATGGTTCGACAGCCAGCCGTTGTAAAGCGCGACCGCGGCGGCGCGATTGGGCGCGCCGAGCTGCTGGAATATGCTGGTCAGATGGATCTTGACGGTGCCTTCGCTGATGCCGAGTGTGCGCGCGATCATTTTGTTGGTGCTGCCCATGTGGACGCAGCGCATGATTTGCTGTTGGCGGGGCGACAGTCCGTTGGCCAGTCTGGCGCGGCGCGGCGGAGGACTCTTCTCGTCGAACGGCCGGATGGTTGTATCCGGCGGCAGGGGAGGATTGAGCGCCAGCGCGCCGGGCGGCACATAGTGACCGCCCAGCAGCACCATTTCAAACGCGCGCACGATCAGACAGGGATCGGTGTCGCGCGGCACGACGCCAAGCACGCCATCGTCCATGAGTTCTCGCACCGCGATGGGCGAGATCTGGTCCGTTAGCACTGCAATACGCAGATCGGGGTAGTGACTGAGCAGATGGCGCGTATCGGCGATCGACATCCAGTCCTGCCAGTCGATCACGAGCAGGTCGGGCCGCTGACGCTTGAGCGTGCGTTCAACCTGACGCCAATCTTGCGCTTCGTTAAAACGCGCCAGCCGGTCAATTTGCCGCAGCAGCGCTTTGAGCCCATCACGTCGTTCCGCGTCTGAGTTGAGTATCGAGAATCGCATGCATGTCTCCAGATGAATCGGGCGAAGTGGCGCGATGCAGGCGCAGGGCAAGTGAGAGCCGGATGCGTTGCGATGCGTCGCCGTTCCTATGATGACAAATTCCCCTCGACTTGACGGCCTGTCCAAAAGGCATAAGAGGAATGACGTAAGAAAGAACGGGCGAAAAAAAGCCCCGCGCGCAGCGGGGCTTTGTCATGTCTGCGCCGCGCGTGAAACGCGCCTGCGGCCATGTTCAGTGGAAATGCGGTTGCGCGGGCTCCGCGTCCTCCGGCATTTCGGCGTGGACGATTTCGCCGAGCGGGTCGGCATAAAGCGGCACGCCGCAGTCGTCGCAATATTCCGGCTCGAAGCGGCCGGCGTGCCGGCGCACTTCGGTCACGCCGGTTTCCTTGAGCAGCGCGACAATTTCTTCCAGCGGATCGTCCGACGCCGCTGTTTCTTGCGGCTCTTCGTCGATGCCCGGCTCGCCGTTCTCACGGCCATACAGTGGCCACACCACGCCGTAGATCACATCATTGCTGCCCCGGCGCGTGAAGCCGACGCGGTATTCGTCGATGCGGCGTTCGCCGAAGCCCGCGACGACCGCGCGCAACTCCTGAGGCGCCGCGCCGATCGTGTCGAACAGATAGCGCACGGCGGTGCGCACGGTGTGAGGACGCACGCTCTCGTCGGCGTCGCGGCAGGCCGAGTAGTAGGCGTCCGGCAACAGACACTCGAATTCGCAGCCCGGCAACACCAGCGACAGATTGGCGCCCCCTTGCGTGGCCCATTGTTCAAGACATTGCCCGCGCTCGATCCGGCTGCCGTGCTCTTCTTCCTGCCAGCGGAACGTCGGTTCGCCCACCGGCGCCGCGACCACGGCGAGGAGGAAGCGCGGGTCGGCCAGAATCGGCGAGGTTTCCGGCAACTCGCCGAAATTCAGCTTGACGTTGCCGCCGGTCATGGCCGCCTGAGCGAGTTGCTGGGCAATGCGCCAGGTTTCGACGTGATGACGCGGCAGTTGATCGATGCTGTACAGGAAGGGTGCCATGGCGACCCGCGTATTCGCTGCGAGCACGTGGGCTTGCAGGTGGGCGCGCAGAGCGTCGGCCGCGTCGGTCTTGAGCGGACCGGACGGAATCATGTAGCGCGTCCAGGCGAGCACGGGCGCGGCGATCAGCAGCGCCTCATGGGGCACGCCTTCGTGTTCGACGATGAACGACTCACTGTGGGTCTCCGCCATATCGGCGAGCGCGCCGTAGGCATCGGGATGATTTTGCTGCAGATGATCGAGCGCAGCGTCCAGCGTAGTCTGGTTGGCGTTGCGAACGATCTTGGCCAGCAGCGCGTCGAGTTTCGCTTCCCAGAAGCGGTCCTCGGTACGGCTGCCCGACGCGAAAAGCGCGAGCGAGAGACCGACGAGCTTGTCGGCATCGGGTGGGAGACGTTTGGCGATTCGCGAGCGCATAAATCCAGAAATTGGGGTGTACAACCTTATATTCTAGTCTTTTCTATGCCGCCATATTATTTGGTCGGCAATGGCGGATGAATTGGGACGTTTCCACGCGAAAAATCAGCCCTTTGAAAGCGCCTTCGAGACCGTTGCACGGCGACCTGGCCCAATGATATAAGACGTCCCCGGACGCGTGACTCGCTTCTATACTGACCGCTTTCAGCGGCCGCCTGACAAAAGTGTGTCCAATCGTCGCCGGGGGTTTGGCGTAACAGGAGATTCACCATGAAATCGGACCAACTGATCGAACGTCTTGCCGCCGTGTTCGCGCTGATCATCCTGGTGGGCGGGTCGCTGCTGGTGCTGGCGCCTTTCACGACCGCGCTGCTATGGGGCGCCATTCTCAGCTATAGCTCGTGGGGCTTGTACCGTAGGCTCACCGCGGCCGTCGGCGGGCGGCGCAAGTGGGCGGCCACTCTGATCGTATTGATCATTCTGATCGTGGTGCTTGGACCGTTCGTCTATGCGGGCTTTGCCTTCGGCGCGCACGTGCACGACATCGTCGCGCTGGTTCAACGGCTTTTTGAAGCCGGGTTGCCGGATTTGCCGCCGTGGGTTGCGCGGATTCCGCTGGTGGGTTCCAGCATCGAGACGTTCTGGGAACGTCTCACAAGCAGCAATTCCGAATTGATCGCGCAATTGCGTACGCTCGCGGCACCCGCCGGCAAGTGGATCCTGGCGGCGGCGATTGCGGTCACGCACGGTCTCGGGCTGCTGGCGTTGAGCATCGTGCTCGCTTTTTTCTTTTACACGGGGGGAGAGGGCGCCGCTGCCTGGCTGAATGCGGGCATGCGGCGTATTGCCGGCGAGCGTGCCGACTATCTGCTGGCACTTGCTGGCAGTACGGTGAAGGGCGTGGTCTATGGGATTCTCGGCACGGCGCTCGTGCAGGGGATTCTGGCGGGATTCGGATGCTGGATCGCGGGCGTGCCGGCGCCGGCGCTACTCGGGCTGGCGACATTCTTCCTGTCGGTGATACCGGGTGGGCCGGTGGTTGTCTGGTTGCCCGCGGCGATCTGGCTGTACCACGGTGGCGCCACTGGCTGGGCGATCTTTCTGGTGGTGTGGGGCGTGCTGGTCGTCGGCATGTCCGATAACGTCATCAAGCCGATCCTGATCGGCAAGAACAGCGACATGCCTTTGATCCTGGTGATGCTGGGGATTCTTGGCGGCGCATTTGCTTTTGGTTTCCTTGGCGTTTTCATCGGCCCGACTTTGCTGGCGGTCGCATATACCGTGCTGCACGACTGGACCATCGGCGCGCCGGCTGCGCGTGCCTTCGCACCCGATGTGGCACCCGACGTAAAAGTACCTGTCGTCGATGAGCCGGGCGGCATAAAAAAGGCGCCTTGAATAAATGACAGATAACGCTTGCAAGGCGGTGTGCGGCTCGCTAGAATCTCGCTTTTTCGTGCTTCGGTCAACGGGGCGCGGGAGGCGGGAGAGCCAGCAGTGGCAAGGCTTTCAGCGAAGTGGGCGGGTTGAGAAAGTTAGAAAAACCTGTTGACGACGTAGCGAAAGTTCTTCATAATCTCATTTCTCTGCTGCTGATGCAGCGACGCAGAACGAAGCGGTGCCGGGTAGCTGGAAGTGCGGTGCTGGTTCGGTAGTGAATGCGGACTCGATCTTTAAAAATTAACAGCCGATAAGTGTGGGCGCTTGATGCGCGATGCGGGCTGGATTCTCCGGAGTCTGGCGCAAAGCAAAAGTATCAAGTCTCACACAGTAATGAAAGGAAGGTTTGACTGTCGCAAGATGGTTGGATCATTCGTCAGTACGTTGAGTGAGCGACCGGGCTCGAAAGAGCCCGAAAAACAGTAACAGGTTTGAACTGAAGAGTTTGATCCTGGCTCAGATTGAACGCTGGCGGCATGCCTTACACATGCAAGTCGAACGGCAGCACGGGGGCAACCCTGGTGGCGAGTGGCGAACGGGTGAGTAATACATCGGAACGTGTCCTGTAGTGGGGGATAGCCCGGCGAAAGCCGGATTAATACCGCATACGATCTGCGGATGAAAGCGGGGGATCTTCGGACCTCGCGCTGCAGGGGCGGCCGATGGCAGATTAGCTAGTTGGTGGGGTAAAGGCCTACCAAGGCGACGATCTGTAGCTGGTCTGAGAGGACGACCAGCCACACTGGGACTGAGACACGGCCCAGACTCCTACGGGAGGCAGCAGTGGGGAATTTTGGACAATGGGCGAAAGCCTGATCCAGCAATGCCGCGTGTGTGAAGAAGGCCTTCGGGTTGTAAAGCACTTTTGTCCGGAAAGAAAACCTCTTGGTTAATACCTGAGGGGGATGACGGTACCGGAAGAATAAGCACCGGCTAACTACGTGCCAGCAGCCGCGGTAATACGTAGGGTGCAAGCGTTAATCGGAATTACTGGGCGTAAAGCGTGCGCAGGCGGTTCGCTAAGACAGATGTGAAATCCCCGGGCTTAACCTGGGAACTGCATTTGTGACTGGCGGGCTAGAGTATGGCAGAGGGGGGTAGAATTCCACGTGTAGCAGTGAAATGCGTAGAGATGTGGAGGAATACCGATGGCGAAGGCAGCCCCCTGGGCCAATACTGACGCTCATGCACGAAAGCGTGGGGAGCAAACAGGATTAGATACCCTGGTAGTCCACGCCCTAAACGATGTCAACTAGTTGTCGGGTCTTCATTGACTTGGTAACGTAGCTAACGCGTGAAGTTGACCGCCTGGGGAGTACGGTCGCAAGATTAAAACTCAAAGGAATTGACGGGGACCCGCACAAGCGGTGGATGATGTGGATTAATTCGATGCAACGCGAAAAACCTTACCTACCCTTGACATGTATGGAATCCTGCTGAGAGGTGGGAGTGCCCGAAAGGGAGCCATAACACAGGTGCTGCATGGCTGTCGTCAGCTCGTGTCGTGAGATGTTGGGTTAAGTCCCGCAACGAGCGCAACCCTTGTCCCTAGTTGCTACGCAAGAGCACTCTAGGGAGACTGCCGGTGACAAACCGGAGGAAGGTGGGGATGACGTCAAGTCCTCATGGCCCTTATGGGTAGGGCTTCACACGTCATACAATGGTCGGAACAGAGGGTCGCCAACCCGCGAGGGGGAGCCAATCCCAGAAAACCGATCGTAGTCCGGATCGCACTCTGCAACTCGAGTGCGTGAAGCTGGAATCGCTAGTAATCGCGGATCAGCATGCCGCGGTGAATACGTTCCCGGGTCTTGTACACACCGCCCGTCACACCATGGGAGTGGGTTTTACCAGAAGTGGCTAGTCTAACCGCAAGGAGGACGGTCACCACGGTAGGATTCATGACTGGGGTGAAGTCGTAACAAGGTAGCCGTATCGGAAGGTGCGGCTGGATCACCTCCTTTCTCGAGCTAACGCGTCAGGTGTTGAGCGCTCACGCTTATCGGCTGTGAAATTGAAGACAGATACGCAGACAGACTCAGGGGTCTGTAGCTCAGTCGGTTAGAGCACCGTCTTGATAAGGCGGGGGTCGATGGTTCGAATCCATCCAGACCCACCACTGATTCTGCGGTGGCTGACCGGTGAAACCCCTGGGATGAAAGCAGATCTGATCTGTGCATGACTGGGGGATTAGCTCAGCTGGGAGAGCACCTGCTTTGCAAGCAGGGGGTCGTCGGTTCGATCCCGTCATCCTCCACCAATCCTCAATGCCAAGGGTTCAGTTGAACTGAATGTTTGGCATTGGCGATTGAGCCAGTCAGAGTGATACGCGGTTATAGCAACTGCGATATCGGCTGTCGTTCTTTAACAATCAGGAAGAAGTAGTAAAGAGATTCACGAAAGTGTACTTAGAGATGGGTGCGCAAGTAGGTGAATCAGGGTTGTGATTGTATCAATGTATGAAAAGGTGATCGAAAGATTGCCTTGGAATACGGCGCAACACGAATACTCAACCTGTAGCGATTGTGGCGAGCGTGTGATTCCCAGTGGATCACACATGAGACACACCCGTTATAGGGTCAAGCGAACAAGTGCATGTGGTGGATGCCTTGGCGATCACAGGCGATGAAGGACGCGGTAGCCTGCGAAAAGCGGTGGGGAGCTGGCAAACGAGCTTTGATCCACCGATATCCGAATGGGGAAACCCGGCCCGTATGGGTCATCCGTAGCTGAATACATAGGCTACGTGAAGCGAACGCGGTGAACTGAAACATCTAAGTAACCGCAGGAAAAGAAATCAACCGAGATTCCCAGAGTAGTGGCGAGCGAAATGGGACCAGCCTGTACTCTTTATCTTCATTGTTAGTCGAAGGCTCTGGAAAGTGCCGCCATAGCAGGTGATAGCCCTGTAGACGAAAACAGCGAGGAAGAACTAGGTGTACGACAAGTAGGGCGGGACACGTGAAATCCTGTCTGAAGATGGGGGGACCATCCTCCAAGGCTAAATACTCGTGATCGACCGATAGTGAACCAGTACCGTGAGGGAAAGGCGAAAAGAACCCCGGGAGGGGAGTGAAATAGATCCTGAAACCGCATGCATACAAACAGTCGGAGCCTCGCAAGGGGTGACGGCGTACCTTTTGTATAATGGGTCAGCGACTTACATTCAGTGGCAAGCTTAACCGATTAGGGCAGGCGTAGCGAAAGCGAGTCCGAACAGGGCGTTCAGTCGCTGGGTGTAGACCCGAAACCAGGTGATCTATCCATGGCCAGGATGAAGGTGCGGTAACACGTACTGGAGGTCCGAACCCACTAACGTTGAAAAGTTAGGGGATGAGCTGTGGATAGGGGTGAAAGGCTAAACAAACCTGGAAATAGCTGGTTCTCTCCGAAAACTATTTAGGTAGTGCCTCGTGTATCACCTTCGGGGGTAGAGCACTGTCATGGTTGTGGGGTCCATTGCGGATTACTACGCCATAGCAAACTCCGAATACCGAAGAGTGCAATCACGGGAGACAGACATCGGGTGCTAACGTCCGGTGTCAAGAGGGAAACAACCCAGACCGCCAGCTAAGGTCCCCAAATATTGCTAAGTGGGAAACGAAGTGGGAAGGCTAAAACAGTCAGGAGGTTGGCTTAGAAGCAGCCATCCTTTAAAGAAAGCGTAATAGCTCACTGATCGAGTCGTCCTGCGCGGAAGATGTAACGGGGCTAAGCAATATACCGAAGCTGCGGATGCACATTTATGTGCATGGTAGGAGAGCGTTCCGTAAGCCTGCGAAGGTGCATTGAAAAGTGTGCTGGAGGTATCGGAAGTGCGAATGCTGACATGAGTAGCGATAAAGGGGGTGAAAGGCCCCCTCGCCGTAAGCCCAAGGTTTCCTACGCAACGTTCATCGGCGTAGGGTGAGTCGGCCCCTAAGGCGAGGCAGAAATGCGTAGCTGATGGGAAGCAGGTTAATATTCCTGCACCATTGTTAAATGCGATGGGGGGACGGATCGCGGAAGGTTGTCCGGGTGTTGGAAGTCCCGGTCCTTGCATTGGAGAAGGCGCTTAGGCAAATCCGGGCGCGGAATTCAAGGGTGCGAGGCCATTCACTTCGGTGAAGAAGCAACTGGAAGTGGTTCCAAGAAAAGCCTCTAAGCTTCAGTTTAACAAGACCGTACCGCAAACCGACACAGGTGGGCGAGATGAGTATTCTAAGGCGCTTGAGAGAACTCGGGAGAAGGAACTCGGCAAATTGGTACCGTAACTTCGGGATAAGGTACGCCCCTGTAGCTTGACTGGCCTGCGCCAGAAGGGTGAAGGGGTTGCAATAAACTGGTGGCTGCGACTGTTTAATAAAAACACAGCACTCTGCAAACACGAAAGTGGACGTATAGGGTGTGACGCCTGCCCGGTGCCGGAAGATTAAATGATGGGGTGCAAGCTCTTGATTGAAGTCCCGGTAAACGGCGGCCGTAACTATAACGGTCCTAAGGTAGCGAAATTCCTTGTCGGGTAAGTTCCGACCTGCACGAATGGCGTAACGATGGCCACACTGTCTCCTCCCGAGACTCAGCGAAGTTGAAGTGTTTGTGATGATGCAATCTCCCCGCGGCTAGACGGAAAGACCCCATGAACCTTTACTGTAGCTTTGCATTGGACTTTGAACCGGTCTGTGTAGGATAGGTGGGAGGCTTTGAAGCGTGGACGCCAGTCTGCGTGGAGCCGTCCTTGAAATACCACCCTGGTTTGTTTGAGGTTCTAACCTTGGTCCGTTATCCGGACTGGGGACAGTGCATGGTAGGCAGTTTGACTGGGGCGGTCTCCTCCCAAAGTGTAACGGAGGAGTACGAAGGTACGCTAGGTACGGTCGGAAATCGTGCTGATAGTGCAATGGCATAAGCGTGCTTAACTGCGAGACCGACAAGTCGAGCAGGTGCGAAAGCAGGTCATAGTGATCCGGTGGTTCTGTATGGAAGGGCCATCGCTCAACGGATAAAAGGTACTCTGGGGATAACAGGCTGATACCGCCCAAGAGTTCATATCGACGGCGGTGTTTGGCACCTCGATGTCGGCTCATCTCATCCTGGGGCTGTAGCCGGTCCCAAGGGTATGGCTGTTCGCCATTTAAAGAGGTACGTGAGCTGGGTTTAAAACGTCGTGAGACAGTTTGGTCCCTATCTGCCGTGGGCGCTGGATATTTGAAGGGGGCTGCTCCTAGTACGAGAGGACCGGAGTGGACGAACCTCTGGTGTACCGGTTGTCACGCCAGTGGCATCGCCGGGTAGCTATGTTCGGAAGAGATAACCGCTGAAAGCATCTAAGCGGGAAACTCGCCTTAAGATGAGATATCCCCGGGGCTTCGAGCCCCTTGAAGGGTCGTTCAAGACCAGGACGTTGATAGGTCAGGTGTGGAAGCGCAGTAATGCGTTAAGCTAACTGATACTAATTGCCCGTAAGGCTTGATCCTATAACAGGTGTGTCTTGCGATGATCGTTAGTGCTTCAGCACTTACGAGCATCCCACCCCCGAAGGGGGCACGCGTGAACTCCAGATGGGGCACGCAGAACGCACGGTTGAGATCAGTGTTGTGCCAACAGAAACAACACAACCCCACGCTCTACCCTGGTGAGCATCACCAGAAACTACTTCTTCCAGATTGGCTGGGCTGTCCCCGGGACAGCCGAGCAACAAGTCATGCCTGATGACCATAGCGAGTCGGTCCCACCCCTTCCCATCCCGAACAGGACCGTGAAACGACTCCACGCCGATGATAGTGCGGATTCCCGTGTGAAAGTAGGTAATCGTCAGGCTCCCCAGCAGCATCAGAAACCCCACCCCCAAAAAGGTGGGGTTTCTGCGTTTACCGGCCGCCGTCCCCGGACTACCCGGAATACCGGTCACCCCCGCCACTACCGGCGCGGCAACCGCCTTCACTCCTTCCCCAGTCGCAGCGCCTTCGCGTAACCCGTCAGCTCTATTTGTCCTAGGGTTGTCTCGGGGGCATACGCAACTCCATCCTTCCAAACCAGCCCCAGCTGAAGCAAAAATAGCTCTTTCCAGCGAATCTAAAGCCGCCCCCCAAAAAAACAATTCATCCACCCCTCAAGCCATTTCCACGCACATCGCGTTCCTTCTGCGGCCTTAACATCCATCTCAAAATACTGTATAAATATACAGTGAAAATCGTCGACTCATGCTTGCTCGATGCTGGGCAGGGCGGAGCATTCCCTATTCAAGAGCGTGTCTATGGCAGCAGCGATTCAGCTGGCGACGACCGCGCTGTCCGCCCAATTGCGGCGTCAGGTGTGGAAGGGCAACGAACTTGCCGGGGCAGACTTGCGCGTGGTTTCCAGCGGTTATGCCGCGCTGGATCAGTTGTTGCCAGGGCAAGGCTGGTCGGCCGGCGGGTTGACGGAATTATTGATCGAACATGGTGGCGTGGGTGAAGTACGTCTGCTATCCCATGCGCTTTGTCATCTGACGAAGCAAGCCGAGCGGCATGTCATGCTCGTGGCGCCTCCGTATCAACCATGCGCCGCCGCGTTGAAGGCTTGGGGTATTGATGTCGATCGAGTCTTATGGGTGCGTACGGGTGAAGACCAGGCCCTGTGGGCCGCCGCTCAGGCTTTGAAACAAGATGGCATCGGGGCGGTCGTGGTTTGGCTGCCGAATGCGCGCGCCGACAAGGTTCGGCGCCTGCAAGTGGCGGCTCAGGAGTCGGCATCGCTGGCATTTGCGATCCGGCCTGTCGAGGCAGCCAGGCAATCTTCCCCAGCACCATTGCGAATGATCTGCGAGCCGCTCTTGCCGGCCAATGCGCAGACGATCAACCGTCGTCAATGGCTACAAGAGATCGGTTTGTCGATCGACATCTTCAAGCGCCGCGGGCCGCCGCTAGCTGAGCCTCTTCAGCTCGTTTTGCCTTTGCAAAGCGTTTTGTTGCCGGAAAACCGGGTCGGCAGCCATCAAGGACTAAAGATCAAACATGTTGTGGATCGCAGTCACATTACCACTCTTGCCACTGGAAGCGGTGAAGCCTCTCGCGCCGCTCCCGGATGGTTCGCTCGCGAAGCCGAATCGGCGTGAGCCGCGCGACGAGGCAGGCCAACTTCACGATGCCGACATCGGTGAGAGGCGTTGTTACGCGCTAGCGGATCATGCGCATATCGTGATGCCGGATCTCGACGCCTTGCACGCCGGTGTGCAGGCGGGTCATTCGCGTTCGTACGCCTTGGCATTGGCGCCGGAGCTTGAACTGCTCGCCGCCGATCCCGCTCGCGAAACTCAGTCGTTCGAATCGATCGCGCTTGCATTGCTGATGTACACGCCGAAAGTATCTCTTGCCGACGCGCACACCCTGTTGCTGGAAGTCGGCTCCGGTTTGAGGCTGTTCGGCGGCTTGCGCGCTTTGTTGTCGCGGGTGTCTGCCACGGTGGCGGAATTCGGCTATACGGCGCGCATCGCCTGCGCGCCGACCGCCTGGGGAGCGTGGCTGTTGGCACAGGCGCGCTGCGTTCAGCAAGGGCATCGCTGGCATGTGGTGAAGGAGACTTCACTCGAGCGTGTGCTGGATGGCTTATCCGTATCGCTGCTGCCGGTCACGCAGGCGCATCGCGATGCGCTTTCGCATATCGGTTGCGCGACGCTGGCCGATTTGCGGCAGTTGCCACGCTCGGGTATCGTGCGACGTTTCGGCAACGGCATTCTGGATCTGCTGGCGCAGATGTATGGCACGCGTCCGGATCCACGCGAGTCGTTTCGCGCGCCGGCGTCGTTCCACGCGCAACTGGAGTTACCTTCGCGGGTCGATAACGCGGATGCCTTGCTGTTCGCCGCGCGTCGGCTGATCGTGCAGCTGGCCGGCTGGCTGAGCGCGCATCATGCGGCGCTCAGCGGTTACACGTTGCTTCTCGAGCATGAATTGGCATCCCGTCATGCGCCGAAGACATCGAGTCTGAAGGTCGCATGGGCCATACCGTCGCGTGATGCCGAGCATCTGATCTGGTTGCTGCGGGAGAAGTTGAATCAGACCGTGCTGGCGGCACCGGTTATCGAGTTGAAGCTGGTGGCGGATCAGATCAGCGAATATGTCGGACAGTCGGACACCTTGTTTCCCATGCCCGAATCGGACGGCGATTCGATTGCGCGCCTGCTCGAACGCTTGAGCGCGCGGTTGGGGCCGGAGAATGTGCTGCAGATGTCGGTGCAGGACGATCATCGCCCCGAGCGGGCCATGCGCGTCGAAGCTTACCAGGCGCAAGCGTTTTCGAGTAAGAAGCGCTCGCCGGCGAAGTCCCGGCCGAAAACCAAGGCGGACAAAACCTGGCTGACCGATGAGTTGCGGCACGCGGCTGCGAAGGACGGTCATGAAGATGGCGAGGTGGCCACCCAGGCCACCCAACGCCCATCCACAACGAATGACGCCAAAAGCATCCATACATTCGCATCGCAAGCCGGCAACGCACAGGCCTCCCTCGACCTACCCGACAGCGCATTACCTTCTCAGCCTCGCCCGCTCTGGATGCTCGATAAGCCGCTACGCCTGATGATGCGCGAGCAGCGGCCGATCTATCGCCGGCCGCTGAAAATGCTCACGCGTACCGAACGGATCGAGGCAGGGTGGTGGGACGGCGACCGCGTCGAGCGGGACTACTACGTCGCGGCGGATGATCGCGGCCATATGTTCTGGGTATACCGCGAACGTCTGAGTGGCGAGTGGTATCTGCAGGGTTTGTTCGGCTGAGCATCATGCCCCTATCCCAGCCATCGTTCCTTGCGCAGCAGGCACTCGCCACCCATTTGCCGGCGTACGCGGAGTTGCATTGCCTGACTAATTTCTCTTTTCTGCGTGGCGCTTCGCATCCTTATGAACTCGTCGAACAGGCGATGTCGCGCGGCTATAGCGCGCTCGCGATCACCGATGAATGCTCGCTGGCAGGCGTCGTTCGAGCCCATACGGCGTTAAAGGAAATCAAGGAGGAGCGGGGCCGTCAGCAGAAAGAGCGCGAGGATAAGGCAAAAGCGGCGCAATCGAAAGCGCCTTTGGACGACGCGACGAAAACCGGACCTACACAACGTCAAATCGAGGAAACGGAGGAGGCCGAAGCATTAAAACCACTCCCTCATCTAATCATCGGCAGCGAACTCAATCTGACCGACGAAACCGGTGAACCCTTCTGCACCCTGGTTGCGCTGGCAACCAACCGTAACGGTTACGGCAATCTTTCCGAACTGATTACACTGGCCCGATCCCGCGCTGACAAGGGCAGTTATCGCCTCGGTCCGTCCGACTTTACCGATTCCTTGCCCCATCTGGCGCATCTGAAGACGTTGCCCGATTGCGTGCTGATGCTCGTGCCGCAGCGCGCGGCGACGCTCTCGCATACGCTGCGTTGCGCGCATTGGCTCGCATCATTCGCTGCACAACGTGCGTGGATCGCGCTCGAACTCTGGCAAACAGGCAGCGACGATCTTCAGATCGACGCCTTGCGCATGATTTCCAAAGCGAGCGGTTTGCCGCTGGTCGCGGCAGGTGGCGTTCTCATGCATGCCCGATCGCGCAAGCCTTTGCAGGACACGATGACGGCCATCGGCCTCGTCACGCCGCTATCGGCGTGCGGTCACGCGCTCGAGGCGAATGCGGAGCGCCACATGCGTACGCGCGTACGACTCGGCAAACTGTATCCGCGCGATACGTTGGAAGAAACACTGCGTATCGCTGCGCTATGCCGCTTCTCGTTAGACGAACTCAAGTATGAGTATCCCGAAGAACTGGTGCCCGCCGGCGAATCGCCATCGAGTTATCTGCGCAAGCTGGTCATGGCCGGCGCGATGGAGCGCTGGCCCAAAGGCATGGACCTGAAGCGAATCGGTCAGATCGAAAAGGAATTGGGGCTGATCGCCGATCTGAAATACGAAAAGTATTTTCTGACGGTGCACGATATCGTGAACTTCGCACGCTCAAGAAACATTCTCTGTCAGGGGCGAGGTTCGGCGGCGAATTCGATCGTTTGCTATTGCCTGCATGTAACGGAAATCGATCCGGTGCATATGAACATGCTGATCGAACGATTCATCTCGCGCGCGCGCAACGAACCGCCCGATATCGATGTGGACTTCGAGCATCAGCGGCGCGAGGAGGTGATCCAATATATCTACACGAAGTATGGCCGTCATCGGGCGGCGCTCACTGCATCGCTGATTACGTATCACGCGCGCAGTGCGCTAAAGGATGTGGGCAAGGCGTTGGGTCTTGAGGCGTCGCTGATCGAGCGGATCAGCAAGTCGCAACAATGGTGGGACGGCACGGATGCGGTTGCCAGATATCTCGCCGAAGCGGGCTTCGACGCCAACTCGCACATCACCCGGAATCTGATTCGCCTCACCGGCGAATTGCGCAGCGTTCCGCGTCATCTGTCGCAGCACGTCGGCGGGTTTGTGATCGCGAAAGACAAGCTGTCGCGGCTCGTGCCGATCGAAAACGCGACGATGAAAGACCGCAGCGTGATCGAATGGGACAAGGACGATATCGACGCGCTCAAATTGCTGAAAGTCGACGTGCTGGCGCTCGGTATGTTATCGGCGATCCGGCGCGCGTTGGAGTTCGTCGCATTGAGGCGCGGGTTTCCGAAGTTTCGGGTGCAGGATATTCCGCGCGAGGATCGGGCCGTCTACGAAATGTGCGGCCATGCCGATACGATCGGCGTATTCCAGATCGAATCGCGTGCGCAGCAAAGCATGCTGCCGCGCCTGAAACCCAACAAATACTACGATCTCGTGATCGAAGTGGCGATCGTGCGGCCCGGGCCGATTCAGGGCGGCATGGTGCATCCCTATCTGCGCCGCAAGCAGGGCCTCGAACCGGTCGACTACGCGAAGGATGAACTGCGTCCCGTGCTCGAACGCACGCTCGGCGTGCCGATTTTCCAGGAACAGGTCATGCATCTGGCGATGGTTGCGGCGGAATATACCGGTGAGCAGGCCGATCAGTTGCGGCGTGCCATGGCCGCATGGCGGCGCAGCGGAAATCTTGCGAAGTATCAGAAGGATTTGAACGAGCGGATGCTCAAGCGTGGCTATGAACCGGCGTTCATCGAGCGTATCTGCAAACAGATCGAAGGCTTCGGCGAGTATGGTTTTCCGGAGAGCCATGCGGCGAGTTTCGCGTTGCTCGTCTATCTCAGCGCGTGGTTGAAGCGCTACGAACCGGCTGCTTTTCTGGCGGGTTTGCTGAACAGTCAGCCGCTGGGGTTCTATTCGCCGTCGCAACTGGTTCAGGACGCGAAGCGCCACGGCGTCAAGGTATTGCCGCCCGACGTGTCCTTGAGCGATTGGGAATCGACATTCGAGAGGCGCGATCATGAAGGGCAGCGGATCTCATCGGACGCAACCTGTTTGCATCGTCAGCAGACCGTACTATCGGCGCAGCAATTGCGCGATCTTTCGCTGCGGCGCCTGACGGTGAGCAGGACGATCCGGCGTGCTGCACAGCGATTGAGGGCTCGCGTGTTTCAACCGTCGAATACCTATGGCGCGCGCGGACCCGCCGTGCGCATCGGCATGCATCTGATCAAGGGGTTGGCGCAGGGTGCCGCCGAACGCATCATGGCGGCTCGCCACGAGGCGCAGTTTACCGATGTCGACGACCTGGGGCGCCGCGCCGCCTTGACGCGGCGCGATCTCGAAGCACTTGCCGCGGCGAACGCTTTGGTCAGTATCGCGGGACATCGGCGCGAAGCGTGGTGGGCCGTGACGGCGCAGCACACGGTGCCCAAATTGCTGCGCGACGCGCCGATCGCCGAAGCGCCGTTGGCGTTGCCGCAAGCGGCCGAAAGCCGCGAAATCGTCGACGACTATGCGAGCCTCGGCCTCACGCTCAATCGTCATCCGCTCGCACTGTTGCGCGCGCGTCTTGCGCGACAGCGTTTTCGCACGGCCGCCGAACTCGCCGCCTGTCAGCATGGCACGCTAGCGCGGGCGTGCGGCATCGTCACCGTGCGGCAGCGGCCAGGCACGGCAAACGGCACGGTGTTCGTTTCCATCGAAGACGAGACCGGTTCGATCAATGTGATCGTCTGGCCGTCGCTGGTGGAAAAGCAACGCAAGGTTTTGCTGGGCGCGTCGTTGCTGGCGGTGTACGGCGTTTTGCAACGCGACGACGGCGTGGCCACCGGAGGCAACCTTGCCGGCCATGACGTTGACGCGAATCAGGCCGGCCAGGCGAAACAGAAGCACAAGGGCGAGGTGATCCATCTCGTCGCGCATCGCCTCGAGGACCACAGCGAATGGCTCGGCGAGCTGGCTACGGCGAGCCGCGATTTTCATTGAGGCCGGCTTGCCGTGGGCAAGCGCGCCAGTGCGACGTCTGGCCATCGTGCCCGCGTGTCGCGTACATCGCAACGCGGACGACTTGCGCTGGCCAGCGTGGCTATCCGCGGGACGGGACGTTCTACGCCGGTGCGTCTCCGCGCCACGGGAACGCGGTTAACACTTGCCGAATCGCCGTATCGAACGGTGTGCGGCGACCGATCCCGAGCGCCTCCAGCCGGGTCGAAGCCAGGTGGCAGTTATGCGGGCGCGGTGTGGCATCGGCCGGCGTGCGTTGCGGGATCAGGTGCGCGTCGAGTTGCAGTGCTTCGGCGAGACGCACGGCGATCTCGTACTTGTTCATCGGTTCGTCGCCGGACCATTGCACGATGCCGCGAATCGCGTCGCCACGCGCATGCCGTTCGAGCATCTGCCGGATCACGAGCGCAACGTCCGGCGTGAAGGTGGGATAACGGATCGCCCACGCGTCCATGACGGCGGGTCGGCCGGTGGGCGCCGCCGACGCGGCGATCGCCGGCACCAGACTCGTCACGGCCGACTCCGCCCAACTGATGATCGGCCCGTACAGCAGCGGCAGGCGCAGGACGCAGCCCAGATCGGTCGATTCAACCAGCGCGCGCTCGCCTTCGAGCTTGCTGTGCCCGTAGGCATTGAGCGGCGCGGGCACGGAATCGTGCTGATAGGGCGGGTGGGTGCCGTCGAACACGTAATCGGTGGAGATCGACAGCGTCCATGCGCCACACCGGTTCGCGGCCGCGGCAAGGGTGCGCACCGCATCGACATTCAGCGCGCGGGCCAGCGCGGGATCATGCTCGCACACATCCGGACGGCGCTCCGCCGCGGCAATCACGAGCGCGTTGGGCGCTTCGCGCTCGACAAACTGCTCGACCGCCCGCGCGTCGCGAATATCCAGCGCGACCTTGCCAGGCGCCGGCCGACTGAACGCTGTAGCCACGACCTGCCAGCCGGGCTGCTGCGCCAGTTCGTCTGCGAGTGCGCGACCGAGCAGCCCGGAGGCACCGATGAGGGCAACTTTGAACATGCCGTGCACTCGCTTAACGGACTGCGCCGGACGCGCTCGTTGCAGGACGACTTGCCACGTTCGTCACTGTGTAGCCGGCTTCGTCGATGGCGGCCTTCAGCGTCTCAGCCGGTTGCGCCGATTCGACCGTCACGCGCCCGGAAGCCAGATCCACCTGGACTTGTGCGGCTTCATCGTGTTCGCGGATTGCGTTCGTGACCGCCGCCACGCAATGCTGGCAGCTCATGCCTTCAACCTGGAGTTCGATCGTCATTGGGATTGCCTCGAAAAATGGATAGGGCGCTAGTTGAAGCTAGTTGAATTATGCCTGTCGATCCGCAATTGAGTGACGACCTTCCCATCATGGGAAGGTGTACGATTGTTGTCCACCTTGGGGAAACGGCTATGAATATCGGCGAAGCGGCCCGCGCGTCGGGCGTCACGGCGAAAATGATTCGCTACTACGAAAGCGTCGGCTTGCTGGCGGCAAAAGCGCGCACGAGCGCGGGCTATCGCGTGTACGGTCCGCAGGAGGTTCATTCGTTGCGGTTCATCCGCCAGGCGCGCCGGCTCGGTTTTCTCGTCGAGGATATTCGACGGCTGCTGGCGTTGTGGCACGATCGCTCCCGCGCCAGCGTCGAAGTGAAGAAAATCGCGCTGGAACACGTTGCCGAGTTGGACCGCCGCATTGCCGAGCTAACCGACATGCGCGACACATTGGCACACCTGGCTGACCATTGCCACGGGGATGATCGCCCCGATTGTCCGATTATCGAGCGGCTCGCCGATACTGATCTGGTTTCCGGGCAGGGTTGTCATCCGATTTGACGCGTTGTGGCGGCGGGTGCAACCCGACAGGACGATCCCGGAGCAACTCTCGGGCGTTTTGCACCAATATTGTGCGTCTAAATATGGGGTAACATCACACATCGCAAAAATTCTAAGCTGAATTCCGCGAAATCAATCACTTACGCACACCACGTTCGTGCACCATTCCAAAACGGAATGCACGTCATGCGGGCATTTCACTAGCAAGGTTGCACTATCGGTCTATAATCCGGGTTAACCCTTTTACGGGAAATCCCTGATGCCCAATCCACCGGGGATACAATCTGATCCTTGGAGAACATCATGTTTGCATACGTACTTGAAAAGCTGAGCACCTGGTTTGAAACTGCTGAACGCACCCGTCGTGAAGAGTATCTGGCGTCGTCCTCGGACATCGTCCAACTCGAACAGCGCATCCGTTCGCTCGAAACCGGCGGCTACTCGCTGTAAGTTTCAAATGCATCAAGCGTGATCCGACTGCACCATTTGCGCGGTCACGGCGGTAAAAGTGTTGAGCCCCGTCTATGCGGGGCTTTGTCACATCTGGGCCTCGAAATTCGTGGCAAAGCGGCGCCCGCAGACTACTCGTGGCGAATATCGACTAGCTTCGCGGCGACCGTCGCGGTAAGGTAAAGCGTTTTCTGCGCAACCCGGCTTCTTACACTCAACCGGTCCGCTCATGCCATCTTTCCGCTCGCTCCAATCCGTCCTGGTCTTGACCATGGCAGCCTCGCTAACAACGGTTTTTGCCGTGTCGAGCGCTTCCGCCGCATCGACCGGCGCGCGCAAGCCGGTGATCCTCGACTCGCAGAACGGTATCAGCGACGGCCAGAGCGGAACTGTGCTCCAGACGGCGCCGCTTTCACGCCAGCCAATCGTCGAAGCGCAGCCCATTACGGCGCCGGCCGAACTGGCGCCGAATTCATCGATTCCGTTCGTTGTTGCGCCTTATATCCAGTTGCCCGTGGGACCCGCGGGCGGGACCACGCCACCGCGGCCACAGCCTCATCCCGTGCCTCGTGCGCAATAAGCGCCCACGGCGCGACTCTTCCGGCAGTTCTTCTCTCTCTCCTTTGACGCCTCGCTGAGCGGCTATGCCGTAGCCGCCGTTTAACGCTCGCGGGTCCCGCCAGCGTTTTGCGCGCCTGACGAGCCGCGATGGCGCGCGCCATTGGGGTTTGGGCGCATGGCGCGGGCGAAACCATCCGACGACAATCATCGCGCGGTCTCTCGCCGGCGATTCAGGCCACGCATCAGCGCGGCCGCCACCGCACCGAACGAAAAACAGAACAAGGAGACATCGAATGCCCACTCACTGGATGCGACAGGCCGCCAGCGCCTGTGTAACGCTGCTTGCGCTCGCCGCGCTGCCCGGCGCCGCGCTCGCCAAAGACACACCGGAAAAGCCCGCGCTGACGATGGCAGTCGGCGGTCTGCCGGGTCTTTACTATCTGCCGGTACTCGTCGCGCAGCAACTGGGCTACTTCAAGGATGAAGGGCTCGACGTCACCCTCGAGGACTTCGCGGGCGGGTCGAAAGCGCTGGAAGCGGTAGTGGGCGGTAGCGCCGACGTAGGCGCGGGCGCGTACGAGCACACGCTGTTCATGCAGGAGAAAGGGCAGCACTACCGGGCGTTCGCGGTGATGGGGCGCGCGCCGCAAATCGTTGTCGCGGTGCTGAAATCGAAGGCGGATCAGATCAAGACGATGGCGGACTTCAAAGGCGCGAAAGTCGGCGTGAGCGCGCCGGGTTCGTCGACGGATCTCGTGCTCACGGTAGCTTTGCGCAAGGCCGGCGTACAGCGCAACGAGATTTCGGCGATCGGCGTGGGCAGCGGCGCCTCGGTGCTCGCGGCGGTGAGCGGCGGGCAGATCGACGCGCTCTCCAACGTCGATCCGATGATGACCAAACTGGCCCGCAGCGGCGCGATCAAAGTGCTGGTCGATACGCGCACGGTGAAGGGCACGCAAGAGGTGTTCGGCGGGACGATGCCGGCGGCGACGCTGTATGCATCGGACAGTTTCATCCAGAAATATCCGAAGACCACCCAGGCGCTCGCCAATGCAATCGTGCGCGCGGATCATTGGCTGCAGAGCGCGAGCGATGCGGATCTGCTGAAGATGGTGCCGCCCGCCTATCTGCTCAACGACCCGGCGCTTTACGTGGAGGCTTTTCACAACGTGCGCGACGCCTATTCGCCGGATGGTCTGATGCCCGCCGACGGCCCGGCGACCTCGTTACGCGCGTTGTCCTCGTTCGACAACCGGCTCGACCCGAAAAAGATCGACCTGAACGCGACCTATACCAACGACTTCGCCCACAAGGCCGCGGCGCAGCTCAAATAGGCGGGACTGACCGGGTGCCCGCTCGCGCGCGCTCTTGCAAGTGGCCGCCGGCAAGCTTCCCCCGGCCCGGTAGCCACCTGCGGTGGCAGCCGGGCCGGCCAACTCAGTCGCCGCGATACTCGACCTTGAACTGTGCGGCTTTGTCTTCGCCGAGCGCCTTGACGAGCCAGGGCATCTGGTCTTTCAGCGTTTTTGCCAGCGTGTAGGGCGGGTTCAGGATGAACATGCCGCTGCCGAAGAGTCCGAAACCGTCGGCAGGCGGGTTGCTGATCGTCAGGCTCACGTGCAGCCAGTTACGCTCCTGCAGCTTCTTCAACTGATCGGGGAAGCGCTGCGACTCGGGGCGCCTCACCTGCGGATACCAGATGGCGTATGTGCCGGTCGGAAAGCGCTTCAGACTTTCTTCGACGCAGCGCAACGTGCGCGTGTAGTCGCGTTTGTCCTCATACGACGGATCGAGCAGCACCAGCGCGCGGCGCGGCGCCGGCGGCAGCAAGGCCAGAATGCCTTCGAAACCGTCGCCTGCATACAGCATGGCGCGGCGGCCGGCGTCGCGGAAATTGTGGCGCAATACGTCGATTTCGGTGGTGTGCAGTTCGAACAGACGCATGCGGTCCTGTTCACGCATCTGCCGCCAGGCGATATACGGCGAGCCCGGATAGAAGCGCAACTGGCCGTCCGGATTGAGCGCGCTCACTTCGTCGACGTAGTCGGCGAACATGGGCGGCAGATCGTTGCGCTCCCACAATCTGGCGATGCCGGTCTGGAACTCGCCGGTTTTGGTCGCGTAGCCTTCCTTCAGCGAATAGACGCCGGCGCCAGCATGCGTGTCGATATACCAGTAGGATTTGTCCTTCTGGCCGAGATAGCGCAGGAGCTGCAACACGACGGCGTGTTTCAGAACGTCGGCGTGATTGCCTGCATGAAAGGCGTGGCGGTAGCTGAGCATGATGAGGAAACGCTGAAAGAGGGCATGCCGCTCCAGGGCGGAATCGGCGCTGCGGATGCAATGCGGCTGGCTGCACGACGTATGCGGGCCGCACAACGCGGGGCAGCACAACGTGGCCTACACAACGCCGGCTGCACGACGGACATACGGTGCCGGAGTGCGGCGCGGTCGCGTATTGTACGCGACGCCGCGCCACGCACCGGCGCTTTGCCGCGAGCGCCTCGAGTAACTCGCGTAACATGGCCCTGGCCGCAATCCACCGGGGCCATGTTACGCGTTCAGTTGCCGGCCCGCTCAGTCGTGCGCGTCGCCGACAATTTCCTCGATTCGCTCCTTGAATTCCGGCGTGATCCGCTCGGCCACCTCGGCGGACTTCATGTTTTCGGCGATCTGTTCGACCCGCGACGCACCCGTAATCACCGTGCTGACATTGGGGTTCTTCAGAATCCAGCCAATGGCGAGCTGACCGACCGTGCAGCCCAACTCGTCCGCCACTTCGCCGAGCCTGCCGACCACGTCGTTCTTGCCTGCGTCGGTGACCTGCTTGCGCAGCCAGTCGTAGCCTTGCAGTTGCGCGCGGCTGTCGGCCGGTACGCCGTCGCGGTATTTGCCGGTCAGCAGACCGGACGCAAGCGGGCTCCAGGTGGTCAGGCCGAGGCCGATATCCTCGTAAAGCCGTTTGTATTCCTGCTCGACGCGGTTGCGGTGGAACAGGTTGTACTGCGGCTGCTCCATGACCGGCTTGTGCAGATGATGCCGTTGCGCGATGTCATAAGCGGCGCGGATTTCATCGGCGCTCCATTCGGACGTGCCCCAGTACAGCGCCTTGCCGCGAGTGATCATGTCGCTCATGGCCCAGACGGTTTCTTCCACCGGCGTGTTCGGGTCCGGGCGATGACAGAACACCAGATCGACATAGTCGAGTTGCAGTCGTTTGAGTGACGCGTCGATCGCGTTCAGCAGATATTTGCGGTTCAGAGTGTGGTACTGGTTGGGCGCTTCCGCGAGTCCCCAGAAGAATTTCGTCGACACCACATAGCTCACGCGCGGCCACGCCAGTTCCTTGAGCGCCTGGCCCATGATTTCTTCGGATTTGCCACCCGCATACACCTCGGCGTTGTCGAAGAAGTTGACTCCCGCGTCACGTGCGGCCGCAAGCGATTCGCGCGCCGCGCGGTTGTCCACCTGATTGCCGTAGGTGACCCACGAGCCGATGGACAGTTCGCTGACTTGCAGGCCGGAACGGCCCAGACGTCGATAATTCATGCATTCCTCCTTGTTGGTGATGCCACCGGAATCCCTCGGAAAACGTCCAGTTTAAAGAGATAAGTTGCAATACGCTTTTTACCGATGGAGTTCACACGGTTCATGCACAATAGCAGCGTTGGCCGCAGTGCAGCATTCGGCCGAACGGCCTAGGCCGTCCGGCTGACTTCACGCCGCCCGCGGCCCGTGGTCTCATTGCTCACTAACTGCATGGAGGTTCTGGATGTCTTCACTGAACACAAATCTGAATGGCAAAGTCGCGGTGGTGACCGGTGCGGCAAGCGGCATCGGCAAGCAGATTGCGCTGACGCTTTCCGCAGCGGGCGCGGCTGTCGCGATCGCCGACCTGAACCAGGACGGGGCGAATGCTGTCGCTGAAGAAATCAAGAAGGGCGGCGGCAAGGCAATCGGCGTGGCGATGGACGTCACGAATGAAGACGCCGTCAACCAGGGCATCGACAAGGTCGCGGCGGAACTCGGTTCGGTCGATATTCTCATTTCCAACGCCGGCATTCAGATCGTCAATCCGATCGAAAACTACTCGTTTTCGGACTGGAAGAAAATGCAGGCGATCCACGTGGACGGCGCCTTCCTGACCACCAAGGCAGCGCTCAAGCACATGTACAAAGACGACCGCGGCGGCATCGTGATCTACATGGGCTCGGTCCATTCGCACGAAGCGTCGCCGCTCAAATCGGCTTATGTGACGGCCAAGCACGCACTGCTGGGCCTCTCGCGTGTGCTTGCGAAGGAAGGCGCGAAGCACAACGTGCGCTCGCATGTGGTGTGTCCGGGTTTCGTCCGTACGCCGCTCGTCGACAAGCAGATTCCGGAGCAGGCCAAGGAGCTCGGCATCAGCGAGGAAGAGGTGGTCAAGCGCGTCATGCTGGGCGGCACGGTCGACGGCATCTTCACTACGGTGGAGGACGTCGCACAGACGGTGCTGTTCCTGTCGACCTTCCCGACGGCGGCGCTCACCGGACAGTCCTTTATTGTGAGTCACGGCTGGTATATGCAATAAGGAGGCACCATGGCGCAACGCAATCTCAAGCGGGCGCGCGTCGCTGCGCCCGGCGACGGGGAAGGCGAGGGCGCCGGTCCGGCGCCGGCCGCGCACCCGGGCCGGCACGTCCATCTGCCTGACTACGAAACCGTTGCCTTGATGCTCCAGGGTGGCGGCGCGTTGGGCGCCTATCAGGCCGGTGTCTTCCAGGGGCTTCACGAAGCCGGCATCGAGCCGAACTGGCTGGCCGGCATTTCGATCGGCGCGCTGAACACGGCCATCATTGCCGGCAATCCGCCGGAGAAGCGCGTCGAACGGCTGTTGCAATTCTGGGAGACGATCTGCCAGCCGGCTTTCGGGCCGCCGTTGCCAGCGTTTATCGAGCACGCGCTTTTCAACTCGAGCGAAGCCGTGCGCAAGGCGTTTACGGCAACGCAGGCAATGGGCGCCATCGTCGAAGGGCAAAAGGGCTTTTTCGTGCCTCGCTTCCCGCCGCCGTTGCCCACGGTGTCCGGGCCGCCACAACAGGCCAGTTACTACGACACCACGCCGCTGAAGGCCACGCTCGAAGCGCTTTGCGATTTCGACCGGATCAACTCGCGCGAAATGCGCGTCTCGGTGGGGGCGGTCAATTGCGGCTCGGGGAATTTTGCGTACTTCGACAACACGCATACGACCTTGAGGCCCGAGCACTTCATGGCCTCTGGTGCGCTGCCGCCAGGCTTTGCGGCGGTCGAGATCGACGGCCAGTTTTACTGGGATGGCGGATTGATGTCGAACACGCCGCTCTATGAGGTGATCCAGACCACGCCGCGCCGTGACACGCTCGCGTTCCAGGTCGACCTCTGGAGCGCGATCGGGCCGGTGCCGGATAACATTACCGACGTCCAGGGGCGCATGAAGGACATCCAGTATTCGAGTCGCACGCGTCTCGTGACCGACATGCTGCAACGGTCGCAGCGTTTCCGGCACGTCTTGCGCGAGGTGCTGGAACGCGTACCGTCAGACCAGCGTGACGATCCGTGGTGCAAACTCGCGGAAGATCTGTCGTGTTCGAAGCGCTACAACGTGATTCATCTCATCTACCGTGAGAAGGAATACGAAGGGCATTTCAAGGACTTCCAGTTTGGCCTGTCGACCATGCGTGAACACTGGCAAAGCGGCCTGGAGGACATTCGCCGTTCGCTCGCGCAGCCGGATTGGCTCGACATGCCGAACAACGACGCAGGCTTTGTCACGCACGATATCCATCGGGATTCGCGCTGAAGGGCCGCGGGCCTGGAAGGCGTTGACGGAAGAAGATATCCGTCAACGCAGCGGGAATTTTCGATGCGCCGGAAACGGCCTGGTTCGAGCGGCAACTAGCGGGTAGTCTGGTCACAAAGAAACGGCGCCCGAAAGAGCGCCGTTTTCACAAGCAGATTCCCGCAGAGCGCGTGCAATGCCCGCCCGCGCTCCTCGATGCTTTACTTCAACACGTGGGCGATCGCGTTGGCCACCGCGTCGAGGTTGCGCGTATTCAGCGCAGCCACGCAGATGCGACCCGTGCTCACGGCGTAGATGCCGAACTCTTCGCGCAGGCGGTCCACCTGCGGCGCCGTCAGACCCGAGTACGAGAACATGCCGCGTTGCGCGTTGACGAAGCTGAAGTCACGATCCACGCCGCTAGCCTTCAGGCGTTCGACCAAACCGTTGCGCATGGCGCGAATCCGATCGCGCATTTCCGCCAGTTCCGTTTCCCACGTGGCGCGCAGTTCCGGCGACGCGAGCACGGCCGCCACCACCGAGCCGCCGTGCGTCGGCGGATTCGAATAGTTTGTGCGGATCACGCGCTTGAGTTGCGACAGCACGCGCGCGGCTTCTTCCTTGCTCGCCGTGATGATCGACAGGGCGCCGACGCGCTCGCCATACAGCGAGAACGACTTCGAGAACGACGACGACACGAACACGTTCAGCTCCGACGCGGCGAACAGGCGCACGGCCGCAGCGTCCGCTTCGATGTTGTCGCCGAAACCCTGGTAGGCGATGTCGAGGAAGGGCACCAGATTGCGTGCCTTGACGACTTCGACGACCTGCTTCCATTGTTCGACGTTGAGGTCCACGCCCGTCGGGTTGTGGCAGCACGCATGCAGCACGACGATCGTGCCGGCGGCGTAGCTGTTCAGCGCGCTCAACATGGCGTCGAAATTCACGCCGTGGGTGTGCGCGTCGTAGTACGGATACGACACGACTTCGAAGCCTGCGCTTTCGAACAGCGCGCGGTGGTTTTCCCAGCTCGGATCGCTGATCGCGACCTTGGCGTTGGGGTTCAGGCGTTTCAGGAAGTCCGCGCCGATCTTCAACGCGCCCGTGCCGCCCAGCGCCTGCGCCGTCACGACGCGGCCTGCTGCGATCAGTGGCGAATCGTTGCCAAGCAGCAGTTTCTGCACGGCGGCGTCGTAAGCGGCGATGCCTTCGATCGGCAGATACCCGCGCGGCAGCGCGGCGTCGACGCGGGCCTTTTCTGCGTCGCGCACGGCGCGCAGCAGCGGAATCTTGCCTTCTTCGTTGAAATACACGCCGACGCCAAGGTTGACCTTGGTGGTGCGCGTATCGGCGTTGAAGGCTTCGTTCAGGCCCAGAATCGGGTCGCGGGGAGCAAGTTCGACTGCGGAGAACAGAGACATGATGGGTGGGCAGCAGTAGTGAAAAGTGAACGGCTTCGATCGCGGCCGGCCGGGCCAGCAGAAACGTCCGGCGCAGGGCACAAACGGACTACGGATGGCGGCGAGCGAGTGCAGCTTCGCATTGTAACGAATTCGCGACCATTTTTTGGCCGGCAAAGCCAAACGGGGCGATTTTTTGCTTGAAAAACAGGCACTCCGGCGCCACGTGGCGAGAGCGGCCAGTTTTAGGAAGCCGCAGGGAGAAGGCGGTCAGCAGGCGCGCAGCCGAGGGAGCAATGGGTCGTCCCCATTGTCCGGCGGCCCTGCGCCAATGCCCTCGGATTGCTCCAAAGGGCCGCACCGTCACACGCGAACCTACCCGCGAACCTACCCGCGCGAACCTCAAAAAGCCTGCGCAGACCCGCTCGATCTTCGATTCCCGCAACCCGTTAGAATAGTTCTTTGCCCCAAGGCCCGGTGCCGCCCCACATGTCCGAACAACATCTGACTGAAGCTGAAGATACGCTCGACGAATCCAAATTCGTCCGTTTCGAAGGCTCGCCGTTCCAGCTTTACCAGCCGTATCCGCCCGCCGGAGATCAGCCCACGGCGATCGACACGCTCGTCGAAGGCGTCGAGGACGGCCTCGCGTTCCAGACGTTGCTGGGCGTGACCGGCTCGGGCAAGACCTTCACGATGGCCAACACGATCGCGCGGCTCGGCCGCCCGGCTATCGTGTTCGCGCCCAACAAGACACTCGCCGCGCAGCTTTATTCGGAGTTTCGCGAGTTTTTCCCGCGCAATGCGGTCGAGTACTTCGTCTCGTACTATGACTATTACCAGCCGGAAGCGTATGTGCCGCAGCGCGACCTGTTCATCGAAAAGGACTCGTCGATCAACGAGCACATCGAGCAGATGCGGCTGTCGGCCACCAAGAGCCTGATGGAGCGGCGCGACGTGGTGATCGTGGCGACGGTGTCGGCGATTTACGGTATCGGCAATCCGTCCGAATACCACCAGATGATTCTCACGCTGCGCACGGGCGACAAGCTGGGCCAGCGCGACATCATCGCGCGCCTGATTGCGATGCAGTACAACCGCAACGAAGCCGACTTCCAGCGCGGCTCGTTTCGCGTGCGCGGCGACACGATCGATATCTTCCCTGCCGAGCATGCGGAGATGGCGGTGCGCGTCGAACTGTTCGACGACGAAGTCGAAACGCTGCAACTGTTCGATCCGCTCACCGGACGGGTGCGCCAGAAGATTCCGCGTTTCACGGTGTATCCGTCGTCGCACTATGTGACGCCGCGCGATACCGTGGTGCGCGCGGTCGAAACGATCAAGAGCGAACTGCGCGAACGGCTCGAATTCTTCTATAGCGGCGGAAAGCTGGTTGAAGCGCAGCGGCTCGAACAGCGCACGCGCTTCGATCTGGAAATGCTGCAGGAACTCGGCTTCTGCAAGGGCATCGAGAACTACTCGCGGCACTTTTCGGGCGCGGCGCCGGGTGAACCGCCGCCTACGCTGGTCGATTACCTGCCGTCGGACGCCATCATGATGCTCGACGAATCGCACGTGCTGATCGGGCAGTTGAACGGCATGTACAACGGCGACCGGGCACGTAAAGAGAATCTGGTCGACTACGGTTTCCGCCTGCCGTCGGCGCTCGATAACCGGCCGCTCAAATTCAACGAGTTCGAACGCAAGATGCGTCAGGTGGTGTTCGTCTCGGCCACGCCGGCCGACTACGAGCAGAAAACGGCCGGGCAGGTGGCGGAGCAACTGGTGCGTCCCACGGGGCTTGTCGATCCGGAAATCGAGGTGCGGCCGGCGCGCAGCCAGGTCGACGACGTGCTGGGCGAGATCAATGAGCGCGTCAAGGTGGGTGACCGTGTGCTGGTGACCGTGCTGACCAAGCGCATGGCCGAGCAGTTGACCGAGTTCCTGGCCGATCACGGCGTCAAGGTGCGCTATCTGCACAGCGACATCGATACGGTGGAGCGCGTCGAAATCATCCGCGATCTGCGGCTGGGCACCTTCGACGTGCTGGTCGGGATCAACCTCTTGCGCGAAGGGCTGGATATCCCGGAAGTGTCGCTGGTCGCGATTCTCGACGCGGACAAGGAAGGCTTTTTGCGCGCCGAGCGCTCGCTGATCCAGACCATCGGCCGGGCGGCGCGTAACGTGAACGGCAAGGCGATTCTCTACGCGGACAGGGTCACCGACTCGATGCGCCGCGCCATCGACGAAACCGAGCGGCGGCGCAACAAACAGATCGCCTTCAACCTGGAGAACGGCATTACGCCGCGCGGGGTGGTCAAGCGCATTCGCGACATTATCGACGGCGTGTACAACGTCGACGACGCGCGCGCCGAATTGAAGGAACAGCAGACCCGCGCGAAATTCGAGGACATGTCCGAGAAGCAGCTCGCCAAGGAACTCAAGCGTCTCGAAAAGCAGATGATGGAGCACGCCAAGAACCTGGAGTTCGAAAAGGCCGCGCAGACGCGCGACCAGCTTGCCTTGCTGCGCCAGCGTGTGTTCGGCGCGAATGTCGGCGATCACGTATCCGGCGTCGATTAAATCGTCTTTTCAGTGAAGGGTGCGGCGGCGCGTCGCACCCTGTCGACCGCTGCCCGCACTCGTCCGTTAGCGCGTCACTTCATTGGCACGCACTTCCTTAAAAGCACCTTAAGACCCTGCTGCCATTGGGCTTTGCGTGCGTTCTGAATTGTTCTCCCTCGCGATCGATGATAAACTCAACCAATATTGAGAATGGTTCGCATTAACGTTCGTATGGCGACTCGCCTCGGATCGACCGCGGTGCTCAGGCCTGCGGCCGCTGCATCGAGGCCTGCGTAACGCACTGTTCCAATGGGTTCGATTCCAGTCTGATAAAAACAAGGAGTTTCAATGCGGATTTCTTCATTCGTGCGTGGTGGCGCAGCAGCGGTGGCCGCGGTCGCGGCGTTCTCGGCAACGGCGGCGGAATACCCGATCGGCAAGCAGCAGATTCAGGGCGGCATGGAAATCGGCGCGGTCTATCTGCAGCCGATCACAATGGAACCCGAAGGCATGATGCGTAAAGCCTCGGATTCGGACATCCACCTCGAAGCCGATATTCATGCGGTCAAGAACAACCCGACCGGTTTCGCCGAAGGCGACTGGATGCCGTATCTGCAGGTGCGCTACGAGCTGACGAAAGCCGGTTCGAACCAGACGCAAAAGGGCGACATGATGGCGATGGTCGCCAACGACGGCCCGCACTACGGCGATAACGTCAAACTGCAAGGCCCGGGCAAGTATCACCTGAAGATGATCGTCGAAGCGCCGATGCAAACGGGCCATATGGCTTTCGGCCGCCACGTCGACAAGGAAACCGGAGTGGGTCCGTGGTTCAAGCCGATCACGCTCGAATACGACTTCACTTACGCAGGCATCGGCAAGAAGGGCGGCTACTAAGCGCCGCGCATCGCCCTGTGTGACCACGCTTGAACGCGTGGCCACACGCGGTTGAATGGCTGAATGATCCAATGCAGCAGGCGGCGCGTCGTCGATGAACCCCACCGCGCCACGTTTTCCGGAAAGGCTAATGAGAATTAACCGAAAGATCGCAACCCTCGCCACCACGCTTTTGCTGGCGGGCGCCGCCCACGCAGCCGACTTGCCGACCTTCAAGCTGGAAATGAACGACGGCAAGCTGACTCCGGCGCGCATCGAGGTGCCGGCGGGGCAGCGTATCAAGATCGAAGTGCGCAACACCGGCAAGGGTGCGGCCGAATTCGAAAGCGTTCAGCTGCGCAAAGAGAAGGTGTTGGCGCCGGGCGCGGATTCGTTCGTCGTGATCGCGCCGCTGGAGCCGGGCGAATACAAGTTTTTCGACGATTTTCACCAGCAGGCGCAGGGTGTGATCGTCGCGAAGTAGGGCTTGGGCGCGAGCGCAGGCCGTCGACGGTTCGTGCGTTCGCCAGGGCAGTAGAAGGGTAGAAGGAGAGCTTGGATGGGTCAGATTCTGTTCGTCGTATGGCGGGAAAGTGTCGAGGCGCTGCTGGTCGTCGGCATTCTGTACGCGTGGCTGAAGAATGGCGACGACGATGCGCGCCGCGGTTTGCCGTACCTGTGGGGCGGCGTGGCGGCAGGATTGATCGCGGCGGTGGCGCTCGGCGCGGCGCTGGTCGGTTTCACCGAAGTGCTCTCCGGCGACGCGCAGGATTACTTCCAGATCGCGATGGTGCTGATCGCCTGCGTGCTGATCGTGCAAATGGTGCTGTGGATGAAGCAGCATGGCCGCTCGCTCAAGCGTGACATGGAGCAGTCGCTGCAAAAGAGCCAGCGCGATTCGAACTGGTGGGGCGTCGCGTTGCTGGTGGCGCTGGCGATCGCGCGCGAAGGCAGCGAAACGGTGATCTTCCTGTATGGCCTCGGCTTCGGCCAATCCGGTCACGTGGACGGCAGCCAGATGCTCGCGGTGGTGATCGGCCTTGCTCTCGCTCTCCTCACGTTTTACGTGCTGCAATTGGGCGGCAAGTTCTTCTCGTGGCGACTCTTTTTCCGCGTCACTGAAATCATGCTGTTGTTCCTCGGCGCTGGCCTGTTCCAGACCGGTGTGGACAAGCTGATCGACAAGGAAATCCTGCCGACGCTCGTCGACCAGATGTGGAATTCGTCGACGATTCTCGATGACTCGAGCACCTTCGGTTCGCTGGTCGCGACGCTCACCGGTTACCGCGCGCATCCGGCGCTGATGAATCTGGTTGCGTACGCCGTCTACTGGGCGGTGGTCTATCTGCTCGTGCGCCGGGCGAATCGCAAGCCGGTGCAGCAAGCCGCCGGGCGCACGGCATGAGCACCGTGATGACCCGCCCGGGCCGCCTCGCGGCGGCCGGGCAGTGGATGCAGCGTCACGGCGCCGCGATTCGCGGCATTCAGTGGGTCGTGGTGGCCGTGTATGCGCTTCTGATTCTGGTGCCGGCGGTGATGCCGCTGCCGGACGACACGGCGCACTTGTGGAACAACCTCACGCTGGCGGCGCAGTTCGTCTTCTGGGGTATCTGGTGGCCGTTCGTGCTGCTTTCGATGGTCATGCTCGGCCGTGTCTGGTGCGGCGTGCTGTGTCCTGAAGGCGCACTCGCCGAATTCGCCAGCAAATACGGCCGAGGCTGGGCGATTCCGCACTGGATGCGCTGGGGCGGCTGGCCGTTCGTCGCGTTCGGCATCACGACCATCTACGGTCAGATGGTGAGCGTCTATCAGTATCCGAAGGCCGTGCTGCTGGTGCTGGGCGGCTCGACCTTCGCGGCGATGATCATCGGCCTGCTCTACGGCCGCGAGAAGCGCGTCTGGTGCAAGTATCTGTGCCCCGTCAACGGGGTCTTTTCGCTTCTGGCGCGGCTCGCGCCGTTTCACTACAAGGTCGACGAGGACGCATGGCGCCGGTCGTACAAGAACGGCGAGCATGGGCACCGCGTGATTCCGATCAATTGCGCGCCGCTCGTGCCGTTGCGCAATATGAAGGGCGCGTCGGCGTGCCATATGTGCGGCCGTTGCAGCGGGCATCGCGACGCGATTGCGTTGACGTGGCGCGCGCCGTCGTCGGAAGTGGTTCAGTTGGGCGACAAGCAGGCAAATCCGTGGGACACCGCGTTGATCCTGTACGGCCTGCTCGGCATTGCGATCGGCGCGTTCCACTGGACCGCGTCGCGCTGGTTCGTCGATCTGAAGATGTTCTTCGCGACCTGGCTGGTCGATCACGACATCACGTGGCCGCTCAGCACCAATGCGCCGTGGTTCCTCTTCACGCATTACCCCGAGCAGAACGATGTGTTTTCGTGGCTCGACGGCACGATGGTGATCGGCTACATCCTCGCCACGGCGCTCGTGTACGGCACCGCGCTGCTGGCGCTGCTGATGGGCGCGACGCGCATGCTGGGGCGCTTCAATGCCGTGCGCCTGCATCATTTGACGCAGGGGCTGATTCCGATCGCCGGCGCGGGCGTGTTCCTCGGCCTGTCCGCTACCACGCTCTCGCTGTTGCGCGCGGAACATGTGTCGTTGTGGTGGGCATCGGACCTGCGTATCGGGATTCTTGCCATCGCCAATCTCTGGAGCGCGTGGCTCGCCTGGCTCGTCACGCGCCGCTATAGCGAGCGCTTGGTTCAACGCGGCCTCGCGATGGTGTGGTTCGTCGCGGCGCTGGCCGTGGTCGACAGCGCATGGTGGCTGATGTTCTGGGGTTGGGCTTCGAAGTAACGCATTGTCCGGCGACGCGATTCGATGCAGTCGCCGGTACCGGGCCAAACAAAAAGCCGTGGGATGGTGTCATCTCCACGGCTTTTTCATTTTCTGCACGATCGGCGCACGCCGTTGCGCGTCGCCGCATCGAGTGAGGACTAAAAAAGCGGCCTGGCTGGCTGCGACGGCTGGCTTGGTGTCTGCACGAAGGGGTCTAGTTCTCACGTGCAAGCCGTCGTGGCTGGCTAATGCCCAACACCTCTCTGGGAGGTGGTCCCCACAATACCCGGTACTTACCTCTGTTCGTCCTTACTTCGTCAGGATCAGCTTGCCTAGCCGCGTGGCACGCAGCTGGTAGGTTTCGCCGTTGTGCACGATGCTGACGTGACTGTGCCCTTGCAGCAGCGCGTCGCTGCGTACGATCCGCTCCGACGTCTCGCCTGAACCTCCGGCGCGATCCGCAACGCCTGACTTCTGGCCGGTTGCCGCCGTCGTCGAAGCTTTCGGGCGGCTGGTCAGCGCGGCCGCGGGGCGGCGCAGGCTGAGTGTCGAAGGGCGCGTGGGATCGGTCATTGGTTTTAGCTGTTGGTCGATTCGATGGATCAATTCTAAATGATAACTATTCCTATTTACAAGTTGGGGAAATTGATTGAATCTGAATTTCGATAGTCAAACGATGGGGAGGTGGCGCGATAAAGGACGACGGCAAAAGGCCGCCGCGTCGGTAAGCGGCCTTGCGTGCGATGGCAAGCGCGCGGGCAGGGCGCCCGCGAAATTCAATGCAGAGAACCGGGTTCCTGCTTCGCCTGCACATACTGGCGAATGAGCCGAACAGTATCGATATCATTTTCGCGATACGCCGACTTCACGATCTCCTGCGTCTGATGCGCGTCGGGATCGGACGATTCGGGCAACGTGGTGGCGTACTCGAAGCGCAGAAACAGCTGCAGTTCGTCCGGTTGCTCGATGGTCATGGTCAGCGAGCCGCCGACATAGTCCGCGGTCGGCAGAATGTCGTAGCGCACGCTCTGGCTTTCAGCCAGCGTGACACGATCGCGTACGGTCGCCTGGCCGTAGTGCAGTTCCCGCTCGAGCACGTTGCCGTCGCGCGAAAGGATTGTGCAGCTGTCGAGCCCCATCACGAACAGTTGCGGCTGTTCGGCGCGCAGCACGAGGCCCTCCCACAACTGCTCGCGGGTCATCGCTTCGACAAACGGATTCAACGGGTCGTTGATCTGGATAAGGTGTTCGAAATTCAAAACGACGGCTTCCTATGAAAGCGTTCAAGCGACGGCGAGTCCCGAACGGATCGTGATCGAATGCGTGAGGATCTTGTGAACCGGGCACTGATTGGCAATTTGCAGGAGCCGTTCCCGCTGCTCGTCGGACAGGTCGCCTTCCAGCATGATCTGGCGATCGATGGTCGTGCCCGCGTCGCCGGTTTCGAGCGAGAGCGTCACGCGCACGTGGGCGAGCGGCCATTCCTTGCGCTGAGCGTACATCTTCAGCGTGATCGACGTGCACGCGCCGAGGCTCGACAGCAACAACGAAACGGGCGTCGGCCCGCGATCACCGCCGCCGAGCGACTCGGGCTCGTCGGCAAGCCATGTGTGCTTGCCGTCGTCGAAAAGGACCTGGAAATTCGTCGAACCGATATGGGCGGTGACGGTGGGCTCTGCCATGCGCGCTCCTGAACAGGGACGGAAATCGCCGCGCGCCGCTGCCCGTCATGACTGAACGGCGCGGCGCGCGGCCTGAATCGCTATTGTGACCGAATTTGCCGGCCTTCGCGCCTTGGGCTGCCGCGCGGGCGGCGCGCTTGGGCCGCTCGCGACTCAATGCGTGATCGCGCCCATGCGCCCCGCCTGGTAATCGACGACGGCCTGGCGGATCTCGTCTTCCGTATTCATCACGAACGGGCCGTAGCGCACCACCGGCTCCTTGAGCGGCACGCCGCCGAGCAACAGCACCTCGAGCGGGTCCGCGCCGGCCGTGAGCGTGACGGCGTCGCCGTCGTTCTGGAACACGATCATCTTCTGCGCGCCGATTTCCTGGCGTGCTTCGCCTTCACCGTAGAAACCGCTGCCGGACAGGCTGTATGCAAACACGCGATAGTCGGCGGGCACCGGCTGCCGGATCGTTGCGCCCGGTTGCAGCGAGAAATGCTGATACAGAATCGGCGTGCGGGTTTCGATCGCCGCCTTGACGCCGAGCGCTTCGCCGGCGATCACCTTGACGCGCACCTTGCCGTCTGCGGACGCCGCCACCGGAATGCTCGACGACGGCATTTCCTGGTAGCGTGGCGCGATCATCTTGTCGCGGCGCGGCAGATTCACCCATAGCTGCAAGCCGTGCACGCGCCCGCCGGTGCGGACGAACGACGGGTCCGGCATTTCGCTGTGCACGACGCCCGCGCCCGCGGTCATCCACTGCACGTCGCCGGCGTGCAGGGTGCCGGAATGCCCGGCCGAATCCTTGTGGCCGAACTGGCCCTCGAGCACGTAAGTGACGGTTTCGAAGCCGCGATGCGGATGGTCGGGCGCGCCCTTGGCCTCGCCCGGCGCATAGTCGATCGGGCCCATTTCGTCGAGCAGCAGGAACGGATCGAAGTCCATCAGCATGCGGGTCGGAAACGGGCGGTGGACGATAAAGCCGCCACCCTCGGTCGTGCGAACGGCGGGAAACGTGCGTTCGATCGTGCGGGTCGTGCTCATCAAAGTCACCTCAAAAAATGGGGAATAGCGTTATTTTTGAAACATGGAGCTATTATAGGGACCGTTTTCCGGGGTGCCAGCCGCCCCCACGCAATGGATTGTTCTATTACTGGAACGATGAGATGAAGATCGATTCACACAATCTGAACGACCTGATGTATTTTTCGCAGGTCGTCGAACATGGCGGTTTTTCCGCCGCCGAGCGCGTGCTGGGCATTTCCAAGTCGCGCCTGTCGCGCCGCTTGACCGAGTTGGAAGCGTCGCTCGGCGTGCGTCTGCTGCAGCGATCCACGCGCAAGCTGGCGCTGACCGAAGCCGGGCAACTGTTCTACCAGCATTGTCAGGCGATGCTCAGCGAAGCGCAGGCCGCCGTCAACGTCGTTCAGCAACTGCGTTCGTCGCCGCGCGGCACGGTGCGCGTCAGCGTGCCGGTCACGATTTCGCAAACCATCCTGTCGCAGATCCTGCCTGAGTTCATGCATCGCTATCCGGAAGTGCGGGTCGTGATGCGGGTGACGAACCGCGTGATCGATCTGTTCGAGGATTCGGTCGACGTCGCGCTGCGGGTGCGCTCCGATCCGCCGGAGAACGCCAATATCGTGGTGCGGCCGCTGTGGCGTACGCAGCAGATGCTGGTCGGCGCGCCGAGCCTGCTGCAACAGAATGCGCCGCCGTTGCTGCCGGCCGATCTGAGCCGTTTCGAAACGCTCGACGTGCCGACCGGCGACGGACGCCACGTCTACAACCTGATCGCGCCGGACGGCACGCGGCATGCGCACGAACATGAGCCGCGCCTCGTAACCGCGGATCTGATGACGATTCGTGAAGCGGTGCTCGGCGGCGTCGGTATCGCCGCGTTGCCGGAGATGATGTATGGCGCCGCGTTGCGAGCCGGGCAATTGTCGCCGGTGATGCCCGGCTGGACTTTTCCGACGCCGCAGTTGTACGCCGTATTCGTGTCGCGGCAGGGGATGGTGCCGGCCGTGCGCGCCTTTGTCGATTATCTGGTCGAGATGCTCGATCCCGACGACGGTAAACACATCATGGGCGAGTGCCCCGCGCGCGAGGAAATGGCCGCCGCGCAGCCGGCGTTCGCAATCGCGCCATAGCAGTTCTGGCGCGCCACCACATCGCTTTTACCATTTAAGCGCGGCCTGTCATGAGTACTTTCAATGGCGGTTTGCTTGAATGCGCGCGCTTGCGGGCCTATAGTGAAATCCCTTCGCTAAGGAGTCTCTTATGCGAAAACTCATGGCCGCTATCATAGCGGGCCTGATAGGGCTGACCGCGCTGTCCGTGTCGATCACGGCTGTCGCATGCGGTGACTCAGGTAGCTATCAGTCTTCGACCGATGGCAAATGATCCCGCCGCCCGAAGGCGCCGAGTGCGCACAAAAAAAGGCCTTCATCTGACGATGAAGGCCTTTTACTTTTCGGCCCTTTTTTAAAGGGCTTTTATCGCATCATCTCGCTTTCGGCTGCGTCACGAAGCCGATCCTGGTCAGGCCGCCGGCCTGTGCCGCCGACATCACTTCCGCCACTTTCTCGTACGCGACCTTGCGGTCCGCATCGAGATGCAACTCGGGTTGTGGGTTCGCTTGCGCGGCTTCCGCAATCTTCGCGCGCAGTGTGGCGTCGTCCACTTTTTTGTCGTCCCACATGACGTTGCCGTCCGCGTCGACCGCAACGGTCACCTGCGCGGGCTTGGTGTCTTCTTTCTGGCTGCTTGCATGCGGCAGATCGATCTTGACCGCGTGACGAATCACCGGGATCGTCACCATGAAGACGATCAGGAGAACCAACATCACGTCGACGAGCGGCGTCATGTTGATTTCGTTCATCAGGCCGTCGTCATCGTCGTCGGCGAAGGGGCTCATTGCCATTGAAGTACCTCGTCGATCAGTTCGTGCGGGCCGCGAGCCGCAGGCCGTCGCCGCGCCTGGACGACGACAGTCGCGCGCCGGTCACGAAGAACGCATGCAAGCCGTGCGCAAAGCGGCTCAGTTTGGCGACCACCGCCTTGTTGGCGCGCGTGAGCGCGTTGTAGCCGAGCACCGCCGGAATCGCGACGAACAGGCCGAACGCGGTCATGATCAACGCTTCACCGACCGGACCGGCGACCTGGTCGATCGACGACTGGCCGCTCGCGCCGATCGCCAGCAGCGCGTGATAGATGCCCCACACCGTACCGAACAGACCGACGAACGGCGCCGTGCTGCCGATCGACGCGAGAATCGCGAGACCGCTCTGCATGCGGGCGACGCTTTCGTCCATCGTGTCCTTCAGGCAGCGCGTGATCCAATCCGACACGTCCATGCGGTCGTGCAGATGCGGCTGCGTCTGATGATGGTGATCGGCCGCTTCCTGACCCGACAGCGCAAGCGCGAGGAACGGATTGTCCTGCGGCGTCGACGAGCCGGCGCCGAGTTTCTGCACGCCGTCGGCGAGATCGTCCGAATGCCAGAACGCCTGTTCGGCGTTCTTCGTGAGACGCTTCAGGCGCATCACATTCCAGCCTTTGACGACGATCACGCTCCACGACATCACCGACATGATCAACAGCGCGAGCGCGATGCCGCGCGTCACGAAATCCCCTTGCGCCCAGACGTGCGCCAGTCCGTAGTTTTGCATTGCAATTCCTTCTTTTTTGAAATCTGCCTCAATCGCTCAGATTGAACTCGTAAGGCCGGGTGTAAGCGGCTCGAATCGGCTGGCCGTTCTCGAGAAATGGCTTGCAGGTAGTCGCGTGCACGGCGGCGAGCGCAGCGTCGTCAAGACGGCTGAAGCCGCTGCTCTGTTGTAGCTGGATGTCTTCCAGCTTGCCCGTCAGGCCGACCACGAACCGCACGGTGGCGGTGCCGGTTTCACCACGCCGCCTGGATAGCGGTGGGTAATCAGGCTTCACCAGTTCGCAATCAAGGTGCGAGACGTTCTTGGGCGCGCTGACCTCCATCGTCTGATGGCTAACGGCCGGCGCGGCAGGAGCGGGCGGGGCGGCAGGTGCGGCCGGCGCGGGCGGCGCGGGAGCGGGTGCGGCGACGGGTGTCGGCGAGGGCGCGGCGGCCACCGGTAAAGGCGTTGGCGTCGGCTTGGGCGTTGGAGCCGGCTTCGGCTGAACTTTCGGCTCGGTGTGAACCGGCGGCGTCGGCGTGGGCGGCGGCGGTGCAATCGACTGTATCGCGACGGGCGTGGCAACCGGCGCCGGCGGCAGCAACTGCGCGGTCATCACGCGCGATTCGAGGACCGGTTGAACAGGGTCGTGCCGCAAGGTCATCACCACGGCCAGCAACGCGACGTGAATCGCTGCAACCAGTGCGGTTGCCGTCAGGACGCGGGAGTTCGGTCGGGTGGACGAAGCCGGCATGGCGCCGGCCGAAACGGTATGCGAGGCCGGCATATCAGCGTGGCGGCGCGCTGTGCACGCAGCGCGTCAGACAAGACGTCGTCATGTTCGAAAAATCAGCAGCGAAATGAACAAAGTAGTCACGAAACCAATCAGCAATTCCATCTCGAACTCCTGTGACGGGTGAGCGGGTAGCTGGCTGGTACGAATACTGGCTTGCTGACGGCAGTGGGATAACGCTTGAACAGCGAGAACGGCAGTGGGCGGAAAGCGCCCGAGGCGCGGCGTCAGCCGCGCCTTGAAACTCGATCTCAGGCGGCCTTGCGTTCGTAGAACGTCAGCGGAACAGCCTGGGGATTATGCTCGAAACCACAGCGGCTCGCGCACACTCCGCTCTGCATCATGACGTCGCGCACGGACTCCGCGCACTTGCCGCAGCAGGAGGCGACGCCGAGTTCGAATTGAAGCTCGTCGAACGAATCGACGCCTTCCGCGATCGAGGCACGGATCTTTCGGTCAGAAACGGACTTGCAGACACAGACAATCATGGCAGGCGTCATGGCTAACGTTAATGCGAATTATTATCATTATGTTTGAGCCGTTTGGCAAGCGTCCTGCCTGATTTTTTGTAACAAAACCAGACTCTTAGAAGGGTTTCGCCTATAAGGCCCGGTGCGGCGCGGGCGGCCGGCGGCGCGTGAAAGCGCCTAAAAAGTGCGCAGGACGCGGCAGCAGCGGGGAAAAACGCGCGTATGCCGCGTGATTTATGCGGCGTGGGAGTTCGGTGCTGCCGTGCGGCGCGACGGAATCGACACCTGCTCGACCATTGCGTCGATATGTAGCAGGGTGGTGGCCAATTGCTGCTGATGGGTGCCGTCGCCGGTCGAATAAAAGCGGGGCAGAACAGCGCCCGCGCTTGCCGGCGCCGCACGCAGGCCGTGCTGGTCCAGCACCCGTTCCAGCTGGCGCGCAATCGCAACGCTCGTGTCGATCAGCGTCAGCCGGTCGCCGACGATGTCGCGGATCGCCGCATCGAGAAACGGGTAGTGCGTGCAGCCGAGCACCAGCGTGTCGGCGCCCGCGTCGAGCATCGGCTGCAGATAGCCGCGCAGCAGCGCGCGCAATTCGGCGGAGCCGACGTCGCAGCGTTCCACGGCCTGCACCAGCCCGTGGCCCGGCTGGCAAATGAAGCGGCAATCCGCGGCGTAGCGTTCGAGCAGCGCCTGGAAGCGCGCGCTGCGTAGCGTCACTTGCGTGGCGAGCACGCCCGCGACGCGGGTTTTGGACCGCAAGGCGGCGGGTTTGATGCCGGGTTCGACGCCGACGAGCGGAATGGGCAGTTTTTCGCGAACCATCGCGATCGACTGCGCGGTTGCCGTGTTGCAGGCGACCACCAGCGCCTTCGCGCCTTGCTTGACCAGCCATTCGCCGATCGCGAGCGTGCGGTCGGCGATGAAATCGTCGTCGCGCTCGCCGTAGGGGGCGTAGAGCGAGTCGGCGGCATAGAGGATTGCTTCGTCAGGCAGTTGTGCCCGGACCGCCCGCAAGACCGACAAACCGCCGAGACCTGAATCGAAAATGCCGACGGGTGCGCGCGAGCCGGCGCCGGACGTGAACATCTCTGTTTGCGTGGACGGTGATTCTGCGGGCATAGGCGAAGAGAAGGCGTGCGGCACGGCGCTCAAGGGGAACCTGCGAAGGTGTGCAAGTATATCGCTCGCGCAGGCCGTCCCCAGGGGGCGCGCTTCGGGGTGGCCTCCAGGAGGGCCTCCGTCAGACGACCCCAACAGGAATTGTTCCGGCGCGCCCGCCAGGAGGGCTTCCCCGTGACGGTCCTCAAGAGACTTCCGGCCGGGCGCCTTCCAGGCGGGTTTCCTTCGGGGCGCAATCCGTTGCGAACGCTCGGACCCATGAGCGGGCGCGCAGGCGCAGGCGGTTGCGCCGCGGTTCGATCAGGATTCGACCGAACCCATGGCGGATTGCTGATAGTTCTGGATACCGACCTTGTCGATCAGGTCGATCTGGGTTTCGAGCCAGTCGATGTGTTCTTCGGTGTCGTCGAGAATCTTCGTGAAGATTTCACGCGAGATGAAATCACGCACCGATTCGCAATACACGATGGCTTCCTTGCAGGTGCTTTGCGAAATCTGTTCGAGCTTCAGATCGCATTCGAGGATCTCTTTCGTTTCCTCACCGATCAGCAGCTTGTGCAGGTCTTGCAGGTTCGGCAGACCGTCGAGCATGAAAATGCGTTCGATCAGCCAGTCGGCGTGCTTCATTTCGCCGATCGATTCGTCGTATTCGTGCTTGCCGAGTTTCTCGAGGCCCCAGTGCTTGTACATCCGTGCGTGCAGGAAGTACTGGTTGATCGCAGTCAGTTCGTTCTTCAGTTGCGAGTTCAGGTACTCGATAACTTTCTTGTCGCCTTGCATGGCATTTCCTTTTTGGGACTTTGAATTTTCAACAACAATAAACGCCATACCTGAAAAAGCCAAGGAAACAGACGCATCTTTTGACATTGTTTCAGGTGTCGCGCGTCGCCAGTCGCGCTGCGCGCGGCAACAAAAAAGCCGGGACCGCGGTCCCGGCTCTTCGACTTGCGTGACAGGCGTTAGCGGCGAATCAAACGGTCGCGACCGGAATCTTGCCGATCCTGGCCTGCCATTCCTTCGGGCCGGTCTGATGGACGGACGTGCCGTTCGAATCGACAGCCACGGTGACGGGCATATCCTGCACGTCGAACTCGTAGATCGCTTCCATGCCGAGGTCTTCGAACGCGAGAACCTTCGCGCTGCGAATCGCCTTCGACACGAGGTACGCGGCGCCGCCCACGGCCATCAGGTACGCGGCCTTGTGCTTCTTGATCGCCTCGATCGCGACCGGGCCGCGCTCGGCTTTGCCGATCATCGAAATGAGGCCGGTTTGCGCCAGCATCATCTCGGTGAACTTGTCCATGCGCGTTGCCGTGGTCGGGCCTGCGGGGCCGACGGCTTCATCGCGCACCGGATCGACCGGGCCGACGTAGTAAATCACGCGGTTCGTGAAGTCGACCGGCAGCTTCTCGCCCTTTGCCAGCATGTCGGCAATGCGTTTGTGGGCCGCGTCGCGGCCCGTCAACATCTTGCCCGACAGCAGCAGCGTCTGGCCCGGCGTCCACGCGGCGACTTCTTCCTGCGTCAAGGTGTTCAGGTCGACGCGCTTGCTCTTCTGCGTGTCAGGCTGCCAATGCACTTTCGGCCATGCGTCGAGCGAGGGCGCCTCGAGCTTGGCGGCGCCGGAGCCGTCCAGCGTGAAGTGCGCGTGACGCGTGGCCGCGCAGTTCGGGATGATCGCGACCGGCTTGGACGCGGCGTGCGTCGGCGCGGCCATGATCTTCACGTCGAGCACGGTGGCCAGACCGCCGAGACCCTGCGCGCCGATGCCGAGCGCGTTGACTTTCTCGTGCAGCTCCACGCGCAGCTCTTCGATCCAGTCCTTCGGGCCGCGCGCGATCACGTCCTGAATGTCGATCGGATCCATCAGCGATTCCTTCGCCATCACCATCGCTTTCTCGGCGGTGCCGCCAATGCCGATGCCGAGCATACCCGGCGGGCACCAGCCCGCGCCCATGGTCGGCACGGTCTTCAGGATCCAGTCGACGATCGAATCCGACGGGTTCAGCATCGCGAACTTCGACTTGTTTTCCGAGCCGCCGCCCTTGGCCGCGACCTGCACGTCGACCGTATTGCCCGGCACGATCTCGTAGTGGATCACGGCCGGCGTGTTGTCCTTCGTGTTCTTGCGGCCGCCTTCGGGCGGGCTCACGATCGACGCGCGCAGCACGTTGTCCGGGTTCAGATAACCGCGGCGCACACCTTCGTTGATCATGTCGGTGACGCCCATCGTCGCGCCGTCCCAACGCACGTCCATGCCGACCTTCACGAACACCGTGACGATGCCGGTGTCCTGGCAGATCGGGCGCTTGCCTTCGGCGCACATGCGGCTGTTGGTGAGAATCTGCGCGATGGCGTCTTTCGCGGCCGGGCTCTGTTCGAGTTCGTACGCGCGGCCCAAGGCCTGGATGTAGTCGAGCGGATGGTAATAGCTGATGTACTGAAGCGAATCAGCAATGCTCTGAATCAGATCTTCCTGTTTGATGACGGTCATGGCTAGCTCAGTGGAGACGGGGCGCTTGTTGTCGGACACGCCGGGCAGGCGAGTCAGTCGTGCGCCTTCAGGGGAGTGGAACCTTTAGCGGCACCCACGGCGTGCAGCACGGTGGGCTCTTCGAAATGCTTGGGATGCGTATGCGTGGTGAGGCGGTCGACCAGCGCCATCACGACTGCCGAGACGAGGAACGCCACGTGGATGATGACCTGCCACATGATCGTATGCGTCGAATTCTGATCGGGGCTGATGAAGGTCTTCAGCAGATGGATCGACGAGATGCTGATCAGCGCCATCGACAATTTGACTTTGAGCACGCCGGCGTTCACATGGTCTAGCCACTCCGGTTCGTCCGGATGACCCTCCACGCCGAGGCGCGACACGAATGTTTCATAGCCGCCGATGATCACCATGATCAGCAGGTTCGAAATCATGACCACGTCGATCAGGCCGAGCACGACCAGCATGATGTTGGTTTCGTCGAGCGTCAGTGACGCCGTGACGAGGTGCCAGACTTCCTTAAGGAACAGGACGACGTAGACGGCCTGGGCGACGATCAGGCCCAGATAGAGCGGCACTTGCAGCCAGCGGCTCATGAAGATGATGGCCGGCAGCGGACGCATTGGGCGGCGCGGTTGGGCTGAGTCGGGTCGCGAAGCGGACATAGGCAAGTGTCAGATGAAACGCAGGTGACGGAACGTGGACCAGATGCGCCGGGCCGCCATGAACATATACGCACGGCGATCGGGCATACAAACCCGGCACGCAAACCAGCGCAGACGGCGCGGTGCACGGCCAGGAAGAGGCCGAAAAAGGCCGCAAAAGCTCACGCCAGGCGCGCTATTGTACAGCGTCGGCTAAATTTGCTGCATTGCGGCGGGCTGGTTGGGGAGACGGCCCGCGGCACGGTGTTGAAGGCGCCAGCGGGAACAAAGGGTCAAGATTGAGCCTGGCGTCGGGGAGGCGAGCGTGGGGTGCGTACAAAATGACAAGTGGCAACCGGCCGCCGAACGCCCGTCCAACGCGATGCGCTGGTCGGGCGTTGCGGCGACCGGCTGTGTTCAGCGCTGCGTCAGGCGCCGCCAACTGCCAGCGAACCCAGCTTGGCCACCATCGGCAAGACCGAGTTCAAAAGTTGCCCGAAGACGCCCGCTACCTGCTTGACGATGTCCATCAACGAACCGCCATCCCGTGATGCATCGGCGCCGGCTGTTCGTGGCGTCGTGTCCGGGTCTTGTGCGCTAGTGTCGCCGACTGTCCGCGCCACTGCGTCGGGGTTTTCGGCCCTGTCGGCGCGTGCCGACTCTTTGACAGCGTGCCATGCCGCCTTTGCGTCGGCACGCTGCATACCGCCGTCGATATCGCGGGTCTTCTCCACGGAAAGTGCTCGGAACGTGCTGTAACCCGCCTGACTGGGGCCGTCGTGCTGCGTCGCCGCCTGCAGGTTGCTCAGGTGGAACGACGTGTTGGTGATGCTATTGATTGCAGTCATCATTAAATCCTGTAATCGAGTGAGAGAAAAGACAATTAATCCGGATAGTTGTCTTCTGCCTGAATTGGCAAGCCAGCTTCCGGGGACCTGTCATGTGAAGCACACGCTGAATCGAATTGTTTTTATCGACCTCCTATCGTTTAAGCAAGTGAACCAGCCGGTACGTCCGGGTCAATCATATTGAGATTGATCGGATGTTTGTTATCCAGCAATTGGGTGACGCAGATTATTCTGACAAAGCCGGTGAAATTACAGATGGCTTCTTGAGTAAGATCAATTTCGAGCGCCCATCTGGAAATCAGCTTTCCCACAGTCACGGATTCCTGTCGCGCGATTTCTTCGATAATTCGCCAATAAACCTCTTCGAGCCGTAGGCAGGTCGCGAGTCCGTTGATTCTGACCGAGCGCTGTCGCGGCTTGGCGAGCTGAGGGGTGAAGTTGCAATACCGCGTCATCGGCATGTGCGTAGACGAGCAGGAATACTGGAGCGGAGGTCCTCCGTTACGGCTGCGAATGTCCTGATGCATTTCAAGACGCTCATGCATCTGCGACGTGAGTCGCGCGGGTTGTGTCTCATGTTCGGGTCAATTCAAGTGACGGCTAGTCAATCTTCTCCCCGCAATAAACCGGATTGGTCATAAAGATGTATGACGTTGCGCTTGATACATCTTCCTATTTTTGAGATATGCGATTTGGCTAAGCGAATTGAAAAGGCCCGCATCATCCGTATCGCAATTGCTGAGCTCTATTAAATGCTCGCGGGCGGTTCGGCGATATTTAAGGTCCGCAAACGACGTCGTGCATATATATGACCAGCGGCGATGCCGGAGCTATTAAATTTCACTGGCGTAATCAATAAAACGTAGCCAGGAATTTTCAATGCCAATCAGAAGCCGCAATGATTCGTCCATTAAGATGGGCGGTGGTGGATCGCAGTTCTTGCCGTCGTGCGTGAGCGCCGCTGCCATGTTTCAGGTGGCCGGTCAGCTTGCGGCGGCCTGGGCGGTGCTGCAGATCCCCGCGGCTTATGCCGTCACGCCCGTTTGGCATGGCGCGCCGATCCACTATGCGGCGAACGGCGCACCGTTGCCCGACATGCTGCGCGACGTGCTCGCGGTGGAAGGGCTGACCGCGGACATCGGCCGGGACGTCAAGGGTGTGGTCAATGGCCGTTTCGACGATACGCCCGGCAACGTGTTCATGCAGCTGGTCGAGGCTTACGGGCTGGTCTGGTACTTCGACGGCAAGTCGATGCACGTCGCGACCGCGGCGGGCGTGCGCAGCCAGGTGATTCCGTTTGCGCCGATGACTCGCGAAGCGGTTGCCGCATTGCTGCGCAACCTCGATCTCGACGACGCGCGCCTGCCGATCAGGTATTCGGCAACGACCGCGAAGGTCGCGGGCCCGTCGGCCTTTGTCGACGCGGTGGCCGAGGCGATCGACAAGGCGCAGCGGCAGAGCACCGTGGAGCCGTCGTTCGATCAGACCGAGATCCGCATTTTCCCGCTGCGCTATGCGCAGGCGCAGGACGTGCATTACTCGGTGGGGTCGCAGGACCAGGTCGTGCCCGGGGTCGCCTCGCTGTTGCGCCGGGTGATGGCGGACACCTGGCAGGCTACCGCGCCACGCGCCGCTCGCTCGCGCGCCGATGTCCGCAACGATGCCCGCAACGCGCGCGGCGCTCCGCCGCCGCTGCCGAGCCTGCGCGGCCTAGGTCTTGCCGGCGGCGGGCCGGCCGATCGCGACAGCGACATACCGCCGCCGCTGCCCGACACGGCGGCTGCGGAGACGGCTCGAACCGACCAGCCCGGCGCGACGCCCGCGCGGCGCAACATCATCGCGGACCCGCGTACTAACTCTGTGGTGATCAACGACCTCGCGTCGATGATGCCGAACTACGAGCGCGCCATCGCGATGCTCGATCAACCGCAGGAACTGGTCGAGATCGACGCGGTGGTGATCGACGTGTCGTCGAGCGCGGCGCGCTCGCTTGGCGTGGCGTGGGGTGGCTCGAACGGGCGCGTCAGCGGCTCGTCCGGCACCATCAACTCGCCGTTGACCTTCGGCGCGCCGGCCCTCGCGACCGCGGCCGGTATGGCGAGCGGACTGAATCTCGCCACCCTGGTCGGCAACTCGGCTCAGTACCTGTTCGCGCAGATCCACGCGCTGGAAGAAGCCGGCGAGGCGCATGTGCTGTCGAGTCCGCAGGTCCTCACGCTGAACAATATGGAAGCGGTGCTGACTTCGCACAGCTCGGTCTACGTGCGGGTCGCGGGCAACCAGGACGTCGATCTGTACAACATCGATACCGGTCTCACGCTGAAAGTGACGCCGAGCATCGAATCGGCCGCCGACCCGCGCCGCAATATCCGGCTCAACGTCCAGATCGACGACGGCGCGTTCAACACGTCGATGACGGTCGACGGCATTCCGAAGGTCGACAACCATTCGATCGTCACTCAGGCGATCGTGCGCGACGGCGAGAGCCTGCTGGTCGGCGGGTATCAGTACGAGCGGAGCGAAAGCACCACCTCGAAAGTGCCGGTGCTCGGCGACGTGCCTTACCTCGGCGCGCTGTTTCGCGACACCCGGACGACCCGGGAGCGCCTCGAACGGCTGATCCTGATTACGCCGCGCCTCAAGCGCATGGTCGGCAATGGCGAGCCCGCCAGCGGGGCGGTCGTGGCGGGGCAGGCTGGGGTAGCCGCGGGCGCGGGGGCGGGCTTTGCGCCCAGCGCCGTTCTGGCGAGCGGCGCGGGTGGCGCGACGGGTGCTTCCGGGCAGACGGCCCCGATGATGCCGCCGACGCCCCGGGTGGCCACTAACGTGCCGTTGGGCATCAACATCTCGCCCGCCATCGACGTCACGGCCAACGCCAACGCCAACGCCAACGCCAACGCCAACGCCAACGCCAACGCCGCTGTCACCGCCGCGCTGCGGACGCTGCCCGCGAGCGCGGGCTCGACCATTCCGCTGCCGTCCACGCCGTCGTTGCCGCCACCGCCTCTGCCCGCGTGGCAGTCGACCAGCAAGTTGCCGTGGGAGGACCGCCATGACCGCTGATGCGCTGATCCGCGTGACAGACGGCGTGCACACCGGCGCAAGCGTCGCGTTGTCCGCCGCAAAGCCGCTGCAGATCGGCAGCGGCGGGCAAGCCGATCTGATGGTGATCGATGAAGGCGTTCAACCGTTGCACGCCACCGTGCAGTTGCGCGGCGCGGCGCTCGAGTTGCTGGCGCGCGAGCCGGGCATCACCGTATTCGGCCGGCGTCTGCCGCCGGGGCGGCGCGTGCTGTTGCGGCGCGGCGCGTGGTTTACGGCCGGCGCGGTCACTTTCCAGTTTGGCGGCCGCGATATGCCGACCTCGGCGACGACGGCCCAGGCCGAGCGCGCCTATCTGTTGCGCCATGCGCCGCTCGTCTATTGCGCGAAACGCTGGTCCGGTGCGTCGCCGGTCGCGAAGGCGACGCTCCTTGCGACGCCGGTTGCCTTCCTGCTGCTTGCATGGATGGCATCGAACCCGATGCCCGGCGCGCCGCACGCACCGCGTGTCGACGACACGTTGCGGCTGGTGAGAACGCATCCCGATGCGAAGTCGGGCGCGCTGGTCTACGAAGGCTACGTGCAAACGCCGGCCGATCTCGCGGCGCTGACCGCGCGGGCGTGGTCCCGGCAACGGACGCCGGTGATGCACGTGATCGTGCTGTCGCAGTTGCAGGATCAGGTCGGCGATTTTCTCGCGCGCTACTACCGGGGCGCCGACGTGCGGCCCGCCGAGCCGGGCGCCTTCGCCGTGGTTCTGCCCGGCGCGCAGGGGTTCCTGTCGCCGGAATCATGGGACTACGCGCGCGTCGCGAAACTCGCGCGCGGCGAGATCGAGGGACTGCGTGAGCTCAGCTTTCCCGGCCACGTGCAGCAGGGCGCGAAAGTGCGCGTGCCGCTCGAGGCGCTGGGGATGAATCTGCTGTCCGGCAGTCACGCGGTCTGGCTCACCGACGCCCAGGGCGTGCGCTATTTCACCGGCGCGCGGCTGCCGGTTGGACGTATCACGCGAATCTCGGCGTGCGCGGCGGAAGTGACGCGCGACGATGGTTCGATCTACGAATTTTTCATGGGTGCGGCTCATGAGTCAAAAGACTGTCACTAGAAGCACGCTTGGCTCGTTCGGCGAACTTCCGATCGAGATGCGCGTTGCCGAAGCTGGTGGCCGCGAAGAGATCGCAGCCCGACTGACGCGCGAGATCGATGATCTGACCCATGCGCTGTCGACCGCGTCGGCAGAGGTGCGAAAAGAACTTGTTTTGCTTGTCGAGTGTTTGCGCGCGGCTCGGCAAGTCGTAGAGCGAGGTGCGAACTTCGCAAACCCCGCGCGGCAACCTTAAGGAAGAGAAATGATGAATGGTGTCAATCCGTTGGTATCCCCGAATCCGCTCGGCAACAACCACGGCGGCGGTGGTGGCGGTTCAATGCTCCGCCCCAATGGCGGCGTATCGATTGATAGTGTCGCCGAGCTGTGCGAGAAGCTGCTCAAAAAAGCAAACGCCAATTTGGCCGACGCGATGAACGAGGCCCAAAACCAGGCCGACGGGGCGCAAGCCAACGGGCAGGCCGCGGGGGGCGGCCAGGGCGGCGCCGGTGACAACCTCAGCCTGATGAAGGTTCAGCAGGCGCAAGGCAACGTTACGGCTATCAATCAAGAGGGCGTATCTCTCATTCAGGCCGCCACTGATTCGCTCAAGACCACGGCGCAAGCAATCAAATAACGCCTCTTCCTAACGGGACGAAGACGCCCTCGCGGCGTCTTCGGGAGCCATTGCAGATGCAGGACGACACCTTGCGACTACTGATTTCGATCGGCCACTACGCCCGCGTCTATCGACGTTTCGACGAGGCGCGCTATCTGTTCGAGCGGCTGCGCTCGCTCTATCCGCTGCGCGCATTTCCCTATCTCGGGCTCGGCATGGTGGAACTCGACCTCGCGAACTATCGCGCTGCCTCGCGGCTGTTCGGCAGGGCGGTGGACCTCGTGCCCGACAGCTCGCTGGCGCGCGCCTGGCTGGGTGTGTGCCAGTTATTCGAAGGTCACTATGCGCTCGGTGCCCGAACGTTGATAACGGTACCGAACGACGACGAGCCGAGCGCGAGTTCGATGGCGGAGGCCTTCCTCAACCTGCCCGAATGCGAGCCCTACACCCGTGCCGCGCGCGCCGCCCAGACTATGCACCGCGCGGCTTCTTTCTCAACGATTGAACGACTGACTATTCGAAGCGGGCATTGATATGTTGCCACTCCTTGATACTGCCATTGCGGCGCAAGCCGACGCATGGTCCCCTATGTCTCCCGCCGCTCCCCGGGTCATTGATGACTCGGGCGCCGGTAGTACGGTGCTCGAGCGTTTGCTCAACGGCGTGCAAGATGGATACGACGCGTCGACCCGGCGCGTGACGACGGATCTGGATCGACTCGATGCCGACAGCGTCTCGACCGTCGACATGCTGAGGCTCCAGGCTCACGTGGGCGCTGTCACGGTGCAGGTGGAAATGATGAAGAGCGTTGCCGATGAATTGGGCCGCGCGATCCAGACGCTGACGCAGCGAAGCTGATGCGCCGCGCCCTGATCCTGCTGCCGCTGCTGCTTCTCCTCGCCGGCTGCAGAACCTCCCTTTTTGAAGGCCTGGATGAGGACCAGGCCAACCGCATCGTCGCCGCGTTGAGCCATCACGGTATCAACGGCTTCAAGGAGCGCAACCCCGACCGTACCTGGAACATCACGGTCGACGACGCCGATGCGGTAGTCGCCACCGAACTGGCGAGCGCCTACGCGCTGCCGCGCGGAGGCCATGCGAATCTCGGCGACCTGTTCAGCCGCCAGGGGCTCATTTCGAGCCCCGAGGAGGACCGCGTCCGCTACGTGTACGGGCTCTCTCAGGAGCTCTCCGAGACGCTCGAAAGAATGGACGGCGTGCTGCTTGCCCGCGTGCATATCGTGCTGCCGGAAAAGGACCCGATGGATTCCGCTCAGGACACCTTGCCGTCGGCCTCCGTGATGATGCGTTATCGCAGCGACTACAACCTCGAACCGATGCGCGAGCGGATTCGTGCGCTGGTCGCGGGCGGCGTCGAAGGGCTGACGCCCGCGCGTGTATCGCTGACGCTCGTCGCGGTCACGCCCGTGCTGACCTTTCCCGGCGACTGCGCGTCCGGTGACGATGTCGCGAGCGCCGCCGGCGCCGTCGCGGCCACGTCCTGCGCAGAGGCGGGCGGCTACACGCCGTCGCGCGCCACGGCGATGCTGGGCGTGCTGGCCTTGCTGGTGTTGCTGATGACCGGCTCCATCTGGCTGTGGCGCTCGGGCCGGCGTACGTGGTTCAAGCCGAAGAAGCGCGATGCCGCGCCAGCCGGAAGCACTCATCCGAAGTCCGGCAGTCCCGCCGGAGGCGACGCATGAAGCACGCGTATACCTGCGCACCCGCCAACTGGGCGCATCACAGCTGGCTCGAAGGTGGCCGGCCCGTGCGCAACGAGCGGGCCGCGCGCGCCGCCCACGCGTTTTTGTTCGGCCGTTATCCGCAACTGGTGCGGGTCGCGCTCGCCGACGTGCCGCCAGCGCTGCCGATCTGGTCGCGGCCCGCGTGCGCACGCTTATGCCGGATCGTCGCCGCGCTCGCCTTCGCGCCTTCGCTGCGCCGCGTGGTGGCGGCGCAGGCGCGCGCCGCGTTTGCGGCCGGCGTCGCGCCGCGGCTGCTCGCCGAGATTCAGCGGCATCCGCGCGCCGCGGCGCGCGCCCTGAATGTGGAGCCCACGCCCTCGTTGTTCAGCCGGCGCGACATGACCGCGGCGGGGCTGGCGCTGTCGCTCGAAGCCGCTGCCGACTCGCGCTATGCGTTCTGGTGGAGCCTGCGCTTGCCGCGCGAAATCTACGAGGCCGCCTGCCGCTATCGCGTGCTCGATCTGTCCGCCGCCGACGCGCGCGAGCTGGTCGCCGAGGCGCGGCGTCTGATGGAGGCGCATCGATGCTGATCTGTCGAATAGGTGGCTGGCGGATCGAATCCGACGGGCACCTGAGCATGCATGAACTGGCATCGCTCGAAGGTTTGCGCGCCGTCGACGCGGACCGTGCGGCCGAAGTCGCGCACGAGCGTCGCCGGCTCGGCCTGCAGGTGCGCGAACTCAAGCGCCGCGCGTGGCGCCGCGGTCGCGCGGCCGGAACGGCGGCGGCGCTGCGCGAACAGGTGGCGCGGACGGCCGCGACGGCGTTTGCCGCGCATCGTCTCGAGGACAGGCTCACGCAAATCGTGCTCAGCGTGGTGAGCGACATTGTCGGCCAGTTGCCGCCGTCGACGGTGTTGTCCAATCAGCTGCGGCGCTCGCTCAGGGTGGCGCAATCGCAACGGCTGGTGTCGGTGCGCGTGACGCCGGCCGACTTCGATGACGCCGTGCGCCTCGTCGCGACGCTCGAGCAGGAGTTCGGCGCGCCGCTATGCAGCGTGCTCGCCGACGTGGGGCTGGCCGCGCATGCGTGCGTTATTGAAACCGAGTCCGGTGTGATCGACGGCGGTTTGAAGGTCCAGTTGCCGGCGCTGGAACGTGGCATCCGCGACAGCGTGGCAGAGGTGCTGCGCGAATACGGCTTCGCCGATGGCTCGGGGCGTACGGCGCTCGACACGATCGAGCACGGTGTGCGGCAGACACTGGCCGCATTGGCGGCGCCGTTGCCAACGCCTTTGCGATCGTTGGCAACGCTGGCAACGGCGACAGCGGCGACAGCGGCGACAGCGGCGACAACGGCGACAACGCCGACAACGCCGACAACGGCGACAACGGCGACAACGCCGACAACGGCGACAACGCCGACAACGCCGACAACGCCACCATCGCCAACGCGTCCCAACGCAGTCCGCGTGGTCCAGCGTTCCTTCGCGCGGGAGGTCGCATGAGTCTCTGGCCCGACATGGAGACCGTGACGCTGGCGGACGTCGAGCGCACCAACCTGGCGATCCGCCACTTTGGCAGTCCGCACGCGGTCTCGGTCGGCACCCGGCGCTTCACGCTGCAGTTCGAGGCGTGCCGTGCGCGCTATCCGCTGCGGGTGTCCGGAGTTGCCGGGCAGGTGCCGTTCAGCGCCGGCTGCGATGCCGGCGCGCTGCTGCCGGAGTTGGCACCGGCAGTCGCCGACGCGCGCGGCGACGCGGCGCTCCTGCATGTCGCCGAGGCGTTGAACGACTGGCTGTGTGCGCTCGAAGGACTGTTCGGCTTCACGATCGAGCTGACCGGCGTCGCGTTCGACGGCACGCCGGAGCAGGGCGCATACGGGCTCGCCGTAACCCATGCGGTGAGCGGTCGCACTGCTCATTTTTCGTTTCTCAGCCCGGCGGTTGATGCATGGCTGCGGCTGCGCGCGCCACCGCTGCAGTCCAGGCAGGCGTTGTTGAGCCGCCTGTATGTGCGCCTGCCGATTTGCCTGCCGGGCCCGTCGTTATCGCTGCCGCGCCTGCGCAGGGTCGCGCCGGGCGATGCGCTGCTGTTCGATCGCCATTCGAGTTACCTGCGCGTGCCGTTGCGAATGGGCATGTGCCGGATCCTGTTGAAATTCACTGAGGAGTACGCCTTGATAGACCATGTCATGACTGATGAAACCCCGCCCGTCGAAATGACCAGCGAACTGCTGCCCATCGACTCGATCACCTTCGCCTTCGAGGCGGTGCTCGGCACGTTGTCGCTGTCGGTCGCCGAACTGGCGCATTTGCGCGAAGGCTCGATCGTCGCGTTCCGGCTGCCCGCGCGGGAGCGCAAGGTCACGCTTCTGTGTCAGGGCATTCCGTTTGCCCGCGGCGAGCTGATCGATATCGAAGGCGCGCTCGGCGTGCGCGTCACGCGGCTCACCCAGGAGGATCTGCCGGCATGACCGCCCAGTTCGATCCGCTGCAGAATATCAGCCTGTTTTTCATGCTCGGGCTGCTGCCGCTCGCGGTTGCCATGACCACTTCGTTTACGAAGTTCAGCATCGTGCTGACGCTGCTGCGCTCCGCGCTCGGCGTTCAGCAGGCGCCGAGCAATCTCGTGATCTCGGGTATGGCCCTCGCGGCGACGCTCGTCGTCATGGCGCCGACCCTTTCGAAGATCGAGGCCGCGCTCGATTCCGGCGACGGCGCCATGCTGCGCCCCACCGAAATCGTGCAGGCCGTGCGCGGCCCGCTCGGCGACTTCATGCTCAAGCACTCGCGGCTCGAAGAGCGGCAGTTTCTCGTCAGCGCGGCGAAGCGGATCGACCCCGAGCACGATGCGCACGACACCGACTTGCAACTGCTGATACCGGCGTTCCTGATCAGCGAGATATCGAGCGGATTCGAAGCGGGCTTTCTGCTCTACATCGCATTTCTGGTGGTGGACCTGGTAGTCGCCAACGTGCTGAGCGCAATGGGCATGATGATGCTCTCGCCGAGCACCGTGTCGATTCCGTTGAAGCTGTTCATCTTCGTGTCGGCGTCGGGCATGTCGAAGCTCATGCACGGCCTTATCGTCAGCTATGCCAAATGAGCGGTCTGCTGTCTCTCGCCACGTTGTCCAGCGACGCGCTGATGCTGGTGTTCTGGCTGTCGTTGCCCGCGCTTGCGGTAGCCACCCTGATTGGGCTGGTGATCGGGCTGTTGCAATCGATCACGCAGGTCCAGGATCAGAGCCTGCCCTACGGCGCGAAGATCATCTGCGTAGGCTTCGTACTGATGGTCACCGCGCCGTGGGCGAACCGCGAACTCGCACGTTTTCTCGCCCACGTGTTCACCTATATTGCGGCGGGGCGCCTGCATTGAGCATGGAATATTTCCGCTATCTCGAAGGCTTCGCGTTCTGCACGATCCGGCCGACCGTGGCGCTGGGCCTGATTCCGTTCGGCCAGAACGGCTCGCTGGGGATCGTGTTGCGGCTGCCGCTGCTGGTCACGATCGCCATGCTGCCGCAGCAGGTCGGCTGGCCGCCTCACCTGTGGACCGCCATGTTTTTCGAAGTCGCGACCGGCGCCGTGCTCGGGATGCTGCTCGGCACGATCTTTCACGCGGCGGCAGCCGCCGGCGCCGTGCTCGACCAGCAGGGCGGCTATGCGAGCGCCGCGATTTACGACCCGCACTTCCAGCAGGAAGCGGCGCTGTTCGAAGCCCTGTTTCTGCAGTTCGCCGCGTTGACGCTGTTCACGGGGCCGGGTTTGCCGCTGCTGTTCGGCTTCTTTACCGATGCGTGGGTACTGTGGCCCCCCGGCCGCTGGCGCGGCGATCTGGTCGACGTATTCCGGCAGCTTGCACTGCGCAATCTTGCGGATTCCCTGACCGAGGGCTTGCGTCTCGCGAGCCCGTTGCTCGGCCTCGTGCTGCTGGTGGACATCGCATTCGGCCTGATGTCACGGCATGCAAAGCGGCTCAATCCGTTTGCGACCGCGCGCACCGTGAAAGCCGCGGTTCTGACGTTCGCCGCCGTGCTGAGCGTGCCTGCGCTGTTCGCGCAGTTGCGCCTCGCATTCGATCACGTGATCCATCTGCGATGAGCGACAAGAGCGAAGCGCCCACCCCCAAGCGGATCCGCCGCGCGCGCGCGGACGGCGAGATCGCGAAGAGCACGCATCTGACGGTGGCGTTCGGCGGCCTCTTCTGGTGGCTGTATCTGTTCATCGAGGCGCCGCATCTGTACGCACTCGGCAGCCGGCTGATCGTGCACGTCACGACGCTCGACGCATCGCGCGAGTTTGGCGACCGGCTCGCGTCGACCTGTGCCGCGCTTTACGCGTTCATCGCGCCGGTGTTGACGGCGCTCGGTGTCGGCGCGCTGGCGGCTCTGGTGCCGGAACTGATGCAAACGCGCGGCTTGCTCGCGTGGAAGCGCGTCACGCCCGACGTCAAGCGCCTGAATCCTGTCAATGGGCTCAAGCAGATGTTCAGTCTGCGCCTGCTGTGGGACAGCATGCTCACGATCATCCAGTTCACCGTCCTGCTGTATCTGTTCGTGCAGGCACTCGCAGCCTGGCTGAGGCAACTGGCGCCGGCATGGGAATTTTCCGTGCCGGTGCATCTCGGCTATACGGCAATCGCGCATTCGCATCTGCTCGCCTGGATGGCCGCTTCGCAGATCGTGCCTGGCGTTGCCGACTATCTCGTCCAGCGCTTTCTGTGGCTGCGCGGCCTGCGCATGGACAAAAACGAAATCAAACGCGAATTCCGCGACGACGAAGGCGACCCCTACGTAAAAAGCCGTCGACGCGCGCTTCATCGGGAGCTTGGCCAATAACATGTCGAACCGTTCCATTCTCAGCCGCTACGATCTGTCGGCCTTTTTTGCACGTCATGCGGACCTCGCCGTCGGCATCGGCATGCTGACGGTACTTGCACTGCTGATCGTGCCGGTGCCGCCGTTCGTGCTCGATCTGTTCATCTGCGTGAGCTTCGCCGCGGGCCTGACGATGCTGACCACCACGCTGTATGTGTCCAAAGCCGCGGATCTCGCGAGCTTTCCGTCGCTGCTGCTGATCACTACGTTGCTGCGCCTCGCGCTGGCAATCGCCTCGACCAAAATGATCCTGCTTCATGCGCACGCCGGTCAGATCATCGGCGCATTCGGCGAAATGGTGGTGGGCGGCAACGTGGCGGTCGGCCTGGTGGTCTTCGTGGTGCTCGCGGCAATCCAGTTCATTGTCGTGGCGAAAGGCGCGGACCGCGTCGCGGAAGTGGCGGCGCGCTTCACGCTCGACGGCATTCCAGGGCGGCAGATGAGTATCGATGCCGACATGCGCAACGGTGTGATCACGGCCGCCCAGGCGAGCCGTCTGCGCGCGGCGCTCGAACGCGAAACCTATTTCTACGGCTCGCTCGACGGCGCGATGAAATTCGTCAAGGGCGATGCGGTGGCCGGCCTCGTCGTCGCGCTGGTGAATATCGTGGGCGGACTGGCGGTCGGGATCGCGCAACGCGGCATGTCGTTCGGCGACGCGCTGCACACGTACACGATCCTGACTGTCGGCGACGGCCTCGTGTCGCAGATTCCGTCACTGATCGTCTCGGTGGCCGCGGGCATTCTGGTCACCCGCGTGAGCGCCGCCGACGGCAAGGACGCCCATCTCGGCAGCGACATCTACCGGCAACTGGCGGCGCATCCGAAAGCGATCGTCATGGCCGGCGTGGCGTGTCTGTCGCTTGGTGCGATTCCCGGTTTCCCGCATGTCCAGTTCCTCGTGGCCGGCGGCCTGCTGCTCGCGCTCGCGCTGACGCTGATGCGCAACGCCGCGCTCGCGACCAACTCGCAGCGCGCGCTAATGCCTGGGATGACGCGCGACGGCGGCAATTACGTACCGCGTATTCTCGACGACGTCGAGTTGGGCACGAGTGCGGCGTTGCGCTTACGGCTCGGTCTCGAGGCGTTCGACGCACTGCGGCCCGAGGCGTTGAACCGCCAGCTCGGTCAATTGCGCCGCAAGCTGATGGTGGAGCTGGGCGTGCCGTTTCCGGGTCTCGCGCTGTTGCGCGATTCGCGGCTCGCGCCCGAGCGCTACGTGGTCGATATCGAAGACGTGCCGTTCGCGAGCGGCACGCTGGTTGGCGCACACACGCTGGTGAGCGGCGACGAGAGCCGCATCGTTTTCGACGGCGTGGCGGGCTACCGGCCGCGTGCCGCGAAATCGGTCTGGGTACCGAGCGCGACGGCGGCCTCGCTCGACGATCCGGAGATCCACAAGGCGAGCGTCGACGAGGCGCTATGCGATCACCTCGCGGAAGTGTGCGAGCGCTCGGCGGCTGATTTTATCGGCACGCAGGAGACGCGCTTTCTGCTCGATCAGCTCTCGATCGAATTTCGCGAGCTGGTCGGTCAGGCGGCGCAGGCCGTGAGCACGGTTCAACTCGCCAGCGTGCTGCGGCAATTGCTGGAGCAGCGCGTGCCGATCCGCAATCTGCGCGCGATTCTCGAAGCCGTCGTCCGCGTGCCGGCGGCCGAGCGCACGACCGACCGGATGGTGCGGCAGGCGCGCATCCAGTTGGGGCCGCAGATCGCGCGCGGGCATGCCGATCTGGAGTCGTGGACGATCTTCGCGGCGGTGCTGGAGCCGTCATGGGAAGCCGAGCTCGAAGCGCAGATCAGAAGCGGTGTCGACGGTGAACCGCAATGCGTGCTTTCGGTGGAGGAACTGGAGCGGGCGCAACGGGTTTTCGCCGCGGACATGAACGGAGTTGCGCTGATCGTGACGAATGCGGTTTTGCGTCCGCACCTGGCGCGGCTGTTGCACGACTTCGGGCGGCGCGTCGACGTTCTGGCCATCGAAGAGATTCCGCTCGACGTCTACCGCGTCCAGGCTGTCGCGACGCTGGGCGAGGCATGAAGGAGAACACGATGTCCTCGATGGGAAAAACCGTGCCGGTGTTTCTCTCAGCACCGACGTTGCGCGGCCGGGTAATCGAAGCGCGCGGCGTGATCGCCCGGGTGGTGGGCGTGTCGTTGCGGATCGGCGAGAAGGTGCGCCTCGTGCGGCCGGATACGCTCGAGGCGCAATACGGAGAAGTGGTCGGATTTGCGCACGATGGCGCGCTGGTCATGCCGCTTGCCGGCCTGAACGGCCTCTCGGACATCACCGAAGTGCAAGGCTGCGGCTCGGCCTGGGGGACGTTCGACGCGGCGGAGCTGCTCGGCCGCGTGGTCGACGGTCTCGGCAATCCGCTCGACGGCGGTCCTGCGCCACGGCCGCTCGCGAGCGCGGCGGCACAAGCCGAGGCGGGGGCGACGCTCAATCCGCTCGAGCGCCCGGTCATCGCGACGCCGTTTGCCACCGGCGTGCGCGCGATCGATGGCCTGCTAACTTGCGGCGTGGGCCAGCGCACCGGCATTTTCGCGCCCGCCGGCGGCGGTAAGAGCACGATCATGGGCATGATCGCGAACGGCGCGTCGACCGATGCGATCGTGGTCGCCTTGATCGGCGAACGCGGCCGCGAGGTGGCCGAATTCATTCACGATCACCTGGAACGACGGCGTGCCTCGACGATCGTGATCGCCGCGACATCCGACCGTCCCGCAGCGGAGCGGATCAAGGCGGCGGAGCTCGCCTCGCAGGTTGCGGTAGGACTGCGCGCGAGCGGACGCAACGTCCTGTTGCTGTTCGACTCGCTCACCCGCTATGCGCGCGCGTTGCGCGAGCTCGGGCTGGCGGTCGGCGAGCCGCCGCTGCGAGGCGGCTTCCCACCCAGCGTGTTTGCGCAGTTGCCGCGCCTGATCGAAGCGGCCGGCGTGACAGCGCGGGGCAGCATCACCGCGTTCTACACCGTGCTCGCCGACGAAGCCGATCTCTCCGATCCGGTTGCCGAGGAGGCGCGCTCGCTGCTCGACGGGCATATCCAGCTTTCGTCGAAACTGGGCGCGGCGGGACACTATCCCGCCATCGACATCCTGCGCAGCCGAAGCCGGTTGATGACGCGCGTCTCTGCGGCCGTGCATCAGGCGGATGCGAACCGCGTGCGCGACTGGCTCTCGCGCTACGAGGAGGTCGAACTGTTGCTGCAGATCGGTGAATACCAGCGCGGCAACGACGCGGACACGGACCAGGCCATCGACCGGCGCGCGGCGATCGTGAGCTTCTTGCGCCAGCGGTACGACACGCGCTGCGGCTGGGACGACACGCGCAGGCAGTTGCATGCGTTGTGTGACGGCGCTCATCCGGCATGACGCAGAGCGTCGCGAGCTTGGCGGAATTCTGGCGCGTGCTCGCGCGAGTGCGGCGCTTGCGGGTGCAGCGCCGGCTGCGCGAGGTGGTGGATGCGCGTCGCGACGAGCGTCTGGCGGCAGATGGGGTGGCTGGGAGGATCGCCGCGCTGGAACGCCACGCCGAAGAGCGGCGGCGAGTGCTTGCATCTTGCCGACGCGACCCGCGCGCTAGCCGGCAGTGGCATGCGACGTTGCGCGCGCACGACGCGCTCGCGCCGATGCTGCGTGCTCATCTGGTCGAAGCGCAGAAGGTGCATGCCGAGGCGCGCGAAACGGCGGTGCGAGCGCTGGCGTCCTGGCGGCGCGAGACGATCCGGCAGGAAGATGCCAGCGCACGTGCTCGCGAATGTCTGGTGCGAATGCGTGAGACGGGATAGCAGCCAGGCCATAGCCTGGACGATTCTGCGGATGATTGGACGCAATGAAGCCGGACGGCCCTGGACGTCCGGCTTTTTTACATCGCATGAACCTCGCCGGCTTGAGGGTCCGCTGCCGAGCGGCCGCCGGATATCGGGCTCCGCTTACCGGGCGATGACTATCGCCCGGGCGGCCCAGTTTTATCGAAGATGGTTCGACTTCTTGTACTGGTCGAAGTCGCTCTGCGTCGGTGCCTTGCCCGTTTGCGGGTTGATAAAGCCATTGCTGTCGTTCGTGGCCACGAGCCTCATGCCGTGCGGCGGACGGGCATTGGAGGTCTGATTCACCGTGAGCGGGGCTTTGTCCTCCTGGCTGATACCTTGGATCTGATACGTCTTGCCGTTGAATTGGAGGGTTGCCTGTGTTGCGTAGGGGGCGGCCGCTCCCTTCGTGGCCGGCCCCGTGTCGACCGTGAGGTGGCCGCCCGGAATCTGGAAGTCGATCGAGCCGTCGAAAGTGATTTTATCGCCGTAATGCGGATCGCCCTTAATTACATTCGTTACGCCGGTTTGCTTGTTCATTAGGGTAACAGACGAATCGGCCTTCCTGATGCGGATGTAGAAATCGCCGGCACTGATGGTGCCCTGGTTGTCAGTGAAGCCGCTGATGGTGACCGGCGAGTTGCGGCTTACTGAACCTGCGTGGCATTTGTCGTCCGATGCGAGCCTGCGGCCGTTCGGGTTTGAGCTGAAGTTGCCGTGGGCCGGCGCATTGTCCCACTTGACCATCTTCGTTTGCGCGACATATTGGCTGCTCGAGCCATGCGGCGAGTTGTGCGTGGCCATCTGGAACGACGTCTTCTCGTAGTAGCCGCGCGACATATTGGAGGCTTGCTCCCACGGTTTGTGAGTGCCGCGCTCGAAGGCGGGCGAGTGCGGCTTCCACGCTGCACCGGACGAATAACTGTTCATGTTGATCTGGCGCTGGAAGGCGGTGTAATTGTTCTGGATCGCTGGGAGCATGTCGATTTTCCTGAAGTAAAAAAAGTCGGCTGGACTAAGCAGGCGGAACCACGTAGCCGACGGCAAAAGATTGGTTCCGTGAGTGACATGGTAGAGAGATTGAAATGTCGTTCGGCATACTTATTTATAGTTTGATTAATGATTTGTGATTTGTTCCGGGGTTTCTCCTGCTCGGGGTGACGTTCACGACGCCTGAATCGATACAGGCGATCGTGGAGTGGGGCGGTGCTCGCGCATTTCAACACGGATTACCTGGCGTAGACGTCCACGGCGACGACAGGACACGCCACGTAATCACGACTGCACGAGCCGGTGGCGTGCCACACGTTGATTTGGCGTTGCACTTGCATCCGGATCGAACGGGCTTGATTCGATGAGGTGCAGCGATACCACATCGCCGCGACGGGCCGTGTCTTAATGATTGCTCGTCTCGCTCCTACAGAGGCCAAACATGACTGCTTCCATTTCGGGCATGGCTGCACGCGATAGCGCAAACGCAGGTAATGATCTGCGTCAACCTGACGAGACCGCCGCGCAAAGCGCAGAGCCACGGTCCCCGATCATCCCGTCGCGCGACCCGGTTTCCCCTTCCGTATCCACGCCGTTCTCCAACAGTCTGAACTTCAAGACCGGCCTTCTGCTGTCTACCTGGAACACGTGGCAGGACCGGCCGCCGTTGCCCGGAAGCAGCTCCTTTTCATCGCGCCTGATCGCGGCAAACCGTATGGGGCATGCCGCGAATGGCATGGCCTCGAATCTCGGCAGGTTCTTCAGTTCGTTGGGCAAGACACTGGATCCATACGATAGCCAGAAGCCAACGCTGGCCGCGTTGCAGGCAGGCAAGGCGCTGGGCAATGCGATCGGCTACGCGGTCGATTTCTCGAAGGTCGAGGATAAGCGGGCAACTGCGCGCAATTATCTGTCTGGTCCGTTGAGACAGGGAGCGTTCTCGCTTCTCCCTGAACGCGATCCGCACGAGGAGATCATGCTGGTCCGCTTCCGCGCATCTTCGACATCGACGCAATCTCAAACGGCCGCACCCCGAACAGGGGATCGGGTTACGCAAACGATGGGTCCACTGCATCAGTCGCACGGCACGCAGACCCATTCACCGGCAACGAGTCGTGATAGACGGACTCAAACGGATGGTTCCCGCATCAGCAGGACGACGCAAACGCCAGTTTTCACGCAGGGCCGCTTCAGCCAGACAGATTCGAATCAGGCGGAAGAACGGCAGGCCCGCGCGGACGGCGAAGATAAGAAGGAGGCCGGGAATCGGCCGGCGAGCAATGACGCCGGTACTCAAACGGATAAGCAACGTGTCCATGAAGCCACTCAGACCCGGCGAGACGCGCGTGACGCCGAGGTTCAGACTGATTCGCCGGGAACAACGGATAACGGCAGCCAGGCGACGCCGCAGCTCGCCGATGCCGGCACTCAGAATCGTGTCCATGTGAAGCATCAGAATGTGTACGCGGGCCCGGCGGGTCAAGTGGACGAGTCTGTTCAGGCAATCGCGCGCACGGACCACAGCGAAACGCAAACGAGTCACTATCGGCATGACCGCTCCGTGCAGACTGCCGACCGGCGCAGGATCGGTACAGCGGTTCAGGCTGCGCCGTTCACGTCCACGGCAGCCACTCAGACAGCGACCGTGAAGCGCGACGCCGACGTACAAGCCGTGCCGCCGAACCCGGACCGTTCAGTGTCGCGCAACCCGGGCGCGGCGCCCGGCACTGGGCAACCAACGCAGCCGGATGCCCGGCAACGAATACATGGGCACGATGCCGGTTCTCAAGCCGGGTGGCCGCAAACCGATCGCGAATCTCAAGCGAATGTCGAAACCCGACAACGCGCCACGCAAAAGTCGCCGCCAATAACGGATCATCACGGCAGTCAAACGGCGGTGATCCAGCGCGATCAGGACAGTCAGGCGGCACCGCCAAGCCGATCGCGAAGTGTCCAGGCCGAGGTCGTGACCACAAGCTTCAACCCTCCTGAAACCACACAAAAAGTGCTGCCGGACAGCGTAAAAGCCAACGGCCACTGGCTGCCGATCGACCTGCTCGCACTGGCGTCGAGTTCGGCGAACGTGAAGAACGACTCGAACACGGCGAACCGGATGTCGCTGGTCGCTGATTCATTCAGTACCACCGGCGACGCCGTCGCCGTGGCCAACATCGATGGCAGCAAGCTGCTGACCCTGTCGTCGAAAGCACTGTCCCTGCTCGGCACGGCGGTCGGGTTGGCACCGTCTGTCGGACAATTGTCTTCCGACATCAAGGAACTGATCCGCAACCCCGGAAATGAGCAGGCAAAATGGAACGTCGGCAACGACTCCGTGCAACTCATAGGCGGGCTCGTCGCGACGGCCGCATCTTTTGCTTTTCCGCCGGCGGCGCTCGCGCCGTTGCTATTGCCGAATTTCGCCGAGATCTATCACGCGGAGGCGCTTAGGAAGTCGGTCGACGATCTGCGCGCGCAGGGGCTCGATGCGGAGGCCGGCGCACTGCATACCGAGTATCAGAAGGCCGTATTGAATGCGACACCGGTGGTGAACTGGTTTTCTTCGTTTTATACGCCCGCCATGCGACCCGCCATCGAGCGCTTCGAGTTATCGCAAGGCAACAAGCCCGGCGCGGCACCGATGGGCGACATCGGTTCTGGAACGCGAGGCGATCCGGCCGTGCTCGACTACTACGGGCAAGCGATGCAACAACGCGGCAAGCGTCTCGCCACGTCCGCGACCCCTTACCTGAAGGCGATCGCTCAGGAAGCGGGCGCGGATTCCGTCACGATGGTGTCACATGCGCCACAGGTGTTCGGTTGGCCATCCACGGGGCAACCCATGCGGCTATTCGACCGATCGATTGCGATGACCTATTCGAGAGAATCCGGCGTGGTGAGCTATCAGTTCTTCGGCAAAGAGAGGGACGGAATCTTCCGCCTTGCCATGCTGAACGAAGGTGTCACGACCGGTCACGGAAAGAAAAACCTCGTCGTCGTGGATAACATGCTGGACCCCGATAAACAGCGGGTCAAGTTCGATCTTCAAGCGTATCGCGGTGATCAAACAGGCACCATCTATCTGGCCGATCGCAACCGATACGCGATTTGAGGCATGAGGAGTCAGGCTTGAAAGTTACTTTCCAATCCTAAGTTAAATGCAAATTCTCGGGCCGACGTGTTCGAGTATGCGTCCGCATGGCGGTGCGCGGTTATGGGATTGCGGCCATGGCACTCCGCATACGCCGAGGTGGCCTCGTCCCCTCGTCCTCGTGGAGTCCACCGGATTGCAAAGGGGCCGCGCCGTCTCACGCCTTCGGTCTGCAGTACGCCGCTCGTCATTCACCGCACGAACCCGGAATCTCCCCAGGAATAACCCTGGGTATCTATCGGCAATGGCGACGTCGGGGCCGGTGTCTTTTGCCATGCAGCCATGACATAGCTGGATGGCATCGGTTAACATTGCAGATCAGAAGCGGCAGGACATGTCTTTGCCGACCATACCGCCGCGCGTAAGTAGCAGGTAAGTTGCGGCATTTATCTTTGTTCCATGTCGGTGAGCGATCGCGCATGGTGCAGTGCGGCAGAGCGATCAGGTCACCGAGGGTTGGAGACACCCGCCGCGGCTTTCGGGCGCCATACGATACGACGCGTGCCACGCGTCTGCACAGGTTTTACGTTTCATCTTCACCAAGGGGTTGTCGATGTCTGCGATTGAATCGGTTCTTCAGGAACGCCGCGTTTTCCCGCCCTCCGCAGAAGTAGCGGCAGGTGCGACCATCTCCGGCATGGACGCGTACCGGGCGCTCGCCGCCGAAGCGGAACGCGATTACGAGGGTTTCTGGGGGCGCCTCGCTCGCGAGACGCTAAGCTGGAACACGCCCTTCACCAAGGTGCTCGACGAATCGAACGCGCCGTTCTACACGTGGTTCGAGGACGGTCAACTGAACGCGTCGTATAACAGCATCGACCGTCACGTCGAGGCCGGCAACGGCGAGCGTGTCGCGATCATTTTCGAAGCCGACGACGGCACCGTCACCAACGTCACCTACCAGGATCTGCTGCAGCGCGTCTCGCGCTTTGCGAACGCGTTGAAGAAGCGCGGCGTCAAGAAGGGCGACCGTGTAGTGATCTACATGCCGATGTCGATCGAAGGCATCGTCGCGATGCAGGCTTGCGCGCGAATCGGCGCCACGCACTCCGTGGTGTTCGGCGGCTTCTCGTCGAAGTCGCTCAATGAACGGCTGGTGGACGTGGGCGCGGTCGCGCTGGTTACGTCGGACGAACAGATGCGCGGCGGCAAGGCGCTGCCGCTGAAGAACATCGCCGACGAAGCCCTCGCGATGGGCGGCTGCGAAGCGGTCAAGAGCGTGATCGTGTATCAGCGCACGGGCGGCAAGATCGCCTGGAACGCGGACCGCGATCTGTGGATGCACGAGCTCGCGCAAGCCGAATCGGATCAGTGCGCGCCCGAGTGGGTCGGCGCCGAGCATCCGCTGTTCATCCTGTACACCTCGGGTTCGACCGGCAAGCCCAAGGGCGTGCAGCACAGCACCGGCGGTTATCTGCTGTGGGCCGCGCAGACCATGAAGTGGACCTTCGACTGGAAGCCCGCCGACGTGTTCTGGTGCACCGCCGACATCGGCTGGATCACCGGCCACAGTTACATCACCTATGGTCCGCTGACGCTCGGCGGCACCCAGGTCGTGTTCGAAGGCGTGCCCACGTATCCGAACGCCGGGCGCTTCTGGGACATGATCGCGAGGCACAAGGTGTCGCTGTTCTATACAGCGCCGACCGCGATCCGCTCGCTGATCAAGGCCGCCGACGCGGACGGGAAAGTGCATCCGAAGAGCTACGACCTGTCCACGCTGCGCATCATCGGCACGGTCGGTGAGCCGATCAACCCGGAAGCCTGGGTCTGGTATTACGAGAACGTGGGCGGCAGCCGCTGCCCGATCGTCGATACCTGGTGGCAGACCGAAACCGGCGGCCACATGATCACGCCGCTGCCGGGCGCCACGCCGCTCGTGCCGGGTTCGTGCACGTTGCCGCTGCCCGGCATCATGGCGGCGGTGGTCGATGAAACCGGCCAGGACGTGCCGAACGGGCAGGGCGGCATTCTGGTGGTGAAGCGTCCATGGCCGTCCATGCTGCGCAACGTGTGGGGCGATCCGGACCGCTACAGGAAGAGCTACTTCCCCGAAGAACTCGGCGGCAAGCTGTATCTAGCGGGCGACGGCGCGGTGCGCGACAAGGAAACCGGCTACTTCACGATCATGGGCCGTATTGACGACGTGCTCAACGTGTCGGGCCACCGGCTCGGCACGATGGAGATCGAGTCGGCGCTGGTGTCGAACCCGCTCGTCGCCGAAGCGGCCGTGGTGGGGCGCCCCGATGCGACAACCGGTGAAGCCGTGTGCGCGTTCGTGGTGCTCAAGCGCGCGCGTCCGGAAGGCGAGGAAGCGGTCAAGCTCGCCAACGAACTGCGCAACTGGGTCGGCAAGGAGATCGGTCCGATCGCCAAGCCGAAGGACATCCGTTTCGGCGAAAATCTGCCGAAAACGCGTTCGGGCAAAATCATGCGCCGCCTGCTGCGCTCGCTGGCGAAGGGCGAGGAAATCACCCAGGACGTGTCCACGCTGGAGAACCCGGCGATTCTCGATCAGCTTGGCGAATCGCTCTGAGCCCGGGTTTGCCCATGTAGTTTGCCCATGTCGACGGGCGTAAACGACAAGGGCGTGTCGGAGATGCGCGCTTGATCCAAAGCAGTCTTCGGTCACTGAGTCAGCTCTTTGAAGCCACCGCGCGGACAATCCCGATTGCCTGCCCGGTGGCTTTTTGATACATAGGCGCATGGCCGCGCCGCACCATTCCTCTCACGCTACGCTCAATCCTCCGCCCGAACCGCCTCTGGTCTCGGCGGCGATGGCGCGCGCGCACCAGACGTACTGGCGCTTCAACCTCGCATTGATTGCGGCGTTGATGACCGTGGGCTTCATCGTGTCGTTCGTCTTGCCGCTGATGGCGCCGGCTCTGGCGCAGGTGCGGATCGGCGGTTTCCGGTTGCCGTTCTACTTCGGCGCGCAGGGTGCGATCCTGCTCTACCTGGCGCTCATCGTCGTGTATATCGTGCTGATGCAGCGTGCCGACCGGCGGCTGCAACGCGCCTTCGTGGCGGACGCCGGCGCCGACGCACCCACCACGCGCGGAAACTGAGCCGATGAAACTCGCGAACCGGCTGATCCGCTCCTACGCGCTTTATACGCTCGGCTTCCTGCTGTTCATCTATGTCATGTGGCGTATCGAGCGCACCACGGGTCCGGGCGTGTGGATCGGCTACGTGTTCCTGTTCGTGCCGATCGCGGTGTATGCGGTGATCGGCCTGCTGTCGCGCACGTCCGATCTGGTCGAATACTATGTGGCGGGGCGGCGCGTGCCGTCCGCCTTCAACGGCATGGCGACCGCCGCCGACTGGCTTTCGGCGGCCTCGTTCATCGGTCTTGCCGGCTCGATCTATGCGACCGGATATGACGGTCTCGCATATCTGATGGGCTGGACGGGCGGCTATTGCCTCGTCGCCTTCCTGCTCGCACCGTATGTGCGCAAGCTCGCGCGTTACACGATTCCGGATTTTCTCGGCACGCGTTTTTCGAGCAATGCGGTGCGCGGCCTCGCGGCTCTGGCGGCGGTCTTGTGCTCGTTCGTTTATCTGGTCGCGCAGATCCAGGGCGTCGGCCTGATCGCGACGCGCTTTATCGGCGTGGATTTCGCGGTCGGCATTTTCTGCGGACTCGCGGGCATTCTGGTGTGTTCGTTTCTCGGCGGCATGCGCGCCGTCACGTGGACGCAGGTCGCGCAGTACATCATTCTGATCGCGGCGATTCTGATTCCCGTGTCGATGATCGCGCACAAGGACGGCCTCGGCTGGGTTCCGCAATTCAGCTATGGCCGCTTGATGGAGCGTGTCGAAGGCCTCGAGAAGCAGGTGCGCGAGGCACCGCTCGAGCAGACCGTGCGCGACGATTATCGCCGCCGTGCCGCGCTGATGCAGATGCGGCTCGACACGTTGCCGCAATCGTTCGTCGACGAGAAGCAGCGTCTCACGCAGGAAGTCGCCGATCTGCGCCGCCATAACGGCCCGCTGCGCGAGATCAAGGAGCGCGAAAGGGCGCTCGAGCTGTTTCCGCGCGATGCCGCCGCCGCGCAGATCGTCTGGACCCAGCGACGCGATGAAATGCTGACACGGGCAGCCGCCCCGGTGCCGATGCATGAGCCGTTCCCCGCCGCGACCGAACAGGACCGGCGCATTCATGAGCGCAATTTTCTTTCGCTGCTGCTGTGCCTGTCGCTCGGCACGGCGAGCCTGCCGCATATTCTGACGCGTTTCAACACCACGACCTCGGTCGCGTCCGCGCGACGCTCCGTCGGCTGGACGCTGTTTTTCGTCGCGCTGTTCTATCTGACGGTGCCGGTGCTGGCGGTGCTGATCAAGTACGAGATATTGACCAACCTGGTGGGCCATCACTTCGCCGACTTGCCGCAGTGGCTCATGCAATGGCGCAAGGTGGAGCCGAGCCTGATCAGGCTCGCCGATACGAATGGCGACGGCATCGTGCGCTGGAGCGAGATCCAGATGCAGCCCGACATGGTCGTGCTCGCCGCGCCGGAGATCGCGGGGCTGCCGTATGTGATGTCGGGGTTGATCGCGGCGGGCGCGCTGGCCGCGGCGCTCTCCACCGCGGACGGCTTGCTGCTCACCATCGCCAATGCGTTGTCGCACGATGTGTACTACCACATGGTGGATCCCAACGCGTCGAGCCAGCGGCGCGTGACGATCTCGAAGATCCTGTTGCTGGGGGTGGCGCTCTTTGCGTCGTATGTGGCGTCGCTCAATACGGGGAACATTCTGTTTCTGGTGGGCGCCGCGTTTTCGCTCGCGGCGTCGAGCCTCTTTCCCGTGCTGGTGCTGGGCGTGTTCTGGAAGCGCACCACGCGGCTCGGGGCGGTGGCGGGCATGGTGGCGGGACTGGTGGTGTGCATCTATTACATTGTGTCCACGTACCCGTTCTTCACGCAGATGACGGGCTTCGCCGGCGCGCGCTGGTTCGGAATCGAGCCGATCAGCTCAGGCGTGTTCGGCGTGCCGGCGGGGTTTCTGGTGGCGATCGGCGTGAGTCTGATCGATCGCAAACCCGACGCTTATACGCGGGCGCTGGTGGACTATATCCGGCATCCGTAGGCTGGTTTGCGCGAGGGGTGTGGCGCAGGGCGCGAAGTTTGCTATAATTCGGCTCCCCGCCGGAGAGATGGATGAGCGGTTTAAGTCGCACGCCTGGAAAGCGTGTATAGGTTAATAGCCTATCGGGGGTTCGAATCCCCCTCTCTCCGCCAGGAACCCGAATTAAAAACCCCGTAAGTTCAAATGCTTACGGGGTTTTTGCATTTGCGGTTCATCAGGTGGTCCATCAGGCGTTCGAACATGATGCAACAACGTTGCCGTTTCAGGAAACGCTGCCGCCTGTCGCGCGTGAAGTTTCGTTTCTTCGCGCCCGGCGTCCTTAAGAATCGCAAGGCGGTGCCGATAGTCCGTGCAGAGGTTTTGCGAAAGCAAAATTTGGACGCTCGTTGCGCATCGACGACGCATTGCCCCTGCAAAGCATCCTAAAATGCGCGACTAGGCCGGATTTTCCACGGAAAAGCGGCATGAATCTGCCGCCAAATCCGCGGGCATGGATAAGAATTAAATGATGCGACATTCCGCTACGGAGGCGCTGTGATTCGAAACTGGCTTGGCGGTGTGCTATTGGCCGTATGTTGTGTGAGCAACGTCCCGGCGGCCGCCCCGGATTGCTCCCGGCCCTTCACGCTCGGATTGCACGACCACGGCCTGCTCTATTCGCTCGATACCGACAGCGGTATCGACAAGGACTTCGCCGACGAGCTGATCCGGCGTAGCGGCTGCCAGATCAAGGTCAGCCTGATGTCGCGGGCGCGTATCTGGAAGCTGATCGAGTCGGGCGCGCTCGATTTCAGTCTTTCCGGAATCGCGAATGACGAACGCAACCAATATGCTTCGTTCGCATGGTACTTCAGCAACAAATATTATCTGCTCGTCCGCAAAGACGCGGGTATCCATGACGTCGCGGAGTTCGAGCGCGACGGGCACGCTCAACTCGGTGTGATCCGCAGTTTTCGCTATAGCGACTCGGCCAATCGATTGGTCGACAAATTGACTTCGGAAAACCGGGTAAGCCAGGCGGGCGGACTCGAGCCGCTCTACCAGGCGCTCATTCTCCGGCACATCCAGGGCATGATTATCGAGCCATTCGACTATCCCGCGCTGGAAGAGAAAAAGATCCGCGACGTCACGACGATCATCGAATTCAATGATCCGTCCGTGCCGCATGGACTGATCATGTCGAAGAAAGCGCTCCCGGAGGCCGAACGGAAGAAGTGGCGGGCACTGGTGGACGAGATGCGTGCCGACGGGACGGTGCTGCGCATCTTCGAGAAGTATTTCAGGCCGGAACTGGCCAATGCCATGGTGAACTTCAAGGCATCGCCGTGACCCGGCTGCGCTCCGTCCTGCTGCCGCTGCTCGTGTTAACCGCGTCGCTCTGCGTGACGTGGACGGTGTGGAACCACGAGCGGCAAGCGACCAGCAAAGAGCTGCGCACTCAATTCGACTACACCTTGGGCGACGCGGCCGGTCGCATCGAACAGCGCATGGCCACCTACGAGCTCATGTTGCGAGGGGTGCAGAGCCTCTTTGCCGCGAACGGCATGATCGATCGCGACAGGTTCCGGCGCTATGTCGGCGCGCTCAATCTGGACGCGAATTTTTCCGGGGTCCACGCCGTCGGCGTCGTCGAATGGGTGCCCGCGGCGCGCAAGGCGAGCCATGTGGCGAAAATGCGCGAGGCAGGTATTCCCGGCTATACGATCGAGCCCGCGGGGCGGCGCGAGGATTATGCGCCGATCGTTCAGCGCGAGCCCTATGTCGGCCTCTCACGCAGTTCGCCCGGCTTCGACGCCTGGAACGATCCGGTGCGGCGCTCCGCCATGGAGCGGGCGCGCGACTCCGGCATGGCGGCCGTTTCGGGAAGAGTGCGGCTTTCGGTCGACATCGATTCGGACCCCCGGCCGGGGTTCATCATGTACCTGCCGATCTACGCCGCCGGCGAAACGCAGGAGAACGTCGCGCAGCGCCGGGCGCACATTAGAGGTTGGGTCTACGCGTCGTTCCGGATGCACGATGTGATGGCAAGCCTCTACGGCGAACAGCCGGCCGGCGTCTCGCTGGCCGTGTACGACGGCGTCGCGCCATCGGACTCGGCGCTTCTGTATGGCAGCCGGGCGGCGAGCAGCCGGCACGCGCCCGCGCTGATCTCGGCGAACGAGTACCTGGTGGTGGACGGGCGCGACTGGACGCTCTCGATGAACGCCTCCGACGAATTCCGATCGCGGCTGGGCAGTAACGCCGAGGCGTTGATTGCCGGCGCCGGCATGGGTTTGAGTCTGCTGCTGGCGCTTCTGACCTGGCTCATGGTGACGGGGCGGGAGCGCGCCATCCGGCTGGCTTCGGCGATGACGCGCGAGCTGCGCGAAAGCGAGGAGAAATTTCGCGCGATCGCCGATTGCACGGTGAACCTGGAGATCTGGTGGGGGCCGGACGGAAAGCCGCGCTGGATCAATCCGTCCGTCGATCATTACACGGGCTACACGGTCGACGAATGCATGGCCATGCCCAACTTCGCGCGCACGCTGATCCATCCGGACGACATAGCGCGCGTTGCACCGGAATTCCGGAAGGGGCTTCAGGGCTCTCGCGGCGACGATCTGGAGTTTCGTTGCGTGCGCAAGGATGGGTCGCTGCTCTGGTTATCGGTCTCATGGGTTCCGATCAGCAATGCGAGAGGAGACTTTGTCGGCTTTCGTACGAGCGGGCGTGACATCACCGAGCGGAAGAAGTCCGAGGAGAAGATCCGCGAACTGGCGTTCTACGACACGCTGACCCGCCTGCCCAATCGGGCACTGCTTCTGGACCGCCTGCGCGAGTCGATGGTGGCTAGCCGCGAGAACAATGTGTGCGGTGCGCTCATGTTCATCGACCTCGATCACTTCAAGACGTTGAACGATACGCTTGGGCATGACAAAGGCGATCTGCTTCTCCGGCATGTGGCGTACCGGCTGTCCAGCAGTGTCAACAAGGGAGACACCGTCGCTCGCGTGGGAGGTGACGAGTTCGTTGTCGTACTCGGCAATTTAAGCCTGGACCAGGCGGCCGCGACAGTGGAAACCGAAGCGATAGGCGAGAAAATCCTCACGGTGCTCGGGCGCACGTACCAGCTCAATGGCGTTCAGTTCCGCAGTACCGCGAGCATCGGCGTCACGGTCTTCCACGGAGAGCAGACTTCCACCGACGAACTGTTCAAACAGGCCGATCTGGCCATGTATAAATCCAAGGAGCGTGGCCGCAATGCCATGTGCTTCTTCGACCCCGCGATGCAAACGACCGTGCTGAAACGGGCCGAGCTCGAGGTGGGGCTGCGCAACGCCATCGAGGAGAACCGGTTCGTTCTTCACTACCAGGCGCAGGTCGTGGACGGTGACTTCATAGCAGGTGCCGAGGCGCTGGTGCGCTGGGAGCATCCGGTATGCGGCCTGATCCCTCCGGGCGAATTCATCTCGCTTGCGGAAGAGACCGGCCTGATCCTCGAGATTGGGCGAGCGGTATTGGAGTCGGCCTGTGCGCAGCTCGCGCGATGGGCCACGCAGCCCTCGATGGCGCATCTGTCGATCGCGGTGAACGTGAGCGCCCGGCAGTTTCGTGAACCGGACTTCGTGGCGAGCGTGCTGGCAGTGATCCACCGAAAAGGGGCGAGGGCGGACAGGCTGAAGCTGGAACTGACCGAGAGTGTTCTCGTTGAAAACGTCGAGGACATCATCGAAAAAATGAGCGCGCTTCGAGCCCGAGGCGTGACGTTCTCGCTCGATGACTTCGGCATTGGATATTCCTCATTGTCCTACCTGAAACGCTTGCCATTGGACCAGTTGAAGATCGATCGCTCCTTCGTGCGCGACATTCTGGAAGACCCCAACGACGCCGACATTGCCAGAACCATCGTTGCGCTTGCGCGAAGCTTCAATCTCGGCGTGATCGCCGAAGGGGTCGAGACGGAAGCGCAAAGAGACTTTCTTGCCGTGGCGGGATGCCACGCCTATCAGGGCTTCCTTTTCTGCAAGCCGCTTCCGGTCCAGGGTTTCGAGCAGTTCGTGCAGAGCTTCGCGTCCGCGAACCAGCCAAAAGCCCGGCCGCGCGGTCGCGATGAGAGAAACGTGGATTCAGGGTCGATGACCTGAGCGCAGTGGTGCGCCGCACCGCCTCCCGATGTTTCCGAATATTACAATCCCCGCGCATTCTGTAATCTGTAAAATGCGAGGATGGAAACACACAGCATCCGAGAAGCAAGCTCTTTGCGCTACGTAGCCGGCCTCGATGGACTTCGGGCCATTTCCATGATGCTGGTCGTCCTGTTTCACTACACGAGCTATTTTTCCGGCCGTCTGGCCGAACTAGGCGGCGCATGGACCGCCGTAGTGCGTATTGCTTCGACCGGCTGGATGGGCGTCGACGTGTTTTTCGTGATCTCAGGCTTTCTGATCACCACGACGCTATTGAACCGGCCAGTCGATTCAATAGCGTCATACACGACGTTCATTCGGCGCCGGGCAGTCAGGTTGCTGCCGGCCTATTTCGCAAGCCTGTTGATATTCACGCTCGTAGCGCTACTGACCGAGCCGCATAGCAAGGTATTGAAAAACGAGCATCTGCTATGGACATTCACGGCCAGCCTGCAATCGCTGCTGGGCGACCGGGTCGCACTTGCCGATCAACATTTCTCCATGGCGCATTTCTGGACCCTGGCGGTGGAATGGCATTTCTATCTTGTCTTCCCGATTCTCGTCGCCCGTTGCCGCTCGTACTTTCGCCCGGCCGTGGGGCTGTTGCTGATGGCGATATCCTTCAGGGTGATATGCCATTTCTCCGGCATATCCGACAATGGCATCTACACATTCACGCTTTGCCGGATCGACTCGATCGCGGCGGGTTGCCTGTTAGCCCTCGTGCCCGCCCGTATTCGTTCAGGAGCATCATCAGCGGCGGGCGTGCTCGGCGCGGCGATGTTCATATGGATCTGGATTGCCCTCGCACTTTCAGACGTGCCGTTCAAGACCCTGGCATGGCTTCAGACGTTTGGCTATACGCTTCTGGCTGTGTCGCTCGCGTTGATGATTTACCAGGTCACCCATTCGTCCCAGCGCTCAGCGATCGTGCGTGCGCTGGAATTCAAGCCGCTCGCTTCCATGGGACGCGCAAGCTATAGCCTGTATATCTGGCACTTGCCCTTTTATCCTGCCATTGTGCTGGCCGCGCAACGCAACTTCACGGATGTGCGGCTTGCCTATCTGGTCGCCGTGGTGACCGGCATCGTGATGACGGCGGCGCTCGGCGGCCTCTCGTATCGGCTCGTCGAGTCGCGCTTCACCCGCGCGCGTCCGGTGGTGCTCGTCTGAAGTTGGCGTAAGGTGGCGCCGCAACGCTGCCGCGTCACTGCGGGTAACCGGTCGTGTCATCACGGCAAGAGATGCCGCGCGGACCCGTAAAGCAAAGCCGGGCATCTTGCTCTAAACTAGCTGCCGCTCCCGCCAGCCCAGTCAAGACCAAGAAGCCCATGCCCCCAGAGCCCGCCGACCCGTCCGGTTCCTCATCCGTTAGTCTGCCGAAACAGCCTGCATTTCAACGTTTCTGGTGCACCCGCATTCTCTCGTCGCTGTCGTTCCAGATGCTCGCCGTGGCAATGGGCTGGCACATCTACGCGCTCACGCATAGCGCCTTCGCACTGGGCCTCGTCGGGCTCGCGCAATTTCTGCCGATGTTCGTGCTGACGCTCGTCGTCGGCCATGTCGCCGACCGTTACGACCGCCGGCGAATCGCGGCGATCTGCCAGAGCCTCGAAAGCGTCGCTGCGTTGCTGTTCGCTGCCGGCACTTTCGGCGGCTGGATCAGCGCGCCGGTCATCTATGTGCTGGCCGCATGCGTCGGCGCGGCGCGCGCCTTCGAGTCGCCCGCGGTGGCGTCGCTGTTGCCGGGCGTCGTGCCGCGCGGGCAGTTGCCCAAAGCGACGGCATGGGCCACGTCCGCGAATCAGACTGCCCAGATCGCGGGTCCGGCGCTGGGTGGTCTGCTCTACGGCATCGGCCCCGGCGCGGCCTATCTCGCCTGCGCACTGTCATTCGCGGCCGCAGCCACGGCCGTGTGGGGCATCCCGCTACGGGCCAGGCCGGCAAACCGCGCGCCCGTCACGCTCCACTCGGTATTCTCGGGCATTGCCTTCATTCGCAAGGAGCCGGTCATTCTCGGCGCACTGTCGCTCGATCTGTTCGCGGTGCTGTTCGGCGGCGCGACCGCGCTGCTGCCGGTCTTCGCGCGCGATATCCTGCATACGGGGCCGCTCGGCCTCGGGCTGTTGCGCTCGGGCACGGCCATCGGCGCGCTGGCGGGCACCATCTGGCTGGCGCATTTCCCGCTGCGCAACCGGCCCGGCGCGGCGATGTTCGGCGGCGTGATCGCGTTCGGCGCGGCCACGGTGGTGTTCGGGCTGTCGCATCAATTCCTCGTGTCGCTCGCCGCGCTCATGGTGCTGGGCGCATCGGACACCATCAGCGTGGTGGTGCGCCTGTCGCTCGTGCAACTGCGTACGCCGGACGACATGCTGGGGCGCGTCAGCGCGGTCAATTCGCTTTTCATTGGGACCTCGAATCAATTGGGCGAATTCGAATCCGGTGTTACGGCGGGATGGTGGGGGGCGCAACCCGCTGTACTGGTGGGTGGTGTAGCGACCATCGCGGTTGCCCTGCTATGGATGCGCTTCTTCCCGGAACTCGCGCGCACGCGCTCGCTGGAGCGCGAAGAGGAACTGGCGCCGAGCCATTGACCGCCTCGCCCGGCGGCAAGTTTGCCAAGCCCGCGGCAGCTCGCGCAACGCCAGCTTGCGCATGATTTGACCGAGGCTCTCCCGCTATGATGGTGGGATCCTCACTCGGCATCTCTCATCATGCGTATTGCCCCATTGCCTCCGCTCCAATGCCTCGTCGCGTTCGAATCGGCCGTACGCCATGCCAGTTTCACCAAAGCGGCCGCGGAACTGCATCTGACGCAGAGTGCGATCAGCCGGCAGATCGCACAGCTGGAAGACTTCCTTGGCCGCTCGCTTTTTGTGCGTGAGCACCGCGCGTTACGTCTGACCATCGCCGGCGAAGGTTACGCGAAGCACGTGCAGTGGCTGCTGGCCAATTGCTCCGAAGCCACGCTGGATGTCATGAAACGCTATGGCGACCTGGAGTTGACGATTGCGTGCTCATCCGGCGTGGCGGTGCTGTGGCTCACGCCGCGGCTCGGCGCGTTTCGCGCGGCACATCCGAACGTCAAGATCAGAATGATCGTGCGCGACGGGCTCGCGTCGTTGTCGCCCGCGGAATTCGATGTCGGCCTGTACTACATCCGCCAGCGCGCCGAGCCGCATTTCGCCGCCCGCCGCCTTTTCGACGAAGACGTGTACCCGGTATGCTCGCCCGGATATCTCGCCGGCCGCGTGCTGGAACCTGCCGATCTGGTGCACGAAACCTTGCTGATGCAGGAAGACGGTCAGCGGCAATGGATGTCGTGGTCCGAGTGGTTTCGTCTCAACGATGTGCAGATGCCGGCGTCGCCGCAGGCGGTGGTCGTCAATCATTATCCGCAACTCGTGCAGATGGCGATTTTCGGCGAGGGCGTCGTACTCGGCTGGCGGCACATGATCGACGCGTGCCTGAGCGAAGGGCTGCTGGTGCGTGCCACACAGGCGTCGGCGAGTCACGGCGGCGGCTATTACGTCGTGTCGCCGAACGACCGCTCGCAGAACCAGGCGGCGCGCCTCTTCACGCGCTGGGTGTTCGAGCAGGCCGAGGCACAGATGGGCAGGGCGGCGGGCTGACACGCGCTCGCATGCGCTACACGCATGCATGCATGCGAATCTTTCGTTTCGAAAACAAATCAGGTCTCTCTAGCATCGGGGTTATGCACGCAAAAGCGCCATCGACCATGGCGTGGCGCGATGCCGACACTACCGCCCGACAGGCAGCCAGATGAGGAAAGGGACCATGCAAGGCACGCTTTCATCCAACCTTCCACGCTCCGTGGATACGCTCGCGCGGCAGCGGCGCCGCGCCATTATCGCCACGGTGCTCGGCAATGGGCTCGAGTGGTTCGACTTCACCGTATACAGTTTTTTCGCGGTCATCATCGCGAAGCTGTTTTTCCCGACCGGCAATGAACTGACCTCGCTGCTGCTCGCCGTGGCCACCTTCGGCGTGGGTTTTTTCATGCGTCCGGTGGGCGGTATCGTGCTCGGCGTATACGCGGATAAAGTCGGACGAAAGGCGGCGCTCTCGCTGACCATTCTATTGATGGCCGGCGGCACCGCGCTCATCGGCCTCGCGCCGACCTATGAGCAGATCGGCGTGTGGGCGCCGGTGCTGATCGTGGTCGCGCGTTTGCTGCAAGGCTTTTCGGCCGGCGGCGAGATGGGCAGCGCGACCGCGTTCCTCACGGAATACGCACCGGTGGAGAAGCGCGCGTTCTATTCGAGCTGGATCCAGTCGAGCATCGGCTTTGCGGTGCTGCTGGGGGCCGCCGTCGGCACGTTCGTCACCGCGAATCTGAGTGCCGATTCATTGCATTCGTGGGGCTGGCGGATGCCGTTTCTGATCGGCATCCTGATCGGGCCGGTCGGTTATTTCATTCGCAGCCGCATGGACGAAACACCCGCGTTCAGCGCGGTGGCCGAACAAGCCAAAAACGATTCGCCGCTTGCCGAAGTGTTCCGCCGCTTTCCGCGCGAGACGTTCGCCAGTTTTTCGATGGTGATTCTGTGGACCGTGTGCACCTACGTGCTGCTGTTCTACATGCCGACCTATTCGGTGCGTACGCTGCACCTGCCGCAGTCCACCGGCTTTCTTGCCGGCATGCTCGGCGGCCTGATGATCATGTGCTTTTCGCCTGTGGTCGGCAAACTGGCTGACCGTTTCGGCCGCCGCGGGTTCCTTTCGGGCGCCGCCGTCGCGATCCTGCTGCTCGCCTGGCCGATGTTCGCGTATATCAACCGGGCGCCCGGCCTCGCCTCGCTGATGGTGTTTCAGGGCGTGTTCGGCTTGCTGATCGCCGCCTATACCGGCCCGATCCTCGCTGCGTTCTCCGAACTGTTTCCGACCAAGGTGCTGTCGACGGGGCTTTCCGTTGCCTATAACTTCGCCGTGACGATTTTCGGTGGCTTCGCGCCGTTCTTCATCACGTGGCTGATTGCTTCGACCGGCAGCAATATGGCGCCCGCGATCTACGTGATGATCGCCGCGTCCATCAGCCTGGTGGGCACGTTCTTCGTGCGCGATCCGCGCCGGAGCCGCGCCTGAATCGCATGTCCGGCTGAGGTTCGCCGGACACGTTTCCTCATCAAGTCAGGAAGAGATCAATGAGCATTACGGTAATCAGCGGCGGCAACTTACTCGATCTGGAGCAGGGTGTGTTGCTCGAGCATCGGCACGTCGTGATCGAAAACGGCCATATCGTCGAAGTCACCGATCGTCCCGTCGATCTGCCCAACGCGCGCGTGATCGATGCCCGCGGCAAAACGGTGATGCCCGGTCTGATCGATTGTCACGTGCACGTATTGGCCTCGCGCGCCAACCTCGGCACGAATGCAACGCAGCCGAATATTCTCACCGCGATTCGCGCGTTGCCGATTCTCAAGGCCATGCTCGGCCGCGGCTTTACGACCGTGCGCGATGCGGGCGGCGCGGACTGGGGTTTGACGCAGGCGTTGGAAAGCGGCCTGATTCCGGGGCCGCGCATCTTTCCGTCGGGCAAGGCCCTCTCGCAGACGGGCGGGCACGGCGACTTCCGTCCGCGTGGCGACATGCTCGAACCGTGCTCGTGCTGTTTTCGGGCCGGCGCGATTGCGCGTGTGGTGGACGGCGTGGATGCCGTGCGGCTCGCCGTGCGCGAAGAGATCCAGAAGGGCGCCACGCAGATCAAGATCATGGCGTCGGGCGGCGTGGCTTCGCCGACCGATCCGATCGGCAACACACAGTACTCCGAGGACGAAATTCGCGCGATCGTCGCCGAGGCCGAGGCGGCCAATACGTATGTGATGGCGCACGCCTACACGGGCCGCGCGATCTCGCGTGCGATTCGCTGCGGCGTGCGCACCATCGAGCACGGCAACCTCGTCGACGCAGCCGCGGCGAAGCTGATGCGCGAACATGGCGCGTTCGTGGTGCCGACGCTCGTCACGTACGATGCACTGGCCAAACACGGCGCCGCTTATGGCTTGCCGGCCGATTCGATCGCCAAGGTCGAAACCGTGCGGCAGGCCGGGCGCGATTCGCTGCAGATCTATGCGAATGCCGGCGTGCCGATGGGTTTCGGCTCGGACCTGCTCGGCGAAATGCACACGTTCCAGAGCGACGAATTACGCATTCGCGCCGACGTGCTCGGCAATCTGGAAGCCTTGCGTTCGGCCACCACGATCGCCGCGGCGATCGTCGATCCGGGCGGCAAGCTCGGCGCCATCAAGGCGGGCGCGATTGCCGACATCCTCGTGGTGGACGGCGATCCGCTCAAGGACATCGGTGTGCTGACCGGACAGGGCGAGCGTCTGGAGTACGTGTTTCAGCGCGGCGAAGTGGTGAGCGAGCGCGGTAGCGTAGCGTCGCGCTGATCGACGCGAGTGTGTTTCGGCGCGGGCCGTTGCTCAGGCCCGCGCGGTGCTCACGCGCAGTGCGGGCCACCGCACTGTCGCCAGAATCGATGCCGCGACGATCAATGCGCCACCAACCCACGCGGTCAAGGAAATTCGTTCACCCAACCATACGCAGGCGAACAAAGCCCCGAACGCTGGTTCGCTGCCCATCAGCAGCGAGACGCGTGTGGGGCTGCTGCGCTTGATCGCGAAGTTCTGCGCGAAGAACGCGAACAGCGTGCACGCGATCACCAGATAGCCGACATATCCCCAGAACGCCGCGTGTCCGGCAATCGAGGGCAGCGGCTGCCACGGGTGCGGCGCGAACATCCAGGCGGCCGCCACGCTGCCGCATGCCACTACGCCCGACTGAACCGCTGTCACCGACAACGGCGGCAGGGCCGAATCGCGCATCACGCGTTTGGTCACGCACACCGTCAATGCGCGCAGCAGGGCCGCGAGCAGAATCAGCGCGTCGCCCGGGTTGAAGCTCAGCGCGCCGTCGCTGGCGAGCAGCCACGCGCCCAGCAGGGAAAGCGCCACCGCCAGCCATTCGACACGGCTCGGCCGGCGCCTGAGCAGCAACCATTCAATGAGCGGCGTCAGCACCACGCACAGGCTGATCAGAAAGGCGGCGTTGGCGGCGCTTGTCATCAGGAGGCCGAAGGTTTCACACAGGAAGATGCCCAACAGCAGTGCGCCGGCAATCAGCACGCCGCGCAGCGTCCGGGCGTCGGCGGCGCGCAGGTGGCGCAACGCCGGCGAGAGGATCACGAAAGTAATGCCGAAGCGTAACGCGAGCAGCCCAAGCACCGGATAAAACACCAGCGCGCTCTTGACCACGCCGTAACTGGTGCCCCATACCATGGCGACGGCGAGCAGCATCAAATCGGAGAGCATGAGCAGGCGTTCGTGTTTCGACATGGCGGACCTCGGTGAAAGAGCCCGTATTGTCGAACTTTGCGCTGGGCGTGATAATCGGGTCACGGCGCACAGCGTTTATGTCGCGAATGCATTAATAGATCGGTCGCCCTCACGGATTCCACGATGACCCCAACGGAGCTTTTCGCCTTGCTGCCGGATATGGCGGTGTTCGCGCGCGTGGTCGACGCCGGCAATTTCTCGGTGGCCGCGCGGCAGCTCGGCAGCACGCCGTCCACCGTCAGCCGGCAGATCAAGCGGCTCGAAGACGCGCTTGCAACCCGTTTGCTCGAACGCTCCACGCGCACGGTGCGAGTCACGGAATCCGGCGCACAGGTCGCGCGATTCTGCCGCGACATGGTGAGCGCCGCGTCGGCTGCGGTCGACGCGGCCGGGCAACTGGCCGGCAAACCGCAGGGCAAGGTCAGCGTGAGCGCGCCGACCCAGTTTGCGAAGTCCGTGATTCACCCGCTCGTTCCCGGCTTTCTGCGCGCTTACGACGAGGTGGACCTGCAGCTCCTTTTCACCGACCACGACATCGATCCGCTCGCCGACGATGTCGATCTGGCGATCCGTCTGACCGAGCATCCGCCGCAGGGTCTCGCTGGGCGCCGATTAGGCTCGGTGCGCTGGCTGCTGGTGGCGTCGGCCGCGTATTTGCGCGAGCGCGGTACGCCGGCGCAGCCACGCGATCTGCTGAAACAGGCGTGCATTCACCTCGGCGAGACGGCCGACGACAACCGCTGGCGCTTGCGCCGCGGCACGGAGACCCAGAACGTCCATGTGAAGGGGCGCTACACGGCCAATCATGCCGGCGCGCGGCTTGAAGCCGCGCTTCAGGGTTTCGGCATTGCTTGCGTACCGGAGTTTGCCGCCTCCGAATCCTTGCGAGGCGGCGAACTCGTTCAGGTTTTGCCGGACTGGAATCTCGAAGCGCGCGCGTACGTGGGGTCGGTGTGGCTGCTGTATCCACCGAATCGCTTCCTGCCGCCGAAGGTGAGGGCATTGATCGACTACCTCGTCGAGCACCTTCACGACGCGCCCGATAAGGCATGAGCGAACCACTGCACGCGTGCCGCATGACAAGGAGTCGTCACGCGGGGTTGGTTCGCGGGGGAGACGAACGTAGAATTGCCCGCGTACTTCAGGATTCCATGCAGTCCGGGCGACCAGACCGATTACGAGGAGAATCAGCATGAGCTTGCGCGCCACCGGGCCGATTGCGGCGACTGTCTACCGCGGCGATTCGATTGAGAACACGCACCTCGCGCACGTCGCGGTGGTCGACGCGAACGGGCGCTTGCTGGCGTCATTCGGCGATCCGTCGCGCGTGACGCTGGCGCGTTCGGCGGCGAAGCCCGCACAAGCGTTGGCGGTGCTGGAAACCGGCGCACTGGAGCGCTTCGGTTTTGACGAAGCCGATCTCGCGCTGATGTGCGCCTCGCACAGCAGCGAGGCGCGCCACATCGAACGCACGCGGCAGATGCTGGCCAAGGCGCAGGCGAGCGCAGCCGACCTGCGCTGCGGCGGCCATCCACCGTTATCGGATGCCGTCTACGTCGATTGGCTCAAGCGCGACTTCAAGCCGGGCGCCGTGTGCAGCAACTGTTCCGGCAAACATGCGGGCATGCTGGCCGGCGCGCAATCGATCGGCGCGGCGATAGCGGGTTACGAGCGGCCCGACCATCCTTTGCAGGTGCGGGTGAAACACACGGTCGCTAACGTCTGCGATTTACCCGACGCTGCGGTGCAATGGGCCACCGATGGCTGCAATCTGCCGACGCCGGCCTTTCCGCTCGACCGGTTGGCGCGTCTCTTCGCGAAGCTGGCCGCTGCGCAGGACGAGGTCTCGAAGGGGGCGGCCGGCACATCGCGCACGGCAGCGCTCGCGCGAATCTACCGCGCGATGACGACCTATCCGGAACTGGTCGGGGGCGAGGGCCGCTTCTGCACGCAGTTGATGCAAGCGTTCAACGGCGCGCTGGTCGGCAAGGTTGGCGCGGACGGCAGCTACGCGATAGGCGTACGCGCGTCGGAGCAAACGGGGAGGGCGGGCGCGAGCGGTGCACTGGGCATTGCCGTAAAGATCGAGGACGGCAACGTCGGCGTACTGTACGCGGTGGTTGCGGAACTGCTGACGCAGCTCGACATCGGAACACGAGAACAACGCGCAAAACTCGCGGCGTTCCACCGACCGAAGATGTTGAACACGATGGGCCTTGAAACGAGCCGAATGACTTTTTCAGTCGAGCTCAACCGAATCACGGAGCAGGACTCAAAATGAACGACCGCCACGGCGCGCGCAGCGCCGCCGGAAGAATGGCTGCCTTGTCACTGAGCTTGAATGTGCGAGAGTCCTGATTCCAGATGCACCACTACCGTGACTGTGCGGGGGACCCGCTTAATAGTTAGCGGTGCAAAGCGGCTTTCTTTGCTTACTTTCTTTGCCGCGGCAAAGAAAGTAAGTGCCGCCCCGCACAGGGCAACGCTAATAGACCACAGCGGCTTGAACAAAAGCCCAACTCCCAAAAAACCCAGGAAAAAAAGGCCAGAAAAAAAGCGCTCAAACAACACCTTCAGCCGCAGGCAAAACCCCAAGCGCATTCCGAATAGCATCAGCCAACTCAGCAGCGGCAAACTTGGCCACATACCCATTCGCCCCGGCATTCTTCACATGCGCCTCATTCGCCGCCCCAGTCAGAGAAGAATGAATAATGACCGGAATATCCCGAGTCCGTTCATCCGCCTTGATCTGCCGGGTGAGCATGAACCCATCCATCTCGGGCATCTCGAGATCCGTCAAGACCAGCGCGATACTATCCTTCACGCGCGTCCCATTGGACTGAGCCTCCCGCGCGACCTGCTGCAAGGTATGCCAGGCTTCTTCTCCAGTCTTGGTCATGACGAAGTCAGCGCCAATCGCGCTCAAAGCCTGCTCAATGAGCTTTCGCGCAAACCCCGAATCGTCCGCGGCAAGAATCTTCGCCCCACGCCGGATCCCCAGCGCCTCTCCCACCGACGCAGGATCGACGCTCGGATGCTGTGACGGAAACACATCGCGCAACACCTGCTCCACATCGATCACCTGAGCGAGCCGCGAGTCGCCGGTATTGCCGTCGATCCGCGCAATACTCGTGACGAGATTGCCACCTGCCGCGCCCTCGGCGGACAACACCTGGTTCCACTCCAGCCGCACGATATCGTCGACTTCCTCGACCGCGAAGGCCTGCGTGGAGCGCGCGAATTCCGTCACCAGCAAGATGTTCAGGCCGCGCGTCGGCTCGCAGCCCATCAGCCGAGGCAAATCGATCACGGGGATGATCTGGCCGCGAATGTCCACCGCGCCCATCACGAAGGGGGACGAGCCGGCGATCGGCGTGACCGCCGGCATTGTCGAGATTTCGCGCACCTTGAAGACGTTGATGCCATAAAGCTCGTGTGCGTCGCTGCCGGGCACCGAGCCCAACCGGTACAGCAGCAGCTCGAATTTGTTGGAACTCGTCAGGTTGCTGCGTTCGTCGCTCGCGCGGTTTTCTACTGCCATTGAAGCTCTCCAGGGTTGCGGTGCGTGTCATGCGCCATACAACCGTTACGTCCGATCCTGGCGCCTGCCCTACTCCTCTGTTATCGGCGCGGCGGGCGGAAAGTTCAGCGAGTCCGCGCGGTTTTCCTCGCATCCTGTGGTTAACACGCAGCCGGGAGGGGAGCCATCGGACCGGCATGAAGCACCTCGAGCCAAGGACGGCCGCACTACACGCCCGCCACGACATTCATATGAAGGTTACCTGCGGTTACAGAAGCGACAGCGTCGTATCACATAGTGCGTAACCCGGCTCCTAGAATGCACAGCGATAAGAGCGTGGCGCCGTCAGCGGCTCGAAAGCTGACTGCAAGGTATCGGTGTAACCGGCATGACACCCGGGGCGCACACGCATTGTTGTCGTTTCGCTTCCACCCAAGGAGAACGTATGATCCGCTTGCCTCTCGCCACCATTGCCAGTGCCTGCGTGGCCGGCCTGCTCGTCGTCGCCACCGCGGCCAACGCTCAAACCGCACCCGCAGCGCCCGCGGCAGACGCCGGCCGTCTGCATGCCGCCGACCAGACGTTCATCGCGGACGGCACCAAGGCCGTCGCGACGCAACGCGACGCCGCCCGCATCGCCACCTCGCGCTCGACCGACCGCGACGTCAAGGCATTCGCCGAACGTGTCTCCACCGACAACGCGAAAATCTCCGACGCGCTGCGCGCGGCCAGCCCGCGCGGCGTCGACGTGCCGAAGAACGATCCCGACACGGCCGTGCTCGCGAGCATCAACAACCTGCGCGGCGCCGACTTCGACAAGGTGTATATCGAACAGGTCGCGCTCGCCGGCGAACAGAAAGCCCTGTCGGCATTCCAGGCGGAAATCGCTTCGGGCCGCGACGAACAGCTGAAGGACGCGGCGAAGAAGGCGCTGCCGACCATCCAGGAGCACTACGCGATGGCCCAGGATCTCGCCAAGCGCAAGCATCTGCCGAGCGCCGCACAGTAAGCAATCAGCAGTAGACAATAAGCAGGAAACGCTTTGGCGCGCGTCACGCTCGCGCGTGACGCGCGCCAGTTCGAATGGGCGGTTTTCGGCGATAATCGGCTTCGCTCTTTCGGGTCCGCGCGCATGATGCTGGATGACGCCCGCGCTCCGACAGCTTCCCCGATTCTCAAGCGCATTCGATCAACACCCTCCGCATGAGCAAGCCTGCCAATCTGCCGCAACAGTTGGACCATATGCTTCGGCAAGCCGTAGGGCTTCAGCAGAACGGCGCATTTGCCGAGGCCGAAGAACTCTATCGCGAGATCCTCGAACTCAAACCCCGTCATGCCGACGCGCTGCAATTGCTGGGTGCGCTGACGCTGCAAGCGGGGCGCCTGCAAGAGGGTGTCGATCTGCTTAGAAAGGCGCTTGCCGTCAACGCGAAACAAGCGCCGGTTCATTCGAATCTCGCCTATGCGTTGAATGCCTTGCGGCGTTTCGACGAAGCCCTCGCGAGCGCCGATCGCGCACTGGCTTTACAGCCCAAATTTGCCGACGCACTGAACAATCGCGGCAACGCGCAAGCCGGCCTGAACCGGCCGCTCGACGCGCTCGGCAGTTTCGATCGCGCGATTGCGTTGATGCCGGATTTTGCGCAGGCCTGGAACAACCGCGCCTGTGTGCTGCGCGATCTGGGTCGTCCCGCCGATGCGCTCGCAAGCTGTGATCACGCGCTCGCGTTGCAGCCCAATTATCCGGATGCGTGGAGTAATCGCGGCAATGCGTTCAGCGACCTGAACCAGCCGGAAGAAGCTGAACGCAGCTACCGTCGCGCGCTTGAATTGGCACCGGCATTCGCCGATGCCTGGAACAATCTCGGCCTCGCGCAAATCGATCTCGGCCAGCACGCACAGGCGCTATCGAGCTACGAGCGCGCACTGGCCGCGAATCCCGCGGCGGCGGAGACGCATTGGAACGAGTCGCTGTGCCTGTTGCAGCTGGGACGGTTCGAAGCCGGTTGGCAGAAATATGAATGGCGCTGGGAGCGCAGCCGCATCAAGGCGAGCCGGCGCGCTTTTGCGCAGCCCCTTTGGCTGGGGGACTTTTCGATCGACGGCAAGACGATTCTGCTGCACGCGGAGCAGGGCCTCGGCGATACGCTGCAGTTTTGCCGTTATGCCACGCGGGTTTCGAAGCTCGGCGCGAAGGTCGTGCTCGAAGTGCAGCCCGAACTGATGCGCATCCTGTCCACGCTCGACGGCGTGGACCAGTTGATCGAAGCTGGCCAACCGTTGCCGCCATTCGATTGCCACTGTCCGCTGCTCAGTCTGCCGCTGGCATTCAAAACGGATCTCGACACCATGCCGTCGGCAACACCGTATCTGTTCGCGGATGCCGAAGCGGCTCGCCAATGGCGCGAGCGGATTCACGCGCGAGCAGATGGCCGATTGAAAGTCGGACTCGTGTGGGCGGGCGGAAACCGGCCGCATGTCGCGGAGCTTCGCAAGAACGACGCGCGCCGTTCGATTGCGTTCGAGCGACTCGCGCCGATTCTCGATGTGCCGAACGTGCAGTTCTTCAGCTTGCAGAAAGGACCTGCGGCGCAGCAGCTCGATAGCGCTGCGTGGGGCGGGCGCATGATCGACCTCACCGAAGAACTGGCCGATTTCGCCGACACCGCGGCACTGGTGGCGAATCTCGATCTGGTGATTTCCGTGGACACGTCCACCGCCCATCTGGCCGGCGCGCTCGCGAGGCCGGTCTGGATTCTGAACCGCTTCGACACCTGCTGGCGCTGGATGCTGGAGCGCACCGATACGCCGTGGTATCCGGGGGCGAGGCTGTTCAGGCAGCCCGCATTAGGCGATTGGGACAGCGTGATCGAGGCCGTGCGCGATGCGCTGGCCGCGTTGAGCGCATCGGCCGCGGGCGCCGCTCACTCGCGATGAAGATACCGTTGGTGCTCCCGGCGTGTTTGCGCAGACGCGCGTAGACTGAACGTCCGTTTTATCGACGGTCAAGCCACGGAGATTCATCAATGGAATACAGACATCTGGGTGCGTCCGGTTTCAAGGTGCCGGTGTTGAGTTTCGGCACAGGCACATTCGGCGGCAAGGGCGAATTTTTTCAGGCGTGGGGCGCGACCGACGTCGCCGAGGCGCGCAGGCTGATCGACATCTGCTTCGATGCGGGTGTCACTATGTTCGACACCGCGGACATCTATTCGAGCGGCGCGTCCGAGTCGGTGCTCGGTGAAGCGCTCAAGGGCAAGCGCGACAAGGCGATCATCTCGACCAAGGCGACCTTCCGTTTCGACGATGGGCCGAACAACGTCGGCTCGTCGCGCTTCCATCTGATTCAGGCGGTGGACGCGGCGCTCAAGCGCTTGCAGACGGATTACATCGACCTGTTCCAGTTGCACGGCTTCGACGCGAGAACCCCGGTCGCCGAAGTGCTTTCGACGCTGGACGATCTGGTGCGGGCCGGCAAGATCCGCTATACCGGCGTGTCGAATTTCTCCGGCTGGCACCTGATGAAGTCGCAGGACGTGGCGGACCGCTACGGCTATCCGCGCTACGTCGCGAATCAGACCTACTACTCGCTGGTGGGCCGCGATTACGAGTGGGAGTTGATGCCGCTCGGCATCGATCAAGGCGTGGGCGCGGTGGTGTGGAGTCCGCTGGGCTGGGGGCGTCTCACCGGCAAGATCAAGCGCAGCCAGCCGTTGCCCGATTCGAGCCGTTTGCATAAAACCGCCGACATGGGGCCGCCGGTGCCGGACGACTATCTGTTCCGCGTCCTCGATGCGATCGACGAGATCGCCGGCGAAACCGGCAAGACGGTGCCGCAGATCGCACTGAACTGGCTGCTGCAGCGGCCCACCGTCTCCACGGTGCTGATCGGCGCGCGCAACGAGGAGCAATTGCGGCAGAACCTCGGCGCGGTGGGCTGGAATCTGACGCCCGAGCAGATGGCGAAGCTCGATGCGGCGAGCGCCGTGCGTCCCGCCTATCCGTACTGGCATCAGGAAGGTTTCGCGGAACGCAATCCGAAGGCGGTGTAAGTCAAGGATTCGTGCAGCGGCCCGTTGCATGACACGCGCTCCGGTTCGACCTCATTGCGCGAGTTCGGCCCGGGCGGCGAACAGTTCGCTGTCATGGCGGCGGCCGAGTTCGCCGATGCCCGTGCCTGCGCCCGTCACGAGGATCAGGTTCTTCTGCCCTTTTTCTTCTCCGATTTTATGAAAGCGAGGCGGGGCTCAAAGACCGCTCGGCAAGTGGCGCATCAGGCGCATCATGCGTGTCAGGCGAGGCCGCCGTTCGCACGCAGAATCTGGCCGTTCACCCAGCCCGCATCCGGACCGGCGAGGAACGCCACCACCGATGCGATATCGTCAGGCTGGCCGAGGCGTTGCAGCGGCGGCATCTTCGCGAATGTCTGGATCTGTTCTTCGGTCTTGCCGTCGAGGAACAGCGATGTCGCGATCGGACCCGGCGCCACGGCGTTGACGGTGATGTCGCGACCGCGCAGTTCCTTGGCGAACACATGCGTAAAGGCTTCGACGGCCGCCTTGGTGGCGTTGTAGATCGCATAGCCCGGCATGTTCAGCGCCAGCGTGGTGCTCGAAAAGTTGACGATGCGTCCGCCGTCGTTCATGCGTCGGGCGGCTTCGCGCGAGGTATTGAAGGTGCCGCGCACGTTGATGTCGAAGGTCTGGTCGTACAGCGCGTCGCTGGTGTCGGCGAGCGGCGTGGTCTTGAGCACGCCGGCGTTGTTGACCAGCACATCCACCTTGCCGAGCTGCTGCTCGGTGATCTCGAACAGGCGGCGCACGTCGTCGGCATTCGACACGTCGGCCTTTACCGCGAGGGCTTGCGCGCCCGCCGCCGTGAGCCTGGCGACCAGCGCGTCGGCTTCGGCCGAACTGGACGCGTAATTGATCGCGACGGCGAAGCCGTCCCTGGCCAGACGCTGCGCGACCGCCGCGCCGATGCCGCGGGATGCGCCGGTAACGATAGCAACTCGGGTGCGTGCAGGCATATTCATGATGCGTTCCTTGGTATCCGATGAGTAGGTGAGGTGAATCATGGACGCTTTTCGGGCGCAGATAATCGGGTTAGACTGACCATCATCATTCCATTTGCTTTAACAATTGGCGCGCAGACCGCCCACCAGGTGCTGAACATGGATCGTTTCGAGGAAATGCGCGTTTTCGTGCGGATCGCCGAGCGGCAAAGCTTTACGCGCGCCTCGGACGATCTGCAGATTCCGCGCGCCACCGTGACCAACCTGATGAAGCGCATGGAGCAGCGGCTCGGCGCGCGGCTGCTCGAACGCACCACGCGCACGGTGCGCCTCACGCACGACGGCGAGGCCCACTACCGCCGCTGCGTGCGCTTGATCGCGGATATGGAAGAGGCGGAGGGCTCCTTTTCGAATCTGGCGCCCAAGGGACTGCTGCGGGTGAATTTGCAGGGCACGCTGGCGCGGCACTTCGTGGTGCCGGCGCTGCCGGCGTTTCTTGCGCGCTATCCGGAGATCGAACTGACCATCGGCGAAGACGACCGGTTCGTCGATCTGGTGCGGGAGGGCGTGGATTGCGTGCTGCGGGCAGGCAATCTGCAGGATTCGTCGATGGTGGGGCGCCGCGTCGCGCAACTTCCGCAAGTCACCGTGGCGAGTCCGGCGTATCTCGCCGCCTATGGCGAGCCGGCCGATCCGGCGGTGCTGTCCGCGCATCGGGCGGTCAATTACGTGTCGAGTGCGACTGGCAAGCCTGTGCCGCTCGAATTCGACGTGGCGGGCCGCACGGTGGCGATGCTCCTGCCGTCCGCGGTGTCGGTGACCGGCACCGAACTCTATACCGGCTCGGCGCTTGCCGGGCTCGGCATCGTGCAGGTGCCGCAATATCGCGTCGCGGCGGAACTGGCGGCGGGGCAGTTGAAGATCATTCTCGCGGACTTTCCGCCGCCACCGATGCCGGTGTCCGTGCTGTATCCGCAGAACCGCCAGTTGTCGTCGCGGGTGCGGGTGTTTGCGCAGTGGCTGAGCGACATCTTCAGCCCGCGTCGCGCGGCGGGCTGAATGCCGGCGGCGTCCTGGTCGCGCAGTGGCGCGCCGTCCAGCCGCGCGCATTTTTATGCAGGCAGCGCGGCCTCTCGTGGGATCATACGCGCCGTGCGGGGCGATTCTGCTTTTGCACGGTACGCGACAAGAGGAGCAGGGCGATGATCGATGGACTGGTGGGCGGGCGGTTGTATGGCGAGGCGCAGATCCGCACGGGGCAGAACGGCAGGCGGTTCGTGACCTGCAAGGTGCGCGCGGCCACCAACGACGGCGACACGATTTTCGTCAACGTGATCGCTTTCGACGACGAGGTCCAAACCGCGCTGCTCGCGTTGAGCGACGCGGACAGTGTCGCGCTCAGCGGCACCTTGACCCCCAAGGTTTGGACCGACAAGAACGGGCTCGTCAAACCGGCCGTGGATATGGTCGCCCACAAGCTGCTGACGGCCTACGAAGCCCGCCGCGAAGCGGACGAATGAGGCTTGGCCGGGGACTCGCTGCCCGCGTCTATCAGATAGTCGACAAAGCGCTCCGCGACGGGCTCCGCGTCGCCGCTCCTGCGCAGCAGGAGCACTTGCGACATCAGCGTCTCGCCCGTTAGCGGCAAAAAGCACACGCGCGGATCCTGCACCTGGCGCAACGTGTACGGCACCAGCGCAACGCCCATGCCGAAGCCGACCATTGTCACGACGGTTTGCCACAAGCGCGCCTCATGGCGAATCAATGGACTGAATCCTGCTCCCACGCACTGCGCGATGATCAGATCGTGATAGTGCGGCGACACGGTGCGCGGAAACAGAATGAACGGTTCCTGCGCCAACGCGCGCAGATCGACCTTGCGTTTGCGCGCGAGCGGATGGGCGGCGGGCAGACAGCACAGGAACGGCTCGGCAAAGATCGGCGTGGAGATGACGTCGGTCGGGAAATTGCCCCAGTGCGCGCAACCCATGTCGATCTGCATTCGCTGGATCGCGTGAACCTGTTCGCTGGTGTTCATCTCCTTCAAGACGATTTCGACGCTGGGGTAATCGGCCTCGAAGCGTTTCACCGCCTGCGGCATGCCGCGGTACAGCATCGAGTTCACGAAGCCGATCCGCAGGCGCCCGGCGAGGCCATGCGCCGAGCGAACCGTCATGCGCTGTGCTTCGCTCGCCTGCAGAAGCAGGCGGCGCGCTTCGCCGAGCAGCACCTGTCCGGCGTTGGTCAGCGACACGGTCTTGTTGGTGCGCGCGAGCAACTGCACGCCGAGTTGCTCTTCGAACTTGCGAATGTCGAAGCTGAGGGCGGGCTGCGAAATGAATAGCCGTTTGGCCGCGCGGCCGAAATGCAGTTCTTCGGCGACCGCCACGAAATAGCGCAACTGCTTCAGGTCCATGGCTGTCTCCCGGTTTTTTATCGATAAGCTGCGTCTATCGTACCGGATATAAGTTGTATTAGACGATTATCGTCGTCGCTCATATGCTCCTTCCACGAGCACAGGTGTGCATGGAACCCGAGTAGCGCGCTAAAGCGCGAACTCGGGTCGACAGCTTTGCATGGGACCCGAGTAACGCGCTAAAGCGCGAACTCGGGTCGACAAAGGAGACGAGCATGAGCGAAGAGATCGCGCAGCCGGCACACGGCGCATCCAACATTCCCGACAGCCGGGGCATCAACTTCTTTACCAGCGACCCCGACTTCGAGCGTCTGCTCAAGCTGCATCTCGGCGATGCGCTGTATCGCGAGCTCGAAAGCCAGTTCGTTTCGCTGGGGCAGCGCGCCTCCGACGAACTCGACGCCTGGGCGTTGTCCGCCGACAAGAACCCGCCGCAATTGCGCCATCGCACGCGGCGCGGCGAAGCGCTGCAAAGCATCGACAAGCATCCCGATTACGTCGCGCTGGAACGCGTGGCTTACGCGGAGTTGGGACTGGCCGCGATGAGTCACGAGAGCAGCGACGGCACACAATCGCCGCCGCCGCTCGTGAAATACGCGCTGACTTTCCTGTTCGTGCAGGCGGAATTCGGCCTCTGCTGTCCGGTGAGCATGACCGATTCGCTCACGCGCACGCTGCGCAAATTCGGCGCGCCGGAACTGGTCGCGCGTTTTCTGCCGATGCTCGCCTCGCGCGATTTCGACACGCTGTTTCAGGGCGCCATGTTCATGACCGAACAGGCGGCGGGCTCGGACGTCGCGCGCATTGCGACGCGCGCGACGCTCGGGGTCGAGGCGAATGGCGAGCCGACGTGGCGCCTTTATGGCGATAAATGGTTCTGCTCGAACGCCGACGCCGATCTCGCGATGGTGCTCGCGCGGCCGGACACGGCGCCGCCCGGCATCAACGGACTGGGACTGTTTCTCTTGCCAAAGACGCTGCCGGACGGATCGCGCAACAGCTACCGGATCGTGCGCCTGAAGGACAAGCTCGGCAGCCGCTCGATGGCGAGCGGCGAGATCGTGCTGGACGGCGCGGTGGCCTATCTGATCGGCGAAGTGGGGCGCGGTTTTCATCAGATGGCCGACATGATCAATATGTCGCGTCTATCGAACGGCGTGCGCGCAGCGGGCTTGATGCGGCGTGCGCTGACGGAGGCGCTGCACATTGCCCGCCATCGCGAAGCATTCGGCCGCAAGCTGATCGATATGCCGTTGATGCAGCGGCAGTTGCTCAAGATGATGCTGCCCGCCGAACAGGCGCGCTCGATGTTCATGCGCATCGCGCTGCTGTTGCAGCAGGCCGATGCCGGCGACAGGCAGGCGGCGAAGTGCGTGCGCATTCTCACGCCGCTCATCAAATTCCGTGCTTGCCGCGACGCGCGCCGCGTGACCGGCGACGCGATGGAAGTGCGTGGCGGCACCGGCTATATCGAAGAGTGGAGCGACGCGCGGCTCGTGCGCGACGCGCATCTCGGTTCGATCTGGGAAGGCACCAGCAACATCGTCGCGCTCGACATCGCGCGGGCCGCGAAACGCGACGGCGCGCTCGAACCATTGCGCACCTATCTGCAGGATCTGCTCGGCGCGGCGGGATTGCCGCCGGCGAGCCTCGCATTGCTGCGCTCGACGCTCGCGCGCGCGTGCGATGCGCTCTGCGGCGTGGCGGATTCCGGCCGCGACGAATGGGTCCGCCAGGCAGGCACGGCGTTGTATCACGCGAGCAGCGCCGTATTGATGGCCTGCGAAGGCGCGCGTCTCGCGCCGGATTACCGGCGTCTCGCGCTGGCTCATCTGGTGGTGCGGCACAAACTGTTGCCGGTCGATCCGCTGGCGTTGCATTCGGCATCGGATGAAAGCGCTGTGATCGATGCGTTGGTCAATGGCCGCGGCGTCACGCTTGCAGAAGCGCTGCAACTGCTGCCGGCAGGGAGCGCGCAATGACCGCACACCTGAACGATGGCACGCAAGGCGCGCTGCAAGGCCTCAAAGTCGTCGATCTGAGCCGCGTGCTCGGCGGCCCTTACTGCACGCAGGCGCTCGCCGATCACGGCGCGCAAGTGATCAAGCTCGAACCGCCAGACGGCGACGAAACACGCGGCTGGGGCCCGCCGTTCCATGGCGACACCGCGTGGTACTTCGCGGGCGTGAATCGCAACAAGCAGGGCATTGCGGTCGATCTGTCACGCGACGAAGGCCGCGCGATTCTATGGAAGCTGCTCGAAGGCGCCGACGTGCTGGTCGAAAACTTCAAGCCCGGCACGCTCGCGCGCTGGGGCATGGACTACGAGCGCGATTTGCGCGAGCGCTTCCCGAGGCTGATTCACTGCGCCGTGTCCGGGTTCGGTCCCGACGGCCCGCTTGGCGGCCTGCCGGGCTACGACGCCGCGATTCAGGCGATGACCGGCCTGATGAGCGTGAACGGCGAGCGCGACGGGCCTGCCACGCGCGTCGGCCTGCCGGTGGTCGACATGGTCACTGGGCTGAACGCGCTCGCCGGCATTCTGCTCGCACTCGCCGAGCGCGCGCGCAGCGGCCGTGGCCAGTCGATCGATATCGCGTTGTACGACTGCGGCGTATCGCTGCTGCATCCGCATCTGCCGAATTATTTCGGCTCGGGCCGCACGCCGCAGCGCAGCGGCAATGCGCATCCGAACATCACGCCGTACGACAGCTATCGCACCGCGACCGCGCCGATCTTTCTCGCGGTCGGCAACGACCGGCAGTTCGCGAGGCTGTGCGCGCATCTCGGCGCGCCCGAACTCGCCGACGATCCGCGCTACGTCGATAACCGCAGCCGCTGCGCGCATCGCGAGCCGCTGAAGGCCGCGCTCGAAGGCCTGCTCGCCGCGCACGACGGCGAAGCGCTCGCCCACGCGCTGATCAACGCGGGCGTGCCGTGCGGACCCGTGCATACCGTCGATGTCGTGGCGCGGCATCCGCATACCTTGCATCGCGGCATGGTGGTCGAGCTGGGCGAGTATCGCGGCACCGCGTCGCCGATCAAGTTGTCGCGTACGCCGGCCACCTATCGCAGCGCGCCACCGTCGCTCGGCGCCCATACGCGCGACTTGCTCGATGCATTGGGTATCGACGCCGCCACCCAGCGGCGTCTGTTCGAAGCGGGCGTGCTCAAAGCCGGCGGGCTCGAAGCGGGAGAGCCGGAAGCAGAAGCATAAGCGTAGGCAAGCAGAAGCAGAAGCGCAGCAGCTAACGGTGACGGCACGAAGAAGTCGCGCCATCCAGAAGAAAAACCTTGGAGACAGAGACATGAATCGCGAGCCCGATGTCCACGCCGCAGGCCGGCAACCCACGCGCGCCGCAGCCGCGGCCTTCGTCGGCACCACGATCGAGTGGTACGACTTTTATATTTACGCCACGGCGTCCGCACTGATCTTCGGCAAGCTGTTCTTTCCCGGCGGCGATCCGTTCTTCGCCACGCTGGCTTCGTTCGGCACCTTCGCGGTCGGCTTCTTCGCGCGACCGTTCGGCGGGCTGGTGTTCGGCCACCTCGGCGACCGCATCGGCCGCAAGAAAGCACTGGTCGCGACGCTGGCGATCATGGGCGTCGGCACCGTCGGCATCGGCTTTCTGCCGACCTATGCGAGCGCCGGCGTGTGGGCGCCCGTGCTGCTCGTGCTGCTGCGCGTGGCGCAGGGAATTGCGATCGGCGGCGAGTGGGGCGGCGCGGTGTTGATGGCGAGCGAACACGCGCCGCAAGGACGGCGGACTTTTTTCGCTTCGTTCGCGCAGCTCGGCAGTCCGGCGGGCCTGATCCTGTCGCTGCTCGCGTTTCGTGCGGTGGCATCGATGGACAAGGACGCGTTCCTCGGTTGGGGATGGCGCCTGCCGTTTCTCGCGAGCGCGGCGCTGCTGGTGGTCGGCCTGCTGATCCGCGCGGGTGTCGACGAATCGCCGGAATTCAAGGCGCTCAAGGCGCAACGGCGAGTGGCCGCGCTGCCCGTCGCCGAAGTCGTGCGCGACGCGTGGCGCACGCTGTTGCTGTGCCTCGGCGCGAATGTGATCGGCGTGGCCGGCGCGTGGTTCGTCAACACCTTCATGCTCAATTACACGACGCAAACGCTCGGCCTCGACCGCTCGTTGATTCTGGACTGCCTGTTCGTCGTGGCGTTCATTCAGTTGTTCACGCAACTAGGTTCCGGATGGTTCGCGCAACGCATCGGCACGGGACGGTTCCTGAAGGGCGCGGCGGCGTTGGCGATGCTGTCGCCGTATCCCATGTTCGCGCTGGTCTCGACCGGGCGGCCGGTGGCGATCGTGATCGGCATCGCGCTGGCGGTGATGTGCATGTCGAGTTCGTACGCGGTGATGGCCGGCTTCATGTCGACCGCGTTCGCCGTGCGCGTCAGGTATTCGGCGATTTCGCTGTCGTACCAGGTGTGCGCCGCGCTGGCCGGCGGTCTGACGCCGCTGATCGGAACGTTGCTCGCGCATCGTTATCCGGGTGCCTGGTGGCCGCTGGCCGTGTTCTATAGTGTTCTGGCCGGCGTGTCGCTGCTGTGCATCAGCACGCTGGAGCGCCGCAAGCGCGGCGCGCCGCACGGCGTCGTCGAAGCGGCCTAGCCGGTTGCCCTTGCCACCGACCCCGCAAACGCGGGGAAATGTTCGATTCGTGGTTAACCCCATGTCATAGTCCCCCGAGATAATGTCATCCTCAGTGGCGCCAAAGCCGCCTACCATCGAAGCGGATGGCAAGAAAAACAGGGGAAGTCATCATGAATCGCTATCGTTCGCTGGGCGTCGTGACCGGTGCGGCACAGCTCGCCAGCGCCGACGTCCTGTGCAGAATGAGCGCAGCCGGGCAGCAACACGGCGCGGCGCGTCCATTCGATCTCGTTCTTGAGCAGCGACCATGGCAAGGGCCGGCCTCGCAGAGCGAGGTCAGCGCCCGGTTCAAGATTCATGTGTTCGACGCCATACGCGCGTTCGAAAAGCGCGGTGTCGAAGCGATCGTGTTGCCGTGCTTTCTCAGCCATACCTTTATCGACGAACTCTCGGGCAACGTGGCCGTGCCCGTCGCCAACCTCATGGCGGCGCTGGCGGCGCATGTGCGGCAAGCGTTTCCGTCGGTGCGCCGGATCGGCGTGCTGACTTCGGACGCGATCCGCGATAACCGGCTTTTCGAACGTTATTTCGACGCCGCGCGATTCGACGTGCTGCATCCTCGCAACGAAGCGGGCTTCGACTGCGTGACGAGCGCCGTGTATGGCGACGAAGGCATCACGAATGGCCGCTTTTATGGGCGCCCGGTCGAGTTGTTGCGCGCGGCGTGCGCGGATCTCATCGCGCAGGGCGCGGAGATCATCCTGCCGGGTCTCTTCGAAATCGCGCTGGTGGCGCGCGCGCTCGGCCGGCTCGAGGTGCCGCTCATCGACGTCAATCTGGTCTACGCGCGCTACGTCGCGTCGGCTCAATACGCGCAGCAGGAGCGGCGCTTCAAGGTGGGCGTGCTGGGCGGCGTGGGGCCGGCGGCAACGGTCGATTTCATGGCCAAGCTGGTGCGCAATACGCCCGCCGCGTGCGATCAGGACCACATCAGGATCATGGTCGAGCAGAATCCGCAGATCCCCGACCGTACGGCCGCGCTGACCGGCAACGGTGAAGATCCGACGCTCGCGCTGTATGCCGCGTGCAAGACGCTCGAAGAAGGCGGCGCGGACCTGATCGCGATTCCGTGCAATACGGCGCATGCGTTCGTCGAGCGGATCCAGCCCTCGCTCGGCATTCCGATCGTGAATATGCTGACCTGTGCCGCCGATTATCTGCAGGCGAACTTTCCGGGTCTGCGTGAAGTCGGGGTGCTGGCCACCACGGGCACGCTCGCGAGCCGCGTTTATGAACGCTCGCTCGAGGCGCGTGGTTTCGTGCAGATCGCGCCGGGCGAGCAGGCTCAGGCGCGGTTGATGCGCGCCGTCTACGGGCCGAAGGGCGCGAAAGCCGGCTTCATCTCGGGCGAGTGCTGTGACGACCTCGCCGTGGCGCTCGACGATCTGGCCGCGCAAGGCGTGCAAGTGATCGTACTGGGCTGTACCGAGTTGCCGCTGCTGTTGCGCGACGCCGTGCAGGCCTGCGGGGGCGGGCGAGTGGTGAGGCTCGTCGATCCGACCGAGGTGCTGGCGAGGCGCTGCGTGGCGTATGCGCTGGGGGAAAGCGCGGTGTTGGAGGGGAGGCGGGAAGTGCAACGGATCAGCGTGGGGAGTGTTTGCGGCTAGGCGCGGGGCGCGCCAGGTTCCGGCTTCACGAGCAGATTTCAGCATGCTCGCGCGCGCCATAGGCTGGCGCGGCGGCGCTTCGGAGGCGCAATCCATGTCCGGGCGCCGATGCGTTCGCACCACAACGCCCAGCGCACGACCGCGAACAGCACCGCGGCGTCGAGGGCGGCAAGCATGGGCAATGGATCGATCCACTTGTCCATGTTTGTCGACCGGGAGTAGAAGGTGTGCCGCTACCATACGCCTCGCTCAGGTTGCATGCGTTGAGCGTGCCTGGGGCAAGCAGGACGGCATACATCGCGATCATGGACAAAATGCGTATAGGGCCATTTCTTTTCACTTTGAATAGCGGACTTTTAGCGGGATGAAGCAGTCTGGGTCGGCTTTTACTTCGTCCTGGCGTCGCGCACAAAGTTCTCCATTGCACCATGCAGGTTGATACAGCCGGCGCTCCCCGGGTGCGTGCCGCCGTGAATGAAGAAGCCGCCGCGCTTGAGCGTCATCGTGGTGGGGGATACATGGATAGTAATCCTGTGAATCCCCATGCTGCGATCGGTGCGGCCAGTGTCTCGGGTGGTCTGTTGCCCGGTCACGGCATCGCGCCTGATCGGGTAGGCTGGTGCTGGTGGAACAGCAGGTCCCGGCCGCAGATGGCTCTCGGCAAGACACGTGAAATTGCGACTTGCAAGCCAAACCTGTATAAATATACAGTATAGTATCCCGTTGCAAGCTGGACCTCGGCGTGCGTTTCCGCCGGCCCAGCTGCACTGAACTTGCGCGGTCGCGAGGCGTCCGTGAGAGGTGGCTCACTCATTCAGGCGGTCGAAAAATTGGCATCTAACGGCATTATCAAGATTCGCGGCGCGCGCCAGCACAACCTCAAGAACGTCGACCTCGACGTACGAACCGGCGAAATGACGGTCGTGACCGGCCCGTCCGGTTCCGGCAAGTCGAGCCTCGTGTTCGACACGCTTTACGCGGAAGGGCAGCGGCGCTACGTCGAAACATTCAGCGCTTACGCGCGGCAGTTTCTGGACCGCATGGACCGGCCGCAAGTCGACCGTGTCGACGGCGTGCCGCCCGCCATCGCGATCGACCAGACCAATCCGGTGCGCAGTTCGCGCTCCACCGTCGGCACCATGACGGAGCTCAACGATCACCTGAAGCTGCTGTACGCGCGCGCGGCCGAATTGTTCGACCGCAAGACGGCCCGGCAGGTGCGGCACGACACGCCGGAAACGATCTACGCGGAGTTGCTCGAGCGCACCGCGCAGAACGAGCCGCGGCTCGTCGTCACGTTCCCGGTCGAACTGCCGGAGTCCGCGTCGGAGCAGGAGGTGGAGCAGTGGCTGTCGGCGAGCGGCTATACGCGCGTCCAGGCGCAACGCGAAGTCGATTCGCCCACCGGCAAGCGCAAGCTGCTCGACGTGGTGGCCGACCGTTTCCGGCTGAGCGCGGTGGACAAGCAACGCGCGGTCGAGGCGATCGAGGCCTCGCTCAAACGTGGCGGCGGGCGCGTCAATATCTATGTGCTGCCGGCGTCGTCCGAAGGGCCGGCTGTACAGGAAGCGGAACCGGAAATCTGGCGTTTCTCCACCGGTTTGCATAGCCCCGAAAGCGATCTGCGCTACGCGGACCCGCAGCCCGCGCTGTTTTCGTTCAACTCGGCATACGGCGCGTGCGAAGTCTGCCGCGGTTTTGGCCGCGTGATCGGCGTCGACCTCGGGCTGGTGATTCCCGATGCGCGCAAGACGCTGCGCGACGGCGCGATCAAGCCCATGCAAACGCCGGCCTGGAAGGAATGCCAGGACGATCTGATGCGCTACGCGGCGAAAGCCGACATCCGCCGCGGCACGCCGTGGGGCGAACTGACGGACGCGGAGCGCGACTGGGTCATCAACGGCTCGCCGGACTGGAACGGCAAGTGGCAAAGCCATTGGTACGGCGTCAAACGCTTCTTCGAGTATCTCGAATCGAAAGCGTACAAGATGCATATTCGTGTGCTGCTGTCCAAATACCGCAGCTATACGCCGTGCGAAACCTGCGGCGGCGCGCGGCTAAAAACGGAATCGCTGTTATGGCGCCTCGGCAGCAAGGCGAACGCGGACGACGTGCTGCCGCCCGCGCAACGGTTCCTGCCGCGCGGCGTCGAGTGGACGCGCTCGCAACTCGAAGCATTGCCGGGGCTGACCGTCCACGACCTGATGCTGATGCCGATCGAGCGCATCCGGCGTTTCTTCGACGAAATCAGCCTGCCGAGCGCGCTGCTCGACGACGCACTCAAGCTGCTGCTCGCCGAGGTGCGTACGCGCCTCAAATATCTGTGCGACGTGGGGCTCGGTTATCTGACGCTCGACCGGCAAAGCCGCACGTTGTCGGGCGGCGAGGTGCAGCGGATCAACCTGACCACGGCGCTCGGCACGTCGCTCACCAAGACGCTTTTCGTGCTCGACGAGCCGAGTATCGGGCTGCATCCGCGCGACCTGAACCGCATCGTCGAAGCCATGCATCGGCTGCGCGACGCGGGCAATACGCTGGTGGTGGTCGAACACGATCCCTCCGTGATGCTCGCGGCGGACCGTCTGATCGACATGGGCCCGGGGCCGGGCGAGCGCGGCGGCTCGATCATTTACGACGGCGTGCCCGAGGCGATCCGCTCCTCCGGCACGCTCACCGGCGAGTACCTCGGCGGGCGCCGGCATGTGGCGGATGCGGCGCACTGGCAACAGCGCCCGGTGGACGCCGCCACGCCGCGCATCGTGCTCGAAGGCGCGACGGAACACAATCTGCGCGATGTCACGGTGGAGATTCCGCTGGAGCGGCTCGTCTGCGTGACGGGGGTGTCGGGTTCCGGCAAATCCACGCTGCTGCAAGACGTGTTGTATCCGGCCATGGCGCGGCACTTCGGTCTCGCCACCGAATCGCCGGGCGCGTTCAGAAGCCTGAGCGGCGCCGATCAGGTCACCGACGTGGTGTTCGTCGATCAATCGCCGATCGGCAAGACCGCGCGTTCGAATCCGGCCAGTTATGTCGGCGCGTTCGACGAAATCCGCAAACTGTTCGCGAGGGCGCCGCTCGCGCAGCAACGCGGTTACGGGCCGGGCATGTTCAGTTTCAATTCGGGTGACGGTCGCTGCCCGACTTGCGGCGGCTCGGGTTTCGAACATATCGAAATGCAGTTCCTGAGCGACGTGTACCTGCGTTGCCCCGATTGCGACGGGCGCCGTTATCGCGCGGAACTGCTCGAAGTGAAGATCGAGCGCGGCGAACCGGCACGCGCGCTGAGCATTGCCGACGTGCTGGAATTGACGGTGAGCGAAGCGACCAGCTTCTTTGCCAAAGACGCCGAGGTATTGCGCGTGCTGCAGCCGATCGTCGACGTGGGCCTCGAATACGTGAAGCTCGGCCAGCCGGTGCCCACGCTGTCGGGAGGCGAAGCGCAACGGCTCAAGCTCGCCGGGTTCCTCGCGGAATCGGCCCAGGCGCGCACGGCGCGCAACGCGAAGCAGCCGGTCGCGAAGCGTCTGTTCATGTTCGACGAACCGACCACGGGCCTGCATTTCGACGACATCGCCAAGCTCATGCAGGCGTTCGGCAAACTGCTCGCGAGCGGCCATTCGCTGATCGTGATCGAACACAATCTCGACGTGATCCGTGCGGCCGACTGGCTGATCGACCTCGGCCCAGAAGGGGGCGACGGCGGCGGCCGGGTGCTGTGCGCCGGCACGCCGGAAGACGTCAAGACGTGCCCGGAGTCGCATACCGGCGAAGCGCTGCTGCAATATGACCGTGCCATGGGCGCGGCGGCCGAACCGGCGTCGCAAGGCATTCCACTGCAAAAGGCGCTGAGCGCCGCGCGTGCGCGCCGCGCGATCGAAGGCGAGGACGTGGTGCGCATCGTCAATGCGCGCGAGCACAACCTGAAAGCGCTGGACGTGGACATTCCGCACGGCAAATTCAACGTGATTACCGGGGTGTCCGGCTCGGGCAAGTCCACGCTCGCCTTCGACATTCTGTTCCACGAAGGGCAGCGCCGTTATCTCGAATCGCTCAATGCCTACGCGCGTTCCATCGTACAGCCGGCGGGGCGGCCCGAGGTCGACGCGGTGTACGGCATTCCGCCGACCGTCGCGATCGAGCAGCGGCTTTCGCGCGGCGGCCGCAAGAGTACCGTGGCGACCACGTCCGAGGTGTGGCACTTCCTGCGTCTCCTGTATGTGAAGCTCGGTCTGCAGCATTGCATTCATGACGGCACGCCGGTTACGTCGCAAAGCGTCGAATCGATCGCAGCGCAGTTGCTGCGCGATCACAAGGGGCAGCACGTCGGGTTTCTTGCGCCGCTGGTGGTGAATCGCAAGGGCGTGTACACCGATCTTGCGAAGTGGGCGAAAGCGCGCGGCAATACCCATCTGCGTGTGGATGGCGAGTTCGTCCCGGTGGACCCGTGGCCGAAGCTCGACCGTTTCCGCGAGCATACGATCGAACTGCCGGTGGCCGATCTCGTCGTGTCGCCGGACCATGAAGCCGAGTTGCGTCAGGCGCTCGACCAGACGCTGGAAGTGGGCAAGGGTGTGATGCATCTGCTGGCGCCGCTCGACGGTTTGCACGACGCGATCAGCGGCGGCCGTCCCACGGCGAATCTCGGCGCCGTGAAGGTGTTGTCCACCAAGCGGGCGTGTCCGGTGTGCGGCACGAGCTATCCCGAACTCGACCCGCGCATGTTCTCGTATAACAGCAAGCATGGCTGGTGCACGACCTGTGTCGGTACAGGTCTCGCGCTTACGCGTGAGCAGCGTGCCGCCTACGACGATACGATCGTTGTCGACGACAATCGCGGCCGCGAACAGAGCCTGCCTTCGGAAGAGCAGGAGCCCGAAGGTCTGGTCGATGAGCCGTGTCCGGATTGCGCGGGTACGCGTCTGAATCCCACCGCGCGCGCGGTCACGTTCGACGCGCAGGCCATTGTCGATGTCGCGCAATGGACCGTGTCCGACACGCGCGCGTGGATCGACACGCTGGAGATGACCGGCCGCGACGCGGAAATCGCGCGTGACGTGATCAGCGAAATCGGCAGCCGCCTGCAGTTCCTCGAAGAAGTGGGACTCGGCTATCTGAGTCTCGATCGCGCGGCGCCGAGCCTCTCGGGCGGCGAGGCGCAGCGCATCCGGCTTGCGGCGCAACTTGGCAGCAACTTGCAAGGCGTGTGCTACGTACTCGACGAACCGACCATCGGGCTGCATCCGCGCGACAATCAGATTCTGTTGAACGCATTGCGCAAGCTGGGTGAGAAAGGCAATACGCTGGTGGTGGTCGAGCATGACGAGGACACGATCCGGCGCGCCGATCACATCATCGACATCGGGCCGGGTGCGGGCAAGCGCGGTGGCACGCTGGTCGCGCAGGGCAGTGTGGCGGACCTGTCGGCGCAACCCGATTCGCTGACCGGACAGTTTCTCGCCCACCCCATCGTGCATCCCTTGCAGCCGCGCCGCGAAGTCGTCGCGCCTGGCAATCGCACGGCCGCGGTGCCGGAAAACTGGCTGACCGTGCACGGCGGCAAACTGCACAACCTGCGCAACGTCACGGTTGGCATTCCGCTCTCGCGGCTGGTGGCGGTCACCGGCGTCAGCGGTTCCGGCAAATCGACGCTTGCTCGCGATGTGCTGATGACCAATCTGCTGGATGCGGTTGGACGCTCCGTGCTGTCGTCGCCGGCCACGCGTCGCGCGCGCGCGGCGGCCGAGGAGAAGCCGGCGGCGAACCGGCGCTCCAGCGTGCTGGCGCGCACGGCGCCGCGCGCGCCTTTGAACGTGACGCATGCGTGGCAAGGCTGCGATTCGATCACCGGCTGGGAGACCATCGACCGCGTGCTTGAAGTCGATCAAACGCCGATCGGCAAGACACCGCGTTCATGTCCCGCCACTTACATCGGCGTGTGGGACGCGATCCGCAAGCTGTTCGCCGGCACGCTCGAAGCGCGCGCGCGCGGCTATACGGCCTCGCGTTTCTCGTTCAACACCGGCGAAGGCCGTTGCCCGGCTTGCGAGGGGCAGGGCGTGCGCACCATCGGCATGAGCTTTCTGCCCGACGTGAAGGTGCCTTGCGACGTGTGCCATGGGCAGCGCTTCAATCCCGAGACGCTCGCGGTAACGTGGCGCGGCAAGAATATCGGCGACGTGCTGACGATGGAGATCGACGAAGCCGTCGAGTTCTTCGCGCCTATTTCGAACATCGCTCATCCTTTGCAGTTGATGAAAGACGTCGGGCTCGGCTATCTCACACTGGGCCAGCCTTCGCCCACGTTGTCCGGCGGCGAGGCGCAGCGTATCAAGCTCGTCACCGAATTGAGCAAAGTGCGCGACGACATTACGCGGCGCGGTCAGAAGCCGCCCCACACGCTGTATGTGCTGGACGAACCAACCGTAGGCCTGCATATGGCGGACGTCGCCAGGCTGATTCGCGTGCTGCATCGTCTCGCGGACGGCGGCCATAGTGTCGTCGTCATCGAACACGATCTGGATGTGATTGCCGAGGCGGACTGGATCATCGATCTTGGCCCGGAAGGTGGGGTAGGCGGCGGGTCGATTGTCGCTGCCACAGATCCTGAAGGACTGTCTCGCGTGGCCGCGAGTCACACGGGCGCCGCGTTGCGGCCCGTTCTGGCTCGATCGCGGAACAGCGAAACCGTCGAAGCGGGCGAAGGCACGAACGGTTGATGGAGTAGAGAGCGGCGCAATCAACTTTGCGCCGCTCTTTCTTATTTATCGAACCCCAGCAGTTCCCGCGCTCATCGAGAATCCCCGCCTCTACAGATGAGAGTCGGCTTCCTCAGAAATTGTCGGACGCACCATGTCGATTTGCTTGCGGCAGGCGGCACCCTGACTGTCGGCTTTATGTAATTTAATTGAATTGATTTGTAATTAAGCTTAAGGCGTTATTGAGATGCCTATTTAGAGTGTCGTAAATAGCGCTAAAAATTTTTTAAACGCAGTTTTCCTTCTGCTATCGTCTCGCCTTCCGCGGCGGTCTCACCCGGGCGCCTGACCATCCCAGGCAAACAAACTTTCCAGGAACCGATCGAGCGACACGGCCATCGCGTGGAAACGCATGCCCGTTGGGCATTTCCGTCCGGCTGATCAGTCGTTGTCTGGACAGTTTCGAGTGCATTTATGCACACCGCATGTGCGGGCGAATCCCAATTATCGTGCAGAAAGAGCCAAATGCTTATCTGCTCGACATACGCTTATTCTTTTAAAGCGGCGGCATTTTTCAGCGAATTAGAGTCAATGCTCTAAACTAAGTATGCCGCCATCAAAAAAAGTTTGACCGTACATTTTTTGTCCTGCTATCTTTGCCTCCCATGAAACGCATGTGACGTTTGCGCAAAAAGTTCCAGGCGCTACGACACACATCGAACAGGTTGTCTTCAACCTTTAAGCAAGGCGGAAGTTGGCGGGTCAAATTTAATCTATTAGTAGTTCTACTTAGATGGGCTGTTGGGATCGCATGATATGCGGCCGAACCCTCCTTTGAGTCACGTCCGAAGCGTCGGATCGGGGCGGGGTAGTGCTGCATCCATTTTGTACTGCGAATCAAAAACAGTGGAGCACCGGTTGATTGAAGTGAATGTTGTTTGCGGTAGGTAAGCGCACTGCAGTTACAGAAATGAACGGTTCACGCCGGAGGAGTAAAGGTGGGTACGAAAGTCGAAGGACAATTTCCGGCAGCGACGGCCCGTATGGAAAGGCCAGGGCGCCCGCGAGAGTTTGGGCGCAAGCAGCAAAACCCGGTGCGCCGCTTCGGCGGCATTGCAGCGGTTCTACTCCTGCATATCGTGCTGATCTATGCACTGATCAATGGCCTTGCGACCAAGGTCGTGCAGGTCATTCAGCATCCTATTGAAACGAAGATCATCGAGCCGGTTAAACCGCCGCCTCCGCCGCCGTTGCCCACGGTGCAATTGCCACCGCCGAAATTCGCGCCGCCGCCGCCGCCGTTCGTGCCGCCGCCGGAAGTGCAGGTGCAAACGCCGCCGCAGCCGACCATTGCGCATCAGGCCGCACCGGTCGTCTCGGCGCCTGCCGTGGCGCCACCGGCACCACCGGCGCCGCCCGCGCCGAGCAAGCCCGTGAGCACCGAAGTCGGGGTGGTGTGCCCGAACTCGGATCAGATCCGCTCGTCGATCCGTTACCCGAAGGAAGCTCAGGAAAACAACGTAACGGGTGATGTTCTTATCGAATTCGTTGTCGACCCGCAGGGCCATATTACGAATGAACGTGTTGCCAAATCCGCAGACGACTCTTCACTGGATCGTGCTGCATTCAACGCGGTCAAGCAGTTCACGTGCGTTTCCCAAGGCCAGGCTGTCCGTGTGCAAGTTCCGTTCTCGTTTAACCTGAACTGAAATCACAGGCTGTTCGGTACCGGTAGCGATTTATCAGTCTTAGTTTGGAAGTTGTACTAATGAACTTGGAGCAGGCATGAAGAAGCGTACTCTCGCCGCACTGGCGGCAAGCATGTTGATCGCCGTAACCACGGTGGATACCTTTGTTGCACCGCACATGGCCCATGCGCAGGCTAGCGACGCCACGGCGTCGGCTGCCGCGCCGGCCACCGCCGCGCCGCAAACGGCAAGCGCGGCCGCCGACGAAGCGGTGCCGCCGCCCGCGCCGGCCACGTCCGAAACGGTCAACAATCCGTACGGCCTCGGCGCACTCTGGAAGAACGGCGACTTCGTCGCACGCTTCGTGCTGATTCTGCTGGTGCTGATGTCGATGGGCAGCTGGTACATCATGATCACCAAGTTCGTCGAGCAGTTCCGTGCGAACCGCCGCGCGAAGAGCGCGGACGAGCAGCTGTGGACTGCGCCGTCGCTGGTGGAAGGCGCGAAGCTGCTCGACGAAACGTCGCCGTTCCGCTTCATCGCCGAAACGGCTATCGAGGCAGGCGAGCATCATGACGAAGCGCTGCTCGAAGCCGTGGACCGCAACACGTGGATCGATACCTCGGTCGAGCGCGCGATCACCAACGTGTCGAATCGTCTGCAAGACGGATTGGCTTTTCTCGGTACGGTGGGTTCGACAGCGCCGTTCGTCGGCCTGTTCGGTACGGTGTGGGGGATTTATCACGCACTGACGGCCATTGGCATTGCCGGCCAGGCGTCGATCGACAAGGTCGCGGGTCCTGTGGGTGAGGCGCTGATCATGACCGCTATCGGTCTCGCGGTGGCCGTCCCCGCCGTGCTCGGCTACAACTTCCTGGTTCGCCGCAACAAGTCGGTGATGGAGCGTGTGCGAGCATTCGGCGCGCAACTGCATACCGTTCTGCTGGCCGGCAGCCGCCGCCCGGCGCGCGCCGCAGCTCGCGAAGCATCGCTGGTCCAATAAGCGGAGTCTGTCATGGCAATGAGCGTTGGGCAGGACGACAACGACGAGGTCATCTCCAGCATCAACACCACGCCGCTCGTCGACGTGATGCTGGTTCTGTTGATCATCTTTCTGATCACGATTCCGGTCGTGACGCATACGGTGCCGGTGCAATTGCCGAAGGAGACGATCCAGCCGCTGCAGACCACGCCCAAGAGCATCGTGATCGCGGTCAATCGCGACGGCGACTTCTTCTGGAACGAGAAGCAGGTCGACGCGCCTACGCTGCTGGCACGCCTGAAGACCGTGTCGGTCATGACGCCGCAACCGGAAGTGCATGTTCGCGGCGACCAGAGCGCCCGTTATGAATTCATCGGCCGGGTCATTACCGAGTGCGAGCGCGCCGGTATCGCCAAGGTTTCCTTTATCACCGAACCGCCCGCGCGCGGCGGATAACTTTGCATGGGATCGGACTAAGCGCCAAAGCGCCAAGTCCGGTCGACAGCTTTGCATGGGATCGGACCAAGCGCCAAAGCGCCAAGTCCGGTCGACAGCTTTGCATGGGATCGGACTAAGCGCCAAAGCGCCACGTCCGATCGACAGGAGCCGATTATGGGAATGAACGTATCGTCGGGCGGCGGTAGCGAACCGGATGTGATGGTCGACATCAACACCACGCCGCTTATCGACGTGATGCTGGTGTTGCTGATCATGCTGATCATCACGATCCCGATTCAGACGCATGCCATCAAGATGAACCTGCCGGTCGGCAATCCACCGCCGCCGATCACACAACCTGAAGTGGTGCAGATCGATATCGATTTCGACGGCACGACGACCTGGAACGGTCAGCCGGTGCCGAACCGTGCCGCGCTCGAATCCAGGCTCGCTCAGGTGGCGGCGGAACCGGTTCAGGCCGAAATTCATCTGCGTCCGAACAAACTGGTGCCGTACAAGGATGTCGCCGAGGTGATGGCGTCCGCACAGCGACTGGGCGCGACGAAGATCGGTCTGATCGGCAATGAGCAGTACATGCAATAGGAAAGGGCAATGCAAACGATTCATCATCGGTTCAAGCGTGCCGTCATCGCGGCTGCTCTCGTGCTGCCGCTCGCCGCTCATGCCGCCGACACCTTGCGGCCGGACGTGGCGAAGCCGCTGAATGCCGCGCAGGACCTGTATCGCGCGCACAAGTACAAGGACGCGCTGACGAAGATCGATCAGGCGGCCGCCGTGCCCGGCAAGACGGCGTATGAAAGCACCATGATCGAGCAGATGCGTGGTGCGGCTGCCGCGGCGGCCGGCGAGTCCGGTGTTGCTGCTCAGGCCTACGAAACGTTGTTGAGTTCCGGGAAATTGAGCGGCGCGGACGAGCAGCGCACGTCCGCGGCTCTCGCCGGCATCTACTTCCAGCAGAAGAACTATGCGCAGGCGGCGAAGGTGGCGCAGCGCTATCTGAAGACGGGTGGTAGCGATCCCGACATGCGTACGCTGCTGGTTCAGTCTTACTACCTGTCGAACGATTGTGCCAGCGTGGTGAACCTGCTCAAGCCTGGCATCGATGCGCAGGTGCGCGCCGGTCACGCGCCTGACGAATCGCAACTGCAATTGCTTGGCACATGTGCGCAACGCGTGAAGGACGACGCGACGTATCGCAGCACGCTCGAAAAGCTGGTCGCCTACCATCCGAAGCAGTCGTACTGGGACGACCTGTTTTCGGCGATTCGCAGCAAGCCTGGCTATTCCTCGAAGCTCGATATCGATACCTATAGGCTGCGGCGTGCGACCGGCTCACTCTCAACGGCCGACGATTACATGGAAATGACCCAGCTCGCGATCGTGGCGGGCACCACGGCTGAAGGCAAACAGGTGATCGATCAGGGCTTTGCGTCGGGTGTTCTAGGACGCGACGCACAAGCGGATCGCGAAAAGCGCCTTCAGGCACTGGCGGCGAAACGGGCACAGGCGCCCGCCGATCCGGCGAATCCTGTTGCACCGGTCGACCTGGGCTTCAATCAGGTCTTCGCCGGGCAGGCGAAGCAGGGCCTTGCGGCAATGGACGCGGCAATCGCGAAGGGTGGGATCGACCATCCGGACCAGGCGCAACTGCATCTCGGCGAAGCGTACTACGTGGCCGGCGACAAGGCCCGCGCGGTGCAAACCTTCCGCGCGGTAAAGGGCACCGATGGCTCCGCGGATCTCGCCCGTTTGTGGGTGCTCGTGGCGTCGAAATAGGAGCACGCTGTTCCCGTTATGTTCTATCGGACGAGGCGCTGCAAGGCGTCCTCGCGGCAAGTGCCGCCCTGGTCATTGGGAATGCGGACCGTGCCCGAAGCCGCCTGCGATGCCTGAGCGTGGTTGCACTCGCAACTATCGCCTCTGCATCCGGAGCAGGCGCGAGTCTTCTGGAAAACGAATTGATTGAGTTATCCGTGGCGGCATCCCGGTAGATGCATCGAGGACGTGCAAGGAGAGTGTTGCGTTAGATGAAACTTAATTTGCTTATATCAAACTATTTTTGACTACGGGATTCTGTCTTGCTATGGTTTTGCCACTCAATAACAAGGCACACGTTGCAGTCTCTATAGGAAGCAAGATCCGCGCGCTTCGCCAACGGCTCAAGCGCACGCTGGACGAAGTGGCAAAGACTGCGGGCATTTCCAAGCCCTTTCTGTCGCAGGTGGAACGGGGTCACGCAACACCTTCGATTACGTCGCTAGTTGGTATTGCTCGAGCTTTAGGTGTCACGGTGCAGTACTTCGTCGATACGCCGACCGAAGACAAATCGGTGCGTAGAGGGAGTGATCTGAAGTACTTCGGCTTTGACGGTAGCGCGAATCTGTTTGGGCGGCTCACGAATCTGTCGGTGGGCAGCAAGCTGGAAGTCATTCTCGTCAGGATGCCGGTGGGACAGAATCCGTCGGAAGTCACGACGCACGCAGGGGAAGAGTTTTTGTACGTGATGAGCGGCCAGATCTCGCTCACGCTGGAAGGCACGACGTTCGTATTGCAGGCAGGTGACACCGCGCATTACGAGTCTACCGTGCCGCACTCCTGGTCCAATACCGCACGTGAAGAAGCGGTGGTCGTGTGGGTAGGGACGCCAAGATTGTTCTAATGCCGTAGTCGATGTTTTTTGAAAAAAGCAGACAAACTGCATTTGTAAGCATTACTTAAGTATGAGCCCGCGATTTGGGAAAAGCAGGTCGAAGAATAGCGGAATCCACTCGCGTGGCGGTTGAGATGACAACAATTGCAAAAAGCGCTGCGCGTTTCGATAGCAATAAATTAGTAGTCCGACACTGAGTTATTTGAAGTTGCTTTAACGGAACGCGGCGCAAGATCGCCGTATATCGAGTGGAGAGATTCACAAGATCTCTCATCACATACTGCTGTGGCCTTACTGACGAGCGAGAAGGGGAAAAATGAAACAAAGGGCATTGGCGCTGGCCATTAGAAGAATAGTCTGGGCTGAACTGGCATTGTCAGCCGCAATCGCCGTGCCGGCGTTTGCGCAAAGCCAGCCGGCCACTACCGGCACGGCGGCGGGCGCAACGACGGAAAGCACGCCGGCAGCGGGCGCTGCTGCCACACCGTCCGCGGAAAGCAGCACCGCGACGCCTGCTGGCAAAGGGGTTCAGCAACTCAAGAAGTTTGAAGTGACCGGTTCGCTGATCCGCACGTCGGACAAGGTCGGCAACACGGAAGTTCAGACCATCACACCGAAGGAAATCCAGCAAAGCGGCTATACGACCGTGGCCGATTTCCTGCGCGGCACGTCCGCGAACTCGGGGAGCAGCTGGGGCCAGACGACGATGAACAGCTCCGCGCAGGGCGGCGGGGGCATTGCATTGCGCGGTCTGAGCGAAAAATACACGCTGGTGCTGGTGGACGGCCAACGGGTGGCGAATTATGGCAAGGCGGTGAACTTCACCGACACGTTCTTCGACGTGAATTCGATCCCGCTCAACATGATCGACCACATCGACATCGTGAAGACCGGTGCGGTCTCGGTGTATGGGTCGGATGCAATCGCGGGCGTGGTCAACATCATTACGAAGAAAGACTTCCAGGGCCTGCAGATCGACGGCCAGCTCGGCAAGGCCCAGCATCCGGGCGACGCGCAGGGCAACTTCAGCGTACTCGGCGGCATCGGCGATCTGAATGGCGACCGCTTCAACGTGACGGCCGCCGCGAGCTACTACCGCGACACCGGCTCGTCGCTCGCCGATCGCGACATGACCGCGAATCAGGACTTCAGCCAGTTCCCGGGCGGTCTCGCGGGCCCGCTCGGTCCGAACCAGCAGTCGTACTGGACCTCGGCCGACGGCACCAACTCGGCGCTCAATCCGTGCCCTCCGGGCAGCGTGTCGGCGAACGGTGCCACCACGTGTAAGTCGAATCCAGCCAGCGCCACCTCGCTCATGCCGGCGATCACGCGCCTGAACGCGAAAGTGCGCGGCACCTTCAAGATCAACGACGATGTGCAGGCCTACGCCGACCTGTGGGTGAGCCGCAATGAAACCGTGCAGAACGAAGGTCCGGCGGTTCTGAGCAGCCAGACCAATGCGTTCAACCCGGCAACCGGTTCGGCGTTGCCGCTGTCGCGCACTGTCTCGGGCACCAACCCGTACAACCCGTTCGGCGTGCCGACGCAGATCAACTACACGTTCCCGAACACCGTGTCGGCGGATACCGTCTCGACGTTCTGGCGTGCGATGACCGGTGTGAAGGGCTCGTTCACCACCGCCAAATTCGGCGATTGGGATTGGTCGGCTGATTACGGCCATTCGCAGAGCACGGTCGACACGACTTACGGCAACGCGTTGAACGTGGCTGGGGTCGAGAACATTCTGCAGAACGGCGTGTTCAACTTCTCGAACCCTTCGGCTACGCCGAACGGCTTGAATGGCGTGTTCCAGAACGACTATGAGCAGGCGATCTCGAAGCTCGACAGCGTCACGGCGAAAACCTCGACGGGCAACCTGTTCAATCTGCCCGGTGGTCCCGTCGGTGTCGGTTTCGGTACGGAATTCCGTCACGAAAGCAACCTGATCAACTCGCGTACATATAGCGCGCTGGGGATTACCGCGCCGGCCAACGTGCAGACGGTCGACGGCGAGCGCAACGTGGCCGCCGTGTACTACCAGGTCGATATTCCGATCATCCACAACCTGACGTTCACGCAAGCGGGCCGTTACGACCACTACAGCGACTTCGGCGGCGCATTCTCGCCGAGCTTCGCGTTGCGCTTCCAGCCGGTCAAGATGCTCACGACGTATGCGTCGTACAGCCGCGGCTTCCGCGCGCCGACGCTGGTCGAAAACTCGCAGGCAACCTATCTGGCCCACCAGAACCTGGTGGACCCGAACGATCCGAGCGGCACGCCGACCAAGCACTTCACGACGGAACAGGTCAACGGCAACCCGGCGCTGCAGCCTGAGCACACGAAGAACTACAACATCGGCTTCGAGCTCTCGCCGGATTCGTCGACGGATATCGGTGCGGCGTTCTACAAGATTCACATCGACGGTGTGATCGGCACGAACGATCCGAACGCGGTGATGGACGCGAACAACCCGTCGAACGTGATCCGCAATCCGGACGGCACGGTGGCCTACATCAAGGAACAGTTCGTCAACCTCGGTTCGCTCGACACCGACGGCTTCGACATGAACTTCCGCAAGTCGGTCGGCACGAAGTACGGCACGTTCACGCTGGCAGGCGACTGGGCGTACGTGTGGCACTTCAAGCTGAATAGCCCGGGTGCGCCGACGCAGGACTTCGCCGGCAACAACCTCGCGCTGCTGCAGCCGTTCGGTGCGTCGAATCCGCGCTGGAAGGGTAACACCAGCCTCTCCTGGGATTACCGCAAGCTGACCACGACGCTGACCTGGCAGTACACCGGTCCGTACACTAACGCGGTGGCAGCCGAGTTCGGCGACGGCGGCACGTTGTCGGTGGCGTCGTACAGCCAGTTCAACCTGATGGCCACCTATCGCGGCTTCAAGAACTGGACGATCTACGGCGGCATCAACAACATTTTCGACCGCAAGCCGCCGTTCGACGTCGAGTGGCAGGCCACGCCGGATATCACGGGCTACGATCAGTCGCTCTACACGAACATCGGCCGCTTCTTCCAGGTCGGTGCAACGTACCGCTTCTGAAGTCTTTGAGGTTGGTGATTCACCCGCAGGCAGTCAGGTGGGTCGGCCGCTCCGGTACTGAAGACCGGAGCGGCGCAAGTTTATTGAAGGCTGCCTGCGGGATTCTCCGTGCACAATGCTCGTTCAAGGCCACGACGGGCGATCGCGGGCGGTAAGCAGCCGCGCAGCGCCAGCGGGGAAAGCTACGGGAGCGACGGCGTCAGGCCGTCACTCGCGCCGGATCGATTTACCGCGCGCCGGCTTGCGGCCGGCGCGCGTCCTTATGCATTCCGAAGATGAGACTTGTGAAGTTTCGCTGGCCGCGCACGGTGCGCACGGTGGCGTCCGCGCCCGTGCCTCGGCTTCGCGCCACCGCGCGAATCGCGCTGTGCGCCGGTGCATGCCTGGCATTGAGCGCGGTTTGCGCGCAGGCCCGCCCCTCGATTGCGCAATACGACGAACCCAAATATCCCGCCGGCTTCACGCACTTCGACTATGCGGACCCCGCGGCGCCCAACGACGGCAAGCTCAGCTTCCAGAACTTCGACGAACTGCAGAGCTACGATTCGCTGAATCCGTTTCTCGTGCGCGGCGCGCCCGCGCCGGACATTCTGCATCTGATGTTCGATACGCTGATGCAGCGTAGCTGGGACGAACTCGCCTCCGAGTATCCGCTGATCGCCGACGATGTCGAAGTCGCGCCGGACCTCGGCTCGGCCACGTTTCATATCAATCCCGCCGCACGTTTTTCGAACGGCGACCCGATTACCGCAGCCGATGTCAAATACTCGTTCGACACCCTGACCAGTTCCAAAGCGTCGCCCTTGTTCAATGCGCAGTTCTCGGTGATCAAGCGCGCCGTGGTTGTCGACCCGGCAACCGTGCGCTTCGAATTCAGGCACGCCGAGCGCGACGCAGCGCTGATCGCCGGCGATTTGCCGATCTTCTCGCCGAAGTGGGGCGTGCGCGCGGACGGCACACGGTTACCGTTCGACCAGATCGCGAACGAGCCGCCGGTCGCGAGCGGTCCGTATCTGATCGAGTCGCGCAAGAACGACAAGCAGATCACCTATCGCCGCAACCCGGACTACTGGGCCGCGAATCTGCCGTCGCGGCGCGGCATGTATCGCTTTGCGAGCATTACCTTCAAGCTGTACCGCGACCACTACACGCAGCTCGAAGCCTTCAAGGCGGGCGACGCGGACGTTATCGTCGAATACAGCGCGACCCAGTGGGCACGCAAATACGTCGGCAAGAACTTCGACAATGGGCTGCTGAAGAAAGGCGAATTTGCCGATGGCCCCGCGCAGATGCAGGGCATGCTGATGAACGTGCGCAAGCCGATGTTCCAGGACCCGCGGGTGCGCCACGCGCTGACGATGGCATTCGACTACGACTGGATGAACCGGATGATGTTCTACGGTCAATACCGGCGCACCAGCAGTTATTTCGAGGCAAGTCCGTTCGGCGCGACCGGTATGCCCGGGCCGAAGGAACTGGCACTGCTCGAACCGCTGCGCGGCAGCGTGCCGCCGGAAGTATTCGGACCGATGCTCAAGCAACCCGACACGATCGCACCGAACTCGCTGCGCGGTAATTTGCGTGTCGCGCGCGATCTGCTGGCGCAGGCCGGCTGGCACTATCGCGACGGCGCTTTGCGCGACGCCAACGGCACGCCCATGACAATCGAAATCATGGACGACCAGCCCGGCATGGACCGCCTGATCCTGCCGTATATGCAGGCGCTCGGCATGCTCGGTATTCAGGCGCATATGCGCGAGATCGACAGCGCGTTGTACCAGAAGCGGCTGGATAATTTCGAATACGACATGACCACCTTCATCTATCCGCCGGTCACGATTCCGGGCGCCGAACTGACGCGCCGTTTCGGCAGCGCGGCCGCGTCGGAGGTCGGTTCCGAGAACTATCCGGGCATTCGTTCGAAAGCGGTGGACTCGCTGATTCACTCCGCGCTCTCCGCAACCAATCTCGACGACCTGGAAGCGGCGACCCGCGCGCTGGATCGCGTGCTGATCTATTCGTTTTACCTCGTGCCGGAGTACTACTCACCGGGCGCGCGCATCGGCTACAAGACCACGATCGGTTTTCCGAAGACCGTTCCCGCGTCGTATCAATACGAAGACTGGGTGATCGACTACTGGTACGCGAAAACACCGGGTGCGCCAGCCGCTCAACATGGCCAGGCGGCGCAATCCGCCGGTTCAACCACGGCTGCGGCCCACTGAGGAACAGCATGCTTGCCTACATTCTCAGACGATTGCTTTTGATGGTGCCGACCCTGCTCGGCGTGGTCACGCTGACCTTTGTCGTCACGCAGTTCGTGCCGGGTGGGCCGGTCGAACAGGTGATGACGCAACTCCGCCACGGCACTGGCCGTGGCGGAGAGGCGGGGGCTGGCGGCGGGGGCTATCACGGCAGCCAGGGCGTGGATCCGCAGCAGATCGAGCAGATCAAGAAGCAGTTCGGCTTCGACAAACCGCCGCTCGAGCGCTATCTGTTGATGCTCAAGCGCTATGCGACCTTCGACCTCGGTCAGTCCTACTACCAGCACGACAGCGTGTGGGACGTCATCAAATCGAAGTTGCCCGTATCGATCACGCTGGGCCTATGGACGGTGCTCCTCACGTATCTGATATCGGTGCCGTTGGGGATCGCGAAAGCGGTGCGCAACGGCTCGCGCTTCGATACCGTGACGAGCGTGCTGGTGCTCGCCGGCTATGCGATTCCTGGTTTCGTGCTCGGCGTGCTGCTGCTGATGTTATTCGGCGGCGGCACGTTCTGGCAGGTGTTCCCGATGCGCGGCCTCACCTCGGATAACTTCAACGAACTCAGCGCCTTCGGCAAGGTGCTCGACTATCTCTGGCATATCGTGCTGCCGGTCACCGCCTCGGTGGTGGGCAACTTCGCGATCGTCACGATTCTGACCAAGAACACGTTTCTGGAGGAAATCGGCCGTCAGTACGTATTGACGGCGCGCGCCAAAGGCGCACCGGAGCGCGACGTGCTGTGGAAACACGTGCTGCGCAACGCCGCGATTCCGTTGCTCACTGGCTTGCCGGCGGCGTTCGTCGGCGCGTTTCTGAACGGCAATCTGCTGATCGAAACGCTGTTCTCGCTCGACGGCATGGGTCAACTGTCGTACGACTCGGTGGTTCGCCGTGATTATCCGGTCGTGCTCGGCTCGCTCTTTCTGTTCACGCTGATTGCCCTCGTAACCAAACTCATTGCTGACGTCTGCTATGTCCTCGTCGACCCCCGCATCCAATTCAACCGCCTGGACCGCTGACGCGGCTGGCGCGGCGCACGCGGCGTCGCCGTCTCCATGGCGGCGCACGTGGCTGCGCTTCAGGCAGCAGCGTCTGGGCTACTGGAGCCTCGTGATCTTCGTGTCGCTGTTCGCCATCAGTCTGCTCGGCGAAGTGTTGTCCAACGACCGTCCGTTGATCGTTCGTTACGACGGGCATTACTACTTTCCGATCGTGAAGGACTACCCGGAAACGCTGTTCGGCGGCGACTTTCCGGCGCGTGCCAACTATCTCGACCCGTATATCCGTTCGCGGCTCGAATCGAACGGCAACTTTGCGATCTATCCGCCGAATCATTTCCACTACGACACGATCGACTATTTCGCCGCGCATCCTTATCCGGCGCCGCCCACCGCGAACAACTGGCTCGGCACGGATCAGTTCGGCCGCGACGTGCTGGCGCGACTGCTGTACGGTTTCCGTCTGTCGGTGTTGATGGCGTTGGCGCTCACGGTGTCCGGCGTCGTCGTCGGTGTGCTGACTGGCGCGATACAGGGCTTTTATGGCGGGCGTACCGATCTGATCGGCCAGCGCCTGATCGAAATCTGGAGTTCGATGCCCGACCTGTACCTGCTGATCATCTTCGCGTCGATCTTCGAGCCCACGTTGTGGCTGCTATTCATTCTGCTGTCGATGTTCGGCTGGCTCGTCCTGTCGGACTACGTGCGCGCCGAATTCCTGCGCAATCGTTCGCTCGACTACGTGAAGGCGGCGCGCACCATGGGCCTGAGCAACTGGCAGATCATGTGGCGCCATGTATTGCCGAACAGCCTGACCCCGGTGATTACCTTTCTGCCGTTCCGCATGAGCGCAGCCATTCTCTCGCTCACCAGTCTCGACTTTCTCGGCCTCGGCGTGCCGCCGCCGACACCGAGCCTCGGTGAATTGCTGCAGGAGGGCAAGAATAATCTCGACGCGTGGTGGATTTCCATGTCGGCGTTTGCCGCGCTGGTGATCACGCTGTTGTTGCTCACCTTCATGGGCGACGCGTTGCGTAATGCGCTCGATACGCGCTCGCGTGGTTCGGCGTTCGGCGGAGGCCCGCGATGACGACCATGCAGGCGACTATCGGCCGGCCATTGCTGGAAATCGACCGCTTCTCCGTGCGTTTCGGCGACAAGATCGCGGTGCACGAACTCAGCCTGTCCATTGCACGCGGCGAGCGCGTGGCACTCGTCGGCGAATCGGGGTCGGGCAAGAGCGTGACCGCGTTATCCATCTTGCGGCTCGTCGAGCATGCCGAATTGAGCGGCCGCATGCTGCTCGACGGCGAAGACCTGCTGCAGAAAACCGAGCAGCAGATGCGCGGCTTGCGCGGCGCGGATGTCGCGATGGTGTTTCAGGAACCGATGACCGCGCTCAATCCGCTCTTCACGATCGGCAAGCAGATTGCCGAGAGCTTGCGTCTGCACGAAGGTCTGCGGCCCAATGCGGCGCGCGAGCGTGGCATCGAGTTGCTACGGCGTACCGGCATTCCCGAACCGGAACGGCGGATCGACAGCTTTCCGCACCAGTTGTCCGGCGGCCAGCGGCAGCGCGCGATGATCGCGATGGCGCTCGCGTGCCGTCCGCGTCTGCTGCTCGCCGACGAGCCCACCACGGCGCTCGACGTCACGGTTCGCCAGCAGATCGTCGATCTGTTGATTTCATTGCAGGAGCAGGAAGCGGCTGAACGCGGCATGGCCGTGCTGCTGATCACGCACGATCTGAATCTGGTCAAGCGTTTTGCGCAGCGCGTCGCGGTGATGGAAAAGGGCGTGCTGGTCGAGACGAATACGACGGAGGTGCTGTTCGCGAGTCCGCAACATCCGTACACGCGGCGCCTGCTGGACAGCGAGCCGCAACGCGCGGTGGCGCCGGTCGAGCAGGGCGCGCGCCGGTTGCTGGAAGTGCAGGGGCTGGCCGTCGACTATCGCACCTCGGCCAAAGGCTGGCGCTCGCTGTTCGGGCGCTCCACGTTCCGCGCGGTGCACGACGTCGATCTGAGCGTGCGGCGCGGCGAAACGCTCGGCATCGTCGGCGAATCGGGGTCGGGTAAATCGACGCTGGCGGCAACCGTGCTCGGGCTGCAGCAGCCGGCCGCCGGTCATATCCATATCGACGGCTTGCCGCTTTCCACGCTCAGAACGGCCAATTCGCGCCGTGCGCTATATTCGCGCATGCAGGTCGTGTTTCAGGATCCGTTCGGATCGCTGTCGCCACGCATGACGGTGGAGCAGATCATCGGCGAAGGCCTCGCTTTGCATCGACCGGGAGTGGACGCGAAGGCGCGGCGCGCGCGCGTCGGCAGCCTGCTCGAAGAGGTCGGCATGCCCGCCGATGCGATGCTGCGCTATCCGCATGAATTCTCCGGCGGCCAGCGGCAACGCATTGCGATTGCGCGCGCGTTGGCGGTCGAGCCGGAATTGCTGGTGCTCGACGAACCGACCAGCGCGCTCGATGTCTCGATCCAGAAGCAGGTACTGAATCTGCTGACAAATCTGCAGAAAAAGTACAAGCTAAGCTATTTGTTCATTACGCACGATCTGGCCGTGATGCGAGCCATGGCGCATCGCGTGATCGTGATGAAGTCGGGACGCATAGTCGAAGCCGGCGACACGCTCGACGTGTTGCACGCGCCGTCGCATCCTTATACCCAGTCGCTGCTGGCGTCTTCGCTCAACGTGCCCGAGCCTGGCGCCGCCCCGACTCACCCGGGAAAAGTCAATGATTGACGAACGTTGGGCGCAGGCCGCCCGCACGCTGAAGAGCCGCGCGGCATTCTGGTCGTTGCGCATTGTCGATGAACAGATCGACGATCACGAGATTCGCAACGATATCGCGCAACCGCTGCGCACGGTGCGGGATCGCGGCGCGATGCTGATCGCCTGGGTAGGCGCCGGCGCGGGCTATGCCGCGACCGCGAATCTGTCCGCGGCGGGGCTGCAGGCGGCGCTCGATATGGCAACCGTACGCGCCGAAGCGAGCGCGGCTTTGTCGTTGATCGACCATCGCGAAGTGGCGCGGCCCACGGCGAGCGGCGACTACGTGTCGCCGAATGCGCAACACGCGCTGCCGGGCCGCGCCGAATGGCTCGACCGTCTGGGCGCCGAGTGCGCCGCCGCGAATCTCGACGCACGAATCGTGGAGCGTGTGGCCGCGGTGCAGATCACGCATACGGATCAGCTCTACATGACGGGCGACGGCGTGCGGATCGATCAACAGTTCCGCTTCGTGATGCCGCAATTGAGCGTCGCCGCGCACGCGAACGGCGATACCCAGGTGCGCACGCTCGGCGGCAACTATGGCACGCTCGGGCAGGGCGGCATGGAGGTGCTGTCGCGCTTCGGCTTCGAAGGGTCGGGCGCGCGCGTCGCGAATGAGGCGCTGCAGTTGCTGGCCGCGCCGAATTGCCCCGCAGGCCGGCGCGACCTGTTGCTGATGCCCGACCAGATGATGCTGCAGATTCACGAATCGATCGGCCATCCGCTGGAACTGGACCGCATCCTCGGCGACGAGCGCAATTTCGCGGGCTGGAGCTTCGTCAAACAGGATATGTTCGGTTCGTACCGCTACGGTTCCGAGTTGCTCAACGTCACCTTCGACCCGGAGTTGCGCGAGGAAGCGGCATCCTATGCATTCGACGACGACGGCACCGAAGCGCACAAGCAGTACCTGATTCGCAACGGCGTGCTGGAGCGTCCGCTTGGCGGCGCGCTGTCGCAACAACGCGCACGCATGCCGGGCGTGGCGAATTCACGCGCATCCAACTGGAACCGGCCGCCCATCGACCGCATGGCGAACCTGAATATCGAGCCCGGCGAGAGTTCGCTGGAAGAGATGATCGGCAACATCGAACATGGCATTCTGATGCGCACCAATACGTCATGGTCGATCGACGATCATCGCAACAAATTCCAGTTCGGCTGCGAGTTCGGCCAACTGATCGAAAACGGCAAGCTTACCCAGGTCGTCAAGCAGCCGAATTATCGCGGCATTTCTGCGAATTTCTGGCGCAGCCTGAGCGCAGTGGGCAATGCGGCCACGCGTGAAGTGTATGGCACGTCCATGTGCGGCAAGGGCGAACCGGCGCAGATCATTCGCGTCGGCCATGCTTCGCCGGCGTGCGTGTTCAGCAATATCGACGTGTTTGGAGGCGCATGATGAGCCAGTTCATGTCTTCGCGCGCTGCTACGTCGGTGGATTGGCAACGGCATTTCACCGCGCTCGCCGATGCGATCGAGCGCTTGCAGCAAGGCGGCGAGACCACGCTCAGTTCGTTTGCCGGCGAGCAGTCCGACTTCGTTCGCTTCAATTCGGGCAAGGTGCGGCAGACCGGCAGCGTATCGCAAGGCAAGCTGACCCTGCGTCTGATCGACGGCGCACGTCAGGCGTATTCCACGCTGACCGTGTGTGGCGACCTGCAACAGGATCTGGACGAAGTGAGCGCCGCGCTCGCCACCTTGCGGGAGGGCTTGCGCGATGCGGCGGACGATCCGCATCTGCTGTTCGACACGTCGAAATGGGAACGCACCACGCAGCGTTCCGGCAAGCTGCCGGACCCAGACGGCCTTGTGCGCAGCGTCGCGGCATGTGCGCAAGGGCTCGATTTCGTGGGCTTTTACGCAGGCGGCACGATCGTGCGCGGGTTCGCGTCCACCAGCGGCAGCCGCGGCTGGTATGAAGTGGACAACTTCAATTTCAGCTGGTCGCTGTACGACCCGAGCGGCCGCGCGATCAAAACGACCTACGCCGGCGACGACTGGAGCGACGCCGTGTTCGCGCACAAAGTCGAGCAGGCCGCGACCCGGCTTGCCGTGCTGGCGCGCGCGCCGCGCGCATTGGCGCCGGGACGTTACCGTTCTTATCTGGCGCCCGCCGCGTTATCCGAACTGCTCGGCGTCGCCGCATGGAGCGGCTTTTCCGCGCGTGCCCAGGCGAGCTCGCGCAGCGAGTTGTACAAATTGCATGTGGGAGAAGTCGTAGTCGACCCGCGCGTAACGATCAGCGAAGATCTGAATCTCGGCATCACACCCGGCTTTAACGACGACGGCTATTTGCGTGATAGCGTCCCGTTGATTCAGGCCGGCCGCAGTGCCGAACGTCTGACCAATGCGCGCAGCGCACGCGAATACGGCTTGACGCCCAATGGTGCGCTCGCCAGCGAGTCGCCGGCCGCACTCTCGATGCAAGCGGGCGATCTGCCTGAAGAAGACGTGCTGGCGAAACTCGGTACCGGGCTCTATATTGGCAACCTCTGGTACGTGAACTTCTCCGACCGCATGAATTGCCGCCTCACCGGCATGACGCGCTTCGCGACCTTCTGGGTCGAGAACGGCGAGATCGTCGCGCCGCTGGATGCCATGCGTTTCGACGACAGTTTGTACCGTTTGCTCGGCAGCGAACTCGAACAACTCGGCGCGCACGCCGAACTGCTGTTGAGCGACTCGACCTGGGGCGAGCGCGCCACGGGCGGCATGCAATTGCCAGGCATCCTGGTGAAGTCATTCGAATTGACGTTATGAGCCGCCTATGGATCGACAGGAAAAAACACAAGCAAAATCCGGGAGCTTGCCCGAGGGACTGACGCTGCGCGCGTTACGCGTGGCCGACACGGAACAGTTTCACGCCATGCTGCAGTTGCCGGGCGTGATGAACGGCAATCCGCATATGCCGTATCGGCCAGTGGCCAGCACGCGTGATTACCTCGAAAAGCTCGAGCCCGCCGAGATCGTGATCACCGCGACGGTCGGCGACACGCTGGTCGGTGAGGCGGAACTCACGCGTTTCAAGGGGCGCCGCGCACATGCGGGCTCGCTCGGCATCGGCGTGCACGACGCGTGGCAACGGCGCGGCATTGGTCGGGCGCTGATGGCCGAACTGATCGACCTCGCCGATAACTGGCTCGGTCTGCGCCGCCTCGAACTGCACGTCTTCAGCGATAACGAACCGGCGCTCGCGTTGTATCGCAAGTTCGGCTTCGAGATCGAAGCGCATCAGCGCGGTGCGGTATTGCGTCGCGGCGTGCTCATCGACTGCTATTTCATGGCACGGTTGCGTGACGCGGCGCCGTGGATGTCGCCGCCCCTCCCAGCTCGAACCGCAGCGGAATAAGACCATGGAACAACAAACGTTGGCAGGCGGCGTAGCGAGCGATGATCGCATTACGCTGCGAGCCCTCGAATCGTCCGACATGGACGCGTTCGCGGAGATCATGAGCCTGCCCGGTGTGCGACGCGGCACCTTGTCGATCGGCTATCGCAGCCCCGAACAACTCACGGCCTGGTACGAGCAGCGCCTCAAGAACGGCGTGAACGTGTGCGCGATGGTCGGCGGGCGCATGGTCGGCCATGCCGCGCTGGAGGTTCAGCGGCCGAGCCGCGCGCACTGCGCGCATATGGGTCTGGTCGTGCACGACGCCTATCATGGGCGCGGTGTCGGTTCGGCGCTGCTGCGAGGCTTGATCGACTGCGCGGACGGCGCGCTCGGTTTGCGCCGCATCGACCTCACGGTATTTGCCGACAACGCGCCGGCAATCGCCCTGTACCGCAAATTCGGCTTTGTCGAAGAAGGCCGCTCGCGCGGTTTCGCCATGCGCGACGGCGTACTGGCGGACGCGCTGCATATGGCTCGGCTGGTCGACGCGCCGAGCCTCCAGACCCTTTGACCGGATCGTCGCGTGCCATTCTTCTTCATCGACCGTCCGGTGTTTGCATGGATCGTGGCGCTCGCCATCGTCGTGGCGGGCGCGCTGGCCATTCCGCAATTGCCGGTGGCGCAGTACCCGCGTCTCGCGCCACCGCGTATCGTGATCTCCGCCATCTATCCGGGCGCTTCGACTGAAGTCGTGGATGCCAACGTCGGCAGCATCATCGAGGAGAGTCTCGATGGCGCCGACAATATGCTGTACTACGAAACCACCAGTGACAACCTGGGCGAGCTCGAAATCGACGCGACCTTCGCGCCCGGCACCAATCCCGATCTCGCGCTGGTCGACATTCAGAACCGGCTCAAACAGGTCGAGCCGCGCTTGCCGCAGCAGGTCGTGCAGCAGGGCATCACCGTGTTCAAGGCGGCCAATACGTTCCTGATGCTGGTGGCGCTCACCTCGACCGACGGCACGCGCGACTCCGTGCAATTGAGCGATTACCTGAGCCGCTACGTGCTCCGCGAGTTAAAGCGCGCCCCTGGGGTGGGCTCGGCGCAACTGTGGGATGCCGACGAAGCGTTGCGCATCTGGCTCGATCCGATGAAGCTGCGCGAATACGGTCTCGGCGCCGCCGAAGTGAACGCCGCCATTGCCGCGCAGAACGCGACCGTCACGGCCGGCACGCTCGGCGACGCGCCATTCGTGCCGGGCCAGCAGCTGACGGCCTCCGTGAACGTGAAGGGGCAGTTGATCTCGCCGGCCGAATTCGGCCAGATCGTGCTGAAGGCGCGGCCGGACGGCTCGGCCGTGCGCCTGCGCGACGTCGCGCGGGTCGAAGTCGGGCGCGACAATTACTCGTTCTATTCGCGTCTGAACGGCAAGGCCGCGGCGACGGTCGGGATTCAGCTCGGTCCGCGCGGCAATGCGCTCGAAACGTCGAACGCGATTCGCGCGCGGCTTGCCGAGTTGTCGAAAGGATTGCCGTCGGGCGTCTCCATCGAAATCCCGTTCGATAACGCGCATTTCGTGCAGATCGCGATTCACGAGGTGCTCGTCACGCTCGCGGAAGCGGTGGTGCTGGTGTTCTTCGTGATGTGGCTGTTCCTGCGCGATCTGCGCTACACGCTGGTGCCGACCGTGGTGATTCCGGTCACGCTGATGGGCGCGTTTCTCGCCATGTACGCGTGCGGTCTGTCGATCAACGTGTTCACGCTGTTCGGCCTCGTGCTCGCGATCGGCATTCTCGTCGACGACGCGATCGTGGTGGTGGAGAGCGTGCATCGGGTGATGGAGGAAGAGGGCTTGCCGCCACGCGAAGCCACACGCAAGGCCATGTCGCAGATCGGCGGCGCGATTGTCGGCGTGACCGCGGTGTTGACGGCGGTGTTCGTGCCCATGGCGTTCTTTCCCGGCGGCGTCGGCGGCATTTACCGGCAATTCGCGGTGGCGATGATCGCGTCGATGCTGGTGTCGTCGTTCATGGCCTTGTCGTTGACGCCCGCGCTGTGCGCGAATCTGCTGAAGGCCCACAAGCATTCGGTGCGTCAGCGCGAAGCGCGCCGCGGCCTGGCGGGATTCGCGGCGCGCGCGGCGAGCCGTTTCACCGCCGGTTTCGATCGCGCCGCGCAAGGCTATCGCGGGCTGACAGCATGCATGCTGCGCCGCATCGGGCCGATGCTGGCCGTCTACGCGGTGCTGGTCGGCGTGTGCGGCTTGCTGTACTGGCAGATGCCCGGCGGTTTTCTGCCGAGCGAGGACGAAGGCCAGTTGCAGGTGATGGTGCAATTGCCCGCGGGTGCGACGCAGGCACGCACGCTCGCGGTGGTGGAGCGGATGGAAGAGATTCTGCATGCCGAACCCGCCATTGCCAATGTGACGAGCGTGATCGGCTGGAGCTTTTCCGGTAGCGGTCAGAACGTGGCGATGGGGTTCGTCGAACTCAAGGATTGGGGCAAGCGCGATGTCGACGCACTCGCCTTGCGCGAGCGGCTCAACGCCAGCTTCGACAAGATTCTGGACGGAAACGTCGAGGCGCAGTTACCGCCTTCGGTGCCGGGCATCGGGCATTCGGACGGTTTTGTGTTTCGGCTGGAGGACCGCGGCGGGGTCGGGCTCGATGCGCTGAAGGCCGCGCGCGAGCAACTGTTTGCGCGAGCCAGGGCGAGTCCGGTGCTGGCCTCGGTGCATTCGCAAGATCTGCCTGACGCGCCGCGCGTCGAGCTCATCATCGACCGCGCGAAAGCGTATGCGCTCGGCGTGTCGTTCGATCGCATCGCCGACGTGCTGGGCAGCACGTTCGGCTCGACCTATATCGACGATTTCCCGGCGGGCGGCCGCATGCGCCGCGTGATGATCGCCGCCGACGCCGCCACGCGCATGACCGACGACGACCTGCTGGCGCTGGCGGTGCCCAACTCGACGGGCGGCATGGTGCCGCTCTCGGCCATCGCGGCGCGCCAGTGGACGATCGGTCCGGTGATGCTGACACGCTACAACGGCTATCCGTCGCTCGATGTGAGCGGTCACGCAGCGCCCGGCTACAGTTCCGGCGCGGCGATGGCGGAGATGGAGCGGCTCGCCGCCGGGTTGCCGGTCGGCGTCCAGTATGACTGGGTCGATGCGGCGCGCGAGGAAACGGTGGCCGCGAAACTCACGCCGCTGCTGGTCGGCCTGTCGTTGTTAGCGGTGTTCATGGCGCTCGCCGCGCTCTACGAAAGCTGGACGATTCCGTTGGCCGTGCTGATGGTCGTGCCGCTCGGCGTGATCGGCGCGGTCGCCGCGGTGCTGTTGCGCGGCCTGCCCAACGACGTGTACTTCAAGGTCGGCATGATCACGGTGATCGGCCTCGCGGCGAAGAACGCGATTCTGATCGTACAGTTCGCCCGCGATCTGTATCGGCGCGGCCTGCCGTTGACGCGAGCGGTGACCGAAGCCGCGGGCGCGCGCTTCAGGCCGATCGTGATGACTTCGGCGGCGTTTCTGCTCGGGGTCGTGCCGCTGGTGGTGTCGAGCGGGGCAGGCGCCGAAAGCCGCCGCTCGATCGGCACGGGCGTGTTCGGCGGGGTGCTGGCGGCCACGCTGTTCGGGCTGGTGTTCGCGCCGGTGGCGTTCCATGCGGTCGCGTCGCTCACGCATGGGCGGCGCCGGCTTGCGCAACTGCATCGCAAGCGCGAGGAGCGGCGGGCGCGCCGTGCCACGGTCGAGCGCGCGCCGCTCGACGAATCGCCGACTGCCTGATGGCGCTCCACCCGCGCCATGCGCGCGGCTCGCGCCGCTTAACCGGCCGGCTGATTCGCGGCTTGAACGGGAGCGGCGCCGGCCGGCGCCTGTGCATTGCTTGCCGACACGTGCGGTGTGGCAGGCATGCAGTCCGCGCGATACTCGGCCCGCAGCTTGTGTTCCGCCTGTTCCAGGTCGCCCGGATAGTCGTCGTCATCGTTGCTGGGTTGGTAGCCGACCGCTTCGAGCTCACCAAGCTCGCGCATCAATTGCTTGTGGGTCACTTCGCCTTTCAACGGCTTGAACGGATAGTCGTTACATTGCTGCGGCGTCAGATGCGGCGCGGCCATGGCCGATACGCTGCCAAGCAGAAGAAGTGCGCTGAGCAGGGTTTTCTTTGCGAGCTTCATGTTCAGTTTATCCACGAGAAGGTTTGAGTCGTTCCGCGAGAAGGGCGGCGGAGTCATATCAGCCTAGTGGAAGCCGCCTGCCGGAGCGGCGTCGGGAAAATGAAATTTGTTTTACTGTTGCGTGCTTTCCTGAACTTGCACGAACTTTGCCGGCCTCGCGGCGAACTTAAATTTTTCTTCATGAAGCGGATATGCTTGCGCTAATCCCCCTCGCGTAGCCTGCCCGCAGGCATTCGGGCGAAACGGCGACATCCGTCTAACCGTACTCCCATGCTCTGAACACGCAAGCCGAATATGGCATCATGTCTTTCTACTGATAACCGGTCGCGCCCGCCGCTTGCATCGTTAGAGCTCGCCGCGGCGCATGCAATGATCATGTCGCGAGTACTGACAATCGAAGATGATGAAATTACCGCGAATGAAATAGTCGGTGAACTGAAGAGTCGTGGCTTCACCGTGGACTGGGTGGCCAACGGTCGTGACGGCATGGCCCGCGCGATCAGCGAAGACTATGACGTGATCACGCTCGACCGCATGCTGCCCGGCGTGGATGGTCTGACGATTCTGACCACCATGCGCGGCATCGGCATTCAGACGCCGGTGCTGATGTTGAGCGCGCTCGGCGACGTGGACGAGCGGGTGCGCGGCCTGCGCGCCGGCGGCGACGATTATCTGACCAAACCGTTCGACCCCGAGGAGATGACTGCGCGCCTCGAAGTGCTGCTGCGCCGCAGTCAGACTTCCACCGCGCAACTCGAAACCCATTTGAGAGTCGGCCCGCTCGAACTCGACCTGATTTCACGCAAGGTTCAGCGCGATGGCGAAGAAATCGTTCTGTTGCCCACCGAGTACCGCGTACTCGAATTCATGATGCGCCATGCGGGCCAAACCATTACGCGCACCATGCTGTTCGAGGCGGTGTGGGGCTATCACTTCGATCCGGGCACCAATCTGATCGATGTGCACATGGGGCGCCTGCGCAAGAAAATCGACCCGCCGGGCGTGACGCCGATGATCCAGACCGTGCGGGGCTCGGGTTATATCCTCGCATGAGCACATTCTAATGGACACGACCTTCCCGGCCGAGTCCGCGCTCGGGCGGCGCTGGCATTCCACCACCTTTCGCCTGTTGTCGGTCTACGCGGTCATCTTTTCGTTTTCCGTGATGCTGTTGCTCGGTTTTATCGGTTGGGCCGTGACCGGCGACATGGAGCGCGAGACCGATGTGGTGATGGACTGGCAGTTGATCTACTTCGATTCGCTGCCCGATTCCGACCTTGCGGATGCGATTCACCGGCGCATCGAACACGAGCGCATGCATACCAACTACTACGGCCTGTTTGCGGCTGACGGCCGTCTGCTCGCCGGCGACGTGCTCGCGTACCCGGCCGCGCTGCCGATTAACCGCACCGGCAAGACGCTCGATCTGACGCTTGCATTGGGGCGCAACGATGATGCGCCGGTAGTGCGCGCCATGGCGGAGCGGCGCAAGGATGGCTCGACGCTCGTGATCGCGCGCGACCTCACGCACATTCTGCGAATCCGCGAGACCATTATCAACGCGCTGGTGGGCGGCGGCGTATTCTGTCTGCTCGCCGGCGTGGCAGGCGGCCTTGCAATGAGCGTGCGGCAGATGCGCCGGCTGAAAGCGATCCGGCGCGTCACGCTGCGCATCGCGCAGGGCGATCTTGCGCAACGTCTGCCGATTGGCGGACGCGACGAAGTGGATATGCTCGCGCATCTGGTGAATCATATGCTGGCCGAAGTCGAGCGTCTGATGAACGAGGTGAAGGGCGCGTGCGACGGCATCGCGCATGATCTGCGCACGCCGCTCGCGCATGTGCGCACGCTGCTGGCGCACGCGGCGGAGTGCACCGAAACGCTCGACGACGCCGCGCTAGCGAAACTGGTGGAGCGCGCGCGCGCCGAGACGGATGCGCTGCTCGACCGGTTTCGCGCCATGCTGCGCATCTCCGAGATCGGCACATTGCAGCGGCGCGGCGGGTTTGGCGAGATGCAACTCGAGACGCTGATCGAAGAGGTCGGCGAACTCTACGAACCGCTTGCCGAGAGCCGCTCGATCCAGCTTTCCGTGCATGTCCAGCCGGTGGGACCGATCCACGGCGACCGCGCGTTACTCTTTGAAGCATTGAGCAATCTGGTGGATAACGCGATCAAGTTCACGTCCGAGGGCGGTGTGGTGCGTATGGAACTGCGCCAGACGGCTGCCGGGCCGCAGGTGGATATCGTCGATAACGGTCCGGGCATTGCCGCCGGTGAGCGCGATGCTGTTCTGCAGCGCTTTTATCGCGGGGAGAGCACGCGGCATCTGGCTGGCTCCGGACTGGGGCTGAGCATCGTCTCCGCAGTGATACGCGTGCACGACTTCACCATGAAGATCGGCAATGCGCAACCGGGCACGCGGATATCCATTGAATGCTGGTCGAGGACGCTCGCATGAGTCCTGTTGATTTCTTCGTTTCTGAAGGGGAGTGAATGCGGGTCCTCTTCGTCGGTCCTGCGCATCCGGAAGCGGCGTGGCTTTTCAAGGCGCTTCAGGAGAGCGCACATAGTTTGCAGCGCGCCGATGAGCTGCGGGACGGGGTCTTTCTCGCGACTCAGGAACCGTTCGATGTGATCGTGTTGATGGTGCTGGAATGCCGTTTCTATTCTGCCCTGCTGGAGTTCATTGCGGAAATTGCCGCGGCGGGAAGTGGCGCGGCGATTCTCGTCCTGCTGGGGGCGGCGACCGCGCAGGATCGAACCAGAGTCTTGCGCGCCGGCGCGGACGCGTGTCTCTGTCAGCCTTATTCGTTCATTGAACTGCATGAACGGATGCAGGCTTTGCAGCGCATGGGGGTGGGACGGGGCGCCATGGGCGGTTCTTCTTCTTTCGCTTCGGTTCCGAATGCCGTTGCCGGGCCGTCTCTTGATGCGGCTACACGGGAGCTTGTTTTCGAGGGGCGGCGAGTGGCCGTTACCCGCAGGGAGTTTCTTCTGCTCGAATGTTTGATCAGGCAGGTCAATGCGCCTGTGGCAAGGGACCAGCTTATTCGCTATGCCTGGCCCGAAAAGGAGGATGTCGATCCTGCCAGTGTCAATCTGGTCGTTTCCCGGCTGAGGAGAAAGCTTTCGGTTGATTTGTCCGAGGTCAGGATTGAGACGGTTAGCCGCTTTGGCTATCAGGTTTCAGTCTGTTCTCCCCGCGTTCAGTCGCGCTAGCGTGCCTCGGCAATCGGTCGCCTCGCCCATTCGGCTTTTGTAAAGGCCGTTCTTTTGGGGGCGACGTTCTCTTTTTTCTCCATCCTCCGTCACTCCGATCCGCCGATGCGACGCCGGTCAATGATCTGTTCATGAAAATCCAACGCATTAATTGAAAGTCTGTCTTGCAAGTGCGGTGCATTCTGGTCTGGATATATTTGCCGGGTGGTCGTATTCACTGCAATACGATCTACTTTGTCAGGTACCCTAAATTAAATGAAAGGTGATCCATGAATCGGAAGATGAAGATGGTGCGTCTGGTCGGGGCGCTGTTTTGCGTCGGCGTCGCATCCTCCGCGCACGCGCAGAGCAGCGTCACGCTTTACGGCATTCTTGATACCGGCATTGACTTTGCCAGCAACGTCAACGGCAGCCATCTCTATCAAATGGCCAGCGGTGTGAGCGCCGGTAGCCGCTGGGGGGTCAGAGGCAGGGAAGATCTCGGCGGCGGTCTGGCCGCCGTCTTCGATCTGGAAAGCGGTTTCAATTCGGCCAACGGCAGCCTCGGCAGCGGACTCGCCTTCTCGCGTAACGCCTATGTGGGCCTCGCCAGTCAGACGGCCGGGACCGTCACCCTCGGGCGGCAGTGGGATCCGCTCGTGGATCTGATCGAACCGTTCTCGCTCAACGATAGCTATGGCGGCTGGTATTTCTCCCATCCCAACGATATGGATAACCTCGATAACGGCTTCGCGATCAGCAATGCCGTGAAGTACAGGAGTCCCACCATTGGCGGCTTCACCGGCGAAGCGCTTTATTCGTTCGGCGGCCAGGCGGGCCAATTCTCGAATAATGCGGCCTATAGCGCGGCGGCCTCGTATACGAACGGGCCGTTCTCCATGGGCGCGGGTTATTTGCGCGTCAACGATCCCGAGGAGTCGATCCAGAGCTATCAGAATGGCTCGGGATTCACCAACGCGGTGTATGGCAATTACCTGGCCAACGCTCGCAGTCAGGGCATCTTTGCCGCAGGTGCGTCGTATGAGATCGGCAAGTTCAAGGTGATGGGTAACTTCACCAACGTCAATTTCCAGCAGGGCGACGCGGGTCAGGATGTCAAATTCCAGAACTACGAAATCGCCGGCACGTTCGCCGCGACCAGTCAGCTCAATCTCGCGGCGGGCTACACCTACACGGACGGCAGGAATCACGCGACCAATCAGGAGCCGAAGTATCAGCAACTGAATTTGAGCGCGGAATACGAATTGTCCAAACGCACCGCCGTGTATGCACTGGCCGCGTTGCAGAGGGCAAGCGGCGGCGCGGTGGCGCAAATCGCCGGCTTCGATCCTTCGTCGAACGGCAAGCAGGTCGTCGGCCGGGTCGGCGTGCGGCACTCGTTCTAAAGCCGAATCTCTCAGCAAAAGAGCGCGCTACCCGTCGGGTAGCGCGCTCTTTCTTCATCAACCGAAATAAATGTTGCAATAGCTGGGGGGACCGACACAGCTGTCGGCAGTGCTCGAAGGTGACACCGCGCAGCCGGATAACAGCAGTCCGGCCGCGACAGCCGCGGCGGCGAAACGGGCCGATCGTTTGATCGCGGTTCGAAGAGTCATCGATGTGGGTGGCGAGAGAGGTGATCGGGTATTTCAGGCGGCCTAATGCGCGTAGATCGTCGAATTCAGATAGGCGAGCTGGCCGTCCTTCTCTGCGTGCACCAGTTCCTGATAGACCTGGGCACGTGTCTTCCCGACAGTGGGCTGGCCATAAGGCGGAACCCACGAGCCGGCGGCATTGACCGCTGCGGCGCTGTTCGCGGCTACTTGCATGGAGGGTGCGGCGGACTGTTGGGTCGGCGCCGTGGTCGATTGGGCGAAGGCGGAAGCCGTTGCGGTAGCACCCAGCAAAGCGATGGCGAGCGTCAGGGATTTCATGTTCGTATTCCTCACAAATCAGGTTGAATGAGGCCGATGCGCGAACCTTGGTCCGTTCGTGAACCGGTTGATGAGAAGGATAGTCAACGGGGTTTAGCGGATCGGCGGTGTACGCATGAAAAGATATTTATCCGTTGTAGCGTCCGCAAGCTGATGCATAGGGTGCCTGCTGCACCCATGTCATGAAGATAAAAAACGTTTCATGAAGCGACCGGTTTTGATCACGGCTGTGTCATCGCGGCTATCTACATTGCGGCTACCCGCACGGTGTGCGGGATCGGTCCGACGATGCGCGGACCGGCGCCTTCTCTTACCCGGAATCAAACATGAAAAAAGCATTGGCAACCACTCTCGTCGCGCTGGCCGGCACCTTTTGCGCGGCAGCGCACGCACAGAGCAGCGTGACGCTTTACGGCACGCTCGATACGGGGCTCGACTACGTCAGCAATCAGAAGAGCGGTACCGGCGGCAAAAGCAACTGGTTGATGGAAAGCGGCAATGTGAGCACCGATCGCTGGGGTCTGCGCGGCAACGAAGATCTGGGCGGCGGATTGAGCGCGGTCTTCGATCTCGAGAATGGCTTCAATATCGACAGCGGCAAGTTCTCCAACGGCGGTGACCTGTTCGGCCGGCAGGCATGGGTCGGTATTGCGAGCAAGCAGTGGGGCACCGTGATGATGGGCAGGCAATACGACTTTCTGGTGGATTTCGTCGCGCCGCTCTCGGCGACCGGTTCGGGCTTTGGCGGCAACATTGCCGATCACCCATTCGACAACGACAACCTCAACAACGATCTGCGCATGAACAACGCGCTAAAATTCCATAGTGCGACCTACGACGGACTTTCGGTCGGCGGCGCCTACGCGTTCAGTAATGCGGCGGGCGGTTTCAGCAACAACAACGCCTATAGCTTCGGTGCCCAATGGGCGGGCGGCCCGCTCAATCTGGCCGTCGCGTATCTGCAGGTCAACCAGCCGGGCGGTGTCAATCAGCCGGCCAACACGGGCGGCGCGGTGAGCAGCAGCGATGGCGACGCGACTTTTACCGGCGCGCGTCAACGCATTCTCGGGGCAGCGGGGCGGTATACCTTCGGCGCCGCGGCGGTCGGCCTCGTCTTCACGCGCACGATGCTCGACGATCCGCGCCAGATCATGCAAGGCGGTGCCTACTCCACGCTCGACGGCGATCTGCTGACTTTCAACAATTACGAAGTGAACGCGCGCTATGCCCTAACGCCGGCGTTCACACTCGGCGGTTCTTATACGTTTACCGACGGCCATTTCAGTGACGCCGGCAAGAGCGTCTCGCCGAAATGGAATCAGTTCATGCTGCAGGCCGCTTACGCGTTGTCGCATCGCACCGATCTGTATCTGGAAGGCGTATATCAGCGCGTCTCGGGCGCGCAGGGCATCGCTGTGCTCGGCAATGCGTCGATTTATTCACTGGCGGCTTCGTCGAATGATCGCCAGGCGGTGGTGGCGGTCGGGATGCGTCACCGGTTTTGAACCTGACGACGCGACGGTCCGCTAAACAGGAGCGCAAAAGTCGCCGGTAGTGAGCCGGCGACTTTTTTATGGGCGGGTTGCGTGCGTCAACCCGTTTCGCTGCCAACGTGCGCCTTGAGCGCCTGTATTCGCGCCTGGTTCGCCTGAACGCCCGGCGGGCTTTGGGCGCCCTCGCTGGACCAGCCGCCACCCAACGCTTCGATCAGCCGCACGGAAGCCAGCAAACGCCGCGTATTGAGGTTCAGCGCCGCGATCTGGGTGTCGAGTTCGGTGGTCTGCGCGGTCACCACGTCCAGATAGCTGACCACACCGTCCCGGTAGCGTGACATCGACAGCGTCAGCGTGCGTTGCGCCGCGATGAGCGCTTCGTTCTGTCGTGCGGCTTCGTCGCCGAGATGATGGAGTTGCGCAAGGTTGTCTTCGACCTGCTGGAAGGCGAGAAGCACCGTGGCCTTGTATTCCGCGCCGTTCTCCGCGAGCTTCGCGCGTGCCTCGTCGGTCATCGCGGCGCGGCGGCCGCCGTCGAACAGCGTAAATACGAGGCTTGGCCCGACCGACCAGATTTCGTTGGGCGCCATGAGCCACGGCGAGAGCGTGTCACTCTGATAGCCGCCGTCGAGGCCGAGCGAGATGTCCGGGAAGAACGCCGCCTTGGCGACGCCGATCTGCGCGTTCGCCTGGGCGACGCGTCGTTCGGCCGCGGCGATGTCGGGCCTGCGTTGCAGGAGCGCCGCCGGCACGCCGGTGGGAATGGAGGGCAGGTAGGCCGAGTCGGTCGCCGCGGCGAGCGTGAAATCGGATGCGGGCGCGCCGGTCAGGCTCGCGATGGCGTGCTCATAAAGCGCGCGCCGCGCGGCGATGTCGTCGGCCGAAGCGCGCGCGATGTCGAGTTGGGTCTGCGCGCGCGACACGTCGAGATCCGACGCGATGCCGCCGGCATGACGGCTCAGCGTCAGCGTGAGGGCGCGCTGGTAGGTGTCGATCGTGTCGTCGAGCAGTTGCTGCTGGGCGTCGAGTCCGCGCAGATTGAAATAGGCACTCGCAAGGTTCGCTTGCAAGCTCAGGCGCACCGATTCCAGATCGGCCTCGCTGGCTTGCATCGCGGCGCGACCGGCGGCAACTTCATTGCGAATTTTGCCCCACAGGTCGAGGTCGTAAGCGATGCCGACATCGACGGTATTGACGCCGTACGCCGACGGTTGTCCCGCGCCACGCAGCGGCCGGTTATCCGACTGCCGCTGGCGTTCCACGGACGCTTCGGCGCCGATCGTCGGGAACAAGCCCGAACGGGTTTGCGAGAGAAAGGCCATGGCTTCGTCGTGGCGCGCCATGGCCGCCGCGACGTCCGGATTGGCCGCCGCCACCTGTGTTTCGAGGTGGTCGAGCACGGGGTCGCGATACACGCTCCACCATGCATCGCGCGGCACGCGGTCGGCGGGGCGCGCGAGCTGCCAGGGGCCGCTTTCCTTGAACGTGGTGGGAACGCGGGCGGGCGGCGCGTGATAGACCGGCGCGAACGAGCAGCCGCTCAGCATCGCCGCGGCCGCCAGCGCGATGCATAGACGGCGTTTATCCATGGGTGCTCTCCGTCGCGCGCCGGCTCGCCACGGCGGTGTCGCCCGTGCCGCTTGTAGTGGTTTGCAGGCGCACTTCGTCGCCGGATGCGAGGGAATCGGGCGGATTGTCGATCACGCGATCCGTGGCGCTCAGACCCGATGCGATCTCTACGTGCGTGCCGAGATCGGTCGCGATCGAAACGGGCTTGAGTTCCGCGCGGTTGTCCTTGCCGAGCACGGCGACCTGCAAACCGTTCTGCCGGAAGATCAGCGAGCTGGCCGGAATCGACAAAGCATGCGCGTTGGTCGGCAGGGCGAAATGCACTTCGGTGTACTCGCCGGGGATCAGCAAACCGTCGTGATTGTCCACCGCGAGCTGGACTAGCAAGGTGCCTGAAGCGGGGGTGATGGCGTCGTCGGTGTCGACGAGTTTCGCGTTGAACTTCACGCCGGGACGCTCGGGTACGGTGAGCGTCGCGCTCATGCCGGGCTGGATCGCGGCGGCCTCATCCTGCGGCACGCTCACGTACACGCGCAAGCGGCGCGCGTCGGACACCGAAAACAGTTCGGGCCCATTGCCGCCCCCTGCGTTGATGAGGGCGCCGATGTCGGTGGTGCGGGCGGTGACGGTGCCGTCGAACGGCGCGGTGATGCGCTTGAACGATTCGAGCGCTTCGAGGCGCCGCACGTTGGCCTCGTTGGCGGCGACGGTGGCCTGCTTGGCGACGAGATCACTGGTCTTCTCGTCGGCGTCCTGCTGCGAGACGGAGTCCTGCTTCAACATCTGCGTCCAGCGATGCGCGGTGGACGCGGCGAGTTTTTCGTTGGCCACCGAGTTCTGCAGATCGGCCCGCGCCTGCTGTAACTGCTGATCGAGATCGGGCGTGTCGATGTCGGCGAGCAACTGACCGGCTTTCACATGCGTGCCGATGTCCGCGTACCACGCATGCAGATAGCCCGACACGCGCGCATAGATTGGCGCATTGACGAAGGCGGACAGGCGGCCTGGCAGCACCAGCGCCTGCGCGTCCAGGTCGCGCTTCGGGGTGTACGCCACCACGGTGGGCACGGCTTGCCGGGCCGACCACGTGGTCAGTTCCTGCTTCGCATGCGCGCGACCGGCCATGCCGCTTGCCACGACGCCCGCTGCCGCGAGCAGCGCGACGATTCCGACGAGCTTTAAATGACGCAGCCGTTTCGGCGAATTGATCTCGATCTCAGTGGACATGTTGCACTCCGGGTTCGGAAGAAGAGGGGACGTGAGATGGGGGCGCCGCGGCGTCGCGCCGGTGCACGATGCTGAAGACGACGGGTACGAACAGCAGCGTCGCGAACGTCGCGCAAATCAGCCCGCCGATCACCGCGCGGCCGAGCGGCGCGTTCTGCTCGCCGCCGTCGCCGAGACCGAGCGCCATCGGCGCCATGCCGATGATCATCGCGAGCGCGGTCATCATGACGGGGCGAAAGCGGGTGAAGCCCGCTTCCATGGCGGCGACGAGCGCATTGCCGTTGATCGCCAGCCGCTCGCGCGCAAAGCTCACGACCAGAATGCTGTTGGCGGTCGCCACGCCCATGCAGAGAATCGCGCCGGTCAACGCGGGCACCGAGAGCGGCGTGTGGGTGGTGAACAGCATCCACACGATGCCGGCCAATGCCGCCGGCAAGGCGCTGACGATCACGAACGCATCGCTCCATGAATGGAAGTTCACGACTATCAACAGATAGATCAATGCGATCGCGCCGACCAGACCGAGCGACAAGCCGAGGAACGCGCTATTCATCGTCTGCACCTGGCCGCGCAGCGTGACGATGGAACCCTTGGGCACGTCTTTCGCGCTCGCGTGCAGAATGGTCTGGATCTTCGCCGACACGGCGCCGAGATCCTGGCCTTGCGTTGTCGCGAACACGTCGTAGAGCGGTTCGATGTCGTAGTGCGAGACCACCGCATTGCCCACGCCGCGTGTAATTGTCGCAATACCGCCAAGAATCTGGGCCTGCCCGCCCTTGCCTGTCACGGGCAGGTTGTTCAGATTCGACAGCGACGTCATGCGGTACTGCGGCGTCTGCGCGACGATCGGATACGACACGCCGTTCTTCGGATTGAGCCAGTACGTCGGCGATACCTGACTCGTGCCGGACAGGCTCGCCACCACGGAGTTGGTGACATCCTGTTCGGTAATGCCGAGCTGATCGGCGCGCGAACGGTCCACGGAGACGGTGAATTGCGGATATGTCGACGCCTGTTGCATGCGCGTATCGGCAATGCCGGGAATCATCCGCATGCGGCGCATGACTTCGTTCGCGTACCGACGATTGGCGGCCTGGTTCGGGCCGGCCACCTGCAGATCGATCGGCGCGGGTGCGCCGAAATTCAGAATCTGACTGACGATATCGGCCGGCAGAAAGGCGAACGTCGTGCCCGGAAACTGACGTGGCAGCGTTTCACGCAACGTGCGCACGAAGTCCGCGGTGGGCCGATGGTTTTCGCTCAGCGAGATCAGAATGTCGCCGTCTTGCGGCCCGATCGTGCCGCTGTTGTTATACGTCAGGTTGATGCCGCTGTTCGGCAAGCCGATGTTGTCGATGATGCTGCGCAACTGGCCCGGCGGAATGACGCGGCGCACCGCGTTTTCGATCAGGTCGAACTGCGCGGCGGTATCTTCGATCCGGGTGCCCACCGGCGCCCGCACGTGAATGGCGATTTCACCGGAGTCGATATCCGGGAAGAAATTGCGGCCGAGCCACGGTGCGAGCAGGAACGACATCGCGACCACGATCAGAAAGCCTGTCACGAAGCGCTTGCGATTCGTGAGCGCGAGACCCAGCACGATCCGGTAGATGCCGCGAACGCGTTCGAAGCGGTGTTCAAAGCCGCGCTGGAAGCGCACCAGCGGATTGCGCGAAGGCGCCGCGTGAGCATGGCCGCCATGCGGCGCCATCGTCGCGGCCAATTCGCCGGAAGCGTGGCCGTCCGACGCGTAAGCACGGAGCAGGTATTGCGCCATCATCGGTACGAAGGTGCGCGAAAGGATGAACGACGCAATCATCGCGAAGATCACGGCCTCTGCCATCGGCACGAACAGGAAGCGGGCAATGCCGTCGAGCAGCAGCATCGGCACGAACACGATACAGATGCACAGTAGCGACACGAATGCGGGCGCGACGATCTGCGCGGCGCCGTCGAGAATCGCGCTTTTCACGTCCTTGCCCTGTTCCAGATGCCAATTGATGTTTTCGATCGTGACGGTGGCGTCGTCGACCAGAATGCCGACTGCGAGTGCAAGTCCGCCCAGCGTCATGACGTTGAGCGTCTCGCCCATTGCCGCGAGTCCGGCAATCGCCGCCAGCACGGCGAGCGGAATCGACGCCGCGATGATCAGCGTGGAGCGCCAACTGCCGAGAAACAGCAGGATCATCAGCGAGGTCAGCGCGGCGGCGATCACGCCCTCGCGCGCCACGCCGCTCACGGCGCCTTTCACGAAGGTCGACTGATCACCCATCGTGACGAGTTTGAGCCCGGCTGGCAACGTCGCCTCGATACGCGGCAGTTGTGCCTTGACGCCGGAGATGATGTCCAGCGTGGAAGCGGAGCCGTTCTTCAGGATGCTCATCAGCACCGCGCGGTGTCCGTCTACACGCACTACGTTGCCTTGCGGCGGATAGCCGTCGCGTACGTGCGCCACGTCGCGGATATAGATCGTGGCGCCGTCTACCGTTTTGATCGGCAGCGCGTTCAGTTCGTCGAGCGCGAGGGGGCTGTTGTTCAGCTTGATGTTGTATTCGAAGCGGCCGATCTTCTCCGTGCCCGCCGGAATGATCTGGTTCTGCTGCGCGAGCGCGGTGGCGACGTCGTTCGCCGAAAGTTTCTTTGCCTGCAAGGCCTGCGGATCCAGATCGATCTGCACTTCACGTGTCTTGCCGCCGTAGGGCGTCGGAATCGCCACGCCCGGTACGCTCAGCAATTGCGGACGAATGAAATTGGTCGCGTAGTCGGCAAGTTTCTGTTCGTCGAGCGTATTGCTGGTTAGCGCCAGTTGCAGTACCGGCACGGTGGATGCGTTGTAGTTCAGGATCTGTGGCGGCGTGGTCCCGGGCGGCATTTGCTTGAGCACCGTCTGCGAAACGGATGTCACCTGCGCGGTGGCTGTGCGGATATCCACCGTGGGCTGGAAGAAGATCTTGACGATGCCGTAGCCGCGAAACGATTGCGACTCGATATGGGCGATGTCGTTGACGGTGGTGCCGAGCGTGCGCTCGTAATAGGTGACGATGCGCCCGGACATGTCGTCCGGTTGCAGGCCGGCGTAGTTCCATACCACGCTGATGACGGGAATGCGGATGTCGGGGAAGATATCCGTCGGCGTGCGCAATGCGGCAAGCGGGCCGATCAGCAGGATCAGCATCGCGAGCACGATGAACGTGTAGGGCCGGGTCAACGCTAACCGGACTATTTTTAACATCGAAGGCAGCTCCGTTCAGAGGCGCGATTGATCTGCGCGGGCGTGTGGCAATGGGGACTCGCGCCAATGGCGCGGCCCGGTAACGGCATTCTGGGGAGCGGGTCCTAACAGGCGCGGACTAAACAAATGAAACTAGTTTTAGGAAGCCACCCGCGAAGGGCGAGTGTGCCGATACGAGCGGAAACAGGCAGCGGCGCCGCTTGCAGCGCCACTGCCTGTGCGTCGAAACGGGAGGGTACGGGTCAGCCGAACAGATAGCCGGAGCCGCGAATCGTGCGAATCAACGGGCGCTCGCCCGGCATTTCGACTTTCTTGCGCAAACGCCCCACGTGTACGTCGATCAGGTTGGTGCCGGGGTCGAAGCGGCAGCCCCAGACGGCCTCGAAAATCATCGTGCGGGTGAGCACCTGGCCTGTATGGCGCATCATGAATTCGAGCACGCGGAATTCGGTGGGTTGCAGATCGAGCTCGCGCTGACGATGGGTGACTTTGCGACGCACCAGGTCCAGCTCCAGTGCGCCGTTGCGCAGCATGGTGTCGGCTTTCGCGTGACGCGGGCGGCGCCGCAACAGGACCTCGACGCGCGCGAACATTTCCTCGGGCGAGAACGGCTTGGTCAGATAGTCGTCGCCGCCGGCTCGCAGGCCCTGAATGCGCTGGTCGACATCGGACATCGCGCTCATCACCAGCACGGGCGTTTCCAGCCCCACGCCGCGCATGGTGGCGACGATCGTCAACCCGTCGAGGTCGGGCAGCATGCGATCGAGCGTGACGACGTCGTAGTCGCCCGCCATCGCTTTGGCCATGCCTTCGCGGCCCGTGCGCGCGACATCGACGGAAAAGCCGCTCACGCTGAGCGTGCGAACGATGTCGTGGGCAATCAACTCGTCGTCTTCAATCGTCAGGATTCTCGGCATGATGCTCGGGCCCGTTTCAGGCGACCGCGCGCAAGGCGACCGGGCGGTCGGGCGCGCGATACTGGCTGACCGTGAAGTCGATGAAGGTGCGCACGCGCATCGACAGGTATTTGCGGCCGGAGTAGAGAATCGACACCTGGCGTGAGCCACCGTTGATGTCGAACTGTTCGAGTACGGGTGTCAACGCACCGCGTGCGAGATCTTCCGCGACGATCGGCATGGGTAGCAAGGCGATGCCCATGTGGTTGAGCGCCGCCACGCGAACCATCGCGCTGCTGGTGGCGGTGAGCGCGCTGCCGGTGCAGACGCGATAGACGCCGTCGGCGTCCGCGAACTCCCAGCTTCGCGAGGAACCGTCCGACACGGTCAGCAGACCATGCCGGTTCAACGCGGCCGGATCGCGGGGCGTGCCGTTGCGTGCAAGATAGGTGGGGGATGCGACGGCGAGTTCGTCGACGCTGGTGAGCGTTCGGCACACCAAGGTGGAATTGGCGAGGCGCTGGTCGTCGGAAAAGCACACGTCGAAGCCGCCTTCCACGAGATCGATGTGCGTGTCGAATGTCGTCACGTCGAAGTCCACGCGTGGATGCAGGATGCGGTAGGCGGCGAGCAGCGCGCCCAATCCCGCTGTGGCGAAGGTCATTGGCGTGGCGATCCGTAACGTGCCCTGCGGGTCGCGCGTGGTTTCGAGCAGACTGGATTCCATCTCGTCGAGTTTTTCGATGATCGCGCGGCAGCCCTCCAGATACTCGCGGCCGACGTCCGTCAATGAAAGGCTGCGCGTGGTGCGGTTCAGCAAGCGCATATTCAGATGCGCCTCCAGTGTGCCGACGCTGCGCGTGACCGCGGCTGCGGACATGCCTAACTGTCTCGCCGCGAGATTGAAGCTGGCGAGATCGACTACCCGGGTGAAGACACGCATCGCTTGTAGCTGGTTCATTTGGGAACAGAGAGGATGGGCGATGGGTGCATCATCGGCGATGGTGGATAAATCCGCGCTGCTAGGTGCATTAAGTCTTTTTTAACTTTGTGCAATGTTCATGAACCGCACGCGCTGATCGCTTCCGGTTCTGTGAAGAGCAATCAGCAAAACTAAACAATGAAAAAAGCGCGGACCGGGCCGCGCTTGCGAGAGAGGGTTGAATGACAGTGACCGCGGCTATGCTGCGACTGAGGTGGAGCCGGGCTGCATGAGGGAGCTGTGAAGCCGCCTTTAAAGCGGTCTTTAAAGCGGGCTATAAGGGGCGTTGCGCGCATGATCTGAAACGCGGTGCTGCGTGAAGCACCACCCGCCACGCGTGCAGCTCCTTCAGTTGAGCATGCCGCGAACTTCCAGCGAGGCTTCCAATTGCTGCGTAAGCGCGTGATGCAGTTTGGCGAGGTTTTCGGTGGGTAGCGCGAAGCCGGCCCAGCCGAGGCCGGAATGCCGCAGGAACAGCACGGCGCCATCCTGCCGCGGATGTTTTTCCGTGTGCCAGCAGGGGTCGATTTCGATGACATACTGATGAGTTCGCAGCGGCTCCGTGGGCACTTCCGGGCGCATGGTGGCTCGCAACACGCTGAGGTGTTCGATTACGGCGTCGAGATCGGCCACATCGAGCAGCACGACGTGGCCCTCGATGGCGATGCGAACCGCGTTCTGACCGTATTCGTTGACTCTTTCAATGCTCATGGGGCGCGACATGTGCTGGCTCCTTGCGGCTATCACGGTGCAGGAATTATGTCGCGCCCGTGCCGGGCGAATCCTGAAAGAGCGCGATCCATGGATGAAACTTTGTTTAAGGAACGCGCGCCGCGCATGTCCTCAATCCGCAGGCATCCTCAGGCGCTCACGCCCGTCGCGCGGCGCGGCCGGGGATTAAGTCATACTTATAGCAGACCGGATGTTTCAATATGGAAACACTTTCATGCATTCGAAAAATGCGTTTTTAAATCCTTAATGGAGCTCGATTCGATAAATGCGGTCGGATTTCATGCGGGTAGCCCGATAAATTCCCGGTTTGCGAATAAAGCGGATATGGAATGGTCATTATCTGCGAGGTTTGCATTTCAGGTTTGAAACACTTTTTGACGTTGCTCAGGCATAGCTTGGTAACTCAAAAAACCTGCTTGACAGGGGCGTGAGCAATCCGCACTCTGACCCGAGGAACAAGGCTGGACGCAGCTTGTAGCGCCGGACGGGAGAAATTTCCCAGCATGCTCGAGCGTCGCGCCGACGCAACCGGCGCGCGTCATATGAAACGCGCGATAACCGTTTTCTTCATACATTCCCGTTTTCAATAGTATTTGTTTTTCAAATTTACTATGGCGAGGGGTTCGGCTAACATCACGCTTAATCCGTTAAGTGGTGTTGTCCAAAATCTCCCTCTTCATAATCATTCCGTTCATATCGGCCGCTAACGGGATCGGGGTCCACAATGTACGACAGTCTGGGGAAATATCATGCCGCACATGCACCTTGATACTGCGAGGATCACCTGGCTGCATACGCCGACTTTGAGCGCGCGCAGTGCGACGCGGAGAATCGGCGTGCTGCTCTTCGACGGTTTCTGGCTGTTGGGGCCAGGCACCGTGGTGGAGATGTTCCAGACCGCCAATGAACTCTCGGGTTCGCAAGCTGGCGAAGAACCGCCTTACGAAGTGCAATTTCTTTCCATGGACGGCGGCAGCGTCGCCAGTTCATCCTCCGCGCGCATCTGGACTGATCGTATCGACGCGCGTTTCGGCAGCGGCTTCGACGTGCTGTTTATCGCGGGCGGCTACGGTGCGCATGTGGCCGCGCGCGACGAGCGGGTGCTCGGCTGGCTGCGTTCGGTGCAAGCGCGCACTCGCGCGATTGAAACGATCGGCGAAGGGCGGCTCGTTCTTGAAGCGGCCTGCCCGTCGGATCACGACGGACCGCAGGTGAATCGCTATCTGAACGGCGTGACGGGCGAGTCCGCGCTGAGCGCATCCAACGAGCGGCATGACTGCGCGCGCAGCGCGCTGATGTTCATCAAGCGCGACCTTGGCGCCGAACTGGCCCGCAGCGTCGCCGACCGTGTGATGCCCGGCATGGCCGCCACCTGGGTACCGCTGCCGGCGGAAGGCGGCACGCTCAGCGTGGCCGAGAAAATCCGCGCCGCGGCGCGCTGGATGGAGGCGAATTGCGACCGTCCGGTTTCGGTGGCGGACGCCGCACAAGTCGCGGCAATGAGCGAGCGCAATTTTCTGCGGCGCTTCAAGCATGAAATGCAGGTCACGCCGTCGGACTACCTCTTACAGATACGCTTGCGCATAGCCTGTAACTTCCTGACTGAGACCGAATTGCCGGTGGACAAGATCGCGCGCCGCAGCGGTACGGGCAACGGCGATCGTCTAGCGAAAATTTTCCGCAAACGCATGGCGCTGTCTCCAACGGAATATCGCGCGCGCAGCCGGACCGCGACGCAGGCGTAGTATTCATGGACGCGGCTGTGCCAGCAGCCGCGCGGCCCACGGGAATTGGACGCGGCCGTCATGACGGCCGCGTTTTCGCCGGTCAAGCTTCTTACGAGTACAGCAGCAATGGGCAACAAGGTGATCGCGACGGCCTTGCCGGAGGTAAAGCTCATCGAGCCCGAAGTGTTCTGCGACGAATTCGGCTTCTGCTTCGAGAGTTTTAGCGAAGATGAGTTTATCGGCGATGTCTCGCAAGCTTTCCACTTTGTACAGGACCGGCATTCGAGCGCGGTGCATGGCGTGTTGCGCGGGTTGCACTATCAAGTGCAGCGTCCGCAAGGGCGGCTCATGCGGGTCGTCGTGGGCGAGGTGTTCGCCGTTGGTGTGGACGTGCGGCTCAATTCGCCGAATTTCGGCAAGTGGTGCGGGGCGCATCTGAGCGCGGCCAATCATCGGCAGATCTGGGTGCCGCCAGGCTTTGCGCACGGTTTCGTGGTGCTGTCCAACGTCGCCGAGTGTTTGTGGAAGACCACGGAATACTGGTTTCCCGAACTGGAGCGCTGCATTCTGTGGCGCGATCCCGACATCGGCATTGAATGGCCGATCGATTTCGAGCCGATCCTCGGCGCGAAGGATGCCGCGGGGCGGCGTCTCTACGAGGCGGAGAACATCGCCTGAGCGCGGCGGCGCGGCGTTGCCTTGCGCTGTCTGTCGGCCACGGCGCGGATCAGCGCGCCGCGATTACGGCACCCACGCTGGCGGTCACCACGAGCAGCGTGCCCGCGATCTGTAGAAACCCCATCGGCTGATGCAGCACGATGAAACCCGCCAACGCGCCGATGGCCGGCTCGACACTCATCAGTATCCCGAACGAACCCGCCGGCATGTGGCGCAATGCCACCATTTCCAGCGCGTACGGCAGCAGCGGCACCAGCAACGCGAGGCCCGCCGTGGCCGCGACCTGAGCAGCCGCAACGTGCAGCCCGCTTTGCGCCAGTCCGAACGGTGTGGCCACGAGCGCGGCCGCGATCAGCGACACCGACAGTCCTTCGAGCCCCGCGAACAGGGTGCCGGTCTTTTTCATCAACACGATGTAGCTGCCCCAGCCGAGCGCCGCGCCGCACGCGAGCAACACGCCGAGCGGTTCGCCGAGCCAGCCGGCGCGATCGCGCGACAGCAGCATGACGCCGGCAATCGCCAGCGCGGGCCAGAGCAACGCCCGGGCGCGGCGCACCGCGAATGTCGCCACGGCGAGCGGCCCGAGAAAGTCGATCGCGACGGCAAGCCCTAACGGAATGCGCTGAAGCGCCGTGAAAAAGCACAGTGTCATGCCGGCCATCGCCGCGCCGAGCGCGCCGGCGGCCAGCCAGTGCGAGCGCGAGTAGCTGCGAAAGCGCGGGCGCACCAGCAGGGCGAGCACCAAAGCCGCCCAGCACAGGCGCAGCCATGTGGTGCTGAGCGAACCGTAGGCCGCCATCGTCGGTGCGGAGAGCGCGGCGCCGAATTGCACGCTCGACATCGACAGCACGCACAGCAATGCCGCCCCGGCCGCGACACGGGCCGGCTTCAGGTCGTTCTGCGGGGGCGTCAGCGCGGATTGAATGGTGGTGTCCTGCATGGTCGTCGGGTTGCCGCTCGATCGGGATCTGTTGACGCTATCTTATCGGTGTGGTCGGTATTAAGATAAGTTGATATTTGTTATGCCGACTTCAAGAACCTTTATGACCCGAGATATCGACAGCAGCCTGCTGCGCACCTTCGTCACCGTGGCGGAGACGGGCGCGGTGGGCGTGGCGGCGGCGCGGCTCGCGCGCACCCAGGCGGCGGTGAGCATGCAATTGCGCCGCCTCGAAGAAGACCTCGGGCAGCGTTTGCTCGACCGCTCGCCGCGCGGCGTGCAACTTACCGAGGCCGGGCATCTGCTGCTGCCGTATGCGCACACCATTCTTGGCGCGGGTGCCGATGCGCGCCGTGCGCTGAGCGCCGGTCAGGTGTCCGGCACCGTGCGGCTCGGCATGCTGGAGGACATCGCGGTCGGTCGTTTGCCCCGGGCGTTGCGGCGTTTTTCGATCGCTTATCCGCAAGTGGCGCTGGAAATCGTGGTCGACAGCAGTGCGGCATTGTCGAACCGGCTCGCGGACGGCAGCCTCGACGTGGTGGTCGGCGATCCCGCGCTGGTCGATGCAGCGCCGCTGCTGACGTGGACGCAGCCGCTCTTCTGGGTCGGCGCGCGTGGATTTGGCCGCGATGCGCAGGCACCGTTGCCGGTGGTCGCATTCGGCGACGCGTGTCTATGGCAGCAACAGGTGCTGACCGCGCTGCGGCGTGCGGGGATCGCGTGGCGCATCGTGTGCACGAGCACGAGCCTGCCGGCCGTGCAATCCGCCGTGGAAGCCGGGCTCGGAGTGTCGGTGCTGCTCGACGGCAACATCCGTTCGGAATCGATGCGCGTGCTCGGCCAGGCCGATGGTTTGCCCGACGCGCCCACCGCGGACTTCGGCCTGTTCATGCGAGAGGTGTCGGGCGCGCCGGCGGCGGCCGTGCAAACGTTGCAAACGTTCCTCTGCGAGGAATTGCATCTGGGCCTGCGCGAAGGCGAGCCGCAACTCGCGCCGGCTTTGGGGTGATAGTTGGGATGACAGTTGGGGGTGATGCGGCGCTCGCTGCTCCCATGTGAGTTTTTACGACATTTTTTCTTGAGACGCCCCCACGCGAAATCTACACTTCGGGCATCCTGATTCCGCGAGGTGCTCAACGTGAAACGACGTGCAACGACGCAACAATCCGTTCGTATCGACTACGTCTGTCACGGCGTGGGCCGTGTCGAATTGCGACGCTTCGATCCTGCGCGCGATTCGTTCGTCGCGTTGACGGCGATGTTGCATCGCGCCTTCACGCCGCTCGGCGCGATGGGCCTCAACTGCACCTGCGTCGACCAGACCGTCGAAATCACACGCCTGCGCGCAACGCGTGGCGACTGCTATGTGGCGGTGTGCGACGGACGCATCGTCGGGACGATGACGCTTTATGCGCCGGATCGTGAGTCGGCTTGCGAGCTATACCGTCGCGACGATATCGCCAGTTTGCGGCAGTTCGCGGTCGAGCCGGCGTGGCAGGCGCGCGGCATCGGTACGTTGCTGATCGCATTCGCCGACCATTGGGCCGCGACGCGCGGTTATGCCGAGCTGGCGCTCGATACGCCGCAACCGGCTGCGCATCTGATCGCGTTCTATCGCGGCCAGGGGTTTCGTATCGTCGATTTCGTGCGCTTCGGCGGCAAGCATTACGACAGCGCGATTTTGAGCAAGCCGCCGGTGGCGACGCGCACGCTCGCCAACTGGTCGCACCGATTGAGCGCGCGGGCGCCGATTGCGCGCGCGGCGTGAATACGACGAAGCGCCAGGCGTGGATCGATGGTCGCGAGGGGCCGGCTTGCAATGCCTGAGCACGAGCGGCTCGACGGCTTGCCGGGTTCGTCCGGCTTCAATCGCCGGCAGCAAGCGCGGCGCGCGCGATGCCTTCCAGCAATTCATCGCGCAGCGCGTCCAGCGCGGAATCGCGCAGGTTTCTCGGCCGTGGCGCAGTGACGCGAATCTCACGCGCGATGCGGCTCGGACGCTCGTCACCGGGCGGCGACAGCAGCAGAACACGGTCGGATAGGTAAAGCGCTTCGTCGAGATCGTGCGTGACGAGCAACGCGGCTGTCCGGTGTGCGCGCGTCAACGAAAGCAGGACTTGTTGCAGCCGTGAGCGCGTGATGGCGTCGACGGCGCTGAACGGCTCGTCGAGCAGCAGCAGGTCGGGCTCCGCGAACAGGCCGCGCGCCAGCGCGACGCGTTGCGCCATGCCGCCCGAGAGCCGCTTGGGCAGCGCATCGCGGATGCCTGGCAGACCGACTTCGGCGAGCAGCGCGTCGACGCGCGGATCGTGTCCCTGACGCGCTCCGGCGGCGAACGCGATATTGTCGGCGACGCTCAGCCACGGCAGCAGGCGAGGCTCCTGGAAAATCACGCCGATCCTTCCGGACGGTCCGTGCTGCGGTTTTTTCTCCAGCAGCACCGAGCCGGCGGTGTCCCGATCGAGGCCCGCAATCGCGCGCAGCAGCGTGCTTTTTCCGCATCCGCTGGGACCGACCAGGCTCACGATCTCACCGCGCGCGAGTTCGAACGATACCTGTTCGAATACCGTGCGTTGGCCGAAGCGCCGGGTGAGCCCGCGCACTTCGAGCATGGGGGCGGCAGCGTGGGTCATTGTGCGTCTCCCGGCCCATGCCGGGCGTCGCGCCAGGACAGCGTGCGCGCCTCGATCGCCTTGAATGCGCCGTCGCTCAGTTTGCCGAGCAGCGCCAGCAGCAGGATCGCGCCGAACACGAGATCGGGCCGGCCAGTCTCGCGCCCGTCGCTCAGCAGATAGCCGAGTCCGCGCGTCGCGGCGATCAGCTCCGCGGCGACCATGAACATCCACGCGAGGCTCAGCCCGGTGCGCAAGCCCGTGAAGATCTGCGGCATCGCTGCGGGCAGGAGAATGCGCGTGAACAACGCGCGCCGCGTCAGCCGGTTGACTTCGCCGAACTCGATCAGCTTGCGGTCGACACCCTGTATGCCGGCCACGACGCCGAACTGCACCGGAAAGAATGCGCCGATTGCGATCAGCGCGATCTTGGGGGCTTCGTCGATACCCATCCAGAGCAACAGGATCGGCACCCAGGCGAGCGACGGAATCGCGCGCAGTGCCTGAAACGCGGGGTCGAGCAACGCATCGACGCGGCGGCTCAGTCCCATGGCCGCGCCGATCAGCAGCGCGAGCACGGAGCCGAGCGCGAAACCCGCGAACACCCGCGCGACACTGGCGCCGACATGCCGTGCGAGGCGTGTGCCGCCGAGCTCCCATAGCGTTTGCACGATGGAACTCGGCGCGGGCATGAGATGCGCCGGCAGCACGGACGTCCGGACGAGGGCTTCGATCGCCGCGAGAAATACGACCGGCAGCGCGAGCCCGGCGTAACGCCACGGACGCAAAGGGTCGCGCGTGCGCTTTTCCGGCGCTGGCTCGCTAGCGCACGGCCGTGGCGAAGCACGGCTCGCAAGCGCGAGCGTCTCTTCAGTGGCGGCCATGGTTGCGGATGTCGTTGCGCGCACTGACGGCTGGCGAAAATCGTATTGGGCGCATCATTTCGCGTTGGTATTCGCGGACGCGATGACCGGTTGGGCGATTTTCGGATCGATCAACGCGTCGATCACCTGATTGAGATCGGTGCCGCTTTTTACCAGTTGTTCGTCCACGAGAATCGGCGCTGCGGCTTTGAGCGCGGCGATCTGCTGCGCGCCGGGCTGCGGGTGGCTGAGATCGTTGCGGCTGAGTTGCAGCTTCGCGACGGCGAGTGAAACCTTCGACTCCTCGGCGACGATCTTCGCCGTATCGTCGGGATGCGCGGCGATCCACACGCGCGCCTTCTCATAGACCTTCAGCACGCGGGCGAGCGCGTCCGGATGCTCGCGGATGAAGTCTTCACGCGCGTTCAGGAAGCCCCACGTATTGAAGTCGACGTTGCGGTACAGGAGGCGCGCGCCGTCGTCCACCTGTGCGGCGGCCATGTGCGGATCGAGACCGGCCCATGCATCGACCTGTCCGTTCGCAAGCGCGGTGCGGCCATCCGGATGCTGGAGATTCACGAGTTCGACGTCGTCGCGCGAGAGTCCCGCCGTATGCAACGCACGCAAGGTAAAGAGGAACGGGTCGGTGCCCTTGGTCGCGGCGATCTTCTTACCTTTGAGATCGGCGAGACGCTTGACGGGCGAGTCCTTGCGCACGACGAGCGCGGTCCACTCGGGGCGCGAAAAGATATAGACGGCGCGGATCGGATTGCCGTTCGCCTTGCCGAGTACGGCGGCCAGACCCGCTGTCGAGCCGATGTCGAGCGCGCCGCTGTTCAGATACTCGAGCGCGCGGTTGCTGCCGAGGCTGAGCACCCACTTGACCGGGGTGTGGTCGGCGGCGAATTCCTGCTCCAGCCAGCCGTTACGCTTGATGACGAGGCTTTCCGGCGAGTAATACGCGTAGTCGAGCTTCAGTTCGGTAAGCGGCGCGGCTTGTGCACCGCCGGCGAAGCACAGCGCCAGCGCAGCCGCAGTTGCCGTGATGAATTCGCGCAGCACGCGCGCGTGGCGCGCGGCCGATTTGTGTGCCGCAGCGAAGAAAGCAAAACCCCGAAGCCGTGCCATTGATTGTCCTGAGGATCGGTTGTGATCTGGACGTTCAATGTAACGAAAGCACTCACGGAAGCGAACCAATTAAAGTTCAGAATCAAAGCAGTTCTGGCGCTATTGCAGAGCAGCTCGGGTGGGTCGGGCGAGGAGGGAAAAACCCGGCACGGGCAGCAATATTTGCAATACCGTGTGGCAAGTATTGCAACGTCGTGCTGCTCCTCGCGCCGGGGTAGGGGTGTTTCCGCCTGAACGGTTCAGGCGCTCATCAGCGTCGCATCACGCCCATCAGCAAGGTGACGAGGAAGATCACCACGAAGATGAAGAACAGAACCTTGGCGATTTCCGTCGCGCCTGCGGCGATGCCGCCAAAGCCGAATACCGCGGCGATGATTGCGATGATGAAGAAGATTGCAGCGTATCGAAGCATGGGGCCTCCCACCGGTGGATTGCTGGACTGATGTTGAAAAACGGCGACTCGTCGTGGGCGCTACGTGCTTTGACGGGTTATCTGCCGGCGAGCGGAATAGAGCAATAGATGTGCCCAGAGCCGACGGATCAAGGAGGTGGCGCCACAGCCGCGCCACCGCGACGCCGGGTTCGCCACTCACGGCTTGCGGCCCGTCCTCTTCTTTTGCGCGTAAATCCTGGCGCCAGTTTCGACGGGGATGAACGGAGCCTGAAAATGATCGATCAGAAAGTCGATGAATGCCCGTGCGCGCGCGGTCTGGTTGCGCTGGCTGGGATAGTAGACAAACAGATCGGCCGAGGGCAGTACCGTATCCGGCAACACCAGTTTTAACCTGCCGCTCTGAACGTACTTCGCCAGATCCCATTCGGAACGGATCAATATGCCGTGCCCATCGAGCGCCCACCGCAGCACGATGTCGCCATCATTGCTCGACAGCGCTCCTTTCACTTTCAGCGCTTCGGTATGGTCGCCCTGCATGTACCGCCAGACGCCATAAGCGTCGTCGTTCTGTCGATGAATGATGCAACGGTGCCGAACCAGATCCTCCACGCGCTCCGGGGTCCCAAAGCGCTCCAGGTATTTGGGCGAGGCGCAAAGAAAGCGACGATTGCTCATGATGCGCCGGGCGCTGAGCCGGCTGTCAGGCAGCTCGCCAAAGCGGATCGCCATGTCGAATCCCTCTTCGACCAGGTCGATGGGCCGGTCGGTGACCTCAAACTGGATTTCGACATTCGGAAAGCGCTTGGCGAAGTCAGACACCAGCGGCGCGATAGTCGTGCGCCCAAAGCCGAGCGTCGCATTGACCCGTAACAGACCATGAGGGTCCGATGTGGTCCCGGATATCTCGTCTTCCATCTGCCGGATCTGCCCGACGATCTGCGCGGCATAGTGCAGGTAGGTTTCGCCTTCCGGCGTCAGGCTGACACTTCGCGTTGTCCTGTTGACCAGCCGTGCGCCCAGTCTCTGCTCGATCAGCCCGAGCCGTTTGGTGGCCGCCGGCGGGGTGAGATCGAGCGCGCGCGCCGCTCCCGACAGGCTTTTCAGTCTGGCAAGGAGGATGAAGAACTCGAAGTCGGACGCCGAATCGATGGCCACTTTGGTTATTCACCTAAAGTAAAAAATGAAATGAATTTAAGCGAATTCTAGCGCAGGGTTTCGCGGATAAGCTAGCTTCCATTGCAGCCTGACGCATGCAATACGTGCCCAAAACTCAGGAGACACAAGTCATGAGAATCGTTGAAATCCGCGAAAAGACCGTTCCGATCAGCTCCCCGATCCGCAATGCCTACATCGACTTCAGCAAGATGACGCTGAGTCTCGTCGCCGTGGTGACGGATGTTATCCGGGACGGCAAGCCGGTTGTGGGTTACGGCTTCAATTCAAACGGCCGCTACGGCCAGGGCAAGCTGATGCGCGAGCGCTTCATTCCGCGCATTCTCGAAGCCGACCCCGCCACGCTCGTCAACGATGCCGGCGACAACCTCGATCCGCACCGCATCTGGGCCACCATGTTCACGAACGAAAAGCCGGGCGGACACGGCGAACGCTCGGTGGCGATCGGCACCATCGACATGGCGATCTGGGATGCGGTGGCGAAGATCGAAGGCAAGCCGCTGTTCCAGTTGCTGGCGGACCGTTATGGCAACGGTCAGCCGGACCGCAAGATTTTCGTGTATGCGGCGGGCGGTTACTACTACCCCGGCCAGGATCACGGCAAGCTGAAAGACGAAATGCGCAGCTATATCGACCGCGGTTACACGGTCGTGAAGAAGAAGATCGGCGGCGCTTCGCTCGATGAAGATCTGCGCCGCATCGACTCGATTCTGAGCGTGCTCGGTGACGGACAAAAACTGGCTGTCGACGCCAACGGCCGCTTCGATCTCGACACCGCGATCCAGTACGCAAGAGCGCTCTCGCAATACGACCTGTTCTGGTACGAGGAGCCGGGCGATCCGCTCGACTTCGAATTGCAGGCAACGCTGCGCAACTACTACGACAAGCCGATGGCGACCGGCGAAGACCTGTTCTCGATGCAGGACGCCCGCAACCTCATTCGCTACGGCGGCATGCGTCCCGATCGCGACTGGCTGCAGTTCGATTGCGCATTGAGTTACGGCCTCGTCGAGTATCTGCGCACGCTCGACATGCTGCATCAGCACGGCTGGTCGCCGAGCCGTTGTGTTCCGCACGGCGGGCATCAGATGTCGCTGAATATCGCGGCCGGCCTCGGTCTGGGCGGCAACGAATCCTATCCGGACCTGTTCCAGCCCTACGGCGGCTTCCCGGATGGCGTGAAAGTGGAGAACGGCTATATCACCATGCCCGATCTGCCGGGTATCGGCTTCGAAGGCAAGGCCGATCTCTTTGCCGAGATGCAAAAGCTGTCGGCATAGGTGCTCAAGGAGCAATCACGCCGACCCAAGCGTCGGCGTGGCGTTCACAAAAACAGCCAAAGAGAACGCGGGCGAAATGGGTTCGTGCGCAGCGCAATGGTGGATGACGCCGCCGGTGCTCGCCCTGAATTTCATTAAAAGATGCCACGCATAGGAGACAGTCATGCGGGTTTCAAAGATTGGAAAATCTCTTTCCAGACTCTACGTACAGGTTCTGATTGGCATTGTTGCCGGTGTCCTCGTCGGCCATTTCTACCCTGACATCGGTTCTCAACTCAAGCCGCTCGGCGATCTGTTCATCAAACTGATCCGGATGCTGCTTGCGCCGATCATCTTCGCCTCGGTGGTCGTCGGCATTGCGCGCATGAACGACCTTCATGAGGCCGGCCGCGTCGGTGTCAAGGCGGTGGTCTACTTCGAAGTGGCCTCGACCATCGCGCTCGTGGTCGGCCTCGTGATCGTGAACGTCATCAAGCCGGGCAGCGGTATGAACATCGACCCCACCCATATCGACAGTTCGGCGATTTCCGCCTACACCCATGCGGCGCAGCAGCACGGCATGCTCGAGTTCTTCATGAGCATCGTTCCGAACAGCATTGTCGGAGCGTTCGCGAATGGAGACATCCTGCCAATCATCTTCTTTTCGCTGCTGCTCGCGGTCGCGCTTGCCAAACTGGGTCCCCGTACCGCGCCGTTCGTCGACATGCTCGACATGTTCCTGCAGGGCATGTTCGGCGTCGTGCGAATCGTCATGTATGTCGCGCCGATCGGTGCTTTCGGCGGCATGGCATTCACCATCGCGAAGTACGGCATCGGCACGCTGGCATCGTTCGGACAGTTGATGCTGTGCCTTTACCTGACCTCGATTTTCTTCGTGGTCGTCGTGCTTGGGCTGGTGATGCGGATGAGCGGATTGTCGCTGTGGAAGTATCTGCGCTACATCAAGGACGAAATCTTCATTACGCTAGGTACGGCTTCGACCGAAGCGGTGCTGCCTCAGATGATGATCAAGATGGAGAAGCTGGGTTGTTCGCGCCCGGTGGTCGGGATGGTGCTGCCTACGGGCTACACGTTCAATGCCGACGGCACCGCGATCTACCTGACCATGGCCTCAATGTTCGTTGCGCAGGCGATGAATATTCACCTCACGATCTGGGACCAGTTCCTGCTGCTCGGCGTGCTGTTGCTGACATCCAAAGGGTCAGCGGGCGTGGCCGGAGCAGGGTTCGTCGCGCTGGCGGCGACGCTCGCCTCGATGCACCAGATCCCTGTGTCCGGACTGGTGCTGCTATTGGGTGTCGACCGCTTCCTCAACGAGGCCCGAGCGGTCACGAATCTGATCGGCAACGGGGTGGCGACCATTGTGGTAGCCCGCTGGGAAGGGGCGCTCGACATGAACAAGGCCCGCGCGATGCTCGACAGGACCGACACGGGCCTCGATGCGCTGGACTCCGCCGCGCAGACACCAACGGATCAAACGCCTCCGGATGACGCCGTTATCCGGCCCCACACGCATTGATTCGATTAGCTAACTTTATTTCGAGTACCGCAGTCATGATCACGCAATCCGATAGAACGAGCTCCCGCGAAGCCGCCCTCGATTACCACGAGTTCCCCACCCCCGGGAAGATCGCGATCGCCCCGACCAAGCAGATGATCAACCAGCGCGATCTCGCGCTGGCGTACTCGCCGGGCGTGGCGTTCGCGTGCGAGGAAATCGTCGAGAACCCGCTGAACGCCGCGCGTTTCACCGCGCGCAGCAACCTCGTGGGCGTGGTCACCAACGGCACCGCGGTGCTCGGTCTGGGCAACATCGGGCCGCTCGCCTCGAAGCCGGTCATGGAAGGCAAGGCCGTGCTGTTCAAGAAGTTCGCCGGCATCGACGTGTTCGATATCGAGCTGAACGAGTCCGACCCGCACAAGCTGGTCGACGTGATCGCGGCGCTGGAACCGACCTTCGGCGGCATCAACCTCGAGGACATCAAGGCGCCGGACTGCTTCATCGTCGAACGCGAATGCCGCAAGCGCATGAAGATTCCGGTCTTCCACGACGACCAGCACGGCACCGCGATCGTCGTCGCGGCGGCCATCACTAACGGTCTGAAGGTGGTCGGCAAGGACATCAAGGAAGTCAGGCTGGTCTCCTCGGGCGCGGGCGCGGCGGCGCTGGCGTGTCTGGACCTGCTGGTCGATATCGGCCTGCCGCTCGAAAACATCACCGTCACCGATCTGGCCGGCGTGGTCTACAAGGGCCGCGTCGAACTGATGGACCCGGACAAGGAGCGTTTCGCGCGTGAAACCGACGCCCGCACGCTCGCCGAAGCGATCGGCGGCGCGGACGTGTTCCTCGGCCTGTCGGCCGGCGGCGTGCTCAAGCAGGACATGGTCAGGCAGATGGCGGACAAGCCGCTGATCCTGGCGCTGGCCAACCCGACGCCGGAAATCCTGCCGGAGCTGGCGCTGGAAGTGCGCCCGGACGCCGTGCTGTGCACGGGCCGCACCGACTACCCGAACCAGGTGAACAACGTGCTGGTGTTCCCGTTCCTGTTCCGCGGCGCGCTGGATGCGGGCGCGACCACGGTGACGCGGGAAATGGAAATCGCCGCGGTCAACGCGATCGCCGAGCTGGCGCGCCAGGAGCAGAGCGATATCGTCGCGACGGCGTACGGCATTCAGGACCTGTCGTTCGGCCCTGAGTATCTGATTCCGAAGCCGTTCGATCCGCGTTTGATCGTCAAGGTCGCGCCGGCCGTGGCGAAGGCCGCGATGGATTCGGGCGTCGCCGAGCGTCCGATCGAGGACATGGACGCCTACGAACAGCATCTGCAGCAGTTCGTGTATCACAGCGGCACGACCATGAAGCCGATTTTCCAGCTGGCGCGCAGCGTCGAGCCGGAGAAGAAGCGCATCGTGTTCGCGGAAGGCGAGGAAGAGCGCGTGTTGCGCGCGATGCAGATCATCGTCGACGAAAAGCTGGCCAAGCCGATCCTGATCGGCCGCCCGGCGGTGATCGAGCAGCGCATTGCGCGCTACGGTCTGCGGCTGGTCGCGGGTCAGGACTACACGGTGGTGAACACCGACCACGACGAGCGTTATCGCGACTTCTGGCAGGAATATCACAAGATGATGTCGCGCAAGGGCATCAGCGCGCAGATGGCGAAGCTCGAAATGCGCCGCCGCACCACGCTGATCGGCGCGATGCTGGTGGAAAAGGGCGAGGCCGACGGCATGATCTGCGGCACGGTGTCGACCACGCATCGGCATCTGCACTTCATCGATCAGGTGATCGGCAAGAAGGAAGGCGCGAAGGTCTACGCGGCGATGAACGCACTGGTGCTGCCGAATCGGCAGATCTTCCTCGTGGATACGCACGTGAACGTGGATCCGACGCCGGAGCAACTGGCGGAAATCACCCTCATGGCGGCGGAAGAAGTGCGCCGTTTCGGTATCGAGCCGAAGATCGCGCTGCTGTCGCATTCGAATTTCGGCACCAGCAACGCGCCGACCGCGCAGAAGATGCGCGACACGCTGGCGATCCTGCGCGAACGCGCGCCGGACCTGCAGGTGGACGGCGAGATGCACGGCGACATCGCGCTCGACGCGAATCTGCGTCGCGAAGTGATGCCCGACTCGACGCTCGAAGGTGACGCGAACCTGCTGGTGCTGCCGAACATCGACGCGGCCAACATCTCGTACAACCTGCTGAAGACCGCCGCGGGCAACAACATCGCGATCGGTCCGATGCTGCTGGGTGCGGCGAAACCCGTGCATGTGCTGACGGCTTCGGCGACGGTGCGCCGCATCGTCAACATGACGGCGCTGCTGGTGGCGGATGTTCGTGCGGAGCACGGCGCGAACGCAGGCGAGTAACGCACACCGCCATTGCCAGTCACGTGCTTTATCGGAACCCTTGAGGATCGATGCCAGACGCGGACATGGCGCGTGCATCCCCGCAAAGATCCGGTAGCACGCGTCGCCATTACCTACACTTGGATTGCGCGCGGAACGCTATCGCGCATCAACAGCGCAATAGCGTGAGCAGTCCGACTTGCGCGTCTGAATCCCGTCTCGTGTTAATCGTAAGGGGAATCGTCATGGCGACGTATGTGGTACTTGCACAATTCACCGATCAGGGAATCCGTAACGTCAAGAACAGCCCGCAGCGTGCGGGTCAAGCGGCGGAACTAGCCCGGACCTTTGGCTGTGAAATGAAAGAGATCTACTGGACGTTGGGCGAATATGACGTTGTTACGGTGATCGAAGCACCCGATGAGCAAAGCTTCGTGTCATTCGGCTACGCGCTGGGCTCTGCCGGTAACGTCCGCACGCGAACGCTGCGCGCTTTCACAAAGGACGAATGCAGCTCGATTATCGGCAAACTTCCATAAAAAACGGCATGACGCGCGAGCCAAAGAAAACGCCGACGAATACGCCGGCGGGGCAAAGCGCTCGATACTCAATACACTATGTCGTCAACCGGCAGACAGTGAAGCAAGACACACCGCGCCGGCCGGCAGTTGGCCGGCGCATCCATCACGGGTTTGCCGGCCTGCGTAAGCATCGTGGCGACATGAATCATGCCGCCGCGAGTCGGATCATCAAGGCGCGGCGGCGTCCGCCACCTCGTCGTTCCAGTACGGCGGCAGTGCCTTATACGGATTGCCACCGGACAGCGACGTGACATACACGCCGCCCGCGCCATGCGTCTTCGCGTATTGCACGACGCCCGGCAATTGCGCGGCGGTCGCGCCATACACCATGTGCACGAAGCGGCTCTTCGGATAGGCGGTCTGCCAGCTCATCGGCTGGTATTTCGCGTAGCTTTTTGCGGTGCTTTCGAACACGACGAACTGATCGGCGGTCGGCAGGCTCGCGTACAACTCAGGAATGTTGGTGCCCGGATTGGCCGTCACCGAGTAGGTGGCGTTCAGGCCTTTGATGTAGTTGTAGATCGACTGGTAGAACTGGATGTGCGAGATCTGACTGTCGGAAGTCATCTCGTCGATGAAGAAGCCGTCTACCTTATACAAGGCTACGTACGTATTGATGTCGGTCACGACCGCGGACAGCGAACGCTTGCCGTACGAGGTGGACACATAGCCCAATACTTTGCCGCCCGCGGCGCGAAGCCTGGCGATGGCGGCGGCATAGTTCGGGTCTTCCTTCACGCCGGGGCCGCTATTCGGATTCAGGATGGCGGTGGTCGGCACCTTACGCGCCGTGGTCGTGAGACTGTTCCAGTTCGCGACGCTGCTGGTGGCGTTGAAGTAGGAGGGGACGACGACGCTGGTGGCTGTGGTGGTGCCCGCGAAAGCGGTGCCGCCAAGGCACCCCACTAACAGGCCGGCGATCAGTCCGGCCCGTTTCAGACATCTGCCGGTGCGGGCGAGGAGGCGGGATTCTTCCGCCGATTCCGAAGCAGCAAATGCGACCGCACCCATTCCCCGATTTTCTTGCATGTAGCCTCCTGACGCGGTCTTTTGAAACCACTGTCGATTGGCCCGCCGTGGATACGGCGGGCAACTGGCGAACTCCCGTAAAGGAGTCCCTATAGTTTTGCGTCGCCGGATCACTCCGGGTTTGCCCAACTGCGCTAACGGCATCCTTGGAATTTTCTTTAGGGCGCGGATTTATCTTTTTTGCATTGGTGGGAGCCAGTGCATCTCGCGAGTGCTGTGGAATTGATTTCCGGCGTTTTGCTTTCCGGTATTTATTGCCACGCGCGCGTTGATCAAACTATTTTAAGGAATCAGCGCCTTTCTGAAAAAGCACGATGGTTCGTTTTTTTCGCGATTATTGATCAGAAGATTGATCCGCAGCGGCGGATGGGTCGAAGTCCGATTGCGGCGATTTTCCAACACATTCGCGAACTCCTTGACGAATCGGTTTTTGAAGGCTGCCTCCGGTAATATCATTCGCCCTCGGCCGCGCAATCGTTTGCCTTTGAATTCAAGTGGATGCGCTTTTCACTATTTAACTGTTCTGAGTCAGCCAATGGCGTGACCGATCTTGAGACGGCGCCATCGGATGTGCTATCTTCCTCGGCTTTAGCAGGAAACAACAAAGAGTCGGTTTCGCATCCGTCGCAACGTCGAATTGCGTGGTGCAAATAATGCGGATTTGACCGGCTTAAAATCAGCTTGCGGAAATTTTCTCCATACGGGGATTACGCCGCTCGCCTTCAGACAGAACGGGGAAAAGATTTTGGCGATGAAGAAGCGGACCCGGGCGCGCGCCGGCGGGGACTCTTGCGGGATTGTCGAAAGTGCGGGCGAACGATTTCTTACACGCACCTTGATTGCGGTCATGCTCGGCACGGCGGGCCTCGCACCGCTCGCAACGCAGGCCGAAACTGCGCCGTTGCAGTCCGCTGCCACTGTCGCCAGTTCTGTTTTCTCTCAGCCGGATCTCGCTTTCTTTTACGCCGCCAATCCGCCTGTAGGCGAATTGCAGGCATTCGACGCCGTCGTGGTCGACCCGGCTACCGGCTTCGATCCGGCCGCGCATCCGCTGGCTCATACCACCTGGATCGCGCGCACGCATGGAGCCGAGTCCGCCGGTTCGGCCGACGCCTTCCTCTCCAGTGAGATCGAACCGCTGTGGCAGCGCGGCTATCGCGGCTTCCTGCTCGAGACGCCCGCGGCCGTCGCCGCCGCCGGGCGCATTCATGACGCGCACCCGGACGCGCGCCTCGTGGCGGGCGGCGCCGACGTCATGCGCAACGCGCTGCCTTATGCGAAGTCGCTGTATGCGGTGGTCGGCGACTCGCTGGTTCGCGGCATGGATGACAGCGGCCAGTTGCTCGAAGTGGCTGAATCGTTGCGCGCCCAACGCATTGCAGCGGCGCGCGCGTTCACGCAGCAAAGCGGAGTGCCTGTCGTGTCCGTGGAGTTTTGCGCTCGCACCGACCGGCAGTGCGCCCGTGATACGGCCGCGCGCGTCGTATCGGCCGGCATGCTGCCTTACGTCACGAGCAAGGGGCGCGACGTGGTGGGCATCGGCAAGATCGAAGTGCTGCCGCGCAAGATTCTCGTCGTGCAGGACCGCGACACCAAAGATCCGCTCGACCTGAGCGCCGGCGTGCGCGATCTGGCCACGCCGCTGAACTATATGGGCTACGACGTCGAGTACGCCGATTTCTCGTCGCGCTTGCCGGATGCGATCACGCCGGACCGCTACGCGGGCGTGGTCGCGTGGATCCAGCGCGGCGCGGTGCCCGACCCTGAAGCGTGGCAACGCTGGGTCGCCGCCCGCATCGCCGATCACATTCCCGTCGCCTTCCTCGGGCAGTTCGGCTTCGACGCGGCCGGTTCGGCCGGCGCGGCGCTCGATCTGCAAGCGGTGGGCGGCACGCTGGCCGCGCCGGTCACGGTGGTCAAGAGCGATCCCATGGTCGGCTTCGAAATCAGCCCGAAGCCCGAGCCGCGCGATCTGCAAGGCGTGCGCGTGGGTTCGCGCAGCCAGCCGTTGCTGCGCGTGTCGGCCAACGGCGTGTTGCTCGACCAGGTCGCGCTCACGCCGTGGGGCGGCTACGCGCTCAGTCCATACACCGTGACCTCGCTCGACAGCATCGAGCAGGAGCGCTGGGCCATTCAGCCGATGGCGTTCATGAAAGCGGCGCTGCATTTGCCGGACATGCCGTCGCCGAGCGTGACGACTGAAAACGGCCGGCGTCTGTTCATGTCGCACGTGGATGGCGACGGTTTCGCCTCGCGCGCCGAATTCCCCGGCCCCGACTATTCCGGCGAAGCGCTCTATCAGCAGATTTTCACGCGCTACCCGGTGCCGATGACACTGTCGGTGATCGAGGGCGAGGTCGGTCCGAAGGGCCTGCATCCGGATATCTCGCCGCGTCTGGAAGAGATCGCGCGCAAAATGTTCGCGCTGCCGCATGTCGAGATCGGCACGCACACGTATTCGCATCCGTTCCAATGGGAGCAGGTGGACAGCGCGACCGGCGCGCAGGTGGACCGCGGAGGCGGCGACGCGGCGTTCTCGCTGAACATTCCGGGTTATCGCTTCAATATCGACCGTGAGATCACCGGTTCGATCGACTACATCAACACGCGTCTTGCGCCGGCCGGCAAGAAGACGGTAATCCTGCAATGGTCGGGCGACTGCCGGCCGCCGGGTTTCGTCGTGCGCAAGGTGTATGAGGCGGGCGTCTACAACTTCAACGGCGGCGACACCGTCATCACGAAGTCGGCCAATAGCTGGACCAATATCGCGCCGATCGGCGTGGACAAGGGACCGGACGCATATCAGGTGTACGCGCCGAATCAGGACGAAAACGTCTACACGAACGACTGGCAAGGCCCGTTCTATGGCTTCACGCGCGTGCTGGAGACCTTTGCGATGACCGACCGGCCGCTGCGCTTCAAGCCGATCGACATCTACTACCATATGTACAGCGGCACCAAGGTGGCCTCGTTGCGCGCGCTCGACCAGATCTTCTCCACGGTGCTCAAGCAGCCGGTGATGCCGGTCTACGTGAGCGAATACATCCGCAAGGTGCTCGACTGGCATACCTTCGCGGTGGCGAAAGAGGTGGGCCCGCAGGCGAGCGACTGGATCGTGCGCGGCAACGGCGAAGTGCGCGAATTGCATTGGCCGCAGACGGCCAAACCGTCGCTCGACAGCGCCTCGGGCGTGACCGGCTTTGCCAACGGCCCAGACGGCACCTATATCCATATCGACGGCGGCAGCGCCCGCTTTGCGATCGGCGGCGCGGCCAAAGAGGCAGCGCCGTATATCGGCGAAGCCAACGGTTTCGTGCGCGACTTCCGGCGCACGCCGCAGGGCATGCATTTCGAATTCGCCGGCCACTATCAGCCATTCGTCAAGCTGGCCAACGCGCAGCAGTGCAAGGTCAGCGTCAACAATCAGTCTGTCGCCACGCGTCGTGACGGCGACTTCCTGCGTTTCGATACGCCGGCAGAGGTCGGACAGAAACTGAACTACAAGTCAGTCGAGGTCGCCTGTGGCCGATAATCGTCCTCGCATCGCGCCCACGTGGCTCGTTCTGCTGCTCGCGGGCGTGGTGTTGATCACGCTGTATCTCGTGCATCCGCGCGGCGGCCTGCGTAGCCGGATGACCTCGACCGACGCGCCGAGCGATCTCAGCATTGCGTATCTGGAAGCATGGCTGCGCGTGCAGCCCGACAACACGGAAATTCTCTCGGTGCTCGGCACGCAGTATGTGCGTCTCGGACGCAACGAGGACGCGCGCCGTATCGCCGCCCGCATGGAGGCGATTCCCAACGAACAGATGCACCGCGCGGCGCAGTTGCTGCGCCTGAGCGTCGACACGCGCGAGACGTTCGCGCTGCCCGCCAGCGACCCGGGCCGCGAAGCCGCGCTCGCGCGCTTGCGTACGCAGTTGGCGAGTGCCGCGGCTCTGTCGTGGTCGAATGCCGATTTGCAGATGCTGGCCGAGGCGGCGGCTTCGGTGAATGCGCAACAACTCGCCGGGCAACTGTACGCGCGCCTTGCCGCGCAGGACCCGGCGCAACAAGCGCGCTGGAATCGCGAAGTGGTGCGCTTCGCCATGTATGGCGGCGACTATCGCGGCGCGGCGAACGCCTGGTTCCGTTTGCAGGCTAGCGCGGCGACGTTCGATGCGCAGCGTCAGTGCTTCATCGCGGGCATTCGGGCCTTGCAATCGGGCAATCTGCTCGACGAAGCGCTCGCTGCCGCCAACGAACACGGCGCCGCGTTTGCGCACGATCAAGAGACGCTCGTGGTGTTGCTGAACCTGGCGCGGGCCGCGCATCGTCCGGATCTGGTCGACCGCTATGCGAAGGCGCTGGCCGGCTACGCGCAGGGCCGGCCTGACGAAGATGGCGCGCTGCGGCTCGTCGACTTTATCCGCGATCGCGCACGTGAAGACGGCTCGCAAGGGCAGTACGCCTATATGGACGGCCCGCGAGCCGGGGCGGCGCTCGCGATGCGTCCCCGCACGCACGGTTTGCGCGATGTGCATCTCGTGCGCGTGGCGGCGCCTGCCGCGGCGGCGTCGAGTTCAGCGGCGAACAAGGCATCGGCCGCCGCGCCGGCGGCGGCGTCGAGCCCGGCAACAAATGCGGCCACCAATGCGGCCACGAACGCGGCACCGAACGCCGCCGCATCGAACGATGTGCCCAGCCTGCTTTATCAGTCGTTCCTCGAATCGAACGATCTGCCCGACGCCCAGCGCGTGGCAGCCGAGCAGGTCAGCAAGAATCCTGGCTCGCCGGTCTGGACGAGGCGCCTCGCGCAGGTCGCCGAATGGAACCATGCGTCGCCGCTCGCCTTGCAGATGTGGCTCACTTACGCGCAAGCCACGCACGATCCGGAAGGCTGGAAGAACGTGATGCGTCTCGCGCCGATGCTCAACGACGACAACGCCTATCTGGCTGCGTTGATCCAGGCATCGAATGCGGCGCCCGGCGATCTCAAACTGGTCGACTCGGTGGTGGCGGCCTACGAGCGTCTGGGCCGCCCGGACGACGCGCTGGCTTTCCTGCGCAGCCGTCAACGCAATTCGCCGGCTGAAGCGATCGACGCGCGCCTGGGCCAGCTCGCCGAGCGCTCCGGTCACGACGACGAAGCGCTGACCTACTACCGCAAGCTCGATCAGCTGTACCCGTCGAACACGCAATACGCGCTGCGCACGGCGAGCCTCTTGTACCGTCACGGCGACTACAAGGGCGCGCTCGACACGCTGCTCGCCGCACGCCGCGGCGCCAAAGACGACGACATGCTGTTCTGGCGCAATGCCGCGCAACTCGCGCGCCTGCTGCAGCGTGACGACATCGCGAACGACGCCTACAAGCATTTGCTGGCAAGCGGCAAGGCGGCGCCCGAAGACCTGGGCGCGATGACGTATTTCTACGACGCGTATCCGGTCGACGCGGCCCGCACGTCCGAGTTGCAGTTCCGCCGCGACCAGTCGCCGCGCGCGCTGCAGAGCGCGATTCACTACTACACCGATGCGGAGCAGTACGATCGCGTCGAGGCGCTGCTGAAAAGCCTGACGCCCGAGCAACTGGCGGCTGCCGAAGGCGACCCCGCGTTTCTGCGCGTGCGCGCCGAATACTATCGCCAGACGGACCGTCCGCTCGACGCGCTGCACGACCTGCAGCACGCGGTGGCGCTGCCTGGCGCGACGCTCGATTTGCGCGCCGCGCTGCTCTGGACGCTGGTGGACTACGGCAGCGAAGCACAACTGCGCGAGGCGGTGGCCGAATGGCGTGACGCACCCGCGCAGGCGCCGGCGTTGTGGGGGCCGCTGGCCGCCGCGCTGATGCGTCTGAACCGGCCGGAGGCGGCGCTCAAGTATCTGCGTCTGCAGTCGGCGGCCATGTCGCGCGATCCGCTCTGGCAACTGACCTACGCCGAAGCGCAGGAAATGGCGGGGCGCGGCGATCTCGCGTGGTCGATCCGCCGCAACGTCTGGCGCCAGATGCAGCAGGAAGAGGCCGAGGTGCGCGCCAACAGCGCGCAAGGTCAGATCGTGCTGCGCACGCGCGCCTCGCAGGGCAGCGAAGTGCGTGAGCAGATGCTCGGCCGCCGCGTGACGCTCGCGTCGATCTTCGAAAACGCGGACGTGTCGAAGGCATTCCTGATCGATCTGCTCGCGAGCGACGCGGGCCGCAACGACAACGCCGAAGCACGCCGCACGCTGCTCGGCGACGCGGCCGGCCTGCCGCCCGCACAACCCGTGAAAGCGCAGGCCGTCGCGGCGTCGCCGGAGCAGGCGCAGTTGAGTTCGTCGGTGGCGCGTGACGTGGCGCTCGCGTGGGCGATGTCGCATGAAGCGAATCCGTTGGCCAAGCGCTGGCTGGCCCGTCAGTACGCCAATGTTCTCGTTCAACCTTCGGAGCAGCTGATCGCGATCGCGCTCGCGGAGAACGACAAGCCGGCCATGGAGCGGCTGCTCGACCAGCAAGGCGCGCGCTTGCCGATCTACAACCGTATCGACGCGTCGATCGCGGTGGATCGTCCGGGCGCGGCTGAAAACCTCGCGTTTCAGGGCCTGGAAGGCGCGCCCTACGACTCGGAGTTGCATAGCCGCCTGCAGCAGACCGCGCTGACGTGGCCGCAATCGCTCGACGCGAGCGTGACCAGCTACGTCGAGCACCCGCTCGATTTCATCGAACAGACGTTGGCGGGCAGCATCAAGATCGCCGATCTGTATATGGTCGGCGTGAACGGTATCCAGCGCTTCCAGCATTCGACGGATCAGGGGCAGCTCACCAACGTGCCGTCGGTGGATCGTTCGGTGGAGTTTTACGCGCGGCGTCAAACCTACGACACCGCCTTCATGGTCACCGCCGGCCGCCGCGAAGCGCTCGACAGCTTCTACAGCGTGTCGGTGGCCGCGGAGTGGGGCAGGAATTCGCCGTTGTCGATCGCCTTGAAAGCGGGCCGCAACCAGACCGCGCGCGAATCGCAGACGCTGCAGGTGGGCGGCATGAAGGACAACGTGGTCGGCACGATCACCTACCGCGCGACACAGAGTCTGTATGCCACGGGCACCGTCGAAGCCGATCGCTTCTACAGCCAGGCGCGCAACTATCTTGGCAGCGGTGTCCTGTCCACCGGTGAAATCGGCTATCGCATCCGCACCAACTATCCGGACTACACGCTGCGGCTGATCGGCGCGCATGGCGACTACAGCGCGAGCGGCGAGGCCGACGGCCTGATCTCGCGGCTGATTCCCGTGAGCGCGGGTCCGGTCACCGCGTCGACGTTCATCCCGCAGACCTACTCGCAATACGGGCTGTTCTTCGGTTTCGGCAACGATCTGATCGACCAGTACACGCGGGCGTGGCGGCCGTTCCTCGACGTCGGCGTGCTGCACGACTCGTTGCAGGGCTGGGGTCCGTCAGTCAGTCTCGGCCTCGCGGGCACGGTGTTCGGCGGCGATCATGCGGCGCTCTTTTTCTCGCATCAGCGCGTCTCGCGCCTCGGCACGCCGGTGACCCAGATCGGCGCTCGCTATAGCTGGTTTTATTGAACCGGATTTCGCATAGTTATCCCAAGGAGAATTCTTCATGTACGGCATTAAACGATTGGCTCGTACGAGCGCCTGGTGTGTCGCGGCAACCGCGCTGGCCCTGCTGGTGAGCGCATGCGGCACGGTGCGCCAGACCTCGGGCCCCGCGCTCGCGCGCGGCGACAAGGTGGCGGTGGTGGCGATCGCCAACTACACTGAAACGCCGGATGCCGGTCACAGCGCCGAATCGATCGCGGCCAACACGCTGCGCGCGGGCGGTATCGCCGACGTGCGCATCGCACCGGCCGATGCGAACCGCAATTCGCTGTTCGACACGACGCAACGCGCCGACAGCGACAAGTCGCTGGAATGGGCGCGTTCGCAGAACGCCCGCTATGTGCTGTCGGGCGCGGTCGAAGAATGGCGTTACAAGACGGGCGTGGACGGCGAGCCGGTAGTCGGCGTCACGTTCGAACTGATCGACGTGTCGAACGGCGCCGTGGTGTGGAGCGCGACGGGCACGCGTACGGGCTGGAGCCGCTCGGGTCTGTCGAGCGTGGCGACCTCGCTGATCGCCAAGGTTCTGTCGCCGTTGCAAGCGCGTCAGTAAGCATATCCCCAAGGTTGCCGGCGTGCACCCGAAACGCGGGCCGCAAGCCGCAACCCGACATGTGAAAAGGAAATGGCCGTGAATACCGCAGCCGTGGAAAACAACCCGGGCGCATCCAAGCCGCGCCATGCGCATCCGTTCGGCAATCTCGGACGTGTGCGCCGCTTTCTGGCGCCCGCGGTGGCGCGGCCGTTCGCGATCGTGGAGACCGCCGTGCTCGTGCTGGTCGTACTGGCCGTGGCCCGCTGGCTTCATCCGGAAGACCCGTTGCTGCTGCGCGCCGGCTTTCCGTGGCTGTGGCTGGTGTCGCTGCTGGTCGCCTTGCGCTACGGCAGCCTGCTCGGCCTGTTGACCGGGGCTTTCATGCTGGGCGCGTGGGCGCTCTTTTACCCGCATGGCGGCCCGTTCCCCGCGCTGTATTTCGCGGGCGGCCTGATCCAGACGATTCTCGCCGGGCACTTCGGCGACACGTGGGGTAGCCGCGCCGAGCGCGCGTCTTCGCTGAACGATTACCTGAACGACCGTCTCGTCGCGTTGACCAATAGCCACTACCTTATGCGGCTGTCCCACGAGCGGCTCGAAAAGGACCTGCTGTCGCGGCCGACCACGCTGCGCGACTCGATTACCGAATTGCGCCGGCTGTCGGTCTCCACCGAGACGGCGCTCGCCGTGCCGGCGGTCGCGCGGGAAGGCCACCCGCTGGGCGGAGCGAGCGGGTTGCTCGAATTCGTCGCGCAAGCCTGCCAGATCGAAGTCGCGGCGCTGTATCCGGTGCGTGACAATAAGCTCGGTACCGAGGCGATCGCGCGGATCGGCGACGCGTTCGAACTCGAAATGCACGACGAACTCGTCACGCATGCGCTCAACACGCTGAGCGTCGCGCATCTGAAGAACGAAGACACGGTGGTGCCGGTCAGCCAGTACCTGGTGTGCGCGCCGCTGGTGTCGGCGGACGGAGAACTGCGCGCGCTGCTCGTCGTCAAGCGGATGCCGTTCCTGTCGCTCAACTTCGACAACCTGCAACTGCTGCTGGTGCTGCTGGGCTATTACGCCGACGGCGTCGAGCATTCCGCCTTCGTGCAGCGCATTCTCGACCGCGTGCCGAATTGCCCGTACGAATTCGCGCTCGACCTGAGCCGCCTCGCGCGTCTGCAGCAGAAGGCGGGTGTGGCGTCGTCGGTCGTCGCGCTGGCGTTTCCGCGCGATGAAGAGGGCGACTCGCTGTTCGAGCATGTGATGCGCCGCCGCCGTTCGCTCGACGTGATGTGGCCGGTGCAGACGTCCAAACAGTCGGTGCTGGTGAATCTGATGCCCGCCACGGATACGACCGGTATCGACGGCTATCTGGCGCGGATCGAAGCCAGCCTGACGGCACAGTTCAACACCGACCTGGAACGCGCGCGCGTCGGCGTCCATACGCTCCACCTCGAGGGCGACGACCCGGGCGCGGCGCTGACGCGTCTTCTCAAACGAAGCGGCCTCGATGTCTAAGACCCTTTCTCTCATCGTCAGCGTGCTGGCGGCCGTGGCGGCCGTGATCGTGCAATACCTGGCGATCGCGAGCCTGCTGCAACCGGCCGGCGCGTTCGATCCGCTGCTGCGCTTTCTGGCGCTGCAGGCGGTGGCCGGATTCGCCGAGGCGGTCGCGTTCCGCGCGTGGTTGCCGTTGAACTACCGCGAGCCGCGGGCGCTCTCGTTGCTGTTCCTGTGGCTTGCCTGCACCTTCGTGCCGTTGTTCGGCGGCCTCGTGGTGCTGACCAGCTGCATCTGGGCAGCGCTTTTCCCGGCCAGCCACGACAGCGACCAACTCGCCGATGTGCCGCGCCCGCAATTCGTCACGTACCTGGTGTCGCGCGTGTCGCACGGCGGCGGCGCGCGGCTGCAGGCGCGTCTCGCGAATACCCAGGTGTCGCCCACCGACCGGCTGTCGGCCCTCGTGGCGATCCAGAGCATGCCTACCCGCACCACCGGCACGTTGCTGCGCGAGTTGCTGGCCGACCCGCTCGAAGACATTCGCCTGATCGCTTACGGCACACTGGATCACGCCGAAAACGAAATCATGCAGAAGATCTTCCGCACCAGCAAAGCGCTGGAAGCGACCGGCAACGACACCGAACGGCACGCGCTGAACCGCATGCTGGCCGAGCTGTATTTCGAACTCGTGTACCAGAACCTGGTGCAGGGCGCGGTGTACCGCCATACGCTGCAACAGGCCGACCGCTACGCGCAGACGGCGCTCGAAACCGATCCGACCGATGCGGCGCTGTGGCTGATCCGCGGCCGTCTCGCGCTGGCCAACGCGTTGCCCAATGCCGCGCACGAATACATCGCGCATGCGCTCGAACTCGGCTTCCCGCGGGAACGGCTGGTGCCGTGGCTGGCGGAAGCCGACTTCCTGCGCGGCGACTACGCTCGTGTTTCGCAGCTTCTCGCATCGCTGGGCAATGCCGCTGCGTTGCCCACACTCAAACCGGTTGTGAAGTACTGGTCATGATGAAAGAACTCCCGATCCGCCGTGCCGCCGATGCCGATGTCTGCCTGCTGCTCGAAGGCACGTTCCCGTTCGTGCGTGGCGGCGTGTCGAGCTGGGTCAACGAAATGATCCGCTCGTATCCCGAGACCCGTTTCGCGATTGTCTTTATCGGCAGCCGGGAACAGGACTACGCCGGGGTGGCGTATGCGCTGCCGGACAACGTCGTGCACCTCGAAACGCATTATCTGTACGAGCAGGCCGTGGCGGACTTTCAGCCGCGCGCGGTGAACGGCGACGCCGCGGCGTTCGCGCGCTCGCAGGCCTTGCACGATGCCCTGCGCGATCCGCGCAAGTGCCAGGACGCCGGCGAACTGATGGCGAGCATGATCCCGATGCTCGGCGCGCACGGCGCGCTGAACGAGGAACAGTTCCTGTCGAGCCGCGCGGCCTGGGACACCATCGTCGATCAGTATCAGAAGTACTGTACCGATCCGTCGTTTACCGACTACTTCTGGACCGTGCGGATCATGCACAAGCCGCTGTGGCAACTCGCGCGCGTCGCCGAGCAGTTGCTGCCCGCGCGTGTCTATCACACGGTATCGACCGGATACGGCGGCTTTCTCGGCGCGCTGATGCATTACCGCACGGGCCGTCCGCTGCTGATCTCCGAACACGGCATCTATACGAAGGAACGCAAGATCGACTTGCTGCAGAGCCAGTGGATTCGCGATAACCGGGGTGTGTTCGAACGCGATATTTCTCGCGTCAGCTATTTCCGTGAATTGTGGGTGCGTTTTTTCGAAGCGATCGGCAAGCTCGCTTACGACGCCGCCGACGACATCGTCGCGTTGTACGAGGCGAACCGCCAGCGCCAGGTCACCGACGGCGCGCGTGCCGAGCGCACGCAATGCATTCCGAACGGTATCGACGTCGACGCGCTGGGGCCGCTCGTGGCCGAGCGCAAGCCGCGCTCGCACCGCGTGGTGGCGCTGATCGGGCGTGTCGTGCCGATCAAGGACATCAAGACCTTCATTCGCGCGATCTTCATCGCGTCGCGAACCATGCCGGATCTCGAAGGCTGGATCATCGGACCGGAAGAAGAGGATCCCGCGTATGCGCTCGAATGCCGGGCGCTCGTGGAGAGTCTCGGGCTTAGCCGCAACGTGAAATTCCTCGGCTTCCAGCGTATCGACGACATGCTGCCGCAAGTCGACGTAATCGCGCTGACCTCGATCAGCGAGGCACTGCCGCTGGTGGTGCTGGAGGGCTTCGCGGCCGGCGTGCCGGCCATCACGACCGACGTGGGCTCGTGCCGCCAACTGATCGAAGGCATGGATGCGGAAGATCGCGCGCTGGGTTCGGCCGGCATGGTGGTTCAGCTCGCGGACCCGGCGGCGTTCGCCCAGGCAGTGCTGTCGCTGCTCGCCGACGAGACGCGTTGGCATGCCGCGCAGCAGGCCGGACTCGCGCGCGTGCGCCGTTACTACACCAAAAAGCAGATGATCGACCGCTACCGCACGCTTTACGAGCGCCTCGCCGCGAAGCCGGACCGCGAACGCGACGGCACGGCCGGTGCGGCGCGCTGCCCGATGAATCACGGCTCTCAATCCGGAGCGCAGCCGCGCGTGCAGCCGGCGCAGTCCGTTCAATCGCAGGAGACACGCTGATGGCGGGTATCGGCTTCGAATTGCGCAAGATCATGCGCCGCGACACGCTCGCCGGCGTGGCGCGCGCCTATGCCTACGCGGGCCTGATCAGTTCCGGACCGCTGATCCTGTCGATCTTCGGCATCCTGATCATCGGCTTGATCAGTCTCACCTCGGTGATCCCCACTTTCGCGATCGTGCAGTTTCAGGTGTCGGTCACGTATCTGATCGCGCTCAGCCTGATTCTGACCGGGCCGCTGCAGCTGTCGTTCACGCGTTTCATTTCCGATCGCCTGTTCGAAAAGCGCGACGACCTCGTGCTGTCGAACTACAACGGCGTGGTGCTGGTGTCGTCGATTCTCGCCAGCGTGGTCGCGGTGATCGCGATGCTGGTGGGCTTTCGCGAGGAGCCGCTGATCTACCGCTTGCTGATGATCACGGGCTTTGTCGTGGTCAGCAACATCTGGATCGCGGTGATCTTTTTGTCGAGCGTCAAGCAGTATCGGCAAATCCTGCTGGTGTTCGCCGTGGGCTATGCCTGCGTGGTGTGCCTCGCGCTCGCGTTGAACGGCTTCGGGCTGGTCGGTCTGCTGGGCGGCTTCGTGGCGGGGCACATCGTTCTGCTCGCCGGGTTGTCGGGCCTGATCTACCGTAACTACCGCAGTGAGCGCTTTGTTTCGTTCGAAGTGTTCGAGCGGCGCTTCGCCTATCCGAGCCTCGCGCTGGTCGGCCTGCTGTTCAACATCGGTGTGTGGCTCGACAAGTTCATGTTCTGGTATTCGCCGGGCACGGGCACAGCGGTGATCGGGCCGCTGCGCGCCTCGGTGATCTACGACATTCCGATTTTTATCGCCTACGTGTGCGTGATGCCCGGCATGGCGACGTTCCTCGTGCGGATCGAGGCGGATTTCGTCGAGTACTACGACGCCTTCTACGACGCGGTGCGCAGCGGCGCGACTCTGCGCCATATCAACGAAATGCGCGACATGATGGTGGGCAGCGTACGGGCCGGTCTGTACGAGATCATCAAGGTGCAGGCGGTCGTGCTGTTGCTGATCATCGCCTTCGGCGAACGCGTGCTGGGCTCGCTCGGCATCTCGCCGCTGTATATGCCGCTGCTGGTCGTCGACGTGGTGTCGGCGAGTCTGCAGGTGTTGCTGCTCGGGCTGCTCAACGTGTTCTTCTATCTCGACGGGCGCCGCGTCGTGCTGCGTCTGACCGGCGCATTCGTCGTGCTGAACGGGCTTTTTACCGGCATCACGCTCAAGCTCGGGCCGGATTTCTACGGCTATGGATTTGCGCTCGCGCTGCTCGTCGTGGTGGTGGCGGCGGTGAAAGTGCTCGACCGCAAATTCATGTCTTTGGAATACGAAACGTATATGTTGCGGGGTTGAACAAAGGGCGCTGCTGTTTCGACTCGGCTTCGCGCATGGCCTGCCGTTGCATAACGGTGAAGGCTGATGCACGTCTCGCGGGTCGAAGCGGCACGCCCGCACCTTCGGCCTGACACCGTTCGACTCCGGATTCCACCATGCAACAGTATGACTTTGGCCCGCTTCAGCGGGCCGCCCGCGCGCGCCCAGCCTCCACTATTCACGCTGCCTCGCGCATAGCGCGGCGATGGCTCGACGCGGCGATCGTATTCGCCGCTGCCGGTTTGATGGCCGCGTGCGGTGGCGGCGGTTCCGGCAGTAGCGGCGGCGCCGGCACGGGTGGCTCGACCGCTGCCTCGGCCTCGCCGGCCGGCGTCAGCGGGACTAACGTTTCTAATGCGCCCGGTTCGACGAATCCCGCCACGAACACGAACACCGCCACGAACACGAACACCAGCACGAACACCAGCACGAGCACGAACACCAGCACGAACACCAGCACCAGCACGAACACAAACACCAGCACGCAACCGGCGAGCCCCGCGCCGGCGATTTCGGCGGCCCGCGCGTTGCCGCCCTCGCCGGTTTGGGCCGCTTTTTACGGGCAGGGCAGCGCGATCGACCTCGCCCAGGCCGCGTCCACGTTCAGGCTGATCGTGATCGACGCTGATCCTGGCACCGGCACGCCGGCCTTTTCCGCCGCACAGATCGCGGCATTGAAGGCGAACGGCGCGAAAGTGCTCAGCTATCTGAATTTCGGCGCCTGCGAGAAATCGCGGACTTACTGGAACACCGTGCCCTCGGGCTTCGTGTCGTGCGGCGCGAACAGCGCGGCGCAAATCAGCAAATATCAGGGCTACCCGGAATACTGGATGAATCCCGCCAACGCCGGCTATCAGAATCTGATCGTCAACTATGTTGCTCCGCGTCTCGCGGCAACCGGCGTCGACGGATTCATGCTGGATAACTTCGAGATCGTCGGACACGGCGTCAATTCGTCCACCGCCCCGTGCGATGCAAGCTGTGCGCAAGGCGGTCTCGATCTCGTCAAGCAACTGCGCGAGCGCTTTCCGGATCTTGCGCTGGTGCCGAATGCCGCGCCGGTGCAGGCTATCGGCGGGACGACGGGGGGCGTATCGTTTCCGTGGCTGATCGACGGCGTGATCGCGGAACAGGTGTTCCTGCCGTCGACGAGCACGTCGGTCGTGCAACAGTTGAAGTCCTGGCAAACCACTGAACAGAATCTCGGGCGCAGCGGGTTTTTCACCGGGTCGCTCGACTATGCGTCGACATGCACCGCGAGTTCGGCCGCGCAAACCGCGTGGACGGCCGCGCAGCAGGCGGGGTTCAGTCCGTCGATTGCGACTGTCGCGCTCGACAGTATCTGCTGGTGGTCGTTCCTGCCAGTGGGTAGTTAGCACCGACGATCTGAAGCGGGCGGCGTTGCCCGCACAACATCAAAGAGGAACTGGCTTTGCCTGAGCATGATTACGACCGACGTTCTCCATTACGCGCGCTGCTGCGGCGTGTGAGCCGGCTCACGCGCCTCGCCGCGCTCGGCGCGCTGGCTTCCGTGGCGCATGCGCAGGGCGCGGCGGATGAGGCGCACGCGCCGGCGGGTCCGTCGGTGGCGCTGTACTACGGTGCGAATCCGCCTGTGGAAGAGCTGGCCCCGTTCGATGTCGTGGTGGTCGAGCCCGACGCGCGCTTCGATCCGCGTGCTCATGCGAACGCGCATCCCGCGTGGTTCGCCTATGTGAGCGTGGGTGAAGTGAACCCGCATCGCGCGTATTACAGCGCGATGCCGAAAGCGTGGCTGCCCGGTGTCAATGAAACGTGGGCTTCGCATGTGGTCGATCAGACGGCCGCTGAATGGCCGGCGTTTTTCGTCGACAAGGTGATCGCGCCGCTATGGAAGAAAGGCTATCGGGGCTTCTTCCTCGACACGCTCGACTCGTACCACCTGATCGCCAAAACCGACGCCGCGCGAGCCGCGCAGGAAGCGGGGCTGGTGCGGGTCATCCGCGCGATCAAGGCGCGCTATCCGCGTGCGAAGCTGATTTTCAACCGCGGGTTCGAGGTGTTGCCTCAGGTCCATGGTCTCGCCTACATGGTGGCGTTCGAATCGCTGTATCGCGGGTGGGACGCCGGCAAACAGCGCTATACCGAAGTGCCGCAGGCCGATCGCGACTGGCTGCTCGCGCAGGCGGCGATCATTCGCGATCAGTACAGGCTGCCGGTGCTGGCTATCGACTATTGCGCGCCCGCCGACGAATCCTGCGCCACTGACACCGCCGCGCGCATTGCGCAAACCGGCATCGTGCCTTACGTGACGGACGGCGGCCTCGCGACCGTCGGCGTGAGTACGGCCGAGCGGCATTGAGTGGGCGTGCCGCTCACGTTGAATCGATATAAAGGAAAATTTCGCATGGCTTTGAAAGGCACGATTCTGGTAACCGGGGGCGCCGGTTTTATCGGCTCGCATACCTGTGTCGAATTGCTGAACGGCGGCTACGACGTGGTCGTGGTGGACAACCTCGTCAACAGCAATCGCGAGTCGCTCAAACGCGTCGAGCAGATCACCGGCAAACGCGTGGCGTTCCATGAAACGGATTCGCGCGACGAAGCCGCGTTGCAACGCATTTTCGATGCGCATCCGGTGACCGGCGCGATCCACTTCGCGGCGTTGAAAGCGGTGGGCGAATCGGTCTCGAAGCCGATCGAGTATTACGACAACAATCTCGGCAGTCTGCTCGCGCTGCTCGCGGTCATGCGCGCGCGCGATGTGAAGCAGTTCGTGTTCAGTTCGTCGGCCACCGTGTACGGCGTGCCGAAGACCTCGCCGATCGACGAATCGTTTCCGCTCTCGGCCACCAACCCGTACGGCCAGACGAAGCTGATCGCCGAACAGGTGCTGCGCGATCTGGAAGTGTCGGACCCGTCATGGCGTATTGCCACGCTGCGCTATTTCAATCCGGTCGGCGCGCACGAGAGCGGCCTGATCGGCGAAGATCCGGGCGGCGTGCCGAACAACCTCATGCCGTATGTCGCGCAGGTGGCAGTCGGCAAGCTGGAGAAGCTGCGGGTGTTCGGCGGCGATTACGACACGCCGGATGGCACCGGCGTGCGTGATTACATCCACGTGGTGGATCTGGCGCGCGGACACCTGGCCGCGCTCGATGCGCTCGTCGAGCGCGATGCGGGCTTCGTCGTGAATCTCGGCACGGGGCAGGGCTATAGCGTGCTGGACGTGGTGCGCTCGTTCGAAAAGGCATCGGCGAGGCCGGTGCCTTATGAAATCGTGGCGCGCCGTCCGGGCGACGTCGCGTCCTGTTTCGCCGATCCGGCCGCTGCCGAAAAACTGCTCGGCTGGCGCGCGCAGTACGGCATCGAACGCATGTGCGCGGACCATTGGCGCTGGCAATCGACCAATCCTGCCGGGTTCGCCTGAGGCTCGGCTCGATCCGGGGCGGCTCGCCCCATCCGATACAACATCACGTGGGAAAGCAATTTTATGTGTGGCATTGTCGGCGCGGTAGCGCAACGTAACATCGTCCCGGTTCTGATCGAAGGACTGCGTCGTCTCGAGTATCGTGGCTACGACTCGTGCGGCGTCGCCGTGCTCGCCGCCGCCGGCCCGCGCCGCGCGCGCAGCACGGCACGGGTCGCGGACCTCGACGCGCAGGCGCGCGAAACGCATCTCGAAGGCGGCACGGGCGTCGCGCACACCCGTTGGGCGACGCACGGCGCGCCTGTCACGGACAACGCGCATCCGATCTTCTCCAAGGATGAGTTGGCGCTGGTGCATAACGGCATCATCGAAAACTACGAGCCGCTGCGTGAGATGCTGCGCTCGAAAGGCTATGTGTTCGTTTCGCAAACCGACACGGAAGTGGTTGCGCACCTCGTGCATTGCCTGTATCGCGGCGATCTGTTCGAGGCGGTTCGGGAAGCCGTGAAGCAGTTGGACGGCGCGTACGCGATCGCGGTCGAGCACAAGGCTCATCCGCATCTCGTCGTGGGGGCGCGGCAAGGTTCGCCGCTCGTCGTCGGCCTCGGCGAAGGCGAGAATTTTCTCGCCTCCGACGCGCTGGCGTTGGCGGGCGAGACCGAGCGCTTCATCTTCCTGGAAGAGGGCGACGTGTGCGAGTTGACGCTCGAGCGCGTGCGCGTGGTGGGCCGCGAGGGTGCCGACGTGCAGCGCGAAGTGCGCACCGTGGCCGCATACGGCGGTGGCGTGGAACTCGGACCGTACCGGCATTTCATGCAGAAGGAAATTTTCGAGCAACCGCGCGCGATCGCTGACACGGTGCCGCAAGGCGAGTCGCTCGATGCCTCGCTGTTCGGCGAGCAGGCGGCAGCCGTGTTCGCGGACATCGACAGCCTGTTGATTCTCGCTTGCGGCACGAGTTACTACTCGGGACTGACGGCCAAGTACTGGCTCGAATCGATCGCGAAGATTCCGACCCAGGTCGAAATCGCCAGCGAATACCGCTACCGGGATTCAGTGCCCAATCCGAAGGCGTTGGTGGTCGTGATTTCCCAATCCGGCGAAACCGCCGACACGCTCGCTGCCTTGAAGCACGCGCAGTCACTCGGACACAAGCACACGCTGTCGGTTTGCAATGTGGCGACGAGCGCGATGGTGCGCTTGACGTCGCTGTCGTTTCACACGCACGCGGGCCGCGAGATCGGCGTGGCGTCGACCAAGGCGTTCACCACGCAACTGGTCGGTTTGTTCGTTCTTGCCGCGACGCTGGGGAAAATCCGCGGCACGGTGAGCCCGGAACAGGAAGCCGACTACGTGCGCCAGTTGCGCCATCTGCCGGCCGCATTGAACGCCGTGCTGGCCCTGGAGCCGCAGATCATCGCGTGGTCGGAGAAGTTTTCCGGCAAGGAAAGCGCGCTGTTCCTCGGCCGCGGTTCGCACTATCCAATTGCGCTGGAAGGGGCGCTCAAGCTCAAGGAGATTTCCTACATTCATGCGGAGGCTTACCCGGCCGGCGAACTGAAGCATGGCCCGTTGGCGCTTGTCACGGACGCCATGCCGGTCGTGACGATCGCGCCGAACGACACGCTGCTGGAAAAGCTGAAGTCGAATCTTCAGGAAGTGAAGGCGCGCGGGGGCGAGCTGTATGTGTTTGCCGATGCCGACACGCGGATCGGCAGCGAACCGGGCATTCATGTGATCAGGATGCCGGAGCATTACGGGCCGCTGTCACCGCTGCTTCATGTGGTGCCGTTGCAGTTGCTTGCCTACCATACGGCGTGCGCACGTGGGACCGATGTCGACAAGCCGAGAAACCTCGCGAAGTCCGTTACGGTGGAATGATGAGTTGACGGCCGGGCGCGGGGGGGTGCTTTCGCAGCGCTGGAGCGCGGACCTCGAGCCCGGTTGGTTACGTCTGCCGCTCACGGTTTCGAAATCGCAGACGGGCGCGTGAATCGCTGCATGCACACCTGGTGCCTTTCCATGCGGTGATCGAGGGGACGTGTGCTTCGCCGGGGAGTCACGTCGCGACCCACGCGCACAATGCGGTACCCGGTCTTCTATCTCCTGGAACTCACCGCCTTCGACGCGGTAAACAATCACTTCAAATTTCCTCGTCATCCACCCCTGCGTTCAAGCGTCGTGTGTGGCTGGGGAAATCAACTACACAATCCGGACCGTAGGCAGTGGGCCGGGGTTTTCTCTTCCGACGCTCGTCATCGCCGCACGCCATCGGCGCTCGCGGCGCCGATTAGCCGCCGCTCTGTTCATCAAATCAATGACGGGTTTTTCCGGGAAAAAAAGCTTGCATTTTTTCTGGAAAAAACTACCTTCAGTAAAACAAAACAATTCTTTCGCTCGGCACCGGAGGAGACCCATGCCGGCTACTCGTACGATGATTGCGCGTCGGGCTGGCGTCAGCGTGGCCACGGTCGATCGTGTCCTGCGCGACGATCAGGCCGTGCGTCCGGAAACCGCAGAACGCGTGCATCTTGCACTCGCGAATCTGCGTGACGAGCGGGCGAGCCGCGGCCGGCCGGCAAAGGTCGGCTCGTTCCGGGTCGCGTTCGTGCTGCCGCAAGTGAACTCCCGCTTCCTCGATCACGTCGAGCGCGATATTGCGCTATCGGCCAGCTTCTTTCGTGAGCATCGCATCACCCCGTCGTTTTACCGCTGCGATTTTTCCAGCCAACGCGAGACCGCGGCGTTCGCCGCCGAAGTGATCGACTACGACGCGCTGGTGCTCGCGCCTCTGGACTATCCATGGGTCGAGCGGTTCATCGAAGAGATGAGCGACGCTCACGTGCCGGTCGTTACCGTGTTCTCCGATCTACCCGCGAGCCGGCGCGCCGCCTACGTGGGGGTCGACAACAGGATTGCCGGACGCACCGCAGGATTATTGATGGGGCGCTTTCTTTGCGCGAAGCTGGGCACGGTTGCCGTGCTATCGGGATCGTCGCGTCTGCATGATCAGGTGGAGCGGCGCACCGGCTTTTCGCAGGTGCTGGAGGAGGACTTCCGCAACCTGCGCTGGATTGCCGAACCCGACTTCGCCGAAGACGACGATGGCGCCGGCCTGGCCGTGCAGGGCCTGAGTGCGCGCCATGCGGACCTGGTCGGCGTGTATGTGACGGGCGGCGGCATCTCCGGCGTTGCAGCGGCATTGCAGGAGTCCGGCGACAAGGTACACCTCGTCCTGATTGGCCACGAATGCACGGCGGAGACCCGCGCCCAACTGTCGGAGCGTGCGATCGACGTGATACTCGATCAGGACGTGCGCGGCATTGTGCATTGGGCCGGGCTTGCCGCGATCAATTTTGTCAACGACGTCCGGGGAGCGCTTGCCATCCCCACGCCGGAAACCCGGATTTATCTTCGTGAGAATGCGCATGCCTGACGCTCGCGACACGCGGACCGAGTTCTGATCTGCCAGAGCCGAAATGCGGTGCCCGGCGCATGGGCGCTGAATGTCATCAGGTTGGAGACCCGAGAAAGACAAGGAGAAGAGACATGTTACGTCTAACGTCAGCGAGGCTAGTGGCGGCAACCCTCATATCGCTGGGGCTCGGCACGGCAACGGGCGCGCACGCACAGGACAAGCAGTTGACACTCTGCTGGGCGGCATGGGATCCCGCCAACGCACTGGTCGAACTGTCGAAGGATTTCACGGCCAAGACCGGCATCAAGATGAAGTTCGAGTTCGTACCGTGGACCAGTTATGCCGACCGCTTTATCAATGAACTCAATTCGCACGGCAAGCTGTGTGATCTGATCATTGGCGACAGTCAGTGGATCGGCGGCGCGGCGGTCAACGGACATTACGTGAAGCTCAACGACTTCTTCACCAAGAACAAGATATCCATGGACGACTTCGTGCCGGCCACGGTGGTGGGATATTCGGAGTGGCCAAAGAATACGCCGAACTATTGGGCGTTGCCAGCAATGGCCGACGCGGTCGGATGGACCTACCGTAAGGACTGGTTTGCACGCCCGGAGCTGCGCGCGGAGTTCAAGCAGAAATACAACCGTGAGCTTGCGCCGCCCACTACGCTCGATGAACTCAAGCAGACTGCGGAATTCTTCCAGGGCCGAAAGATCGACGGCAAGACGGTCTATGGCGTGTATATCTTCACGGAGCGTGGATCCGAGGGGATCACGATGGGCGTGACCAACGCCATGTACAACTTCGGCTTCGAGTATCAGGATCCCAAGAAGCCCTATCACCTCGATGGCTTCGTGAACTCGCCAGGCGCGGTGAAGGGGCTCGAATACTACAAGGCCCTCTATAAGTGCTGCACGGCGCCGGGCATGACCAACGCCTACATGCAGGAAGGGCTCGACGCGTTCAAGTCGGGTCAGGTGGCGATGCAGATGAACTGGTTCGCGTTCTTTCCGGGGCTTTATAAAGACCCGAATGTCGGTGGCGACAAGATCGGCTTCTTCGTCAATCCGCGTGAGGTGAAGCAATACACGCAGTTGGGCGGGCAGGGCATCTCGGTCGTCTCGTACTCGGACCATAAGGAAGACGCGCTGGAATATATCAAGTGGTTCGCGCAACCCGACGTGCAGAAGAAGTGGTGGCAACTGGGTGGCTATTCGGCGGCCAAATCGGTGGTCGACGCCCCGGACTTTCCGAAGAGCGCGCCGTTTGCCCCCGCATTCCTGAAGTCGATGGCAATCGTCAAAGATTTCTGGGCAGAGCCGGCTTATGCCGAGTTGTTGCTCGACATGCAAAAGCGCGTGCACGATTACGTCGTGGCCGATAAGGGCACGGCCAAAGATGCGTTGGATCTGCTGGTGAAAGATTGGACCAAGGTCTTTAAGCAAGAAGGGAAGTATTAGCTTTTGGCCGGACTTGACTTGACTGGACCGGGGGCGGCTGAACAGCCTGTCTCCGGTCCGCCTGAAGGAGCGAGGCATGTTGGCAGATAAGCCTTTTTCACCCACCAGTCTCGATGGGGGTGCGTCGACGCGCATCGCGAAGCGGCTAAGCGGACTGTCGGATCGGGCCATCGCATGGCTGTTCATTCTTCCGACCATCCTGCTTCTGCTCGCGATCAACATCTTCCCGTTGATCTGGGCGCTTCGACTGTCGTTCACCAACTTCAAGTCGAACATGCCGAGCGTGCCGGCGCGCTTTGTCGGCATCGACAACTATGTCGACATTCTGACCGACGAGGATATCTGGTACGCAATGCAGGTGACCGCGCGTTTCGTGTTCTGGTCGGTCGGGTTGGAGGTGCTGCTGGGTTTCGGTCTTGCCTTGCTGATCAACCGGCAGTTTCGCGGACATAGCTTTTGGACCACGCTGATCCTGCTGCCGATGATGCTCTCGCCCGCGGTGGTGGGCAACTTCTGGACGTTCCTGCTGCAACCGCAAACAGGGCTTTTCAACGACATCGTCAGCTTCTTCACCGGCATCGCGCCGGGGTCGTTCCAGATGATCGGCGACGTAGCGCTCGCGCCGTGGACCATCGTGATGGTCGATACGTGGATGTGGACGCCGTACGTCATGCTCATCTGCCTCGCGGGCTTGCGTTCCATTCCCGACTATATCTACGAAGCGGCCGAAGTGGATCGCGCGACACCGTGGCGTCAGTTCTGGTCGATCACGTTGCCAATGACCATGCCGTTCCTGATGCTGGCGGTGCTGTTTCGCGGCATCGAGAACTTCAAGATGTTCGATATGGTGAATCTGCTGACATCGGGCGGCCCGGGCTCGGTTACCGAAACGGTATCGATCACGCTCAAGCGCGCCGCGTTCGAAAAGTGGCAGACAGGTTATTCGTCCGCGCTCGCCATCATCCTGTTCGTGACGGTATTCGGCGCGGCGAATATTTACGTGAAGGCACTCAACCGGATCAAACAGCGATGAGACCGACTACCACACAACATTCCGTGGTGGCGTCGTCCGCGCGGGCCAAGCGCTTCGCGGCCGCGCTCGTTATCACGTATGCGCTGATCGCCACGCTGCCGATGGTCTGGATCTTCCTGACGAGCTTCAAGACGCAGGAGGATGCGATAGCGTATCCGCCCGTCGTGCTGTTTCAGCCTTCCATGGAAGGCTATGTCAACCTGCTCACGATCCGCTCGCGGCAGACGCCGGAGTTCATTGCGAGCCTGCCGCCTGCGCGGACCTGGTATGAGCGTGAGGTACGCAAGCGCAACATGGTGATCGCCGGACCTTCGAAGGCCGTGCCGCGTTTCGTGAATTCGCTTGTGATTGGATTCGGTTCGACGTTTCTGGCGGTATTTCTCGGCACGCTGGCGGCTTACGCGTTTTCGCGTTTCAAGGTGCCGCTGTCCGACGATCTGCTGTTCTTCATTCTGTCCACACGGATGATGCCGCCCATTGCAGTTGCGATTCCGATCTACCTGATGTATCGCGCGCTCGGCTTGAGCGACAGCTATGTCGGCATGATCGTGCTGTACACGGCGGTGAATGTCTCGCTGGCGGTGTGGCTGCTCAAGGGTTTCATGGATGAAATCCCGCGCGAGTATGAAGAGGCGGCGCTGGTGGACGGCTATACGCGTTTGCAGGCCTTCGTAAAGGTGGTCTTGCCGCAAGCGATGACGGGCATTGCCGCTACAGCGATCTTCTGCCTGATCTTCGCATGGAACGAATACGCATTCGCTTCGCTGCTGACAAGCGGCGATGCGCAGACCATGCCGCCATTCATTCCATTCATCATCGGGGAAGGCGGTCAGGACTGGCCGGCCGTTGCAGCTGCAACCACCTTGTTCGTGCTGCCGATTCTCTTTTTCACCGTTCTGCTGCGCAAACATCTGTTGCGGGGCATCACCTTCGGAGCCGTGCGCAAATGAAACGCGAAGTCTTTCCGCCGCACCGCTGGCTGCTTCGTCGCAGGTACAGCGAGGGGGCGTCGACGGTATTGATCGGCCTAGGTGTGGCGATGCTCGTGCAGCCGTTTTCGTTGGCGCTGTTCACGTGGTCGTTTCCGGTGCTTCTGGTGGGCGCGCTTGCGTTCGTCGTCACCAGCCATTTTCCTGACTGAATCATGTCCACGATCGTTCTCGCTCATCTTCACAAGCGCTTCGACGATTTTGTCGCTGTGCGCGACACCAGCCTGACCATCGGCGCGGGACGCTTCGTCGTGCTGCTCGGGCCGTCGGGCTGCGGCAAGACCACGACGTTGCGGATGATCGCGGGACTTGAGCTGCCCACTTCCGGGCAGATCCTGATCGATGGTGAGGACGTGACCGCATTGCGCGCGCGGCAACGCGACATTGCATTCGTGTTCCAGATGTTTGCGCTGTATCCGCATATGACGGTGCGCAATAACATCGCGTTTCCGCTGAAGAACGAACACGTGTCGCGCGGCGAGATTGCCGCCCGGGTCGATGCGGCCGCGCATATGCTGCGCATCGAGAACATTCTCGATCGTAAGACCGGCGGCCTGTCCGGTGGCGACCGGCAGCGCGTGGCGCTCGGCCGCGCGATCGTGCGGCAGCCGAAAGCATTCCTGATGGACGAGCCGCTCGGCACGCTGGATGCGGACTTTCGTGAACTGATGTGCCTCGAATTGCGCAAACTGCACAACGCGCTGGCCGCCACCACGGTGTACGTCACGCACGATCAGAGCGAGGCGATGGCCATGGCGGACGATATCGTCGTGATGAACCAGGGTGAAGTGTTGCAGGCGGGTTCGCCCCATGAGATTTATCACTTTCCCGCAACAGTGTTCGTCGGCAACTTCATCGGCAGTCCACCCATGAATTTCCTGCCCGTCGACGAGGCGGTGACGGCGGGGCAGGAGCAGGTGAGTCTGCATGGCGCGGCGGTGTCCGTGCGGCGTTGCGAGGCCTCTGCCGCGCGCGTGTTGCTGGGCATCCGGCCAGAGCACGTCGTGATCGACGAGCACGGCCCGCTGCGCGGCCAGGTGATCGCCGACGAATACCTCGGCTCGCACCAGGTATTGGCGGTTGAAACCGCGCTCGGCGTCGTGCGCGTGCGGGCAGGCAAAGACGATGGTGTTGCCGCCGGCACGAACGTCGGTCTTTCTTTTCGGAAGGAACGCACGTTGCTTTATGACGCCGCTACGGAACGGCTCCTGCCGGGCGCGGCTTCCATGCTATCTGCCAACGGAGACGCTCATGGCTGAAGTTCAGCTACGCAATGTATCGAAGCGCTTCGGCGACATCGTTGCAGTGGACGACCTGTCGATCGACGTGAAAGACGGCGAATTCGTGGTGCTGCTCGGACCGAGCGGCGCGGGAAAAACCACGACGCTGCGCCTCGTCGCGGGACTGGAGCGTCCCGATGCCGGCGACGTGCTGATCGACGGCGCGCTTGCCACCGGCGTGCATCCTTCCGATCGCGATGTTGCGTTCATCTTTCAGCAATATTCGTTGTATCCGCATCTGACCGTGTTCGGCAATCTTGCGTTTCCGCTGCGTTCGCCGCGTCGCCGCAGCAGCGAGGAACAGGTGCGCGCGCGGGTGCACGCGGTCGCGCGGATGCTGCATATGGAAGCGAAGCTCGACAACATGGCAACCCATTTGTCGGGTGGCGAAATGCAGCGCGTCGCGATCGGGCGCGCGCTCGTGCGCGAGCCGAAAGTATTTCTGATGGACGAACCGCTGTCATCGCTCGATGCAAAGCTGCGTGAGGAATTGCGTATCGAGCTGAAGCGGCTGCATCGTACGATTGGCGCGACCATTCTCTATGTCACGCACGATCAGGTGGAAGCGACCACGCTGGCCGACCGCATCGGCATTCTTGAACACGGCCGTCTGGTGCAGCTCGGCACGCCGCGCGAGGTCTACGGTAATCCGGTTTCATTGAGCGCGGCGCAGCGGCTCGGTTCGCCGCCGATCAACCTGCTGCCACCCACGCTGTTCGATCCGGCAGCGGTGCCGACCGGCACCGCGACCGTGGCGATTCGTCCTGAAGACGTGGTGCTGCAAGAAGGCGACGCGCGCGATGCCCCCGGCAGCCGTCATGCGCGCGACGCGCTCGAACTGAAGGTGCTCGAATACTCGCCGCTGCGTCATCTGCTGATCATGGAGCGTGCCGGAACCGCGGTTGTGGCGACCACGATGGCCGAGCGCAATTTCAGCCCCGGGCAGTCGGTGGGCGTGTCGCTGCCCGCTCGCAGCCTCTTATATTTTCGTGCCGACGGCAGGAGGATCCCGACATGAACGGCAAAACGGTCATGGAGTGTATCGACGCCGCATACGCAGCGCTCAAAGAGCACACGGACGAGATCGCCGTGCTCGACCAGCAGATCGGCGACGGCGATCACATCTTCAATCTGCTGCGCGGTATGGAGGCCTTGCTCGCGGTGCGCCCGGACATCGAAGCGCAGACCTTGGGGGCCGCGTTGGAACTCGCGGCGAACAAGGTGTTGTCGACGGTCGGCGGATCATCCGGGCCGCTGTTCTTTTCGTTGCTGAACGGGATGGCGAAAGCATCGGCGAACCATCCGCTGGACGTTGCGGGCACCGCGCTGATGTTTGCGGCCGGCGTCCAAGCGGTCGGGCAGCGGGGCAAAACGGGCATAGGCAGCAAGACGATGATGGACGTGCTGATTCCCGTTGCCGCGCGCTTCAAGGAGCTTGCGGCGAGCGAATCCCCCGCGTTGCGAAAGACCGTACTGGAGGAATTGCCGCAGGTGGCCGAGCAGAACATGCTCGCCACCCGCGATATGCTCGCGACCAAAGGGCGGGCTTCGTTTCTGGGCGAGCGCTCGCGCGGTCATATCGACCCTGGCGCGCGTTCCAGTCAGATCATGATCGCCGCCGTGTGCGCGCATCTGGCGCGCGAGCCGGCGTGAAAGGAGACCAGGCCATGAAAAAATTCATCAACCATGTCGACGATTTCCTCGCCGAAAGTCTGGCCGGGTTTGCATCCGCGCATAGCGACCTGGTCGTGCTCAACAGCGACCCGGTGTATGTGCGTCGCAAGACGCTCAAACCGGGCAAAGTGGCATTGATATCGGGCGGCGGTTCGGGGCATGAGCCGTTGCACTCCGGTTTTGTGGGCCATGGCATGCTCGACGCAGCCTGTCCCGGTCAGGTCTTCACCTCACCGACGCCCGATCAGATGATGGCCGCCGCCGACGCTGTCGATACCGGTGCGGGAGTGCTATTCATCGTGAAGAACTATTCCGGTGACCTGATGAACTTCGAAATGGCATCGGAGATGTCGGAGATCCCAAACGCGATGGTGCTCATCAACGATGACGTGGCGGTGGAAAACTCCAGCTACACCACCGGGCGGCGGGGTGTCGCCGGCGCGGTGATCGTCGAGAAGCTGGTAGGCAGCATGGCCGAAAGCGGCGCCGACCTCGAACAGTGCAAGGCGTTCGGCGACCGCATCAACAAGCGCACCGCTTCGATGGGTGTGGCGTTCAGCAGTTGCACCGTGCCGGCCGCGGGAACGTTGACGTTCAAGATTGGCGACGATGAGATTGAAGTGGGCGTGGGCATTCACGGTGAGCCGGGCCGGCGCCGCGCCAAGTTCTCGGGCGCCGATGCGATTGCGGGGGAGCTGCTCAAAGCGATCGTCGATGACCTCAAGCCCCAGGCGGGCGCTGAACTACTGGTGCTCATCAACGGCCTTGGTGGAACACCGCTCGGCGAGCTGTACCTGCTTTTCAACTCGACGCGCGCGTGGCTTCAGCAACGCGGTCTGAAGGTGGGCCGGGCGCAGGTGGGCGCGCTGACGACATCGCTCGAGATGGCGGGTGCGTCGATTACATTATCTGTGCTGGACGACGAGATGGTCGGTCACTGGGACAGCCAGGTCCATACGCCGGCGCTGCGTTGGGGGATGTAGCGCGCGCCGGCTGCGAGAAAAGAAACAATCGGGACAACAGATGCTCAGGCGCAAGTTTGCGAAGCTCTTTCAAACGGATTCCACCTGCGCGAAGAGGCAGTGTTTCAGCCCGGTGCGGGATTCTTCTCGCGGGGACCCGGCGGCTCGTTCTCTGCTGCATTGTTGTTCAGCCGCGCAATCGCTGTCGCATAGCGCCTGATCCCGGGGAGCGCGGTGAGCCCGTGAGCGAGAATGCTGAGCAGCACCGTCGCTGTAACGGCAAGCTTGATGGTCGATTCGCCCGCCAGCTTTGTTTCCCCCTCGAGATAGACAAGTGCCAGCACGATGGACGCCAGCCCCCTCGGGCCGAACCAGCCCATGAAAAGTACGGTGGGCCGACTTAGCCCGGTGCCTCGCAGTGCTATCGCGACGGGAAGCATGCGAATTAACGTCAAGCTCAGCACGCCGTAGGCGAAGATCGCGAAGCTGAATTGTGTCCACTGTCGCGTGACAAGCAAGCCGAAGAGGAAGAACACAAAAAAGTTGAAGAGTTGTCCCCATTCCTCGGTGAACTCGACGCTGTGTTTGCCCACTTCGCTGAAGCCCGCCTGGGCAGAGAGCCCAGCAACGAATGCGGCAATGAACATGCTCGCGCCGGTGGCTTCCGATGCGAGCACGCAAGCGAGGGGCAACACGACCACGCCGAGTTGCGCAAGTGGTTCGGCCATCCACTCCTTGCGCCGTGCAAAGCCTATCAACCAGCCGCCTCCAAGCCCGATGCCCAGTCCTATCAGTGTGCCGTAACCGATCTGTTGGACGAGAACGCCGACGAGTACCGAGCCGCCGGCTTTCCCCTCCGTGGCGGCGGCCAATGCAATGAAGAACATCATGAACGGCACGGCGAGCCCGTCGTTCAGACCGGCTTCCACGTTCAATGCCTGTCGAACCCTTTGCGGTACCTGCGGACTGTTCACGATGACCTGTCCGAGCCCGGCGTCGGTCGGAGCCAGAATCGCTGCAAGAATGCCTGCTTCCCACAAGGAGAGTTTCCCGAGAACGCCCATCGCGCAGAGCGCGCCAAGCACGATAGTCAGCAGCATGCCGGCGGTCAGCAGGCGAACCGGCAGATTGACGCGCCCTTTGAGCATGCGAGGAGCGACCCGTGAAGCGTCGGCAAAGAGCGTCATCACGAGCCCCAGTTCGGCAACCAGCAACAAGCCCTTGCGGTCAAGCGCCAGTTCGGTCAGCACCTCGGGCGAGGCCGTCATCAGCACACCCGCCGCGGTGAACAGAATGGGCGCGGTGAGAATCGTTCGCTCCAGCCTCCGGGATATCAGGCTGTAGAGGAACACCAGTGAAATGAACGCGGCGAAAAGGACCATTTCGTGAAGTCTCCGTGTACGCCGTGTGAGCCCATGCTGCTTCTGGATTTCTCGGGCGGATTGATTGCCGCCACCGCGCTCGACCCGGTCGCAGCATGGCATACGCAGCGGCTACCGGCCGATTCCGCGCACACGCTTTCTGAGTCTGCGCGTGACGACGTCTTCGATCATTGGACTCCACACGGGCAGGTCACCATTGACCTGAGTCAACTCGCGCGTTTGTACCGGCGGGTTGGGGCCGCAATCGCGGCGCCCGCGGGCATTCCGTGAGGGACGCCCGCGAATGGCTTGCGGGGGGCTCCGATCGTGCAATTGTCTGGACGTTAGATGAACTGACTGGAAACATCGCCAAGCTACGCAGGGGACCCGTAACGCGCTTGGCTCCCGTGTGAACTTCCAGGCGGACGTTCAGCCGCGGTGTAGTATTCGACCATGTACGCGTTCTCACCCGGCCTCGACGGGATGTCGATTTGAAGCACCCACGGCGTGGACCGCAGTCTGGTTGAAGGGCCTGAAAACCGCCTTGACGAAACGCATGGTGGCATCGATCAAGACAACGGATTGATGGGAATAGATCATGTCAATCGAGTGGAAGCGCCGCGCCAGGCTTTTTATCCAGCGTTTCTGGCAGCCGACCAGCGCGTGCATGACCTGCATGCCGGGGAGCTGGGGCAATGTCATGAGCCTTGCCCACTGGACGATTGCATTCCATACCGGTCTGCTCACCGGACTTCTGGCCGTCCTTCTGACTTTCACCCCTGTGGGGAAACTCTACGCGCATCGATACGGCAATGCGCTTGTCGTCGGCGTCCTGACGGCGATAGGCGACGCTTATTCACACGCGAGTCACTACCGCATTCCGTACGTCGAGCACATCCTGACCGGGGCTATTTCAGGTCTCCTGGCGCTGGCTGCCTCGTATCTCTTCGAAAACCGCGCGCGTCGCCTTCGGGCGGCATGGGCTTGGGTATTCGGATAGCGTGTCTTTCGACTTCCTGAATCCTCCCTGTCGAAACGAGCACGTGCGATAAGCTGCCGGCGGCTCGGCTCGGCTCGGCTCGGCTCGGCTCGGCTCGGCTCGGCTCGGCTCAGACAGACTGGCGGCTGTCGGCCAACGACGTACCGAGCGGCGCGACGTTCAGCCTGTCGTACCTCAACCTGTACAGTCTGAAGCAGGAAACGGCGTCGTACTCGCAGACGATGGCCTTCATTCCGTTCGTCGTGCATGACAGCGACAATGACCAGTTCGCGTTCGATGCACCGAAGGAAGATACGAGGTACACCACGACGTTCAAGATCGGCACGACGGTTCAGATCGCCAACTTCCGCACGACCGTGTCGCGCTGTCATTCGGGCCACTACTATCCGGCTTCGCAGATCAACGCCGTGCTGACCGGCAAGGCGATCGACCTCGACTGCGAAGACACCAAAGACGGCATCATCCAGAACAAGACGCGCCGCACGTATCTGACCGAATACGGCATCGGGCTGAGCCGTTCGCTTGCGACGTCGACCGCGAAATTCGACTGGACGAATAGCGACTTCGAAAAGGACGGTGAGAAAGCGCCGGCCCGTTTCGGCAAACCGGCGAGCGACAAACCCATCTGAGTGTGGAGGGCACGCGCGTTACTTGCGCGCCCCGCAATCGACCCGCTCGAACGTCTTGCATCCCTGCTGCCGGCAGATGCGTCGGCTCGATATCACGATGGTCAGCGGCACATCCGCTTTGACATCGAAGCTCGCGGCGTTGCCCATGCCTTGCGAATGGCAAAACGCGTCCGCTGCAGGGGCGCCGCAATTGGCGGCCCAATCGCGGCACCAGTCGACGCGAATGCCTTCTCGATCGGGAAAGACCAGCGTGGGCGAGAAATAGGTGACGCTCCCATCCGGATTGCTTCGTGTGGTCATGTCGGAATGGACGAAGGGCGCCGGGCCGCAATTCATCTTGACCTCGGTGACGAAGCGCTGATCGTGGCTGACCCAGGCATGCACGCCGGTCGCGACCTGGCCGGCCGGGCAGTTTTCCTGCGGCAACGGTTGCCGCCCGGGCGGGCCGCCCGCGCCTGCGTAGCGCAAGACACCCGGCTCCTGCGCGTGAGGCGGCAGCAGCGAGCGGCACTGCGAGACCACGGCCGACGCGTAGGCGGCGTCGTTGACGAGGACCTTTTCCACTTTCCACGACATGAGGGCAGTCCCATCGGGACAGGTCTGCTGGTTTCTCGCCCCGCCCGTGCCGCCCGCCACCCGCGGGACGGATCGCGCCATCACCGACTGGACATTGCGCTCTTCCCAGTGCGCGCAGATGGGCGCGATGGAATCGATCCATGCCCCCGTCTTGCCGACCAGGCCGACCACGAATTCGCCGCTGCGGCACTCCATGGTGATCGGCGCCGTGAGTTCGGCATGGGGCGAAAGCGGCCACGTCGATATCAGAACGCCAATCCAGATCGCGAGGTATTTCCACATGAGCGCGCTCCCGTTACGATGCGGCGCCGGCCCGCTTTGACGCGTCCGCAAAAGTGCCGCTGCACGACGTTGCGCCGCCTTCCATGACTTGCGGATGTCTCACAGAAAGACGGGCCCGCCACCGTCCAATTACAACCCGGAACGGGCTTTCTCGTTGGCCTGATCGAGCCGCTGCCTGATGTCATTGGCGTCAATCACCGGCTGCCCGGCGTTGGCCCGGCTCGCCGTACGCGTTCGCTCGCACGGGGCCATCGCGGTGGGCGTGGTCCTCCGCGATGGGTGAAAGCTCTTCCGATTGCGCAAAAACCTGTATGAATGTACAGTATCTGGCGGCGTGTCGTAGCGGCGAGCAGGTACTATTTCGCGATAATCTTCCCGCCAGTCGTGAGACACGCGAAAGCGCATACGGAGAGAATATGTTTCGATTTTTCGGCTTGGGTGCAATGCTGTTCGCGGTGGCTTCGACGGGCGTGGCGGGTGAGCACTATGTCGAGATCTGGAACCCGCCGGAAGCGCGAACGGGCATGCCGCCCCGCGCGAGCGCCGTCCGCAGGCCGGCGGCCGGCAAACGCGTTGGTGCGCGTGCCGTGACAGTGCACGCGCGGCGCGCGCCGGCGCCGGTGGCAAAGCTCGCAACGAAAACTGACATGCAGGAAAACGCGCCTGTGCACGCACCGGATATGTCCGGAATTCCGCGGCAGATCACCCCCGAGGGCAATGTGTTGCGCGTGAGTGCCCGCGGCGTCAAGGCTGAGGTGATGCGCTGATGGAATCCGAGACTTATCACGGCTACACCGTCTGGGGCCACGCCATCCTGCAGCAGGAGGGCATATTGCAGCCGGAGCGGTACGGGGCGAGCGGAACTATTACGCTAGCCGGCAAACTGATCGAGGCGTCGGGCATTCTCGCCCACTTCGATACCGAAGAAGAAGCGCAACGCGCAGGTCTGGAGTGGGCGCGTGCCTGGATCGACAGCCACGGGTGATCAGCGCAAAAGAGGGGCGCACGGGCCTCGCTCATTGCGGCTGGTCACTGCCAGTGACGGGGAATAACCCGGGAGAATGACCCGGGAGAATGACCCGGCGCTGGCATTCGGCGTGACAGCGCGTCGGCGTATCGCCCGCCGTCATCGGCTGTCAACCCGTCGTCCTTACTTCGCCGCACGAGCCGCCGTGATAATGGCCGCCGCGACTTCGGTCGGCTGCGAGAGCATGGCGACGTGGCTCGCGTTGAGCTTGACCACCGTGGCGCCGATCTCTTGCGCCATGGCTGTCTGCAGGGGCGCGGGGATCATGCGGTCCTTCTCCGTCAGCACGTACCACGACGGCTTGGTGTGCCATGCCGCTGTGGCCACCTTGTCGTCCATGCAACCGGCGAACCAGGGGCCTTGCGTCGCGGCTACGATACGGGCTTGAGCGGGCGGCAGGTCCTGCGCGAAGTCCTTGACGATCGCGTCGGTCGACAGTGTCAGGTAGCCGGCGGAGTCCTTCTGCAACTCCGCTGCCCACGAAGGCGCGGGCTTGCCTTTGAGTATGTCGTCGATCGACTGACCGTTATCCGGCGCGAATGCCGCGACATAGACGAGAGCCTTGACCTTGTCGTCGTTGCCCGCCTGGGAAATCACCGCGCCGGCCCACGAGTGACCGACCAGAATGACGGGCCCGGTCTGTTGCTCAATGACACGATGCGTCGCCGCCGCGTCGTCGTCGAGCGACCTGAGGGAGTTTTGCACCGCCACCACGTGCAGGCCTTTCGCCTCCAGCAGCGGAATCACCTTGTTCCAGCTCGAGCCGTCGGCAAATGCGCCGTGCACGAGCACGACGCTCTTGCCTTTGAGATCGTCGTTCGGGGCGGCCGCGCTGGCCGGTGTGAGGGCGGCCAGCGGCAGCAAGCCTCCCAGCATGAGCGCGGCAGCCAAACATTTTTTGAGCAGGGTATTCATAATGTCCATCCTCTTGATCAGTTTCGTTGGGGAGAATTACTTGCGGATTGGAGGATGCGCCGTTCGGGCGACTTCCTGTATCGGTCGAACGACCGATCCGACCCGGCCGGGCGCAACGGACAGGACTGACCACAAGGTCGAAAGCCATGCATGACATTTCTGTAATCCGCGTGCTGGACGCGGTCAAGGCGCTGGCGTTCATCGGCGACCTCAGCATGGGGCAGCCAACCGACCATTCGCCGCGCACCGGCTGGCTCGCGGCGCGGCTCGCGGCGCAGGCGGGTCTGGACGAGGTGCAATGCGACGTGGTCAAGGAGGTGTCCCTGCTGAGGTGGTCGGGCTGTACGGCAAACGCGACCGGTTTTTCCGACTGGCTCGGTGACGACATCGGCGGCCGTGCGGCCATGCTTGCCATGCGGCCGGACTGGGCCGGCGGCGACGCAGCAGCGGCGCAAGTCGGCGCGGCAATCTTGCCGCTCGCGCAAATCCACTGTGAAGTTTCCGGCGAGGTGGCTCGCATGCTGGGGCTGGCTAGCGCGACGCAGGAGGCGCTTCGGCGTATTTTCGAAAGTTGGGATGGCGGAGGTTTCCCCGACCAGCGGCCGGGGCGAGACGTTCCGCAGGCGGTGTTCATGGTTGCCGTGGCCGGGGATCTCGAGATCCTGAGTCGGGTGTATGGTCTCGAGCGAGCGCAGACGCTGATCGCGCAGAAGGCGGGCCGCCAGTACCCGGCGGAGTTGGCGCGGCTCGCCTGCGCGCGTGCGGCCGCCTGGCTCGACGAACTCGACGCTTCGGTCGCGCAGCGCCGCGACGAGCCCATGTGCACGGATGCGATGCAACTTGCCTGTGCGCCGGAGATCGTCGCCGATGTCATCGACCTGAAGCTGCCGTGGATGACCGGCTATTCACGTCGCGTGGCCGAAACGGCCGCCGCCTGCTGCGTGCGTTCAGGCATGAGTGAGGAGGCGCGGCGCAGCACGTACATGGCGGGCCTGATCCATGGCATGGGACGCATGGCGGTTCCCAACGCGATCTGGAACACCGCGGGCGAGCTTTCGCGAGCCGCATGGGAAAAGGTCCGGCTCGTTCCGTATTGGACGGCGCGTGCCGGCAAGCAGATCGAAGGTCTGGCCCGGGAGGCGGAGATCGCGTCTTTCGCGTATGAGCGTCTTGACGGTTCAGGCTATTTCCGCAGCAGTGGCGGTGATGCGATCGGGCGCGAAGCGCGGGTCCTCGCGGTCGCCGCCGCGTGGGTGGCGCTGCGTTCGGCTCGCCCGTGGCGGCCGGCTTTGTCGCCGGACGAGGCCGCCGCTCTGCTCATCGGGCAGGCGCAGGCGGGGCGCTTCGACGCAGAAGTGGTCAAGGCCACGGTTTCCGCGGAGCTCGACGATTTCCCGGCGGCTGCCGAACCTGAACGTGCGCGCAGCCCGAAAGCCGGGTTGCTCTCGCCGCGAGAAACCGAAGTGCTGAAACACATCAGTCTGGGGGCGAGCAACAAGGAGGTCGCCCGCATTCTCGACCTGAGCCCGAGTACCGTGCGCACGCATGTGGAAAGCGTCTTTCGCAAGCTCGAATGCTCCACCCGAGCCGCGGCTACCCTAAAGGCTTCCGCGCTCGGCTGCATCTAGGCGAACGGCGCGTGAACCGCAACGCGTGGACAGCACACTTCGCTGTCAGCCGACCAGAATGACGGACCCGCAACGGCCCGAAGCCGGTCCGGCTTTCAGCGCAATTGCGTCACCGCGAGCAGCAACACCATGCTGCCGATCGCGCCATCCAGCACGCGCCAGGCCGTCGCCCGTTTGAAGAGCGGCGCGAGGGCGCGCGCGCCGTAACCCAGACCGAGAAACCAGATCCCGCTGACCGCCATTGCGCCCAGCGCGAACGCCACCCGCGCGCCGTCGGGTTCGCGGGCGCCGGCCGTGCCGATCAGCAGGAACGTGTCGAGATACACGTGCGGATTGAGCCAGGTGAAGGCGAGCGTCATCAGAATGATCGGTACGGCGCGCTGCACCGGCGCCGCGCCGGCGGCCTCGCTTTCCAGCACCGCGTGCCCCGGCCGCACCGCGCGGCGCAGCGCATTGATTCCGAACCAGGCCAGATAGGCGAGCCCGACATACAGCATGGCGTGGACGAACACCGGATAGCGCTCGACCAGCACCGAGGCGCCGCCGACACCCGCGCCGATCAGAATGAAGTCCGACAGCGCGCACAGTGCGACGATCTTGCCGACGTGCGAGCGCATGATGCCCTGCCGCAGCACGAAGGCGTTTTGCGCGCCGATGGTCACGATCAGCGATGCGCACAGGGCGGCGCCGTGGGAAAAAGACAGCCAGTTCATAATCGATCCAGTAGACGGGAGAAGCGAACGGGGCTAGTCTGCGGGTTTGCTTCCCATAAGAGAAGCTAATTCACTTAATGCCGATTAAGGAACGCTAATGCTCGACTATGCGCTGCTCGACGCGCTGGCCGCCGTGGTGCGCCATGGCTCGTTCGATCGTGCCGCCAGCGAACTGAACGTGACGCCGTCCGCGGTGTCGCAGCGGGTCAAGCTGCTCGAGGAGCGTGTGGGGAGCGTGCTGGTGAAGCGCGGCCAGCCCTGCGTCGCGACCACCTCGGGCGCGCTCTTGTGCCGCCACACCGAACGCGTGCAACTGCTGGAGGCGGAACTGACCGGCCGCCTGCCGGTGCTGCCCGGCGCGCTGGTCGAACCGTGGCCGGCGCTGCGCGTGGCCGTCAACGACGACAGCGTCGGCACCTGGTTCATCGACGCGGTCGCGCAATTCTGCGTAGAACGGGAAATGTTGCTCGACCTCGTGATCGACGATCAGGACCATACCGCGCAGCGCATTCGCGACGGCAGCGTGCAGGGCGCGGTCACCACGCAAGCCGAGCCGGTGCAGGGCTGCCGCTCCACGCGCCTCGGGCGGATGCGTTATCTGGCGGTCTGTTCACCGGATTTCCTCGCGCGTCACTTTGCCGGCGGCGTGACGCGCGAGAGCTTGCGGCGCACACCGTGCGTCGACTTCAATCCCAAGGACCAGTTGCAAAAGCGTTTCATGCGCCGCATCACGCGCGCCGAACTCGATCCGCCGTTGCACTGGATTCCGCACGTCGCCGGTTTTTTGCGCGCCTGCGTGACGGGCCTCGGCTGGGGCATGTGCCCGGAACGCATGATCGCCCCGCATCTGGCGAACGGCGAACTGGTGGAGATGGCGCCCGGTAAGCCGATCGATGTCGACCTGTACTGGCAGAGCTGGCGTTTGTCGATCGGTTGGCTCGACGACTTCGGCGCGGTGCTGCGCAAGCGGGCCGCGGAGTTTCTGGACTGACCGGCCGCGATGCGTGACCCGCCTGGCGGCGCGTGCTTTCCTGCACGCCGGTCTGCGCTTCGTTCAACCACCCATCGGCTGAAGCGGATGTTTCGGAAAATGCAGGCTGAATGTGGTGCGCTCGTGCGCCACGCTTTCCACGCTGTATTCGCCTTGATGTTCGTCCATGATCGCCTTGACGATGGCCAGTCCGAGACCCGTGCCGCCTGCCGAGTTGTGACGCGATGGATCGACCCGGTAGAAGCGGTCGAAGATGCGCTCCAGATGCGGACTGGCGATGCCGGCGCCGCAGTCCGATACCGATAGCTGGGCGTGGCGCCGGCGCTCGGCGCACTGCACATTGACGATACTGCCGCGCGGCGCGTGGCTCAATGCGTTTGAAATCAGATTGCTCAGCGCCCGTTGCACGAGCGGCACATCGCCGTGAAAGTGCGCATGACCCGATACCACGATCTCGACGCCGGCATCCGCGGCCATGGTTTCATAGTAGCCGGCAATCCGCATCGCCTCGCTGCGGGCGTCGACGAACTGCAGCGTCAGCCGGTGGTGACCGCTGTCCGCACGCGCGAGAAACAGCATGCTGTCGATCAGGCGCGCGAGCCGCTGGAATTCGTCCACGCTCGATTCGATCACGTTGCGATATTCATCCGCGGAACGCGGTTGCGAAAGCGCCACCTGCGCTTCGGCGAGCAGATTGGTGAGCGGGGTCCGCATATCGTGCGCGAGGTCGGATGAAAATTGCGCGAGACGCGTGAACGACTCATGCAGTCGTGCCAGCATGCGGTTGAAGGCGCGGCTCAGCTCTTTCAGTTCGCCCGGCATGTCGTGCTCGGGCAACGGCTGCGCGAGGTGGCTGCTGGAAATCCGTTCGGCGCGCGCGGTCAGACAGGCGAGCGGCCGCAAGCCGAAACGGGCGATCGACCACGCGAGCAGCGCATTTACCAGTGTGCCGATCGCGATCACGGCCAGCACGTTGAGCGCGTAGGTGCGCAGGAACGCGCGTTCGGCTCGCGCATCGTATTGCACGACCACGCGCACCTGGGTGCCGGATACGTCGCCGAGCGGCGCCGTCGCCACCAGAAAGCGCAGCGGTTGTGTTTCCATCGACACATGCACGGGTGCGATCCCGGCGCGCACGGCGAGCGTTTGCGCATTTGGCCAATAGCCACTCGTGCGGATGAGCGGGGCGCTGCGCGCGTGGAACAAGGCGATATCGAGGTTCTTGTGGCCGTGCAACTGGTTGTGCCATGTCGCCCGATCGGCAGTGACGGCCGCGAGGTCGGGCAGGGTGCGAAGGCGCGTTTGCAACGTGAGGAGGGTGGTGGCCATCTCGTGCGCCGACGCGGTTTCAAGACGCGTTTTCAGACCGTGGTACAGCACCACGCCGTTCAATACCAACACGGCCGAGGTCGACAGGGCGAACAGGATCGACAGCCTCGCGCGCAGTGTGCGCGGCAGGAGGCGCATGCGCAGCCTGGTCCGGCGCGCGTTCGCGCGCGGACTCAGTGCCGCGAACAGACGGCGCATCATGGCTGCAACAGGTAGCGCTCTTCCAGCACGTAGCCCATGCCGCGTACGGTGTGGATCAGCCGCGGTTCGTAGTTGTCGTCGACTTTCGCGCGCAGGCGCCGGATCGCGGCGTCGACCACGTTGGTGTCGCTGTCGAAGTTCATGTCCCACACCTGGGAGGCGATCGTCGAGCGAGGCAGGATTTCCCCCTGACGACGCATCAGCAGCCACAGCAACGCGAATTCCTTGGCCGTGAGCAGGATCGTATCGCCCTGACGTGTGGCCTTGCGGCGCGTCAGGTCGAGCACCAGGTTCGACACTTGCAGCGAGGCGGCGTCGCGGGCCTGTCCGCGTCGCAGGATGGATCGGACCCGGGCCAGCAGTTCGGCAAAGTCGAACGGCTTGCCGAGGTAGTCGTCGCCGCCCATTTCGAGTCCCCGCACCTTGTCGTCCACTTCGTCGCGCGCGGTGAGCAGCAGCACCGAAGTCGAATGGGTGCGGCGCAGGTTTTTCAGCACGGTCCAGCCGTCCTGGCCGGGCAGCATGACGTCGAGGATGATCAGATCGTAGTCTTCCGTCAGCGCGCGATGCTGGCCGGTCAGCCCGTCCGCCACCCAGTCGACGATAAACCCCGCTTCGGTCAATCCCTTTCGAAGGTACGTGCCGGTTTTGATTTCGTCCTCGACGATCAGGATACGCATGGCGTTCTCTCCGGTGACGCTTTTCAGCGGCCCATGCGCGCGGCGGGACTGCATGACAGGTAGGCATGGGGTGCGCCGAGGCGGAGATCGTCCACGGGCAAGGGGCTCGACGGGCGTGTCGGCGTGCGTGTCATGGCGGAGAATACTTCAAGGGAGAGCAGCCCGTGGCTGAACAACGGGCCGTCGGGGCCACCCGGCTTTGCCGAGAGGGAGGCCGATGCGGACGCGGATGGCGCGGCGCGGGACGGGTCGCCGCCGTCGAAGAGCCCGTCAGGCTGATTCCACCAGAACGCCATAGAGCTGACCGCAATCACGACCAGGGCGGCTGCCAGCGAGACCGGCCGTTCGATCTGAAGCCTTTCCCATTGCGCCGGGAAGCCTGCGCCGAAATGAGCGATGCGCGTTGTCAGGCTTCGCATTTTTTGAAAATGCCGCATACGGTACGGGTCGAAAGTGAAACGGCTTCATCGTACAAGTCGTTGATCGATATCAACGTGAGAGCAAGATGACAATTCCGTCATATATCGCGGATGCATGTTTTGTTTCGATACTCGATGCGCTTGGCGGCTGCCCCGTGGCGTGTCGAGGTTGATCGCGCGCTTGTTGCGCATTTGCCGCGCATTTACCGCGCGTTGATCGAGCCGTGTGGAGCGGGCGTGAAGACTCGATCGAACGGAGGCTCGATCGGGGGAGGGGAAATGGCTTGCGAGGCTGGCGCCGTGCTAAGCGAAGGTGAAGATGTCAGTGGCCGGCGACGACTCACGGGGCTCGTGAGTCGCCGCGTTTAGCTCAGTGCAGACGGATTACCGGATGCACGCGTCTGCGCAGCCAGTGGCTCGCCGTATCGAGCGCCATGCGCGCGAAACCGGTCAAGGTCATGACGTGCCGGCGATAAATGAGCTTGTACACCGCGGTGGCGAACCAGCCGTCGACGAATACCGGCCGCGTCAGCAAGCTGCTGCTGAGGCTGCCGATGGCGCCTTCACGCCCGAAGCCGACCAGCGTGCCGGCGTCGCGATACACGAACTCGGGCAACGCTTTGCCCGCTACCCGGCACTTCAACGCACGCGCGAGAAACAATGCCTGCTGATGCGCGACCTGGGCACGCGGCGCGAGGAAAGCGCCTGCGGTATCGGCGGGACAGGCCGCGCAATCGCCGAGACCGAATACGTTGGCGTCGTTTGTGCACTGCAGGGTGCGATCCACGCTTACCTGCGCGTTGCGGTTCACGGCGATGCCATCGAGCGTGCGCAACACCGGCGGCCCCGCGATACCCGCTGTCCAGATCGCGATGTCGCTCGCGAGCGGCGCACCGCCTTCAGTCAGCACGGCGTCGGCGCGTACTTCGGTGACGCGGGTCGTGCTCAATACTTCCACGCCCAGGCTGTCGAGCATCCGCTGCGCGCGCGCCGAAATCGTTTCGGACAAGGCGGGCAGCACGCGCCCGCCGCTTTCGATCAAACGGATGCGAAAGTCGCGCACCGGATCGAGCGAGAAGGGGCTGTAGCGATTCAGCAAACGCACCGTGTCGCGCAGCGCCGCGGCGAGTTCGACACCGGTCGCACCCGCACCGATGATGTTGATCGACACCGGCGTGTCCGCTTGCGCGGTGCGTGCCCGGCGCGCGTGGCTGGCGCGCAGGCAGGCGTCGAGCAGCTTGCGGCGGAAGGCTTCCGCATGCGCGACCGATTCGAGCGGCAGCGCGTGGCCGGCGGCGCCTGGTATGCCGAAATACTGCGTGACGCTGCCCATGGCCAGCACCAAGGTATCGAAGGCGATCTGACGCGCCGGCAGGATTTCGCGGCCGTCGGCATCGCGCAGCGCGCTCAGGGTGATGTGGCGCTGCGCGCGATCGAGCGCGGTGAGCTCGCCCTGTTCGAATTCGAAGCCATGGCGTTGCGCCTGTACCGCATATTGCAGTTGATGCGTGGCGGGGTCGAGCTGACCCGAAGCGGCTTCGTGCAGCAAAGGCTTCCAGAAGTGCGTGGGCCAGCGGTCGACCAGTACGACCTGCGCGAGACCGGCGCGCCCGAGCGTTTCGCACAGACGTGTGGCGAGCCCGAGTCCGCCCACGCCGCCGCCGACGATGACGATCCGATGCCCCGCCGTGCTGTCCGTCCGCTGCGCACGTGGCGCGGATCGCTCGCGTTGCGTTGCCGTGCATGCCTGTTGATCGGTTTCGACCATGATCGCTATCCTCCTGACGTTATTCGTGCCGGGGCGGGTGATGGCGCGGTGTGGAGCGCGATATCGAAGCTTCCCCGGTTGATCTGTCAGGCCAGTATAAAATCGGCCGAAACCGCAGCACAATTTAATGTTTATGAGGAATATATAGGTTTTCACTTATGTTAAAAGCCGCCACGTTTCGTCAGTTGAAGGCCTTGCATACGGTTGCGAAGCTCGGCAGCGTATCGCGTGCGGCCGAGGAGTTGCGGCTCACGCAGCCGGCCGTTTCGCTCCAGGTGCGTTTGCTGGAGGAGGCCGCGGGCGCGCCGCTATTGCAGCGCGTGGGACGCGGCGTGCAGTTGACCGCGGCCGGCGAGATCCTCGCGCGCTATGCGCTGGAAATCCTCGACCTGTGGAACGGCGCGGCTGACGACCTGGCCGCGTTGCACGGCGAGCAGGGTGGCACGCTGCGCATCGGCGCGATCACCACGGCCGAGTATCTGATCCCGCCTTTTCTCGTGCGTTTCACCGAGTCGCGCCCGCAGGTGAAGGTGCAGTTCAAGGTCGGCAATCGCGCCGACATCATCCGTATGCTGGCTACCCATGAGATCGATCTCGCGGTGATGGGCAGCGCGCCGCGCGAACTGCGCACGGCGGCGACCGCGTTCGCGAGGCATCCCATGGCGTTCGTCGCCTCGCCCGCGCACGCGTTGATGAAGAAAAAGCGTTTGTCGCTCGACGACCTGCAAAGCGCGAATCTGTTCGTGCGGGAGCGAGGTTCGGGCACGCGTTCGACCGTCGAAAATCTGTTTCGCCTCGCGGGTCTGAAGCTTCACATCGGCTCCGAGCTGTCGAGCAATGAGGCCATCAAGCAGTTGGTCGAGGCTGGACTGGGCATTGCGTTTCTTTCGCTGCACGCGTGTTCGCTGGAGTTTCAGGCGGGCCTGCTTGCGTTGCTGCCGCTGCCCGCCAATCCGATCGAGCGCGACTGGTATGTGATGCACGTGTCGGATAAACGGCTGCCGCACGTGGCCGGTCTGTTCCGCGATTTTCTGATCGAGCACGGCATGTCGGGCGCGGTGCCGGTGCCGCTGCCCACCGTCGCCGCGGCAAAAAAGCGCCGCCAGACGCGTCAGGCGGGCGGCGCGTAAGGTGGATGAAAGACGTTTCGATTCTCGCTATTCGCTTCGACGTTTGCGCCGGGCGTGCCTCGCAACAGGTCGCCGGCAGGCCTGCCGGCGCGCCCGTAGCGCTATATGGGATGGGGCTTGCGGGTTACATCGCCGGGTATCGAAGTAAAGGTTGGGCGGGCGATATTTTTGCCGGCGACGATTGTCTTTACAGTGGCGGCCAGACATCTGAGAAAAGTGGTCGCCGCATCCCCGTGGCGAGCCATTGTGATTGACCTGGCCGTTACAGGAGTCGGAGACAATGAGCAGCAACAGCATCACTCAAGTCGAAACATTCGGTTTCGAACGCATTCCGGATCGCTCGCGATATGCGCGGCCGATCGATCTGTTCCGCTTGCTGTTCGGCGGCTGCAATACCTTTTCGACGTCGGTGCTCGGCAGTTTTCCGGTGCTGCTCGGCTTGTCGTTCAAGGCGGGCGTCTATTCGATCGTGATCGGCGTGATGATCGGCTCGTGCATTCTCGCGCCGATGAGCCTGTTCGGTCCACGTAACGGCACCAGCGACCCGGTTTCCTCGGGCGCGCATTTCGGCATTCATGGGCGGATCGTCGGCTCGTTTCTCGCGTTGCTGACCTCCGTCGCGTTCTTCTCGCTGGCGGTGTGGAGTTCGGGCGACGCGCTGGTGGGCGGCGCGAACCATCTGCTCGGCCTGCCGGTCAACTGGATGACGCTGAGTTTCGCATTCGTGCAATACGAGCAATGGTTTCCAAATCAGGCAGGCAAACAGAATGAGCGAGTCAGTAAAGCGCGCGTTTGAAGGGGTAAAGCTATTTCCGTTCTGGCTGGACAATCCGTGCGCGCCGGCTGTCGAACGGGAGCTGATCGGTCCGACTTGTGCGGATCTGGTCGTGGTGGGCGGCGGCTTTACCGGTTTGTGGGCCGCGATTCAGGCGAAAGAAGCCGACCCGTCGCTCGACGTCGTGCTGATCGAGGCGGGCAAGGTGGCTTACGGCGCCTCGGGCCGGCCGGGCGGCATCATCTCGACTTCCGTGATGCACGGCTTGCCGAACGCGACGCGGGTCTTTCCGCAAGACCTCGACGTGCTCGAAAGGCTGGGGCAGGAGAATCTCGACGGCTTCAAGGCGTCGTTGGCGCGCTACGGCATCGAAGCAGAAGTCGAGTGGAACGGCGAGATGACCGTCGCGGTCGATCCGGGCCACCTCGATCATCTGAAGGGCGACTACGAGCTGCATGTGGCACACGGGCATGACGTGGTCTTGCTCGACAGTCGAGGCGCGCGCGAGCAACTCGATTCGCCGCTCTTTGCCGGCGCGATGTGGTCGCGCAACCGCAGCGGCACGATTCATCCGGCAAAGCTCGCATGGGGGTTGAAAGCCGCCGCGCTGAAACTCGGCGTGCGTCTGCATGAGCATTCGCCGCTCACGCGTCTGGAAGACCGCGGCGCGGCAATGGTCGTGCACACGCAGGCGGGCCGCATCGAGACGCCGCGCGTGCTGCTCGGCACCGGCACCGCGGACGTGGGCGTGACCGACATCAAGCGCCGTGTGATGCAGGTGCGCGATCACATCATCGCAACGGCGCCGTTGAGCGACGAACAGATGGCGCGCATCGGCTGGAAGAATCGCCAGGGCATTTATGACACGCGCACGCAGCTCAACTATTTCCGGCTCACCAAAGACAATCGCATCATCTTCGGCGGCCGGGTGAGCTACCACTTCGGCGGCGATCCGAATCCCGCAGCCGATCGCGATGAAAGCACCTATTACAAGCTCGCCGAAGCGTTCTACCGCACCTTCCCGCAACTGGACGACGTGCGCTTCACCCATGCATGGGGCGGCCCGATCGACTACTGCTCGCGCGGAGCGGTGTTCGCGCGCCGTTATCACGGCGGCAAGAGCGTGTTCGTCGCCGGTTATACGGGCTTTGGCGTGGCGGGCAGCCGCTTCGGCGCGAGGATGGGTCTCGACATGTTGTGGCATCGCGATACGGTGATCACGTCGCTCGATATCTCGCGCAAGGGGCCGTCCTATATTCCGCCGGAACCCGTGCGCTGGATCGCCGCGAAGATCACCTTCAACGCGTTCGACGGCGCCGACGATCGCGGCGGCTGGCGGCGTCTGTGGATCAATTCGATCAAGGCGCTGGGTTTTCCGATGTAGCCCGAGGCGTCCGCGCAGCGGTGGCGGACGCTTTCTTTTTGTGTTGCCGCCGCAATAAAAAAACCGCACCTTAACGGGTGCGGTCCCTGGTGAAGCAGCGGTGCAATGCAGTGTGAATCAACCGCAATAGACGATGCTGTATTTCTTGGTCGCCACCGGCATGTGCCACGTGCCGGAGAAGCCTTTGTGCAGGATGAAGGCGTCGCCTGCGGCATAGCGTTCGCTGCGGCCGTCGTCGCTGGTAACGACGACTTCGCCTTCGATCAGCACGCAGACTTCGTGAATCGGCAGGTCGGCCAGCTTCAGCGTACCGGCATCGCATTGCCATACGCCGGCTGACAGCATGTTGGTGGCGTCGGAGTAAGCGTTGAGGGCGTGCGGTGCCGTGGCGCCTTCGAGGATGACGTCGGCCGGATCGTGCAGGGCCGGATTCAGACCGGTGGCGCCGGGGCCTCTAGCGTCGATGCGGGTGAAAGTGATGGTGCTCATGAGTCTCTCCTGGTTGATTGGATCGATGTCGCTATCGTCGAATCGATGCGAACAATGGATTCGAAGCCGGAGTCTGAGCCAAAGCTGCGTAGCGGTGAATTTCGATTTGAAGACATTCAGATTGAGCGGCGTCGATGTAAAGCAGGCGATGCCGCCGCGGGTGCGATCGGCGCTCTATCTGACCTGAAACATTCACGTAAAGGACAAGCCTCATGGAACACGCCAAGCAGTTCTATATCGATGGTCAATGGGTCGAGCCGCTCGCTCCGGTTAATCAGGCCGGCGCGGCCACGCTCGACGTCATCGATCCGTCCACCGCCAGCGCGTTCGCGCAGATCTCGCTCGGCAGCGCGGCGGATGTCGATCGCGCCGTGGCCGCCGCGAAGCGCGCGTTCCCCGCCTATAGCGAAACGACGATCGCGCAGCGCATCGATTTGCTGCAGGCGATCCTCGACGTCTATCGCAAGCGCTATGACGACATGGTGCATGCGATCAGCCGCGAGATGGGCGCGCCGCTGCAGTACGCGAACGACGCGCAAGCCTGGACCGGCGTCGCGCATCTGGAAACGATGATCCGCACGCTCGACACTTTCGAGTTCGAATACGTGAAGAGCGGCATTCTGATCCGCAAGGAAGCGGTGGGCGTATGCGGGCTGATCACGCCGTGGAACTGGCCGGCCTTGCAGATCACCACCAAGGTGGCGCCCGCGCTGGCGGCCGGCTGCACGATGGTGCTCAAGCCTTCGGAACTGGCGCCGCTGTCGGGCATCATCTTCGCGGAAATTCTCGACGAAGCCGGCGTGCCGGCCGGCGTGTTCAACCTCGTGAACGGCGAAGGCCGCACCGTGGGCGAAGCGATGTCCTCTCATCCGGATATCGACATGATGTCGTTCACCGGTTCGACGCGCGCCGGCGTGCTGGTCGCGAAGGCCGCGGCGGACACGGTCAAGCGCGTGCATCAGGAGCTGGGCGGCAAATCGGCCAACCTGATTCTCGAAGACGCCGACCTGAAAGAGGCCGTCATGCGCGGCACGCGTGCCTGTTTCGACAACAGCGGTCAATCGTGCGATGCGCCCACGCGCATGTTCGTGCCGCGCGCGCGCGAGGCCGAAGCGCTGGTGTATGCAAAGGAGGCCGCAGAAGCGTTGCGCGTCGGTCCCGCGAATGCGATGGAGACGGATCTCGGCCCCGTGATCAGCGAAGCGCAGTTCGACAAGATCCAGCGGCTGATCGGCGTGGGCATGGAAGAGGGCGCCACGCTGGTGGCCGGCGGCCCGGGCCGCCCGGAAGAGTTGAAAGAGGGCTACTTCGTGCGGCCGACGGTATTCGGCAAGGTCACGCCGGACATGACGATCGCGCGCGAGGAAATCTTCGGTCCGGTCCTGTCGATCCTCGCCTACGACTCCGAAGACGAAGCGATTGCGATGGCCAACGACAGCCTCTACGGTCTGGCCGGCTACGTGCAATCGGGCTCGATCGAGCACGCGCGCGCGGTGGCCAAGCGGTTGCGCACCGGCACGATCTATCTGAACTACGCGGACTACAATCCCGAGGCGCCGTTTGGCGGCTTCAAGCAATCGGGCAATGGCCGCGAGTACGGCGAGTTCGGCCTGGAGGACTTTCTGGAGATCAAGGGCGTGGTCGGTTACGGCGCGTGAGTGTGCGCAGCGGCATCACGTCACGCATGCCGCGACTAAAGCAGCAGTTCGATCGAATGAAATAGCCGGCGCTGCTCGGGGTCTTGCGAGCGCGCCCCTTCGCCGATCACTTCACGCAGGCATTCGAGAAAACACGCGGCCGCCGGACTCGTCGGCGCGCCGCGGCGCGATGTGATGCTGACGATGGTTTCATCGACCGTTTCACGCAATGGCAGCGCCCACAGCTGCTCCTTCGCGAGCGTCACTTCCACGAGCGGCCACGGAAAAATGCTGAGCATGTCCGTGTGCGCGAGCAGACCCAGCACGACCGCCAGCGAGTGCGCGAGATGAATGGTGTGCGGCACCTGCATGCCGCGCTTGCGAAACACATTGTCCGAGATCGACTCGCGGCTTGCCGGATCCCAGTTCAATACCCATTCCGCGTCTTCCAGTTCGAGCAGCGTGCGGCAGCCGGCTTTCGGATGATCACGCCGCGCGACCACGGCTGAATGCGTGGAAAAGAGCGGCACGTTGTGAAACTCCGATTGCGGCGACGCGGGAGGCGGCCGACCGATCGAAAAATCGAGGCTGCCGTCGCGCAGGCGCGGCTGCACGACCGCCAGCAATCCTTCGAAAAACTCCAGCTGCACTTCCGGCATGCGCTGACGGAACCGCTGCACGGTGGGCGGCAGAAACGTCAACGCAACCCACGGCGTCACGCCGATCGACAGTTTGCCCGCGGCGGCGCCGCGTAGCGCTTCGATCTCGGCTTGCGCCCGCTGCAATTGCCCGAGCACGAGGCGCGCATGCACGACCAGCGCGCGGCCGAATTCGGTAAACGCGACGCCGCTCGCGCTGCGCACCACCAGCGGCGCCTGCAGATCGGCTTCCAGTTCGCGCATGGCCTTGGTCACGGCGGCGGGCGACAGGTCAAGCGAGCGGGCGGCGGCCCGGATACTTCCAGTATCGGCGATCGCCGCTAATGTGCTGAGCTGATGCAGTTTCATCTGACGAGGAGGGGATAAGGTGGCAACCAGCGGTTGCCGGCGCAACGATTCTACGCCTGCCGCTGGAAAATCGGCGTCGTTATGCTGGGTTCACGCTTTCATTGACGGAGACACGACGTGAACACCATGGCCATTCCGGCGGGCATCGCCGAACTCGAAGACGAAATGATCGCGCTGCGCCGCCGTATTCACGCGCAGCCCGAACTGGCTTACGAAGAGTTCGCCACCGGCGACCTGGTCGCCGAACGCTTGCAGGAGTGGGGCTACACCGTGCATCGCGGGCTGGGTCAAACGGGTGTCGTCGGGCAACTGAAAGTCGGCACCGGTACGCGCAAGCTGGGGCTGCGCGCCGACATGGACGCGCTGCCGATTCACGAGACCACCGGCCTGCCCTACGCGAGCAAGGTGCCCGGCAAGATGCACGCATGCGGTCACGACGGCCACACGGCCATGCTGCTCGCCGCGGCCAAACATCTGGCGCGGGAAAAGTGCTTCGACGGTACGTTGAATCTGATTTTCCAGCCCGCGGAAGAGGGCCTGGCCGGCGCTAAAAAAATGCTCGAGGACGGCCTGTTCGACCAGTTTCCCTGCGACGCCGTGTTTGCGATGCACAACATGCCAGGCTTCCCGACGGGCAAGTTCGGTTTCCTGCCGGGCTCTTTCATGGCCTCGTCGGATACGGTGATCATCAAGGTGACCGGCCGCGGCGGTCATGGCGCGGTGCCGCATAAGGCCGTCGATCCGGTGGTGGTGTGCGCGCAGATCGTGCTCGCATTGCAGTCTATCGTCTCGCGCAATATTGCGCCGCTCGACATGGCGATCATCACCGTCGGCGCGATTCACGCGGGCGATGCACCGAACGTGATTCCGGAGACGGCCGAGATGCGCCTGTCGGTGCGCGCATTGAAGCCCGAGGTGCGCGATTACTTGCAGGAACGCATCACGGCGGTGGCGTGCGGCCAGGCGGCCGTGTTCGGCGCGCAGGCGCAGGTGGATTATCAGCGTCGCTATCCGGTCCTCGTCAACGATGCGGCCATGACCGGTCTTGCGCGGCAAGTCGCGCTCGACTGGCTTGGCGAAGGCGGCCTGATCGCGGACATGCAGCCGCTCACCGGCAGTGAAGATTTCGCCTTCCTGCTGGAGCGTTGCGCCGGCAGCTATCTCATCATCGGCAATGGCGACGGCGAGGGCGGTTGCATGGTCCACAACCCCGGCTACGACTTCAACGACGATTGCCTCGCCACCGGCGCGGCCTATTGGGTGAGACTCGCGCAGACGTTTCTGGTCTGACGCCCAAGCGATTGCATGAGCGGGCAAAGCCGCGCATCCGCAGCAAGAACACCATGGAGAGACAGATGGACTATTCCGCCACATCGCAGCCCGCCGGCACCGACACGCTGGCCATGCAGAGTGCGGCCGCGCAGCCCGCGAAGCGCGCGAGCCACGCCAAGGCAATTGCAGCGATCACGCTCGGCAACGGCCTCGAGTTTTTCGACTTCACGATCTACAGCTTCTTCGCGACGATTATCGGCAAGCTGTATTTCCCGGTGGAAGGGCAGCTTGCGCAACTGATGCTGGCGGTCGGGACGTTCGGCGTCGGCTTCATCATGCGTCCGGTGGGCGGCATCGTGCTCGGTGCGTATGCCGATCGCGCGGGCCGCAAGGCCGCGATGAGTCTCACGCTGTGGCTGATGACGCTCGGCTCCGCGATCATCGCGTTCGCGCCGACTTACGCGGCGATCGGCATGGCCGCGCCGCTGCTGGTGATTCTGGCGCGGCTGATTCAGGGCTTTGCGCTGGGTGGCGAGGTCGGGGCGTCGACCTCGCTGTTGCTGGAGTATGGCAGCAATCAGACGCGCGGCTTTTACGGCAGCTGGCAGTTCGTGAGCCAGGGCTTGAACACGGTGTGCGGATCGTTGCTCGGTGTCGCGTTGGCCGCGGCGCTTTCAACCGCCGCGCTGGAGAGCTGGGGTTGGCGGGTGCCGTTCGTGATCGGCATGGCGATGGGGCCGATCGGCATCTATATCCGGCGGCATCTGGATGAAACGCTGCCGGGTGTCGAAGAGAGCTCGGCGCCGCACGCGGGCGAGGGTGTCGCGGCGACTTTGCAGCCTGTCTCGCGACCCGCCTCGCAGCCGGTGCGCAAGCTGTTTCGCGAGCATTCCCGCGTGATCGCGACGGGCGTTCTGACGACGATCGGCGGCACGGCGGCGAACTATATCGTGCTGTTCTATCTGTCCACGTACGCGATCCGGATTTTGCATTTGCCGATGTCGTCGGCGCTCTGGGCTGCGTGGACGGCTGCTGTGGTGACGGTGATCTGTTCGCCATTTGCAGGGGCGTTGTCGGATCGCGTCGGGCGCAAGCATGTGTTGTGGGTTTCGCGTGTGCTGCTGATTGTGGCCGTGTATCCGGCGTTCATGATTATCAATGCTTCGCCGACGGTGCCGGTTCTGTTGTCGGTGGTCGCGGGGCTGGCCGTGCTGGTTGCGTTTACCGCGGTGCCTAATATCGTCATGTTGCCGGAGATGTTTCCTCGCGAGATTCGCGCGACTGGGATGTCGATTGTTTATTGTCTTGGGGTGTCCATTTTCGGTGGATTTGCGCAGTTTTTTGCTACGTGGTTGATTCAGGTTTCGGGGAGTAATCTCGCGCCGGCGTGGTATCTGATCGGGTGTGGGGTGGTTTCTTTGTTGCCGTTGCCGTTTATGCGGGAGACTGCTGGGCGGGATATTGGGTAGTGAGGTGTTGCCTGTGGGGTGCTGCCTGTGCGGCACGGGCAACACCCCACATCCATCACCGAACCGCCGACTCTCCCGCATCCGCCACCGGCGCCTCATCTTCAGCCGCCGCATCCCGAGTCTCCGGCATGGCGGCCCACACCAGCAGAACAGCCAACGCTCCAGCCGCGGCCAAACCAAAAAAGCTCACCGCATTCCCAAAATGGTCCGCCACAAACCCGGCTGCGGTCGTGCTCAACGTAGCCCCGATTCCGGCCGCCAATCCAAACAGGCCAATACACAGGTTATAGCGCCCCTTACCGCCCGCCACATCGGCGGCAATCAGCGGCAGCATCACCCCGAACACGGCAGCGCTCAAACCATCGAGCATCTGCACCGGCACGAGCAGATAAGGGCTGCTGATTCCGGCAAACAACAACGCCCGGATCGGCAGCGCTGAAAACCCGAGCAGCAGAATCGGCCGGCGTCCCCAACGCTCGGCCGAGCGTCCGACCCACGGCGACATGATCGCCACGATCGCCTGCGGCACGATGATGCAGGCCGCAATCACGAGCTGCACGTTGTCGCCCATGCCGGCCGTCACTTCTCCCGCGGCGAGATTGAGCATCGCAGCATTCGACAGATGGAACAGCACGATGCACGCCGCGAACAGCAGCATCCGCTTGTCACGCAACAACTCGCGCAAACTCTCGCGCCGCTCGATCTGCTGCGGCGTCGGCGCGGCCTTCGGCAACTCGACGGTGTCGGTGCGCTGGATCATCGTCAGCGCGAAGAGGGCCGGCACGGCGAGCGCGGCGGTCAGCCAGAACACCGCGCGCGGCGAATAGTACTCGCCGAACACGCCCATCAGGCCGGCGGCAACCGCGCTGCCGATCGACGCCCAGCGCGCATTGCGCCCGAGCCGGTCGCCGAGATTCGCCCGTCCCACCAGCGCGAACGAAATCGCGGCGAGCGCCGGGGTCAGCATGCAGCTCGCGAAGCCGTGAAACACCTCGGCGGCGATCACCGGCAGCACCGTCGGACTGACGGCCAGCAGTACCGCGCTCAAGATGATTGCGATGATCGCCCAGGCCGCCGCGCCTTTCTTGTTGCGCAACGCGTCGACGGCGGCGCCGCCCGGCACCTGGCTCACCATCGCGCTGATCGTACCCACCGAGAGCGCCATGCCGATCTCGCCCTGCGTCCACTTATGCGAGGCGAGATAGGACGCGATGAACGGTCCAAAACCTGTTTGCACGTTGGCGACGAAGAAATTCAGCCAATCGAGCGCGCGCAAGCTGCGCGCCGTTACCAGAGTGCGGCCGGTCATCGGGCCGCCCGCGCGTTGGAAACCGCCGTGGTCGTAGCCGCGGCGGCAGGCGCCGCAACGGCGGCGGGCGCGGAAGCAGGAGCGGGCGCTGGCGCTGGCGCTGGCGCGGGAGGCGGCGCCGGCGACACCGCGCGGATCGGCTTGTCGTTCGCATAAGGCGGCGACGCATTGATCTGCGCATCGCTCAACTCGAGCAGCGGATGCAACGCCTTGTCTTTGGTGATGAACCGCAGCGCCGACCAGCTGGCGGCAATCGTGCGCCGCTCGGTGCTGACCATGCCGTTGACGTCGAGCACGACCGCCTGCGGTTGCGCGTTGGCGTCGATCAGCACGTCGATCACGCGGCCGACCTTGGCGCCGTTCGAGCGCTCGACGGTGGCGTCGATCAGCGGCAATTGCAACGCGGGCGCGGCGGATCTGGCCGCGTTCGCCGGAATCGCGGCAACGGTGAGCGTGATAGGCGCGGTTTTCGCAGACGGCGTGAAGCGGAACGAGCTCCACGGGAAGTTCACCTTGCGGTCGCCCACACCGAGGAACCCCTGCAGATTCACGACCATTTCACGCGGCTTGCCGCCGGCGTCCGCGATCAGATCGACCGCGCGTCCGACCACTTTGCCATCGGGCTTCTGCACTTCGCTATCGAGCAGCGCGCGCGCCTCGCTGCGCTCGATCGTACGCAGCACGATCAGCGGCGGGGGCGGCGGAGGCGGCGGCGCGGGCGCGACGACGGGCGGCGGAGGCTCGACCTTGTGCGGCTTGACGACCGGTTTCTTCGGCTTTCTCGGCTGCTCGGGTTCGGCTGCTTCGGTCTCGACCGGTTCGGGCGCGGACGCGGCCACCGGCGCGCTGGCGGGCTCGACGGGCATCACCGTGGCATCGACGATCGGCGCCTGCTGCGGGCCCCACAACAGGCTGCTGCAACCAGACAGCGCGAACAGAGCGAACACAGCAAGAAGCAAGTGACGCCAGGCAGGACGCGAGAAACCGCCGCTCATCAAGAAGGACTCCAAGGGCCGGTGCGGACGGCCGCAGTGGGCCGCCGCAGTTAAGACAGGTACGGGCCAGAGTGTAACCCGCGACGTTGGGCGGCTCCGGTTTCGCAGGCAGTCTGACAGGTTGCCCCAAGCATGGTTCATGCCGCGCTCTGCCGCTTCGGTACCCGGCCGCGGTCGATTGAGGCCGATCGACACGCGTCGAATCTCTCAAAACCCTTTCATATCTTCGTGGCAAACCGTAGGTGTAAACGCGCGGGCCGTCGAGCTGGTCTGGCGTCCCTTAAACGATATAAGCGTCGCGACATGTCGGGCATGCCATTCATGCGATGGGAGACATATTTGTGTTGCCCTACATTTCGAGACAGCAAAAAAAGACCGCAACCACACTAAACCAAACGCAACGAGACGAACCTGATGGCGGCCGTATCGACGGCCGTTTCAGCACGCTGATAAAGGAGGCACTCATCATGATGGAACCCCACGCCCAACCGATTTCCGAAGTCGGCGCCGAATCATTCGACGGAAAGGGTTTTCTCGACCGCTACTTCGAAATCTCTTCACGCGGCAGCTCGCAGCGTCAGGAGATCGTCGCGGGTATCACGACCTTCCTCGCGATGGTCTATTCCGTGTTCGTCGTGCCGGGCATGTTCGGCAAGGCGGGCTTCGACACGAGTGCGGTGTTCGTCGCCGTGTGTCTGACCACGGCCTTCGGCTCGCTGCTGATGGGCGTGTGGGCGCGTTTGCCGATCGCGATCGGCTGCGCGATTTCGCTGACGGCATTCACCGCGTTCGGCCTCGTGCTCGGCAAGGGCCTGCAGCCGAACGTCGCGCTCGGCGCGGTGTTCCTGATGGGCGTGGTGTTCACCGCGATCTCGGTGACGGGCGTGCGTTCGTGGATTCTGCGCAATCTGCCGACCGGCATCGCGCACGGCACGGGAATCGGCATTGGCCTCTTTCTGCTGCTGATCGCCGCGAACGACGTCGGTCTCGTCGTGAAGAATCCCGGCGCCGGTTTGCCGGTGTCGCTCGGCAATATCACGGCGTTGCCGGCCCTGATGTCGGTGGCGGGACTCGCGGCTATCTTCGGTCTGGTGCGCCGCCGCGTGCCGGGCTCGATCCTGATCGTGATCGTGGCGATTTCGGCGATCGCGCTCGTCATCGATCCGGCCGTGTCGTTCCACGGCGTGTTCGCCGTGCCGTCGCTGAGCGCGCCGGGTCACGCGTCGCTGATCGGCGCGATGGACATTAAGGGCGCGCTGTCGATGGCCGTCCTGCCGAGCGTGCTGGCCCTCGTGATGACCGCGGTGTTCGACGCCACGGGCACGATCCGCGCCGTCGCGGGACAAGCCGGGCAACTCGATGAAAACGGCCGCATCATCAACGGTGGCCGCGCCTTGACGGCCGACTCGCTGAGCTCGATTTTCTCGGGGCTGCTGGGCGGCGCGCCGGCGGCGGCATATATCGAATCGACGGTGGGCGTGGCGGCAGGCGCGAAGACCGGCATGGCGGCAGCGGTGGTCGGTCTGCTGTTCCTCGTGGTGATGTTCTTCTCGCCGCTCGCGGGCCTCGTGCCTTCGTATGCGACGGCTCCCGCGCTGATGTACGTCGGTCTGCTGATGCTCTCGAACGTCAGCAAGCTGCATATGGACGACATGGTGGACTCGATGTCCGGTCTGATGTGCGCGGTGTTCATCGTGCTGACCGCCAACATCGTGACGGGCATCATGCTCGGCTTCGCGACGCTGGTGATCGGCCGCGTGGTGAGCGGCGAATATCGCAAGCTGAACGTGGGCACGGTTGTCATCGCGATCGTGCTGGTGGGTTTCTATCTCGGCGGCTGGGCGATCTGATCGCAGCGGGAATGGGCTCGGACGTTGCCGACGCCCGGGTTTGAATCTATCGGATCTTTGCTGGAAAGCGAGGGCCGGGTGGCGCGACATTGGCCGCTTTGCTCGAGCCTGTAGTCGGTTGTTCTCCACCTTGACGCGGCGCGTTGCAGGTTTCATCTGCGGCGCGCCGCGTATCTTTTTGCCGCGCCCCTCGCGCGGGGTGCGGCGCGCTTTGCGAAAGTGCCGGCCCGTCCTTGACATCCCACGCTTCGTTTCTATACTTAACCTTATGGTTAAGTTTAATGAAGCATTGCTGAATCGCACGTTTGCCGCGCTGTCCGACCCGACACGGCGGGCGTTGCTCGCGCGTCTGTCGGCGAACGATCTATCGGTCAGCGAACTCGCCGAGCCGTTTGCGATGTCCTTGCCCGCAGTGATGAAGCACCTCGACGTGCTGTCAGAGGCGGGTCTCATCACGCGCAGCAAAACCGGCCGCACGGTGGCTTGCCGCCTGTGCGCCGGGCCGATGGAGGAAGCCATGGAGTGGCTCGGCCGCTATCAGCGCTTCTGGTCCGAATCACTCGATCGTCTGGCCGCTTTCGTCGAAGAGGAGCAAGCCCCATGTCCGCCCAGCCCAGCCTCACCCTCCAGCGGCGTCTCAACGCCGCGCCCGCCAAAGTCTTCCGCGCCTGGACGGAACCGGCGCAATTCATGACGTGGATGCATCCGGGCGGCGCCGACGTGGTGCGTGTGGAACTGGATGTGCGCGTCGACGGGCGTTACGCGATCGTATATCGCAAGCCGGACGGCAACGAAGTCGAGGTCAACGGCCAGTATCTGGAGGTGGTGCCCGACCGCAAGCTCGTCTTCACGTGGGTATGGCGCTATAGCCCGGAGCATGAATCGCAGGTCACGCTGCTGCTGGAACCGGACGGCGATGGCACGTGGCTCACGCTCACACACGAACGTCTTGCCGACGACGCCCAGCGCGAAGATCATCGCCGCGGCTGGACCGATGGGATCGATTCGCTGGAACGCTACGTGGCCTGAATGGTGTGCATGTCCCCGCGGGGGCTTCCCGCGGGGCGCGCTGATTGGCCTGCGCGATGCAGGCAAAGGAGACGCAGATGGAACCGCAACACCGTACTGGTTCTCAAGAGGAATGGCTGGCTGCCAGCCGGGCATTGTTAGCTGAAGAAAAGGCGCATATGCGCGCCGGCGACGAACTTGCGCGCAAACGTCGCGCGCTGCCGTGGGTCAAGGTCGACAAGACCTACACGTTCGATACGCCGCAGGGCCGCAAGACGCTGGCCGATCTGTTCGACGGGCGCAGCCAGTTGATCGTCTATCACTTCATGCTCGGCCCGGATTGGGAAGAGGGCTGCGTCGGCTGCTCGTTTCTGTCGGATCACATGACCGGGATCGTCACGCATCTCGAACATCACGACGTCTCGTACGTGACGGTGTCGCGCGCGCCGCTTGCGAAGATCGAGGCTTTCAGGAAACGCATGGGCTGGACCTTTCCGTGGGTGTCGTCGAACGGCAGTGATTTCAATTTCGACTATCACGTGTCGTTCACGCCCGAAGAGCTGGCAAGCAGGAAGGCGTTCTACAACTTCACTGAGGATGACGTCGGCATCGACGAACAACACGGCCACAGCGTGTTCTACAAGGACGAACAAGGCGACGTGTATCACACGTATTCCTGCTATGGACGCGGTGACGAACGCTTCATCAATACCTACGCGCATCTCGACGTTACGCCGAAGGGCCGCAATGAAGACAGCAATCTGACCGACTGGGTCAGGCATCACGACCGCTATGAAGAAACCACGCAAGGCGGTTGCGCCGCGTGCGGCTCCTGATAGAAACGGGTTGACGCGATCCGGCGAGAAAAAAGCGGGACGTCATGCGCCCTGGCGTCCCGCTTCATAGAACAGTGCGAACAGCTCCGACTGTGAACTGACGTTCAGCTTCGTGTAGATGTGCTTCTTGTGCGCGCGCACGGTCTCGAAGGAGATCGTCAGTTTCTCCGCGATCGCGCGCGTCGAAAATCCGCTCAAGGTGAGCATGGCCACTTCCACTTCGCGCGCGGTGAGCGACGCGCGGCCGCCCGCGGACGCGACCTGTTCGAAGCGCGCGGCATAGGCGGGGGCGTCGGTGGCGGCGGGTGATTCCGTCACCGTTAAGGGGGGCGCTTCGTTCAAGGCCGGCCGCGCTGCGTCGAATGTCTCGTAGGGCAAGCGTTGCCGCAAAAGCGCGATCACCCACGGCGCGGACAGCGCGAGCACCGCCAGATCGCGCTCCGCATAGCGATGCGTCGCGCCCAGCGAAAAGGCGAGCGTATGCCGCGCGTCGATCATGTAGTTGAAATGCACCTCGTCGCCGACAATGTTCTTCTGGAAGTATCGCTGGTAGTAATCGGTCATCGAGAAGTTGTCGGGCGCGACATCGGCCAGCGTGACGAAGCCCGACGCGGGCTTCTCGGTGGCGGCGATATAGAACGGATCGAGTTGATAGAGCGCGGCCAGATAATCCTGGAACATCGTGTCCACGGTGCCGTCGGGCATCGGCGATTCGGCGCACACGAGCGGCGCCTCGCCCGTCGTGAAGCGCAACGCGACCCAGTTGTCGAAGGCGACATACCGTTCGAGTGCGCGCGTGAGGCGAGTCCAGAATTGCGCGCTATCGAGCGCTTCGATAACCGCGCCGATCTCGCGATGAAAGGCCAGATCGCGCCATTCGAGTTCCATGCGTGCTCCGATGAGGGTAACCCAGCAGGGTAATTACGGACAAAAATATGTCTGGTAATAATAGGCCCAACGTGATCGCAGGGTGGCCGGGAACGGCAGTTGCCGGGCGCGAAGTGGTCCGGTATGAATAGCAACCAAAGTGCAGGGGACTGCAGTAAGTGCTTTGCATGGGCTTTGGCATGGGACCAGAATAACCGCTAAAGCGCTAACTCTGGTCGACCGCCTTTGCATGGGACCAGAGTAACCGCTAAAGCGCTAACTCTGGTCGACAGGAGACAGAATGCTTCAACTTGAACTGGCGCAGATTCCGATCGTGGACGGCGCCGCGGGCGTCAGCGGCGCGAATGTGCAACGCGTGCTGCAAATCATCGGTCAGCGTGCGGCACAAACCGATCTGATCGTGTTTCCCGAAACCACGCTGTCAGGCTTCCCGACGCGGCATAACGTTGCCGACGTGGCGGAAACGCTCGACGGTCCTTCGCTAACCGCGGTACGCAACGCGGCGCGTGAGGCGCGCGTGGCGGTTGCGGTTGGTCTCGCCGAGCGCGACGGCAGCCGCTTTTTCAACACCACCGTGTTGATCGACGAACGCGGCGAAATCGCGCTGCGCTATCGCAAGACTCACCTGTGGGCGTCGGACGTTGGCGTGTTCGAGCCGGGCGAGCGTTACGAAGTATGCAGCTTCAAAGGCATGACCGTCGGTCTGCTGATCTGCTACGACATTGAATTTCCCGAAACGGCGCGCGCGGTCGCCTCGCTGGGCGCCGATCTGCTGATCGTGACCAACGGCAACATGGACCCGTTCGGGCCGGTGCATCGCCGGGCCATCGTGGCGCGCGCCATGGAAAACCAGATGTTCGCGGCGCTCGTCAATCGCATCGGTTCCGGCGACGACAACCTCACGTTTCCCGGCGAATCGGCGCTGATCGATCCATTCGGCGACGTAGTGTGCGACGCGGGCCAGCAGGAAACCGTGCTGCGCGCGACACTGGAGCGCGCGCGCCTCGAAGGCGCGCGCGAACACTACCGTTACCTGCACGACGCCCGCATAGCGCTCGATCTGGCCACCGAAGACGGCGCGCACGGCCAACGTGCGCGCGTGATTCGCACACGCTGAAGCGAACCTTCAGGCAGAGAGACGGCCGGGCTGATACGCCGCCTTGACGGCGCGTATCAGCGCGGCACATCAGGCAAAGACCGGCGGCGCGAATCGCGCTGTCAGCCAATCCGATCGACCCGGCTCGACCGGGGCGCGCCATGCCGCGCCCGGGACGATGCTCGCCCATTCGCAAGAGGAGACACCGTATGACTTCACCATCCGCCGCCGAACCCGCGGCCTCACGCAGCGCGCATCTGAAGCGCACGCTCGGCCTGCCGTCGGTCCTGCTGTTCGGCCTTGCCTATATGGCGCCGCTGATCGTCTACGGGACCTATGGGGTGCTGGCGAGCGCCAGCCAGGATACCGCGTCGCTGTCTTATCTGATCGCGCTGATTGCAATCGTGTTCACCGCGCTCAGCTACGGCAAGCTGGCGCGGCTATTCCCGGTGGCCGGTTCGGCCTACACGTACACGCGCAAGACCTTCAATCCGCATCTCGGTTTCATGATCGGCTGGGCCACCTTGCTCGATTATTTCTTCCTGCCAATGGTGATCTGGCTGATCGGCGCGGCCTATCTGAGCGCGGCTTTTCCGCACGTGCCGGGCTGGATCTGGATCGTCGCATTCATCGTGCTGACGAGTGCGCTGAACATTCTCGGCATTGAACTCGCGAACCGGTTCAACATCGTGCTGATGGTGGTGCAACTGGCGATCGTCGCGTTGTTCGTCGTGCTGTGCTGCCACTATGTGACGGCGGCCGCCGGACCCGGCGGTCTCGTGTCGGCCGAGCCGTTCTTCAAGCCGCACGTGCCGTTCTCGGCGACGATGGCGGGCGCCGCGATCGCCGCGTATTCGTATCTCGGCTTCGACGCGGTCTCGACACTGACCGAAGAAACCATCGCCCCTGAAAAGACCATGCCGCGCGCCATCGTGCTGATCGCGCTGATTGGCGGCGCGATCTTCGTGATCGCGGCGTACACGGTGCAGTTGGCGCATCCGGGCGCGGTATTCAAGGACCCGGATTCGGCGGCGTTCGAAGTCGCGCGCAAAGTGGGCGGCGATATTTTCGTCACGGTGTTTCTGGCGGGCCTGATCCTCGCGCAGTTCGCCTCGGGCATTTCGGCGCAAGCGAGCGTGGGACGTCTGCTGTATGCGATGGGCCGTGACGAAGTGCTGCCCAAACGCATCTTCGGTTTCGTGCATCCGAAGTTCAAGACGCCGGCGCTGAACATCGCGATTGCGGGCGCCGTCGGTCTCGTCGCCTTGAAGCTCGACGTGGCGACTTCGACCTCGTTCATCAACTTCGGCGCGTTCCTTGCGTTCACGGCCGTCAATCTGTGCGTGATCCGTCAGTTCTTCAATGCGAAGGGGAGTGCGAAGGCGATAGGCGTGATCGGCGGGCTGCTGCTGCCGTTGGCCGGCGCGCTCGCGGACGTGTGGCTGCTGGTGAGTCTGGAGAGGACCGCGTTGGTGCTCGGCGCGGTGTGGTTCGTGCTGGGCTTGTGCTATCTCGGCTGGATCACACGCTGTTTTCGCCAGGCGCCGCCGGAAGTCGCGGTGTGATGCAACGGTGCGCGCTCGTTGTGAGCGCAGCCGTGGGGGAGATGAACCTGCCAGGCGCGTCGTCGCACTCGAGGCGACGACGCTTCAAAGCGACATGTCGAAGGCGGGCTTGAGGAAAACTTCGATCGCCATCACGACGAGCCCCATCACGGCCGCCGACAGCGTCAACGTGCCGTATTCGTCGTAGCGTGCATCATAAAGGCACGCTACGACGAAAAGAATCGCCAGCAGATTGGTCAGCCAATCGAAATTCAGCGCCATATTCATCGATCAAATCCGGGCTCATGCGCGACGCGGACTGTCGAATCGCGCGATCAGGTGAGCGCGATTCTATCGAGCGGAGCTTACGGATTCGCAACGGCGGCGCTTACAGTGCTTACGCTTCGGAGGCGGCTTCCTGCGGCGTCAGCATGTCGTGCTCGACCCAGTCGATCACGGAGGTGCGCTTCGGTTGCCAGCCGAGCAGCTTGCGGGCGCGCTCACCGCGCACGCGGCTGTTCGAGCCGAGCCCATACGAAGCCATTTCGTAGCCCCATTCCTTCTGCGCTTCTTCGAGCGGCCAGTCTTGCGGTTCGCCGAGCTTCATCGCGCGCGCAATCGCGGCGCTCATTTCGCGGAACGACGCCTCGCCGCTTTCGACGAAGTAGAACGTGCCGGCCGGCGTTTTCTCGAGAGCAAGGCGATACAGTTCGGCGACGTCGTCGATATGCACGTTCGACCAGATGTTGCCGCCGCTGCCCACATGGCGCACCACGCCGCTCTTCTGCGCCTGACGCACGAGGCGCGGCAATTGCACGCTGGCACTGCCGGGCACCGCGCCGTGGCCGTAGATCAGCGTGTTGCACAGAACGGCCGAACGGATGTTCTGCTGCGCGGCGTCGAGCACGAGTTGATCGATGGCCACGCGCGCGGCCTTGTCGACGGTCGGCTTGGGCAGCGCGTCTTCGTGATAGATGCGCGCCTGACCCGCTTCGCCGCCCGACGCATCGCCGACGATGCTCGAACCGCTCGTATGCAGAAACGTTTTGCCGGACCCGGCGAGCCCTTCGATCAGCGCTTTCACCGCGCCTTCATGGTCGCTGCTCGCGGCGTTGATGACGGCGTCGGCGGCTTTTGCCTCGGCGATCAGCAGCGCGCGGTCGTCGAGCGTGCCGATCACGGGTTCGATACCGAGCCGTTGCAGCTCGGCGCTATGTTCGGGGTTGCGGATCAAACCGCGCACGGCGTGGCCGGCGCGCGCGAGATGCGCTGCGATGGAGCCGCCGATAAAACCGCTTGCACCTGTGACGAAAATCTTCAAGTCGTTCTCCTTGGTGAGAAACACGATGACATGCACGCAGTATCCGCCGTCTTGATTCTCGCAAAAAGCGTGTTAGTCTCAAATCAAACTTGATTTGAAATCAACAATGAAAACTTCGACCGATGAGTTGCTGGTGTTCGTCACGGTGATCGACAGCGGCTCGATCACCGCGGCTGCGGAGAAATTGAGCCAAACGGTCTCCGGCGTGAGCCGCGCGCTCACGCGCCTCGAAAAGAAACTCGATACCGCGCTGGTGCGCCGCACGACGCGCCGTCTGCAACTCACCGAAGAGGGCGAGACCTTCCTGCAGCGCGCCCGGGCCATTCTGCACGCGATGGAAGAGGCCGAGGAGTCCGTTACGCGCGGCCGCGAGCGGCCCTCGGGTCGCTTGCGCGTCGATGCGGCGTCGCCCTTCATGCTGCATTGCGTGGCCCCGCATATGACGGCGTTTTCCGCGCTGTATCCGGAGATCAGGCTGGAGTTGACCAGCAACGAACGGATCGTGGATCTGCTGGAGCAGAAGGTGGATATCGCGATCCGCATCGGCGAGTTGCAGGATTCGACCTTGCATGCGCGTGCGTTGGGCACCAGCAAGCTGCGGGTGCTCGCGAGCCCGGCGTATCTGGCCGAATATGGCGAGCCCAGATCGGTGGAAGCGTTGCGCGAGCATCGGCTGATCGGCTTCACGGCGCCGGAGCATCTGAATCGCTGGCCGTTGCGGGAAGGGCGCAAGGGCGGCGTCGAAACGCTGAAGATCGAGCCGGCGATCACCGCGTCAAGTGGCGAGACGTTGCGGCAACTGGCGTTGTCGGGATGGGGCATCGCGTGTCTGGCCGACTTCATGTGCGCGGCGGACGTGCGCGAGAAGCGTCTCGTGCCGATTCTCGGCAATGTGCTGGTGGATGAGCGGCAACGGGTAAGCGCGGTGTACTACCAGAGCGCGTCGCTGGCGGGGCGCGTGCAGTGCTTTCTGGACTTTATCGCGGCGCGCGTGAAGCTTTAGCCGCAGCCTTCCTCCTGATTCGCCGAAACGAAGCCCGCGGCTTGCCGGAGTCCGCGGGCTTTTTTGCGTGGTCAGCAGCCTCGCCTATAACGCTCTTATGGACCCGCAGCCATCGCCGCATCCGGGCGAAATCTTTTTGTCCGTTTGGCGCCTGCCATTTTGGACGTGTATATACAAGTTGGGCGTGCGACAACGGCGATGCGATGCCCGGTGCGCTGGCGTGGGGAGTCCTCGCATGGGCAAGATCCAAGCCGGGTATGCATCTAGCCCTAATGGAAACCCCTAGGCAGAAATCTCCAAAAACAAGTTGTATATACAAGCCGACGCCGCTAGACTTCTCTGAAATTGTATAGACAGGACGACAACCATGATGAATCTGAAGCCCGGCCACCTGACTCTCCCGCAACTGCGCCAGATCGCACGCGAACACGTCGCGCTGCAACTCGATCCCGCCAGCCATGCCGCGATAGACGCCTGCGCGCAAGCCGTCGCCGATATCGCCGCGAAGGGCGAGCCGGCCTACGGCATCAACACGGGCTTTGGGCGCCTCGCCAGCACGCATATTCCGCACGACCAGCTCGAACTGCTGCAGCGCAATCTGGTGCTCTCGCACGCCGTGGGCGTGGGTGAGCCGATGTCGCGTCCGGTCGTGCGCCTGCTGATCGCGCTGAAGCTCTCGAGCCTCGGCCGCGGCCATTCGGGCATTCGCCGCGAAGTGATGGAAGCGCTGATCACCCTGTACAACGCCGACGTGCTGCCGGTGATTCCGGTCAAGGGTTCGGTCGGCGCATCGGGCGACCTCGCGCCGCTCGCGCATATGTCGGCGACGCTGCTCGGTGTCGGCGAAGTGTTCGCGAAGGGCGAGCGCATCCCGGCCACCGAGGGTCTCGCGCTCGTCGGCCTCAAGCCGCTCACGCTCCAAGCCAAGGAAGGCCTGGCGCTGCTGAACGGCACGCAGGCTTCCACCGCGCTCGCGCTCTACAACATGTTCGCCATCGAAGACCTGTACCGCACGGCGCTGGTGGCGGGCGCGTTGTCGGTGGATGCGGCAATGGGTTCGGTCAAGCCGTTCGATGCGCGCATTCACGAGTTGCGCGGCCACCAAGGTCAGATCGACGCGGCAGCGGCGTACCGCTCGCTGTTGCAAGGCTCGGCGATCAACGTCTCGCACGCCGATTGCGACAAGGTGCAGGACCCGTACAGCCTGCGCTGTCAGCCGCAGGTGATGGGCGCGTGTCTGGACCAGATGCGCCACGCCGCCGACGTGCTGCTGCTCGAAGCGAACGCCGTCTCCGACAACCCGCTGATTTTCCCCGACACCGGCGAAGTGCTGTCGGGCGGCAATTTCCATGCGGAGCCGGTCGCTTTCGCGGCCGATAACCTCGCGCTCGCCGCAGCCGAAATCGGCGCGCTGGCCGAACGCCGCATCGCGCTGCTGATCGACGCGACGCTGTCGGGCTTGCCGCCGTTCCTCGTGCGCGACGGCGGGGTGAACTCGGGCTTCATGATCGCTCACGTCACGGCGGCCGCGCTCGCTTCGGAAAACAAGACCCTCGCGCACCCGGCATCGGTCGACTCGCTGCCCACGTCCGCGAACCAGGAAGACCACGTGTCGATGGCGACGTTCGCCGCGCGCAAGCTCGGCGATATTGCTGAAAACACCGCGAACATTCTGTCGATCGAGTTGCTCGCCGCCGCGCAAGGCGTCGATCTGCGCGCGCCGCACAAGACCAGCCCGAGCCTGCAGAAAGTGATGGACGCCGTGCGCAAGGACGTCGCGCATTACGAGCTCGATCACTACTTCGCACCGGATATCGCGGCGGTCACGCGGCTCGTGCAGAACGGCACGATCGCGAAGCTGAGCCCGTTCTCCTTCGTGTCCGAACAGTAAGTTTCACGCACGTCCGTCAAGCCAATGAACGCACCGGCCTATCAGGGCATCAAGGACTTCATCCTCGCGCGCATCCATGCGGGCGAGTGGGCTGAAGGCGACCAGGTGCCCTCCGAAAACGAGCTCGCGCGCGAATTCAACGTCGCGCGCATGACGGTCAACCGCGCGTTGCGCGAGTTGACTTCGGAGCAGGTGCTCACGCGTGTGCAAGGGTCGGGGACTTTCGTGGCCCGTCCCAAGTACGAATCGACGCTGGTGGCGATCCGCAGTATCTCCGACGAAATCGTCGCGCGCGGTCATCGTTATCAGGCGAACGTGCTGCATATCGGCGCGAGCATCGCTGACGAAGCGCTCGCCGAGGAAATGCAGGTGAGCGCGGGCAGCCCGGTGTTTCATTCGCGTGTGCTGCATTTCGAAAACGACGAGCCGGTGCAGCTCGAAGAGCGCTGGGTCAATCCGGCGGTCGCGCCTGAATATGCGCTGCAGGACTTCACCAACACCACGCCGAACCAGTATCTCGTGCGCGTGGCGCCGTTGCAGCGGGTCGAGTACCGCATCGAGGCGCTCGCCGCCGACGGCGATACACGCGAGTTGCTGACCATGGACGAACTGGAGCCGTGCCTCGTGCTGCATCGGCGCACGTGGTCGCAAAGCCAGGTCGCTTCGATCGCCAATCTGTGGCATCCCGGCAGCCGTTATCGCTTCACCGGACACTTCTAATACAGCCGTCTTTTCCGATTCCGAATCTTTTTCGACCATCTTCAGGCATTCCGAGGGCCATCATGAACAACCCGAAACACATCGACCCGCGTCTCGATCCCACTCGCACCATCCGCGCGCCGCGCGGCGCGGAGAAGACCTGCAAGACCTGGATTGCGGAAGCCGCGTACCGGATGATCCAGAACAACCTGGATCCGGAAGTCGCCGAGCATCCGCATGCGCTCGTCGTGTACGGCGGCATTGGCCGCGCCGCGCGCAACTGGGATTGCTTCGACCAGATTCTCAAGTCGCTGAAGGACCTGAACGAAGACGAAACGCTGCTGATTCAATCGGGCAAGCCGGTCGGCGTATTCCGCACGCATGCCGACGCGCCGCGCGTGCTGCTGGCGAATTCGAATCTGGTGCCGCATTGGGCGACGTGGGAACATTTCCACGAACTCGATCGCAAGGGCCTGATGATGTACGGTCAGATGACGGCGGGCAGCTGGATTTACATCGGCAGCCAGGGCATCGTGCAGGGCACCTACGAAACGTTCTTCTCGGTGGCGAATCAGCACTTCAACGGCGAGCCGAAGGGTCGCTGGATCCTGACCGGCGGTCTGGGCGGCATGGGCGGCGCGCAACCGCTCGCGGCCACCATGGCCGGTTTTTCGATGATCGCGGTGGAATGCGACGAGACGCGCATCGATTTCCGTCTGAAGACGCGCTACGTCGATAAAAAAGCGAAGACGCTCGACGAAGCGCTCGCCATGCTCGACGAAGCGAAGCAGGCCGGCAAGCCGGTGTCGATCGGCCTGCTGGGCAATGCCGCCGACGTGTTCGCCGAATGCGTGACGCGCGGCATCACGCCGGATTGCGTGACCGATCAGACCAGCGCGCACGATCCGATTCACGGCTACCTGCCGCAAGGCTGGAGCGTCGAAGACTGGCGTGAGCGTATGAAGACCGCGCCGGATTCGATCATCCTGCCGGCCAAGCAGTCGATGGCGAAGCAGGTTCAAGCCATGCTGACGCTGCAGGAACGCGGCGCCGCCACGCTCGACTACGGCAACAACATCCGCCAGATGGCGCTGGAAATGGGCGTGGAAAACGCTTTCGATTTCCCGGGCTTCGTGCCGGCGTATATCCGCCCGCTCTTCTGCGAAGGCAAGGGCCCGTTCCGCTGGGTTGCGCTGTCGGGCGATCCCGAGGATATCTACAAGACCGATGCGAAGGTCAAGGAACTGATCCCCGACGATCCGCATCTGCACAACTGGCTCGACATGGCGCGCGAACGCATCGCGTTCCAGGGCTTGCCGGCGCGGATCTGCTGGGTCGGCGTGAAGGATCGCTATCGTCTGGGCCAGGCGTTCAACGAAATGGTCAGGAACGGCGAACTGAAGGCGCCGATCGTGATCGGCCGCGATCACCTCGACACCGGTTCGGTGGCGAGCCCGAATCGCGAAACCGAATCGATGAAGGACGGCTCGGACGCGGTCAGCGACTGGCCGCTGCTCAACGCACTGCTGAACACGGCGGGGGGCGCCTCGTGGGTGTCGCTGCATCATGGCGGCGGGGTCGGCATGGGCTTTAGCCAGCACTCGGGCGTCGTGATCGTCGCGGACGGCACGGATGCGGCGAAAGCGCGCCTCGGCCGCGTGCTGTTCAACGATCCGGCCACCGGCGTGATGCGTCACGCGGATGCGGGTTATGAGCTCGCGCAGCAAACGGCGCGCGAGGCAGGGCTCAATCTGCCGATGCTGGGCCGCTGATCGTGGCGCTTCACGGTACGCCTGTCGGCGGCGGCGCAACCGTCACGCTGATTCGCGGCGCCGAACTCGTGGCGGCGCCGTGGAAGAACGGCGGCGGCGTCACGCGCGAAGTGGCGGCTGTTCCGCAAGGCGCGGGGCTCGATACGTTCGTGTGGCGCGTGAGCGTCGCCGATGTCGCGCAAGCCGGGCCGTTCTCTCGCTTTGCCGGCATTGATCGCACACTCGTGTTGTTGTCGGGCGCGGGCATGCTGCTCGATGAAGCGGACGGCGCGCAGGGCGTGAAGACGCACGCGTTGACGCAGGCGCTCGACGTGGCCCGCTTCACCGGCGAGGCGCATATCGACGCGCGCCTCGTCGACGGCGCGACGCGCGACTTCAACCTGATGGTGCGTCGCGACGCGGCTCGGGGTGAAGTGGATGTGTGGCGCGGCGCAGGGCAACGCACGCTGTCCGAGGACGTGGTCCTGCTGTACTGCGCGCAGGGCGCCGTGCGGATCACACCGGGCGAAGCGCGAGCGCTGCCGCTCGAAGCCGGCGACACGCTGCGCATCGATACGCCAAGCGCGCTGTCGTGCAGGGTGGAAGGCGAGGGCGCGTTGCTCGCGGTCAGCATCCGCTACGCACAACCATGACGACGATTCGCGTGCGCGCCCAGCGCCGTCACGGCGCACGCACGCGGACCACCACAGACACGCAACAAGCTGCAAAGAGCACGCGATGAAGCAAACCGTCTGGCATCACCTGAAACTCTGCCCACAGGGCGATCCACAACACACGCTGCCCGATGCCGCGATCGCCGTCGAAAACGGCACGATCGTGTGGCTTGGCGCGGCCTCCGGATTACCCGCCGACTACGCCGCATGGCCACGCGAAGATCTGTATGGCGCGTGGGTGACGCCGGGTCTCGTCGATTGTCATACGCACCTCGTGTACGGCGGACAGCGCGCGGACGAATTCGCGCAGCGCCTCGCGGGCGTCAGCTACGAAGAAATCGCGCGCCAGGGTGGCGGCATCGTCTCCACGGTGCGCGCCACGCGTGCCGCGGACGAAGCCTCGCTGCTGCGGCAGTCGGCCGCGCGGCTCGAACCCTTGCTTGCCGAAGGCGTGACCGCCGTCGAGATCAAATCCGGCTATGGCCTCGATCTCGCCAGCGAGCGCAAGATGCTGCGTGTCGCGCGCCAGTTGGGCGAGCGCTATCCGGTGACGGTCTACACGACGTTTCTCGGCGCGCATGCGTTGCCGCCGGAGTTCGCCGGCCGCGCCGACGCGTATATCGACGAAGTGTGCAACAGCATGCTGCCCGCGCTTGCGGACGAAGGTCTCGTCGACGCGGTCGACGTGTTCTGCGAACGCATCGGGTTTTCGCTGGAACAAAGCGAGCGTGTCTTCAAGGCGGCGGAGCGTTACAAGCTGCCCGTGAAAATGCATGCCGAGCAGTTGTCGAACGGCGGCGGCACGGCACTCGCGGCGCGCCATCGTGCGCTGTCCGCCGACCACCTCGAATTTCTCGACGAAGCCGGCGTCGCCGCGATGAAAGAGGCCGGCACGGTGGCCGTGCTGCTGCCGGGCGCGTATTACTTCATCCGCGAGACGCAGTTGCCGCCGCTGGAATTGCTGCGGCGCTATCAGGTGCCGATCGCGATTTCGACCGACAGCAACCCCGGCACGTCGCCCGCCACGTCGCTCCTGCTGATGATGAACATGGCCACCACGCTGTTCCGCATGACGGTGCCCGAAGTGCTGCAAGGCGTGACGTCGCACGCGGCGCGCGCGCTCGGCAAGGCGGGTCGGCACGGCTCGCTGGAAGCCGGACGCGCGGCCGATTTCGCGGTGTGGTCGGTCGACTCGCTGGCCGAGCTGGCTTACTGGATTGGACGCCCGTTGTGCGCGCGAGTCGTGCGCGCGGGCGAGACCGTTTATACGCGGCGTGAATTGAGCTAGGACCTGAGAGATGACCCAACCGCAGACCCAACCCCAGACCCAATCAACAAAGCAGGCGAATCAGGCGCTATTCGCCGAGCACGCGTACCTGCCGGATGGCTGGCGGCGCAACGTGCTGCTGGAGTGGGACGCAAACGGCACGCTGACGGCCGTCACGCCCGACACGTCCACCGTGCCCGCCGGCGTACGGAAAGCCGCGGGTCCGGTATTGCCAGGCATGCCGAATCTTCATTCGCACGCGTTTCAGCGCGCGATGGCCGGCCTCACCGAATATCGCGCCGCCTCCGGCGCGGGCGCCACGGACAACTTCTGGAGCTGGCGCGATCTGATGTACCGCTTCGCCGCGCGCATCACGCCGGAAGGTCTGGCGAGCGTCGCGCAGTGGCTGTACGTCGAAATGCTGAAGGCGGGCTACACGTCGGTCTGCGAGTTCCATTACGTGCATCACACGCCCGAGGGCGGCCGCTATGCGAATCAGGCGGAACTCGCGCAGCGTGTCGTGGATGCGGCATCGGCGAGCGGTATCGGCATGACGATGCTGCCGGTGCTGTATCAGTACAGCGGCTTCGGCTCGCGTGCGCCGCGCGACGATCAGCGGCGTTTCATCAACACGCCGGAGAGTCTGCTCGATCTGCTCGGCACGCTGCGCGCCGCGCGCCCTGAAAGCGCCGCGCTGCGTTATGGCGTGGCGCCGCATTCGCTGCGCGCGGTCTCCGCGGATTCGTTGCGCGCGCTGCTCGGTGGCATCGACGGCACTGCGCCCGTCCATATCCACATTGCCGAACAGACCGCCGAAGTCGACGCGTGCCTCGAAGCCGAAGGCGCGCGTCCGGTGCAATGGCTGCTCGATCGTTTCGATGTCGACAGCCGCTGGTGCCTCGTGCACGCCACGCACGTCGATACGAACGAAACGCTGGCGCTTGCGAGGAGCGGCGCGGTTGCCGGGCTCTGCCTGACGACCGAGGCCAATCTCGGCGACGGCATATTCCCCGCGCAGGAATATCTCGATGCGCAAGGGCGCATCGGCGTGGGCTCGGATAGCCATATCGGCGTCGATTGGCGCGCGGAATTGCGGTTGCTCGAATACGGCCAGCGTCTCACGCGCAGGCAGCGCAACGTGCTGGCGTCGGCGCGGGCGACGCATGTTGCCGACCGCCTGTACGGCGCCGCGCTCGAAGGTGGCGCAGGCGCGACGGGTCGCGCGGTCGGCGCGTTGCAGGCGGGCCGCCGCGCCGACTGGCTGGTGCTCGACGCGGATCATTCGAGCATCGCCGAGCATGCGCCGCACGCGTGGCTCTCGGGCGTTGTATTCTGCGAGCATGGCGAGACGCCGATTCGCGATGTCTATGCGGGCGGCGACAAGGTCGTCGACAATCGCCGGCATCGCGACGAAGAGGGCGCGTACGCGCGCTACCGCGTGGCGCTCGCGGACCTCCTCGAATAGTGTCCACGCCAGCGCGCCTTGCATGATCTGCTGAACTGATTCTTCGACCTCATCGATTCCGGACTGACATGACTGCTTCGAACCCAACGCCGGTTTTCTCGCTGCATCAGGGACGCCTGCCGCTCCTCATTTCGATTCCCCATCTGGGCACGCAAATCCCCGCCGACATCGCCGCGACGATGACACCCGTCGCGCAGCGCACCGACGATTGCGACTGGCACCTCGACCGCCTCTATGCATTCGCAAAACGCATGGGTGTGTCGATTCTTTCGCCGACCTACGCGCGTTATGTGATCGACCTGAACCGTCCGCCCGATGGCGCGAACCTCTACCCGGGCCAGGACACGACCGGCCTGTTGCCGGTCGATACGTTCGACAAGGAACCGCTGTATCCCGACGGCCGTCTGCCTGGCGAAGCCGAGGTCGCGCGTCGTCGCGACGCATACTGGAAGCCGTATCACGAGGCGCTGCAAGGCGAACTCGCGGCGCTCAAAGCGAAGCACGGCAAGGTGTTGCTGTGGGAGGCGCATTCGATCCGTTCGCATGTGCCGCGTTTCTTCGAAGGACGTCTGCCCGATTTCAACTTCGGCACCGCCAACGGCGCGAGCGCCGTGGCGGGATTGGCCGAGGAAATGGCCGCCATCGTCGGGCGACATGCCGGCGGCTATTCGGCTGTGGCCAACGGGCGCTTCAAGGGCGGATATATCACGCGCGAGTACGGGCAGCCGTCGCAAGGCGTGCATGCGTTGCAACTCGAACTGTCGCAGATCACGTATATGGAAGAGCACATGCCGTATGCGTACGACGAAGCGCTGGCTGCGAAGGTCGAGCCCTTGCTGGAGGCGCTCGTCGTCAAGGCATTGGAGATCGTCGCGGCGGCATGACGCCCGCGTGGTCGCCACTAGTCTGCCCTTCTTTTTCCATGCGGTTCACGGTGCTGCGCAAATCGCGCAGGACCGTGTCCGCGTCGGCTGACACCGCAAAGGTGTAACAGCATGTGTCCGTGATTGCATGCCGCCGTCTTCGCGCAGAACGTAGAGCACGCGCATGGCGCCGGGCCCGACCTGCCGGCGAAAAAAAGCCCCGCCTGAAGCGGGGCTCGACGATGTGCCGCGCCCGTCAGGGCAAGGCACCACCCTTAGTGGCAGCGCTTTTCCCAATGATGATGGACGTGCACCTTGTGGCACTCGCGGTGATGATGCTCATACGCTTGTGCGGGAGCGATGGCGCTCAGAGCGGCGACGGCTGCGGCGATGGTGAGAACAATCTTTTTCATTACAGAATCCTTAAATCGGTGTTGGGGTATTAGCGTTGAAGCACGGGGCGTGCCGCAACCGCCGGCAAGCATGCCACATTGCGTGTCGAGAGCGGCGGAACGCTGGACAAATGCACGTGTCAATTCACAACGATGACCACCGCGCGCCGCCGCCGGCAGTGGCTGCCGCGTGACGGCGCGCATCACGCAGTGGCGTGTAATTACGACAGATCGACGCTCACGCCATGGAATGCGGGGATTGCGCGTCATGCGGTGTAGCGGCTACCCTTTCAAAACGATGACGCGCCCATGCGTGTGATCTCTACATCGGGCAAAAAGATGGAAGACCCAGCGATGGAAGATTCCGACGAATTGCTGCTCCCGGTCTGGCGAGCGAACCTGGTGCTGTTGACCCGCGAGGTCGGTGCGGCGACGCGTCTTGCGCGCATGATGACCTTCTCCGCGAGCTACCTGAAACTGATGTTGTCCGGTCAGCGCGAATTCAGCGAGGAATTCGTGCGCGGGATCGAAGCGGTCACCGGCTTGCCCGGTGGCTGGATGAACGTGCCGCACACCGAGCAGGACATACCGCCCAACGCGCGTGAGGCGATCGATAACGAGCAGCCGCTCGCGCGGTTTCGCGGCACCGCGCATCCGGTGCGCAAGAAGACGGTGTTGCGGCCGCCCGAGCCGATTTTCGGCCAGCCGGGACCCGCCAAACGGGTCGAAGAAGAAATCCTCGACGCCGAAACGCATCGGCGGCAGGCGCACTTTCGCAAAGTGCGCGACGTGGCTATGCAGGAAGTGCGGCGTTTCGAGCGGCATCTGAGCCATGCGCCGGTGGAACTGGCTTCGATGCGCGCCAAGGTGGAAGAGGTGATCGCCGCCGGCGATCTCGACGACCCGATCTCCGCCGACCTCGCGGGTCGGCTGGAGCAGATCGAAAAACATCGGCACCTGCTGCTCAGACACGTTGAGCGCTTGCAGGCTTTACTCGGGCAACTCGGCGAAACGGAGTGAGGCCGCGCGCGAGGCGGTGCCGACGCGAGATCGCCTGCATGGCGGTTTTTCTCAGGCTGCTCTTCGGTCTGGCGCTGGGCGCGTGCCCGGCCGCCATCGCCTTGGCCGACGACAGCGCGTCCACCATAGCCGGCGACGATCGCGCGCCCTCCACGATCGAGCGCGACGTCCATCTCTTCACGATCCAGAAAGACGGCTCCATCGAGGAACACGACGACACGGTCATGCGCGCCGACACGACGAGCGGTGTCGACGATATCGCGCAACGCTACGTGTGGTTCAACAAGGACATCGAGCAGGTGCGGTTGCTGGCCGCTGAAACGATCGATCCGGGTGGCGTCGCGCATCCCGTCGGTCCGGAGGCGATCCGCGACGTGCAGGAGCCGCGCTCGGCAGGCGCGCCGAGTTTCGAGGACGGCGTGTTGCGCACGGTGATCTTCCCGGGCGTGGAGCCGGGCTCGCGCGTGCATCTGGCGTTTCGCAAGACCCGCACGAAGCCGTTGCAGGCGGGCACCTTCGCGTATCTCGTCGAACCGACACGCGAACCCGTCGAAATGCAGCGCCTGATTTTCGATCTGCCCGCCGATGTGCCGCTATATGCCGATGCGCGCGGCTACGTCGCCGTGCCGCCGGTGACGGCGAACGGCCGTACCCGCTACGAGTTCGACTATCAGCACGGGCCGTATGCGCCGCTCGAAGCGGGGGCGGTCGGCTACGCGAACTGGGGTGACCGCCTGATGGTATCCACCGTGCCGGACTTCGCGAGCTTTGCCGCGCGATATCGCGGGCCCGCGATCGACGCGACGACGGGCGATCCGGCCATCGTCCGGCTCGCACAAACGCTGAGCGCCGGCACGGCTGACCCGCGCGAGAAAGCGCGGCTGCTGTACGACTGGATGCGCTTGAATATCCGCTATGTGGCCTTGTTTCTTGGCGAAACGGCGGCGATCCCGCACAAGGCGATCGACGTTTTGCGCAACCGTTATGGCGACTGCAAGGACCATGTCGCGCTGTATGGCGCGTTGCTGGCCGCGGTCGGCATCGGCAGCGAGGCGGTGCTGCTCAATCTCGGTCCGTACTACAGTTTGCCGGACGTGCCGGGCTACGGCTCGAGCGCGATCAATCACGCGATTATCTGGATTCCTGAGCTGTCGCTGTACGCGGATACGACGGCGGGCGGCACCGCTTTCGGTTATCTGCCGCCGAGCGTGATGGACAGGCCGGTGCTGCTGGTGGGCGAGGGCGTGCTGGCGCGAACGCCGGCCACGCAATTGCGCGAACGCAGCGCGCGCGTGCAGATCGACATCGATGAAAGCGGAGCGGCGCATTACGCTTACCGTGCGGAAGACGCGGGTTTTACCGCGGAGATCGAGCGCAACACGTTTCGTCGCGCGACGCGGCAGCGCACACAGCAGATCGCCGCGAACCGTCTCCTGCAGACGGGTCTGCACGGCACCGTGCAACTGCGCACGGCGGATCTCACGGCCACGAATGGACCGTTCGCCACGTCGATGCAGGGAAAGGTCGAACACTTCGTCTGGACCGACGGCACCACCGCAATACCGGCCTTGACGAGTTTCTCGGGCGGCATGGGTTCGCAGGTGCAGGCGTGGCTCGCGGAGCCTGCGAGGACTCAGCCGTGGGCTTGCATCGGCGGCGAGTTCGACGAGACGCTGGAAATGACGTTGCCGCGCTTCGTGCGGGTGACGGATCTGCCAATCGACACAGCGGTGCAAGACCGGTTTCTCACGTTTTCATCCAGCTATGTCTTCGATCCCGCCGCGCGGCTTCTGCAGGTCAGGCGGCACCTGCGCGCCGCCTTTTCCCATCAGATGTGCTCAGTCGAGGAGTTTGCCGGGATGCACGACGACCTCGTGCGAATCGAGCGCGATCTCGATACCGGACTGATCGTCAAGGTTGCCGGTTCGACGAGCCGGTAGCCACGCCGCCGGCACGGGCACATGTAACGAAGCCCGTGCCGGTACCCGCGTCAGCTCCCGCTCTTGGTCACGATGGGCACCCACGCCCCGTTCTTCACCTGATAGAGCGTCGACGCGCCGCTCTTCAATGCCCCGGTGTTGTCGAAGGAAATCTTGCCGGTCACACCTTCGAAATCGATGGCCTTGAGCACGGGCCGGTAGTCGTTCGGCGAGCTGGATTTGGCCTGCTGCATGGCCTTGATCGCGGCCCATGCGCCGTCATAGCCGAACGGCGCGTAGGACAGGATATCCACGCCGAAGCGCTTCTTGAACTTCGCGGAGAAATCCTTGCCGCCGGGTAATTGCGCGAGCGGGCGTCCGTATTCCCAGGCCATCACGCCTTCAGCCGAATCGCCGGCGAGCTTGATGAAATCCTGATCCATCACGCCGCCGCCGCCCACCAGCTGCGCGTTCATGCCCAGCTGCTTCATGCGCTTCGCAAAGCCGGCGGCCTGCGTGTCCAGTCCGCCGAAGAAAATCAGATCGGCATTGGTCGATTTGATCTTGGTGATCTGCGTGCTGAAATCGACCGCTTTATTGTCGGTGTACTCACGCGCGATGATGCTGCCGCCGTGCGCCTTCACCGCTTTCTCGAATTCGTCGGCCTCGCCCTGGCCGAACGCGGTCCGGTCGTCGATGATCGCGATGCGTTTGGCCTTGGTGACCTGCACGGCGTACACGCCGGCATTGCCGGCGTTTTGCCCGTCGGTGGAAATCACCATGAAGGTGTTCGCGAAGCCGCGGCCCGTGATCACCGGATTCGTGGCGGCCGGGTCGATCACCGGAATGCCGGCCTGCTCGTAGATCTGCGAGGCCGGAATCGTCGTGCCCGAGTTGAAGTGGCCCACGACGGCCGACACGCCCGAGTCGACCAGTTTCTGTGCGGCCTGCACGCCGATGCGCGGGTCGGCCTGGTCGTCTTCGGAGACGATCTGGAATTGCGCGACCTTGTCGCCGATCTTGATCTTCTGCGCGTTGGCTTCCTCGATCGCGAGGCGAACGCCGTTCTCCAGATCCTTGCCGTAGCCGGCATTGGCGCCCGTCAGCGGCGCGGCAAAACCGATCTTCACCGGCAGGTCGTCGGCGAACGTGGCCGGCGGCGCGACGGCGAAGATCGCGCCAACGAACAGAGCAAGCGGTTTCAGCGTGTTGCGAAGACTCATGGTCTCTCCTTCCATCGACAGTTTCAGGTTGTGAAAGCGGCAAGGCAGTAACGCTGGATCGACGCGCGAGCGTGAACATCGCACGGCGCGCATCGAGAGACTACGGATGATCCGGCGCCATAAACAATAGTGGAATACGCCCGAAGGAAGTCCCCTATGGAGCGCCCCTGAGAAACACGTTCCAGGGACGCGCCGTCGCGGTCATCCGCGCATCAATCTGGCCCGAATATAGAAAGCCAATTTGCCGTCGTCTTGGCAGTTCAAGGCGTTTTGAATGAGCATTTCGGCACAGCCGGCGCGGCGCATTCGCTGATAGCGCGTGGATGCCGGTGCGTGGGACATGGTGCGGATTGCGGCACATGCTTAAGAGACCGGCGCGAATGCGCCGACCGGGTGCCCGCGGCGCAGCGGCGGGAACGAATCCGCCGGCATGCGCCGAGGCAAAGGTGACTGGCGAACCAAAGGCGGCCGGGCGGCCGCTCAGTGCTCGCCTTGCTGGCGCAACAACTCTTCGCGCAGGCGCAGCAGCGGCGCCTTGGTGTCGTCGTCGGCCCAGGTGTCGAGATCGTCAATGGCGCGCTGGCAGCCGTCGAGCACGAGATCGAGATCCACCGGCACGCCGTTGTTCAGCGCGAATTCGATGGTCTCGGCAAACTGCTGGCACTCGTCCTCGCCATAGGAGATGTCGAGGTTGTCGGCGATGACTTCTGCGATATTGCTGCGCGCCTTGTCGTCGGCCGTCACCATGTCGACGATGCCGCGCGCCACGGCGGGCGAATAGTAGAGCGCAATGTCGAGCCACTGCGCGGGATCGAAGTCGGCCTGGTCGAACTGGTTCTCGAAGAACTCGATCGCTTCCTGTTCGTGTGCCTCGTCGGCGTCGACGCTGATGCACAACTGCTCAAAAAATTCTTCCCGCTCGCTGCGGATATAACCGTCCATCGATGCCTCGTCTGCTGAATGCCGGATGCCTGAAAATGCGGTGCGGGCGGGGCGGGTGCCTCGTCCACGCGGCACGCATTATAGGACGGGTGGCTGACAGGTGAGAGACGCGGCGCGAATCCGCCGCCACGCGGCGTGCATTTGGATTGCTCGTGCCGCGCCGGTAAGTGCCGTGCGGGCGCGGGTGATGGGTCCGACGCGCGTAGCGTATTCAAGCGCGGCGCAGAGGGCGACGCGACAGATCCGCGCCGCGTTTTGCGCGTTATGCGGGGATGATGTCGAACACGCCACTCATGCTGAACATGCCACTCAAGCCACCCAAGCCACCCAAGCCACCCAAGCCACCCAAGCCACCCAAGCCACCCAAGCCACCCAAGCCACCCAAGCCACCCAAGCCACCCAAGCCACTCACGCCACTCACGCCGTCTCTGCCACCCACGCGTCGAACCATTCGCGCGGCTGCGCGATTTCACTTTGCGCGGCCACCAGTTCGAGTTCATAGCGCCCGGCCTGCCAGGTCGCCTTGACGACCGCATTCACGGCGGCAAGCGTGTGCTCGAACGCGGCGCGGATCGAATCGCCGAGCAGCGTACGCGCGACGAACACCGCGCTCGTCAGATCGCCCACGCCCACCGGTTGCCGCGCGAACGGATAGAGCGGACGCTGCCCCATCCATGCTTCGCGTTCGGTGACGACCAGCATGTTGAAGCGGTCGGCGAGGCTGTTGCGATCGAGCAGATGTTTGACCAGCACCAGTTTGGGGCCGCGCGCGATGATCTCGCGGCATGCCGTGACGGCTTCTTCCAGCGTCTCGATCTCGCGGCCCACCAGACGTTGCAGTTCGGTGTGATTCGGCGCCATCGCGTCGGCTACCTCGGGCATGGTGCGCACGAGAAACTCCTGAATGCCCGGCTCGACCTTGCAGCCGCTCACGGCGCCCATCACCGGGTCGCAGAAGTACCATGCGCGAGGGTTGGCGGCCTTCACGGCCTTGACGATCTCCAGCACCGACTGGGCCTGTTCGGGTGTGCCCAGATAGCCGGACAGCACGGCATCGCAACGCGGCAGCATGCCGATCGCACCGATGCCGTCGACCAGATCGACCATTTCCGACGCCTCGATTGCGCCGCCGGTCCAATGCCCGTATTGCGTGTGGTTGGAAAACTGCACGGTGTTCAACGGCCAGACGTTGACGCCGAGCCGACGCATCGGAAACACGGCCGCGCTGTTACCGGCGTGCCCGAAGACGACATGTGACTGGATGCTCAGAACGCTTTTCGTCATGGTGTGGCCCACGCAACCGGAGATGCGCGATCAAAGAAAACCGGAAGGATGCGCCGCAGTGGCACCCCGGCGGGGGCGGGACGCCTCGTACGGCAGGACTGTTCAGATGGTGCAGGAAATCGGCACGCTCTGCATGGTCAGGAAACAATACATGAGTTTGCCGCGCGCGAGTTGATCCGTCCCCGTGTTGTTGCGTCGAACCATCAGACGCGCGGCTGGGGCGGGACGGCCAGGCACGTGAAAATGGCTGCGCAGATCGGCTCCACGCAATTGAACGGGGGCGACGCAGTTCGAGTCGTGCGGCCTCAGCCGAGCTTAGCTGGCTTTAGGCAACTTCAAGCCCACCTTGAAAGCCCGCCTCGAAGCCCGCCCTCAAAAGCCAACCTCAAGTCAACTCGCGATACAGAGCCAGATAGCGCTCCGCCGAGGCCCCCCAGCCGAAGTCCTGGCGCATCGCGCGCCGCTGCGTCGCTTTCCAGTCGGTGCGGCGTCCATGGAGGGCGAACGCGCGGCGGATCGCGGCGCCGATTCCCTTTAGGTCGAATCGTTCGAACACGAAGCCGGTGGCGAGGTCGTCTGCGAGATTTTCGAGGGAGGCGTCCACCACCGTGTCCGCCAGGCCGCCGACGCAATGCACGAGCGGCAGCGACCCATAAGCCAGCGCATACAGCTGGGTCAGCCCGCAAGGCTCGAATCGAGACGGCACCGCGATCACGTCGCTGCCCGCGACGATGGTATGCGCGAGCTTTTCGTCGAACCCGAGTTCCACCGCCACGGACTCCGCATGGGACTGCGCGACGCGTTTCAAGCCGTTCTCCAGCGCCGGGTCGCCGGTGCCGAATACGACCAGTTGTCCGCCATGCCGGACGATCTCGGGCACCGCCTCGAGCAACAGGTCGAGGCCCTTCTGTTCGGTCAGGCGGCTCACCACGCCGAACAGCAGCGCGTCGCTTTTCTGCGCGAGGCCGAAGCGCTTTTGCAGCGCTTCCTTGCAGGCCAGTTTGCCGGCGAGGCGGGTGGCGCTGTAGTGGTTCTCGAGCAGCGCGTCGCTGGCGGGATTCCAGACCGTGTAGTCGACGCCGTTCAGAATGCCGCTCAGGTCGTGCGAGCGATGGCGCAGCAGCGCGTCGAGTCCGCCGCCTTGAGCGAGTGTCTGGATTTCGCGCGCGTAGGTCGGGCTGACGGTGGTGATGCGGTCGCTGTAGTAGAGGCCCGCCTTGAGAAACGACAATTGCCCGTAGAACTCGACGCCGTGCATGTTGAAGTAGTCGGCCGGCAGCCCTAGTTGTGCGAACTGATGCGCGGGAAACACGCCTTGGTAGGCGAGGTTGTGCACCGTGAAGACGCTGCGCGCGAAGGACCGGCCATGCTGGCGCTCGGCCGCCTTCAGATAGGCCGGCGCGAGCCCCGCGTGCCAGTCGTGCGCGTGGACGATCTGCGGCGACCACGCCGGGTCCAGCTGCTGGGCAAGCTGCGCGGCGACCCAGCCGAGCAGCGCGAAACGCTGGGCGTTGTCGCCGTACGGCACGTGCTCGTCGTTCAGGTAGGGATTGCCGGGCCGGTCGTACAGCGTGCCCGCGCGGATCACGTAGACGATCAGGCCGTTGGCGGCCAGCGTGCCGCGTTCGAGCGTGACGCCCGGTGCGTCGAACCGGCGCCCCAGTTGCGCGATCGGCGCGAGCTTCGTCAAACCGGCGAGCACCGCCGGGAAGCCGGGCAGCAGCACCCGCACATCCGCGCCGCGCTCGATCAGCGCGGGCGGCAACGCGCCCGCGACGTCGGCGAGACCGCCCGTTTTGAGGAGGGGATACAGCTCGCTTGCGACGTGCAGGGCGCGAATCGTCATAGGCTCCGTCTCTGTCCTGTGTTATTGCGGGTTGAGTCCGACGCCGCGGCCGGCCTTACTACACCTTTTGCCGCAATGCGTCCGGCGTGACCAGCACGACGCCGTCATCGGTACGGTAGAAGCGCTCGGCGTCGCTTGCCGGATCTTCGCCGATTACCGTGCCGTCCGGTATCGCGCAGCCGCGGTCTATCACCACTTTCTGCAGCCGGCAGCTCGCGCCGACGGTGACCTGCGGCAACAAGACTGCCTCATTGATGTTACAGAACGAACTCACTTTCACATTCGACGAGAGCACCGAGCGCGAAATCTGCGAGCCCGAGATCACGCAGCCCCCGCACACGATCAGATTGTTGCCTGTGCCTTGCAGCCCCTTCAGGTCGCGCACGAACTTGGCGGGCGGCAACTGCTCCTGGTACGTCCAGATCGGCCAGCTGCGATCGTAGAGATCGAGCGTCGGGATGGTGGAGGCGAGGTCGAGATTGGCGGCCCAATAGGCGTCGATCGTGCCGACGTCGCGCCAGTACGGTTCCACGTTCGGGTCCGACGACACGCACGACATGCTGAACGGATGCGCGATCGCCGTGCCTTGCGTGACCACGCGCGGCAGGATGTCCTTGCCGAAGTCGTGATCGGTGTCCACGGTCGAGATGTTCTCTTCGAGCAGCGAATACAGGTAATCCGCGCTGAACACGTAGATGCCCATGCTGGCGAGCGCCGTATCCGGGCGGCCCGGAATGCAGGGCGGATCGGCGGGCTTTTCCAGGAAGTCGGTCACGCGGCGGTTTTCATCGACGTGCATCACGCCGAAGGCCACCGCCTCCATGCGCGGCACCTCGATACAGCCGACGGTGCAATCCGCGCCGCTTTCGGCGTGGTCGGCGATCATGCGCGTGTAGTCCATCTTGTAGATGTGGTCGCCCGCCAGCACCACCACGTATTTCGGCCGGATCGAACGGATGATGTCGAGGTTCTGGAACACCGCGTCCGCGGTGCCGCGATACCAGTGCGCGCCTTCCACGCGTTGTTGCGCGGGCCACAGGTCGATGAACTCGCCGAATTCGCCGCGCAGGAAGCTCCAGCCACGCTGCAGATGGCGCAGCAGCGAGTGCGCCTTGTACTGGGTGACGACCGCGATGCGGCGGATGCCGGAGTTCAGGCAATTGGAGAGCGCGAAGTCGATGATGCGGTATTTGCCGCCGAAGTGCACGGCCGGCTTGACGCGTTTGTTGGTAAGCGGCCCGAGCCGCGTGCCCCGTCCGCCCGCGAGGACGATGGCGAGGGTGGTGCGTTGCAGATCGTTCAGCCGTGCCGGAGTGTCCATGTCTGTCTCCTTTGCCGACCGGAGTTGGCGCATTGGCGGTCGAGCGGAGTTGGCGCGTTAGCTGTCGGCCGGAGAGAGGCGCGCTCTAGAGCGTTACTCCGGTCCCATGCGAAAAGCACTACTCCGGCTCATGCCAGGCTCACTTCGGTCTCATGCAAGATAGTTGCTGGTTAGTATTCCCCGGATGGTCGCTTGCTCTCCCCTGATGATTCGTGCTGCCAGGCGGCTCCGTCTTCGCGGGCCCGTCTGCTAGTTCTAGCACCGATTTGCCGCAGGGGAATAGTCTGAATTACGCCGATGCGGCGTGCGTATCCACCTTGCGCACGATCAACCCTTGCATCGCGGCGATCCGTGCGCCACGACACATAGCGGGCGATGTGACGCGCCGCAATATGCGTGCCACGACCGTCCGTGGCGTGATGGGGCCGCGTCGGCGGCGGCAGGCTCGGGTGGCGCGTCGTAGAATCGTCGGCTCCTCGCCGAAGGTGCCGGCGCCGGCCTGGCCGCGCGCGTGCCTCGTCGGCTGCCCGTCGCTTTTCCTTCGTAAAGAACCTCGATGAGTCTTCGCCGCCTTTCCTTGCTCGCCACGTTGAGCGTTTGCACGCCAGCCTTTGTCTGCATGCCCGCGGTTTTCGCTGCTTCAGCCGTCACGCCGGCCGCCGCCGCGCCGACCATGGTCGGCGAGGGCGGTCCGGCCGCCACCAACGCGGTGAACACCGCGAACGCAGCGAACGCCACGAACGCCGTCGGCGATGCCGGCCCGGCTTACGGTCCCGAGTTGGAGGGATTCAACTATCCGGCGCCGGTTAGCCAATACGACTTCACCTCGCAAGGGGTGGCGCTGCACATGGCCTACATGGATATCAAACCGGCGCACGCGAACGGCCGCACGGCAGTGTTGCTGCACGGCAAGAACTTCTGTGCGGCGACGTGGGAACCGACCATTCGCCAGTTGAACGACGCCGGTTATCGCGTGATCGCGCCGGACCAGATCGGCTTTTGCAAATCGAGCAAGCCTGAGCACTACCAGTACAGCTTTCAACAGCTCGCCCGCAATACGCACGCGTTGCTGCAATCGCTCGGCGTGACCGACGCGACCGTGATCGGCCACTCCACCGGCGGCATGCTGGCGATCCGCTACGCGCTGATGTATCCGCGCGAAACGCGGCAACTGGTGCTGGTCGACCCGATCGGTCTGGAGGACTGGAAGGCGAAGGGCGTGCCGTCGCTCTCCGTGGACCAGTGGTATGAGCGGGAGCTGAAGACGAGCGCCGACGGCATTCGCCGCTACGAGCAGTTCACCTATTACGCGGGGCAGTGGCGCGCGGACTACGAACCGTCGGTGCAGATGCTGGCGGGCATGTACCGCGGGCCTGGAAAACAGATTCTGGCGTGGAATTCCGCGCTGCTGTACGACATGATTTACACGCAGCCGGTGGTGTACGAACTGGGGCAGTTGAGCATGCCGACGCTATTGCTGATCGGCCAGAAAGACACCACCGCGATCGCTAAGGATGCGGCGCCTCCTGACGTGCGAGCGAAGATCGGCCATTACCCGGAACTGGGTAAGGCGGCTGCGAAGGCGATTCCGCACGCGACGCTAGTCGAGTTTGCCGACCTGGGTCACGCGCCGCAGATGCAGGACCCGCAGGCGTTTCACAAAGCGTTGCTGGACTGGCTGACAGCGGCGCCGACGAACCGCTAAGGGGGCGTGAGCCGGTTTTCTGTCCAGCCACAGTACGCCCGCATCACTTACCGTGAGGCGAAACCAGCCACTATAGCGAGTTGATACCGGCGACGGCCCATTCGCCGTCAGGACGGAGACTGAAGCGGGGCACGACATGAAAATCAGAATCGCGTTGCTGGCGTGCATCTTCACGCTGTTCGGCTGCGGTGGTGGAAATGGCCCGTCGGCGCTTTATACGGTCTCGGGAACGGTCGATCACCTTTCGTCACCCGGGCCGACGCTGACCAATGGCACGACGGCCATCGCCATTGCCTCGGGCGCCATCCGTTTTGTGTTCCCGGATCAACTGGTCGACGGCACTGTCTATCAGATTTCAGTGGCAAGTCAGCCGGCCGACGAGAACTGTGTGATCAGCCAGGGCGGCGGCACAGTGGTGGGCGCCAACGTCGGCAACGTCGATGTAGCCTGCAACACGGTCATCTCGAGTCCCACCGCAGTCGGCATCTATCCGGTCGCAACAGGGCCTGATGGTTATTCCCGTGCTTACGTGCCCGTGACGATGGTGGGCAACAACCCGGTGTCGATCAACGCGGCGTTCGACACCGCTTCGGCCGGCGTCGTACTGAATGCGTTCGATGTCGTTCCCTCGTCAATGGTGAGCATCAAAGGCTTCAATCTCCCGGCCGGTCACAACACGATCGCGTACAACGGCATCACGGTCACGAACAACGTGATGACGACGTATCTGAATGGGCAGGGCGCAGGCATCGACTTTGGATCGGGACCACTCTCCGGCGCTTACAGCACCAATGGCCCCCTGATCGCGGCAACCGGCAATCTGGCTTATGCGCAGCTGACCTTCGGTTCCGGCGCAGCCGTGACGACGGCGGTCGTTCCGATCCTGCTGGTGTACCAGGTGTCGACCCGCGCCAATGGCCCGGCGCTCCCGTCGACCGTCGCATCCAACGTGTTCGGTGTTGGCGGGATATTCACCCCCATCGGTCCCCTGACCGGCGCCTACGTCTATCCGACGACCACGTGCGCCACGCCGCCCGGTTCGTCGGGCGCATGCGACCTTGTCAGCCCGTTGCGATCGCTGTCGTTCACGTCGAACATCGATCCCGGCTTCCTGCTCGCGCCGCTGTCACTGCAAAACTGTCAGATCGGCACACCGGGCAGTTGCACCGCCGCGCCGTCCCTGACGCTTGGGGTGAACAATGCCACCACACAGGTGCTGGGGTTCGCCAATGGCCGGTCCATAAGCGCGGGCTGCTCCTCGCTGACCCTGACTTACGTGCCGCCTGCGTCGTACGGATGCGGTCCGCCCTACTATGATCGGGAACTCGAGTCCTACGACAACCTTACCTCCGTCACCGCCGTGCTGCTGGACACGGGAAATTCGGGCATGACGCTCGGGCCGGGCAACCCTGGGGTGTTTCCAGCGACGATCGCGGCCGACACGCAGGTCACCATTCAGTTCGGGCAGACAGGGCGCGGCGCTCTTCCTATGCCCACTTACATTTATCAATTCACCACCGGGACCGGCGTCTACACGACGACGGTCCTGCCTAACAGTACGGTCACCGACCTTGGCATCGGCTTCTTCACGACGCATCGCTTTTACATCGACTATTCGAGGGGGGATAGCCGGATGGGTGTGAGGCCGGCCATGTCTTTACTGACCGGCCGCCAACTCCTCACGCACTTGCGCACCGATCTCGAACGACCGCAGTCGCGCCGCGTGATCGTAAATCTGCGCGGTGAGCATCAACTCGTTGGCGCCGGTTTGATCGATGATCGACTTCAGCGCTTCGCGCACCGCATCACGATCGCCTATTGCCGTGCAGGCGAGCGAGTGCGCCACGTTGTTCAATTCCATCTCCGACGCATCGAGCCGCTCGACCGGCGGTTGCAACTGACCCGGCGTGCCGCGCCGCAGATTGATGAACTGCTGCTGCAGCGAGGTGAAAAGGCGCCGCGCTTCCTCGTTGCTATCCGCGGCGAACAGATTGACGCCGACCATCGCATACGGTTTGTCGAGCGAGGCAGACGGACGGAATTGCGCGCGATACGCCTGCAGCGCGTGCAGCATGTAATCCGGCGCGAAATGCGACGCGAACGCGAACGGCAGGCCGAGCGCCGCGGCGAGTTGAGCGCTGAAGAGCGACGAGCCGAGCAGCCATAGCGGCACGTTCAAACCCGCGCCCGGCACCGCGCGAATGCGCTGGCCCGGCACGGGGTCGGCGAAATAACGCTGCAATTCGACGACGTCGTCGGGAAACGAGTCCGCGCTATTTTGCAGATCGCGGCGCAGCGCGCGAGCGGTGCTCTGATCGGTGCCGGGCGCGCGGCCGAGGCCCAGATCGATCCGGCCGGGGTAAAGCGAGGCGAGCGTGCCGAACTGCTCCGCGATCACGAGCGGCGCGTGATTCGGCAGCATGATGCCGCCCGAGCCGACGCGAATCGTTTTCGTGCCGCCCGCCACGTAGCCGATCACGACCGAGGTCGCCGCGCTGGCAATGCCCGTCATGTTGTGATGCTCCGCCAGCCAGAAGCGCTGGTAGTGCCACTTTTCCGCATGCTGGGCGAGGTCGAGCGTATTCCTGAACGCGTCCGCCGGCGTGGCGCCCGCGGTGACCGGCGAGAGGTCGAGGACCGAGAAGGGGATCATTGTCTGTTCACTTGTTGTTTCCGGCGCTGTCGCGCGATGGGGCATTCTCGCAAAGGTTTCGCTTTTCTGCTGACGGCGCCGCGATGTCCACGTTCGTGAAAGGGGGTTTGCTCGCGCGCGGTGCGGCGAACGCAACACGCTGCGCCAGAGAGCGGACCGTTACATGCAAATCCGATATAGATATGGCCGATCAATATTTAACAGGCGCATGCCGCGCTGCTACTTTAATCCCCTCGCAGCGAGCCATGCATCCGGCCAGCCACGTCACCGCCCCGCCGGGCAGCAACCATTCAGGGAGACACGCACGTGTCCATCGAATTCATCGGCATGATCCAGACCCGCAAGGTGTCCGAAACGAACGCGGCGCAAGGACCCGTCATCGACATCGGGTACGTCGAGCAGTTTGCCCGCGCGCATGAAGCCGCGGGCTTCGACCGTATCCTCGTGCCGCATCATTCCACGAGCCCGGATGCGCTGTTGACCGTCGCGCATGCGGCAAGCGTGACGAGCAAGGTGCACTTCATGCTCGCGCATCGGCCGGGCTTTGTCGCGCCCACGCTCGCCGCGCGGCAACTGGCGACGCTCGACCACTACTCAGGCGGCCGCCTCGCGGTTCACATCATCTCGGGCGGCGACGACGCCGAGCAGCGTCGCGACGGCGACTTCCTGTCTCACGACGAGCGCTACGCCCGCACCGACGAGTACCTGCACATCCTGCGGCGCCTCTGGACCGAGGCGAAGCCCTTCGATCACCACGGCCAGTACTACCGCTTCGAACAGGGGTTTTCCGAAGTGAAGCCCGTGCAGCAGCCGCATATCCCGGTGTATTTCGGCGGCGCGTCGGCGCCCGCGCTCGAAATCGCCGGCCGCCACGCGAACGTCTACGCATTGTGGGGCGAGTCGAAGGCGCAGGTGCGCGAGCAGGTGGGGCGAGTGCGCGCGCAAGCCGCGAAACACGCCCGCACCGTACGCTTCTCGGTGTCGTTCCGGCCGATTCTCGCGGCGACGGAGGCGGCGGCCTGGGAGCGCGCCGAACACATTCTCGAGGAAACCAGGCGGCTGCGCGCGGCGCAGGGGATCGGCCGGGGCGGTCCGACGCAAAGCGAAGGCGCGCGGCGGCTGCTTGCGGCATCGGGCGACTCGGATCGCGTGGACGAGCGCTTGTGGACCGGCGTCGCGAAGGAAATCGGCGGACGCTCGAACTCGACCGCGCTCGTCGGTACACCGGAGCAGGTCGCCGAGGCGCTCGCCGACTATTACGCGCTGGGGGTCTCGACGTTCCTCGTGCGCGGCTTCGATCCGCTGGAGGACGCCATCGACTACGGCCGTGAACTGATCCCGGCCACCCGCGAACGGATTGCGCGCGTCGAACGCGTGGCGGCGTGAACGGAGGCCCGATGAGCGATCTCTCTCTCACCGCTGTCACCACGTTCGCCAAAGAGCCGCCGGCCATCCAGCGTCATGCGCCGCTGCGCAAATTCTGGTTCGACGAGGTTGCGCCGCGCGAGAGCCTCGCGGCGGAGCGCCGTTACCGGCAGGAGCGGCTTGCCGTCGCGTTCCGGCTGTTCGCGCGCTACGGTTTCGATCAGGGGCTCGCGGGCCACATCACCGCGCGCGATCCGGAATGGCCCGATCACTTCTGGGTGAATCCGTTCGGCAAGCATTTCAGCCGCATTCGCGTGTCCGATCTGCTGCTCGTGAACGCCGAGGGTGAGATCGTGGTCGGCGCAGGGCCGGTGAATCAGGCGGCCTTCGCGATCCACGCGGCGATTCACGAAGCGCGGCCCGACGTGGTCTCGGCGGCGCACACGCATTCGCTGTATGGCAAGGCGTGGTCGTCGCTGGGCCGCACGCTCGATCCGCTGACACAGGACTCGTGCGCGTTCTACCAGGATCACGCGTTATTCGACGATTTTCGCGGCGTCGTGCTCGATACCGATGAAGGCGCGCGCATTGCCGCCGCGCTCGGCGAGCGCAAGGCGGTGATTCTGAAGAATCACGGCATTCTCACGGCGGGGCCGAGCGTCGAAGCCGCGGCGTGGTGGTATATCGCGCTCGACAACGCGTGCCACGCGCAACTGCTCGCCGAAGCCGCGGGTACGCCGCAAGCGATCGCGCACGACGTCGCCACGCTCACGCGTGAGCAGGTCGGTCGCGCGGGGGGCGCATTGTTCGCGTTCCAGAGCCTGCTGGAAGGGCTGGTCGAAGCCGAGCCCGACGTGTTCGATTGAACCCGTTGTAATGCACGCTTGCAGTGTGTCTACGGCATTGGCGAAGGGCTCAAACAGAATCAGACTAGTCGATGTCGACCTTTTGCGACACGACCCACACGACGGGATCGGACATCGAGCACTCGAGCGAACTGACTTCGCTCGATGTAATCACCTCGATCGCGCGTCCGGTGCGTTCGTGAAAGGTGATGTCGTAGACATCGCGCCAAAGATCCTTGCCGATCTTTTCCGAGGCGATCCGCACGGCCCTGGTCTTCGCGTCGTCGATTTTGACCGGATCCGTGATCCCGACGTTTTTCAGAATCAGCGGGGTGATGTGCTTCGGCCAGCTCGCGCATTGCGGAGGTGCGCCGGCGAGACACAGGGCAGGGGCCGCCAGCACGGCCAGCATGGCGGCGGCCCTCACAGCGACACCGCGATCGTGTGATCGCCGCTTTCCCAGATGCGCCTGCGCGTGACGATATTGACGATCACGCAGCCGTGCGACGCCTCGCCCGGATGAGCGGCACTGTCGCCGTGAATCATGAAGCCTGTGCGATTGTAGGTAACGGTGCCCGGAACGGGGGTGAGCCGCATTGTGTAAGGACCGGCATGAGGATGAGTAAACGGTGCGCCGATCGACCAGGTTCCGCGCGGAATGGGGCCGCTCATGGCCTCGTTTTGTCGGGAGGGGTTATTCCTGCCTTGTCCGCACCCGCTGTATCCGACTCCGGCAAGTGTTCCGTCGCGCTCGATTCGACCGGTACTTTGGCGATAGATCCATGGCATTTGTTCACCTCATTGTCATGTCGGGGATCGCGATATTACTGACTCCGGCGTCTCAAAATAGAACTGTTATGCGGCTTGGGAATAAATATGTGCTGCTCATCGGGCTGGACGATGACTGGCTCTGCGCCGTCTCGGGCTGACTCACCGCGCTCCCGTGGCGCGGAAATTGCGACGACCTGGGGTGTCGCCGTATCCGGCGCCCTACAGGAAGCGGCCCGGCAAAGCGGTTCGACGCCGGCGCGGTGCATGCGGTGTCGCCGCGCATTGGCGGTATTCAACGCGCGAGTCACGCTTTTGGTGACCGTACGTCGATGGGCATTCACGTGTACGGTGCACATATCGGCGCGGTGAAACGGTCCGTCATCCGCGCGGCACCGCGCAAAAACTGTTTATCTCCGGCTGCGCGAACGACGTGTTGCCGAATATCTGGAATGTTGCGAAGGAGTTCCCGTTCTCATGAGTTTCGTTCAGGCATTTCGTACCCGATCATTCGAAGACGTGCGCTACGCACTGCTCGAGCACGAGGAAATCGCGCTCGTGGACGTGCGCGAGGAAGATCCGCACGCCCGCAGTCATCCGCTGTTCGCGGCCAATCTGCCGCTGTCGCGGCTCGAACTCGACGCGCCGGTGCGCTTGCCGCGCCAGGCGGTGCCGATTGTGGTGTTCGACGCCGGCGAGGGGCTCGCCGAACGCGCCGCGCGACGTTTGAGCGAGCTGGGCTATAGCGACGTCGCCCTGCTCGAAGGCGGTTTGCAAGGCTGGCGCGAAGCCGGCGGCGAGTTGTTCCAGGACGTCAACGTGCCGAGCAAGGCGTTCGGCGAACTGGTGGAATGCGAGCGCCATACGCCGTCGCTCACCGCGCCGCAAGTGCAGGCGCTGCTCGATCATGAAGCCGACGTGGTGGTGCTCGACGCGCGCCGCTTCGACGAATACCACACCATGAATATTCCCGGCAGCGTCAGCGTGCCGGGCGCCGAGCTGGTTCTGCGCGCACGCCAGCTCGCGCCGGACCCGGCTACGCGGATCATCGTCAATTGCGCGGGGCGCACGCGCAGCATTATCGGCGCGCAGTCGCTGATCAACGCGGGCGTGCCGAATCCGGTCGCGGCGTTGCGCAATGGCACGATCGGCTGGACGCTGGCGGGGCAGGCGCTCGCGCACGGCAGTTCGCGCCGCTTCGGCGCGGTGGTGGACGACCAGCTGCGTCTGTCCGCGGCCGATTCCGCGCGCACGGTGGCGGACCGCGCCAGAGTGGGCCGTACCTCACGCGACGAAGCGCGCCGCTGGGCCGGCGAAAACGTGCGCACGGTCTATCGCTTCGACGTGCGCACGCCGGAGGAGTACGAAGCGGGTCACGTGCCCGGTTTTCGTAGCGCGCCGGGTGGCCAGCTCGTGCAGGAGACCGACATGTTCGCGCCGGTGCGCGGCGCGCGCGTGATCCTCGCCGACAACGACGGCGTGCGCGCCAACATGACCGCGTCGTGGCTCGCGCAGATGAATGTCGACGTGTACGTCGTGGACGGTCTGACGGCCGCCGACTTCGGCGAAAAAGGCGCGGCGCCCGCCGCCCGCCATGCGCCCGCGCCGCCCGATGCCGACGAAATCTCCGCGGCCGGACTCGTCACACTGCTGCAGTCGCCGGGCACGGCCGTGCTCGACTTCACCACCAGCGCGAATTACGTGAAGCGGCATATTCCCGGCGCGTGGTTCGTGATTCGTGGCGAACTCGAGAAGGCCTTGCATAAGGTGCCGGACGCGCAACGTTACGTCGTGACCTGCGGCAGCAGTCTGCTCGCACGCTTCGCCGCACCCGATGTCGCGGCGCTCACCGGCAAGCCGGTGCAGGTGCTAAGCGGCGGCACGGCGGCGTGGATCGATGCCGGCTTGCCGTTGGAGAGCGGCGAGACGCGCATGGCTTCGTCGCGGATCGATCGTTACCGCCGCCCTTACGAGGGCACGGATAACGCGCGCGAAGCGATGAATGCGTATCTGGAATGGGAGTACGGTCTCGTCGCGCAGCTAGGGCGCGACGGTACGCATGGGTTTCGCGTGATCTGACCGGCTTGCTCGAAACGAAACGGCTGTAGGGTCGAAGCCGAAGCAGCCGAAGGCGGCGCGCGGTTCACGCCGCGCGCTGGGCGCGCGTTTCCTTGAACTGCCGCTCGACGGCCGCGCCGAAGCGTTCGACGGGTCGTTGCAATTTGCCGAGCACGCGTGGCTGGACGAGCCAGATATCGATGAACGGCTTGAAGTCGCTGATCGGGACGATATCGAGTGCATTCGCGCGAGCGCTCGCCCGCAGGAGCGGTAGCGGCACGAGGCCGAGACCGTTGCCATCGGCGACGAGCTGCAACTGCAATTCGGTGCCGGGCGTTTCCAGATTCAGCTTGAGGGCGAGCCCGAGGCCGGTGAGCGCGCGCTGCAAACCGTCGCGAAACCCGCAGCCGTCCGGATTCAATACCCAGCCGATCGACTGGCATTCGGTCAGCGTATGCGCGCGCTTTTTCAGCAGGCCTTTGCGCGCGACGACCGCCAGTTTGACGCGGCCGAGCGAGCGCGCCGCCTGCTGCAGCGACTGACAGCGAATAACGGTGACGTAGGCGTCGATCTCGTCGATCTTCATGATGAGCTGTGACAGGATCGGGCATGCAAAAGAATGCGCTCGATCATACCCGTAGCGCCGCATCCTCACCGCCTGCAGTGGAAGAAAATCCGCATATTTGCTTAGCAGAATAATGCGTTTGTCTTATACAGATGCCTACCTTATCGTCGTTGCAAATCCATCCGATATCACGACGTGCGCGCTGCCATGACGATTTCCCGTGTTCCTTTCGCAATCCGATCTATTGTGCGGCGCACGTTCTCCATGCCGGCGGGTATTGCCGCGCTGGCCGTGTCGGCGTCGCTGTGGGCCGCGTCATCCGTTGCGGCGGATGTGCCCGTGCTCAAGGTCGGCGATCAGTCCTTGCAAACGCGCGGCATTCTCGAAGCGTCGGGGCAGTTGAAAGATCTGCCGTACAAGATCGAATGGTTCAACTTTCCCGCCGCGCAACCGCTCGGCGAAGCATTGAATGCGGGCGCGGTGGACGTCGGCGGTCTAGGCGATGCGCCGCTCGTGTTCGCGCTCGCCGCCGGCGCCCGGGTGAGAGCGGTCGCGGCGACACGCTCGACACCGCTGGATCTGGCGATCGTGGTCGGCGCGCAGTCGCCGCTGAACGACGCGGCGAGTCTGAGGGGCAAGCGCATTGCCACGACGCGCGGCTCGATCGGCCACTATCTCGCGCTCGCCGCATTGAAAAAGGCCAACGTGCCGCTCGCCGACGTGACCTTCGTGTTCCTCGCCCCCGCCGATGCGAAAGCGGCGCTCGCCTCGGGCAGCGTCGACGCGTGGTCGGTGTGGGACCCGTACACCGCGCTCGGCGAAGCGCGAGATCACGACCGTATCATTGCCAACGGCGTCGGCCTCTCGGAGGGTCTCAGCTATCAGGTGGCGACCGAACGCGCGATCGCCGACAAGCGCACCCAACTCGCCGACTTTTTGCGGCGCGTGGCGTTCGGGCAGCGGTGGGCGCTCTCGCATCCCGATGAAGTCGCGGCGATGCAGTCGCGTGTCACGGGCTTGCCGACCGACGTGCTGAAGACCGTCTATCAGCGCGGCCAGGTGCATCCGGTGGCGATCGACGACAGCGTCGTGGCGGCGCAGCAGCGCACGGCGGACACTTACGAAGCGGCCAACGTGATCCGCGCGCATCTGGACGTGCGCCCGAGCTTCGATCGCAGCTTCCCTTTGCCTTGACGAAGCCATGCCCACCCTCAGCAAATCATCTGCCAATTCGGTGTAAACGCGCTCTCGTCTAAATCTGCCAATGCGTTTAGATTAGCTGCACCTGGAAGGCTTATCGAGGGACCAGGGCGACCAGTCAAGCAGCGGTTTGCCATTGCGGCGATGGCGCGAGGTGAGCAGCCAAGGTTGCTCACCGCTTCGTCCGGAACCAGACCGCTGCGCGTCGTCCGCGGTGCTTCGTTGTCAGGCGGCCCAATGGCCGCGTTCATTTTGCGGTTGACCGTATCGACCGACCCGGCGACGCTTTGCACAGCGTCGCCTTTTTGCTTGTGGCGGCCGCTTTTCATGCGCGTCGTCGGCGTGGCCGTCCGCCATGGCCGGTTCGCGCCGACTTCGTCCACGCTGCTTGCACGGCGGGCGGCCACGCCCACTGAGTCCTCCACCTCCGCTTCGGCCTTCGCCACCTCGGCTACCCTGTACGCCGGCGCACATCGCCGTGCCGCGCCCGCTCGCGGTTTTGCCTCTACGCGGTTATCCTGTAGTAGACACTACACAACAGGATGCGGGCCTTCTCGGTCTGCATCCGTACAGGAAATCCGCTGTGAGCCTGAAACTGCTTACTGTCGCCATGCTGGCCGCGAGTGTTGCGTTGACCGGCTGCGACGACCAACAGAGCGACCGCGCCGTGCAAAAACTCAAGGAATTCTTCAATGCCGTCAAGCCGGATGCTTTATTGCTCAAGGACCTGACGCCGGGCATCACGACCGAAGCGCAGATCCGCGACCAGATGGGCAAGCCGGAAACCGAGCGCAAGTTCACCGACGGTTCGAAACGCTTCGAATATCCGCGCGGTCCGCAAGGCTTGAATACGTACATGGTCGACATCGACCGTGACGGGAAACTGCAGGCCATCACCCAGGTGCTGACGGCGGCCAACTTCGCGAAGATCCGCATCGGCATGAGCGAGGACGAAGTGCGCCGCCTGCTCGGCAAGCCCGGCCAGGTCGCGGTGTTTCCCCTCAAACCGGAGACCGTGTGGAGCTGGAAGTGGCGCGAGGGCGGTGTGACCGAAGAAGGGATTTTCAACGTGCATTTCGACCAGTACCAGAAGGTGTACACGACATCGCGTTCCGACGTGATCCGTGGGCGATAGAAGATAGAAGTCAGAGCGGGGAAGAAGATGATACGTCGACGTCGATACAGCCGGATCGGGCTGGTGTTGGGGGGCGGCGCCGCGCGCGGCTGGGCGCATATCGGCGCGATTCGCGCGCTGCAGGATGCGGGCATCAGACCCGACGTGGTCTGCGGCACGTCGATCGGCGCACTGGTGGGCGCGGTGTACGCGAACGGCGACCTGGACTGGCTCGAAGAGTGGGTCTCGCGGCTCACGTGGCAGACGGTGGTGCGCCTGCTCGATCTGCGCCTCTCGGGCGGACTGCTCGGCGGGCGCAAGGTGATCCAGTTGTTCGCCGACAAGTTCAACGGCCGGTCGATCGCGCAATTGAACATGCCGTTCGCGGCGGTCGCCACCGAACTCGATTCGGGCCGTGAAAGCTGGCTGCAGGACGGCAGCGTGGTCGAGGCGGTGCGCGCCTCGATTGCGATTCCCGGCATTTTCACGCCGGTGTGGCACAACGGCGTCTGGCTGGTGGACGGCGGCTTGAGCAACCCGGTGCCGGTTTCAGTGGCGCGCGGCATGCGCGCGGACTGCGTGATCGCCGTCGATCTGAACAACGACATTCTGAATGGCCGCGATTTCGGCGGCGCGGTGGTCGATACGCCGGCCATCGACCCGGCGGAGCCGCAGGCGGTCGCGCTGCGCCGCAACGGCAAACCGTGGCCACGCTGGCTCGCGCCCGCCGACGCGCGCGTCACCGACGACGTGCGCGTGCCGCCCGCGCCGAGCGCGCGCGTGCCGTCCATGCTGAGTTCGATCGCGCAAAGTATCGACATCATGCAGGTGCGGATCACGCGCAGCCGCCTCGCGGGCGAACCGGCGGACATTCTGATCCAGCCGCGGCTGGGAGGCATGGGCATTTTCGACTTTCACCGCGCGGCGCCCGCCATCGAGGAAGGGCGCGCGGCGGTGGAACACATGCTGCCGGCGATTCGCGCGCGGCTGGGCATTGATTAGCGTGGCCGCAAGCGCCCGCCGTCTATCGAAAAAGCGACCCGAAACTTGCTAAATCGCGGCGGCGCTCGCCGCGCACGCCCTGCCTTACAAATTCCAACGCCCCGCCAAACCAAGCCCTGCCGGCCGCGCACCGCATAAAAGCGAGTCTTGTTGCATTGCAGCAAAACTGCCGCGCGCCTTTGAGAATTTAATTTTCGCTTGCGAGACTCCGCGCCATGCCGGACGAGTGGGGCGGGCACGAGCCGACACCGTCCGAGACATCCTCAAACCACCTGGATGGAGACACGCGTGTTCCTATACGGCTTTGGCCCGGTGTTGCTGGCCGGCACGATCCAGACGATCGAGCTGTCCGTCCTGTCGCTGGCGGCGGCGGTGCTGCTCGGCCTCGCGGGCGCGGCGGCGAAACTCTCGTTCAACCGCCCGCTGCGGGCAATCGCGACCGGCTATACGACGCTGATCCGCTCGGTGCCCGACCTCGTGCTGATGCTGCTGCTGTTCTACAGCATCCAGATCGCGGTCAACAACCTCACCGACGCGCTCAATCTCCCGCAGTTCGATATCGATCCGTTCGTGGCCGGCGTGCTCACGCTCGGCTTCATCTACGGCGCGTACTTCACCGAGACCTTTCGCGGCGCCTTTCTGGCCGTGCCGCGCGGCCAGCTCGAAGCGGGCAGCGCGTACGGCATGAGCGGCGTGCGGGTGTTCACGCGCATCCTGTTCCCGCAGATGATGCGTTTCGCGCTGCCCGGCATCGGCAACAACTGGCAGGTGCTGGTGAAGGCCACCGCGCTGGTGTCGATCATCGGTCTCGCCGACGTGGTCAAAGCCGCGCAGGACGCCGGCAAAAGCACCTTCAACATGTTTTTCTTCATCCTGATCGCCGCGCTCATCTATCTGGCGATCACCACCGCGTCGAATCTCGTGCTGATCTGGCTGGAAAAGCGCTATTCGATCGGCGTGCGGCACGCGGAGCTCTAAGACCATGATCGACATTCTCAATCAATTCTGGCGTGCGTTTCTCTACTGGGACGGCCAGCGCGTGTCGGGCCTCGCGGTCACGCTGTGGCTGCTGGTGGCGTCGGTCGGAATCGGCTTTTGCGCGGCGATTCCGCTGGCGGTGGCGCGCGTCTCGAAGAAGCGCTGGCTCTCCACGCCGGTGCGTCTTTACACTTATGTGTTTCGCGGCACACCGCTGTACGTGCAACTGCTGCTGATCTATACCGGCATGTACAGCCTCGAATTCGTGCGCTCGCATCAGCTACTGGACGCGTTTTTCCGCAGCGGTTTTCACTGCGCGATTCTCGCCTTCGCACTGAACACTTGCGCGTACACCACGGAAATTTTCGCCGGCGCGATCCGTTCCACCTCGCACGGCGAGGTGGAAGCGGCGCGCGCCTACGGCATGAGCTGGTTCACGATGTACCGCCGCATTGTGATACCGTCCGCGCTGCGCCGCGCCTTGCCGTTGTACAGTAACGAAGTGATCCTGATGCTGCACGCCACCACGGTCGCCTTCACGGCCACGGTGCCGGACATCCTGAAGGTGGCGCGCGACGCGAACTCGGCCACTTACCGGTCGTTCGACTCGTTCGGCCTCGCGGCGCTGATTTATCTGGTGGTGTCGTTCGTGCTGGTGGCGTTGTTCCGCCGCGCCGAGCGTCATTGGCTGGGATATCTCGCGGTGCGTACGCATTGAAACGCGCCGTGTTGGCAGCGAGCGGCGCGGCAACGCGGCGCCGTCATGAAGATTGATCCGTATTTTCAAAGGGAGAGCATCTTGCTCCACACGACTCAAACCGAAGCTTGCAAGCTCGCCGTACAGGACATTCACAAGCGCTACGGCGACAACGAAGTGCTCAAGGGCGTGTCGCTCAACGCGAACAAGGGCGACGTGATCAGCATCATCGGTGCGAGCGGGTCGGGCAAGAGCACCTTCCTGCGCTGCATCAATTTTCTCGAGCGCCCCAACGCCGGGCAGATCGTCGTGGACGGCGAAGCGGTGAAGACGAAAACCGACCGTGCCGGCAATCTCGAAGTCGCCGATCACAAGCAGCTGCAGCGCATTCGCACGAAGCTCGCCATGGTGTTCCAGCACTTCAACCTGTGGGCGCACATGAATGTGATCGAGAACATCGTCGAAGCGCCGATTCACGTGCTCGGCCTGCCGCGTCGCGAGGCGGAAGAGCGTGCGCGCGAGTATCTCGAGAAGGTCGGTCTCGCGCCGCGCCTCGAAAAGCAATATCCGTCGCATCTGTCGGGTGGTCAGCAGCAACGGGTGGCGATTGCCCGCGCGCTCGCCATGAACCCGGACGTGATGCTGTTCGACGAGCCGACGTCCGCGCTCGACCCCGAACTGGTCGGCGAAGTGCTGAAGGTCATGCAGAAGCTCGCCGAAGAAGGCCGCACGATGATCGTGGTCACCCACGAAATGGGTTTCGCGCGCAACGTGTCGAACCATGTGATGTTCCTGCATCAAGGCCGCACCGAAGAAGAAGGCCTGCCCGCGGAAGTCCTGACCTCGCCGCGCAGCGAGCGCCTTAAGCAGTTCCTCTCCGGCAGCCTGAAGTAATGCACGGCTCGCGCCGCAGCGTTTGATCCCGTCAGCGATGGCCCGCACCTCCAGCCCGGCTCGCACCACCCAGGTCGCCATCGTCGCCTTGCCGCCCGTATCGATGTCGGGCGTCGGGCCGATTGTCGACGCGCTCAATCTCGCCAACGAAATCGACGGCCGTGCGCTGTACCGCGTGCAGGTGTGCTCATGGGACGGCCGCGCCGTGCCGCTTTCGGGCGGCGCGCAATGGCCGGCCGACGCCGCCTTCGGCGACGCGATTTCGTGCGACTGGCTGATCATCGTGAGCGAGCGGTTCCAGCAGTTCGCCGACTATCGGCTCTTTCTCGCGAGCCTCTCGCGCGTCGGCCAGCGCACGCCGCTCGTCACCGGCATTCACCACGGCGTGTGGTGGCTCGCCATGGCGGGGCAGTTGTCCGGCTATCGTGTGAGCGTCAACTGGGAAACCTATCAGCAGTTCTCGGAGCAGTTCGAGCGCTCCATCGTCACGCAACAGATCTTCGAAATCGACCGCGATCGCGCCACCTGCGCGGGCGGCCAGGCGAGCGTCGACTTCATGCTGGCGATGATCGGCCGCGAACACGGTCCCGAACTCGCGGATCGCGTTGCCGACACGCTCGGCGTGGGCGCGTTGCGCGCCGGCGAGGAGCGTCAGCGGATTCCGTTCGTGACCGCGCCGGGCGAGCGCCATCCGCGTCTGAACGACGCGTTGCTGCTGATGGAAGCGAATATCGAGGATCCGCTCACCACCGACGAGATCGCGGCGCTGGTCGGCGTGTCGCGGCGGCAGTTGGAGCGCCTCTTTCGCCAGTACCTCGGCTCGATGCCGTCCAAATACTATCTAGGGCTGCGGCTTTCGAAAGCGCGCACGCAATTGCAGCGCACCAGCAAATCGGTGGTGCAGATCAGTCTGGCTTGCGGGTTTTCGTCGGCGGCGCACTTTTCGAATGCGTACCGTGAACGCTTTGGTGTCACACCGCGCGAGGATCGTCGCAACTGGATCGACAAGCAGACCGGCGCGAGCGGCGCCGCGGCCAGCGAGCCGCGGCCGGGCGCGCTGATCGAACGGCCGGATCTGGCGGATTGAAGCGGATTGAACGGAATTGAAGCACGGCGCAAAGCACCGGCCAAAGCGCGCCGGCCATTCGCCGAACGCCGGCCGCTCGCGTGGAACCTCATAGAAAGCGTCGCGTATGCGCAAGACGTATCGCGCGCGGTTACCTACACTAGCTGTATCACCTCTCACCTGTAACGAGGATTTGCCATGAACGACCTGACAGTGACACGCCAGACCTTCGACGAAGTCATGGTGCCGGTGTTTTCTCCCGCCGCCTTCGTGCCGGATCGCGGTCTTGGCTCACGCGTCTGGGATACGCAAGGCCAGGACTATATCGACTTCGCCGGCGGCATCGCCGTCACCGCGCTCGGTCATGGGCACCCCGAACTGCTGAAGGTGCTGCACGAGCAGGGCGGCAAGCTGTGGCACATCGGCAATGGCTATACCAACGAACCGGTGCTGCGTCTGGCCAAACGCCTCGAAGACCTGACGTTCGCCGACCGCGCTTTCTTCGCCAACTCGGGCGCGGAAGCGAATGAAGCGGCGTTGAAGCTGGCTCGCCGCGTCGCGTTCGAGCGCCACGGCGCCGACAAGATCGAAATCATCTCGTTTACGCAGTCGTTCCACGGCCGCACGTTCTTCACGGTGAGCGTCGGCGGGCAGCCGAAGTATTCGGAAGGTTTCGGCCCGGTGCCGGCCGGCATCACGCACTTGCCGTACAACGACATTGAAGCCGCGAAGCAGGCCATCGGCGCGCAGACCTGCGCGGTGATCGTCGAGCCGATTCAGGGCGAAGGCGGCGTGATCCCGGCGGATCCGGCGTTCCTCAAGGCGCTGCGCGAAGCCTGCGATCAGCACGGCGCACTGCTGATTTTTGACGAGGTACAAACGGGTGTGGGCCGCAGCGGCTATTTCTACGCGTACCAGGAAACCGGCGTGACGCCGGACATCCTGACCACCGCCAAGGCACTCGGCAATGGTTTTCCGATCGGCGCTATGTTGACCACGAACGAACTGGCCGCGCATTTCAAGGTCGGCGTGCATGGTACGACGTACGGCGGCAATCCGCTGGGCGCGGCGATCGCCGAAAAGGTGGTCGAGCTGGTCAGCGACCCGAAGCTGCTCGAAGGCGTGCGCTCGCGCAGCGCGGCGTTGAAAGGCCACCTTGCGAAGCTGAACGAACGTTTCGGCCTGTTCAAGGAAGTGCGCGGCAGGGGGCTGCTGATCGGCGCGGAACTGACCGACGCGTTCAAGGGCCGCGCGAAAGATTTCGTCACCGCCGCCGGCCAGCATGGCGTGATCATGCTGATGGCCGGTCCTGACGTGCTGCGTTTCGTGCCGTCGCTGATCATGCCGCTCGACGATATGAACGAAGGCTTCGCGCGTCTGACCCAGGCGATCGAAGGCATTGTCGGCGCAAACGCCGAAGCGGCGTCGCACTGAGCCGCAGCATTGATCACGCGTCACATTCAACAGGAACGATGATGCTCTTCGTACGCCCAGGCCGCCTCGCCGATCTCGACGCGCTCGAGCACATGGCGCGCACCGCGCAACCGGTGCTGCATTCCCTGCCGCACGACCGGCGCGCGCTCGAAGCGCGTGTCGCGTTGTCGGAAGACTCGTTTCGCGCGGAAGTCGATTTTCCGGGCGAGGAGTTCTATCTGTTCGTGCTCGAAGATGCGCAAAGCGGCAAGCTGATGGGTACGGCGAGCATCGTCGCCGCGGCAGGTTATTCGGACCCGTTCTACGCGTTTCGCAACGACGCGCTGATTCACGCGTCGCGCGAGTTGCACGTGAACCGCAAGATTCACGCGCTGACCATGTCGCATGAGCTCACCGGCAAGAGCCGCCTTGCGGGCTATTACATCGATCCGTCGTTGCGTGGCGACGCCGCCGCGCATCTGATGTCGCGCGCACGCATGATGTATATCGCCGCCAATCGCAAGCGCTTCACGTCAGAAGTGTTTTCGCTGCTGCTCGGCGTCACCGACGAGAACGGCGTGTCGCCATTCTGGGAAGCGGTGGGGCGCAAGTTCTTCGGGCGCGACTTCGCCGACATCGAAATCGAATCGGGCGGCCGCAGCCGCACCTTTATCGCCGAAGTGATGCCCACGTATCCCGTCTACGTGCCGTTGCTGCCCGAGGCGGCGCAGCGCGTGCTCGGCGAGCCGGATTCGAAGGCCTTGCTCGCGTACGACATTCATCTCGAGGAAGGCTTCGAGACGGATCGCTACGTCGACATTTTCGACGCGGGTCCGGTGTTGACCGCGCAAGTGGATCGCAGCGCCTGTGTCACGCGCAACGAAACGCGCGTGGTGCAGGAGAGCACCGCGGCCGCTAGCGGCTCGACGTATCTGATCGCGCATAACGGCGCCGACGGCGAGTTCCGCTGCGTGCTCGGTGAACTGGCGGCGGGCAAGGAGGCCGGCGCGCCGTTGCCGCATGCGGCGCGCGCCGCGCTCGGCGTGCAGGAGGGCGACACGGTGCGCTGCGTGCCGCTGCACCAGACGCACCAGGATGAACAATCGGGAGAGGCACGATGATCGTCGTTCGCGTTGTGCAACGAGGCGATGTGGACGCGCTCATGCGGCTCGCGCAGGAAACCGGCCCGGGCCTCACCACCTTCAAGCCGGACCGCGAGGCACTCGCGGCCCGCGTGGAGCGCGCGCGCCGCACGATGGAAGACAAGGCCGAGCCGCATGAAGCCGGCTACTTCTTCGTGATGGAAGACACGGACACCGGCGACATCGCCGGGGTGTGCGGGATCGAAACCGCGGTCGGCCTGAAACAGCCGTTCTACAACTATCGCGTGAGCACGGTGGTGCATGCGAGCCAGGACCTCGGGATCTGGACGCGCATGCGCGCGCTGAACATTTCGCACGACCTGACGGGTTACGCGGAAGTGTGCTCGCTGTTTTTGAGTCCGCGTTACCGCACGAGCGGTGTGGGCGGCTTGCTGTCGCGTTCGCGCTTCATGTTTCTCGCGCAGTTTCGCGAGCGCTTTCCGCAGCGTCTGTGCGCGGAATTGCGCGGCCATTTCGATGCGGAAGGCACCTCGCCGTTCTGGCGCGCGGTCGGCTCGCATTTCTACCAGATCGACTTCAACGCGGCGGACTACCTGAGTTCGCACGGCCGCAAGGCATTTCTCGCCGAGTTGATGCCGCGCTATCCGGTGTATGTCGAGTTGTTGCCGGAAGAGGCGCAGCAATGCGTCGGCCTCACGCATAGCGACACGATTCCGGCGCGCCGCATGCTCGAAGCGGAAGGGCTGCGCTACGAGAATCACGTCGATATCTTCGACGCGGGTCCGGTGCTCGAATGTCATATCGCCGACTTGCGCACGGTGCGCGAGAGCGTGCTGGTGCCGGTCGAGATCGGCACGGCAAGCACCTCGGGCGCGCCGCAGGACGGGCAGAAATCGATGGTGTCGAATACGTCGTTGGGCGATTTTCGTGTCGGCGTGGTGGCGGGCGTGCCGCAGGACGGCGTGTTCCGGCTGAGCGCGGCCGAGGCCTCGGCACTCGACGTCAAGGCGGGCGACCTCGTGCGCGTCCTGCCGCAGAAACACAAACAGGGATGATCATGAGCGAGCTTTTCATCGACGGCGAATGGGCCGCCGGCACAGGACCCGCATTCGCGTCGCGCAACCCGGGCACGGGCGCGACGGTGTGGGAAGGCAACAGCGCGTCGGCCGACGACGTCGACCGTGCGGTGCGCAGCGCGCGACGTGCGTTCGCCGCATGGTCGGCATTGAGCCTCGACGAGCGTTGCGCCGTGGCGCGCCGCTTCGCCGCGCTCGTCACCGAACGCAAGGAAGCACTGGCGGAAGCGATCGGCCGCGAGACCGGCAAGCCGTTGTGGGAAGCGCGCACGGAAGCCGCTTCGATGGCGGCGAAGGTCGAGATCTCGATTCAGGCCTATCACGAACGCACCGGAGAGAAGCGCTCGGCAATGGCGGACGGCACAGCCGTGTTGCGGCATCGTCCGCATGGCGTGGTCGCCGTGTTCGGGCCGTATAACTTTCCGGGCCATTTGCCGAACGGCCATATCGTGCCGGCGCTGATCGCGGGCAATGCGGTCGTGTTCAAGCCGTCGGAACTCGCGCCCGGCGTGGCCGCGCTCACGGTGCGGATCTGGCGCGACGCCGGTTTGCCGGCAGGGGTGTTGAATCTCGTTCAAGGCGAGAAAGACACCGGTATTGCGTTGGCGAATCACCGGCAGATCGATGGCCTTTTCTTTACGGGTAGTTCGGATACCGGAACATTGCTGCACAAGCAGTTCGGCGGCCGCCCGGAGATCGTGCTGGCGCTGGAGATGGGCGGCAACAATCCGCTCGTGATCGGACCAGTGGCCGATGTCGACGCCGCCGTGCATCACACGATCCAGTCGGCGTTTCTGTCGGCGGGGCAGCGCTGCACCTGCGCGCGCCGCATTTTCGTGCCGAACGACGCATCGGGCGATCGCTTCATGGAGCGTTTCACCGAGGTCACCTCGCGCATCGCCGTCGGCGAATATAACGCCGATCCGCAGCCCTTCATGGGCGCGGTGATTTCGGCGCGGGCGGCGTCGCGGCTCGTCGCTGCGCAGGAACGCCTGCTGGCCGACGGCGCCAAAGCGCTCCTGAAAATGGAGCAGCGCGATCCGAAGCTCGGCTTCGTCACGCCCGCCATTCTCGACGTGAGCGCCGTCAACCATCTGCCGGACGAGGAACACTTCGGGCCGTTGGCGCAGATCATCCGCTACGGCAGTTTCGACGAAGCGCTGGAACAAGCCAACGACACAGAGTTCGGCCTGTCCGCGGGCCTCCTCGCCGACGACGAAGCGCTCTGGACGCATTTCCAGCGCACGATCCGCGCGGGCATCGTCAACTGGAACCGGCCGACCAACGGCGCCTCGTCGGGCGCGCCGTTCGGCGGGCCGGGCCGCTCGGGCAACCACCGGCCGAGCGCGTACTACGCCGCCGACTACTGCGCGTTTCCGATGGCTTCCGTCGAAAGCGCGCAACTGCAAATGCCCGCGAGCGTCTCGCCGGGCCTTCAATTCTAAGGATCGACGATGCAAGCCACTGAAGCCAATTTCGACGGTCTGGTCGGCCCGACGCACAACTACGCGGGCCTCTCGTTCGGCAACGTCGCGTCGCAGAACAACGAGAAGTCGGTTGCGAATCCGAAGGCTGCAGCGAGGCAAGGCCTGCGCAAGATGAAGCAACTGGCCGATCTCGGCTTTCATCAAGGCGTCTTGCCGCCGCAGGAACGTCCGTCGATGCGCCTGTTGCGCGAGCTCGGTTTTTCGGGCGACGACGCAACCGTGATCGCGCGCGTGGCGAAAGACGCCCCCGAGCTGCTGGCCGCGGCGAGTTCGGCTTCGGCCATGTGGACCGCGAATGCGGCAACGGTGAGTCCGTCCGCCGATACGCACGACGGCCGCGTGCATTTCACGCCGGCCAATCTGTGCAGCAAGCTGCACCGTGCGATCGAACATGAATCGACGCGCCGCACGTTGCGCGCGATGTTCAGCGACGCCGACCGTTTCGCGGTGCATGAGGCGCTGCCCGGCACGCCGGCGCTCGGCGACGAAGGCGCGGCGAATCACACGCGCTTTTGCGCGGAATACGGCGCACGTGGCGTCGAATTCTTTGTTTATGGCCGCAGCGAGTATCGTCGCGGACCGGAGCCGAAGCGGTTTCCGGCGCGTCAAACGTTCGAGGCGAGCCGTGCCGTGGCGCATCGTCATGGTCTGGCCGACGCGGCGACGGTGTACGCGCAGCAGAACCCCGACGTGATCGACGCCGGCGTGTTCCACAACGACGTGATCGCGGTCGGCAATCGCAACACGCTGTTCTGTCATCAACTGGCGTTCGTCGAACAGAACGCGGTCTACGACGAATTGCGCACGAAGCTCTCCGGCCTGAAGGCCGAGTTCAACGTGATCGAAGTGCCCGACGCGCAGGTGAGCGTCGCCGATGCGGTTACTTCGTACCTGTTCAACAGCCAGTTGCTGACGCGGCCGGACGGCAAACAGGTGCTGGTGGTGCCGCAGGAATGCCGCGAAAACCCGCGGGTGGCCGCCTACCTCGATGAACTGACCTCGCGCACGGGCCCGATCGACGACGTGCTGGTGTTCGATCTGCGCGAAAGCATGAAGAACGGCGGCGGTCCGGCGTGCCTGCGTCTGCGGGTGGTGCTCGACGATGCGGAGCGCGCTTCGGTGACGCAAGGCGTGTGGATCAACGACACGTTGTTCGGCCGGCTGGATGCGTGGATCGAAAAGCATTATCGCGACCGCCTCGCGCCGGCCGATCTGACCGATCCGCACCTGCTCGCCGAGTCGCGTACCGCGCTCGACGAACTGACGCAGATTCTCGGGCTGGGTTCGCTGTATGACTTCCAGCGCTGAGCGCGAGATGCCGGTTTCGCTGCTGGACGATTTTCTCGCCTACACGCTGGCGGGTACGCGCCCGGCCGCGCCTGCAGCACAGGGCACGTGCGCCGCAGGCGTGCGCTGGTCGTGGCTGGATGACGGCGTGCTGCTGATGGAGCCGGCGGCGCAGGAAGCGGGCATGCGCAGTGTGCTTGTCTCCGCCGGCGTGCATGGCGACGAGACCGCGCCGATCGAACTGCTGGCGTTTCTCGTGCGCGACATCGCCCAGGGCACGGCGGCGCTGGCCTGCCGCCTGCTGGTGATTCTCGGCAACGTCGACGCGATGCGTGAAGCCTGCCGTTACCGCGACGACGATCTGAACCGGCTCTTCAGCGGCCGTCATCTGCAGGTGCCGCACAGCTTCGAGGCGCCGCGAGCGGCAGCGCTGGAGCAGGCCGCCACGCAATTCTTCGCGGCCGCGCCGGACGATCCCGCCGCGCGCTGGCATATCGACATGCACACGGCCATCCGCGCATCCGCCTTCGAGCAATTCGCGTTGCTGCCGCACACCGGCAAGCCGTTTTCACGCGCGATGTTCGCGTGGCTCGGCAAGGCGCATATCAGTGCGGTGCTGTTGCACACCACCAAGGGCAACACGTATTCGCATTTCACCGCGCAGGCCTGTGGCGCGCAAGCGTGCACGCTGGAACTCGGCAAGGTGCGTCCGTTCGGTCAGAACGATCTGACGCGTTTCGCGCGTGCGGATCACGCCGTGCGGCACCTCGTGGCCGGCCTGCGGGGCGAGCCGCGCGCCGAGATGCCGAGGGCGTTCACGGTGATCGACCAGATCACCAAGCAAAGCGATGCGTTCGAATTGCTGGTTGCAGCCGACGTCGCGAATTTCACGCCATTCGTGAAGGACACCGTGCTCGCGCGCGACGGCGACTACCGCTATGTCGTGCGGCACGACGAGGAGCGGCTCGTGTTTCCGAACGCGACGGTCAAGCCCGGCTTGCGCGCCGGCTTGATGGTCATCGAGACGACGCAGGACACGCTCTCGAAGCTCGTGTAGTTCTCACCCGAGCCCGCGCCGATGCGCGCGGGTTTGCCTGAACGCGACACCAACTTGCATCTTCGCCCCTGAGGCTCGCAGCGCTCGCTCGACGACGCGCCGCGCGGCGCGCCCGCTGAGGCGGAAAACGAAGCCTGTACAATCGCGGCCTCGCGGCTGTTGCGCTGCATCACGCCGGCCGCACGAGTTTGAATCGCATTTTTGGCGCGGCAATCATGCTTGCCTGGATTCGGCTCCGTCTTATTCAATACCGTAGAGGAACACCCGCAATGAAGATGAATTGGCGAAACATGGCTGCGCTCGCGTTGTTCGCGGCGGCCACGGCCGGCACCGCATCGGCTGCCGATATCAAGGAAGTGCATTTCGGCGTCGAGGCGTCGTATGCGCCGTTCGAATCGAAGTCGCCGTCGGGCGAGCTGCAAGGTTTCGACATCGACGTCGGCAATGCCGTGTGCGCGAAGCTGAAGGCCAAATGCGTGTGGGTCGAGAACTCGTTCGACGGTCTGATCCCGGCGTTGCAGGCGCGCAAGTTCAACGCCATCAACTCGGACATGACGATCACGGAACAACGCCGCCAGGCGATCGATTTCACTGATCCGATCTACACGATCCCGAATCAGATGATCGCGAAGAAGGGCAGCGGCTTGCTGCCGACGCCGGCTTCGCTCAAGGGTAAGCACGTCGGCGTGCTGCAGGGCACGATTCAGGAAACCTACGCGAAGGCCCGCTGGGCGCCCGCCGGCGTCGATGTGGTGCCGTATCAGACGCAGGACCAGATTTACGCCGACCTCGCCTCGGGGCGTCTGGACGCCGCGTTCCAGGATGCGGAAGCCGCGTCGAAAGGCTTCCTGAAGAAGCCGCAGGGCGCCGGCTTCGACTTTGCCGGTCCGGCCGTCACGGACGAGAAGCTGCTCGGCGGCGGCGTGGGCTTCGGCATCCGCAAGGGCGACAAGGCGCTGAAAGACGCGTTGAACCAGGCGCTCAAGGAACTGAAGGCGGACGGCACGATCGACCGCTTCGCGGCCAGGTACTTCGATGTGAAGGTGGTATTGAAGTAAGGCGCGGCGCGTGTCACACGTTTTTCGCTTTATCTGATGCAAACGGCCGCAATCGCGGCCGTTTGCATGTGAGGCGCGAGTTGAGCGCGAGTTGAGCGCGAGTTGAGCGCGAGTTGAGCGCGAACTGAGCGCGAACCGCTGCCGCGCTATGACAGCTGATCGATCAACGCGTGTTCGCTTGCGGTTGATCGAGATAATCGAACACCACTTCGCCGAGACCGAGCGTGAGATCCGCGATCAGATGGCGCGCCTCCACGACCTCCAGCACCGGCAACGCCGCGACCGGCGCGAGCGCGTGCGGCGCCAGTTCGAGCGCGGCCGGCCCGGTCCATGCGCCTTTCAGATCGATGTCCTGCAGGTAGTAACGCACCAGTTCGCAGATGCGCGGCGTGCCGTCCACATGCGGAATCACCTTGAGCAGGAAGTTCGGCGTTTCGAGGCGTTTCTTCTGCTGCGCGAGATCGAGCTGACGGTGTTTGTAGCCCATCGTGCCGGTGGCGATGCGCACGGGGCCGTAGTCGAGCGTGCCGACGAGCGTGTCCGTATGGACGGCGAGCACCGGGTTCGCGAGCTTCTTCGGAAAACCCCACAATTCGCGGCCGCCGGCGATCGGCGGGTGGTCGTCCAGATACATGGCCAGCGTGTAGCCGCCCGCCACGCCCTGGTACGAGACCGGAATCACCTGGCCGCTTTCCGTGTAGTCGCCAAAGCCGGTCGAATCCGGCATGCGAATGAATTCGTAATGCACCAGCGGCTCGCCGATCTCGAGCGGCTCGGGCACCACGGCGCGCAGCTTATCCGGATCGGTGCGGTAGGTGATGATCAGAAACTCGCGGTTGATAAACCGGTATGGGCCCATGGGAAACGCCGGGCTGGTGATCGGCATCGCGAAGGCATTCGACAGCACGCTTTTGACGTCCATGTTTTTCCTCGGTGGTTGAACTCGGTTGGAGCGCTTCTGCACTGCACAGGAGTATCGGCGATTTCGGGCCGGAGATCTTTCGGACGCGTCTCCAATTATTTCGAGATATTGCGTCACGGACGTGTCTGGCCACGGCGGCGTGAGATAAAATCGCCGCATGCATCGCGGACGCTACGAGCTTCACGTCTCGGGCCGCGCGCCGACGGTGCGGCAAAAACCAGAATATTGCAGGAGGCGCCGGGGCGGCGCTTAGCGGGGGAGCCAATGACCACCATCGCAATCGAAACTCCGGGCCAGACGGGCGTCACGGACGATGCGCAATTGAATGCCAGTTTCGCGCGTCAGCCGATTCTGAATCGGGACGGCATGCTGTGCGGCTACGAGATCAAGGTGCGCGCACCGGAATGGACCGGGCAGAGCGGGCCAGCCGCGCGCTCCGCCGCGCCCGCGGACAGCGGCGCACCCGCGGATGCCGAAGCGGGCCGCGCGCCCGATCCGGCGCAACTCGTGGCGCGCGCCATCATCGACGGCCTGATTCAGGGCCCGGTGCGCGGCGCGCTGACCGGACATCCGGCCTATGTCGACGTGAGCCGCGAGATGCTGCTCGACGATGCGATCCTGCGGCTGCCCGCCGAGCGCTTCATGCTCGAACTGGCGCCCACGATCGAGGTCGACGAGACGCTGGTGGCGCGCATCGTTCAGCTGCATGGGCGCCGCTACCGCTTCGTGCTCGACGAGGTGACCCAGCCCAACGACGCCTTCGCCAGATTGCTGCCCTACGCGGAAGTCGTCAAGATCGATTTCACGCGCGCGCCGCGCGCCTTGCTGCCGAAGCTGGCGAGCGTGCTGAAGTCGGCGGGCAAGCTGCTGATCGGCTCGGGCATCGACGCGCAAGCCGATTTCGAAACGGCGCATGAACTCGGCTTCGATCGCTTCCAGGGTTACTTCTTTGCGCGCGCGCATGCCTCGAGCACGCGACGGGTGAGCGCGCCACGCCACGCGCTGCTCAATCTGCTGCAATTGCTGGCGGGCGAGCCGACCGTCGCGCAGCTCGAAGCCGAACTCAAGCTCAATCCGGTGCTGGTGATGCATCTGATGAAGCTCGCCAATTCGAGCGGCCTCGCGGTCGGGCACAAGGTGACGACGCTGCGGGAGGCGATCAACGCAACCGGCACCGACCGCATCGCGCGCTGGACGCAGTTGCTGCTCTACGCCGACGGCCGCAAGGTCGCCCTCGAAGACGATCCGCTATTGCAGCTCGCCGCGACCCGCGCGCGCTTCATGGAACTGGCGATCGAACGTCTGCCCGAAGCCGGCCGCGACGAAGCCGATGCGGCATTCCTGACCGGCGTGTTCTCATTCGTCGATGCCGTGTTCGGCGGCTCGCTCGAAAGCACCTTGAACGTGCTGACATTGTCGCGCCCGCTTCAGGCCGCGATCCTGCACCGCGAAGGTGTGTTGGGCCTGCTGCTCAGCACGGTTGCCGCATTGGAGCGCGGCGATTGGGATGAGATCGGCACGCTGTGCGCGCGCTTGCAGCCGCTGACGGTGGAGCAGGTTGCGCAAATGGCTCTGGCGGCAGGCGCGTGGGCCGGCGTGGCGGACCGCAGCGCGCAAGGGCTGGAAAGAATCGAGGATTGAGGCGAGTGGTGCGCACAGGGAACCGGCATGCATGCCGGTTCCGGCGAGACCGACCCAACTTCAACGTGGCGTCGGGCAAATACAGGATTGGTGGGAGTGAAGCAGTGTGATCAACGATCACGCCAGGTCTTCACATCATCTCCATTTCCCGCATCTGCCCCAGGCCGAAAAAACGGCCTAACTCCTTGGCCAGTTCATTCAACACGCTCATTTCTTTCTGTGAGATGCGGCGTGGCTCCTGACTATGCGACCAGTCGCCGTATAAGAGCGCCACTGTCGATTCGCTTTCGTCGACGACCGGCAGCAGCACAAAGGCGCGGGCGTCGTCGAATGAGCGCCGGAACCATTCCGGTAGCCGCGCGACCATCTTCGGATCGCGCGCATTCTCGATGAAGATGCCCACCGAGTTGGCGATCGCCAGATGAAATACGTCGGGCTCGAAGGCGGTGTTGAAGGTCAGCCTTGGCAAGGCCGCGTCGATCTTCGGTCCGAGTCCGAGGCGCGCCTTGAAAGTGCCGTTGCTGTGCTTGACGAACACCACGGTGCGCGCAAAGCCGAGACCGGCCAGCAGGGTTTCCGCGGCCATTGCCAGTGCCGGCGCAAGCGGGCTGCCCTCGGGCAGGCCACGCAGATCCTTGACCCCCACCGCGATGCGCGCCTCGGGATTGAGCGCCTCGCGCGCGATCGCATCCGCATTGGCGCGCAACTCGACGATTTCGCGCATCACGCCGTCACCGCCTTCCTCGCGGGCGAGCGCGACGCTCATATCGAGCAGCACTTCGGGATCGGTGTTCAGCACGCCGCTATATTCGCGCGCCAGATCGGCGATGCGTTGCTCGCGCTCGCAGTCCGGCATGTTCTGCTGGGTGAGCACGTCGGCGACCGCCGTCGAGTAATTGGTAATGGCGCGCAGCCACTGCACCTGGCGCGGCTGCGTGACGTCCTGCGGGTCGAACTCGCCCATGCCGGAGCGGATCATGTCGGGCAGGCGCCAGCGCACGGCGGCTTCGGCGCCGATCTCGTCGAACGTCACGCCGAGCACCAGTACGCAGGCGTCGGCCTCGAGCGTGCCGTCGTCGATGTGACGGCGAATCTGGTCCCATTCCGCGTCGAGGTAAAACACCACCAGCAGCTTGCCGATCTGGCGCATCAGCGTGCAGACCACGGCTTCCTCGCCGGCACGCAGATCGCCGCGCTCGGTCAGCTTGCGCGCGACGCAGCCCGAGAGCAGCGTGCGGTTCAGTTCGAGTTTCGCGTCGATGCGGCGCGGCGCGCTGTGATGAAAGTGATCGACGATCTTCAGGCCGACCACGAGATGGCCGACCGCGTCCATGCCGAGCACCATCAGCGCGCGCGACACCGTCGTGATGTTGCCGCCGAACGCAATGTACATGGCCGAGTTGGCGAGCCGCAGCACCTTCTGCGTCAGGGCGAAATCGGACAACACCACCTGCACGAGGCCGGTGAAGTCGAGATCGTCGTTGTTCATCGCCGCCATGGTGGTGCGCAGCGACTGCGACAGCATGGGGAAATCGCCGCGCTCGCTCATTCGCGTCCAGAGCCGGTCGAGCACCGCCGCCTTTACCATGTGAGTCCCGCAAAAGCCATACGTGTTCCAATGAGTGCCACGCCGGCCCAAGGCCGGCTTGTTCCGCTGCATGATCTGCTACATGAGCGCTTTGCCTGCATCGCTATGCGGTATGCAGCTGAAGCGAGCGCGTTTCGAACCGCTGCGCGAGTTCGTCGGAGGGCAGCGCTTTGCAGACGAGCCACCCCTGAATGTGGTCGCATCCCATCTCGGTGAGCAGGGTGCGTTGGGCTTCCGTTTCGACACCCTCGGCCACCAGTTCGAGATCGAGCGTCTGAGCGAGGCCCACTACGGCGCTAACGATTGCCTGATCGTTCCGTGAGGTTAGCAGATTCTCGACAAAACTCCTGTCGATCTTCAGCTTGGCGAGCGGGAAGCGTTGCAGGTAGGCCAGGCTCGAATAGCCGGTGCCGAAGTCGTCCACCGCAAAGCGGATGCCCATCGCCGTCAGGTCTTCGAGCAGACCCTTGGCATGCGCCGGGTCGTGCATCAGCAGGCTTTCGGTGATCTCGAACACGAGGCGGCGCGGATCGATGCCGGTCAACGCGATCGCCTCGCGCACGGAGTCCTTGAAGCGCGGGTCGCGGAACTGCTGCGGCGACACGTTCACGGCCACGTATTGCAGGGCAATGCCTTGCGCGTCCCACTGGATCAACTGCATGCAGGCCACCTTCAACACCCAGTTGCCGAGGAAGTTGATCAGGCCGATCGACTCCGCGAGCGGGATGAACATGGACGGCGGCACCAGCCCGTGCACCGGATGCGACCAGCGGATCAAGGCTTCCACGCCGACCACGCCGTGCGTGCGGCTGCTCGTGATCGGCTGGAAGTGCAGCGAAAATTCGCCGTTGCGCACGCCGTCGTAAAGGTCGGCCTCCAGCTTCAGGCGTTCGGCGTCGGCGGGGTTGTCGTCGGGAACGTAGAAGGCGAGCGTGTTGCCGCCGGCGGCCTTGGCCTGCAGCAGGGCATGGTCGGCCCAGCGCAGCAGGTGGGTGTCGTGCGCGGCGGTGTCGTTGGCGTGGCGCACGTCCGGGTAGAGCGCGATGCCGATGCTCGCCGACAGATGCACCTGCTGGCCGTTGAACACATAGGGCTGCTGGATCGCGGTCAAAAGGCGCCGCGCCAGCGCTTCGGCGGCGGCCGCCGCGTCGGTGCGGCTCGCGGCCGGCTTGATGAGAATCGCGAACTCGTCGCTCGCCACGCGCGCCACGGTCTCGTTCGGGCTCGTCATATTCAGGATGCGGCGCGAGGTGTCGCGCAGCATTTCGTCGCCGGCGTCGTAGCCGAGCGCGCGGTTCACGCGCTGATAGTCGTCGAGGTCGAGCAGCAGCAGCGCGGCCGGCGTGCCGTGCGCGTCGGCCTGCTGCTGGGCGTCGAGCAGCGCCGGGATCAGCGCCGGCTGGTTGGCCAGATTGGTCAGGCGGTCCAGATGCAGCGCCTGGGTCAGACGTTCTTCGGTGGCGCGCCAGGCCGATACGTCGAAGCCGGCGATCGCATAGCCGTCGGTGCCGTCGTGGGTGCTGCGCACCACGCGCAGCTCGACGGTGATCGGGTAAGTGAGCGACTTGATGAGGCCGAGCGTGGCCTTCTCGACATTGCCGGACACCGCCGCGCGCGTGAGCAGGGCGTCGAGGCGCGGCACGTCGGCCGGCGCGACCAGATCGTGGAGCGTGATGGTCTCGAGATACTCGCGGTGATAGCCGATGAAGCGCAGGCTGGCGTCGGACACGTAGAGGAAGTGCAGTTCGTCGTCGACGTGCGCCAGCAGGTCGACCGCGCCGACCACCTGTTCCAGTTGCTCGCTGCGGCTTGCGGCCGACTGCGGTTTGCCGTCCGCGCGCCGGCCAAACGCACGAAGCCGGTCGATGACCGTGCGCAAGGAGCCCCGGCGGGGCGCGGTGATCCTGTTCGCTTCCATGTTTATCGCTGGCAACCTGTATTCGTCTGCAGGCGGGACGGCCGTCTCCGCCTTGTCGGGCGGTCGAGAGGGTATCAGGCCGCCCCATCAGAACGAGATAACGGCCCGTGCCGGAAAATCTTTAGCGCGTGCCGCGAAAAACATCCGGTAAGGGGACGGCTTGCGCGGCAAAGCGCCGCTCAGGGGCCGATTCGGTTAAAGTGCGACCGTCCGACGTCCGTTAATATGGGAAACCCGTTGTGCGGTGCCGGCCATGACGCCGTTGCTGCGTAGCTTCCCGAACACTTGCACCGATGCTCCATGTATGACCGCCATTACGCCGGGATCGCTGCCCGGCACAGCGAGGTGCTCGATTCAACGGCCGAAGGCGCCGAACCGTCGCCTCCCGCGCAGTTCGTCTATCTGGGCCGCCAGCCGATCCTCGATCGCGACGGCGCGCTCAATGCTTACGAGCTGCTGTTTCGAGCCGGCGCGCATAACTACGCCGAGGTCACCGACGACGCCCAGGCCACGGCGCAGGTGGTGGCGCGCGCCATCGGCGGGATCGGCGTGCCGACGGTGCTGGGCCGGCATCGCGGCTTCGTCAATATCGACCGGGCGCTGCTCTTTAACGACATCGTCCATCTGATGCCGCCTGAGCGCTTCGTGCTCGAAATTCTCGAGACGGTGGAATTCGATGCGCAACTGGGCCGCCGTCTGGGCGAGCTGCGCCGCGCCGGTTTTCAGGTGGCGCTCGACGACGTCAGCGAGCTCTCAGACCAACTGATCGCGGCGCTCCCCTACGCCGATATCGTCAAGATCGACTTCTTGCAGACTGATCGCGCCGTGCTGCCGAAGCTCGCGTCCCTGTTGCGCGGGCAGGGCAAGAAGCTGATCGCCGAGAAAGTCGAGACGCGTGAAGACTTCGCGCTTGCGCGCGACCTCGGTTTCGATCTGTTTCAGGGCTATTTTTTCGCGCGCCCGCAGGTGCTGGCCGCGCCGCGCAACCGCTCGCCGAGGCCGGGCCTGCTGCGCCTGCTCGCGCTGCTGTCGCGCGATGCCGGCATGACCGAGCTCGAAGCCGAACTCAAGCTGAACCCGAGCGTGGTGGTGCAACTGCTGCGCCTCGTCAATTCGAGTGCGTTTGGGCTGGGGCGCAATATTGCGTCGTTGCGGGAGGCGATCATCGCCACCGGCACGCGGCAGATTGCCCGTTGGGCGCAATTGCTGCTTTACGCCGACAGCGGCGATCTGCCGTTGCGCGCCGATCCGCTGGTGCAACTGGCGGGCACGCGCTCGCGCTTCATGGAGCTGGCCGCCGCCTGGCTGCATCCGTCCGATGACGAATTTGCCGATGCCGCGTTCATGACCGGCATTTTTTCTCTGATTCACGTGGTGCTCGGCAGCTCGCCGGGCTCGGCGCTGGAGAAGCTCGGCCTCGCGCCGCAGATCCGCGAGGCGATCGTGTCGCGGCAAGGCGAGCTGGGGACCTTGCTGTGCCTTGCCGAGGTGGCCGGCGAGGGCGGCGACGCGGCGTCGATCGCGCTTGATCCTGGTGCGCCGGCGGGCTTCGTGGCCTTCACGCCCGATGTGCTGGCCGAGTTGAATCTGTCGGCCGCGGCCTGGTTCGGCGCACATATCGGAGAGATGGCCGTCTGACGGGCGGCCGCTCTCGCGCACGTTGCCGTGGTGACGTATCGAGGGCAACGACCTGCGCATCCTTCCGGCGGGTTCTGACGTACCTCGTGAGTACGTGGTCCAATAGCGAAGTCGGCCGGCGTTCTCGTGGACGCCCGGCCTCAGGTTCATTGGACGAACCGCGTGCATCAACGCCTGGAGGAACACACAGATGAAGAAGAAATTCATATCGGCGGCGCTGGCCGCCGCCGTGTCGGTGGGATTCGCCCTGCATTCGCTGACGGCGTCGGCGACCCTGAAGCCCGGCGACGCGGCGCCGGCGTTCACCGCGCAGGCGTCGTTGGGCGGCAAGACCTACACGTACTCGCTCGCCGACGAGTTGAAGAAGGGGCCGGTCGTGCTGTACTTCTATCCGGCGGCCTTCACCACGGGCTGCACGATCGAAGCGCACGAGTTCGCCGAAGCCGTCGACGAGTACAAGAAATATGGCGCGACGGTGATCGGCGTGTCGCATGACAACATCGACACCTTGACGAAGTTCTCGGTGAGCGAATGCCGCAGCAAATTCCCGGTCGCGGCCGACGCCGACTCGAAAGTGATCGGCGCCTATGACGCCGGCCTGCCGATGCATGCGTCGATGGCCAATCGCGTGTCGTATGTGATCGCACCGGATGGCAAGATCATCTATGAGTACACGAGCCTGTCGCCGGAGAAGCACGTCGAAAACACGCTGAAGGCGGTGAAAGACTGGGCCGCGACGCACAAGCCGTGAAGTCGAAAGAGGATGCTCCTTGTGCCGTGATGGTTCGTTGCGGCGAGAGGCGCGCGCCGCGCGTGCCGGACTGAGTTGTTTTGCTTCTTGAGCTTGCGATGCCGATTCTCGTTGCGTTGTTTGCGCTGGCCGCGCTCGTGTATGGCGCGGTCCGCGCGTTTCATGCCCTGCAGGCCGCGTTCGGACCGGCCGTCGCGGTCGGCGTCGCCATGCTGGCCGCTTTGCTGTTGCTGGCCGCCCTCGCTCATGGGTGGCGCCGCCGCAAGGAAGTGTCGCCGAATATCCGCGATGGCGATTGGACTCACGAACTCAAGGGCAGTTGGGGATCGGTCCGCCTCGCTGCCGGCAAGCGGCTGTGTGAGATTCGGGTCGGCGCGCAGCACGGTGCCTATATCTTCGCCGATCTGCTTGGGGCAGAGGCGCAAGGCCGCGAGGCGCAAGCGCAGGTCGTCCTGATGGTCAAGGATGCGGCGCGTGAGGTGTGGGTGTTGCCCATGTCGAGCGAGCGGCAGGCGAGGCAATGGCAGCGGATCTTGCTGCTTGCCAGAGATCAGAAGCTGTGAAGGGCAGGCGGCTCATCCGTCCGGCAACGCCGGCGCGGGGAGGGGGATCGAACAGGGCGCTGCCGGGCCTTTGACCGTATAGACGGCCAGGTTTCGGACTTGTCCCATAGCCGCATGCGTCGCCCGTTGGCATAACGATAGTTATCGCGAACGTGGACGGATAAATGCCAGACAAGCTCGTTCAAAACCTCCTTCATGCGGCATTGATGGAATGCTGCTCACCCGCACTGGTCGATCGAATCGCAACGCACGCGCAGTGTGCCGCGGCGGCTGTCGCGGCCGCACACGATCTGAATGCCTTCGCCGCCAAGGACCCCGCATCTCGCGGTTCGGCCGAAGAGATAGCGTTCGGCTACTCGTCCTTCAAGGCGGTGCTTCACTACCGGCTGGCTCACGCCATTCTCGATATGGCCTTGCTCGAGGGCGACCCGGACAAAGCAATCGAGAGCGTCGCCGCCCTCGTATCGGCGCGCGGCAAGCTGCTCTCGGGCGCCGAGATTCATCCGCGCTGTCACATCGGCCGGCGCTTCGTTCTGGACCACGGGTGGGGTACGGTGATCGGCGAAACGTCGCGCATCGGTGACGACTGCTACGTTCTCGGTGGCGTCGTGCTCGGCGCCAAGGGCATATCCGGAAATCCGTCCGGCAAACGACATCCCACCTTGGGAAATCGCGCCCAGGTCGGTGCCTTCACGCGGATTTTCGGCGACATAGTCATTGGCGACGACGTGTTCATCTCGCCGCATTGCGTGATCACAGAGAACGTTCCCGCTGGCTCGATCGTCACGCTCAAATCCGCCCTTCAACTGACACGGAGGCGAGATTCCGAACGTCCTGCCGAAACCCTGATAGATCTTTCCTGACTGCCATGTTTTCATTGAACCGCAAGACCAACAAGCGCTATTACGAGGATTTCAATCTTGACCGCTGTGCCGCGACGGTCGTCAAGCTCGGTGCGGGCTTTGTCGAACTCGATGCTACCGTTGCGTATCCGGAGGGAGGAGGGCAGGACGCGGACCACGGTGTCATCGCCCTGAAGGGTGGCGTCGAAGTTCGCTTCATTCATGCCAGGAAAATGTACGGCGATCATCTGGCAATCGCAGACTGTCCCGAGATCCAGGTGGGCGGGGTGATCGAACATATCGTTCATCCGGATGACATTGGACATCTCGCGAACGTACGAGTCGGCGACGCGGTCGAGGTGCGAATCGACCGTTTGCGCCGGGCGCAACTTTCCCTGAGTCACACGGCGTGCCATCTGCTCCTGATCGGCGCGCAACAGATAAGACCGGACGCGGCGGCCCGGATACTCGGATGTCATATTCGAACCGACGCCGCGCGGCTCGATTTCGCCGTGGAGGAGCGGATCTCCACGGCAGAAATTCGTGAGATAGAAGCCATCGCCAATGCATTTGTCCTGCGAGCCAGTGATGTGCGCGTGTATCCGTATTCTGTCCACCCGGATGCCCGCTATTGGGAGTGCGAGGGCAATGTGATCCCTTGTGGTGGCACTCACCTCGACAATGCGCGGCCGATCGGGCCGATGGAGATACGCCGCAAGAGCATGGGCGCGGGTAAAGAGCGTCTATCGTGCTCGTTTAGCGAAGCCGTATTTGCGCCAGACGCCTTTCATTCGTGATTGCTTCTGGGGGCATGCACTCAACCCTCTCCGGCCGGACCGGTGAGGGTTGAGCGAAGTGCGAAGGAAAGCGAAGGAAATAGGATGTCGCTGCCGCTATGCGAAAGAAGATAAGTAAGACTCGACGCCGTCGTAAATCATGGTTAGCACGACGGCTCTTTCGGGCAGCATGTTCTTCAGTTTAGAGACTGCCACAAGGTTGGCCGCCGAGGAAATGCCGAGGCTGATCGAGTCGCTCCGCATGGTTTGCCGGACCCTCTCCTCGCACTCGAGGCTGGAAACCTTGATCATGCCATCCAGTACCGACAGGTTCAGAATGGCCGGAACGACGCCGATCGACAACCCCTGGATGTCATGCGGCGCATGCCGGTCGGCCAGCAGATCGCATTGCTCCGGCTCGACACCGAGCACGCGCATATTGGGCCAATGGTGCTTGAGCGTCTCGCCAATCCCGGTGATATGTCCTCCCGTGCCGATCCCGGCAACGAAGCAGTCGACTTGACGTTCGCCGAAGTCGCGGATGATTTCCTGAGCCGTGAACTGTCGATGTGTTTGCGGATTGGCGTGGTTACGCTGCTGATTGAGCATCACATAAGTGGGATGTTCGAGTTGCAACTCCATGGCCCGTTGGCCGTGTGAATTATTTCCCAGGCGGCTGTCCGAGAGCACCACCTTGGCGCCATACAGTCGCAGCAGTTTTTGCTTTTCTGAACTGTAGTTATCGGGTATCACCAGCACCACCCGGTAGCCGAGAATATTGCCGGCGATCGCGAGTCCAATACCGGTATTGCCGCCGCTAGGCTCTATGATGGTCTGCCGACTGCCCCGTACGAGCACGCCCTTGCGTTCAGCGTCGAGAATCATGCCCAAGGCGATCCGGGCCTTGTGGCTACCGCCTGGATTGAAGGATTCAAGCTTCGCAAAGACATCTAGCCCGAGTTCGCCGGATAGGGCGCCGAGGCGAACGATAGGCGTGTTGCCTATGACATCGAGTATCGACTGGTAAATCATCGTATCGGCACCGGATTGCGGACTAATAGATGGGCATGTCGGGCTCGACGTCCCTTACCCAGCGCTTCATGCCGCCTTCGAGCACCTTGACGTCGGGGAAGCCTGCCTCCCTCAGGATGGTTGCGGCGCGCTCGGCCCGCTGTCCGCCATAGCAGATCAAATAATGTGTCTGACGCGAATCCAGTAAGGCGATGCGCTCGTTCAGTTCGTGGAGAGGAATGTGCAACACTCCGGGCAGCCTGCAGACTTCCAGTTCATTCGCGTCGCGCACGTCGAGCAAGATTGGGGGGCTGTCGGCGCGCGCCATGATTGCCTTGAGCGCTTGCGGTTCGATAAAGAAATTTGAGGCCAACCGTTGTCGGCCAGCGTTCGCGCTTGAGCATAGCGATTCGGCGGGTTCGCCGAGCGTGTCATGACAGTTCGGGGAGCATGAGCGGCAGTCCGGTCGGCGCGCGAACCGAACCTCGTTAAATCGCATGGACAGCGCGTCGAAGCGTAACAGCCGGCCGGCCAGCGATTCGCCAAGATCGAGAATCAACTTGATCGCCTCAGTTGCCTGAATGAGACCGACAACGCCGGGCAGCACGCCAATGACGCCGCCTGCGCTACAGTTCGGCGCCAATTCCGGCGGCGGGCTGTTGGGAAAAAGGCAACGATAGCAGGGTCCTCCGCGATGATTGAAAACGCTCATTTGCCCTTCAAAGCGGTATATCGCGCCGTAGACGAGCGGCTTGCCTAACTGCGCGCACGCGTCATTCACGAGGTAGCGCGATGCGAAGTTGTCCGTGCCGTCGACTATCACGTCGTACTGCCCAATCAGATGCCGCGCATTATCTGCGTCGAGCGCGACAGCATAGGTGTCGATCTGAATGTCTGCGTTCAGGTCATGCAACCGCTGTTTCGCCGACTCCACCTTGAGCATGCCGAGCGTGCTGTTCCCATGCACGACCTGACGCTGCAGATTGCTGCGCTCCACCACGTCGAAGTCGATCAGCCCGAGGGTGCCTACACCGGCAGCCGCCAGATAAAGACACACTGGCGAGCCCAGACCCCCGGTGCCGATAATCAGGACCTTTGCCTTCTTGAGGCGCAATTGGCCCGCGCGCCCCACACCCGGCAACGTGATGTGACGCACGTAGCGGCGAATCTCGTCATTGGAAAGGTGGTCGGTGTCGAGGCCGCCCGATGTGGCCAGCATGATCTCAGTTTCGCCGCCGCTCGGCAGGACGTGTTCGAGGTCTGCGAGTTCGCCCGAGCAGGTCAGGAGGAAGTGTTCCTTGAAAGCGCCGTTCTCGTAAAACAGGTGGGCACGCAGCAGCGAGTGACGCGCGCAAACGTGCTCGATCACTTCTCGCAGTGTGCCGCCGTCGACTTCCATGCGAGAGGCAGGTAGCCGTGCGGCTCTTGCGAGAACTTCCGGGAAGATCACTGTTTTCATTGTCAGTTCCTGATTTGTGCCGTCGAGTCTTTTTCGTTGGTGTGAATCTCTTGAACGCAGGCAAAACAGCGGCCATTCCATTGGAAGAGCTTTGCCGCTTTAGCATGACCCTTGCGGATATCTACGACCAGATAAGCGACCGGGTACGCGGGCTCGCCCATGAACAACGCCTTGCTCGCGTCTTCATGACTGAAGTAGGCGCCGACGTCCGGATGCGAGTGGTAAATGACCGCGACGGGGTTGCTGCTTCGAAAGCTTCGGTTCATTGCGAGCGTGTCGGCGACGGAGAACGTGTAGCCATTCGCGCCTGTGCGCGTGTGGATATCAGGTTGCCGGTGATGCAACTCGCTCTGGATATTGATGCCGTGATGAACGGTCCCGTCGGCGAAAATAAAGCCGCAACACTCCTCGGGATAGGTGCTGCAGGCGTGGTGGTAGATGCGCTGAAGATTTTCGTGATTGAGCATGTCCATACCTGCCTCACGGTGCCGTCTGGTTGGTTTTCGCCATGAGTTTTTCCACGGGCGACTTTGTGATGGCGAATCCCAGCAGCAACACGGCTGAATAGAAACAGAGGTCCTTCGAAATCGGCAGCCCCTCGTACCATGAACCGATCACCACGGCGAACACGGGGAAAATGATGAACACGAACGAGAGAATGACCGGGCTGAGCCGCTTGAGCAAAAAGAAATAGACGATGAAGCCGCCGACCGACGCCGCCAATCCCAGGTAGGCCAGCGCGCCCCACGACCGAAGCGTGATGTCGGCGAGTCTGGGATGTTCGAGGAACGCTCCTGCAATGAACAGCATGAAGCCGGCGATGCCGATCGGCAGGGTGTTAAAGGTGATCACGCTGATGTTCGCGCCCTGGCGTTTGGTGATGACGTAACACAAGGCATGCATGACCGCGGCAGCGAGAATCGTCAGAACCCCGAGGAACTCGGCATGATCCATGTGCATGCCTTGAGTCTTGATGATCATGAACAGGCTGCCGAAACCGACGGCGATGCCGATGAGTTGTGAGAAATAGATTTTTTCTCGCAAAAATAATGCGGAAAATATCAAGATAAAGACGGGCATGCTGCTGAATATCAGGGCTGTCAATCCCGAGGCGACATGTATCTCGCCGTAGTTGAGCAAATAATACGGAATGCAAAAGTAGCTCAGCGTGATGAAAATAAAAAAGCCGACCTTCTCACGCGGGAACAAAAGCGACTCTTTGCGCACCAACGCAAAGACGAGGAAGAGCGGGAAGGCGATCAGAAAGCGCAAGCCGGCCGAAGTGAGCGGCGGCGTGCTTTCGACGGCTATCTTGATGCCCAGCCAGGTGGTGCCCCAACTTAGACAGACAATCAGAAAGAGGATGGACGTCACACACCCGCTGCGCCAGTCTCTGCGGGTCTTGTGCGGAATATCGATAGTGGCCGTGATCGGCATGATGTCAATGGATTCCTTGTCTTGATTTCAATCTCGATGAATCAATAAAATCGGCACGGATGAGCTCGATAATCGTATTAGGATGCCTAATGACAGTCAAACCAATTATTGACATGGTTTCAATTCTGAAGCCGGCAATGGAGAGTGGGCGCACCGCAAAATACAAACGCCTGGCAGAGGCGCTCGCGGCGCGAATTCACGACGGTTCGATCGCGGGCGGAGCCAAGCTACCGCCGCACCGTCTGCTGGCTGACAGGCTGGCTGTGACGCCCGGCACGGTGAGCCGCGCGTACGCCGAACTGGAGCGCATTGGACTAATTGTCGCGAGAGTGGGAGACGGGACCTTCGTGCGCAAACTCGGTTTGGAGCGTGCACGCGACCGCGGCTTCAAGAATTTCGTCGACGAGCCGCAGCGGTGCATCGATATGAGCCGCAGCATGCCTGTTTCCGGGCAGGAGACTGTCATGCTCGCGCGCAGCCTCGAGGCGCTGGCCGCGGATGCCGAGACCCTGCGCGAACTCATGCTCTATACGCCGGAGCTCGGTTCGGCGCGACATCGTCGGGCCGGCGCGCGATGGTTGAGCCACGGTGATTTCGCCGCCGAGCCCGAACAGATCGTGTGTGTCAACGGCGCCCAGCACGGGTTGCTCTGCACGCTGCTTGCGTTGCTTCGCGCCGGAGATATCGTGGCCACTGAACGCCTGACTTATCCGGGGCTGATTAGCGCGGCGCGCCTGGTTGGCATCAAGCTGCTCGGCATCGAAATGGACGGCGAGGGGCTCGTGCCTCTTGCACTGCTGGAGGCATGCCGTACCCATCGTATATCGGCGCTGTACTGCACGCCGAGCATCCAGAATCCGACCAGCGCCGTGCTGTCGGTCGAACGCCGCAAGGTCGTCGCCGAGGTCTGCCGCGCGCACAATGTCCTGATTATCGAGGACGACGTGCATGGCGTGTTGATGGCGAACCGGCCGCCGCCGATCAGTCTGTTCGCGCCCGAGCGCGGCATCGTGATCGGCAGTTTGAGCAAGGTCGTCGCGGCAGGCTTGCGGGTCGGCTATGTCCATGCGCCTGGGCCGTTGATCAGCCGCTTCGGCGCCGCGGTGAGTTCCACCTGCTGGATGGCGACGCCGCTACCAATCGAACTCGCGAGCCGCTGGATAGAGGAAGGGGTGGCGCAGGCGCTGATACGTCAGCAGGCGGCCGAGTTCGAACGTCGAAAACACCTGGTGCAGAGCCATCTTGCAGGACTGAATTACGTGTCGCATCCGCAGAGTCCGCACTTCTGGATAGAGGTTCCAGCGCCGGGACGCGCGGCGAATGTTCAGACCGTCTTGAGACAGCAGAACTGTCTTGTCAGTGCCGCCGACCTGTTTGCGGCGGGACAGAGCGCCGTGCCGCAGTTCGTGCGCGCGAGCGTGAGTCATGCTGTGGGAGGCGATGAAGTCCTGCAATCGGGTTTCGCGGCGCTGTCGGCCACATTGCGACAACACGCGCGCGCGAAACCCCAATGACATCAGGAAGGCGCAACGCCCGTTCTGCGAGCCTTGCGCGACTCCCACCTCACGCGGATCCGGTCCATATAGAGATACACCACCGGCGTCGTATAAAGCGTGAGCATCTGACTGACAATCAGGCCGCCCACAATCGCGATCCCGAGCGGCGCGCGCAGCTCCGCGCCTTCGCCGCGCCCGAACGCGAGCGGCAGTGCGCCGAGAAGTGCGGCAAACGTCGTCATCATGATCGGCCGGAAGCGCAACAGACACGCCTGGAAGATCGCGTCGCGCGAAGACAGCCCTTGCCGTGATGCTTCAATGGCGAAGTCCACCATCATGATCGCGTTCTTCTTCACGATACCGATCAGCAGAATCACGCCGATCAGCGCGATGATGCTGAACTCGGTCTTGAACAGCAGCAGCGCCAGCAACGCTCCCACGCCCGCAGAGGGCAGCGTGGACAGAATCGTCAGCGGGTGGATATAGCTCTCGTAGAGCATCCCCAGCACGATATACACGGCGGCCAGCGCGGCCAGAATCAGGATCGGCTGATCGGACATGGACTGCTGGAACGCCTGCGCCGTGCCCTGGAAGCTGCCGTGGATGGTGCCCGGCATGCCGATCTGCGCCATCGTGTCGTAGATCGCCTGGGTCGCCGTCGAAAGCGAGACGCCCGGCGGCAGGTTGAACGAAATCGTCGAGGCCACGAACTGGCTCTGGTGGTTCACGGAGAGCGGCGTATTGCCCGGCCCGAAGCTCGCGATCGCCGACAGCGGCACCATGGTTTCCTTCGCGGTCGAGACCGCCGCGCCCGACGAAGCGCTCGACTTGCCGCTCGCCGCGATCGAATTGATCGCCAGGTTGCGCGCGGAGTCGGCGGCGATGCTCGCCGCGCTCGAGGCGGTCGTGCCCGCCGTGCCGCCCGTCGTTGCGCTCGTCGAGGCGGTGCTCGCCGCCGCGGTCACCGTGCCCGCCGGCGCATTGGTGGTCTGCGCGCCGCTCGCGCTGCCGCCGGAGGTGCTGATGTAGATCTGCTTGAGCATGTCCGGGCTCTGCCAGTACTTCGGCGCGACTTCCATCACGACGTGATACTGGTTCAGCGGGTTGTAGATGGTCGACACCTGGCGCTGGCCAAACGCGTCGTACAAGGTGTTGTCGATCTGCGCCGGCTTGATGCCGAGGCGCGCGGCGGTCGCCCGGTCGATCGTCACCATGGCTTCGAGGCCGCCTTGCTGCTGGTCGGAATTCACGTCCGCGAGTTCGGGGCGCGCCTGCAACGCCTCGGTGAGTTTCGGCCCCCACCGGTACAGGTCGGGCGTCGAATCGGCGAGTAGCGTGAACTGGTACTGCGCGTTCGATTGCCGTCCGCCGACGCGAATGTCCTGCACGGCCTGCAGGAACGTCCGCGCGCCGGCCACGTCGCCGAGCGGTGCGCGCAGTTGCTGGATCACCTGATCGGCGGAGAGCTTGCGCTCGGACTTCGGTTTCAGTGTCACGAACATGAAGCCGGAGTTGGTCTGCCGCCCGCCGGTGAAGCCGGCCACGCTGTCCACCGCCGGATTCTTGCCGACAATCTCCATCATCTGCGCGAACTTGCCTTTCATGGCCTGGAACGAGGTGCTCTGGTCGGCCTGAATGCCGCCGATCAGCCGCCCCGTGTCCTGCTGCGGAAAGAAGCCCTTCGGCACGATGATGTACAGCCACACGTTCAGGCCGATCGTCAGCAAAAGCACCGTCACAAGCAGGCGCGGATGCAGCAGCGCCCAGCCGAGCGTGCGCTCGTAGCCGCGCTGCAGCGACGCGAAGCCGCGTTCGAGCCAGCGGCCGAAGCGGCCTTCTTCCCTCTGCTCGTGCGGCTCGCGCAGCAGGCGCGAGCACATCATCGGCGTAAGCGTGAGGGAGACGATCAGCGACACGCCGATCGCGAGCGAGAGCGTCAGCGCGAATTCGCGGAACAGCCGCCCGACAATGCCGCCCATCAGCAGAATCGGCAGGAACACGGCGACCAGCGAGATGCTGATCGACAGCACGGTGAAGCCGACCTCGCGCGCGCCGAGAAAGGCCGCCTTCATGCGCGGCACGCCGTTCTCGATATGCCGGGAGATGTTCTCCAGCACCACGATCGCGTCGTCCACCACGAAGCCGGTCGCGATGGTCAACGCCATCAGCGAGAGGTTGTCGATCGAGAAACCGAGCAGATACATCGCGCCGAACGTGCCGATGATCGAGATCGGCACGGCCACGCTCGGAATCAGCGTGGCGCGCCAGTTGCGCAGGAACAGGAACACCACCATCACCACCAGCGCCACCGCGATCATCAGCGTGTGCTCGGTGTCCTTCAGCGACGCGCGGATCGTGGTGGAGCGGTCGGCGGCCGGCGCGATCTCGACGTCCGCGGGCAGCGACGCGTGCAGTTGCGGCAGCATCGCCGTCACCCGGTCGATGGTGTCGATGATGTTCGCACCGGGCTGGCGGTACAGGATCACCAGCACCGAACGCTTGCCGTTGAAGAGGCCGAGGTTGCGCAGATCTTCGACCGAATCGACCACCTCGGCCACGTCGGAGAGCTTCACCGCCGAGCCGTTGCGATAGGCGATGATCAGGTCCCTGTATTGCGACGCCTTGCTGGCCTGGTCGTTGGTGTAGATCTGCACGCGGTTCGGGCCGAATTCGATCGAACCCTTCGGACTGTTCGCGTTGGCGGCGGCGAGCGCCGCGCGCACGTCTTCGAGGCCGATGCCGTAGTGCGAGAGCGCGTTCGGCTCCAGTTCGACGCGTACGGCCGGATTGGCCGAACCGCTCACGTCCACTTCGCCGACGCCGTCCACCTGCGACAGCGACTGTTGCAGCACGGTCGCCGCGGAGTCGTACAACTGGCCGGCGGTGAGCGTTTTCGAGGTGAGCGCCAGAATCAGGATCGGCGCGTCGGCCGGATTCACCTTGTGGTACGTCGGGTTGCTGCGCAGGCTCGCCGGCAGATCGGCGCGCGCCGCGTTGATGGCGGCCTGCACGTCGCGCGCGGCTCCGTCGATGTCGCGGTTCAGGCCGAACTGCATGGTGATGCGCGTGGAGCCGACTGAGCTCATCGAGGTCATTTCGGTAACGTCGGCGATCGAGCCGAGATGCCGTTCAAGCGGGCTGGCGACGCTGGTCGCCACGGTATCCGGGCTCGCGCCCGGCAGCGTGGCCTGCACCGAAATGGTCGGGAAATCGACCTGCGGCAGCGGCGCCACCGGCAGCTTCGTGAACGCGAAAATACCGGCCAGCGCGATGCCGACCGCGAGCAGCGTGGTGGCGACCGGGCGCGAGATAAACGGACGCGACAGGTTCATTGCTCAGTTCCCCGCGTCGGTGGCGGGCGGCGTCGGCTCCGTGGACGACCCGCCGCGATTGAAGCGCTCACGCGCGCGGCGGCCGAGCGAGTCGAACGCGAGGTAGATCACCGGCGTGGTGAAGAGCGTCAGCAACTGGCTGACGATCAACCCGCCCGCAATCGCGATACCGAGCGGGCGGCGCAACTCCGAACCGGCGCCGGTGCCTAGCATGAGCGGCAGCGCGCCGAGCAGGGCGGCGAGCGTGGTCATCAGAATCGGCCGGAAGCGCAGCAGACACGCCTGATAGATCGCTTCGCGCGGCGGCTTGCCCTCCTCGCGCTCGGCGTAGAGCGCGAAGTCGATCATCATGATCGCGTTCTTCTTCACGATACCGATCAGCAGCACGATGCCGATGATGCCGATGATGTCCAGATCGTGCCCGGTGATGAGCAGCGCCAGCAGCGCGCCGACACCGGCCGAGGGCAGCGTGGAGAGAATCGTGATCGGATGGATGAAGCTCTCGTACAGCACGCCCAGCACGATATACATCGTGACGATTGCCGCGAGGATCAGGAACAGCTCGTTCGACAGCGACGCCTGGAACGCCAGCGCCGCGCCCTGGTAGCGCGTCTGGAACGACGCGGGCAAGCCGATGTCCTTCTGCGCCTGATCGATCGCTTTCACCGCCGCGCCGAGCGAAGAGCCCGGCGCGAGGTTGAACGACACGGTGGTGGCCGGGAACTGGCTTAGGTGCGTGACCAGCAGCGGCGCGGGTTTCTCGATGAAGCGCGCGATCGAGGAGAGCGGCACCTGGCCGCCGGTGGACGTGGAAGAGGGCAGATAGATCGACTTCAGCGATTCGGTGTAGTGCTGCATCTGCGGCTGCGCTTCCAGAATCACGCGGTACTGGTTCGACTGCGTGAAGATGGTCGAGATGATGCGCTGGCCGAACGCGTCGTACAGCGCGCTGTCCACGGTGGCCGGCGTGATGCCGTAACGCGATGCGGTGGCGCGGTCGATCTCGATGTAGACCGACTGGCCGTTGTCCTGCAGATCGGTGGCGACGTCCGCCAGTTCGGGCGACTGCCGCAGGCGCTCGACGAGCTTCGGCACCCACGTCGTGAATTCGCCGATATTCGGATCGGTCAGCATGAACTGATACTGCGTCGGGCTCACCGTCGAATCGATCGTCAGGTCCTGAACCGGCTGCATGTATAGCGACGCGCCGGGAATATGCGCGACGTCGCGTTGCAACTGGCGGATCACTTCGCTTGCGGTGCTGCTGCGGTCGTCGCGCGGCTTCAGGTTGATCAGCATGCGGCCGCTGTTCAGCGTGATATTGCTGCCGTCCACGCCGATGAACGAAGTCAGGCTTTCCACGTCCGGATTCTTCAGGATCTGCGCGGCGAGTTCCTGTTGACGCTCGGCCATCGACGCATACGACACCGATTGCGGCGCCTGCGTGATCGCCTGGATCACGCCGGTGTCCTGTACCGGGAAGAAGCCTTTCGGAATGTGCACGTACAGCAGTCCGGTCAGCACCAGCGTGAGGAGTGCGACGACCAGCGTGGAGCGCTGCCGGTTCAGCACCCACGTGAGCGCGACCGCGTAGCGCGCGATCACCCAGTCGATCGCGCGGTGCGCCTTGGCCTCGAAACGGTGGCTCTCGTGCGGCGGCGTGTGGCGCAGCAGCTTCGCGCACATCATCGGCACGAGCGTGAGCGACACGATCGCTGAGATCACGATCGTCACGGCGAGCGTAATGGCGAACTCGTGGAACAGGCGGCCGACCACGTCGCCCATGAAGAGCAGCGGAATCAGCACGGCGATCAGCGAGACCGTCAGCGAAATGATCGTGAAGCCGATCTGTTTCGAACCCTTGAGCGCGGCTTCGAGCGGCGACTCGCCTTCTTCCACGTAACGCGCGATGTTCTCGATCATCACGATCGCGTCGTCCACCACGAAGCCGGTCGCGATGGTCAGCGCCATCAGCGACAGGTTGTCCAGCGAGAAGCCGCATAGGTACATCACGGCAAGCGTGCCGATCAGCGACAGCGGCACCGAGAGACTCGGAATGATGGTCGCGTAGATGTTGGCGAGGAACAGGTACATCACCAGCACCACCAGCACCACCGACATGGCCAGTTCGAACTGCACGTCGCGCACGGATGCGCGGATCGTGGTGGTGCGGTCGGTGACGATCCGCACGTCGAGCGCGGCGGGCAGCGACTGCTGCAACCGTGGCAGCAGTTTCTTGATGCCGTCCACCACCTGGATCACGTTGGCGCCCGGCTGGCGCTGCACGTTCAGAATGATCGCGGGTGTGCCGTCCACCCAGGCGCCGAGCTTGGTATTCTCCGCGCCCTGCACGATGGTGGCGACGTCGGTCAGCATCACCGCGCGGCCGTTCTTGTACGCGACCACCGCGCTCTTGTAGGCCTCGGCGTCGGTCAACTGATCGTTCGCGTTGATCGTGTAGTTGCGCGTGGGACCGTCGAAGTTGCCCTTCGGCGTGTTGACGTTCAGGTTCGAGATGGTGGTGCGCAAATCGTCGAGATTCAGCCCATACGCGGCGAGCGCGCGCGGGTTCGCCTGAATGCGCACGGCCGGGCGCTGGCCGCCCGACAGGCTCACCAGACCCACGCCCGCCACCTGGGAAATTTTCTGCGCGAGACGCGTGTCGGCCAGATCCTGCACCTGGGTGAGCGGCAGCGTCTTCGAGGTGATCGCGAGCGTGATGATCGGCGCGTCGGCCGGATTGACCTTGGCGTAGATCGGCGGCGCCGGCAGGTCCGAGGGCAGCAGGTTGCCGGCCGCGTTGATGGCGGCCTGCACTTCCTGCTCGGCGATGTCGAGCGGCAGATCGAGGCTGAATTGCAGCGTGATGATCGACGAGCCGGCCGAGCTTTGCGACGACATCTGATTGAGCGACGGCATCTGCCCGAACTGGCGCTCGAGCGGCGCGGTGACCGACGAGGTCATCACGTCCGGGCTCGCGCCCGGATAGAAGGTCTGCACCTGGATGGTCGGATAATCGACTTCGGGCAGCGCGGAGAGCGGCAGAAAGCGCAGTGCGACGAGACCGACCAGCATGATCGCCGCCATCAGCAGCGCGGTGCCGACGGGACGCAGAATAAAGGCGCGGGATGGATTCATGCGACAGGTGCCGTGCCTTTATTGCGAGGCTTGCGCCGCGTGTTTGCCATGATGCCCGTGCGTGCCGGAGGCGCCCGACGCCGCGCCCGCGCCATGCGCACCGGAGGCGCCTGATGCACCTGAGGCACCACGGGGCTTGCCGGCCGGGATCGTGATTTTCGCGCCTTCCTTGAGGCGGTCCGAACCGTCGATCACGACGCGCTCGCCGACCGCCAGGCCGGTTTTGATGCTGGTGCGCTCGCCATCCACGGGGCCGATCTTGACCGGCCGCACGGTCACGGTGTTGTCCGGCTTCACGACGTAGACGAACGACCCCATCGAGCCGTTGAGCACGGCCGGCGTCGGCACGATCACGGCGTCCTTGATCGTATCGACCAGCAGGCGCGCATTCACGAACTGATTCGGAAACAGCAGGTTCTTGCTGTTCTGGAAGATCGCGCGCAGCTTGACCGTGCCGGTGGTGGTGTCGATCTGGTTGTCCAGCGTTTCGAGCGTGCCGCCTTCGAGCGACGTGGTGTTGCTGCGGTCATACGCGGTGACGGACAGCTTCGCGCCCGCCTGGGTCTGCTGGATGATCTGCTGCAGGTTGTCTTCGGAGGTGGTGAAGATCACGCTGATCGGCTGCAACTGCGTGATCACGACGATGCCGTTGGTCAGGCTCGGCGTCACGTAGTTGCCCGGATCGACCTGGCGCAGACCCACGCGGCCCGACACGGGCGCGGTGATGCGCGCATAGACGAGGTCGAGCTTGAAGGTGTCGATGTTGGCCTTGTCGGACTTCACCGTGCCTTCGTATTGCCGCACCAGCGAAGCCTGCGTATCGACCTGCTGGCTGGCGATCGAGTCTTGCGAGAGCAGCGTCTGATAACGCTTCAGGTCGAGGCGGGCGGTTTGCAGCAGCGCCTCGTCGCGCGCCAGCGTGCCTTGCGCGTTATCGAGCGAGATCTGATAGGGGCGCGGGTCGATCTGGGCCAGCACGTCGCCCTTTTTGACCATCTGGCCTTCCTTGAAATACACGTCCTGCAGCGTGCCGCTCAACTGCGGCAGCACCGTGACGTTGGCGAGCGGCGTGACCGTGCCGAGCGCGGTCAGCACCACCGGCATTTCACCCTGCGTGGCGGTCGCCACATGAACCGGTTGCGCCAGATTGGCCATGCCGCCGGGCCCGCCGCGACCGGGCCCCCCGCCGCTCGCGGCGCTTGCGCCGCCGCCGGGACCGCCCCACGGATGCCAGCGCCACAGCCCGAACCCGAGGACGGCGAGCGCGGCGACGATCAAGGCGAGATTGCGTCCGCGGTGCCGCTTCACCCTGCCTCGCGCGCCGTTCGGCGCGCCGGCCGGGCCGCCGCTGGAAGACGGTTGGGATGCCGGAGGGATGGGGCGTGGGGTTTCCGAATGCTTTTGTTGTTCGTCCATCGGTTCGGTCAGGTGACTGGCTTGGATGTGGGCCGCTCGCGCGTTCGTGCCGTTTCGACATTTCGGCGCAGCGGCGCGAGCGGCACGGCAGGCGGTTTCGACAACGCGTGCGCCGCGCTCGTTCAGCGCGATGCTACCGAAGACGCGGGACAAGGATGGTAACGCAAGGCGGCATCCTGGCAGGCGGGCGCAACGTCATCGAAAAGGAAGACGGCAAGCCGGACGTGCCTCCCGCGACGGGAAGGCATGATCCTACGTCGCGGGCTCTGCAACAGTCCACCCGCGTATTTTTCTTTTGATTACGAAGGTTACAGGATGGGTTGCCATGGCCATGGCCGCCGACCGGCGAGCCGTGGGTTGCCTCAGGTGTCGAGACGGCGCCCGGGCGTGCCGCCGATTTCCAGCATGATGTTGGCCACGCACTCGAGCAGGGCGGGCGCGGCGCGCGTGATCAGCCAGTCGCGCGGGCATTGATCCGCGGAGCCGCCGCAATTGACCGCGTAGCGCTCGCCCGACGGGCCGGTGAAGCCCAGCGCGATCGCGTTCAGGCCGTCGTACCATTCGCCCGTGGCGATCGCGAAGCCGCGCTCGATGGTTTCCTGCAATGAACTCTCGAGCCGGCTGCCGACATGGCCCCAGTCGTCGCCTTCGGCGGCCTGCAGGCCGATCAGCAATTTTTCCCGTTCCGGCGCTTCCAGCGCGGCCAGATAGGCGCGGCCGATGGCCGTGCGGCACAGATTCATGCGCGAGCCGATTTCGAGGCGCGACACCAGCACCGCCGAGCGCGGCCGGATCGCGTCGATCACCACCATATCGAGGCGGTCGCGCACGGCCAGATGCACGGACAATGCGGTGCGTTCCGCGAGTTCGATCAGGAACGGCCGCGCGCGGGCGCGAATGTCGAAATTGCGCAGAAAACCGTTGCTCAACTCCAGCACCGACGAGGTCAGTACAAAACGTTCGCTGTCGGGCAGACGGAACAGGAAACCCGCGCCCACCAGCGTGGCGGTGATCCGCGAAACGGTCGGCTTGGGAATGCCGGTCAGTTCGGTCAGCTCACGGTTGCTAAGCGGCGCGTCGGCGGCGGCGACGGAGCGCAGCACGGTCAGACCGCGCGCGAGGGCGGTCACTTCCTCGCCGGAGCCGTCTCTATCTTTGGCGGGCTCAGTTGCGGTTCGGGAGGGCGTGGGTCGGATCATGGCAATTTTTTGGAACTTTATTTCAGTTTTTTGTATTCAGCCGCACTGGAAAGCCTCTCTCACGGTGCCGCGGCTGGCCCCAAAGTGGGGCATGGAGGTGATTTTCCATAAGAAGATTCATTGTATCGGAACATTTTGCCGCAACGAATGAGGCCTCTTTAGATTTTGCTTGACTTAGTCAGCATAACCATAAAAAATGGAATCCTATTTCGAAAGACGGTTTCAGGTTCTGCATTTTGAAGTTTCGAACCGGCCGTGGTCCGCAGCATGTCTGGTCGAGTGTCTTCTCTCAGTCCACCGTAACAGTCCATGCCGCGCGCCTTCAAGGCGCCGCATCGCAGGCAAAACTTTCGAATACCGTCTCTCAGGTTCTAGCACGGCCCTCGGAATGGCTAGAACTTTTTAAGGCGTCACGGCAACGTGACGCCTTTTTTTTCGCCCGCTCGTTAAACCGTCTCGCGCGTGTCAGATCTCATTGCGCTATCCACCGCACCAGGCGCGTATCGCTATTCATACGACGCAAACCGCAATCCTCAGACTAACAACGTGAAAATTCCATTCGAACGCGGCATGTTCCGTGCTATTTTTTTCTGAATTGCGCACAAAACACGAGACATGAAATCGATTCTGGACCTTCCCGGCAACGCCGCCGGTTTGCAGGCGCTGTTCGCTGCGCTGGAGGGTCCGCATATCCTCGTGGGCCTGTACGATCCGGCGGACCGCCTCGACTTTGCGAATAGTACCTTCAGGGCGGCCTTTCAGCTCGACGAAGCCGGACGCGAGATGACCTTTGCCGACGTCATTCTGCACGGCGTGCTTAGACACTGCGGCGCGCGCATCGACCGCGGCGACGCGCTGGAATTCATTGCCGAGACCCAGGCGCGGCGGCGCGGCGAGCCCGGCCAGCGCCATTTCGCCACCGATCTCGTCGACGGACGCTGGTTCTGGATGACCGAGACGCTGCTCGACTCCGGCTGGCTCGTCGTGATCGGCACGGAAATTTCGACCTTGCGCCACGGCGAACAGGCGCTGATCGCCTCACGCGACCGCGCCATTCAGGAGGCGCGCACCGACGCGCTGACGGGTCTCGCCAACCGGCGGCACTCCTTGTCCTATCTGGAACTGGCGATTTCGGCGTTCGCGCACGCCGCCGTGCCGCTCACCGTCGCGCTGGTCGACCTCGATCATTTCAAGAGCATCAACGACATCTACGGGCACGCGGCCGGCGACGCCGTGCTGCGCGACTTTGCCGAACTGAGCCGCAAGGCGATGCGGCAATCGGATCTGATCGGGCGAATCGGCGGAGAGGAGTTCCTGTTGGTGTTTCCGGGCACCTCGGTCGACGAGGCCGCGGCGGCGGTCGAACGGATCCGCTGCAGTCTGACGGGGCGGCGCGTGGCGATCGGCGCGGAGGTTCTGATCGGCTACTCGTTTTCGTCGGGCGTGTGCGGCGTGGAGTTGACCGACGACATCAATATGGCGCTCGAGCGCGCGGACCGCGCGCTCTACACGGCAAAGCGCGCCGGCAGGAATCGTGTCGTGTTGCGACGCCAGGGACATGCCTGACGGGCTAAGCGTGGTCGGCATCAGCCGCCCGCCGCGCTTTCAGCGTGACAGCAGCGATACGGTTGCGATGCCCAGAATGGTCATGACGAGCGACGCGCCCACGTGAATCACGATCTCGCCCGCGGCCCAGCCGAGCCGGCCGTCCTGTAGCCGCTGCACCACTTCCGCTGAAAACGTCGAGAAAGTCGACAGACCGCCCATCAAGCCGGTAATGACGAAGAGCCGCCATTCCGGCGCGATCTGCGGCGCCCGCGCAAACCCCGCGACGGCGACACCGATGACGTAGCCGGCAATGACGTTGGCGGCGAAAGTGCCGAGCGGCAAGCCGCTGAACAGGCCGTTCAGGCGGATGCCCAGAAACCAGCGAAACAACGAACCGAGCGCGCCGCCGATGCCGACAGCGAGAATGGACAAATACATGGGAGGCCTGGCAGAACTGGAGTGTCGACAAACCGGGCTGAGTGTGGCGCACGACCCCGCGTCCGCAATCATCCGGGCGAAGCAGGCATCATCAGCCCCGAGGGCGGTTAACGGAGAATGCCATCTCCAGCGCTGGAGTCTAACACCGCGAATGCATGTGGGGACAGTTCGGCGCGGGGCGCGCAGAGGACGCCGGCCGGCGCTGGGCGCGCGTAGCCGGCGTGTCGGTCGACGCAGCGCAACGATCGGATCGGGATTCTTGCATGCGCTCCTGCGCGGCCTCACGCGCCCACTCATGTGTTCCGCGGCGGCCGCCGAAGCATGCTCACTCGGACGTCGCCGAAATCTTGTGGATCGACAGGTCGGCGCCGTTGTACTCGTCTTCCTGGTCGAGCCGGAGGCCCACGGTCAACCGGATCGCGCCGTACACGAGGGTGCCGCCGAGCGTCGCCACCACGATCCCGCCCAGCGTGCCAACCAGTTGCGCGCCGAACGACACGCCACCCATGCCGCCGAGCGCGCGCAAGCCGAAAATGCCGGCCGCGAGGCCACCCCACGCGCCGCACAGGCCGTGCAAGGGCCACACGCCCAGCACGTCGTCGATGCGCCAGCGGTTCTGCACGCAGGTGAACATGTAAACGAACAGCACACCGGCGATACCGCCCGTCACCAGCGCGCCGAGCGGATGCATGATGTCGGAGCCGGCGCAGACCGCCACCAGTCCGGCCAGCGGGCCGTTATAGGTGAAGCCGGGGTCGTTGCGACCGGCGAGCCAGGCGGTCAGCGTGCCGCCCACCATCGCCATCAGCGAATTGACGGCGACGAGGCCGCTGATCTTGTCGACGGTCTGCGCGCTCATCACGTTAAAGCCGAACCAGCCGACCGCCAGCACCCAGGCGCCCAACGCGAGGAACGGAATGTTCGACGGCGGATGCGCGGCGATACCGCCGTCACGGTGATAGCGGCCGTGGCGCGCGCCCAGCAACAGCACCGCGGGCAGGGCGACCCAGCCGCCGAACGCATGCACGACGACCGAGCCGGCGAAGTCGTGGAACTGCGCGCCGAACACCTGGGCGAGCCAGTTCTGGATGCCGAAGCGGCCGTTCCAGGCGATCCCTTCGAAGAACGGGTAGATGAAGCCGACCAGCACGAAGGTCGCGAAGAGTTGCGGATTGAATTTCGAGCGCTCGGCGATGCCGCCCGAGACGATCGCCGGAATGGCGGCGGCGAAGGTCAGCAGGAAGAAGAAGCGCACCAGCGCAAAGCCGTTGTGCGCCGCCAGCGACTCGGCGCTGCCGAAGAACTGCACGCCGTACGCGATGGCGTAGCCGATGAAGAAGTACGCGATCGTCGAGACCGAGAAATCCACCAGAATTTTGACCAGTGCGTTGACCTGATTCTTTTTGCGCACGGTGCCGAGTTCGAGAAAGGCGAACCCTGCGTGCATGGCGAGCACCATTGCGGCGCCGAGCAAAAGAAAAAGGGTGTCGGTGCCGGTTTTCAGACTTTCCATCGATGAATCCTGCTTAGGCCAAAAAAGCGGGCAGTGAATGCAAGAAGCGGGCCAAATTTGTGCCGAAGCGCGTCGAACCGGTGCAATTCGGCACCGGGATGGGATCGCCTGTGCGCCTGTTCGGCGCTGCCGAGACTTGTCTGCACCCTCTGATGGCGCATGAGGGCACAATTAATGTGCATAACGCGAGAATTGCCAACCCACGGACCCAAAATCGGGCGAAATATTCGATTTGCGTTACGTTTAATTCAAAACGCTGACGGCTGAGCGTCACTCGGTGCGCCGCTTGTCGGCGAGGGCCTCGCCTTTGCGGGCCCTCTTTGTCTTCCAGCACAATCGCCGACATAATGTGCCGACCCCGAGCGTGATCCGCCGGCCACCGACCTCCAATGCGCACGCATGAGACTGACCACTAAAGGCCTGTTGCTGATCGCGATTCCGGCCGTCTTCGAACTGGCGCTGCTCTCCGGGCTGGTCATGGCACAGTCGGACGCGACGCTCGCGGAGCGCTGGGCGATTCATAGCGAAGACGTGCTGCGTCAGACCACCGCGATTCTCGAGCCGGTGCTGGGCGAGTCCGTGGCGCTGCGCGGCGCGGTGCTCGCCAACGACACCCGTTTCGCGACGCCGGTGACGGTGTGGATGGACGTGGACCGGCGCATCGATCAACTGGCCGAACTGGTCGCCGACAATCCCGCCCAGGTCGAACGCGTGGCTCAGGTGCGTCAGTCTGTGCAAGCCTACCGGCAATGGTCGGATCGCATTCAGGACATGCTGCATTCCGGCCGGCGGCGCGACGTGCTGACGCGATTGCGCGAGCTCGCCTCGACCGATGTGCTCGACCGGTTTCGCCAGCAACTCGCCGCGTTCCAGGCTGAAGAGCGGCGGCTCGACACGCTGCGTTCGAGTGCCGCCGACGCTGCGCGCGAGCGGCAGCAGACCCTCGTGGTCGCGGCCGTGTTCGGCTCCCTGCTGTTCGTCGCGCTGGCCGTCTGGTTGTTCACGCGCGGCGTGCGCGGCCGGCTCGCGCTGCTCGCGGACAACGCCGGGCGTCTCGCGGGCAACGAACCGCTGGCGCCGATCGGCTCGGGGCACGACGAAATCGCGCGCCTCGATCTGACCTTGCGCGAGACCAGCCGCCGCCTGCTCGAAGCCGAGCGCATCCAGGCCCGCTTCCGGGCCGACCTGGCGCGGCGCACCGGCGAACTCGCGCGGATCAACGAGACCCTGCGCCAGCAGACCCAGGAAAACGAGATGTTCATTTACAGCGTGTCGCACGATCTGCGCGCGCCGCTCGTGAACCTGCAAGGCTTTTCGAAGGAACTGATCCGCGCGTGCGACGAGCTGCGCGTCGCGGTGCGCGAGTCGTCGCTCGCGGCCGAGACGCGGCAGCGCATCGAACGGGTGATCGACGAGGATATCGGCGAAGCGCTCCACTATCTGCAGACGGCGGTGCTGCGTGCCTCGCACATCATCGACGCGCTGTTGCGGCTGTCGCGCGTCGGCCGGGTGGAGTACCGGCAACAGAAAGTCGAGGTGCGCGATATCGTGCCGCGCGTGATCGATGCGATGCAAGGCTCGATCCGGGCGCGGCGCGCGCGCGTCGACGTGCACGAATTGCCCGCGGTGTGGGGCGACCCCACCGCGCTGGAGCAGGTGTTCGCGAACCTGATCGGCAACGCGGTGAATTACCTCGATCCGTCACGCGAGGGCAGGATCGAGATCGGTACGACGCCGGCGCCGCCGGGTGTGCATTCGCTGCGGATTTTCTATGTGAGGGACAACGGGCTCGGTATTCCCGCGGTTGCGTTGCCGCGGCTATTCAATGCGTTTCAGCGATTGCACGGCAATGTCGCGGCGGGCGAGGGCATCGGCCTCGCGCTCGTGCGCCGCGTGGTGGAGCGGCATGGCGGACGCGTGTGGGCGGAATCGAAAGAAGGCGCGGGCACGACGTTCTATCTGTCGCTGCCGGAGGCCGAGAGGCGCATCGCGCAACTGGCTGCCGGAACGCCGGGGCCGGCGGCAACGGGCGGTGATCACGCCGTTCGCGATGGCCGCCCGGGCCTGGAAGATCGCGATCGAACGAGCGGCAGCGCAAGGGGCGATGGCAGCGCAGGCGGCGGCGCGGCCCCGCATGTCGCAGCAGGTGCCGGGCGTGGCGTCAGCACGCCGTAATCATTGCGCGGTGAAGAGGCGGCGCGGTTTGAGCAGCTGGGTGCCGCGAATCGACCAGTAACAGCCGCAAGCCATGAGAACGGCGACGCCAGTCAGGACCTGAAGGGGCGTGGGACGCAAGCCGGGCAGGCCGTCCAGCGCAAAAAGGCCGCGCGCGGTGATCAGCAGCGCGGCCCATACCGAACACGCGGCTTGAACCAGCATGCGCATGCCTGCGAGACGCCGCATGCGATTCTCCCGCGACCAGTTGGCCGGCGTTCGTCCGCAGAAAAAGGCAATGGCCATCAACGCGACGGCGAGAATCACGATCCAGTCGATCAGTTCCATCGAAATACACTCCCAAGTCAGCCGGCGACTATAGGAAAGCCTTCCGTTGCGAACCATCGGACTAGTCTCAAATGCGAGGCGTTTCGGCGAGCGCGGCTTGCCGAAGAGGCAATGCGCTCGCCGGTGGTTCAGGCCGAGGGATCAGAGTTCGATACGGGTGCCGAGCAGCACCAGGAATTGACGCAGCCATTCCGGATGCGCGGGCCATGCCGGCGCGGTGACGAAATTGGCGTCCGTGATCGCGGCGTCGACGGGAATGTCCGCGTATTCGCCGCCGGCCATTTTCACTTCGGGCGCGCACGCCGGGTAGGCGGAAATGCGCTTGCCGCGGATCACGTCGGCGGCGGCCAGCAGTTGCGCGGCGTGACAGATCGCGGCGATCGGCTTGCCGGCTTCAGCGAATTGCCGCACGACTTCGATCACCTTGTGATTGAGCCGCAGATACTCTGGCGCGCGGCCGCCCGCAATCGCCAGCGCATCGTATTGGCGCGGATCGGCGTCGTCGAAGGTGGCGTTGAGCGTGAATTGATGACCGGGTTTTTCCGTGTAGGTCTGGTCGCCTTCGAAATCGTGAATCGCGGTCTTGATCCGGTCGCCGGCCTTCTTGTTCGGACAGACGGCATCGACCACGTGGCCGACGGCCTGCAGCGCCTGGAATGGCACCATCGTTTCGTAATCCTCGGCGAAGTCGCCGGTCAAAAACAGAATCTTCTTTGCCGCCATCGTATGCCTCCAATTGTTCAACGGAACACAGCGAATGCTCTCTGACGCTCACATAAGCTCAAGCAGTCTACTCCACTACGTTTGACAGAACCGCGACCGATCTCGCCATGCAGTCGATCGTGCGGTGTGCGGCCGGCGCCGCGAACCGAGCGCGCACGTCACCCGGTGCCCGGCGCGGCGTCGGAGCAGCGCGCTTCCACACGCTCGCTGGGAGCGCGTGCAGCGCAACGGCGTATGATGGGCGCGTTTTCGTAAGCGGAAGCCGCTCGACGCGGCTCACACTCAAACATGATTTCATCTATGCGTTCCTCATTGCTGCGCCGTGCCGCGTTCGTGGCCCTCGTGTTCGGCGGACTCGCCGCCTGTCATAAGGACGACGCGTCCGCAGGGCAGGTAGCGGGCAAGCTCAACGACGCGGCCCAGGTCGCCGCTCAGAAGCTCGATCAGGCGGCGAGCTACGTCGGCCAGCAGGTCGACGCGACCAAATCCGCCGCGCAGCAGAATCTAGATTCGGCAGCCTCGGCGCCGACGATCAACATCGACCCCAACGCGCTCGCTTCGACCGCGCAAGCCAATCTGCAGAGCGCCGCGAGCGCCACCCATGCGCAACTCGGCAAGGCCGCGTCGCTCACGGGGCAGAGCCTCGAGTCGGCAGGGCGCAAGCTGCAGGAGTGGTCGGCGCAGAGCTCGGCGTCGTCGACGAATGCGGCGGCTTCGTCGTCATCGGGCGAGTCGGGCGACGCGCAAAAGCAGATGGACAAATGACATGCCGGCTGCACAGCAGGGGCATTTGACAGCCCGATTAAATGTAATTACTATGGTTACACATTGTCGTCGCCGGGCAGGTTTGCTGTGAACACGAGTAGCCGGTTTGCATTCGCGGTGCATGTGCTCGCGCTGTTGTCGTTGCAGGAGGGCGTGCCGCTTTCGTCGGAAATGATCGCCGGCAGCGTGAACACGAATCCCGCGCTGATCCGGCGGCTTCTCGCCATGCTGGCGCAAGCGGGCCTCACCACTTCACAGCTTGGCGCGGGCGGCGGCGCGCTGCTTGCGCGGGCGCCCGAACAGATCACCTTGCTCGAGGTGTATCGTGCGGTGGATGACGCGCAGTTATTCGCGTTGCATCGCGAGGAGCCGAATCCGGCGTGCATGGTCGGGCGCAACATTCAAGGCGTGCTGCGCGGCATCATCGACGAAGCGCAGCAGGCCATGGAGGCCGCGCTCGGCGCGCGTACGCTGGCCGATGCGACGGCCGACGTGGTGCGGGCAGAAAAGCTGCGCGAACGCAAGAAGCGTTCGCACGGGTGAGGTAGCAAAACAAGCAGGACGAAAAGGGCGCGTATCGGGTAACCGAAGCACGCGTCTTTCGACGAACGGGGGCTCATGCCCCTCTTTTTTCCGGTTTATATGTAATCAGTACGGTTACATATCTGCCAATGACAGGAGTATTGAAATGAGCAAACAGTTGAAGATCGCGTTGTTCGGCGCCACCGGCATGATCGGTTCGCGGGTCGCCGCGGAAGCCGCCCGCCGCGGGCATCAGGTGACGGCGCTGGCGCGCAACCCGGCGCGCGTGCCGGCCGACGTGGCGAATCTGAAAGCGGCCCAGGCCGATCTGCTCGACGCCGCGAGTGTGAGCGCCGCGGTACGCGGTCACGACGTGGCGGCGAGCGCCTACGCGCCGCCGCAAGATGATCTCGCGGCGCTTGGCAAGGCGACGCGCGCGCTCGTCGAAGGCGTGCGCGCGGCGGGCCTGAAGCGTCTCGTGGTGGTGGGCGGCGCGGGTTCGCTCGAAGTGGCGCCGGGCAAGCAACTGGTCGATACAGAAGGCTTTCCGCACGCGTACAAGGCCATCGCGCTCGCGCACCGCGAGGCATTCGACTACTACCGCGGCGTCACCGACCTCGACTGGACTTTCTTTGCGCCGGCCGCGCTGATCGCACCCGGCGAGCGCACCGGCAAGTTCCGCACCGGCGCGAACTCACTGCTGGCCGATGCCGAAGGCAACAGCCGCATTTCCGCGGAAGATTACGCCATCGCCTTCGTCGATGAACTGGAGCAGGGCCGATTCGTCCGGCAGATCGCGACGGTTGCGTATTGACCCGCAAGCGACCCGCGAGCGCGCCTCAAACGAGGCTGCACAGGGCGCGCGCGGTCTTCGCTACACGAATTCCGCGCCCGCGTCCTAACATTCGGTTACGCATGTCAGGTTGCTCCCGGTGAAACTGCGGCTACACTGGCGTCTCCCGTTTTCCTACGGATTGCCATGCAGTCATGCCCGTTGCGGCGTGAGGCCGAGGCTGCGCCGTTCAACGGCGGGCAGCCGGCGACCCACGCCGCCTTTCGCTTTTCTTCTGTTCATTGCGTGCGCGCTGCCCGCCGCGGCGTGCGCCCGCCGCTCGCGGCGTGGCTTGGCGCATGGCTGGCCGCCGCCTGCGTCGCGCTGATCCCGGGTGTCGGTTTGATGCCCGCGACCGCTGCCGCGGCCGGCGCCGCCACCGGTACGCCGGTAATCCCGGCCTTGCAGAGCCTGATCAACAGCGCGACGGTGAGCGCGTCCCCCGCTTCGGGCGCCTCGGCGGCGGAGGCCGCGTCCGCGCCCTCGCCGGCAAGCCAGGCGGAACTGACGCGCTCGCTCGACAGCGTGATCTCCACGCTCGACAACGACCGGCAGCGCACCGCGCTCGTCGCCCAGCTCAAAAAGCTGCGCGACGTGTCGCAAAACGTCGCACCGGCCGCGCCCGCGCAACCGAGCCCTGGTTTGCTCGGCGCGATCGCGTCGGGCATCGCCTCGTTCGAATCCGACGTGCATCAGGGTCGCACGCCGGTCCGCTATTGGGGCGGACGCTTCAACGCCGCGGGCAACGAGCTCTACACGATCATTTCAGGACAGGGGCACGAGAGCTTCGGCCGCATTCTGTTCTCGATGATTGCGATGCTGGCGGGCTGGGGGGCGTGCGCCGCCGCGCTCATCTATGTGCAGCACCGGCTGTATCGGCGCTTTGACATCGTCATGGGGCTCAATCCGAATCCCACCACGCGCGAACTGCTGATCTTCGCGCTGCGCCGCGTCGGGCCGTGGATCATCGCCTTTCTCGCCGCGCTGCTGTTCGTGCGCGCCATGCCTGACGCGCTCGGCCGTACGCTCGGCATGGTGGTCGCCTATGCGATCGTCGCGGGCGCGGTGTTCTCCGCGATCTGTCTGATCATGTTTTCGCTGTTCGGCTCGGGGCATCGGCGGATCGCGGTGCGCCTGCTGATCGACCATGCGCGGCGCGTGCTGTTCGTGGTCGGTGTGTGCGGCGCGCTTGGCGACGCCGCCGTCAATTACGACGTCGCGCATCAACTCGGGCCGAACCTCGCCGCGCTGATTTCGACCGCGGCCAACATGACGGCCGCTGTCCTCACCGGTTATTTCGCGCTCGCGTTTCGCCGGCCGGTCGCGCATCTGATCCGCAACCGGCCTTACGAGCAGCGCACCCATCACAAAGCCGCGACCGACGCCTTCGACGTGCTCGCCGCACTCTGGCACGTGCCCGTGCTGGTGCTCGCCACCGCATCGGTGGTCGCCACGCTCGGCGGCTCGGGTTCGAACGAAAACGTGCTGCAGATCTCGGTGGTCACGGCGCTGCTGCTGGTGCTGGCTTTTTTCGTGTCGGCCATCGTGTTGCGCCTGACGCGTCCGCGCAGCGCGCGCACGCGCCGCCGCTCGCCGTACCTGACGCGTTTGCTGCGCTTTTTCGGCACGCTGCTGACGCTGTTCGTCTGGCTGTTCTTCTTTGAACTCGCGGCGCGTTTGTGGGGCGTTTCACTCGCCGCGATGGTCGAAGAGAATGTGGCGGCGCGGGGTATCGCGCATGCGGTGACGGCGATCATCGCCACCGTGTTCATTGCCTGGCTGCTGTGGATTCTGGTCGATACCGCGATCACCGAAGCGCTCAATCCGGGCGGTCCGCGCAACAAGTCGCGCGCACCCAGCATGCGCGCGCGCACCATGCTGCCGCTGCTGCGCAACGTGCTGCTCGTCACGATCATGACGATCGCGGGCATCGTGACGGCGGCCAATCTCGGCATCAATGTCACGCCGCTGCTGGCGGGCGCGGGCGTGATCGGCCTCGCGATCGGCTTCGGCGCGCAGTCGCTCGTGACCGACCTGATCACGGGGCTGTTCATCATCATCGAGGATACGATTTCGGTGGGCGACTGGATCGACGTGGACGGCGGGCATGCGGGCACGGTCGAGCATCTGTCGATCCGCACGGTGCGGCTGCGCGACGGGCAAGGCGCGATTCACGCGATTCCGTTCTCGCAGATCAAGATCGTCAAGAACCTGTCGCGCGACTTTGCGTATGCGGTGTTCGAAGTGCGCATGTCGTTCTCCACCGACGTCGATCAGATTACCCAACTGATCCGCGAAGTCGGCGCCGATCTGATGGCCGACTTCCGCTACCGGCGCGAGATGCTCGGTCCGATCGAAGTCTGGGGGCTGGACCGTTTCGATCCGAACTGGATGGTCGTGAAAGGGCAGATCAAGACGCGGCCGCTGCAGCAGTGGAGCGTGGCGCGCGCGTTCAATCTGCGTCTGAAGCGCAAGATGGACGAAGCGGGTATCGAGATTCCGGTGCCGCAGATGCGGGTGTTTACGTCGTCGAAGGACAGCGAAGGGCAGCCCTTGCAGGACGACGACGTAGCGGGGATGACGCCGCATGCGCACGCCGGGGGGCACGCGGCGGCGATGTCTACTCGGGCCGTGCATGCGCCTCTTGCGGTGGCGCGCGACGTATCGCACGAACCGCGGCCGGCGCCGCCGCCGACCGGACAGACAGCGCCGATTCCACCGCAGATTCCGACCGCGGGCGAGGCGGGCGGCAAGAGTTGAGAGAGTGCTCGATTGGCGAGCGGACGCGGGGCAGACCGAGCGGGGCCCGCGTCGTCTGCCAGTGCGAAAGGATCGCCGGCGAGTGTCGCGGAGCCGAACTCGTCGCGTGTCAACACGTGTCGTTACGCCTAGGGTGCGAGGCACCCGTGATACATCGTTTCAGGTGAGCGCAGATGTCTGCGCGGTGCGCAAGATATCGTTGACGTGCGTCGCGATCTGCGCACCCGCGACCCCGTAAATATGCAGGGAGACGGCAGGCGCGTCGCTGCGATTGCCCAGTTGATGAATCCCGCCACGGCCGCCTCGCACGAACGACACGGCGCCTTGCCGGCGCGGCTGCGTGCGTGTGGCGCTCGCGCAGTGCTGCGCGCCGTTCCATTCGAATACCGTTTCGCTCAGCGTGCCGTCCACTACCGCGTAGCCGCACCACGTGTGATGCGCATGCACGGGGCTCGCCTGTTGCGGCAGCCACACCAGCGCGGCGATCGCATAACGGCCGTGCGGATCCGCAGCCAACAGATGACGCCGGTACTTCTCGACTGACCCTTCGCGCTGCGCTGCCGTGAGCAAGTCGGGGTCCGCTGCCGCCTGTGCAAGCGCGACGCGCATGCTGCGCGCGAACAAGGTCGAATCCGCTGGTTCGGGCAAATGCGCGCGGGCTTCGAACATCGCATCGAGGGCAGCGCACAGGCGCGCGAGCGGCGCGTGGCGCCCGGCGACCGGGAAGGGCATGTCCGCCGGTTCGCCGCGCGAGTCCGCCTGAGTCGTCGCGTTGGTGCGCACGCGCTGGATGGTGGGACGGTGCAGGGACGCTGATTGAAAGTCTTGGCTCATGTTGGTTGCGCAGCGGCGCGGGCTGCTTATCTGTGATTGTCGGATAGCGATATTTATACCGGTTTGCCCGGAGAAAGAGTTTCCATATAATTCCCCTTGGAATCTGAAAAGTAGAATAATTTCCTATAGGGGTGTCATGATGGGAATGGATATCATCGACCGGAAGCTGCTGGAGTTGCTGCAGGAAGACGCGACCATGCCGATCGCCGAACTGGCGCAGCGCGTGAACCTGTCGCAAACGCCTTGCTGGAAGCGGCTGCAGCGTTTGAAGGAGGCGGGCGTGATCCGCGCGCAGGTCGCGCTTTGCGACGCGCGCAAGCTCGGCGTGGGCACCACGGTGTTCGTCGCGGTACGCACCAATCAGCATACGGAGGAATGGGCGCAGACCTTCACGCGTGCGGTGCGGGATATTCCGGAGGTCGTGGAGGTGTACCGGATGAGCGGCGAAACCGATTACCTGCTGCGCGTGGTGGTGTCGGATATCGACGACTATGACCGCGTCTACAAGCTGCTGATCGCGGCTGTGCCGCTCTACGACGTGAGTTCGAGCTTCGCGATGGAGCAGATCAAGTATTCGACGGCGCTGCCCGTGCGCTATACGGTGTAGGCCCTGCCTCGCCGGCATCCGCGCCACGGTCGGCGACGCGGGTGAGCGGACAGCGGCTCCGGCACGAACTGAGCGTTTTCAGCTGGGACAAAACAGGTTCGAGAGAAACAGGATTAGTGCACCCGGCCGCGCGGCACGCGGTGGTGCATATGTCCTCGCAAACGTAAGCTGAATGGACAGCGAATCCTGCCTGAAACTCACGTCAGCATCGGCGTCAAGTCGGGATCGCCTTTCGCCATGGCCCGCTGATACCCGGCGCGTGCGCCGATGCGCTGAAGATACGCCAGTATGTTCGGATACGGCTTGAGATCGACAGGATGAAACAGGCGCATCGTGGTCAGCGAAAAGACGCTCATGATGTCTGCCGCGGTGAACGCGCTTCCAGCGAGATAGTCGTTCTGTGCAAGCCGCGCTTCGATCAGCGCGAGCACCTTGTCCAGTCGTCCCTGCACCGACACTTGAATCGGATGGTCGGGCGCGAGGCCGCATCGCCCTATGAACATCGATCGGCCCATGACCGGCTGAAGATTGCCGTTAGCGAAATGAAACCAGTAGAGATAGGAAGCGAAATCGGGATGGTCGGGCCCATGCTGCAAACGTCCGTGACCATACCGGGCTAGGATAAATTCGACAATCGCAGCCGATTCGGCAAGCAGGATTGCGTCGGCTTCGATGAGCGGTGCGGCGCCCAGCGGATGCAGCGCCTTCAGCTCGGGCGGCGACAACCGCGTGACCGGGTCGCGCGTATATTTTTCGAGCTTGTAGGGAATCTCGAGTTCCTCACACAGCCAGACGATCCGTTCCGATTGTGAGTGGCCAAGATGATGGATTGTCAGCACGAAGTTTTCCTCGCAAGAAGTACGGCAAATGACCCGGTTCACCCGGATAACGAAGGCGAGCGCGTTAAGTCGAACAAGACGAAACTGGACGCCCCCTCGTAACGCACGTTTTGTACCGTTGCCCCGCCGGATGCGGGCATGGGGTCGACCCGCGCCATCTCCAGCGTGGGGCGAAAAGCCGCAGGCGCAGCGCTTGCTCCGCGCCTGTTCTGCCTCGGGCAGCGACCTGTGCAGCGTGCGGACCCGGCGGTTCAGGCGTCCGGCCACTTCACGCGTGCATGCCCTGACACCTGAACCGCGTGCCCGTTGCAAGCCGAGTGCAAGCTCGGCGAGCGTAGAATGCCGCCTTCCCAGACACCTTCCGCGACTACCTCGCGAATCGAGCCCGCCTCATGAACAAACCGCCGCGCAAGAAGAACCCGACCTTTGGCATTGCCGTCTTTATCGTGGTCGCGGTGCTGCTGGTGATCGCCACGCTCTTCTATAACGCCATCAAGGAAAAGCGCGATTTCGACAGCCAGAACGCACCGGCGCCGTCGATTGCATCGGACGCGGCGGCCGCGGCCACCGCCGCGAAGCCGGCAAGCGGCACCTCTCAGTAAGACTGCGCGCACCCCGGTTCGAGCGTTGCGCCTGATCTTGCGGCGATGCTCACCGCAACGCAAAACGCCGGCCTATCCAGAAACTGCACGTACACCAGTCGCGCCACGCGCAACGTCGGCTCGCACCGTCTCACTCGTCCGGCAGGCGGATCACGCTCGCATCTTTGCGAATCAGCGCCGCCGCCGACAGCATCTGCTTGCATTGATGAGCAAGCAATTTCATGTCATGCACGGCATCTGCCGAATAGTTCGGCGACTTTTCCGTTTCGACCACCATCACATCGAGCTCACGGCCTAACTGTTTGATCTGCTCGCTCAGATCGGCTGGCGGCGGGGTGCCGGTTTCGGCTTCGGTGAGATTGTCGCGCACCACGCTCAACGCGCGTTGCAGGGGCTGTAACGAAACGCCGTCGGCCTGCTGTTGCCCGGAGGTGCGCAGCAGCGGCGCGGCCGCCGTGATCTGCGAGGCGAGCACGTGGCTGCGCACCAGCAGGCCATTGAGTTCCGGCACGAACTTTTGCGCGGACTTCGGTTCGAGCATCATGCGCTGAAACGCCTGGCCCAGATTGGCGAACGCCACGTGAACGTTTTTGCGGGCAAGCCGGTAGCGATAATCGCGATCGAGCGCGGTCGCCGCGGCTGCGGCGGCAGCGGAGGCGCTTGAGGCCGGCCTCGCGGTCGGATTGCTGACCGTGGTGGTGCCGGCGCCGGCCTCGGCAATCGGGGTTGCTGCGGCGACGGCACCTGCGGTGGCTAGAGCGTGTGCGCCGTTGCTCGCAGCCACGCTTGCGCCACGGTTCGGAGCAGTGCGTGCGCCACCGCCTGCGGCATCGCTCACGACACCGTCGGCAGTAGTCGCGAGCACCGGTTTGCCGAACTCGATCGCCGGATCGGCCATCGCCGCCGCCGGCGCGCGCGCGCCGGCCTCGGTCACGGTGGCGACCACCGCGGCGGCCGGCTTGCCGCTCCACCACCAGCTGGCTTCGAGATACTGACGCGTCGCGCTGATCATGTTGTTGACGAGCTTGCCCATCAGACGATATTCCCAGTACGGGAACAGGTGGCTCGCCGCAATCGCGATCGCGCAGCCCACCACGGTGTCGATCGCGCGTTCGCCGATGATGCGCATGCTGCCCGGCGCGAGCAGATGAAACATCAGCAGCACATACGACGAGGTGAACACCACGCTCGCCGTGTAATTGAACAGCAGCAGACTGTAGCTCATGACCATCGACGCGAACATCACCACCAGCAGAATGTGCGGTTCCTTCACGAACATGATCAGCGCGATGCTCGCCGCGCAGCCGATCAGCGTGCCGACGATCCGCTGCCCGTTACGCTGCTTGGTGAGCGAATAGCCGGGCTTCAGGATGATGACGGTGGTCATCACGATCCAGTAAGCGTTGGTGAGCGGCAGCAGACGGCCGAGCCAGAAACCCACGGCGACCGCGATCGTCACGCGCAACGCATGACGGAAGCTCGGCGAGGCCATCGTGAGGTTCGAGAAGATCTGCCCGAACGGCACGCGGCGGCTCGACACGAAGCGCGACAGTGCCTGGTCGAGGCGCAATTCGGTCTCGGTCGTGCTGGGTTCGCTCGAAAGACTCTTGCGCATCTTGTCGATCAGGCGCGTGGCGCTCCAGACGCGCCGGAAAGTCGACGAGATCGCCGAATAGGCCTCGTGGTTTTTCGCCGGCAGGTTCTGCTTGCGCATCAACTCGATTTCGAATTCGATGGCGCGCAATTCCGCCTTGACGTTCACGCGCGTGCGCGGCGCCTGGTTTTGCAGCACCGCGAGCCCGATCTCCTCGAGATCGGCGGCCGCCTTGCGAATCAGGTCGCGGTAGAACACCAGCAGATCGGAACCGCCGAAGGTGTTGCGAACCAGCGGGTAATCTGTGTGCGCCCCGACGAACAGTTCGTGCAGATCGACGGTGTTGATGAACAGATTGAACAGCATGGCGCGGCGCGGCTCGAGCTTGCCGCTCTTGAGCTTGGGCAGATTGCGCAGCACGATGTCGCGCGCGGCGTCCTGCCGGTCCACCGCGGCGATCTGCTTGTCGACCAGGTTGCGATAACAGTCGTCGAGGTCGTTATCGAGGTCGTAGAACTCGGCGCGCGCGAGCAGATAATCGGCGCACGCGAACACGCTTTCGGCCAGCGCCTGCTGTTCGATGCGGTGCATCATCCAGCGGCTCACGAAGGTCGACCAGTAGGTGTACCAGAGGCCGCCCACCAGAATCCACGACGCGTTGACGAGCGCCTGCATGGGCGTGAAACGCTCTTCCAGCGTCATGATCATCATGAACAGCGTGGCAAAGCTGATCTGCGGCCAGCGGTTGCCATACACGACGATCAAGGACAGCAGGAACGTGAGCGGCACGACGGTGCACCACAGCGCCACCGCATTGACCGTGGCGAGGCCGGTGGCGAGCGCGGACAGAAAGCCGATCACCGTGCATGCCAGCATTTCGTTGTGCTTGTACTTGAGCGGGCCCGGCATGTCGACCACACATGCGCCGAGCGCGCCGGTCGCGATCGTGAAGCCGAGCTCGCGATCGTGAAACACGATCAGGCACAGTACCGCCGGTAATGACACGCCGACTGCGATGCGCAGGCCGCCATAAAAGTACTGGCTGTAAAGGAATTTTTTTATTTCGACCGAATAGCGCATCGACTGCCTGGATTCCGTTTACTGAGAAGCCGCGGTTGAAGGGGCAGACCCAAACTGCCGTCGAGTCTAACTGATTTTATGGCTGATCTGACCTCGTCCGTTTGGCCGGGTTCTGCGCCGCGGATGCGTTTGTTATGCTGTCGCTTCAATGTCTGTCGAGGCTCCGGCGTTCCGTCCGTGCCCCGCGCAAACCCCAGGATCCATGCTCCAGCTCTTCTACTCGAATCGCTATGAAACGCTTGTCGGCGCGCTGCTCGACGACCTGGCGCAAGCGCCGTCCGACCCCTGGACCGCGCAGCCGGTGATCGTCCCGAGCGCGGCGGTGCGGCGCCGTCTCGAGCTCGATATCGCCGCGCGCCAGGGCATCTGCGCAAATGTCAACTTTGGTTATCTCGCGCAATGGCTGTGGGCGCAGATCGGCGGCGTGATCGAGGTGCCCAGGCATTCGCCGTTCGCGCCGGACCGGCTCGTGTGGCGCTGCTACCGGCTGCTGGGTCAGGTGAGCGAGGGCGACGAAGCGCTACCCTGGCATGCGTCGCCGCGCCTGCGCACGTATCTCGACGCGGCGGACGCCTCCATGCGTTATGAACTCGCTCGGCGCGTGGCGACCGTGCTCGACCACTATCTGACGTATCGCCCCGAATGGCTGCTGCAATGGCAGAAGGGCGGTTCGATTTTCGCGAGTGGGGCGGCTGACGACAGCGGGCCGCGTCTGGTCGGCGCGAGCGAAGCGGCGCGCGAGGACGAGCGCTGGCAAGCGGCATTGTGGCGCGCGGTGCTCACGGAGCTGTCGGGCAACGCGCAAACGCCCGCGACCGCGTTGCCGCCCGCTTACCGTTTTCTGGAAGAAATCGGCACGCTCGATCTCGAGGCGATCTCGAACGCACAGTGGCCCGAAGCGGTCAGCGTGTTCGCACTGCCCACCATGCCGCCGTTGCACGTGGCGTTGCTGCGCGCGCTCTCGCGCTGGGTGGACGTGCGTCTGTACGTGATGAACCCGTGCCGCGAGTTCTGGTTCGACGTCGTCAGCGAAGGACGTGTCGAGGCGCTCGACGCCGCCGGCCAGCTCGACTACCAGGAAGTCGGTCATCCGCTGCTCGCCGAGTGGGGCCGTCAGACCCAGGCGCAGTTGCATATGCTGCACGAGCTCACTGAAAGCGCGGCCTCCGGCGAGACCGGCGATTTCACCGAGAATCCGCAACCGAGCTGGCTCGCCGCCGTGCAGAACGGCATTCTCGATCTGCGCAAGGAGACCGACGCCGACGAGCTGCCGATCGAACATGGCATCGAGGTCCACGTTTGCCACAGTCTGTCGCGGCAGCTCGAAGTGCTGCACGATCGCCTGCTCGGCTGGTTCGACGAATTCGACGATCTGCAGCCGTCCGACGTGCTGGTCGCCGTGTCCGATCTCGCCGCGGCCGGTCCATTGATCGACGCTGTGTTCGGCACCACGCCGCCCGGCGACACGCGCCGCATTCCGTATCGGATCACCGGCTTGCCGCCGTCGCAAGCCAATCCGGTTGCGCGTTTGCTGCTCGATTGGCTGGCCTTGCCCGAGCGCAGCGTGGGCGCGCCGGACCTGATCGAATGGTTGCGCGTCGACGCGATTGCCGTGCGTTACGGGATCGACGCGAGCTCGCTCGAAGCCGCGCAGGAATGGCTGGCCGCAGCGGGTGCGCGTCGTGGGCTCGCACCGGTCGAGCCTTCGGGCGAACACGTGCCGATTGCCCGTCATACATTCGCGGATGCGCTCACGCGTCTGTACCTCGGCTACGCCATGCCGGACGGCGGCGAACCGGTCGACGCCTGGTTGCCGGTCGAAGGCGCCGGCGGCGCGGATGCGGAACTGCTCGGCCGCCTGTCGCGCTTCGTCGACGACATCGACAGTTTCGCGGCGGATTGCGCGATCGAACGCACGCCTGCCGAATGGACGCAACTGCTGCTAGACACGTTGGCGCAGTGTTTCGACGGCGGCGTCGAATTCGCCGATTCGCTCGCCGCGGTGCGCGACGCGATCGACAAGATGGGCGACGCAATGCAAGCCGGCGCGCAAGACGTGGCAATGCCCGCCGCGGTGGTGCGCGGCGCGCTCACCGAAGCGCTCGACGACCCCGCGCGCGGCGGTGTGCCGTGGGGCAGCGTGACGTTTTCTTCGTTGACCAGCTTGCGCGGCTTGCCCTATCGCGTCGTCTGCCTGCTCGGCATGGACGACGGCGTCCTGCCGAGTCTCGCGCGCGCCGACGAGTTCGATCTGATGGCCGCATTCGGCAAAGCCGGCGACCGCCAGCGGCGCGACGACGAACGCAATCTGTTTCTCGATCTGCTGCTCGCCGCGCGCGCTCGTCTTTTCATCGCTTATACGGGCCGCAGCATTCGCGACAATGCGCCGTTGCCGCCGGCCGCGCTGGTCGATGAATTGCTCGACCACCTCGCGCGGGTGTCGGCGGGCGAGGGCGCGAGTCCAGCCGAGGTCGAGAGCGCGCGGCATGCGTTCATCGTCGATCATCCGTTGCAGGCATTTGCAGCGGACTATTTCTCTTCGCAGTCCGGGCTGTTCAGCTACGACGCGGATCGCGCGGAACTGGCCACGTTGCTCGCGGCGCCTACCCATCCCGCCGCCGCGCCTTTCTTCGATCAACCCTTGCCGCCGGAAGACCCGGCGCCGATCGCCTTCGACGAATTCGTGCGTTTCTGGCGCCACCCAGCGCGGGCGTTGTTGCGTGACCGTCTGGGCATCGTGTTGTCGGACGCGCAGGGCGAGTTGCTCGACACCGAGCCGTTCGAACTGGATTACTCAGGGCGCGACGCATTGGCGGACCGCCTGTTGCCCGTGCTGCTCGACGCCGGGACGGAAGACGAGGTCATCTTCGAACGCGTACGCCGCGTGGCGGCGGCCAGCCCGGAATTGCCGGGCGGCGCGACCGGCGCGGTGTGGCGCACACGTGAGCTCGGCGCGTTGCGCCAGCTCGCCGACAGCGTGCGCCGCGAAGTGGCTTCGGGTGTCGAGCGCCTGCCGTTCGTGCTCGACATCGCGCCGCGCTGGCCGGAGAGCGCGGACATTGCCGGCGCGCTCTTCGGCCCGCATGACACGCTGCTGCGGCAAGCCGGCGAAACGCCGCTGCAACTGCACGGCAGTCTGAATCTGCTCACCGACACAGGACAAGTGATTTTCCGTTACGCCAAACCCACCGCACGCGACTATCTGTCGGCGTGGCTCGCGCACCTGGTGTACTGCGCCGCGCGGCCGCAGGGTCCGCGCCGCACCGTATGGCATGGCAGCGGCGAGAGCTTCGAACTCACGCCGGTCGCCGCGCCGCTCGACGAGCTGGCGCCGCTTGCCGCGTTGTTCAAGGCCGGGCGCAGGCTGCCGCTGCGCTTTTTTCCGAAGAGCGCGTGGACCAAGGTCAGCGAAAGCGATTCCGCGGCGCTTGGTGTCTGGATCAACGACCGCGTGCGCGGCGAGTCCGACGACCCCGCGTTGCGTATCGCCTTGCGCGGCACGCCGCTCACGCTCGACGAGCCGTTCGGCAGCCTTGCCGCGATCGTATTCAAGCCGCTCATCCAACATCTGCGGAGCGTCTCATGAGCGGGGGCAAACGGAGTTACGCGCTGGTTGCCGAAGAACTCGACGTCTTCGCCTGTTCGCTCGACGGCGTGAATCAGATCGAGGCTTCGGCCGGCACCGGCAAGACCTGGAATATCTGCGCGCTGTACGTGCGGCTGCTGCTCGAAAAGAACCTGAACGCGGACCAGATTCTCGTCGTCACCTTCACGAAGGCGGCGACCGCGGAACTGCATGAGCGCATTCGCGGCCGTCTCGCCGAACTGGACCGCGCGATCGAAATGGATGACGACGGCGGCGATCCGTTCATCCGCCGTCTCTTCGAAACCACGCTGGCGCCGGAGCGGGGCATCGAGCGCGAGGCCGCCTTGAAGGTGGTGCGGCGCGCGCTGCGCACCTTCGACCAGGCGGCGATCCACACCATCCACGCATTCTGTCAGCGTGCGTTGCAGGAGGCGCCATTCGCCGCCGCCATGCCGTTCGCCTTCGAAATGGAAGCGGACGACGCGGCCTTGCGCTTCGAAATGGCGGCGGACTTCTGGCGCGAGCAGGTGGAGCCCGAAGCGTATGCGCACCCTGCGTTCGCCGCGTGGCTGGTGGCCAGACGCGCCGGCCCGGCATCACTGGACGAGCAACTCGCGCGGCGTCTGAAAAAACCTTTGGCGCAGTTGCGCTGGGGCAAGCTCGACGCAAGCGGCCAGGGCGTCGATCAGCAGGCCGGTTTCGAAGCCGCCTGCGACCTCTGGCATGCGGAGCGCGACAGGATCGTCGGTTTGCTGGCCGAGGCGCAAGACCGTCTGAGCAGGACCTCGCATAAGCCCGATCATGTGAGCGCGGCCATCGCCGCATGGACCGAGTATTTCGCGCAGGGCGACTGCCATGCGCCGCCGCCGAAAGCCGCATTGAAGCTGACGGCTTCAGCCTTGAAAAAAGCCACCAAGGTCAAGTTCGAGCCGCCTGAGCATCCGTTCTTCGAGCACGCCGAAGCGCTGGCGGCGGCCGTGGTCGCGGCCGAAGCCGCGCAACGCGCGCGCTGGCTCTCGCTCGTGCAGGCCTGGCTCGACTACGCACCCGCCGAACTGGTGGCGCGCAAGCGCACCCGCCGGGTCGTGTCGTTCGACGATCTGCTGTCCAACCTGTATCGCGCGCTCGCCGCGCACCCCTGGCTTGCCGATGCTTTGCGCACGCGTTATCCCGCAGCGCTGATCGACGAATTTCAGGACACCGATCCGCTGCAGTTCGCGATCTTCAGCCGCATCTTCGCGCCGGCCGGTCCGCTCTTTCTGGTCGGCGATCCGAAGCAGGCAATCTACAGTTTTCGCGCGGCGGATCTGCATACCTACCTGACCGCGCGCGAGGCGGCATCCGCGTGTTACACGCTGGCCGTCAATCAGCGCTCGACCGCGCCGATCGTCGAGGCATGCAACCGGCTCTTCGAAGCCAACCGCCAGGCGTTCGTGCTGGATGGTCTCGACTATCAGCCGGTGCGTGCGGGCGAACGGCGCAGGCCGCCGTTCTCCGATCCGCACGCGAGCGCCGGCGACTTCCGTATCTGGACCTTGCCGCAGGGCGACGCCGCATTGACCAAGCGCGAGGCTCAGCGCGAAGCGAGCGAAGCGTGCGCCACCGAGATCGTGCGTCTGTTGCGCGGCGCGCGCGAAGGTGTGGTCACGATCGGCGACGCGCCGCTGGCGCCGGGCAACATCGCGGTGCTGGTGCAAACACACAAGCAGGGCAGTCTGATCAAACGGGTGCTGGCCGCGTGGGGTGTCGGCAGCGTGGAGCTGGCGCAGACGTCGGCGTTCGCGACGCTCGACGCCGAGCAGATCGAGCGCGTGCTGGCCGCGGTCGATACGCCGGGCGATCTGCGCCGTTTGCGCGCCGCGCTGGCAACCGACTGGCTGGGTCTCGACGCCGCGGCGCTGTGGCGCCTCGAGCAGGTCGCCGAGGCGCCGTCATCCGCCGACGATCCCGCGCACGCCGCTGACGCGATGGGTTGGGTCGAGCGTTTTTCCCGTTATCGCACGCTGTGGCATGAGCGCGGCTTCGCGGTGATGTGGCGCACGCTGATGCGTGAGTTGCGCGTCGCGCAACGGCTGGTTGCGGGACCGGACGGCGAGCGTCGTCTGACGAACGTGAATCATCTGGCCGAACTCGTGCAGGCGCGCGCCGCGACGCAACCGGGCATCGCGCCGACCTTGCGCTGGCTCGCCGCGCAACGCACCCAGGGCGGTGGCGAAGACGCGCAGTTGCGGCTCGAGTCCGATCGCAACCTGGTGCAGATCGTCACGGTCCATAAATCGAAAGGGCTCGAATACGCGGTGGTGTTCTGCCCGTTCCTGAACGACGGCGCGTTGCGTGAGCCGCCATCATCCGGCTTGCCGGATGCGCGCGAGTATCACGACGACACAGGCGCCGCGGTGCTGCACTACGGTTGCGACGACGAGGAGGCCGAGCATGCGTCGCGTTACGCGGTGCGCGAGCAGGCGGCCGAGAGGGCGCGGCTCGTCTACGTGGCGTTGACGCGCGCGGTGTACCGCTGCTATCTGGTCGCCGGCACGTATCTGTCGTCGCGCTCCACGAAGGAGTCGCGGCGCAGCGTGTTGAACTGGCTGGTGGGCGGTGGTGGCCACGGTTTCGAGGACTGGCTCGCCGAGCCGCCCGACGAAGCCGCGTTGGCGGCGAGCTGGCAAGCGCTGGCGGGCGGCCCGATCACGCTGCAGGCGCTGCCGAAGCCCGAGCGCCGCGTGCCGCTGGAAAGCCTCCAGGACCGCAGCGCGCATATGCAGGCGCGGGCCAATCGCAGGCCGCTGCGCGATCAGTGGCGCATGGCGAGTTTCAGCGGCCTGATCGCCGCCGGCAGTCAAGCCGAGGAAGCGCGCACAGCGGTGGAAGAGGTGCGACCGGATCACGACGAGCTTGCCGATGCGCTCGTCGTCACGCCCGCGCCCGTGCCGCAGGCTCAAGCCTATGCGGAAGACGACATCCTCGCGTTTCCGCGAGGCGCGGCGGCGGGCGACTGTCTGCATCGCATGTTCGAACTCGCAGACTTCGCCGGGCCGCATACATGGGCCGATGCCATTCGCGGTGCGTTGCGCGAGCGCCCCGCGCCGGCTGTGCCCGAACTCGCCGCACGCCTGCCCGCGATGATGCACAACCTGCTCAGGGACGTGGTCACCACCGAGCTGCAGCCCGGCATGGCGCTCGCGAATCTGAATCCGCGCCGGCGCCTGAACGAGCTCGAGTTTCTGTTCGCGGCGCCGTCGCTGGATTTTCCCGCGTTGCGCGAGCTGCTGATCGAACACGGCTATCCCGACGTCGCACTGGAACCCGGCGTGTTGCGCGGGTTCGTCAAAGGATTTATCGACATGATCGTCGAGTACGACGGGCGTTTCTGGATTGTCGACTGGAAGTCGAACCATCTGGGCGACACGGCCGCCGACTATGCCGCCGCGCCGCTCGAAGCGGCCATGGCGAGCCACGCCTATCACCTGCAGGCGCTGCTCTATACGGTCGCGCTGCATCGGTATCTGAAAACACGGGTGCGTGATTATTCGTACGACACGCATATCGGCGGCTATCTGTATCTGTTCGTGCGCGGCGTTCGTCCGCATTGGCGTGACGCCGATGGACCGGCGGGCGTGCATAGGCGGCGGCCCGCGTTCGAACTGGTCGCGCTGCTCGATGCGGCCATGATCGGAGGTGTCGCATGAGCACGTTGGAACAGAGCGCATCGACGCCGCCCGAGTTCGACGACATCGGCGTGAGTTTGCCCGCGCCGGCCGATTTCAGCATCGCGCTCGCGGAAGGTTTCGCGCGTCGCATCGGCACGCTGGCGCGGCGCGGCGGCGCCTCGGTGGAAGCGGTCAAGTGGGCCGCGCGGGGTGCGTTCGCCGCGAGCCGCGCGACGGCGGAAGGCCATGTGTGTGTGCCCCTCGCGGTGCTGGCGCGGCGCTTCGAGGCGTCGAGCGCCGAAGCGCGTGCCGCGCTCTTCGCAAGCGGCATGGCGAGCGATGGTTCGCAAAGCGCGGCAGCGTTGCGGCCATTGGTGGTCGACGGGCAAGGGCGGCTCTATCTGGCTCGCTATTACGACTATGAGCGGCGGCTCGCGCGCGCGCTGGTCGCGCATGCCGGGGCGGGCGGCAGTGCCGCGGGTGGTGCCGCGGGTGGTGCCACGGTCAGGGCCGCAGTTGGAGCCGAAGGAGGCGCCGACGCCCAAACGCTGCAGGAGCGCCTGCTGCGCTACTTCGGGACACCAAAGGACAACGAAGTCGATTGGCAACGTGTCGCGGCGGTCATGGCGCTGTCGGGGCGGCTCACCATCGTCAGCGGCGGACCTGGCACCGGCAAGACCACCACCGTGGTCGGCGTGCTTGCCTGCCTGCTCGATGCGCGCGTGGATTTGCGCATTGCCCTGGCGGCCCCCACCGGCAAAGCGGCGCAGCGTATGCAGGAGGCGTTGCTTGCGCGGGCGGGCGATTTGCCGCCCGAACTTGCCGCGCGTTTGCCGCAGACGTCGTACACGTTGCACCGTTTGCTCGGTTCCGGGCCGGGCGGACGTTTCCGGCATCATCGCGACAATCCGTTGCCATACGACGTCGTGGTGATCGACGAGGCGTCGATGATCGACGTCGCCATGGCGGCGCATCTGCTCGACGCGATTGCCCCGCAAACGCGCCTCGTGATGCTCGGTGACAAGGACCAGCTCGCCGCCGTCGAGGCGGGTGCGGTGTTCGCCGAGCTCAGCGCGCGTCCGGCGTTCACGCAGGAGGGCGTGCAGCGCATTGCGCAGGCGCTGGGCCTCGACGAAACACGGCTCGTGCAGGCATTGCCGGGCGCATCGCGGCGCTTCGATGAGGAGGCCGCCTGTTTTCTCGCGCAGCCCGAGGCGCCGGACACATCCGACGCGCGGCCCGACGATCTGTTTGCCTATGCGGATTCACCGGACGCTTTCGATGAACCGCCCGCCGGCGACCTGTTCGAAAGCGCCGCGTCACCGCCCAGGTCGGCATCGCATGCGCAAAGCCCGCTCGCCGATTGCGTCGTCTGGCTCGAGCGCAACTACCGGTTCGGTCTCGAATCGCCGATTGGCCGCTTGTCGCTCGCGATCCGGAACGGCTCGGCGAGCGCGGCGCTCGACGTCCTGCGCATCGATCCCGTGCAAGCTTGCGCAGCGGCGCTTCACGAAGACACGCATGCGACGCTTGCCGAGCGTACGGTCGCGCGCCTGGCCGCAGGTTTCGCGCCATACGCCGACGCGCTTGTCGCGGCGCTCGCGGCCGACGTGCCGGATCCGTTGCCGCTCTTCGATGCGTTGAACCGTTTCCGCATTCTGTGCGCAACCCGCTCCGGGCCGCGCGGCGTCGATCAGGTGAATACGGCGATGGCGGCGCAGGTGCGGCGCGCGGCAGGCGTGACGCTGGCAGTGGGCGCGCAGTGGTTCGCCGGGCGCCCTGTGATGGTGACACGCAACGACTACGCACTCGGTTTGTTCAATGGCGATATCGGCATTGCGCTGCCGGGCGCAAGCGGCGCGCTACGCGTATATTTCCGCACCGGCGACGGCGGTTTGCGAGCGGTATCGCCGGCCGCGCTTCCGCCGCACGACACCGCATTCGCGCTCACGGTTCACAAGTCGCAAGGCTCGGAGTTCGAGCATGCGGTGTTGATGCTGCCGTCGGTATTTAGCCGGGTGTTGTCGCGTGAACTGGTCTACACGGCGATTACCCGCGCGCGCGAACGGGTGGAAGTGGTCGGTGCTCGCGCCGTGCTGGCGCAGGCCATTGCGACGCCGACGCAGCGCGATTCGGGATTGGCCGCGCGGATAGCGGAGGCGTGGCGCGACGCTGAATAGGACGATGCGGGGGAACGGCGCGACGCGAGTTGTGTTGCCCAATCGAACGGCAGCAAGGCAGCAAGGCGGCAAGGCGGCAAGGCGGCAAGGCGGCAAGGCGGCAAGGCGGCAAGGCGGCAAGGCGGCAGTGCTGCTGGGCAACTGGGCAGCACGGCAGCACGGCAGCACGGCAGCACGGCAGCACGGCAGCACCGCGCGCTGTGCGGCGAACCCGCTCAACCGGCAGCGCCACCCGACTGCACACGCGCCTCGACGCGCCCGCGCAGGGTGTTTCGATACCACAGCGTCCACAGCGTCAGCCCGCCATAGATGCCATAGCCGATAAAAGGGGAAACGACCAGAAAACGCTCGATCGGCCAGGTGAGCGCCATCCACGCACGCAGCGCGGTTTCGCCGCTCAGGCCGATGCCCCACACCAGCGTCATCAGGCGCATCGCCGCGACCAGCGCGGGGCGCTCCTGCCACAGCGCTTCGAAGCGCGCGGCGCCGCCTTCCATTTCGCGCGCAACGGTGGCGCGCGCAAGATAGAAGATCAGCGGACGGCGCATCGGCAGGGAGATCAGAAACACCACGCCGATCGCGCCGGACACCAGCGACTCGCGCAACAGCAGCATGCGAGGACTGCCGCCGAGCGCCATCGCCGCGACCGAGAGCACGATGCCGGTCACGACCATCACGCTCAGCGCGTCGACGCGCCGAAAACGCACGAGTTCGACCAGACTCCAGACGATCGGCGGCACGGCGGACGCGATCAATGCGCCGGTTTCGCCCAGATGCGGCAGCGCGAGCCGGTAGGCGAGCCACGGCAACAGAAAGTTGACGGCCAGTTCGAGCACAAAACCCGGACGGAGCTTCATGTTGATTTACGCTGTAAGCGAAAAGTGCAGTATCGATGAGCGGCCGTGCCGATGCAAATGGTTTTTCGCATTGACCATCGCCCCCGATAGTCCGTAATCGGCGTTCGGGCGCACTGTGTACACTCATGTCTCCCAGCCCAATTTCGCGTCATGACATCCCGCTATCCGATCCCACCGAACGAAATCGAACTGACCGCAGTGCGCGCGCAAGGAGCGGGCGGCCAGAACGTCAATAAGGTTTCGAGCGCGATTCACCTGCGCTTCGACGTGCGCGCTTCATCGTTGCCGGAAGTGTTGAAGATGCGCCTGCTCGCGCTGTCCGATCACCGGCTCACGCGCGACGGCGTCGTGATCATCAAGGCGCAGGAGCATCGGACTCAGGAGATGAACCGCGCGGCTGCGCTGGCGCGGCTCGATGAACTGATCGAAAGCGTCAGCGTGACGCGCAAACCGCGCTTCGCGACCCGGCCGACGCGCGCGTCGAACCTGCGGCGCCTCGACAGCAAGGCCAAACGCAGCGAGGTCAAATCCGGCCGCGGCCGGGTGGACGATTAGCGCTTGCCGCCGCGTCCCGCCGGGCGCCCGTCCGGGGTCGCGGTCGGCACGAAGTCGACGCAAAGCACGTGAGTGCCCTGACGCTCGAACGCGAGGGCGGCGGTGTAGCAGTCCTGAGCGTCGGCGAGCGAATAATGCGGACCCATCATCGCGACGCGCCCCGGCGCGGCGAGCGCGTGCTTGAAGTAGGCCCGCCGCGACCAGTTGCTGCGCGTATCGGTATAGAGCGGCGCGAGCCGTAGCGGAGGCGGCGGCACCGAGGTGGCCGTGACCGAAGGCAGCGTTTGCTCGCCGTGTCCGTCGGTGATGAATACGCGCCGGGCCTCAGGCAGATGCCACACCTTTTGCGCTGCCTGACGCAGATCGCCGGTCGCTTTGTAGGTCTCGGCGGCGGCCAGCACCGCTTCCGCGAAACCCTCGAAACCGAGCCGCTGGTGGCCGGCATGCGCGCGCTCGTAGTCGGCGAACTTGCTCCACATCGATTCGATCAAGGCCGGCACTTTGGCGCAGGCTGCCTGTACGGAACTCTTCGGCTGACCGAGCCAGAAACCCTGGACGAAATCGACGTCGGCTTCCATCAGGATCATCAATTCTTCGTCGGTTTCGACGCCTTCAGCCAGCACCAGCGTGCCGGACTGATGAAGCATCGCGATCAGGTGGCTGATCATCGAGTCGTCGCCTTCGCGCTTGCCGGCGCGCGCGACCAGCGAACGGTCGAGTTTGACGATGTCGGGGCGAAAGCGCCATACGCGGTCGAAGTTCGAGAAGCCGGTGCCGAAGTCGTCGATCGCGATCAGGAAGTCGCGCGGCTGCGAGGCCGCGAGCATGCTGGCGACGGCGGATTCGTCGTCGGCGGGCTGCTCGAGCACTTCGATCACGATGCGCTCCTGCGGCAGACCGAAGTGCGCCGACAGTTCGTCGATGAACGCGCGCTGCGGCCAGCCGGTTTCGAATACCTGTGGACGCGTATTCAGGAAGAGCCAGCCGGTGCTGATGCCTTGCTCCATGAAATTCGCCACATGCAGGCAGCGCGCGATACGGTCGAGCTCGCGGGCGTCGGCGGCCGAGCGCGTGCCCGAGAAGAGCACTTCTGGCGAGACCGGCAAACCGACCGGATCGAAGGCGCGCAACAGTCCCTCGTAACCGACGATGCACTGGTGCGTGACCGACAACACCGGCTGGAACACGCTGTGCAAAGTGAGCGCGCGCCACGTCGCGCTCCAGCCGGACTCGCACCGGACCAGATGCGGGAGCAGGCCGCTCAGAGTCAATGCGCTGACGGATGGCATAAAGGCGGGCAGGAGAGCGGACATGGCGACATCGCGGCAAGCGGGTGACGGGACGCGCCAGACGATTCGGCGCGCAACGGAGGCACGGCCCTCACGTGTGCAGGGCGGGTTGTATAAAACCCGGGAACGCGGAGAGCAATGCCAGCCATGCTGGACTCCGGCGGATTAGTCAAGACCAGTCTAGCAGTTTGCAATTCGCATGAATGTGCGGGTAATCACAGACGCGGGGGCGTACCCGCGCGCCTGGCGGGGCACCCCGCCAAGCCTTTCCCCGCGGACCATCCGGCGCGATGTCGCGGGCCCGTCGCGCGAGTTTTGCGCCCATCTTGCAGTGCGCAAAACCGATTGCTTCTATCGCAATCGATCGCCTGTATGAAACCGAGCGTAACAGGGCGTTGAGCGGACACCCGCCAAACTCCAGGCAAGGGCGGCTCAGAGAGGCGGACGCGCGAACCGGCTCTCGGCGCGGCGCGGATGACGCACGGACGGCGAAGCCATTGGCCTGAACGTGCGTCCTGCAGGTTTGGCGGGCGCCCGGTATGCTGCTGCTCTTTCAGTGAAATGGAGGTCAGGTATGTCGGAAATCGCGGTCGTCGCAATCTCGGTGGCGAAGCCGGGCTATGAAGAGCCACTGCGCGAGGCGCTCGAAGGTCTGGTCGGGCCGACGCGCAAGGAGCAGGGAGCGCTTCAATACGATTTGCACCGCGACGTCGAGGAGCCGCGCCGGTTCGTGTTTGTCGAGCGTTGGGAAAGCCAGCAGGCGCTGGCGGCGCATGCGCGATCCGCGCACATCGCGGCTTATCGGGAAGCGGTGGCGGATTGGGTGGAGCACGCTGAAATTCGCGTCGTGTCGAAGATCGCCTGACCGGACTGACACGCCGCGCAACGGCGAGCGGGTTGCCGGGCCGCTTTGGCCGGCCACCCGCTCGCCGTTCTGGATCATGACGCGATGATCAATGCGTGGCTTGGGGCACGTCGAGAATCAGGATGATGGTCCAGTCCGCATCGCCATCGTGGTGATACTGGCGTTCCGCGACGATGAACGGCTGCTGTTTGCCATCCGGTCCAAGAAACAGCACGTCGCCTTCCATCGGCAGGCATTCGACGGGCGGCAGCGCCAGAAACGCCTCCTGACCGCCGCGCGGCATCAGTTTTTCGATCTTGCGAGATGCTGCTTCAGTCCATTCGATATCAAGCTGGATGTTGCTCATGCTGTCCTCCGCACCAAGGTGCGCACGGGTTAGGGGTTCCGGCTGGGCGCCGGTCGGTGCGCGACTTTAGCACACCGACGGCCGCGCGCTGCGGGGCTCGAGCGGCGCGTTCGGAGCGGGTCGGCGCGTGGGGCTGAGCCGGGACTCGCAAGTCTTTCGCCCGCCCCTTCGCCGGTCCTTTTCGCCAGCCATTTTCGCCTGCCCATTAGACAACAAAAAAAGCCGAAGCCGACGATGCCGGCTTCGGCTTTTGACCTTCGCGGCGCGGCCGCAGGTGAATGGAGGAGCGTGCTTACGAGCCGGCGTCCGCTTTGGGCGCCTTCTTGTGATGCGGGGCACCCTTGTGGTGTTTCATCGGCGCGGCCGGCGCGCTGTCCATTGCTTGCTGACGGTTTTGCAAATCTTGCGCGCGCTGCTCGACGTCGGCGGCCTTGGCCGGATCGGTGCTCATCATGACGCCGTGGTCCTGCGCATAAACCGCGCCCGTTACGGCACTGAGGGAAACCAGGATCGCCAGGGACACTTTCTTCATTGCTACCTCCGCAGAGTGGTTGTGGACCTGAGTGCTTGCCTGTCCAGACGGAAAGACAATGCATTCTAGTCAGCAATATCCGCTCCAACGGACGGATTTGTAAGTGCGATGACAATTCGTTACATCTTGTTACGCACAAGCGCCGTTGCAACGCCGGCTGGTTTCGCCAACGAGTCACATCTGTGGTTTACCGCTCGACACAACCTTCGCATGTCTAAATAAAGCGCATCTTGATGTTGTCTGGATTCTAGAACCACCCGATGGCGCGATAGACATGAAATTGTGCGATTCCAATCAGTTCATGCAATGCGATTTCCGCTGTCACCAGGTTGTCATAGCGCGGCAGTACACCTAGACGTGCTCGCCGCGCATTCGAAATCATCGGTTGCGGCGCGAGGCCGAAGCGATGGAAGTCGAGCAGCGCTCGCGGCATCTGGTAGGCGGAGGTGACGAGGATCAGCGAGTCGTAACGTGAGCCGTCCAGAATGGCGGAGACGTTGCGCGCGTTTTCATAGGTCGTGCGGCTGCTGTTTTCCAGCACGATGTCCGCGCGCGGGACCTGCTGGCGCAACAGATAAGGCAAGTAGGTGTCGGCTTCGGTCGCGCGGTGCCGCTGCGGATTGCCGCCGCTCACGATCACATGGCAGGTGGCCGCCGTGCGTTTGCAGGCGGCGTAATTCTCCGCGCTCGCCGTGATGCGTGTGAGCACGTCGTGCGGCGGCACGAGTACGTGGTCGTCGTTGTAGATCGTGCCGCCGCCGAGCATGATGATCGCGGTGCGCGGCGCGAACCGGGCGGGCGCATCGGTCCGCCAGCGCGGTTGCGCCAGAAGTAGCAAAGGGGCGGTGAGCCAGCCGGCGGCGAGCAGCCAGAACAAGGCGAGCGTACCGATGGCAAGCGGGCGCCTGGCGCGCTTCCATAGCACGATTGCTGCAAAAAAAAGCGCTAATAAAATGAATAGAATCAATTTAAATGGGGTAACGTATGTCTTTCGGGACAAATCTACGGGCCTGCTATCGCGCCGCAGCGGTTGCATCGTCGGCTCGCGGACAGAACGCTAACATGCCGTTCAGACGGGGGTTCCGAAACGAGACCAGGCAGCACCTGGCGGAATTCGGCTGCAAGATTGCGGCCAGCTTCCAGCCAAGGGCGGGTGCTACGCGCGTCGCTGGTGGCGCGGTGACGTGTTGGGCATGGATGTGTCATAGCTGCACTTTAAGAAAGAAGTGAGATGACCACGTATTCCAACGAAGCGGTACTTGAAGCGCTGCGGCGGGCGCAATATCGCCAGGTCCCATGGGCCAGAAGGCCAGGCGTCTTCCAATATCTTCGCGCATTAGGCTTGATGGACACCGTGCGGCAGCGCACTGTCGCACCGGCTCCCGGTTTTCATGCACCGGTCGATATCGCTGTGCTCACTGAACGGGGCAGAGCGGAGTTCGCGCGGCTCGCACACGACGAGCGCTTGCTCAGTTGGACCGCGCAGCGAATGAACGACTACGTCGTCGCCACAGCCGACACGCGGCCCACCGCCGCGCTCGAAGTCCGGCCCTAGGTCCGGCTGGCTGGCAGGCTCGCGTGATCTCCCCGGCCGCTCGACGCGGCTGGTGGTGATTTCATTGCCGCATCCCTCTGCTTCCTCATTACACCTGACGTGACGCGGGCTCCGCCCGCGCCCGCCCCGCCTTCGTGGATGAGCGCGGGCGTTCTGCTCGCACGCGCCGCATGCCTTGGCCGCAGGAGAGGCGCAAAAAAAAGCCCGTATCGCGAGGATACGGGCGTACCGGAATTACTACTGCCACGCTGTGCTAATGGCGTTCAATCAGACTCCCAGAACGCGGGGTGGTTCCCCCGATCAGCCAATCTGCGCGATCTCCGCTGTCGAGCGGCGCGGCGAACCGCTGCGCGCACCGAACCCGCCTAATGCCGGCGCGCCGGATCCTGGCGAGGCGCGTCCGGCCGGGCCCGCACGTTACTGGCGATATCGCCGCGCAGGTCGCCGCGCGGCGCCGGCGGCGTGAAGTCGCGGGCACGCGCATCGCTTTGCTGCCAGGCTTCGATGGTGGCCGGACGATCCGGCCGCCAGTTCCAAGCCTGTTGGCGCTGCTGTGCGAGCGCCGGTGCGGCCATTGATGAAACGACAATGCCGCACAGAAGCAGTGACATTGTTTTCATGCTGAGCTCCCGTCAAGCCGATGGACTCAAGGCCTGTTTGCATAGACATAAGGTATGCCCAGTCGCGAAAGCGCGCTGTAAGTAATAGTAAATGGATGTTTCACCCGCAACTATCGCGCTGCTTCAGACGACTGAAGCAGCGCACAGGCAGGCTGGGTGTAACAGGAGGGGACGACTGCGTTGGGCGCGCCGGACAGCGGTGCCCATGACAGATTCGGCGAGCGTCGACACGCGGCGCGCGGCGACCTGGATCGGATCGAAGCCGGGCGCCCGTAAGCGCCCGGAGGTCAAACAGTTCGCGTCAGGCCATCTTGACCGGAGCGCGCCACGATTCCGGATTGGTCCAGAATGCGCCGCGCAGGCGGTCACGGCTCGGCGGTGCCGGCGGTTTGGCTGCGGTTGCGCCGATCCGGCCGCGCAGCGAAATTTCACGACCGCTCGTGCCGAGTCGCTTAACTATTTCGGCGAGCGTACCATCGGCTTGCCACTCGTCGAAGCGACGGCGGCACGTCGGCGGCGACGGATAGCGGCCCGGCAGTTTGGACCAGCCTTCACCCGTCGACAGCACCCACAGCACGGCGTTGACAACCGCGCGCGCTTCCACGCGTGGCCGACCGCGCCGTTCGCTCCGTGCTGGCTCCGCACAGAACAACGCCTCGACCAGCGCCCACTCGTTGTCTCTCAAATCGTCGAACAGCATCATGTTTCACCTCAGCGAAGCTAACTCCGGTGCGCTGCCCCGCGCCGCGCACTCTCCATGCACTCGATAGGCGAGTGCCAAGGAGGGTCGGGCTTGCCACGGTCTGCTATGCAGTCAGAATCATGGCGCCGACCCTTGTGTGCATGTAAATGCAGGAAGTGTGCCACGTTGAGTCCAACCGCCTGAAAGCCCCATGACAGCGGGCCAGCGCGGGCGCTAGCTAGGGGCGTATAAGAATCCAAAAAACCCATCTCGCAAATCGGGACAATCACCAATCTTGTGCAATCAAGCCCGGCCAGCGTGCGTTTGCGCCTTATTGCTGCATTGCAGCGCGATTGCTAAAAGCGAATAGGCCGTTGACTTTCGCCTTACAATGCGCATCAAATGGGGCAATTGATGAGGTTGGTAAATGAATGTCACGCTACGCCAGCTCAGGGTTTTCATCGAGGTGGCCCGTCTGCAGAGTTTCAGCCGGGCCGGCGATGAGATCGGCCTGACGCAGTCGGCGGTTAGCCGCTGCGTGCGCGAACTGGAGGGCGAGATCGGCCTGAAGCTGATCGACCGCACCACCCGGGAGGTGCAACTGACGGATGTCGGCGGCAACCTCGTGTCGAGCGTGTCGCGTCTGTTATCGGATCTGGACGACGCGCTGCGCGAGATCCGCGAAATCGGCGAGCAGCGCCGCGGGCGCGTGGTGGTGGCCGCCAGCCCGACAGTGGCGTGCCGGCTCATGCCGCGCGTGGTGGCCGCGTGCGGGGAGCAGTTTCCCTACATCGTGCTGGGTTTGCGCGACGACGTGCAGAGCGACGTGGTGCGCAAGGTGAAGTCGGGCGAGGTCGACTTCGGCGTGATCATCGGCCCGTTCACCGCCGACGATCTGCTCAGCGAGCCACTGATGACGGATTCATTCTGCCTCGTTATGCGTAACGATCACCCGTTGACGTCACGGGAAAGGGTGGCGTGGACGGATCTGGAAGGCCAGCAGCTCGTGATGCTCGATTACGCGTCGGGTAGCCGGCCGATCATCGATGCAGTGATGCAGGAATACGGCGTAAGCGCCGCGGTGGTGCAGGAGCTGGGGCATTCCGCGACCGTTTTTGGGCTGGTCGAGGCAGGCATCGGCGTGAGCGTGCTGCCGTGGCTGGCATTGCCGCTGCCGGCGGGCGCCTCGCTGGTGGCCCGGCCGCTCGTGCCGCGCGCGGAGCGCACGGTCGAACTGGTGCGGCGGCGCGACCGCTCGCTCTCGCCGGCAGCGGAGGCGGTGTGGGGATTGATTCACCAACTGCCGGGGCGAGCGGAGGATTTGAGTTAATGACGAAGAGGCTGCATGCTCGTTGGACGGCAGACGGCAGACGGCAGACGGCAGACGGCAGACGGCAGACGGCAGACGGCAGACGGCAGACGGCAGACGGCAGACGGCAGACGGCAGACGGCAGACGGCAGACGGCAGACGGCAGACGGCAGACGGCAGACGGCAGACGACGGCAGGACCGAAGAGCGACCGAGCGACGAGCACGGGTTTTTTTGCCGTCCAGCCAAGTCGCCCGACCCCAGCCCGTTCTCGACCAATCACCCGGCCAGGTTCAGTCACGCTTGCTGGTTCGTTGACTTCGCCGCACCGAAAAGTAGCGCCAAGCTAAACTAGCGCCTCCGCTGAACTTCAGTTCATGCCCCCACCCGTCTGGATGCCTCGATGAGCGAATCGGATCTGTCTGTGCCATCTACCCCCAACGCGCGCGACGCCGTGCGCGCCCTGCGTCCTTCGCAGATCCGTGAAGTCGCCAACGCCGGTTTCGGCGTCGACGACGTCCTGCCGTTCTGGTTCGGCGAGTCCGACCGCGTCACGCCGGCCTTTATCCGCGACGCCGCTAGCGCTTCGCTGGCCGCGGGCGCGACGTTCTACACGCACAACCTGGGCATCGCACCGCTGCGCGCCGCGTTGGCGGGCTATGTCAGCAAGCTTCACGGCGCGACGTCGCCCGAGCACATCGCGGTCACGAGCGCCGGCGTCAATGCGCTGATGCTCGCGGCACAACTCGTGGTGGGCGCGGGCGACCGCGTCGTCGCGGTCACGCCGCTCTGGCCGAACCTCGTCGAGATTCCGAAGATTCTCGGCGCGCACGTGGAAACCGTCGCACTGGACTACGGAGAGCACGGCTGGCAGCTGGACCTCCAGCACTTGCTGGCGGCGCTGACGTCCGACACGAAAATGCTGCTGATCAATTCGCCCAACAACCCGACCGGCTGGGTGATGAGTCGCGACGAGCAGCGCGCCGTGCTGGCGCATTGCCGGCGCCACGGTATCTGGATCGTGGCGGACGAGGTCTACGAGCGCCTCTATTACGCCGAAGCCGATCAGGGCACGGCGGGCGCGACCTCGATCACCGCACCGTCATTCCTCGATCTGGCCGCGCGCGACGAACGCGTGATCTGCGTGAATTCCTTTTCGAAGGCGTGGTTGATGACAGGCTGGCGGCTCGGCTGGATCGTCGCGCCCACCTCGCTGATGGACGATCTCGGCAAGCTCGTCGAGTACAACACCTCGTGCGCGCCGGCGTTCGTTCAGCACGCGGGCATCGCGGCCATCGAGCAGGGTGAAGCCTTTACACAGGAATTGGTGCTGGAGTTGAAGGCGTCGCGCGACCATCTGGTGCGCGCGCTCTGCGCCGTGCCCGGAGTCGACGTCAAGGCGCCGCCCGGCGCGATGTATCTGTTTTTCTCGATGCCGGGCGCCTCGCACAGTCTGGAGTTATGCAAGGCGATGGTCCGTGAGGTGGGACTCGGCGTAGCGCCGGGCAGCGCTTTCGGTCCGCAAGGCGAGGGCTTCGTGCGCTGGTGCTATGCCTGCGACACGGCGCGGCTGGACGCGGGCGTCGAGCGTCTGAAGCGGTTCCTCGCGCACCACGCGCCGGCCCGCTGAGGGCAGGGCCGAAAAGTTGGCGGCGCGCAGCGATCGAGCCAATCCGGCGAAGAACGAGCGAAGAAAGCCGGTTTCTGACCAATTGAGCCTGCTTTTTCGCTAAAGCACGCCCGCCTAGGCGAGCCCCGAAAATGCGCCGGGGATTTCATCTTTACGCACTGATTGTTTTTGCGTAATATGGCGCTCAGTCACGCGGTTCCTTTCAGGAATATCGCTGCTCCGTCCGGCTGGGTTTGGTTCGATTGTCTGTTTCGCCTCCCCCCGGTGCGTGCTCCCATCAATATGACCGATCAGAATCGGGCGAGCGCGTCTTCAGTTCCACATCGTCTGTTTGATCCGGTTCTTTGACCACAGGGTCTGACCTAGCTGCATGAATACCCAAGAGGCGAAGATCGTCCTCGAGACTGCCTTGATCTGCGCGCAGGAGCCGTTAAAGCTCGGCGAGTTGCGCAAGCTCTTTGCCGACGGCGTGTCGGCAGACACCGTTCGGACTTTGCTCGAAGACCTCAAGCAGGATTGGTCTGGGCGCGGTGTGGAGTTGGTCGGGCTGGCGTCGGGCTGGCGGTTTCAAAGCAAGCCCGCAATGCGTTCGTATCTGGATCGCTTGCATCCTGAGAAACCGCCGAAATATTCGCGCGCGGTGCTCGAAACGCTCGCGATCATTGCCTATCGGCAACCGGTCACGCGGGGCGATATCGAAGAAATTCGCGGCGTCACCGTGAATACGCAGGTCGTCAAGCAGCTCGAAGACCGCAACTGGATCGAGGTGATCGGTCATCGTGATGTGCCGGGCCGTCCCGCGCTGTACGCGACTACGCGGCAGTTTCTCGACGACCTCGGGCTGAAAGCGCTCGACGAATTGCCGCCGCTCGCGGATCCGTCGGCGCAGTTGAACGCGGATCTGCTCGGCCAGCATGCAATCGAGTTCGCCGATGCCGGCGAGACGCTGGCCTCGGGCGAAGAGAGTGCGCCCGAAGAGCCGGATGATTCCGGCGCAGTCGATGCAAGCGCTGCTGCGGATGCGATTGTCGACATGGCCGCCACTGGCGACCTGCAGGCTATTCCTCCGGTGGTGCGCGAGGCGCCTGCGCCCGACTCCGCAGAGGCGGGCGCGGGTGGTCATGGCGGGGGCAGCCCGTTCGAGCGCGTCGGCGAAACACCGGGAACGGAAATCGCTGACGGACTTGCCGAAACGTCTCAGAAACAGTACGCGGAGCCGGTGGAATCAGCACCGACGGCCGAAGTGACCGACAGTGCAGTGGCAATCGCACCGGCATCCGGGTCGCATGCGGACGCCGCTGGCGCGCCGTCTGCGCACGAGCATGCTGAAACGGCATACGTGGAAAACGTTGCACCGCAGACCGGCGCCGCCGGGTCCGCACAGAATCACGATCCGGTCTCCCAGACCGATCCGGCAATACCCGCGCACGACTCGGGCGTACTCCGCAATACGGAGCACGCCGCCGAGCCGAACCCGACCAAGGCGGCGCACGGCGATCCTGAGGATCGCCGCGATGCGGCGCAGGACGCAGGCATTCTGACCGACGACGAAGCCGAGTCGCGCAGCGCCTGACGTAACCGAACTTTTTTGCCACGCCCGCAACGGGCGTGCGCGACCTGACATTTTGAGGTTGTTTTGACACATACCCACGACACCGATTCGTCCGAATCCGAGCGCGCCGTGCCGTCGGCTCGCGCTGACGAAACGCGCACCACGCAAGCGTCGGCAGGCGAGGGCGAGCGCCCGGCGCAGACCACGGAAGCAGACGGTGAAGACCGTCCGCGCCGCGGCCTGCGTCGCGGCCCGCGCAGCCTGATCGCGCGTCGCCGCGCCGGCGGGAAGACGAAGGGCGCCGAAGCCGGCCCCGCGCAGGACGCGCCGGTTGTCGGCGAGGCGCCGCCGGACGGCGAGGTCGTCGCGCAAGTGCGTATGCCGCGCAAGGATGCCGGCGCCAAGGGTCAAGGGCCGCGTCGCAATGCGGGCGGCGCGCGCCGCGAGGGCGCACCGCGTGAAGGCGCGCCTCGTGAAGGCCAGCGCGAGCGTCAGCCGCGCGAAGGCGGCCCGCGTCAGAACCGCCGTGGCGCGGAAGCGCCGGCGGTCGCGGCCGAAGCCGGTCAGGACGACCTGTTCTCGTACGTGACGTCGCCCGCGTTCGACGCGGACAACAGCGCCACCGGCGGCGTGCGGGCTCCGATGCTCCGTCGTGGCAAGCCGGCCGCGCCCAAGCGCGTGCTCGCCGCGGACGACGACGCGCCGAAGCTGCACAAGGTGCTGGCCGAAGCCGGCATGGGTTCGCGCCGCGACATGGAAGAGCTGATCGTCGCCGGCCGCGTGTCGGTGAATGGCGAGCCGGCTCACATCGGCCAGCGGATCATGCCGACCGACCAGGTTCGCATCAATGGCAAGCCGGTCAAGCGCAAGCTCGCCAACAAGCCGCCGCGCGTGCTGCTCTATCACAAGCCGACCGGCGAAATCGTCAGCCATGCCGATCCGGAAGGCCGTCCCTCGGTGTTCGACAAACTGCCGCCGATGAAAACTGCCAAGTGGCTTGCGGTCGGCCGTCTCGACTTCAACACGGAAGGTCTGCTGATGCTGACCACGTCGGGCGATCTGGCGAACCGGTTCATGCACCCGCGTTATAGCGTCGAGCGTGAATATGCTGTGCGGGTGGTCGGCGAACTGGCGGAAGGCATGCGTCAGAAGCTGCTGCACGGCGTCGAGCTGGACGACGGTCCGGCGAATTTCCTGCGTATTCGCGATGGCGGCGGCGAAGGCACCAATCACTGGTATCACGTCGCGCTCGCCGAAGGGCGCAACCGCGAAGTGCGTCGTATGTTCGAAGCGGCCGGCCTGATGGTCAGCCGTCTGATCCGTACCCGTCACGGCCCGATTTCGCTGCCGAAGGGCCTCAAGCGCGGCCGTTGGGAGGAGCTCGAAGACAACCAGGTGCGCGCGCTGATGGCGGCGGTGGGTCTGAAGGCACCGACGGAAGACAAGGGCAGCCGCCGGGAAGCCCCGGAGCGTAAGCAGCCGGATCCGATGCAAACGTCGATGGGCTTCATCAACCGTGAACCCGTGTTGATGTCGCATAGCCGTTTCGAGCAGCAGCAACCGCGCGGCCAGGGCCGCCGCAGTGCGGCGGGCGGCGGATTCGGCGGCGGTGCGAGCGGCGGCGGCTTCGGCGGTGGCGGTTACGGCAATCGTGGCGCCGGCCGCGGCGCGGGTGGTCTCGGCGGCCCGATGGGCGGCGGTGCTGGCGGCCCGCGCGGCGGGCGAGAAGTCGACGGCAATCGCGCACCGTCGGGTAACGGCAATCGTGCGGCCGGCGGCGGCAAGCGGGCTGGCGGCGGTGGGATGGGCGCCGGGACCGGCGGCGGTAACCGCGGGCCGGCGGGCAATCGCGGCGGCAACGCCAACCGCGCGGGCGGCGGCAATGCCAGTCCGGGCGGCGCCAATCGGGGCGGCGGCGCACCGCGCGGCCGTTCACGCGGCCGGTAACCGGTAAGCGAGTTATGCATGGCGGCGGGCTGCTGATCGTTCCTTGACGATCTTCGCCAGCCACCGTCATCGTCGGTCGACGAGCGCATCGGGATCTTTGGGTTTCGTGTCCTGCGAATTCGTCCGGCGCATAAAACCACGGTGTGGCCCATAGTGGGGGCAGATTTCACTTGCCTGCCCCGTTCCGTGCGGATCCGCAGCGGCGCGGGGTGCTTGCAAAAGGCCCGAAGTGCCGCCACATTGCTGAAAGATTCCCATCAAATCAAGCGGAAATGCGCATTGGGCGGCGCTTTGCGGTTTGCGTTTGTCCTGAAAAATGGCTACAATCGCGAAGTCGCTGGGCGTGCGGCTTTTTATGTGCGGCTCAGGTGCGACCACCGGCAATAAGATGATGGGCGTTTAGCCCATTTTTTTTTGCCGCTCAGTTCTCAGTGGTTCGGCATCTCGGGTAGCACGAACGTGCGCCGGCTTGGCGCGCGGCCCGCATTGGTTGTTTGCAGAACAGGCGGCAGGCTCGCTGCGCGAACATCTAAGAGGGCATTGTGCAACTGACGGAACTGATTGAAACCACGGTCGTGGGACTCGGCTACGAGCTCGTCGACTTCGAGCGCACCGGGCGCGGCATGATGTGTATCTATATCGACCAGCCGGCCGGCATCGCGATCGAAGACTGCGAGAAAGTCACGCGTCAGCTCCAGCACGTTCTGACGGTCGAAAATATCGATTACGAGCGGCTTGAAGTATCGTCGCCGGGTCTCGACCGCCCGCTGAAGAAACTGGCGGATTTCGAACGCTTCGCAGGCAGCGAAGTGGTAATCACATTGAAAAAGCCATTGGACGGACGGAAATCGTACCGGGGCATTCTGCATGCTCCGCAAGGCGAGACGATCGGTCTGGAATTTGAAGGGAAGGAAGGCGCCGCGATGCTCGATTTCACGCTCGCGGACATGGACAAAGCACGCCTCGTTCCGAAAGTTGACTTTAGGAGCCGCAAACAATGAGTCGCGAAGTGTTGATGCTGGTGGATGCGCTGGCACGCGAGAAGAATGTCGACAAAGACGTGGTATTTGCCGCGCTCGAAGCGGCTCTCGCTTCGGCCTCCAAGAAACTCTTCGAAGAAGATGCGGATATCCGCGTCCATATCGACCGTGAAAGCGGCGAGCACGAAACGTTTCGCCGCTGGAAAGTGGTGCCGGACGAAGCCGGTTTGCAGGAGCCGGATCAGGAAATCCTGCTGTTCGAAGCACGTGAGCAGAAGCCTGAGATTCAGCTCGACGAGTTCATCGAAGAACCGGTGCCGTCGATCGAATTCGGCCGTATCGGCGCGCAGGCCGCCAAGCAGGTGATCCTGCAGAAGGTGCGCGACGCTGAACGCGAGCAGATTCTGAACGACTTCCTCGAGCGCGGCGAGCACATCATGACCGGCTCGGTGAAGCGCCTCGACAAGGGCAACTTCATCGTCGAAACCGGCCGTGTCGAAGCGCTGCTGCGCCGCGATCAGCTGATTCCGAAGGAAAACCTGCGCGTGGGCGACCGCGTGCGCGCCTACATCGCGAAGGTCGATCGCACCGCGCGCGGTCCGCAGATCGAACTGTCGCGCACGGCGCCCGAATTCCTGATGAAGCTGTTCGAGATGGAAGTGCCGGAAATCGAGCAGGGCCTGCTGGAAATCAAGGCAGCCGCGCGGGATCCGGGCGTGCGCGCCAAGATCGGCGTGGTCGCGTACGACAAGCGCATCGATCCGATCGGCACGTGCGTCGGTATTCGCGGTTCGCGGGTGCAGGCTGTGCGTAACGAGCTCGGTGGCGAAAACGTCGACATCGTGCTATGGTCGGAGGATCCCGCTCAGTTTGTGATCGGCGCGCTCGCGCCGGCAGCCGTCCAATCGATCGTCGTCGATGAAGAAAAGCACTCGATGGACGTCGTCGTGGACGAAAACGAACTGGCGGTCGCGATCGGCCGCAGCGGCCAGAACGTGCGTCTTGCCAGCGAACTCACCGGCTGGCAGATCAACATCATGACGCCGGACGAATCTGCGCAAAAGCAGAATCAGGAGCGCGGCGTACTGCGTGACCTGTTCATGGCGCGTCTCGATGTCGACGAAGAAGTGGCCGACATCCTGATCGACGAAGGCTTTACGAGCCTCGAAGAGATCGCTTATGTGCCGCTCAACGAAATGCTCGAAATCGAAGCATTCGACGAAGACACTGTTCACGAACTGCGTAATCGCTCGCGCGACGCGCTGTTGACGCAGGCAATCGCGAATGAAGAAAAGGTCGAAAATGTAGCACTCGACCTGAAGAGCCTGGACGGCATGGACGCCGACCTGCTCGCCAAGCTGGCCGAACATCAGATCCAGACGCGCGACGAACTCGCCGAGCTGGCTGTGGATGAACTGGTCGAGATGACCGGAATGGAAGAGGATGCCGCTAAGGCGTTGATCATGAAAGCACGTGAACACTGGTTCCAGTGAGAAATGACCATGGCGCACTAAATTGAAGCGGCCGTCAGGCCGCATGACCCGATGCTAACCGCAAGGAATCGGTCCTTGCATTAAGAGGAATGAATGGCGAGTAACAACGTAGCCCAATTTGCCGCGGAACTGAAAATGCCTGCAGGCGTGCTGCTTGAGCAGCTGCAGGCGGCGGGCGTCACAAAAGCGAGCGAAGACGATAGCTTGTCCGAAACGGACAAGGCGCGTCTGCTCGACCACTTGCGCAAGTCTCACGGCTCGACTGATGCTGACAAGCGCAAGATCACGCTGACGAAACGGCATACGTCGGAAATCAAGCAATCCGATGCGACGGGTAAAGCTCGTACCATTCAGGTCGAGGTGCGTAAGAAGCGCACTTTCGTCCGCCGTGATGAAACCGCCGCTGAAGGCGGCGAAGCATCGAATCATGTGGCCGAGGCCGACGTCGACGATCTCGAACTCCAGCGTCGTGAAGAGGAAGCTCGTCACGAAGCCGAACTGCTCGAAAAGCAGGCTCAGGAGTTGAAGGCGCGCCAGGAACAACTCGAACGCGAAGAAGCAGAGCGTCAGGCGCGTGAGCAGGCTGCAGAAGCCGAGCGCCGCCGTGCGGAAGAAGAAGCGGCGAAGAAGCGCGCAGCGGCCGCGGCCGAGGCGGCCGCTCGCGAGCAAGCCCAAGCCCAGGCTGCCAAGCCGGCACAGGCTGCACAACCGGCGGCCGCGAAGGCGGAACCGGTGGCTGCCAAGCCTGCGGAGCCGGTGCTCGCCAAGCAAAGCGAGCAGGACGACGAACGCGCGGCCGCCGAGCGCGCCGCGCAACGCGAAGCCGCGAAAAAGGCGGAAGACGCAGCGCGTCAGGCTGCCGAGAAAGCGCGTGCCGAGCAGGAAGAAATCGCCAAGCGCCGTGCCGCGGCAGAAGCCGAAGCACGCGCGATCCGCGAAATGATGAATACGCCGCGTAAGGCGCAGGTCAAGGCGCCGGAGCCGGCACCGAAGCCCGCTGAACCGGCCAAGGCCGCGGAAGCCAAGGGCACGCTGCATAAGCCGGCACGTCCGGCGGGTGAGGCACCGGCGCGTCCGGCAGCGAAGAAGCCGGCTGCTGCGGCTCCGGCTGCCACGACCACGCCTTCGGCCGGCGACAAGAAGAAGCCGGGCGGCGGCAAGGGCGGCTGGCAGGACGACGCAGCGAAGCGCCGCGGTATCAAGACGCGCGGCGATTCGAGCGGCGGTGTCGATCGTGGCTGGCGCGGTGGTCCGAAGGGTCGCGGCAAGCATCAGGATCAAAACACCACGTTCCAGGCACCGACTGAGCCGATCGTGCGTGAAGTGCACGTGCCGGAAACCATCACGGTCGCCGATCTGGCGCACAAGATGGCGGTGAAGGCTTCGGAAGTCATCAAGTCAATGATGAAGCTCGGCCAGATGGTCACGATCAACCAGATGCTGGACCAGGAAACGGCGATGATCATCGTCGAGGAACTGGGCCACCACGCGGTTGCGGCCAAGCTGGACGATCCGGAAGCCATGCTGGTCGAAGGCGAAGTGTCCGATGCGGAATCGCTGCCGCGTCCGCCGGTCGTCACGGTCATGGGTCACGTCGACCACGGCAAGACCTCGTTGCTCGACTACATTCGCCGCGCCAAGGTTGCAGCGGGTGAAGCGGGCGGCATTACGCAGCACATCGGCGCTTACCACGTCGAAACGCCGCGCGGCGTCATCACGTTCCTCGACACGCCGGGTCACGAAGCCTTTACGGCCATGCGTGCCCGCGGTGCGAAGGCAACCGACATCGTGATTCTGGTGGTCGCAGCCGACGACGGCGTCATGCCGCAGACGAAGGAAGCGATCGCCCACGCGAAGGCAGGCGGCGTGCCGCTCGTCGTCGCGATCAACAAGATCGACAAGCCGGATGCAAATCCGGAGCGCGTCAAGCAGGAACTCGTCGCTGAAGGCGTCGTGCCGGAAGAATACGGTGGCGATTCGCCGTTCGTGTCGGTGTCGGCAAAAACCGGCGCGGGCATCGACGATCTGCTCGAAAACGTGCTGCTGCAAGCCGAAGTGCTGGAACTGAAGGCACCGGTCGAAGCGCCGGCCAAGGGTCTCGTCATTGAAGCGAAGCTCGACAAGGGTAAGGGTCCGGTTGCGACGATTCTGGTCCAGTCGGGTACGCTGAACCGCGGCGACGTGGTGCTGGCGGGTAGCGCTTACGGTCGCGTGCGCGCCATGCTCGACGAAACCGGCAAGCCGACCAAGTCGGCGGGTCCGTCGATCCCGGTCGAAATTCAGGGTCTGTCCGAAGTCCCGCAAGCAGGCGAGGAAGTCATCGTCATGCCGGACGACCGCAAGGCACGTGAAGTCGCGTTGTTCCGTCAAGGCAAGTTCCGCGACGTCAAGCTGGCCAAGCAACAGGCCGCGAAGCTCGAGAACATGCTGGAGCAGATGGGCGAAGGCGAAGTGCAGTACATGCCGCTCATCGTCAAGGCCGACGTGCAGGGTTCGCAGGAAGCGTTGGTGCAATCGCTGCTCAAGCTTTCCACCGACGAAGTGCGCGTGCAGATCGTGCACGGCGCCGTGGGCGGCATCAGCGAGTCCGACGTCAACCTGGCAACGGCTTCGAAGGCGGTCATCATCGGCTTCAACACCCGTGCGGATGCGCAGGCTCGCAAGCTGGCGGAAGCCAACGGCGTCGATATTCGCTACTACAACATCATCTACGACGCAGTGGATGACGTGAAGGCCGCGATGTCGGGCATGCTGGCACCGGAGAAGCGCGAAGTCGTGACGGGAACGGTCGAAGTGCGTCAGGTCTTCAAGGTGCCGAAGATCGGTGCGGTGGCCGGCTGTATGGTCACGGACGGTTTCGTCAAGCGCTCGTCGTCGGTGCGCGTGCTGCGCAACAACGTCGTCATCTTCACGGGCGAGCTCGATTCGCTCAAGCGCTTCAAGGACGACGTGAAGGAAGTCCGTCAGGGCTTCGAGTGCGGTATGTCGATCAAGAACTTCAACGACATCGTCGAAGGCGATCAGTTCGAAGTCTTCGAGGTCACCGAAGTCGCGCGTTCGCTGTAATTCGCGCGGCACGGCTCTAGGGGCGGAGCGGGCTTTAACGCCCGCTCCGCCCGTTGTTTTTGGTGCCACGCGTTCGTTGCGATTTGTCGCGAGTGTGTCGCGGTACCTCGCGTACAGCGCCCGTCGCGGAGCTGCTGGTCATGCCGGCCGCCTGCATGCTGCCCGCATAACACGCCCGCACCGCGCTAGCGCGAACCCCTTTTTGCATCCGTTAAAGCGGATCACCTAACACCATGCCTAAAAAACGTTCTTCTCCCAATCGCAACGTGCAGATCGCCGATCAGATCCAGCGCGATCTGTCCGAGCTGATGCGCGAGGTCAAGGATCCGCGCATCGGTATCGTCACGATTCAAAGTGTCGAACTGACGCCGGACTATGCGCACGCCAAGGTCTATTTCACGACGCTCACGGGCGATCCGCAGCACACGCTCGAAGCGCTCACGCATGCGGCCGGCCATCTGCACAATCAGTTATTCAAGCGTTTGCACATCCACACCGTGCCGACGCTGCATTTCCATTACGACAAGACGATCGAGCGGGCCGTCGAAATGTCGCGTCTGATCGACGAGGCGAACGCCAATCGCGCGAAAGAAGACTGAGCACGCGGGTTAGCCGCGGCGCTCGCCGCCATGCCTGAGTTGCGCCGCGCTCAGTGCTGTTTTCCGTATTTATCGAAGACTCCGTCCTTCCGACATGACCGCATCTCAACGCCCCCGCGTGCCGCGTCGCGCGCTCGACGGCGTGCTGCTGCTCGACAAGCCGCTCGGCCTGTCGAGCAACGACGCGCTGATTCGCGCGAAGCGTCTCTATCTGGCAAAAAAAGCGGGCCACACCGGTACGCTCGATCCACTCGCGACCGGCCTGCTGCCGCTTTGTTTCGGCGAAGCCACCAAGTTTTCGCAAGACCTGCTCGAAGCCGACAAGACCTATGAGGCCACGATGCGCCTCGGTATTCGCACGACCACCGGCGACGCCGAAGGCGAAGCGCTCGACACGCGAGAGGTGACGTGCGACGAAGCGGCGATCCGGGCGGTTCTGCCCGCGTTCCTCGGCGAGATCACCCAGGTTCCGCCAATGTATTCGGCGCTCAAGCGCGACGGCAAGCCGTTGTACGAATACGCGCGCGCCGGCCAGACGGTGGAGCGGGAAGGGCGCCAGGTGACGATCCTGAAGCTCGACATGCTCGCCTGTGCGTTGCCGGACGTGACGTTTCGCGTGACGTGCAGCAAGGGCACGTATGTGCGCACGCTGGCCGAGGATATCGGCGAGGCCTTGGGTTGCGGCGCACATCTGGTGGCGTTGCGGCGCACGGGGGTCGGCGCGCTGACCCTCGAACATTCGGTGACGCTCGACGCATTGTCTGACGCGACAGAAGGCGAGCGCGACGCGTGGCTGCAACCGGTGGACGCATTGCTGTCCACGTTCCCGCTCGTGCAGTTGGATGAAGACGCGACGCGCCGCTTCCTGCACGGCCAGCGGTTGAAACTGTCCGAGTTGGACATTAAGGGCGAAGCAGTGAATGCGCCGCGCGTTCGGGTGTATGCCGCGCAAGGGCGTCTGCTCGGCGTCGCGAAGCAAGGCGAGGGCGTACTCGCGCCGGAACGGTTGATCGTCACGGCGGCGAACTGAAAGCCGCGTAGACGCTAGCGGGGCGCTCGATGCGCAAGGCCGCTCAAAGGCGCAGAAAAAAGGCGGGACCGCTGTCGAGCGGTTCCGCCTTTTTTCATGTCGACTGCCAGGGGAACGGGCGCTGAAAACTCAGTGCGCCGCCGCGGCCGCCGCCCCCGCATCGCCGCCGGCGCGCTCAGGCCGCGTGATCCAGATCAGCGCGATCAGCGCGACAAAGATGCCGGCGGACACGAAGAACAGGTCGTTCACTCCCAGTTGCGCGGCCTGCTGCGTCGCCATCGAGTTGAACAGACCGTAGGCCTGCGGTTGGCTGAAGCCCGCCGCGCCCATCTGCCGGATCGACTGGTCGAATACCGGGTTGTACGCGTTGGCCTGCTCGGCCAGTTGCGCGTGATGCATGATCGTGCGGTGATCCCACGCGGTCTGGAAGATCGACGTGCCGATGCCGCCGCACATGATCCGCACGAAATTCGACAAGCCCGACGCCGCCGGAATCCGGTTACCCGGCAGCCCTGACAGAGTAATCGACACCAGCGGGATGAAGAACCCCGCCATGCCGATCCCTTGAATCAGGGTAGGCATCAGCAGCGAGTAGGTATCGACGCCGGTGGTATAGCGCGAGCGCATCCAGAAACACAGCGCGAACACGAGGAACGACAGGGTCGCGATATAGCGCGGATCGGTGCGCGGCAACACCTTGCCGGTGATCGGCGACAGCAGCACCGCGAACAGGCCGACCGGCGCCATGACGAGGCCGGCTTCCGTCGCGGTGTAGCCGATATCGGTTTGCAGCCACAACGGCAGCAGCACGAGATTGCCGAAATAGAGCCCGTAACCGATCGATAGCGCGACGGTGCCGCCCGTGAAATTGCGCCGGCTGAAGAGCGACAGGTCGACCACTGGGTGCTCGGCCGTCAATTCCCACACGATGAAGAACGCGAGCGCGATCACCGCGACCAGCGCAAGTACGACGATGGTGGTCGACGAAAACCAGTCGAGATCCTTGCCCTTGTCGAGCATGACCTGCAGCGAGCCGACCCAGACGATCAGCAGACCGAGCCCGACGCCGTCGATCGGCGCTTTCCTGATCACCGAATCGCGATTGCGGAAGATCATCCACGTCGCCACGGCGGCGATCGCGCCGACCGGAATGTTGACGTAGAAAATCCACGGCCACGAGATATTGTCGGAGATCCAGCCGCCGAGGATCGGGCCCGCCACAGGCGCGATCAGCGTGGTCATCGCCCACATGGATAACGCCATGGGCGCCTTGGCGCGTGGATAGCTCGCGAGCAGCAGCGTTTGCGACAGCGGGATCATCGGGCCGGCCACCGCGCCTTGCAATACGCGCGAAGCGAGCAGGAACGGCAGGGTCGGGGCGAGCCCGCACATCCACGACGAGATCACGAACAGAATGATCGACGCCATGAACAGCCGCACCTGGCCGATGCGGTCGGTGAGCCAGCCGGTGAGCGGCACCGAGATCGCATTGGCGACCGCAAACGAGGTGATCACCCACGTGCCCTGGTCGGACGACACGCCGAGGTCGCCGGAAATCGACGGAATCGACACGTTCGCGATCGACGTATCCAGCACGTTCATGAAAACGGCGAGCGACACCGCGATGGTGCCGATCACCAGTTGCGCGCCCTCGAGTGGCGGATGAGGGACTTGCGCCTGAGCCTGAGCCATTAAGGAAGCCTTGTCTGATTCGTCGCGCGGCTTACATCAGCTTCGCGGCGGCAGGCTTCGCGCCGCCGGCTTGCGCCGACTTCTGCGAGCCGCCGTTCGGGCCTGCGTTTTCGGAAATGATGCGAGCGATTTCCGCGTCGGCCTCGTCGCCGTACTTCTCGAACACGTTGGTCTGATAGACCGTGTTCGGCGCCTGACCGAGCTGACCGCCGTTGTCGTCCTTGATGCTCACATCGGCTTGCATCGACAGGCCGATACGCAGCGGATGCTGTTCCAGTTCCTTCGGATCGAGCGCGATCCGCACCGGCAGACGCTGCACCACCTTGATCCAGTTGCCGGTCGCGTTCTGCGCTGGCAGCAGCGAGAACGCCGAACCCGTGCCCGCCGAGAAGCCGACCACCTTGCCGTGATACACCACCGACGAGCCGTACACGTCGGCCGTCAGTTCGACCGGCTGGCCGATGCGCATGTGCTTGAGCTGCACTTCCTTGAAGTTCGCGTCGACCCACACGCCGCCGAGCGGCACGATGGCCATCAGCGGGGTGCCCGGCGAGACGCGCTGGCCGACCTGCACCGAACGTTTCGCCACGTAGCCCGTGACCGGCGCCGGCAGGTTGTTACGCGCGTTGCTCAGGTACGCGTCGCGGACCTTCGCGGCGGCGGCCTGCACGTTCGGGTGATTCGCGATCGTGGTGTTGGCGGTCAGCGCGCGGTTCGACGCCAGTTGTTGCTGGGCGGCGTCGACGGCGGCCTGCGCGCTCTTCACGGCGTCGCGCGCGTGCGAGATTTCTTCCTGCGACACGGCGCCGGTTTGCGCGACCGTCATACGGCGCTTCAGGTCGTCCTGGGCGCGCGACAGATCGGCCTGACGCACGGCCACTTGCGCCTGGTATTGATTGTCGTCGGCGAACAGGCCGCGCACCTGGCGCACCGTCTGCGCGAGATTCGCTTCAGCCTGTTCCAGCGCGACGCGGGCGTCGGCCGGATCGAGCACGACGAGCGGGTCGCCCGCCTTCACGGTCTGGGTGTCGTCCGCGTTTACGGCCACGACCGTGCCGGTGACTTGCGGCGTGATCTGGACGACGTTGCCGTTCACGTATGCGTCGTCGGTGTCTTCGTGAAAGCGCGCGACGAGGAAGTAGTAAAGGCCGTAAGCGATCGCGGCGATCAGGATCACGATGACGAGCAGCGTCATCATGCGCTTGCGTTTGCCGTTGTTCGCCGGTTGTGCCGGCTGATTCGGCTGTTGGTTAGCCGCGGGCTGCTGGGGGGTGCTCATTGATGTGCTCCGGGTTCTCTCAAACGTCGTCGTTTATTCGGATGTTCGTGCGTGTGTTCAGCCTGACCGTGGTTCGCGCGCTCAGTTGGCCGCGGCGGTCGCGGCGGTGGCCGATGCCGGGGCATCGGTCGGCACCACGAGGCCGGTCTGGGTCGCGTCGAAACCGCCGCCGAGCGCCTTGATGAGGCCGATCTGCATATCGCGCCGGCGCATCTTCAGGCTGGTCACCGTCTGTTCGGCGGCGAGGCGGTTCTGGTCAGCGGTCAGCACCTGCAGTTGCGGTGACAAACCCGCCTTGTAGCGGATCACAGCCAGCTGGTACGCCTTGGTCGACGCGTCGAGCGCGCGCTGCGCGTCGCCTTGCTGCTGGTCGATCGATTTGATCGACGACACTTGCGTCGCGACGTCCGAGAGGGCGTTGATCAGCGTCTGGTTGTAGTTCGCCACGTCCAGGTCGAAGTCCGCGAAGCGGCCCTTCAGTTGTGAGCGCAGTGCGCCGGCGTCGAAGATCGGCAGGTGAATCGCCGGGCCGAATTGCATCTGGCGGCTGCCGGCCTTGAGAAAGCGGCCCCAGCCGAACGCGTCGAAACCGAAGCCGGCCGCGAGGTTCACGTCCGGGAAAAACTCCGCTTTCGCTTCCTTCACGTCATGCATCGCGGCTTCGACCTGCCAGCGCGCGGCGACGATATCCGCGCGGCGCGCGACAAGGTCGGCTGGCAGATTGTTCGGCAGCACCACGGTGTCGCCCCTGGTCAGAACCGGCTCGGCGATCTGCAGGCCGCGATCCGGGCCCTTGCCGAGCAGTGCGCCCAACTGGTAGCGCACCACCGTGATCTGGCCTTCGAGGTCGGTCAAATTGGCCTGGGTGGTCGCGATGTTGCCGTTCGCGGTTTGCCGCTCGACATTGGTGTCGAGGCCGGCGGCCACGCGCCCGTTGGTGATGCGGCCGATCTCCTGGCGGTTGGCGATTTCACGGGCGGCGATGTCGCGCAACGCGTACAGCTGCGCGAGCTGGTTGTACGTGCTCGCCACCGACGCGGCGAGCGTGACGCGCGCCTGCTGCATGTCGGCCTCAGCGGCCTTTTCCTGCGACACGGCCTGGCCGAGGCGCTGGCGATTCTTGCCCCACAGGTCCAGATCCCACGACGCGCTCGCCAGCACGTTGTTCTCGCTATACCAGGTGCCGCCGTACGGAGGCGGGTAGAGCGCGTTTTCGGAGAAGAGTTCGCGGGTCCACGAATAGCTGGCGTTGGCCTTCGGATAAAGCGCCGCGCGCGAGCTCTCGATATACGACGAGGCTTTGGCAAGACGCGCCTGCGCCTGCGCGATCGACGGGCTGCCTTCCAGCGCTTCCGCGATCAGCTTGGGCAGTTGCGGGTCGCCGAACTGGTTGGCCCAATCGAGCGATGGCCACTGGCCGCCCTGAGCGGGCAGGCTCTGCGCGGACTCGTATTGGGCCGGCGACGAGATCTGCTTGTCGGTTTTCATGCCGAAGTAGTTCGCGCACCCTGTGAGGGCGAGCGCCGTCACCGCGGCGGCGACGGCGGCCCGGCTCGAAAGCGCGGGCGCGGGCAGGGAAAGGGATTTCATCGCTCGACTCTTTGAGTGAAATGTAATGATGGACACTGCAAGCAATTTCTTACGATTTACTGTCAAAATTGCTTGCTGCATCACGGGTTAGTCCCGTATGTTCGCCGGAATTGACGAGCACGCGACGCAGCATGCTCTTCAGAAAACCAACTTCTTCCGGGGTAAAGCCGCCGAGCAGGTGGTCCATCACGCTATTGAAAATAGCGGGCATTCTGGCGGCGATCGCGAGACCTTCGGGCGTCAGCGCGAGGCGCACGACGCGCCGGTCTTCGTTGCTGCGCACCCGTGTCAGCAGGCCGCGTTTTTCCAGACGGTCGATCAGACGCGTGATGGCGCTTGCGTCGACGCCGTATTCGCGCGCCAGTTCGGCTGCCAGCAGGCACTTGCCGCTCGCCACCATGAACAGGATGCTGCCCTGCTGGCTGGTAATGCCCAACTCGGCCATGCTGCGCTGATTCACCAGGTTCGACATGGTCGATTTCACGCGCGATAGCAGGTAGCCGACACTTTCGCCTAGCTGGTACTCGCTGATGACGTCCGGCGTGGGTGTAGAGGACGGCTCGGTCATGATTCTCGTGCGAATGCAATGGTTGACTAGGCAGGATTATAGTGGGCGGTTCGTTGACGCGGCAAGTGTTATTGCAGCTTAGGCAAAGGACTTTTCTTGCTCAAGCCAGAATCGGCGCGATTTTGCGTAGGGTTCGCCGCGTGCTTACGTTGCCTTTCATGGCGTCGCGCGAAGTGGAAGGGGGCTGCCTATCAGGGAATGCCAGATAGGTTCATTTGCGCGTGCTATAATGTTGGGTTCCCAAAAGTGCGCTTTGGGCTTTGTTGGCTTCGTACACAATGCTGCTTTGCTGGCGCACTCAACTGTCTCCAGGTTCCTATGACTCGCGCCCTACGCAACATCGCCATCATTGCCCACGTCGACCACGGCAAGACTACGCTCGTCGACCAGCTTCTCCGCCAGACCGCCACGTTCCGCGACAACCAGCAGATCGCCGAGCGCGTGATGGACTCGAACGACATCGAAAAAGAACGTGGCATCACGATTCTTTCCAAGAACTGCGCGGTCGAATACGAAGGCACGCACATCAACATCGTCGACACGCCGGGCCACGCGGACTTCGGCGGCGAAGTGGAGCGCGTGCTGTCGATGGTCGACTCGGTGCTGCTGCTGGTCGACGCCGTCGAAGGCCCGATGCCGCAAACGCGCTTCGTGACCAAGAAGGCGCTGGCGCTCGGTCTGAAGCCGATCGTCGTGATCAACAAGGTGGACCGCCCGGGTGCGCGTATCGACTGGGTGATCAACCAGACGTTCGACCTGTTCGACAAGCTGGGCGCAACGGACGAACAACTCGACTTCCCGATCGTGTATGCATCGGGTCTGAACGGCTACGCAGGCTTGACCCCGGACGTGCGCGAAGGCGACATGCGCCCGCTGTTCGAGGCCGTGCTGCAACACGTGCCGGTCCGTCCGGCCGATCCGGACGCGCCGCTGCAACTGCAGATCACGTCGCTGGACTATTCGTCGTACGTCGGCCGTATCGGCGTGGGCCGTATCACGCGCGGCCGCATCAAGCCCGGCATGGCGGTCGCCGTCCGTTCGGGTCCCGACGGCGCGATTCTGAACCGCAAGATCAACCAGGTGCTGTCGTTCAAGGGCCTCGAGCGCGTGCAGGTCGACTCGGCTGAAGCCGGCGACATCGTGCTGATCAACGGCATCGAAGAAATCGGCATTGGCGTGACCATCTGCGCGCCGGAGCAGCCGGAAGCGCTGCCCATGATCACCGTCGACGAACCGACGCTGACTATGAACTTCCTCGTCAACTCGTCGCCGCTGGCCGGCCGCGAAGGCAAGTTCGTCACGAGCCGTCAGATTCGTGACCGCCTGATGAAGGAACTGAACCACAACGTCGCGCTGCGCGTGAAGGAAACCGGCGACGAAACCACGTTCGAAGTGGCGGGCCGCGGTGAGCTGCACCTGACCATTCTGGTGGAAAACATGCGTCGCGAAGGCTATGAGCTGGCCGTGTCGCGTCCGCGCGTGGTGATGACGGAAGTCGACGGCGTGAAGCACGAGCCGTACGAAAACCTGACCGTCGACATGGAAGACGGCCACCAGGGCGGCGTGATGGAAGAGCTGGGTCGCCGCAAGGGCGAAATGCTCGACATGGCGTCGGACGGCCGTGGCCGTACGCGTCTCGAGTATCGTATTTCGGCGCGTGGCCTGATCGGCTTCCAGTCGGAATTCCTCACGCTTACGCGCGGCACTGGCCTGATGAGCCACACGTTCGACTCGTATCAGCCGGTCAAGGAAGGCGCGGTCGGCGAGCGTCGCAACGGCGTGCTGATTTCGCAGGACGACGGCGCCGCAGTCGCGTACGCGCTGTGGAAGCTGCAGGATCGCGGCCGTATGTTCGTGTCGCCGGGCGAGCCGCTGTACGAAGGCATGATCATCGGCATTCACAGCCGTGACAACGACCTGGTCGTGAACCCGATCAAGGGCAAGCAACTGACCAACGTGCGTTCGTCGGGTACGGACGAGGCGGTGCGCCTCGTGCCGCCGATCCAGATGTCGCTGGAATACGCGGTCGAATTCATCGACGACGACGAACTGGTCGAAGTCACGCCGCAATCCATCCGTCTGCGCAAGCGCTACCTGAAGGAACACGAGCGCCGCAGCGCAAGCCGTAAGGGCGCGGTGGACTGAGTTGGATCGCGGGCGCGTTTGAGGCTGTGCTGTTTCTGACCTCTGCGCTGTGAGTATGGAAAAGGAGCCGTTCCGGACTTGCCCGGAACGGCTCCTTTCGTTTACCCACCGGCCGTGACAGATTGCGTTTCCCGGCCGGTGGTCCAGACTTGTCCGGGTCGGGGCTTAAAGTCCGGAGTGGTCGAGTCCAAAATGTTGCAGCAATTCACGGGGTTCGGGCATAGGGCTGCCGGGCGGCGGGGTTTGGGTGGCCGGCATTGCTGACCTCCAGTCGCGCGCAGTCGGCGGGGTATAAAAATGAACGCTGTCCGGGGCGGCGGCGTTCCCGTCCTCCGCGAATGCTGAATGCATGTATCCGGACAAGGCGGCTTGCATATCCGCCAGATTGTTATAGGTGAAGACGCCATTGTTAGGATCGAAGAGGGCGTATTGGCTTCCGCCCGGAAGATGCTGTGCGAGCAACGCGTGCCCATTCGTCTCGGGGCCGCCCATCGTGGCAGCGGGCCGGATGCCGAGGCGTATGTATGCGAGGCCGCCTTGAGGCATGTCGCCCAAGCTGTCGATCAATCCATTGATGCGTTCTGCGCGTGAAGAGTCGCCGGAAGGGTTTAAATTGACGCTCGACGACTGGCGATAGTTCGTTAGCGGGGGCCGGCTGTTCCTTTCCTGGAATCTGTCGATGCGGTCGTAAATGCCACCGGGGTTCACCGCTGACAGGGTGTCCATATCGCTGTTCATATGCCGGACTGCGGACGGCAGGGTGTCGGCGGTTTCCGCGTTATCGGTCGCACGATCGATGCGACGCATCGCCTCGAAAACAATGCCTTGGCAACTACCCTTGCCATCGACACCGCCTTTCGTCCTGTCGTGGTTGAATTGATCGAATTTCACGTGCGTCGCGGCATGCTCCTCAAGTGCGTCGCCACCCCGGCAGTCCCGGAACCGGGACCCTCCACACGCACCCAGCACCTGGCCGCGTTTTTCCCGATTGTGATCGACGTTCGAGCCTGTTTTTGCAGGCTCGGCTGGTCCATTGCCGGTTGCGCCGCGGGTCTCGTTAACCGAGCGTTCATATCGCGCGGTGCGTGTGTCCCCGTAGGAAATCTGGCCGGGAAAAATCCTGGGTTGGTCTGCCGGCGTTCTTGCCGGCGCCAAAGACGGGCTGGTTTCGATCGTCTGTTTTTGCATGACGGAGCTCGTGCTCTGGACGGTAAATGCCATATTGCTATTCCCTTGAAGTGTTAAAACACCGCGAAAGTAACCGCATACCGATACGCGACGCCTCCGTCGTGCAGCCGCATTTCCTCTCGTCAGGCTGCCGGTGCCGGACCGTATCGCGCAGACGCAGTGTGTGAAAAATTCCGCCAGTTCGGGTCATGAGCCGTCACTACGCCTGAGTGGTGGCGATTGGATGCGAGAGCGCCCGTCGATACGACACACTGCCGCCTTGCCGAATGGGCGTGGATCAGGCGAGACTTCCACGTTTTCTGCCGGCCGCTTTGGCAGGCGGCCCAGGCGACTTGCAAGCCATCGTTGCGCGTGGCGTCATGCACTCTTGCGGATTCTCGAAACGGCCCGCAAAACCCGTCGGGACGGGCTCTGGCGCCGGTCGGTCCGCTATGTGCACTATCCGTTCTGTGATATGCTCCCCGGGTGCAAAGTTTTAGGTCCTTCCAAGCAAGACTTGATTCGCGCAATCCGCTAAACGGTCAGGCCGTGTCGCGGAAGGTTCTGTAACCCGCTATTTCTCGAGAAACTCGAAGAAAGGTGAGCGTAAAAATGATGAAGCAATTCCAGTCGAACTCTTATCTGTTCGGCGGCAATGCTCCGTACGTAGAAGAAATGTACGAAGCGTATCTCGATAATCCGGCGTCAGTGCCCGAGAACTGGCGCAGCTATTTCGACGCGTTGCAGAACGTCCCTGCATCGGATGGCAGCAATGCCAACGACGTGGCCCATGGCCCGATCGTCGAATCGTTTGCGCAACGCGCCAAGGCCAACGCCTTCATCCCGCGCACCGCAACCGGCGGCGAAGACCTCGCCACCGCGCGAAAGCAAGTCTATGTGCAGTCCCTCATCGGCGCATATCGCTTCCTCGGCTCGCAATGGGCCAACCTCGATCCTCTGAAGCGCCGCGAACGTCCCGCTATTCCCGAACTCGAACCCGCGTTCTACGACTTCACCGAAGCCGACATGGACGAGGAGTTCAGCGCAACGAATCTGTATTTCGGTTTCGAGCGTGCTTCGCTGCGTGAGATCGTCAAGGCGCTGCGCGACACGTACTGCGGCACGATCGGTGCCGAGTACATGTATATCAGCGATCCGGAACAGAAGCGCTGGTGGAAAGAAAAGCTCGAATCGATCCGTTCGACGCCGAACTTCTCGAACGACAAGAAAAAGCACATCCTGAACCGCCTGACGGCCGCTGAAGGCCTCGAGCGCTTCCTGCACACCAAGTACGTCGGCCAGAAACGCTTCTCGCTCGAAGGCGGCGAAAGCTTCATCGCGTCGATGGACGAAGTCGTGCGTCACGGCGGCGCCAACGGCGTTCAGGAAATCGTGATCGGCATGGCTCACCGTGGCCGTCTGAACGTGCTGGTCAATACGCTTGGCAAGATGCCGGCCGACCTGTTCGCCGAATTCGAAGGCAAGCACGTCGACGACCTGCCGGCCGGCGACGTGAAGTACCACAAGGGCTTCTCGTCGGACGTCTCGACCGAAGGCGGCCCGGTTCACCTGTCGCTCGCGTTCAACCCGTCGCACCTGGAAATCGTCAACCCGGTGGTCGAAGGTTCGGCCAAGGCCCGTATGGACCGCCGCGGCGACGACAGCGGCCTGCAAGTGCTGCCGGTGCAGATCCACGGCGACGCGGCCTTCGCGGGCCAGGGCGTCGTGATGGAAACGCTGAACCTCGCGCAAACGCGCGGTTACGGCACGCACGGCACGCTGCACATCGTCATCAACAACCAGATCGGCTTCACGACGTCGGACCCGCGCGACTCGCGCTCCACGTTGTACTGCTCGGACGTGGTCAAGATGATCGAAGCGCCGGTGCTGCACGTGAACGGTGACGATCCTGAAGCGGTGGTTCTGGCGACGCAGCTGGCGATCGACTTCCGCATGCAGTTCCACAAGGACGTCGTCGTCGACATCGTCTGCTTCCGCAAGCTGGGTCACAACGAGCAGGACACGCCGGCTGTCACGCAGCCGCTGATGTACAAGACCATCGCGAAGCATCCGGGCACGCGCGCGCTGTACGCTGAAAAGCTGGTGCAGCAAGGCGTGATCACGGCTGCCGACGCCGACGAATACGTCAAGGCCTACCGCAAGGCGATGGACGAAGGTCATCACACGGTCGACCCGGTGCTCTCGAACTACAAGAGCAAGTACGCGGTGGACTGGGTGCCGTTCCTGAACCGCAAGTGGACCGACGCCGCGGATACCGCGGTGCCGCTCGCGGAACTGAAGCGCCTTGCTGAGCGCATCACCACGATTCCGGAAAACTTCAAGGTTCACCCGCTGGTCGAGCGCGTCATCAACGACCGTCGCGCGATGGGCCGTGGTGAAGCGAAGCTCGACTGGGGCATGGGCGAACACCTGGCATTCGCGTCGCTGGTCGCATCGGGCTACGCAGTTCGCCTGACCGGTCAGGACTCGGGCCGCGGCACGTTCACGCACCGTCACGCGGTGCTGCACGATCAGAACCGCGAACGCTGGAACGACGGCACGTACGTGCCGCTGCAGAACATCGCCGAGGGTCAGGCGAAGTTCACGGTGATCGACTCGGTGCTGTCGGAAGAAGCGGTGCTGGGCTTCGAATACGGCTACTCGACCGCTGAACCGAATACGTTCGTCGCGTGGGAAGCGCAGTTCGGCGACTTCGTGAACGGCGCGCAAGTCGTGATCGACCAGTTCATTTCGTCGGGCGAAGTGAAGTGGGGCCGTGTTTCGGGTCTCACCATGCTGCTGCCGCACGGCTACGAAGGCCAGGGTCCGGAACACTCGTCCGCACGTATCGAGCGTTTCCTGCAACTGTGCGCGGATCACAACATGCAGGTCGTTCAACCGACTACGCCGGCGCAGATCTTCCACCTGTTGCGCCGCCAGATGATCCGCCTGTTCCGCAAGCCGCTGATCGTCGCCACGCCGAAGTCGCTGCTGCGCCACAAGGAAGCCGTGTCCGATCTGTCGGAACTGGCGAAGGGCGCGTTCCAGCCGATCCTCGGTGAAATCGACGAAGCCATCGACGCGAAGAAGGTCAAGCGCGTGGTCGTGTGCTCGGGCCGCGTGTACTACGACCTGCTCGCGCATCGCCGTGAATCGAAGTCGAACGACGTCGCGATCATTCGTATCGAACAGCTCTATCCGTTCGCGCACAAGCAGTTCGAAGCGGAAATGAAGAAGTACGACAACGCGACCGAAGTGGTCTGGGTGCAGGACGAGCCGCAGAATCAAGGCCCGTGGTTCTACATCGAGCACCACCTGAAGGAAGGCATGAAGGAAGGTCAGAAGCTGGCATACAGCGGACGTCCGGCTTCGGCCTCGCCGGCAGTCGGCTACTACGCGAAGCACTACGAGCAGCAGAAGGCGCTGGTCGAAGGCGCTTTCGGCCGCCTCAAGAGCGCGTCGATCGCTAAATAATCACAAGAGCCGAACCGGGAAAGCGCAGGGCGCTTTCCCGTGCCGCATCTGAAAGATCAGCGCGGCAGTCAAGGTTCGCAGGCGGTCGACGGGTCCATGGATCGCGCGCCGTCACCCGATACGTATTCAGGATATTCATAATGGCTATTGTTGAAGTCAAGGTTCCCCAGCTTTCCGAGTCGGTTTCGGAAGCCACGATGCTGCAGTGGAAGAAGAAGCCCGGCGAGGCTGTTGCTCAAGACGAAATTCTCATCGAAATCGAGACCGACAAGGTCGTACTCGAAGTGCCGGCACCCTCGGCCGGCGTGCTCGCGCAAGTCATCGCGAACGACGGCGACACCGTCACGGCGGATCAGGTGATCGCCAAGATCGACACCGAAGGCACCGCAAGCGCCGCTGCTGTCGAAGCTGAAGTGAAGCCCGCTCCGCAAGCCGCGCCGGCGCCCGCCGCTGCACCGGCTCCGGTGGCTCAAGCCGCATCCGCAACGGGTGCGAACACCGCTGCTTCGCCGGCCGCCGGCAAGCTGATGGCCGAGAAGGGTCTGGGCGCGGGCGACGTCGCCGGCACGGGCCGCGACGGCCGCATCACCAAGGGCGACGTGCTGGGCGCGGGCGCTCCTGCTGCCAAGGCCGCACCGGCACCGGCTCCGGCCGCCGCACCGAAGGCTGCCAAGCCGTCGCTGCCGGACGTCAAGGCGCCGGCTTCGGCTGACCAATGGCTGAAGGACCGCCCGGAACAACGCGTGCCGATGTCGCGTCTGCGCGCGCGTATCGCCGAGCGTCTGCTCGAGTCGCAGCAAACCAACGCCATCCTGACCACGTTCAACGAAGTGAACATGGCGCCGGTGATGGACCTGCGCAACAAGTACAAAGACAAGTTCGAAAAGGAACACGGCGTGAAGCTCGGCTTCATGTCGTTCTTCGTGAAGGCGGCGGTTCACGCGCTGAAGAAGTTCCCGCTGGTGAACGCGTCGATCGACGGTAACGACATCGTCTATCACGGCTACTTCGACATCGGTATCGCTGTCGGTTCGCCGCGCGGTCTGGTGGTGCCGATCCTGCGCAATGCGGATCAGCTGAGCCTCGCCGAAATCGAAAAGAAGATTGCCGAATTCGGCCAGAAGGCGAAAGACGGCAAGCTGTCGATCGAAGAAATGACCGGCGGCACGTTCTCGATCTCGAACGGTGGCGTGTTCGGCTCGATGCTGTCGACCCCGATCATCAACCCGCCGCAATCCGCCATTCTGGGCGTGCACGCCACGAAGGAACGCGCTGTGGTCGAAAACGGCCAGATCGTGATCCGCCCGATGAACTACCTGGCGCTCTCGTACGACCACCGGATCATCGACGGTCGTGAAGCGGTGCTGTCGCTGGTCGCCATGAAGGATGCGCTGGAAGATCCGGCGCGCCTGCTGCTGGACCTGTAATCACCGGCCCGGCCGGTGCCGGCTTGTCGTTGGGCAAGTCGGCACCATATAAGCATCAGGCAAGCAGCACGTCTTTCGCATTCCGCAGTACAGGAACGCCGCGTGCCACGAAGCGTGGCCGCGCGCCGTTCCGCCCTCAAAAGGATTGTCATGTCCAAAGAATTTGACGTCGTCGTGATCGGCGCGGGCCCTGGCGGTTACATCGCCGCCATCCGCGCAGCGCAGCTCGGCAAGACCGTCGCATGTATCGAAAAATGGAAGAACCCGGCCGGTACGCTGAAGCTCGGCGGCACGTGCCTGAACGTGGGTTGCATTCCGTCGAAGGCGCTGCTCGCGTCGTCGGAAGAGTTTGAAAACGCGTCGCATCACCTCGCCGACCACGGCATCTCCGTGGAAAACGTGAAGGTCGATATCTCGAAGATGATGGCCCGTAAAGAAGGCATCGTCGAGAAGATGACGAAGGGCATCGAATTTCTGTTCCGCAAGAACAAGATCACGTGGCTCAAGGGCCACGGCAAGTTCACCGGCAAGACGGACGCCGGCGTGCAGATCGAAGTGAGCGGCGAAGGCGAAACCGAAGTGGTCACGGCGAAGAACGTGATCATCGCCACGGGTTCGAAGGCACGCCACCTGCCGAACATTCCGGTCGACAACAGGATCGTTGCCGACAACGAAGGCGCGCTGAGCTTCGACACGGCTCCGAAGAAGCTGGCTGTGATCGGCGCAGGCGTGATCGGTCTGGAACTGGGTTCGGTGTGGCGCCGTCTGGGCGCGGAAGTGACCGTGCTCGAAGCGCTGCCGGAATTCCTCGGCGCGGCTGACCAGGCGCTCGCGAAAGAAGCGGCCAAGCAGTTCAAGAAGCAGGGTCTGGACATCCATGTCGGCGTGAAGGTCGGCGAAGTGAAGACGACCGACAACGGCGTGACGATCGCTTACACGGACAAGGACGGCAACGCGCAGAAGCTCGAAGCCGACCGCCTGATCGTGTCGATCGGCCGCGTGCCGAACACCGACAACCTCGGTCTCGAAGCGATCGGCCTGAAGGCCAACGAGCGCGGTTTCATCGACGTGGACGACCATTGCGCGACGGCTGTGGCGAACGTGTACGCGATCGGTGACGTGGTGCGTGGCCCGATGCTCGCGCACAAGGCTGAAGACGAAGGCGTGCTGGTCGCCGAAATCATCGACGGTCAGAAACCGCATATCGACTACAACTGCGTTCCGTGGGTGATCTACACCGAACCGGAAATCGCATGGGTCGGCAAGACGGAACAGCAACTGAAGGCTGAAGGCCGCGAGATCAAGACAGGCCAGTTCCCGTTCATGGCGAACGGCCGCGCGCTTGGCATCAACAAGGCGGATGGTTTCGTCAAGATGATCGCCGACGCGAAGACCGACGAACTGCTCGGCGTGCACATCATCTCGGCCAACGCATCGGACCTGATCGCGGAAGCCGTGGTGGCGATGGAATTCAAGGCGGCGTCGGAAGACATCGGCCGCATTTGCCATCCGCACCCGTCGCTGTCGGAAGTCATGCGCGAGGCGGCACTGGCCGTCGACAAGCGCGCGCTGAACATGTAATCACGCGCACGCCTGACTGACAGTACTCCGGCATTACCACGAAGGCGGGCGGGTTCACTCCCTCCCGCCTTTCTATTTGCAGCAACACGATGAACGTCACCGAATACTACGAAAAAGAACTGCAGACGCGGGGTTACCAATCGGACCCGGCGCAACGCGCGGCGGTCGACCGTCTGCAGCGGTGCTATGAAGAGTGGACCGAATACAAGTCGCGCCGCTCGAATGCGTTCAAGAAACTGATCATCCACCCGGATCTGCCGCGCGGCGTGTATATGTGGGGCGGTGTAGGGCGCGGCAAGAGCTTCCTGATGGACAGCTTCTATATGATCGTGCCGGTGCAGCGCAAAACGCGTCTGCATTTCCACGAGTTTATGCGCGAAGTGCATCGCGAACTGGAGGAACTCAAGGGCACGGCCGATCCGCTCGACGAACTCGCACGCCGCATCGCCAAACGCTACCGCCTGATCTGTTTCGACGAATTCCACGTGTCGGATATCGCCGACGCGATGATCCTGTACCGACTGCTCGACAAGCTGTTTGAAAACGGCGTGCAGTTCGTGATGACGTCCAACTACGATCCGGACACGCTGTATCCGGACGGCCTGCATCGCGACCGGATGTTGCCGGCGATCGAACTCATCAAGCAAAAGCTCGACGTGATCAACGTCGACGCGGGCATCGACTACCGGCAACGTACGCTGGCTCAAGTGGAGGTGTATCACTCGCCGCTCGGCGCCGCCGCCGACAAGGCGTTGCGCGACGCATTCGGCCGCCTTGCCGCGGTTCCGGACGAAAGCCCGATCCTGCATATCGAAAAGCGCGAGTTGAAGGCGCTGCGCCGCGCCGACGGCGTGGTGTGGTTCGACTTCGCCACGTTGTGCGGCGGTCCGCGCTCGCAGAACGACTATCTGGAACTGGCAAGCCGCTTTCACGCCGTGGTGCTCTCGGGCGTGCCGCAGATGTCGGCGCGCATGGCTTCGGAAGCGCGCCGCTTCACCTGGTTGATCGACGTGTTCTACGACCATAAAGTGAAGCTGCTGATGTCCGCCGCGGTGGTGCCCGAGCAGTTGTATGTGGACGGTCCGATGGCCAACGAATTCACGCGCACGGTCTCGCGCATCGTCGAAATGCAGTCGAAGGAGTATCTCGACGCGCCACGGCGGATCGTCGATACGTCGCTGACCTGAGGCATCGGGTGACACGGCCGGCAGTGCTTTCGCGATAGATCGAATAGCGTTGGCCGACGGGGTGTCTTCAGCCGACGTATTTTCAAGATTCGGACTGGTCTTATTTTCCGGCCGCGGACGACTGGATATCTTTTATCGAGGTTTTGATAAAGGAGAAACCATGAATCCCCACCGTGATATCAACGACGAAGAATGGCAACGTATCGCACCACTGTTGCCGGAGTTGCGTCCGCGCTCGGAACTGCGTGGCCGGCCGCTCGCCAATACGCGCTCGGTGCTCAATGGCGTGCTGTGGGTCATGTACAGCGGCGCCACCTGGTCCGCCATGCCGCGTCGATACCCTTCCTATCAGACCTGCCATCGCCGCTTCAAGGCGTGGTATGAATCCGGTGTCCTCAAACGCGTGATGGAGCAACTGTTCGGTGCGGCGAGCGAAGAGCTGTGCGCGCTGATGGAAGGTCGTATGCGTTCGCACGTGAATGCGGAACAGAAGAGCGCTGCATCGGAAAAGGCGCCGGTTGTCGCGCCCGCGGTGTTCAGCCCGGCATCGCCTCAGCCGCTGCCGTCGTCACCGTTCGCGTTCCATTCGCCCTTCAAACACGCTGCATGACCGGCTCAGCCGGGCGACTTCGAGCAAAAGAAACGGCCGGACGATTGTGGCGGCGGGCCCGCTCTCGCGGGACTCTCGGCCCGAGCGCCTCCGGCATTTTTTGTTGCGTTTTCGGCGTTTGTTGCGTTTCTCGCCGAAGCGCCGGGGGGTCTGCCAGAAGCCCCGGCGCTTCGGCGCAGAGGAGGGCGCCTCACAGCGGCCTCAGTCCGCCGAACGTGAACTACCCGCGCATCATTGCTGACGCACCCATGTCTGCGAGCGGCCCAGCAACGACACGCCGATATAGCCGCGCACCACCAGTTTGTTTCCCCCCTCTTCCAGGTGCATCTTGCACTTGTAGACCTTGCCGTTTTCCGGGTCGAGAATCTGCCCGTGGTCCCAGGCGTCGCCGTCCTTCTTCATCTCGCTGATGATCGTCATGCCGAGAATCGGTTGATCCTTGCGCGCGTCGGTACAGGCCGTGCAGCGGCGATCCGGCTGGTCGTTCGCGCCGAGTCCCTTGATCACCTTGCCGTTGAGCGAACCGTTGCCGTCCTGCGCGATCTGCACGAGCGCTTTCGGCTGGCCGGTGTGATCGTCGATGGTTTGCCAGGTGCCGACCGGGCTGTCGGCCTGCGCCATGGCCGTCACGGCGCTGGCGAGCAGTACGCCGGCCATCGCGGCTTGTTTGACCGAGCGAAGCGCGATTGCGCGAACACGTTGGGTGAATGGGATCATTGTCTTCCTCCTTGATTAAAGACGGCGCGATCATGGTCGCGCGGCGTTATTGGCGTCTCGGGCGGTCTTCGGACATCGGCCGCCATGATGCCTGGTGATGCCTGTCTGGGCTCTCAGGTTCCCGGTTCGGTGCGCGACCGGCGGAACGCGGCTTGCGCGCCGCCGGTCGCAACATCGTCTGCGCAGAATACGTGAAAGTGCGCGCGTCGTTTGATAGTGGACCCTCTAATCAGGCCGCGGCACTCTGTTGAATCAGTTCAGTTGATACGAGAACGTCGCGTTGATGCGCGGACTGCGTGACGCGCTTTCCACCGGCGCATCGCCAATCGCTTTGGCCACCGACAGATCCAGGCTGTAGTACTTCGCGTCCGAGATCCGGAAGCCGAACGCGATCGACGAGAGCCTCGAAGGCGAGGGCGTGCCTGCATGCAGATAGACACGCGCCATGTCGAACGACACGTAGGGCGTGAGCGTGCGCAGATACGTGAGGCCCGGCGTGAACGCACGATTGACTTCGAACATCGCACCCCAGCCCGAGTCGCCCGATGCTTCGCCCGGTTGATAGCCTTGCGCAAAGCGCTGCGCACCGAACGAGATCTGTTCCGAAGTCGGCAGCGACACGCCGCTGTATTGACCGGTCAGCGAGACCGCAGTGCCGATCTTCAGGGGCCACTCATTGGTTTGCGAAAAGCTGGCGCCGGTGCGCACGAAGTTGATCGAAGCGGGATTGGTGACCGGCGAGCCCGGCACATTGGAGTCGCCGGATTTCGATGCGCCCAGAATGTCGAATGCCTTGGCCACGTTGACACTCGCGCGGCGTACCTGGCCGGTCTGCACGCCGGTATAGTCGGCCTGCAATTGCAAGACCCGTATTTGCGAACGGAAACCGAGCTGCGCACCCGTATCGTGGTTGTTGTAGCGATCCTCATCGTGCGATGCGTAGACCGAGGCCGTGCCGATCACGCTTTGCGTGTTGCTCAAGAGGATCGGATACGCGAGCGAGCCGCCTATCTTGTCATTGATGACCGTGCGTTCGATGGAAGACGGAAGTCCGGGATTGTCGGTCGGATTGCCGCGATAGTGCGAGGCGTCGATCTTCGCGAGCAGCCCGTTGCTGCCGATCGGCACCGCGCCGTGGGCGGCGAGATAGGTGACGTTGTCACGCCCCTTCGGCAACAAGGCCGACACGCTCAACTGTTCGCCGAAGGAGGTCAGTCCGTTTTCGGTGGCGGTCAACAATCCTTGCACACCGGGATGATTGAAATCGATCCCGGTGCTCACGTCGAACGGCTTGCGCTCCACGTTCAGTTCGAGCGTAGTGGCGCCGTCGGTGTTCTGCGGCGGCGGCACGTTAGCCGCGACCTTCACGCCCGGCAGCAGGCCGAGCACGTTGACATAACGCTCGAAGGTGGCGCGCCGCAATGGGCGGTCGGCGGTGATGTGGTCGGCGATCGCGCGGATCTTGTCCTCCACGGCGCCGGCCTTGCCCGTTACCTTGACCGCGGACACGTAGCCTTCCACCACCGTTACGCGCACCACGCCGCCTTCGAATGTCTGCGCCGGAATGAACGCGAACGACAGCGCGAAGCCGCGCTCCTGATAGAGCTTTGTGACGCCGTTGGCGACCTGGATCAGATCGCCGATCGTCGTGTCCTTGCCGACGAGCGGCGTGAAGCGTTGTGCGACTTCGTCGAATGGAATGGACTTCACGCCTTCGACCTGAATGCGCGAGGGCGTGATGTGGCGGGCGAGCAATGCCTCGAGTTGGGGAGCTTGCGGTGCGACCTGCACGGTCACGTTCGGGCCCTTGTCGGGCGCCTTGATCTGCGGGAGCGAATCCATGGGATTGCCGCCGACGGCCGAACTGCCTGGGCGGGACTGCGCGTGTGCCTGCATCTGCAGGGTGCTCGCCGCAATCGCAGCGAGTACGACGGTCCTGGTGCTGCGATACCCGAGTTTCATCGGATTTTCCTCGTATGCCGTTCTTGTGTCGCGCGCGCGTCGCCTGGCCGGGCGGATTGCGAACGCTTATAGGTGGCTCGATGCATACTGCCGTGCTTGCATGTATTACGTCACATGCTCCGTGGCGCTTGAGCCTTGGCAGAAGAAACCGGAGCACGTGATGAGTCGGATGGCTTATGCGCATTGCCTGACTCGCAGTCTCATGCGCCATCCGACGAGCTTGCCTCGAGCAAGTCTCAGGCGATGGCCGATGCGTTCGATGCGTTAAAACAGTTAGGTTTGCTACTTATGGCTTGCCGGCAGCACACCGCCGAGCAGGGTCGTCAAGCCGCTCGTCGGCGAGCTCGAGCCGCTCGTCGAGCCTGCCGCCGAGCCGAGCGTGCCGGTCAACTGCCCGACCAGCGCGGTCACCGGCGCGAGCGCCTGAGCGCCGCCGCCCGACGTGCCGTTCGTGACGCCGGCAAGCGCGCCGGTGAGCGTCGAGAGCGGATTCGATGCGCTACCCGAGCCGCCCAGCGTCGAAGTCAGCGAGCTCAGCGGCGTGCTGTTAAGACCCGACGTCAACGAACCCAGCGGCGTGCCGCTCAGCGCCGAGGTCAACCCGGCGAGCGGCGTGCCGCCGAGCAGCGTCGAGAGCGAGCCGACCGGATTGCCGCCGAGCCCGAGACTCGCCAGCGAACTTTGCAGTGGGCCGAACGGGTTGCTGCTGGCGGGCGGTCCATCGGCGACGTTCACATTCGCGCTGCCCACGAGACTCGTAATCAATCCGGGAATCGGCAGCGCGCCATTCGGGCCGTTCGGATTGACGAGACCGCCGGCGTTCGTCACCGTGTTGCCGAGCGAGCCGACCACCGTGCCGAGATCGGCGCCGAGCGGATTCTTCGTGGCGCCGCCCACTTGCGAGCCGGCGGAGCTCAACGCGCCGCCCACTTGCGCGAGCACGCCGCCAAGCGGTGCGCCGAGACCGGTCTGCGTGCCGGCCGTCTGCGTGACGAGTCCGGCCGTCGTCACGATCGGCGTGATGGCGGTGCTGATCGGCTGGGTGATCTGTTGCACGGGCACGGAGCCGAGCGAATTGCCGAGCGTCGCGCCACCGGCGTTCAGGGCGCCCGCCGCGGTGGCGAGCGTGCTGGCGAGCGGTGTCGTAAGCGGCGAGAGCGGCGCGAGATTGCCGCTGCCCAGGCCGCCGACCGCGGTGCTCAGCCCTTGCACGACGCCGCTCGTCGAACCGACCACCGAGCCGAGGCCGGCGACCGTGGTGCCGACCGGATTGGCCGTCGTGCCGGTCTGGCCGACGCCGCTGCTCACGGCATTGGCGAGCGCGCTCAGCGTGCCGCTTGTGCTCGACACGGCGTTGCCGAGACCTTGCGTGACCTGCGGACTCAGGCCCGGAATGGTCTGCGAGGCGATCGTCGAGCCGAGGTCGCTGGTGGTCTGTGCGGCCGCGGTGGCGAGGCCGGTGGTGCCCGTTTTGGTGGTGCCGCTGCCCGTGGTGGTGGAACCCGAGCCGCTGCCGCTACCGGTGCTCGAAGTGGTCGGCGGCGCGCTGACGGTGCTGCCGCCGCAGGCGGCGAGCATGCCGGCGACCGCCACGGCGATCAACGGCGTGCGCAACGACGACACGGTCGCGCACGTCGTGTGCAGAGAAAAGAAACGTTGAGTGGACATGTGCTCCTCCAAGTTTTCTGGATGTCGTGTGCGTGGGTTCCGGTGCGCCGTTGCAATGGGTGTCTGAGCGGCGCGGCCCAGTCCAGCCAGGTCTCGGGTAGCGCCTGAGCGCGGCTGGCGGGCCGCGCTCAGGCTGGGTCTCGCGCTTCGTTCTTTTTGCTGTCCCCGAGCGTGCCGCTTACTTCTTGCCCAACCCGCCGAGCAGGCCGCCGACGAGCGAGGTCACCGGCGCGAGCGGGTTGCCCGTCGTGCTCTTGCCCGTGCTGGTGGACAGCGACAGACCGGCGCCTGAGCTGGTGGAGGCGGTGGCCGTGGTGGTGGTCGGCGTGGCGGTTGCCGCGGTCGTGACGCTGCCGAGCGCGCCGGTGACGCCCGCCAGCAAGCCGGTGACCGGAGCGAGCGGGCCGCTGCTGCCGCCGGCCGCGCCGGAGAGGCCGCTCGTCACGCTCGAGACGAGACCGGTCACCGGTGCCAGCGGGCTGCCGCCGCTCGCGGCGCCGCCAACCGCGCCGGTCACGCTGCTGAGCGCGCCGGTGAGCGGCGCGAGCGGGCCACTGGTGGTGCCGCCGGTCAGCCCGCCGAGGGCGCCGGTGAGCGGCGCGAGCGGGCTGCTGGTGGTGCCGCCGGTCAGGCCGCCGAGGGCGCTGGTGAGCGGCGCGAGGGGATTGCCGCCGCTGCCGCCCGTGAGCAGGCCGCCCACCGAAGCGACCGTCGTGCCGGTATCCGTCACCGTATGGCCGAGTGCTGCCGTGACCGGGTTGCCGCCGGTCGCGCTCAGCAGCGCGCCAGCCTTGCCGAGACCGCCGCCGACCGTCGAGAGCAGGCCGTTCAGCGGCGCGCCGAGACCGGTGGTGTTGCCGACCGTCTGGGTGGTCGCGGCGACCATCGACGTAATCGGCGTGATTGCCGTGCTCAGCGTTTGCGTGACCTGTTGGACCGGACCCGTCGACAGCGCGGTGGTGAGCGTGCCGCCACCGTTGGTGACCGCGCCGCCGAGCGTGTTGACGACGCCGCCAAGCGGCGAGGTGATCGCCGACAGCGGAGCGAGCGGGCCGCTGCCGAGGCTCGTTACGAGGTTGCCCGCATCCGTCACAGCGCCGCCGACATGACCGACGACGCCGCCCAGGCTCGCGACCGTCGTGCCGACCGCGTTGCCGCCGGTGCCGAGTTGCCCGAGCCCTTGCGACACGCCGCCGCCGAGCGTGGACACGGCCGCGCCGACTTGCTGCACGATGCCGCCGGCGGCCTGGGTGGTTTGCGAACTGACGCCGGGCACGGTCTGCGAGCCGATCACAGTGCCGATGCTGCCGACTGTCGAGCCGACGTCGCTGACCACGCCGCCCGTGTTGCCAGCCACCGTGCCGAGCGCGTTGGCGACCGCGGTGGGGTTCGTTCCCGTGCCCGTTCCGCTGCCCGTGCCCGTTCCGGTTCCCGTGCCGGACGTGCCCGAGCCGTTGCTGCCGGTGGTGGTGCCCGAGCCCGAGCCCGAGCCCGAGCTAGACCCCGACCCCGACCCCGACCCCGCCCCCCCCGAACCCATCGAACCGCTGCCGCCGGAGGTGGAAAGTGTGCCGCCGGCGGAGCCGCTACCGCTGCTGCCGGTCCCGGAACTCAGGCTGCCGGAGCCGCCGCAAGCACCGAGAGAAAGCATTGCGGCTACGCCGGCCGCAATCAGGGTTGTCCGTATCGTCGTGTTGGTCGTTTGAATGTTCATGTCGCCCTCGCATCGCATGTGTTATTGGATATTGCTGCGTGCCTGTCTCTGCACGAGCCGTGCCATTTCAACTGAGCAATGCGAAGGATTATTTCCCGGTGTCGCGTTGCGCCTTATCCGATAAGGCTTGACGAGAAGTCGATGGAGTGCGCACTGAATCGGAACGCACTCGCAAAACGCGATGTGAGGGGGGCGTTTTGCGAGTGGCGTAACGTAACGAGCCGCTCGTGCCGTTACGATGTCCGGCGTAACGCAGGGGCCAAAAATGCGTCCGCGCGCTTGAAACGTTCTGTTCAAACAGGTAATTAGTGGAGCGAATCTAACTCATGGTTATACCTATGTGCTGCAACGCACGGACAGCCGTTAATCTGCGAGGGCGGTTAAAACGCACACGTTACGAGCGTCGGGGCAGCGAACAATTGCTTAAATATCATTGTTCGGCTATAAAACCCGGAAGCATCGGAGATTGAGAGGGAGGTGGGTTATCGAACAGACAGCTCATAGCCATCCGTTTTATTGACAACGGCTGCAACGTGAAGCTACTGTGGTGCAACAAACAGAACCGGAAATGAGAGACCAACGGTTCGCGCACTCGGGTACTCCACTGACCGATGCAGCACATATACGAATGAAATAAATGACGTTCGAGGGTTCAAATGAAAAAATTCACACAACGCTTCCTGAGCGATAACAAAGGCGTGACAGCCATCGAATACGGGTTGATCGCGGGTCTTGTCGTACTCGTCATCGCGGGGGCGGTGTCGTCGGTCGGTTCAAATATTTCGGCTGTCATGACGAAAGTCGCGAGCCTGATCACCACGTCCTGATCATGAAAGGCAAGCCGTAAACGTCGTGCGAAGCGGTCGTCGCCGCGGCGACCGCGCGTTTCGCCGACGTATTAACGCATCGCTGAATGGTTAATGTGAATTGCATTGCAATTCACATGGCGTAGCTTCGCCTGTCGAGTGCGAAATGAATGTTTTCGTTGGCATTTTGTTATTTATCGCCTGGGCTGCGGTAGTCGCGATTAGTGATTGCCGTTGGCGGCGTATATCCAATTCAATTGTCGTGGTGGGTTTAGCGGCGGCATTCGGCTGCGCACTATTTCAATGCGGGCCTTTCGGGATTTCCCTCGCTCACGCGGGTATCGGCGCATTGATCGGTCTCGTCGCGCTGTTGCCGTTTTTTGCGCTCGGCGTGATGGGTGCCGCGGACGTCAAGATCTTCGCCGTCCTGGGTGCGTGGTGCGGCATGCATGCGTTGCTCGGCCTGTGGATGGCGGCGAGTCTCGCTGCCGGGGGGCACGCGCTCTGGCTGCTGATCACGACCCGCACACGGCTCGCGGGCCTCGCCCGTCGATCCGGCGCGACCTTCGAACTGGCGGGCAAGGCATCCACGCCGTACGCCGCGTGTCTCACGGTGGCCGCGAGCGGCTGGCTCGTGCTGCATGGCATGGCCGGAGGGCTGCGATGAAACCCGCCACGCCGCAGCGAGCAGGCTCGCCACGCCGAGTTCTCCCTTTGCGCCGGGCGCGCGCGCAGCGCGGCGCCACGGCTGTCGAATTCGCATTGGTGTTCCCGCTCTTTTTCGCGATCCTGTACGCGATCATCACCTTCAGTCTGATCCTCGTGGCACAGCAGAACCTGACGTTGGCCGCGGAAGAGGGCGCGCGCGCCGCGTTGAACTGGCAGAGCAATACGTCGCTGCAAACCGCGTTGACCAACCGCGGCAACGCGGCCTGCGCGGCGGCGAAGCTGGTGGCCGCGAAACTGGTGCAGTCCATGCAATGCACGCCGTCTTCCTCGACGTGCGGACCCGGCGGCGCGATGCAATGCGTAAACGTGCTGCTCACTTATAACTATCAGGCCAATCCGATCGTGCCGGTCTTGCCGCTGCTGGGAATCGTGGTGCCGAAGTCGCTGTCGAGCAGCGCCACCGTACAACTCAATCCGGAGAACATCCAGTGACGCGCGCGCCGGCTCCAGGCCTCGTCGTCCGTGAACGCGTGATTGCACGCGCGCACGGCTTTGCATCGTTTAACCGAACTGGCCGATCGTCATGCCGAACCTGACCAGGATACTTGCCGGTGTATTGATCGCCGTGGCGCTCGTGCTCGGGCTGTTCGCGTGGACGCTTTCGCGCCGCCCGGCGCCGGTGGCCGTCACGCCCGCCACGCATGCGAGTTTCCCGGTGGTGGTGGCGACCCGCACGTTGACGGCGGGCAAAGCCATTACGCTCGACGATCTGCGCGTGCAATCGCTGCCGATCAATCCGAACGGCGCCTTCACCGAGCCGGTGCAACTGGCCGGGCGTGTGCCGAACGCCGAGATCGGCGCGGAGTCGCCAGTGCTGGAAAGCCAGTTGTCGTCGGGACTTGCCGAGCGCATCGAGCCGGGCGAGCGCGCGCTCGCCGTGCGAGTGGACGAGGGCAACGCGGTCGGCAACCGGTTGCGGCCCGGCAATTTCGTCGACGTGTTTTTCACGCTCAAGCGCGACGGCGGCAGCATGGGTAACGGCGGCGAGATCGACCGGACCCAGGCGCGTTTGCTGATGTCGAAAGTGCGCGTGCTGGCGTTCGGCAACGCCACCGCGAGCGGCGACAGCGCGGGCGACCCGAACGGCATGATTCGCACGGCGGTGCTCGCCGTGCCGGTCGCCGATGTCGATCGTCTGACGCTCGCGGAAAGCGCGGGCCGTCTGATCTTCGCATTGCGTAATCCGAAGGATGCCGAAGTAATCGATCAAAGCGTTTTGCCGGCCTATCCGGGCGTGCTCAAGACGGCGGTTCACGCGGGCGCCGCCGAGCCGCTCCAGGATTCGACCCGCGCCGCGGCCGGCGTGGCGCTCGACACCTTGTCGGGCAGCGCCAATGGGGGCAACGCGGGCGCCGCCTCGAGGCTGCCGCCGCTGCCGCGCATGCCGCCGACGCGCGTGGCGGGCAATACCAACAGTACAAAGAGCGGTATCGAAGTGATACGGGGTGGGCGAGCCGAGACGGTCGCCTGGTAAAGCAGTTTCAGGGAGCGGGCGGCCGGTCGCGTCCATAACTACATGACAGAACGGATTTTTGTTTTCCGCAAGGCGGCGTGGCTCGGGATGGCCTTGCTGGCCGTATCGACCGTGACGGATGCGGCGGGGCCGGCGCAGCGCGGGCAAGCGACGCAAGCCGCACAAGCGGCTCAGCCGGGCCAGCCAACGCTCGCCGCGCCTGCGCAGACCATCGCGCTGACGGTCGGCGCGCAGCAGCAGATCGCCGTCGGCCATACGCTGCAGCGTGTGGCGATCGGCGATCCGTCGGTGGCCGACGTGCTGATCATCAAGGGCGACAAGCGCGGCGGCGTGCTGCTGGTCGGCAAGGCGGCAGGCACGACGAACCTGATGCTGTGGGCGCGCGACCGTGACGCGCCGCTGCAGTACACCGTCGACGTGACCACGCCGGCCGCGGCGTCGTTGCTGGGACCGGATACGCCGGCTGTGAAGGTGCTCGGCGGCACGGCCGTGGTGTCGGGCACGTCCGCGACGATGGAGGCCCACCAGCGCGCCGTGGTCGCGGCCGAGGGGTCGCTCGGCAAGGATGGGGCGGTATTCGACACCTCGATGGTGGCGAGCCGCGCGGTCGTGCAGGTGGACGTGCGGGTGGTCGAGTTCAGCCGCTCGGTGTTGAAGGAAGTGGGCTTTAACTTCTTCAAGCAGAACAACGGCTTCACCTTCGGCTCGTTCGCGCCGTCGGCTTTGACTTCGGTATCGGCCACGGCGGGGCAGGCGCCGAGTCTGACCGGCGTGACGCCGATCTCCTCGGCGTTCAACCTGATTTTCAACTCCGCCACGCATGGGCTGTTCGCGAACCTGAGCCTGCTCGAGAGCAACAACCTCGCGCGCGTGCTGGCCGAGCCGACCCTGGTCGCCCTGTCCGGCCAGAGCGCGAGTTTTCTCGCCGGTGGCGAGGTGCCGATTCCGGTGCCGCAGGCGCTCGGTTCGACCTCGATCGAATTCAAGCCGTATGGCGTCGGGCTCACGCTCACGCCCACCGTGCTGAGCCCACAGCGCATTGCGTTGAAAGTGGCGCCGGAGGCGAGCCAGCTGGACTTCGCCAACGCCGTGACGATCAGCGGCGTGTCGGTGCCCGCGTTCATCACGCGGCGTGCGGACACCACCGTCGAACTCGGCGATGGCGAGAGCTTCGTGATCGGCGGCCTGATCGACCGCGAGACGGCTTCGAATGTTGCGAAAGTGCCGTTGCTCGGCGACCTGCCCGTGATCGGCACGTTCTTCAAACAGTTGAACTATCAGCAGAACGAGAAAGAGCTGGTGATCATCGTGACGCCGCATCTGGTCTCGCCGCTCGCCAAGGGCGCGACCTTGCCGTCGACGCCGGGCGAGCAGTCCGAACAGCGCAATGGGCCGGTGTGGCGCTCGCTGATCGGCGGCGTGGCGGCGCGCGATTCGTCGCCGGGATTTTCGAAGTGAAGCCGGCAGGCGCTCTTGCAGTGCGCCGGATGAATACAGGGGTGAGCCGGCGTGCGCGCGAACCGCGTGGGCCCGCCGGCAAGCAGTACGACGCGGGGGCTTTGTCGCCTATGCCGCATAAGGAAGTCCAACATGAACGCGAGAACGCATTCATTGACTGAACGGGCGGTCACCGACTATTTCGTGTTCGCGTCGCTCACCGACGAACACGTGCATTGGCTCGCCGATACGCTGGTGGGCGCCGGTGTGGTCGAAACGGCCACGCTCGATCCGTCGATGCTGACACAGCGCATCGCGACGCTCAATCCGTCGCTGGTGTTCGTCGATTTTTCCTGCGGCCGCGCCGCGGCGGCGAGCGCTGCCGCGAGCGCGGTGCGCGCCGCCTATCCCAGCATGCAGATCGTCGCGCTGGGCTCGCTCGCGGAACCCGAAAGCGCGCTGGCCGCGTTGCGTGCCGGCGTGCGCGACTTCATCGATCTGACGGCGCCCCGCGAAGACGCTCTGCGAATCACGCGCCAGGTGCTCGACAACCTCGTCGAGCCGGTTAGCCGCCATGGCCATGTCACCGCGCTGCTGGGCGCGCGCGTCGGCATGGGCGTGAGCACGCTGGCCGCGAATCTTTCGGTGATGCTGCAACGGCGCGACGTCGCGCAGGGCCGGCAAGCGGCGTTGCTCGATCTCGGCCTGCCGGCTGCGGACGCCTCGCTGCTCCTGAATACGCGCAGTGAATTCAATTTCGTCGAAGCCGTGCGCAACCTGCGCCGCTTCGATCAGACTTTCGTGCATACCGCGCTGTCGCACCACGCGAGCGGCCTTGCGCTCACCACGCTGCCGCCGAACCTGGCCGACATGCGCGAGGTGTCGTACTCGTCGTCGATCGGCTTGCTGAGCCGCCTGCGTGCGTTTTTCGACCAGCAGATCGTCGATCTCGGCGGCTTCACCAATGTCGAGTTCATCGCTCATGTCGTGCAGGCCGCCGACGAAACCTGGCTGCTGTGCGATCAGGGCGTGGCTTCGATCGTGTCGGCCGTCGGCGTGCTCGACGCATTGCGCGAAGAGGGCGTGGATACCGCGAACGTGCAGTTGATCGTCAACAAGTTCGACGCCGATCTGGGCCTGGCGGCCGCGCAGATCGCGCAGCGACTGGACATTGCGTTGCTCGCCACCTTGCCGGAGCGGCGTGTCGCGCTCGGCCAGGCGGTCAATCAGGGGCATCTGCTGGCCGATGTCGCCGCGCGCGATCCGTATGTGCGCGCGCTCGAACCGTTGATCGAGCGGCTCGGCGGCGCGCAGCGCAGCGCTCGTCAGGCACGCGGCAAATCGGCTCTCGGCGCGCTCAAGCGCCTCATTCCAACCACTCACAAGCGGTCATAGACGATGGCAAAAGACATCGAATTTGCCGACGACGCGCCTTCGTTCGCGCATAGCCAGCAGTTCCAGGACATCAAGAACGCTGCGCACGAACATCTGCTCACGCGTATCGAGGAACTCGGCGCCGAGTTCGGCCGCTGGTCGCGTAACGCGATCAACCAGTTCGTCGATCTGGAGATGGACAGCTTCGTCAGGCTGCGCCGCATTCCGATCAACGAGAGCGAGGTGCGCCTGATCGCGGAGGCGCTGACCAAGGAGCTCGCGGGCTTCGGTCCGATCGAAGATCTGCTCGCCGACCCGGCCGTCGAAGACATTCTGATCAACGGCTATAACGACGTGTACGTGTCGCGCCACGGCATTCTGACGCGCATTCAGGTGCGCTTTGCCGACAACGCGCATCTGCTGCGGATCGTGCGGCGCATTCTCGCGCCGATCGGCCGGCGTCTGGACGAATCGAATCCGATGGTCGATGCGCGTTTGCCGAACGGCGGGCGCGTGAACGTGGTGATCGAGCCGCTCTCGATCGACGGGCCGATCGTCTCGATCCGCAAGTTCCGCAAGGATCCGATGCGACCCGACGATCTGCTCGGCAACGGCACCTACAGTCCGGAAATCGGCGCACTGCTCGAAGCTGCGGTGGCGGCGCGCTGCAACGTGCTGGTGTCGGGCGGCACGAGCTCCGGCAAGACGTCGCTGCTCAATGCGCTGGCGTTTCACATTCCCGAGCCGGAGCGGGTCGTGACCATCGAGGACACCGCCGAACTGTCGCTGAACCACCCGCACGTGGTGCGGCTGGAAAGCCGGCCGGGCGGCTTCGACGGCGCGGGCGTCGTGACGATTCGCGACCTGCTGCGCAACACGTTGCGGATGCGGCCGGACCGCATCATCGTCGGCGAAGTGCGCGGCGGCGAAGTGCTCGAAATGCTGCAGGCGATGAACACCGGCCACGACGGCTCGATGGGCACCGTGCACGCCAGTTCGCCGCGCGAATGTCTGTACCGGCTGGAAATGCTGGCGGGCTTCGCGGGCTTTCAGGGCACCGAGTCCAGCCTGCGCCGCCAGATCGCCAATGCAATCGACTTCATCGTGCAGATCGGCCGGCTTTCCAACGGGCGCCGGCGCATTCTGTCGATCACGGAAGTGACGGGGCTGTCGGACAACATCATCGCCACCCAGGAGCTGTATCGCTACGAGCCGATCCTGAGCGCGGAAGGCGACGAGCTCGACAACTGGGTTTCGCTCGGCATCCATCCGCACTCGCCGAAGCTGGCGCGCTTCCGTCAGGCGCTGGGCGGCGGCGAGGCCGCCAATGGGTTCGGCAACGCGGGCTTCGGCGGCGGCTTCGGCGGTGGCGGTGGTGGCGGGTTTGGCGGAGGCTTCAATGTCTAGCGCGGTCCTGGTCTTCGCGGCGCTTGCGCTGCTCTGCGCGGCGTTCGCCTTGCTGCTCTGGCAGCGCGGTGCGCAACGCAAAGGCCAGGTGAGCGCGCAGCGCTATATCGACAGCCGCATGGCGTCCCCTAACGGCGGCTCGTTTGGCGCGTCTCCGATGCCGGCCGGTCTCGCCGCGGGCGGCATGAGCAACGGCCCGGCAAGCGGTACAAGCGGAGCACGCGGCGCCGCCGCGCGCGCGGGGGCCACCCAGGCGGTGATCGCGCCGCAGGCGCCGCCCGCCGATGCGAGCTGGCTCGAGCATTGGCGTTATCTGCGGGCGCGCGTGCGCTTCATGGTGCGGCACGCCATGGCGCGTGCGGCCATTGCCCATGCGAAAGCGCCGGCCGCGCTCGCGGGCACCCTGGTGTCGCTGCTGTGCGGCTGGGCCGCGCTGGTGGGCGGCGCGCTCGCGGCCGGCGTCGCGTTGTGCGCTTGCGTGATGTTCTTCTATTTTCTGGTGACGCTGCGAGTGAACAAACGGCGTCAGCAGATCGTGCGGCAATTGCCGCTGTTTCTCGACGGCATCGTGCGTCTGATCACGCTCGGCAACAGTGTGCCCGCGGCCTTCCAGGCCGCGATGCAAACCACCGAGGCGCCGTTGCGCGAATGCCTCGACTACGTATCGCGGATGCTGCGCACCGGCGTCGAAATCGATCGGGCGCTATCGCAGGTCGCGCTGATCTATGGCGTGCGCGAACTCGAACTGGTCGGCGCCGTGCTGCGTCTGTCGGTCAAGTACGGTGGACGCGCCGACGTGATGCTCGAGCGTATGGCCTCGTTCATGCGCGATCTCGAACACGCCGAGCGCGAACTGGTGGCGATGTCGGCGGAAACGCGGCTGTCGTCGTGGGTGCTGGCGATGTTGCCGGTAGGCATCGGCGGCTTTCTGATCCTCTCCAATCCCAGGTACTTCGCGTCGATGTGGTTCGACCCCACCGGCCGGCAACTGGTCTATCTGGCGTTTGCGCTGCAGCTGGGCGGGGCGTATCTGCTGTACCGCCTCGCGAACCTGAGGAATTGACGATGCAGATTCACCGACTCGTCGCGCTCGCACTCGCTCTGGCCGCGCTCGGTTTGCTGCTGATCGCCGGCTTGCTGCTCGCGCGCATGGCGGCCGCGCGGCGCAGCGAACGCACGCTGCGGCACGCGCTCGACGAACGTGCGCTGCAAAGCGCGGCGCTCGCCGCGGCGGCACGCCATGGTGAAGGCGCGCCGGGCGGCGCGAAGGCTGCCGCGCGCAGCATGCAGCCCGCGGGTTTCAAAGGCCTGCTCGAGCGCTTCGCGCATACCGGGATTCGCTGGCTCGATACGCCGGTTGGCCGTCAGGTCGTCGCCGAGGAAGATCGCCGGCTGCTCGAACAATGCGGCTTCGTGGATACGCGCACGCGCGGCCTCTTTCTGGTGGCGCGGCTCGTAGGTGCGACGGTGCTGCCCGCGCTGGCCGCTGCGCTGGCGAGCGGTCGACTGGAGGGATCGCGGCATGTCGCGCTGGTGATCATCGCGGCGATGGCGGGCTTCATGCTGCCCAAGCTCGTGTTGCGGCGGCGTGCCGGCAGGCGCCGCAATGCGGTGGTCGACGAATTGCCGTTGCTGGTCGATTTGCTGCGCCTCCTGCAAGGCGTGGGCTTGTCGCTCGATCAGGGCTTGCAGGTGGTAGTCAACGATTTTCGCGGCATGTTGCCGGTGCTCGCCGGCGAGCTCGAAATCGCGCAGCGCCAGTTCGCCGCCGGCCGCACGCGCGAACAGTCGCTGAACCGGCTCGCGACGAGTTACGACAACGAGGATCTGCGCGCGGTGATGCGTCTGCTGGTGCAGGTCGACCGGCATGGCGGCGCCGTGCAGGAACCGCTCAAGCAGTTCGGCGACCGTCTGCGGGAGACGCGCCGCGCGATGCTGCGCGAACGCATCGGCCGGCTCGCCGTGAAGATGACGGGCGTGATGATCGTCACGCTGCTGCCCGCGCTGATGATCGTCACGGCCGGCCCTGGCGTGCTGGCTGTCCAGCATTCGTTAGGCACGGTGAAGCACTAAGGATTTGCCATGACTCACAGTCTCTCGTTCGATTCCGCCAAACATGGCGCCCGCTGCGCCGCGGCGCTGGCCTTGCTGGCTCTGCTCGGCGCGTGTGCGTCGAAGGATCTCGCGGGTTACGGCGTCGGTCCGCAGGCCGAGCGCGCCGTGCTGGCCCAGCAGGCCAACCGGGATCCCGCGCCGGACACGCCCGGCATGTACCTTGGCCTGATCGACAAGATGCAATCGCAGGGGCTGTACTTCGCTTCGCTCGCGCATATCGATGCGTACGACAAGCAATACGGCGCGAGCCCCGATTCGATCCTGCTGCGCGCCGACGCGCTGCGCATGACCGACCAGCCGGGCGCCGCCGCGACCGCGTACGGAGAACTGCTGAAGACGCCGCTCGCCACGCGCGGCTATCGCGGGCTCGGGCTGATCGCCGGCGCGGCCGGCGACTTCGCGCGCGCCGCGCAGGAATTGCAGCAGGCGGTTCAACTCGCGCCGACCGATGCGGCGACGCTGTCGGACCTCGGCTATGCGCGTCTGCGCAACGGTGACGTGGACGGCGCGCGCGTGCCGCTCATGAAGGCGGCCGAACTCGATCAGACCAATCCGAAGATCGTCAGCAACCTCGCGCTCTATCTGCTCGCCAGTGGCGACCAGGCGCAGGCGCTGGCGGTGATGAACCAGCAGAAACTCGCGCCGGACGTGCGCGCCGCGATCCGCAGCGATGCGGCGAAGGTGGCTGCGGCAGGACGCGCGCAAGCACGCGGCGCGCCCGCGCAACCGCCGTTGGGCGCGGGGGGCGCGCGCACGGTCGCGAGCGCGCAGGGCATCGAACCCGCGCCGCGCCTGTTGCAGCGTTTCTCGCAATGAGCGGGCGCGCGGCGACTTCGTGCTGAGGCATCAGGCAATCATGGAGCAACAATGAAAAACAGAATAATGAAGCGGGGTTGGCGGGCGTCGAGGCCGTGCCGGTGGCTGGCCACGGCTGCGACGGCCGGCGCGCTGCTGGGCGCGGGCGTCTGCGCGATGGCGCAGACGGGCGCAACGGCGCAGCCGGAGCAGGCCGCGCAGCCGGCGATGCGGGCCGATGAAGTGGGTCACGCGGCCCGCACATGGCTCGACCTGCAGAGCAGCAATACGCAAGCCGCGCCGGCGCTGCCGACGCTCGGCGCGGAAGCCGGGCTGGCGTACCGTCGTTACATGGAATCGTTCAAGAGCAAGATCCCCGATCTGTACGGTTCCACGTTGAATACCGGCAACGGCGGCAGCGGCGCGATGGGCGTGAACAGCGGGCTCGGCGGCAGCAGTGGGAGCAGCGGCAGCAGCGGCGGATCGTACTGACATGCGCACAGTGCCTTTCGCCATGCCCCTGACGGCGCGCCATTCACGTGCGCGGCGCGCGAGCGCGCGCCGTCAGCATGGCGCGGTCGCGGTGGTCGCGGCGATCTGGTTGAGTCTGGCGATCGCGGCGCTCGGCGCGATCGATGTCGGCAACGTGTATTTCGCGCGCAGGCAGTTGCAGCGCACGGCCGATCTGGCGGCGATGGCGGCGGTCCAGATGGTCGCCTCCTCGGGCGGCTGCGCGACGGCCGCCACGGCGGCGCAGCAGAATGCGGCCGCCAACGGCTTCAAGACCGGCAGCACCACGACCATCGGCACCACGTGCGGCCGCTGGGATACGAGTTCGAACACCTACTTCGGCACCAGCGGCAACCCGCTCAATGCGGTGCAGGTGAAGACGACCCAACGCGTGCCGTACTTCTTCCTCGGACCGAGCCGCAACGTCTCGGCGACGGCCACCGCGTTCGCTTCCAATATCGATGCGTTCTCGCTCGGCACCGGCATCGCGACCATCAATACGCAACAGTCGGCGCTGTTGAATGCGATCCTCGGCGGCTTGCTGAACACCAGCGTGTCGCTGAGCGTGGGCGATACGCAGAGTCTCGCGACGGCGCACGTCAAACTGGAGGATCTGAAGGTGGCGCTCGGCGCCGCGACGATGAAAGGACTGCTCGGCACCACGGTGAGTTTTCAGCAACTGATGGTCGCGATGGTCAGCGCGCTGCAGGCGGGCGGCGACACCGTCAACGCGGCGATTCTGCAGAAGGTGGCCGTGGCGATTCCCGGCGGGCAGAACATCGCGATCGGCGACGGCGGTCCGTCCGCGCCCGGACTGCTCGCGCTCGGCCTCGCCAATCCGAATGCCGCGGCGAGCGCGACGATCAACGCGTTCGATGCGTTGCTGGTGGCCGCGCAGATCGCGCAGCGCGGTCCGGACAGCGGCCAGGGCAGCGCGCCGGTGATCAATGTGGCGGCCGGGCTGGCCGGCGTGGCGGGCATTTCGCTGCAGATCATCCACCCGCCCGTGCTGGCGGTGGGCGAGGGCGGCACCTCGGCCGACGGGACCTACCGGACTCAAGCGCGCACGGCGGTGATCAACGCGAGTGTGAATCTGTTGCCGGTGATGTTCACGCCGATCAGCCTGAATCTCGGCATCGGCTCGATCAGCATCGCCGCTCTCAATACCCCGATCATGCTTTCGTTGACGAGTGCGCAGGGCACTGCCTCACTCAGCTCGGTCGGCTGCGAATCGACCAAGGCGGCGACCAAGGCCACGATTCAGGTCGCTCCGAGTATTGCTACGGTCTGCCTCGGGGCAAACGCGGCTTGCGGCGGCTTGATCAACATCGCTGACGTTACGGCGTGGACCATTCTGACCGGCACGATCGACCTCACGCAGATCGCGCTTGGTGGGACGGGCCAATTGCCATTGGCGCCGCCTTCGCCGCAGCCCATTACGTTCAACGGTTCATCCGGCAGTTTCGACTCGTCGATCACCGTCAATTCCAATGCCGTCGGAAGCGACGCGTCGACGCTAACCGCGCAGCTACTCAAGGCGTTGCCTAACCTGCTGCAAGTGACCGCTGCGGGGCTTGATCTGACAACGGTCACCAAGCCCTTGCTCGCGGCCCTCGCGCCCGTATTGTCGACGGCGCTCCAACCCGTTTTCAACCTGCTCGACGCAGTCCTCGTCCCGACGCTGTCCCTGTTGGGCGTTCAGGTCGGCACTGCGACGGTCCACAACATGTTGCTGACGTGCGGCGTCGCGCAACTGGTCAACTAGCCTATCCAAGATGAGAACCACCACCAAAATCGAGGAACTCGATATCTACGTCTGGGAGGGCAAGGCCGACATCGTCGACCGGGTCGCGCGCTGCATGGCGAGCTTCGATGTCGAAGTGATCCGTGCGGACGATATCGCGATCTCGCCCGAGCGGACCGCGCTGCGGCCGTCGCTCGCGATCATCAGCGTGTCGGTGATCGACAGCGGCGCGCTGATCCTGCGCGACTGGCAGGCGGCGCACGGCATCCCCGTGGTGTGGGTCGGCGCCGCGCCGCGCGAGCACGATCCGGCCACGTACCCGTCCGAGTACTCGCATATTCTGCCGCTCGACTTCACCTGCGCCGAATTGCGCGGCATGGTCATGAAGCTCGTGCTGCAAATGCGCGCGCACAGTGCCAAGACGCACGAGTCCGACGCGATGATCGCGAACTCGGAGTGCATGCAGGCGCTGCTGCACGAAGTCGACACCTTCGCCGATTGCGACACGAGCGTGCTGGTGCACGGCGAAACCGGCGTCGGCAAGGAGCGCATCGCGCAACTGCTGCACGAAAAACATAGCCGCTACGGGCAAGGCCCGTTCGTCGCGGTGAATTGCGGCGCGATTCCGGATGGCCTCTTCGAGTCGCTCTTTTTCGGTCACTCGAAAGGCTCGTTTACCGGCGCTGTGGTCGCGCACAAAGGCTATTTCGAACAGGCCGACGGCGGCACGCTGTTCCTCGACGAAATCGGCGATCTGCCGCTCTATCAGCAGGTCAAGCTGCTGCGCGTGCTCGAAGACAGCGCCGTCACGCGCATCGGTTCGGCCACGCCCGTGAAGCTCGACTTCCGGCTGGTGGCGGCGACCAACAAACTGCTGCCGCAACTGGTGAAGGACGGCACGTTTCGCGCCGACCTGTACTACCGGCTCGCCGTGATCGAGTTGAAGATTCCGTCACTCGAAGAGCGGGGTGCCGTCGACAAGATCGCCATCTTCAAGGCGTTCATCGCGCAGATCGTCGGCACCGAGCGTCTCGCTGCTTTGCCGGATCTGCCGTACTGGCTCGCCGATGCCGTCGCCGACACGTATTTCCCCGGCAACGTGCGCGAGTTGCGCAACCTGGCCGAGCGCATCGGCGTGACCGTGCGCCAGATCGGCGCGTGGGATGCGGCGCGCCTGCAACGGCTTCTCGCGCTGGCGCGCACCAGCCAGCCGGTGCCGGCCGAGAGCGTCGCCGAGGTGCTGGTGGACCGCAGCAAATGGGACATGGCCGAGCGCAACCGCGTGCTGGCCGCGCTCGACGCAAACGGTTGGCGCCGCCAGGATACGGCGCTCTATCTGGGCATCAGCCGCAAGGTCCTGTGGGAGAAGATGCGCAAGTATCAAATTTTCGACGAAGAGCCCGAAACACGCGAAAGTGAGTAATAATGAGACGGTTGTACTAAAACAAAAACTGTTCAAGCAGGAATTACATGGACCGAAAGTCGAAACTACGACAGATTGCCCTCGCCGCAGTCATCGCGATGGGGGCAGCGCAAGGCGTCAATGCGCAGGCTCTGCCGGACAGCAGCGCGGGTGCCGGCGCCGGGGGTGGCGTTGTTTCCCAGCCAGGTACGATGGCGGCGTTGCCGGCAACTTCGCAGGCAGGGCAGGCCCAAACGTCGGCGCTCACGCCCGACGAAGCAAAGCAATCCGCCGCGGGCAATGTGGCGGAATTGCAGCAGATGATCCACGGGGCGGATCTGAGCGAACTGCGCACCACTTATAACGGGAGTTACGGCGCGAGCTTGCTGTTTCACGGCAAGGAGATGACGTACTACGTGGCGCTGTTCCAGCAGAAAAATTTCTGGCGAGTCATCAAGACGCAGGACGCGGCGCGTGCCGACATGATCTACAAGGATTTCGTGCGTCAGACGGTGCAACTGTCCGACGTCGAGATTCGCCGCACGCAACTCGAGGCGCAAAAGGCGTTCACGGAGCGGATGATCGCGTTGTCGCAAGATCGGGCCAACCGTCTGCAGGCCGACCTGGATGTTGCCCGTCAGCAGCAGACCATTGTGGCGACCCAGCAGCAGCAGACTCGCGCCGAAGCCACGGCGCTCGCTCAGCAGAAAGCGTCCGCGCAGGATCAGTTGCGTGCCGCGCAGCGTCAGGTGCGTGCACTGCAGCGTCAACTGGAAAGCGGCTTGCCCGCGCACTGAGGGCGATGGTCTGAAGACGATCGGGTGGACAGGGCGGCGCGGAATCGAAAGTGCCGTCCGACACCTGCCCGCTGTGCGTGATCTCTATGCGTGATCCTCACGCAGCGCGGCGCGGGCCATGCGTGCGCACGTGCCCCCTGCGATACCTTGTGTGACAAGCGCGTTGCGCAAGCGTACCCGTTGGATTCACCGAATGCGCGTTGACAGGCGCGACCCTCGCGGCATCGCTTCGCGGTGTCCAGTGACGCCAGCGCGGCATGACTAGCGCCGCTTCTTTCCCTCCGAAACTCCTTCCTTGTCTTCCGCGTGATGCGGATCCCCCATATCCACGGCGATCGGATCGCTGGCGGGAAAGCTTTCCTCGAGCGCTTCATCGAGCCGGCTGTCGGCGGACTCCGCGGGTGTCCGCGTTTCGGCGGTGTGAGTGGCGTGCTGCTTCTTGCTGGTCATGACGTGCTCCGTGAGAAGAGAGTCGGCAATCCAGCATAGCGCAAAGCGGGCGCAGGCGAACATCGGCCGAAAGGCTTAAGACTGCGCGCCGCAAACGTCTGCTCCAGAGCCAAGGGCTAACAATTCGAACAAGCCGAACAAGCCGAACAAGCCGAACAAGCCGAACAAGCCGAACAAGCCGAACAAGCCGAACGAGGCTCGCGCCGCAGCGGCGTCATCAACATGTCATCAGCCAGAACTTAAAACCAATGCATATCGACTCGTTTTCCTTGTGTCGACGGAATGCGGCGCGGGACAACAACAATCGATCGCCGTCCGCGTGGGGCCGGCAGAACGCAGCGCACGCCGCGAACCGGCAGTGTCGTGCTCGGGAGGGGCGCGGCCAGAACCTGTGAACAACAAGGCAGCGAACAACATGAACCGAAAAAAGACCGCGTGCGCGCAGCGCCTCAACGCGTCACACGTTGTGGAAGCAGAACTGGATCATCTGGATTGGGCGACGAAGCAACCGGCGCAGCGTATGCTGGACGCCAGGTATTGGCGTCGCCGCGTGCTGGCGGTCAAATGTGGATTCGACTTGACGGAACTGCAGGTGATGCGCCTGGAAAAGATCTTGCAGCGGCTCGGCCATCCGGCAGAGTAGCCGAGCGCTACTGCGGCGACTTACTCGGCGCCGCCGCTGCCACCGTGATTGCCACCACCGTGGTTGCCGCCGTCGCCGCCCGTGCCGAACAGACGCCGGCGGCGTGTCACGACCACCGGGCCGTCCGACGTGCTGCTGCTACGATCTGACGCAGGCCGGTCCGAAGACGGCGCGCCATACGACTCGCGTGGTTCACGCGGTTCGCGCGGCTCACGATGATCGCGCGGTTCACGCGACCCGTGCGGGCCGCGCGTGGTGTGCTCGCCGTGCGACGGGCGCCCCGCGCGCGGAGCCGGACGCGTGCCGGTGTCGAGCTGGATCGTGGAGATCGCGCGCTTGTAGATGCCTTGCAGGCCGACAGGCGTGCGCAGCATCACCAGATACTGATCGAACGACTCGATGCACCCGGTCAGGCGGATGCCATTGACAAGGTAGATCTCAACGCGCTTTCGTTCTTTGCGCGCGGCGTTCATGAAGTCGTTTTGCGGATGCGATTCTGCGGAAGCCATGGACAATTCAGGTTAGAAAGACGGTTGTTCGCCGCGATTCTACCCTGTGTGGGGGCAGAACGCGTCGGCGGGCGAACTGCGTCCACTATAACGGCTTGTGGGCACATAAGCATCTGATAACTATTGACTGTAACGTTGAGTTACGAATCTGCGGACGAATGCCGCATTCTTCCGCCACGCGCGGGCCGTCGCGGCGCGGATGGCGGAAAAAGATAGCGCATGGCGTGCCGCTGGCGGAATAAACCGCCGGCCGCCGGCGTTATATCAGGCATGGCGGCGCTGCATCGTGCGCGCGGCCGATCGGCTTCCCGGTTCGCGCAGGCGTCCGGGCGCTCACGAGGAGTCTGACCATGAAGATATCCCGCATCCTTTCCGCTGTTTTCGTTCTGCTGGCGCTCGCGGGCGGTACGCTCGCGACGAGCGCGTGCACGTCCGCGACCGATAGCAGCGCCTCCGGCACCAGTGGCGGCACGGGCAGCGGCGGCGGCTACTGAGCGTCTCACGCCGGGTGAGTTTCGAAACTGAAGTGATTTCGTGGCTCCCGCAGTTGCGCCGCTATGCGCGCGCACTGACGGGCGACCGCGCCTGGGCCGACGACCTCGTGCAGGATACGGCGGAGCGCGCGCTCGCGCGCTGGGCGGCTTTCCGGCCGGACAGCAATTTGCGCGCGTGGCTGCTGACGATCCTGCGGCATCTCTACATCGACCAGTTGCGCGGCCGCCGCGAGATCGCCGTCGACGACGAGAGCGCGCCGTGGCGCAATCTCGAAGCGCCTCAGGGCGAAGTCGACGGTCTGGTGCTGCGCGATCTGCAGCGCGCGCTGTATTGCCTGCCGGTCGAACAGCGCGAAGTGCTGTTGCTGGTCTGCGTGGAGGATCTGTCTTATCAGGAAGCGTCGCGCGCGCTCGGCGTGCCGATCGGCACGGTCATGTCGCGGCTGTCGCGCGCGCGCGAACACATGCGCGCGTTGCTGACGGAGGGACCGGCGCAGGGGCCGGCGCGTAAAACTCCGCCGTTGAAAGTAGTGAGAAACCCGTGATGAATAGCGACGACTACGATTCCAGCTTGCCCGAAGGGCTCGACCTGCGAGCGCTGTCGGCGTTTGTCGACGGTGAACTGCCGGGGACGGAGCGCGCCGCGATCGAGGCGCAACTGCATCAGCATCCGCAGGCCGCCGCGCGCGTGGCCGCATGGCGCGCGCAGAAATCCGCTTTGCGTGCGCTATGCGGGGCACCGCAGCACAGCGAGCGGGACGAGCGCAATCAACGCCGCGGGGACGAAGCCGCCGACGAACCCGCCTTCATCGTGTTGCGCCGGAAGACGCCGTGGTGGCAGCGCGCGGGTGTCGCGGCCTGCTGGCTGGCGGCCGGTGCCGGGCTCGCGCTTGCGCTCGGGCCGCTCGCGCCGCGCCTGACGGGCGGCGCGTGGGGCGGTCTGGGCGGCCAGCCGCCGAGTTTCGCCCAGCGCGCGGACATCGCTTACGCGGTGTACACGCCGGAGCGGCGTCATCCGGTGGAAGTCGCCGCCAGCGAAGAAGAGCATCTGATCAACTGGCTCTCGAAGCGGCTGAACCGGCCGCTTTCGGTGCCTTCATTGCAGGAATACGGCTACTCGCTGGTGGGCGGTCGGTTGTTGCCCGGCGAAGCGGGACCGGCGGCGCAATTCATGTACGAGAACGGCAGCGGCGCACGCCTCACCCTCTATGTCACCGGCACGTCGCGCGACGAAACCGCGTTCCGCCTGTTTCGCGAAGGCAATCGGCGCACCTTCTACTGGATCAACGACGGCATGGGCTACGCGCTGTCCGGGCCGATCGCGGAAGGCAAGCTGCGCACGATCGCGATCGACGTGTGCAGCGCGCTCGGCGGCAAACCGGAGTCGTGGCAGTAGCGGCGTTCGGCGGCTCGACGGGCCGCCGCATCGCTTCGCAACATGCGGTAACCGAAACCGCCGGCGCGGCCGCGGAGCGCGGAATAGCGCCGCGCGGCGCATCGTTTACTGGTTGCTGGATCGTGTCGTCGTCGCGCCCGCGCGCTGGCCGCACGGTTCCGGGCAAGGCAAACCGACGGTGTCTTCACGGCGCCGACACGTCTCTTGCGGGTCGCAACGCCGGTGCGTCGAGGCAGCAACATCATGTTCATATTTCATCAGTTCGGCAGCCGGCTGTTGCGCGGCTTTGCCTCCCTGTGTTGTTGCGCCGCGTGCGCCGCGCCGCTCGAGGCGCACGCGGACGCGCTCGCAATGGATGTGTCGACGTGCCGCTTCGTGGTGGGGCAGGCGGAAATCGACGGTGTCATGCAGGAGATATCCGGCCGTGCGTGCCTGCAACCGGACGGCACGTGGCAGATCGTCGAGGACGATGCCGCCGCACAGGCTCTGGCGGATGGCTCGCTCTACTACTACGATCCATGGTATTGGGGGCCGCCGGTGGTGTTCGGAGTCGGCGTGGCGTTCGTGTTCGTCGACCGCTTTCACCACTTTCATCACATGGATCACGTGCGCTATCTGCATGGCTTGCACGGACCGTACGGCGCGGGCCATGGCGCCTCGCGCGGTGGGCCGCCCACGCACACATGGGGCGGCATGTCGCGCGGCGGCGGTGGAATGCGCCGCTAACTCGCTGCCGCTCGCACGCGTGGCGGCCAAGGAGATGCTTTGATTCGCAGCTTGCCGCCGAAGGTATCCGCCGCGCAGTTCGATCGCGCGCTCGCCAGTTGGCGCTCGATTGTCGGCGAGCCGCAGGTGGTGACCGCGGCGGACGGACTCGCCGCGTATCTCGATCCGTTCGCGCCCGGCGAGCGCGAAGCGTTTTCGGCCAGCGCCGCGCTGTTGCCCGGTTCCGTCGACGAGATTCGCGCGGTATTGCGGATTGCCAACCAATTTCACATTCCGCTGTGGACCGTCTCGACCGGCCGCAACTTCGCCTATGGCGGCGCGGCGCCGCGCCTTGCCGGTTCGGTCGTGCTCGATCTGCACAGAATGAACCGCATCATCGAAGTGAACGAGACGATGGGCTACGCGCTGGTCGAGCCGGGCGTCAGTTATTTCGATCTGTACGCGTATCTGCGCGAGAAGGGCTACAGGCTGTGGGTCGATCCGCCCGCGGCCGGGTGGGGCAGCGTGGTCGGCAATACGCTCGAGCGCGGCTTCGGCTATACGGCGTACGGCGATCACGCGGCGGCGCAGTGCGGCATGGAAGTGGTGCTGGCCAACGGCGACGTGTTGCGCACCGGAATGGGCGGAATCGAAATCGGTACCGCGTGGCAGTTGTACCAGCCGGGCTACGGACCCTCGTTCGATGCGATGTTCATGCAGTCGAACTACGGCATCGTCACCAAGCTGGGCGTCTGGCTGATGCCGGCGCCGCCCGCGTATCTGCTCGGCGAAATCCAGTTCCGGCATGAAGCGGATCTCGAAACCATCGTGGAGATTTTGCGTCCGTTGCGGCTCGATGAAACGATCTGCAATCACGCCGTGATCGAAGGCGGTTTGCGCCGCGCGGCCGGTTTGTCGGCGCGCGCGCAGTGGTATGACGGTCCGGGCGCGATGCCGGAGAGCGCGGTGGCCGCGATGCTCGACAAGCTGAATGTGGGCCGCTGGAATCTGCATTTCGCGCTATACGGTACGCCTGAATTGATCGACGCGCGTTATGCGATCGTGCAGCGCGCGTTCGCCCGGGTGCCGCAGGCGCGGCTGTCCGCCCGGCGTTATGCGGGCGATGCGCAGCCCGTGGCGGGCGGCGACCGCAATCTCGCCGGCATTCCCGCGATGAGCGCGTTTCGCATGCTCGACTGGCGCGGCGGCGCGGGCGCGCATGTGGATTTCGCGCCGGTGTGTCCGGCGACCGGGCGCGACGCGTTGCGTCAATACACGATGGTCAAGGCGCGTGCCGCGGAATACGGCTTCGATTACTACGGTGGCTTCACGGCGGGCGCGCGACATCTGCATCACATTTTCGCGGCGATCTTCGACCGCGATGACGCGAACCAGGTCGAGCAGGCCGGCGCGTTGTTGCGTTCGCTGATGAGCGACGCACGCGCGGCGGGCTACGGCGAATATCGCGCGCATCTTGCGTATATGGATTTTGCCGCGGCCCAATACAACTTCAACGATGGCGCATTGCTGCGGCTCTCGGAGACGATCAAGGACGCGCTCGACCCGAACGGCATTCTCGCGCCGGGCAAGCAGGGCATCTGGCCGGCGGCGTGGCGCGACCGGCGAGGCTATACGTGAGCGCGCACCGCAAGCGGCGACATGACGACAGGAGCGATCCATGGACCGGCGCACTTTCATGATAACCGGCGCATGCCTGCCGGGCGTCGCGGCGAGCGCATGGCCGTGGCTCGCGCACGCCGCGGCGTGCGGCAACACGGTGGCGGTGGCCGATTCCACGCTGGCCGGTGGCGCCGCGCTCGCCGGGTATGCCGCGCACCGGCAGTGGCCCGTGTTCGAAACCGGCGACGATATCGGCGCGCTCTGGTACTCGACCCTCGCGCCGCTTCTTGGCGTATCGTCCGCGCGTGCATCGGCCACGCTGATCGGTCTGACGCGCGCGTCGGATTACTTCGTCCTCAGCGAACTCGCGGCTCGCGCGGGACACCTGATCGAACATCGGTACGAGCAGGGCGCGGGCGCTGGCGCGCAGCCGGCCCATGTCGCGTTCGCGTTCGCGCCGCGCGTGGCGCGCTAGAACCTGTACGCCTTGTTTTTCGGATCGAACGTCGCGTCGTCGAATGTTTTCGGCGAGATGGTTTCGAACACGATTCTCTCGAAGATCTGGCCGTCGTTGGCGTAAGACTCGACCGTGCGGAAATACGGATGCCGCAGATCCAGGCCGAGCGTTTCTTTCCTCGCGTAGAACTGCGGCTGGCCGGCGGGTGTTTCGAACGTGAAGGTCACCACGCGCACGCCGTCGATCGTTTTCACCGCCACCGTGGTCGAGCGCGGCAAGCCGGACTCGGCGTATTTTTTGCCCTCGGTGAGGTATTGGTTCGCAATGTATTCGGTGCCGAGATCGCGCACGTCATGATTCGATTGGGCGCGGGCGAGGGCGCCGTTCAGCGATGTCCATAACGGCATGACATTCAGGATGCCGCCCAGGTGTCCGTACATCTCGTCGGTCCGCCTGGACTCGTCGTAAATGACTTCCTGGCCGGCGTGCGCGCCGTCGGGCAGCCACTTCGCGTAGATTCGCAGCGGCTCGTGCGCGACGCGCACCAGCATGTGGTCGGGCTTGTCGGGCCACTGGCCGCGAATGCGTTCCGAGCGCGACATGGTGAACTCGTACGACGGATAGCCGTTCGGCCCTTCCTTGATATAACGCGGCAACGCGAGCGGATCGAGCGACTGGAATAGCGCGACCAGTTGCGCGTCGTCGAGTTTTTCCATGGCGCCGCTCTGTTGTGCGGCGCGCAGCCATTTGACCTGCTGATCCAGCGTGAGCTTGCCGACCTGCGCGGACGGCGTGGTCGGCGCCTTGACGGCGCTGACGGTATCGAGCGCGGGCGGCGTGTCGTCGTTTTGCGCGAACGCGGCGGGTGTGGCGAGCGCGGCCGCGCCCGTCATGAGCGCGGCGAGCAGCATTGCGCGTGACGGCGCGCCCCGCAACGACGCATGAAGCGACGCATGAAGCGACGCATGAAGCGACGCATGAAGCGACGCATGAAGCGACGCCCGTAAGCCGATGGCCCGCGCCGCAAGGCGCCGTAGAGGCATGAAGGCCGGTGTGCGGCATGAGCGTGCGGACATGCGGTGCTTCATGAATCTCTCCGAAAGGTGACGCGAGGCGCAATCTCAGTCAGGCAGGCTTTTGCTTCGCGAGTTCCTCGTCGCGCAGTGCGCGGCGCAGTATTTTGCCCACGTTGGTTTGCGGCAGCTCGTCGCGGAACTCGACGAGCTTCGGCACCTTGTAGCCCGTCAGGTTCTTGCGGCAATGGGCGATCACCTGTTCCGCGGTCAGCGAGGGATTGCGCCTGACGATGAACACCTTCACCCGTTCGCCTTGCGCGGCATCGGGTACGCCGATGGCCGCGACTTCCCGCACGTCCGGGTGCGCCGCGATCACGTCTTCGATTTCGTTCGGATAGACGTTGAAGCCCGACACCAGAACCATGTCCTTCTTCCGGTCGATCAGACGGATATAGCCGCGCGAATCCATCACGCCGATGTCGCCGGTGGCGAGCCAGCCGTCTTCGTCGATCACCTTGGCGGTTTCTTCCGGGCGGTTCCAATAGCCCTTCATCACCTGCGGGCCCTTCACGCACAATTCGCCCGCCTCGCCGATGTTCGCCCAACTGCCGTCGTCTTTCCTGAAACGCACGTGAGTGGACGGCGCGGGCAAACCGATCGAGCCTTCGAAGTCACGCATATTGTTCAGATCGACGGGATTCATCGAGACGATCGGCGAGCATTCGGTCAGCCCGTAACCCTCGATGATCGGCTTGCCGGTCACCGCCTTGAAGCGCTCGGCCACCGACTTCTGCGTGGCCATGCCGCCCGCCATCGCGAGCTTGAGATTCGAGAAGTCGCGCTTGCAGAACTCCTCGTTTTCAAGGAACGCGTTGTAGAGCGTATTCACGGCGGTCATGCCGGTGAATTTCTCGTGACGGATGATCATCATCACGCGCTTCATGTCGCGCGGATTGGCGATCAGGATGTTGCGCCCGCCGAGCCCCATGAAGATCAGCGCGTTCACGGTCAACGAATAGATGTGATAGAGCGGCAGCGGCGTGAGCACCGTTTCGACGTCGCCCGTCAGTTGACCTTCGGACCACGCTTTCGCCTGCAGCAGATTGGCGATGATGTTCTTGTGCGTGAGCATCGCGCCCTTGGCGACGCCGGTCGTGCCGCCCGTGTACTGCAGGAACGCGATGTCCGCGTGCGTGGGGCGCACGGGTGTCAGCGGCCGCGAGTAGCCGATCGAGAGCGCCTCGAGCAGGGGCACGGCGTTGGGCAGGTTGTACGCCGGCACCATTTTTTTCACGTGCCGCAGCATGAAATTGAGCAGGCGTCCTTTCAGATTCAGACCATCGGCAAGCAGATCGCCGAGGCCCGTCACGATGACGTTCTGCACTTTGGTGCCGGGCAGCGCGTCTTCGACCGTTTTCGCGAAGTTCTCGAACACGATGATGGTTTGCGCGCCGCTGTCTTTCAACTGGTGCGCGAGTTCGCGCACGGTATAGAGCGGATTCACGTTGACCACCACGGCGCCGGCCTTCAGCACACCGAACAGCGACACCGGATACTGGAAGGTGTTCGGCAACATGATCGCCACGCGTTCGCCGGGTTTCACGCCGAGGCTTTGCAGATACGCGGCGAACGCGCTGGCCTTGCGGCCGAGTTCGCCGTAGGTCAGGTCCGCGCCCACGCTCACGTAGGCCACGCGCTCGCGGAACTGGGCGATGCATTCGTCGAAGAACTGCACGACCGATTCGTACCGCGCGACGTCGATGTCGTGCGGCACGTCGGCCGGATAGGAGGCGTACCAGATGCCGTCGGTGTTGGGCGCGTGCTGTGCTGCGTTCGGCGCCGCGGCATCGGCGGCGAGCGGGAACGGGGTTTGAGTGGGCTGCGTCATAGTCGTCTCCTTTGTCGACCGGAGTTCGCGTGTCGACCAGAGTGGCTGCTTTGGCACTTACTCTGGTCGTCACGCGTTACTGCGGTCTCATGCAAGATAATCGCTGAAGCTGTGGCTTCATCTATTTGTATGCCGATCGTGCGGCCAGTCATCAAAACAACTCGCATGCGCGAACCAGAACCACACGGCGGTGCAGACGCCGAACCGGAACCCAAGCACGCCGCTCAGCGCTCCAGAATCGCCACCACGCCCTGGCCGCCGGCCGCGCAGATCGAAATCAACCCGCGCGCGGTGCCCGCCGGCTTGTCGAGCTGCGCGAGCATCTTTGCGAGGCCGGCGACGATGCGTCCGCCCGTCGCGGCAAACGGATGACCCGTTGCAAGCGAACTGCCGTTCACGTTCAGCCTGGCGCGCTCGATCGCGCCGAGCGCGGCCGGCAAACCGAGTTGCGTGCGGCAATACTCGTCATCCTGCCACGCCGCGAGCGTGCACAACACCTGTGCGGCAAACGCTTCGTGGATTTCGTACAGATCGAAGTCCTGCAACGTGAGGCCGGCGCGCGCCAGCATGCGCGGCACGGCATACGCGGGCGCCATCAGCAGGCCTTCTTTCTTGTCGAAGAAGTCGACGGCCGCGGTCTCGGACCAGCTCAGATACGCGAGCACGGGCAGTCCATGGCGCGCGGCCCAGTCCTCGCTTGCGAGCAGCACGGCGGAGGCGCCGTCGGTGAGCGGCGTCGAATTGCCGGCGGTCAGCGTGCCGGCGTCGCGATCGAACACAGGCTTCAGGCCCGCGAGTTTTTCGAGCGTGAGGTCCTCGCGCAGATTGTTGTCGCGCGCGAGGCCCCGGTACGGCGTCATCAGATCGTTGACGAAGCCGCGTGCATAGGCCTGCGAAAGCTTGCGGTGGCTGTCGTAGGCCAGCACGTCCTGCGCCTCGCGCGAAATGTTCCAGCGCTTGGCCATCAGTTCGCAATGCTCGCCCATCGACAGGCCCGTGCGCGGCTCGCCGTTGCGCGGCAGGAGCGGCTTGAAAAACATGCCGGGCCGCAGCTTGGTCAGCGCGCCGACGCGTTGCCCGGCGCTTTTGCCGCGATTCGCTTCGAGCAGGATCTGGCGCATGCGCTCGTTGACGCCGATCGGCGCATCGGACGTCGTATCGACGCCGCCCGCAATGCCCACTTCGATCTGCCCCAGCGCAATCTTGTTGGCGACGAGGATCGCGGCTTCGAGTCCGGTGCCGCAGGCCTGCTGCACGTCGTAGGCGGGCGTTTCCCTCGCGAGCGTGGTGGACAGCACCGATTCGCGCGTCAGATTGAAGTCGCGCGAATGCTTGATGACGGCGCCCGCCGCGACTTCGCCCAGACGTTCGCCGTGCAGGTTGTAGCGGTCGATCAGGCCTTGCAGCGTGAAGGTCAGCATGTCCTGGTTCGACGCGGTCGCATAGGCGGTGTTCGAGCGGGCAAACGGAATCCGGTTGCCCCCGACAATGGCGACGCGGCGTACGGCTGGCAGCGGGTTGGACATGCTCGGCTCCTTCGGGGCGTTCCCTGGTTATTGGATGGGGCGAATGCGATTAGTGCGATTGCTGCGCTGACCTCTTGCGATGGCCCTGATGCTTCTGACGCTCCCGACGCTCCCGACGCTGTTGACGGTCCTGATAGAACAACGATTGCAGCCGGTCCCGATTCCATGATTCCACGAGCGACGCGCGCAGCTCATTGCAGCCTCCACTGCATACGGCCGCGCAAATGCGGTTTTTGTCCGGCCATGTCGCGCACTTCGATGTCGCGTTCGATCAGCGAAGGCGACGCGCTCCACAGCGAAACCTCGCCGGGCAGCAGCATCGGCAATTTGAATTCGGCGCTGAGCGTGGCCTCCGCGAGCGGCTTGGGCGGTTGCAGTGCGGAGGCGGCGCGCGCCAGCGTCCACATGCCATGCGCGATCGCGCGTGGAAAGCCGAAGGCCTTCGCGGACAATGCGCTCAGATGGATCGGGTTGTAGTCGCCGGACACGCTCGCATAGTCGCGGCCCAGTTGCGACGCGAGTTGCCAGCGGGCGATCCGTTGCAACGGTTCGGGCCCGAGTTCGAGCGGATCGAGCGCGCTGCCGCTCGCCGGCACGCCGCGTTTCAGATAGACGCTGTCGCCGTCCCACACGGCTTCGCCGCGCCGGTACATGCGCGTATGCAGCACGAACGCCTGGCCTTTGTCGTGGCGCAGCAGCGCGCCGAATTCCACCTCGACGCGCAGCATGTCCTTGTAGGCGAGCGGCCGGCGCAGGCGCACATGGTTGGCCAGATGCACGAGCCCGAGCGCCGGCCACGGAAACGCCGGGTCGGTCAGCATCAGCAGATGCAAGGGGAAGGCCAGCAGATGCGGATAGGTGAGCGGCACGCCGTGCTCGGGGATGAACCCGCACACGCGCGCGTAGCGCCAGATCGGGCCCGGGTCGAGGGGGACGGCGGGGCGCACGAGGCGCAGCGGCGGCAGATGCGTCTCGCGCCCGCGTTTGACGATGCCCGACAACGCGCGCGCGTAGAGCTTCGCGGGTGCGGGCAAAGTGTCGATCACGACGGTTTTGGGCCGCACCGCGTCCGGCCGCGCCGTGTTCGATGCATGACTGCCGCCGAACGGATCCCCCGGCTCACCCATGGTCATGCTCCAATCAGGCTTTGACCGCACACGCGCACGACCTGGCCGCTCACGCCCGCCGACCCCGGATGCGCGAGCCACGCGATGGTCTGCGCGACATCGACCGGCTGGCCGCCCTGGCTCATCGAATTCATGCGGCGGCCGGCTTCGCGGATCGCGAGCGGAATTTTCGCGGTCATCTGCGTTTCGATAAAGCCGGGCGCGACCGCATTGATCGTGATGCCGCGCGCGCGCAAATGCGGCGCCATGCTCTGCACCCGGCCGATCACGCCGGCCTTCGAGGTGGCGTAATTGGTCTGGCCGAGATTGCCGGCAATGCCGCTGATCGACGACACGCCGATAATGCGGCCGCCGTCGCGCAGAATGCCCGCGGCGAGCAGGGCGTCGTCGATCCGCTCCTGCGCGCACAGGTTGATGTCGATCACGCTTTGCCACGCGGCGTCGGTCATCTTCGCGATGGTCTTGTCCCTGGTGATGCCGGCGTTGTGCACCACGATATCCACGCCCTGTTCGTCGAGCGCGGCGGCGATTTGCGCGGGTGCTTCGGGTGCGGCGATGTCGAATGCGAGCGCGGTGCCGTTCAATTGACGCATGGTGGCGTCGAGCGCCTCCCGCGCCGCGGGGATGTCGATGCCGATCACGTGCGCGCCTTCGGCCGCTAGCACGCTCGCAATCGAGGCGCCGATGCCGCGCGCGGCGCCGGTCACGACCGCGCGCCGGCCCGCGAGCGGCTCTTGCCAGTCGATCCCCGGCATGGGCTCATGGCCCGCGCCGGCGGCGGCGATGCGCACCACCTGACCCGACACATAGGCCGAACGCGGCGACAGGAAGAATCGCAGCGTCGCTTCGGCGCGGCTTTCGGCGCCTTGCTCCACGTAGACCAGATTGGCGGTGATGCCGCGCCGGGCTTCCTTGCCGAGCGAACGCACGAGGCCTTCGAGCGCGCGCTGCGCGGTCCACTGACGCGGCGTCGCACAGCTTTCCGGCGGCCGTCCCAGCACGATGATGCGCCCGCATTTGCCGAGCGAGCGCAGCGTGTCGTGAAAGAAGTCGTGCAGCGGTTCGAGCTGGGTACTGTCTTCGATACCGCTCGCGTCGAACAGCAGGGCCGCGAGCCTGCCTTGAGAGCTGGAGTCGGCCGGTTCGAAACGCCCCGTCATGAGTCCGTGGCGATTGGCGAGCGGCACCCACAGCCCGGCGCTCTCATGCGCGACGCTCGTTATCACGCCGATGCTGGCCACGAGATTCGCGAGCGCGTCGAGCAACTGCGGTTCACGGCCGGCGCCGATCGCCACCAGACCGCCGAACTCGGGCTGGTCGGCGCGATAACGGCGCAGCACCTCGGGCTTGGGCAGCCCGAGCGAGCGCGCAAGGCGGCCGCCGAATGGCGAATTGACGAAGTTCAGATAAGAGTCGTTCATATTATTGATTGCTCCGCTGGCCACGCCTCGAAGGACGCCCCCAGTCCCGAATGCAGTCCCTCGCGGGATAGGGGCGCCGAACGTGTGTCAGTGTGCACCGAGTTCGGCGCACGCGGCGCGCCTTGCCCGGATGTTTTTTTGCGGCCGGCGCCGGGTTCAGGCCGCGAGCTCCAGCGCCTTTTCCAGCGTCTCCTTGCGCTTCTGCAGGTTGGCGAGCATGTCGAAGTCGGCCGGGAAGTCGTCCACCTTCACGACTTGCGCGCCATAACGCGCGTAATCGTCGAGCACGCGGCGTTCTTCGGCGTCGATCAGGCCTTTTTGCTGCACCGCGTCGGTCCATGCGGCCAGTTGCGGCAGGCTCTGCGGCATCGGTTCGATGAGGCCTTGCCTGAGCGCTTCGCGCAGCTTCTGGTCGATCTGCGTGAAGCGCGGGTGCAGTTCGAACACCAGCTCGCCATAGCCGAGCGCGTCGACATCCGGATGCGGCACGTACGAATCGGACACCAGACGGTTGCGCGCGGCGCCTGGGGTTTGCATCAGTTCGGCGATTTCACTGCCGAGGCGGTCGGACGGCTCACGGTGCGGCAGGCCGAACGGAAATGCGAGCGCGCGCACGAGTCCGGCGGCGAGGCGGTTCGGGTAGTTGGCGAGCACGCCGTCGAGCGCGTGTTGCGCCTTGTACAACGAATCCTCCACGCCCCAGCGGACCAGCGGCAGGTCTTCTTCCTGACGGCCTTCGTCTTCGAAGCGCTTGAGCGTGGCCGAGATCAGGTAGAGCTGCGACAGCACGTCGCCGAGCCGCGCGGAGATGCGCTCGCGGCGTTTCAGGTCGCCGCCGAGCACGAACATCGAAACATCGGCGAGCAGCGCGAACGCGGTGGACAGGCGCGTGGCCGCGCGATAGTACGCATGCAGCGGCGCGTAGGCCGTGCGCGGTCTGGCGATGAAGGCGCCGCCCGTTACGCCATAGACAAAACTGCGGACCACGTTGGAAAGCGTGAAGCTGACGTGGCCGAAGAACGCCTCGTCGAAATCGCGCAGCGCCCTCGCTCGATCCGTTTCGCGCGTGGCGGCCATTTCCTTCAGCACATACGGATGACAGCGGATCGCACCCTGGCCGAAGATGATGAGGCAGCGCGTGAGAATGTTTGCGCCTTCCACGGTGATCGCGATCGGTACCTGCTGATAGGCGCGTGCGAGAAAATTCGACGGTCCCATGCAGATGCCCTTGCCGGCGGCGACATCCATGCCGTCGTTGATGACCATGCGGGCGCGTTCGGTGATGTGATATTTGGCGATCGCCGAAATCACCGAAGGCTTTTCGCCGAGGTCCACCGCCTGCGCGGACAGGCGGCGTGCGGCGTCCATCACGTACAGGTTGCCGCCCATGCGGCCGAGCGCTTCCTGCACGCCCTCGAACTTGCCGACGGGGGTGCGGAACTGCCGGCGAATCGCGGCGTAGGCACCGGTGCCGCGCACGGCGATTTTCGCCATCCCCACATTCGACGAGGGCAGCGAAATCGCCCGGCCCGCCGCCAGGCATTCCATCAGCATGCGCCAGCCGTTGCCGACCTGGGCGCGTCCGCCGATCACCCAGTCGAGCGGAATGAACACGTCCTTGCCCGAGTTCGGGCCGTTCTGGAACACCGCGTTGAGCGGCCAGTGACGGCGGCCGATGTTCACGCCAGGATGGTCGGTCGGAATCAGCGCGCAGGTGATGCCGGGTTCGTCGTTCGTGCCGAGCAGATGATCAGGATCGAGCGCGCGGAAGGCGAGGCCGAGCACGGTCGCAATCGGTCCGAGCGTGATGTAGCGCTTGTCCCACGTGACGCGAAAACCGAGCGTCTCGCGACCTTCGAACGTGCCCTTGCACACGATGCCGAGGTCCGGAATCGCCGCCGCGTCCGAACCCGCGTAAGGGCTCGTCAATGCGAAGCAGGGGATTTCCTCGCCGCGCGCGAGGCGCGGCAGATAGTGGTTCTTCTGCTCGTCGGTGCCGTAGTGCATCAGCAACTCGGCGGGGCCGAGCGAGTTCGGCACCATCACCGACACGGCGGCAGCCGAGCAGCGGGTGGCGAGCTTCATGATGACCTGCGAATGCGCGTAGGCGGAGAACTGTTTGCCGCCGTACTGCTTCGGAATGATCATGCCGAGAAAGCCGCGCTCCTTGATGTACTGCCAGGTTTGCGGCGACAGGTCCTGCCAGACCATGGTGGTTTCCCAATCGTTCGCGAGATCGCAGAGCTGCTCGCATTCGACATCGAGGAATGACTGCTCTTCCGCGCTCAGTGTGGCGGGACCGTAGCCGAGCAGCTTGTCCCAGTGCGGGCGTCCCGAGAACAGTTCGGCGTCCCACCAGACCGTGCCGGCTTCGATCGCATCGCGCTCGGTCGGCGACATCTCCGGCAGGATCTTGCGGAAGATGTCGAGCACCGGTTTCGCAAGCCACGCGCGGCGCAGCGGCTTGAACGCGAGCACGAGGGCAGGCAGGACGAACACGATGGCGAGCAGCGTCGTGGCCACCGGTCCCGCCGCGCCGCTCACATGCGCGGCCGCCACCCAGACGATCATGAAGGCAAGCCACCAGGCGGCGCGCGCCTGTACATAGACGAGCGCGCAAGCGGTGATGACGAGCACTAGGATGAACCACGGCATGACGTTTCCTCCTGTTTCGATGGTGCGTGCGAACGCATCCACGGGGCGCGGACGGTGCGCGTTCTATTGATTTTCTGCCCGGCGGCGGTGGCTTGCCGCGCGTTCGGGTTGTACCTGCGTTTGCTCGACTATCGCGCCGGCTTCGTTTGCGTGTCGTGTCTGTAGTTCGACAGCGCGGCGTCGCTTAGGTGCGGGCCTTAGACGTGCTGCTCAGGTATGTGGCGTTCATATCGTTCGGCTGCCTTCTCGTTGAGTGCGTACCGGGTACTTGTTGCCTGTCTGATACCGGCCGGCTGGGTAGGGATTGCCGGTCGACTACGGCTTCGATACTGCGGCATGCTAAACGTTGCGCGGCGTGCCCGCATGGCCCGGCGGCGATCGATTCGCCGGCTCGCGCGAGCGCCGCGTGCGGACGGCGCGTGACGGCGCCGCCCGCCATGCTGCATCGCTAGGCCGTGCCGTGCAATGCGTGCTGAAACGCTCCCGCTTCCACATTGCCGCCACCTCGTTCGCCTTCCGATACAGCGGGCGACGACGATGCCGACGCCGGTTCGCCGGGCGCGCGCGCCGGACTCGCCGCGCTCTGCGCACCGCCGTCGACGGCGCATTCCGGGCCGCTCTCGGTGGCGTCGCCCAGTACCGCGGCGAATGCGGCCAGTTGCGAGCCGTCGGGCAGCGGCGCCTTGAGCGCGGCCACCATCAGCGAGGCGAGGCGTGCGATGAGTTGCAGATCGTTCATCGATTTGCCCTGCGAGAACTCGGAGATCAGGCTGTCGGTGTCGGTGCCGGCCAGCACGCCCGAGAGCGCGCCGATCGCGAAGTGAAGGCGCCAGCCGAGTTCCTCGCGCGGCAGATGCGGCAACGCGCGCTGGAACGCATCGAAAAACCGCACGGCCACCGAGGCATAGTGCCCGTTGAGAAAGTCGCGGATGAACGACGACGGATCGGTATAAGCGCGGCCCAGCAAACGTAGAAACGCCTTGCCGCCCACCCGTGGTTCACGTGACAGGCGCAGCGCGGGGATGAACATCGCGCCGAGCACATGCTCGCAGGTCAACCGGTCGCCGAGCATGGCGTCGAAGCGGTCGAGCAGCTTGAGCCGCTCCTCATTGAGGTGATCGAGTCGGCGCGACAGCATCGAGTGAATCAGCGATTCCTTGCTGCCGAAGTGGTAGTTCACTGCCGCGAGATTGACCTCGGCGCGCGAAGTAATCTGGCGCAGCGACATGGCCTCATAGCCGCATTCGATGAAAAGCGTTTCGGCGGCGTCGAGGATGCGGGACTTCGTATCGCCGGCTTGCCGGCCTGTTGTGCGAACTGCCATGTTGCGTCTCCCAGTTGCCGGGCGCCCGGCCCGCAAACAAGCGATTCAAATAAAGATTTGAAACGGCCGTTTTTTTCAGGATAAGAAGGAATGGTGCGAGCAAGCAAGGGGTCGTAGTCGACTAACTCCTCTAGAAGACCTGACGAAGGTCGCGCTTTCCGTGCGCACGGTGCGTCAAACCGCGCGGAAATAAAAAAGGCCGTTCCGATGGAAATCGGAACGGCCTCGTATTGCTTGCTACCTGTGTCTGGCCCTGCGCTTATTGGTTGACGCGTGCTCCGCGTCACGGCGGTTCGAGCCGCCTTTGCCGCCTATTGTGCCCGATAACGCGCCGCCAAAATAGCTGTTTAGTTCGAACGCTTAAAGCTGCGCCGCCACCTGTTTCGCCGACTGCGTCATGTCGATGCCGCGGCGCTCGCGGCTGAACGGAATCAGCGCCGCGATCACCACCACCACGACGCCGATCACGACCGCCATGACGAGCGCGTAGTTGTTGCCGTGCGCTTCGGCGGCGCTCGCCTGCAACGGGCCGTTGACCGACGCGATCAGATTGCCGAGTTGATACACGAGGCCGGGGAACGTCGCGCGAATTTCATCGGGCGAGATTTCGTTCAGGTGCACCGGAATCACACCCCACGCACCCTGCACGGAGATCTGCATCAGAAAGGCGCCGAGCGCGAGGAGCACCGGCGTGCTCGAGAAGGCCCACAGCGGCAGCACCGGCAACGCGATCAATGCGGCGATGAAGATCGCGCGCTTGCGGCCGATCTTCTCGGACAACGCGCCGAAGAACAGGCCGCCGCAAATCGCGCCGACGTTCAGCACGATCGTGATCCACGACACCGTGTGCGCATCGAACTGATGCTGCACACGCAGGAAAGTCGGATACAGATCCTGCGAGCCGTGCGAGAAGAAGTTGAATGCCGTCATCAGAACGATCGCGTAGAGCGACAGCTTGACGTTCTGCCGGAGCGTGGCGACGAGACCCGGACGCGCTTTCTTTTCGAGCGTCTTGAAGGCGGGCGATTCCGGCACATGCGCCCGCACGTACAACACGAGCAACGCCGGCAGCACGCCGACGAAGAACATGCCGCGCCAGCCGATGTACTGATAGAACACGCCGAACACGACCGAGGCGAGCAGATAGCCGCTCGGATAGCCAGCTTGCAGCAGGCCCGAGACGATGCCGCGCGACTTCGGCGGCACGGTTTCCATGGTCAGTGCGCCGCCGACGCCCCATTCACCGCCCATCGCGATGCCGAACAGCGCACGCAGCACGAGCAGGGTGGCCAGATTCGGCGAGAAGCCGGAGAGCAATTCCAGTAACGAGAAGCACGCGATGTTGACCATCAACGTGGGACGCCGGCCGTATTTGTCGGCGAGCCAGCCGAAAATCAATGCGCCGAGCGGACGCATCATCAAGGTCAGCATAATGCCGAAGGCGACTTCGGGAATTTTTGTATTGAACTCCGCTGCGATATCTTTCAATACGAACACCATTAAAAAGAAATCGAATGCGTCGAGTGTCCAGCCTAGATAGGCGGCGATCGTGACGTTTCTCTGTTCCCGTGTCCAGCTCATTGATTGCTCTCCTGAGTCTCCAGAACCCGCGCTTAACGACGGGCGGCTCTACGGCCCCATGCGCCCCGTGGCATAGGGTTCGAGCGAGTGTACGCCGACTGTTAAACGCTTGCATGAATGAAGCCGCGTTTATCCGTATTAATCCCTGGAGCAGATTTCATGCGGAATTCCGATGCCTTGCCGGTGTCGGGAAAATGTAATTATTGTATTAATGCTGTGTGCAATACGATTCGTTATTTGTAATCCATTTTCGGGTGCTATTTCCCGGTAATCCGGTCAGTTCGACCTTGGGTAATTTCGCTTGCCGGTAGAGGTGACACTCGTGGGATTCCGGTTGGCGCCGGCTCCGGGCGGCGGGTATAACAGCGGCTCGCGGCATTCGCGCCGCGCATATGAGGGAGACTGACCAATGACGATTCCGCATTTATGCCTGCTCATCGTGGCGCTGTTGCCGTTTCCGTGGACCATGCTTGCGAAGGTCAGCAAGCGCTACGACAATCGCGCGCCGCGCGCGTATCTTGCCGGTCTCGAAGGCTGGCGCGCGCGTGCTCATGCGGCGCATCAGAACGCGTGGGAAGCGCTGGCGATGTTTACCGCCGCGATCGTCGTCGCCGGACAGGCGGGCGGATCGAGCACGTGGATCAACTGGCTGGCGATCACTTTCGTCGTGACACGGGTGTTGCACGGGGTGCTGTATGTGGCGAACCTGGCGTCACTGCGGTCGCTGGTGTGGTTCGTCGGCGTTGCTTGTGTGGTGTCGATGTTCTTTGTGTCGGTTCGCTAGGCAGGCGTGACGGCGCCGCGCCGTTCGGTCGGCGCGAGCCGTCGGCGCCGGCGAGCTTTCTCGGCTGGATCCTGCCGATTCCGGAAGACGGTACCTGTGTTTGGACTCCCGCGAGGCTTGCGACGTAGACCGACAATTCGCAATATATGCGTTCAGTGAATCAGTCGAGGTGAAAAATCAATTGGATTCATGTTGCGCCGCGGAATAAGATGGTTGCATCCTACTTATCTCGCTGTAGTCAACGCGCCATGTCATTTACATCGATCACTTCTGAGCCTGTGCGCCGCGAGCGCAGCCCATTTGCCGTCGTTGCTGCCGTCACGCTCCTTACGGGCATCGGCGCGGGCCTTGGCGGCATGTTGCTCGCGCTGCTGTTGCACGGCATCCAGCATCTTGCATACGGCTACAGCGTGATGCACGTGATCAGCGCCGAGAGTTTTCTGCAAGGCGTGAGCGGCGCCGCGCCCGAACGCCGCCTGTTCGTACTGATGGTTTGCGGGCTGGTGGCCGGGCTCGGCTGGTGGGCGTTGTATCGGTTCGGCCGGCCGCTCGTGAGCATTCGCGAGGCCGTCAAGTCCGACGATCCGCAGATGCCTTTAGCCAGCACGACCGTCCATGCGGTGCTCCAGATCGTCACCGTTGCGCTCGGCTCGCCGCTCGGCCGTGAAGTCGCGCCGCGCGAGATCGGCTCGGCGCTCGCCGGCTGGCTGTCGCGCCGTGCGGGGCTGTCGGTCGCGCAAAGCCGGATCATGGTGGCGTGCGGCGCCGGCGCCGGTCTGGCCGCTGTCTATAACGTGCCGCTCGGCGGCGCGGTGTTCGTGCTCGAAGTCCTGCTGGGCACCTTCGGCTGGCCTGCGTTGGTGCCGGCAATCGTGACTTCGTCGTTGGCCGCGCTGGTCGCTCAGGTGGGACTCGGCAACGAACATCAGTACCTTGTGCCTTCGCTCACGCTGAGTGCATCGCTCGTGGTCTGGTCCGTGGTCTGCGGTCCGATTTTCGGTGTGGCGGCGTGGAGCTTCGCGGAACTGATGAAGCGCTCGCGAGCGGCGGCGCCGAAGAACTGGCGGCTACCGGTGTTGTCGCTGCTGAACTTCGCGGTGATCGGCGTGCTGGCCATGCACTTCCCGCAGTTGCTCGGCAATGGCAAGGGACCCGCGGGACTGGCATTCGATGGTGGACTCACCATTGGTCTTGCCGCGATGCTGCTGGTGCTCAAGGTGGTGATTACCGCAAGCAGTCTGCGGGCAGGCGCCGAGGGCGGTCTGCTCACGCCGGGGCTCGCGAACGGCGCGTTGCTGGCGATCGTGCTTGGCGGAGTATGGAGCGTGGTGTGGCCGGGGGCGTCGCTGGGTGCATTCGCGGTGGTCGGCGCAACGGCGTTCCTCGCCGCCTCGATGCAGATGCCGATGACGGCCGTGGTGCTGATGTTTGAATTCACCCGCGTGAGCCAGGATTTTCTGGTGCCTGTTCTGTTCGCGGTGGGCGGCGCGCTACTGGGTTTCCGCGCTTGCGTGAAGTGGGTACCGGCAATGCACTCGAGCGCTGGTTTGAGCTGGAGTGGCGCGAGCAAAGCGCGATGAGGCTTGTCCGGCTTCTGGCGGCGCAATGGCGGATGTCATGTCATGCATGCATGCATGCCGCCGAAAGCGATATCCGGTAGCAGCCAGGAAAGGGCGTCGCTTCGAACACGCGACCCGAAGCAAGCCAGAAACAAAAAACCCCGCGAAGCACAAAGGCTTAACGGGGTGTTTCGTTTCACTTGGAGAGGGGTGGTGCCCAGGAGAGGACTCGAACCTCCACGGTGTTGCCACCGCTAGGACCTGAACCTAGTGCGTCTACCAATTCCGCCACCTGGGCACGTCTTCAAGCTAGACCGCTATTTTAGCGTGATGATGCAGCGTGTCAATCCCTACATGCAAACTAACTTCGCTTCATTCAACCGCCCGGATAGGCCGCGCAGCGAAGTGATACTTCATTGCTCAACCACCGTCCTGCCAACTGCTTTACGTCTCTGATAACCACGCCATCCGCTCCGGCAAATCCAGAAGCAGATCGCCTGGTCTCACACAAAAAGTAAAGCCGCTCGGAAGCGGCTTTACTTTTGAATCTGGTGCCCAAGAGAGGACTCGAACCTCCACAGTGTTGCCACCGCTAGGACCTGAACCTAGTGCGTCTACCAATTTCGCCACCTGGGCAGGTGATGAACAGCAAAGAACGCCATTATAGCGACAGATTGGGGGCTGTCAAGCGTTTCTCAAAACTTGCTTAAACATCGCGGCGACGTGCCTGCATGCGCTTCACGGCAACTGCCCAACGACCATTGTTGGGGCCGCTTGGCGCGCAATACGGGTGTTAGAATGCCTCGCAGTAGTTCGTTGGCACGGTGCACACGCCCGTCGGACTCAGCCTTGAACGAGCCGGACCCGAGCAGTCTTTTCTGTGCATTTGCAGGTGCAATTCAAGCGCGACTGAGAAGCGCAACCGAGGCGCACCGTAATCGCTTCCCAAGCCGAGCCACATCGCCGACCGACGTCCATGCAACGAGAAAAAATCATCGACAAGCCCTTGAGCAAATTTCCGTATCCGATTCCAAGCCGCGAAGAAATCCTCGGCGTCCTGCGCACGAGTGAAGCGCCGCTTGCCGCGAACGACATCGCCGAAGCCTTGTCGATCAAGCGCCAGGAGCGCGAAGGATTTTTCAAGCGCTTAGGCGCGATGGAGCGCGACGGCCAGATCCGGCTCGATCAGCGCAATCTCTATCAGCTGACCCATCCGTCGAACTTCGTTGCGGGCCGCGTGCAAGGTCATCGCGACGGCTACGGTTTTCTAATTCGCGACGACGGCCAGGACGATCTGTTCCTGCCCACCGGCGAAATGCAGAAGGTCATGCACAACGACCGCGTGCTCGCGCGCATCGTCGGCTATGACCGGCGCGGCCGGCCGGAAGGGCATATCGTCGAGGTCACGGATCGCGCCAACAAGCGCGTGATCGGCCGCCTGCTCAACGAGAACGGCGCGTTGATCGTCGCGCCCGAAGACAAGCGCATCGGCCACGACATTCTGATCACGCAGAACACCAAGAAGGCCAAGGTCGGCCAGGTGGTGGTGGTCGAGCTGACCGATTTCCCGAGCCGTCACTCGCAGCCGCTCGGCCGCGTGGTGGAAGTGCTCGGCGATATCGACGACCCCGGCATGGAAATCGAAATCGCGGTGCGCAAATACGGCGTGCCGCACGAGTTCAGCCCGGCCGCGCTCGACGAAGCCTCGCGGCTGCCCGACGAAGTGCGCCCGGTCGACGCGCGTCATCGCATCGATCTGCGCGACGTGCCGCTCGTCACGATCGACGGTGAAGACGCCCGCGACTTCGACGACGCCGTGTACTGCGAGCCGGTTCAGGTCGGCCGTGGCGAGGGCTTCCGCCTGATCGTCGCGATCGCGGACGTCTCGCACTACGTGCATCCGAAGAGCGGGCTCGACGCCGACGCGATCGAACGCAGCACCTCGGTGTATTTCCCGCGCCGCGTGATTCCCATGCTGCCGGAGAAACTGTCGAACGGTCTGTGCTCGCTGAATCCGAACGTCGACCGTTGCGTGCTGGTGTGCGACATGATCGTCACCGCGCGCGGCGAAGTGAAGGCGTATCAGTTCTATCCCGGCGTGATGCATTCGGCCGCGCGGCTCACCTATACGGAAGTCGCCGCGGTGTTGAAGAACACCAAGGGTCCGGAGGCCGCGCGCCGCGCCGCCTTGCTGCCGCAACTGCAGAATCTGTACGGCGTGTACAAGTCGCTGTTCGCGGCGCGCCAGAAACGCGGCGCGATCGACTTCGATACGACCGAGACGTACATCGTCTGCAACGCGCAGGGCAAGATCGAACAGATCATTCCGCGCACGCGGAACGACGCGCACAAGCTGATCGAGGAATGCATGCTGGCCGCGAACGTCTGCGCGGCCGACTTCCTCAAGCGCAACAAACATCCGGGACTGTTCCGCGTGCATGCCGGACCGACCGCGGAAAAGCTGGAGAATCTGCGCACCTTCCTGCGCGGCATGGGCCTCACGCTCAACGGTGGCGACACGCCGCACGCGAGCGATTACGCCGCGCTGATGGCGCAAATCCGCGAGCGGCCCGACGCGCAGATGCTGCAGACCATGCTGCTGCGCTCCATGCAGCAGGCCGTCTACAGCCCGGAGAATATCGGCCACTTCGGTCTCGCGTATGAGGCGTATGCGCACTTCACGAGCCCGATTCGCCGTTATCCCGATCTGCTCACGCACCGCGCGATCTACGCGATCCTGCAGGGCCGCAAGTATCAGCCGGAGCCGCCGCAAGGCGTCGAGCTGAATACGGCGCTCTCGCCGCGCGCGCGCGCCATGCAGCAGGCCGACGACGAAAAACGCGGCCGCGTTCGCGGCAACAACGTGGCGATCTGGGAAGAGCTCGGTCTGCATTGCTCGGCCAACGAACGCCGCGCCGACGAAGCCTCGCGCGACGTCGAAGCCTGGTTGAAGTGCTACTTCATGCGCGACAAGCTCGGCGAAGAGTATGGCGGCATGGTGAACGGCGTCACGTCGTTCGGTATTTTCGTGCAGCTCGACTCGCTGTTCATCGAAGGCCTCGTGCACGTCACGGAACTCGGCTCGGACTACTTCCAGTACGACGAGATCAAGAACGAGTTGCGCGGCGAGCGCACCGGGATCCGTTATCGTCTGTCGGATCGCGTGCGCGTGCAGGTGAGCCGCGTCGATCTCGACGCACGCAAGATCGACTTCCGGCTCGTGCGCGACACGCCGATCAAGCCACCGTTGGTGCGTGGGCCGGCGGCCGACAAATCGTCCGGTGAAAACGGCGGTGCCCGCGTGCGTTCGCTGCCGCCGGCGGAAGGCGGCGCGGCAGCGCCGGGCGGGCGCCGCAAGAAGGCCGCGCCCGCGCAAACCGCGGCGGTGAAGGAAGCACGCGCGGCGCGCGGCGCGGCGAAGAAGCACGGCGCGGCGACCAAGCCGGCGTCGAAGCCGCAGGCGCGCAAGAAGCGCTGAAGCCGCCTGACTGTTTGAACCGCGCGCATCGGGCACGTCGCAACGTGCCGGTTGCGCGCGGTCTGCATTTCATCACCGGCACGATTCGAACGCGGCAAGCAGGCGCGGCAGATACGCGGCAAATACGCGGCAGATACGCGCAGCAAGCAGGTTCGCACAGGTTCATCTTCATCACAGCAGCGCGCGTTGCACGCGCGCTCAATCAAAGGTTGTATCAGTCATGGCACGTCTCAAGGTTTTATACGGTTTCCACGCAGTGACGGCACGTATCCGGCACGACGCGTCGACGGTCGAAGATGTCTATTACGACGCGACGCGCAAAGACCGTCGCATGACCGAATTCCTGCACGCGGCGAAAGAAGCCGGCGTGCGCCTGATCGCCGCCGACGAAACGCGGCTGTGGGGTCTCGCGCACACGGAGCGCCATCAGGGCGTGGTCGCGCGCGCGGGCGACATGCCACTCGCGCAGAACCTGGCCGAGCTGCTCGACGGCATCAACGGTTCGCCGCTGATTCTCGTGCTCGACGGCGTGACCGATCCGCACAACCTCGGCGCCTGTCTGCGGGTTGCGGATGCCGCGGGCGCGCACGCGGTGATCGCACCGCGTGATCGCGCGGTGGGCTTGAACGCGACGGCCGCGAAGGTGGCGAGCGGCGCGGCCGACACCGTGCCGTACATCACCGTGACGAATCTGGCGCGCGCGCTGCGTGAGTTGAAGGATGCCGGGGTGTGGGTCGTCGGTACGGCCGGCGAGGCCACCAAGAGCCTCTACGACACGGAACTGGACGGTCCGGTGGCGCTCGTGATGGGCGCCGAAGGCGAGGGCATGCGCCGCCTCACCCGCGACACTTGCGATGTGGTCATGCAGATTCCGATGGCGGGCACGGTCGAAAGCCTGAATGTGTCGGTGGCGAGCGGGGTTTGCCTGTTCGAAGCGGTGCGCCAGCGCTCGGTGAAGAAGTAGACCGGAGCGGCGCTCGCGCGCCACTCCGGTAAACTAGCGTTTTTTACTGCTCGCCTGCCTTTCCCATGACTCAAGACGAACTCAAGCAACTGGTCGGCCAGGCCGCCGCCGATTACGTGAACGCCAACGTGCCCGAAGGCTCGGTGATCGGCGTCGGCACCGGCTCCACCGCGAACTGTTTCATCGACGCGCTGGCGGCCGACAAGACGCGCTACCGCGGCGCGGTGTCGAGTTCGCTCGCCACCACCGCGCGGCTGCAGTCGCACGGCTTCAAGGTGCTCGACCTCAACGAAATCGATTCGCTGCCGGTGTACGTGGACGGCGCCGACGAGATCGACCACAGCGGCGCGATGATCAAGGGCGGCGGCGGCGCGCTGACGCGCGAGAAGATCGTCGCGTCGGTGTCGGACGTGTTCGTGTGCATCGCGGACGCCAGCAAGCTCGTCGAGACGCTCGGCAATTTCCCGCTGCCGATCGAAGTGGTGCCGATGGCGCGCACCGCGATCGGCCGCCGCGTCACGGCGCTCGGCGGTGTGCCGGTGGTGCGCGTCACGAAAGAAGGCGTGCCGTTCATTACCGACAACGGCAATGAAATCCTCGACGTCAAGGGTTTGCGCATCAGCGACCCGCGCACGCTGGAAACGCATATCAACGCCTGGCCGGGTGTGGTGACGGTGGGCCTGTTCGCCACCCGCGGCGCGGATCTGTGCATGCTCGGCACGGATACCGGCGTCGAGACGATCGAGTACGGCAAGGGTTGAGCAATGCTGCAGGAGCGGCGCGCGAGCCTCGGTCAACCGGCTCGTGTGGCCTCGGGCGCCTCGCTCGCATCGTCATGCGTTAGCGCGCGGCCCGCCGGATCTCCTGGGTCATCCGCTGCAAATACTGCTCCACCGAAAATTCTGTGCGGGCGTCGGCCAGCGCCTGCTCCGCAAGGCGCTGCGCCAAAGCCGGATCGGCACGCAACGTGCCGATCGCATCAGCCAGCGCCGTGACGTCCCCCGGTTTCACCAGCCAGCCGTTGCGCCCGTGCCGCACGATCTCGGTCACGCCACCGGCCGCCGAGGCGATCACCGGACGCGCCGCGGCCATTCCTTCGACCACCACCCGCCCGAACGGCTCCGGCTCCGTCGACGTGTGCAGGATGACGTCCATCGCTTTCATCCATGCCGGCACGTCGTCCTGAAAGCCCGCAAAGTGCACGCGATTCGTCACGCCGAGCGCCGCCGCCTGCTCGCGCAGGCGCTGCGCGTACGCGTCTTCGCCGAATAGCGGGGCGCCCACCAGCACCAGCTGCGCATCAGGCAAGCGCGCGAGTGCATCGAGCGCGATATGCTGGCCCTTCCACGGCGCGAGGCGGCCGAACAGACCCGCGAGCCATGCCTGTTCCGGCAAGCCGAGGCGTCGCCGCAACGCGGCCATGTCGCCGCCGTTCACACGGCTGAACGCGGCGGCGTCGATGCCGTTGTAGACGACCGGCGCCGAGCCCGCCGCCATACCCGTCAGCGCCGCGAGCGAGCGCGCCGACGCCTGCGAATTCACCACCACGTGATCGACCGCGAAGCGCACCAGCCATTTGACGACACTCAATTGCACGCGCCCGAAATGCTCGCGCGTGAGAATGTCGTGCTGATACCAGATCACCGGCTTGCGATGCAGCGGCTTGCCGAGCGCGCCGAGCACCAGCGCTTTCTGTGTGTTGAGAAACAGCACGTCGAACTGACGTGCCCGCGCTGCGATCGCACGCACCTGACGCAGGATGCCGGGCACGACGCGCAGACAGTTCAACACGGACGCTTGCCGCTCGACGTTGGACACGCGCGCGTCGTTGATCACCTGCACGCGCACGCCGAGCGTTTCGAGGCGCGCGCGAAAGGGACCATCGGCAAGCAACACGACTTCGCTGCGTGCGGCGCAATGTCCGGCGAGTTGCAGCAGGGCGAATTCAGCGCCGCCGAGCTGGCCGCTCTGATCGACGAACAGCACCCGCGGTATCGCAGGCGATGCACCGGCTGCCGTCGACGACGGCGCTGCGGGTGCGGCAGCAGGATCGCTCAGCGCGGGCTGAACGAGCGGCAACGAATGGGCGAGCGGGGCGAGGGGAGCGAGGGGAGCGAGAGGTGGGGCGTCGATCGTCGGGCGCATAGAAAGGCGATGTAATGGAACACACAGGTTCGCAATAGGCGAACGGGGATGTCTGATTATTCGCGTACAGTCGCGCGCCGAATGTGGGCACGCGCACGCACAGCTAACGATGCGCCACATACACTCGTTGCTAGGCCCAAAAGGCGTTAATTAAAAAGGCTCGTCGGCGGAATCTGTGGGTGGTTTGATGCGATTCATGAGGGACAGAGGAAGCGATAGAGTTTCTTGCAGGTAGCGTCAAAGGCGTTCTGCTCGTGCTCGGAGAGGTGCCTCGAAAGCGGGCCACCGAACTCGTGGATCTCATTGAGAAGCAGTGTGCGGGCATCCATGGCGGCTAAGTCCGGATCGACGTGACGGACTTCGATGAGATGGCCACCAAGCATCCAAAGGTGATCGCGGTGGCGGTGCAACGTTTTGCGGGCATAGCCGTGGGTCAGCAGGTGTTGCAGGAAAGGTGTGAAGACCTTCACGAGCGCCTGTCCGAATGGGATGTCCTCGTCCTCGAAGCGCCATGAGGCAGGCCAGTTCTGCAAGTCCGGGACGTAGCGCTCCAGTGCGTGCGGATCTGAGGTAACAATAGCGTCTTTACTGATTCCCGCGCGCTTGCTAACCATGTTGCTGACCCGCCTGCTCAATGCCTGCCATCATTTTCCCGGCTTCGTCTATGAAAGTGCCCGACTGTGCGAGCAGTCCAAAACCATCGAGATCGACGTGCGGCCACGCAAGGGTTCGAAGCCGATCTGTTCGTGTTGCAACCGGCCTGGCAGCGGCTATGACACGCTCGCATCGCGTAGTTTCGAATTTATTCCGATCTGGGGCTTCGCGGTGATTTTGCTGTACGCCATGCGCCGCGTCGACTGCCGTGAGTGCGGCGTGAAGGTCGAGACGGTGCCGTGGGCCATCGGCAAGCACACGCTGACCAAGGCCTACATGCTGTTTCTCGCGCAGTGGGCACGCAAGCTCTCCTGGAAAGAGACAGCGCAAAGCTTTCGCACCAGTTGGGAGAAGGTTGCCCAGGCGGTGGAGTGGGTGGTCGACTGGGGGCTGGCCCATCGCGAACTCGGCACCATCCGCGCTTTGGGCGTCGATGAAATCCAGTATGGCCGAGGGCACAATTATCTCACGCTGGTCTATCAGATCGAGGCCAGCTGCGTGCGCCTGCTTTGGGTTGGCCAGGAGCGCACGAAGGAAAGCTTCGCAAAGTTCTTCGTCATGATCGGCAAACGGTTGTGCGAGCAGGTCGAGTTCGTCTGCTCGGACATGTGGCGGCCCTACATCGAGATGATCGCACTACATTGCCCCAACGCGCTGAACATCCTCGACCGCTTCCACATCGTTGCCAAAATGAACAAGGCGATCGACGAGGTTCGCGCCGAGGAAGCTCGCCGCATGACCCGCGACGGCTATGAGCCAGTCCTCAAGAAGTCCCGCTGGTGTTTGCTCAAGCGGCCAGAGAACCTTACTGACAATCAGCGACTGCGCCTGCGCGATCTGCTGCACTACAACCTGCGCAGTGTCCGCGCCTATCTTCTCAAGGAGGAGTTCCAGCAGATCTGGGATTACATCTCGCCTGTCTGGGCAGGCAAGTTCCTCGATCAGTGGTGCACCCGGGTCATGCGCTCACGCATCGAACCAATGAAGAAGTTCGCACGCACCGTGCGCGCCCATCGAGAACTGATTCTCAACTACTTTCATGCGCGCAAGCAGTTCTCCAGCGGAATCGTCGAGGGTTTGAACAACAAGGCCAAAGTCACCATGAGAAAAGCGTACGGCTTCCGGACGTTTCGAACGACGGAAATCGCGCTATATCATGCACTTGGCAATTTGCCCGAGCCGCCGACAACCCACACTTTTTACTGACGAACCATTAAAAAACGGGGGGATCATGAAAGTGGCGATCGTGCACGACTGGCTAGTCGCGCCGGGCGGGGCGGAGAAGGTGCTTGAGCAGATCATCGAGTGCTTTCCCGACGCGGATATCTTCAGTCTTGTCGATTTCCTCGAAGACCGTAGGCCACTGGGCGGCAAGCCTGTGACGACTTCATTCATTCAACGCCTGCCGTTCGCCCGACACCACTATCGAGCCTATTTGCCGTTGATGCCGCTTGCCGTCGAACAATTCGATCTGTCCGGTTACGACTTGATCATTACGAGCTCCTATGCGGTCGCCAAGGGTGTGCTGGTCGGCCCGGATCAGACGCATGTGAGCTACGTGCATTCACCGATGCGCTACGCGTGGGATCTGCAACATCAGTACCTACGCGAAGCGAATCTGACGCATGGACCGAAGTCGTGGGCGGCGCGCGCGTTGCTTCATTATCTGCGCGGTTGGGATTCGCACTCGGCGAACAGCGTGGACCGTCTGATCGCGAACTCTCATTTCGTTGCGCGCCGCGTGATGAAAACCTATCGGCGCGATGCGGCCGTGATTTCGCCGCCCGTCGACGTGCAGGAATTCGAACTGTGCACGCGCAAGGAGGACTTTTATCTGACGGCTTCGCGGATGGTGCCGTACAAGCGCATCGATCTGATTGTCGAGACCTTCAACGCCACCCCGCACCGCAAGCTGATCGTGATCGGCGACGGGCCGGAGATGACGGCGATTCGCGCCAAGGCCCGTTCGAACGTGACGATCCTCGGCTATCAGCCGTTCGAGGTCCTGAAGGATCATCTGCAACGCGCGCGAGCTTTCGTGTTCGCCGCCGAAGAAGACTTCGGCATCGTCCCGCTCGAAGCGCAGGCATGTGGCACGCCCGTCATTGCATTCGGCAAGGGCGGCGCGCTGGAAACAGTGGTGCCGATCGGCGAGGCGCATCCGACCGGCGTGTATTTCGCGCGCCAGACCGTGGTGTCGATGCTCGACGCGATCGATCGCTTCGAGCGTCAGCGCGACCAGATCACGCCGGCGGCGTGCCGTGCGAACGCGGAACGCTTTTCGGCGGCGGTTTTCCGGCGCGCGTTCATGGCCGAAGTCACGCGCACGATCGCGGCGGCGGGGTGGCGTCAACGGATCGGGACGGTGGAGCGGGTCGAGCCCGAGCGGGTCGCCCAGGACCTCCGGTGGCCCGCCGAACCGGCGCCAAAAAGCAGTTGGGGCCGCTGACGGGGCGAACGCGACCGCGGCAGCCGGCCTTTGATGTTGACGGGACGACCCGGAACAGCGGCAGTCGTCTCTTTATTCGCATATTACGAGGTTCGCAGCATGCGAATAAAGTGCTGTTTGTGGTACCGCAGTGAGCTGTAAACAGCGGTTCGGACTATGCCGTCGGGCCGGCTATCGGTGTCGATCCGTTCCGTTTAGCCTTGCAGCCGGAGCGCGCATGTTCAGCGCGCGACTACGTGCGAGGTGATCCGATGCGGGTCATTTCAAAGAAAGCGTGGCTGGACTTCATAAAGAGACATCCGGGGGCGCGCAGTGCGCTATTGACGTGGTATTCACTGGCGCAGGCGTGCCTCGCGTATGGCTATAACGACCTGAAGCAGACGTTCGCCGGCGTGGACCATGTGCCGCCTCAATACACCGTTTTTCGATGTAGGCGGCAACCGGTTCCGGATCGTTGCGGCGATTCACTACAACAGGCAGTCGTTATTCGTTCGTCATCTATTGACGCATGCGGAGTACGACCTTTGGACGAGGAAGAATCTAAACTCATGAATGCCGATCGCCTTCCGGGAGCCTTTCCCGACATCGCTCAGACCTGGGCCGCGCTGCAAGCCCAACTGCCGATCACACCCATTCGCAACGAGCAGGACTACCAGACCATGGTGCGGCTCGCCAACTCGCTTGCCGAGCATCTGAACGGCAACGAGGAAGATCCGCTGTCCGATCTGTTCGCGATCGTGACGGATCTGATCGAAAGCTGGGAAGCCCACAACGTGACGATTCCAAAAGCGGAGCCGCGCGAGGTGTTGCGTCATTTGCTGGAAACGCATGGGCTCAAGCAGAAGGACCTGATAGGTATCGCCTCGCCCACCGTGGTGAGCGATATTCTTGCGGGCCGTCGCGCCATCAGCAAGAAGGTGGCCAAGGCGCTGGCCGTGCGTTTTCATACCGACGTCAGCGCGTTTCTGTAAAGCGCCACCCAGCGCCGGCCCGGTGCAGCGCGCCGTGCCGGCCGGCAAGTTTTTCTCGTCCCTCGCTTCGCGCTTTACACCTCGTACACTTCGCTCTCCAGTTCGTTCAATCCACACCTCACCGGCAGCGGTTTTTAGCGGCCGGTGGCGGCGCTTGCCGCGTCGGTGTCGTTCCTGTTTCTATCGCGCGAACCCGCCGAATCAGCCTCGTCTGGAGGCAGGACGTGCACTCAAGCTCGCACCCTCGAGCCACGCGAACAGTACGCATACGCGAGTCACGTATGCGAACCTCGCGTGTCAGCCCGTGCTGAAGACTTGCCCCAATGCCATACAAAAAGGGCTGCGCCTGTTACGGCGCAGCCCGTTCTTCTGTGCGGCGCTCAGCGCGCTTTAACCTGGCGCACGAATGTCCGGCGGGTCGCCCGCGGAGTAGGTGTACGCATAGGCATAGTCGTACGTGCCGTTGCGATTCTGACTCTTGAGCGGCACGGCATTCATCACGCCGCCCACCACCCGCGCCCGCGCGCGCCGCAACTTCTTCAGCGCGTCGGCCACGTGGCCTTCGGTGTGGGCGCCGGAGCGCATCACCAGCACCGTGGATCCGGCAATGTTGGCGACCACCGCGGCGTCGGCGACCGCCAGCAACGGCGGCGTATCGACGATGACCAGATCGAACTCCTGCTCGAAGCGCGCGAGGATTTCGCTAAAGCGCGGCGAGGTCAGAATCTCCGACGGATTCGGCGGATAAGCGCCCGACCCGATGAAGTGCAGGCCATCCACGCCGGTGGCGCGCGCCACGGCTTCCAGATCGGCCTGGCCGGTCAGCAGTTCGGTCAGGCCGCCGTTCGGCGAGCGGCCCAGATAATGCGCGAGCCGGCCGCGCCGCAGATCGGCGTCGATTAGCAGCACGCGCTTGCCCGATTCCGCCACCAGCGCCGCGAGATTCGCGCACAGGAAACTCTTGCCGTCGGACGGCGCCGGGCTCGTGATCGCGACGATCCGGTTGGGCGCGTCGAGCAGCCCGAATTGCAGCGTGGCGCGCAGGCCCCGCAAGCCTTCAACCGTCGTGTCATAGGGATGCGTCTTGACCAGCAGCGACCGAATCGGTGTCTTGCCCGAGCCGATGATGGTCTGCGTGCCCACCGGCACTTCGACCTGACTGCCGGTCCCCGAACGCGGCCGCAACAGCCGCATGGCGCCCGCGGGTTCGCTGACCTCGGTCGGCGTCGAGCGCGGCCCGGGCAGGGCGGTGCGGCGCATCGCGCTCAATTGCCGGTCGTTGCGCGCCTGTTCCGGACTGAAGGCGATGGAGCCGAAAATCGGCAGATGAAAGCGCCGTTCGACGAACTCCGGATCGGACACGCCGGTGAAGAAGGTGCGGCGGCAGAACGCGAACAGAATGCCGGCGATCACGCCGAGCACCGTGCCCGCCGAAATGATCAGCGCCGACTTCGGCCGCACCGGCTGGGAGGGCAGCAAGGCTTCATCGATGATATGCACGTTGCCGATCGTGCCGGCGCGCGAAATCGACAGCTCCTGCGTCTTGTTCAGCAGCGTCACATAGATTTCCCCGGCGACTTTCGCATCGCGCTGCAAGGCGATGGCGTTGCGTTCGGAACTCGGCAATGAGGCGAAGTGATCCTCGAAGTGCTTTTTCTCGCGCGTCATTGCGGCGATTTGCGCGTCGACCTGCTGCACTTCCTGGGAGGCTTCGGTGAAGCGCTGCAACAGCTGGGCGCGCTGGATGCGCAGCGTGCCCAGCTGCTTGTCGTAATCGAGGCCGCCGGCGAGGTACACGCCGGCTTCCTGCGTCGGCTGGAACGAGAACGAGCCGACTTTCGACTGATACTCCGACAAGGCGGTTTCCGTCCTCTTCACTTCTTCGCGCAGGCGCGGCAGTTCGCCGTTCAGGAAGCTCAGCATGCGGCTCGCTTCTTCCTGCGCGCGTTCGGTGCGTTGCTTCAGATACGACTTTGCCACCGCGTTGGCGATGTCGGTGATCGCGTGCGGGTCGGTGCCGGTGTACGACAGTTGCACGACGCCGGTGTCGCGGCCTTTCTCCGTGACCTGCAAACCGGCGGCGAGGCCGTTCACGGCATCGAGCTGGTTGTAGCGCGTCACGTAGAACTCGGTGCCGGGACGCGCCACCAGCGTCTTTACGAACAGCGTGACGCCGTCGCCCGTGGCTTCCCGACCGGCCACACCGGTCAGGATGTGCTGGCCGAATGCATCGGTCAGCTCGTAGCGGCCGTAGTCGCGCACGCGCAAGGTCAAACGCGCGCCTTCGAGCGACTTCGGCACACTGATCGACTGGACCTCGAATTGCTCGCCGCCCCATGCATACGAATCCAGGCCGAAGGCCGCGCCGAGCGGATGGCCCGGGCGCGCGAACAGCGCCGAGATCTTGCCGAGCACCGGCACGGACTTCTCGGCGGTGGTGAAGTTCAGCTTGAACTGTTCGACCACGGGTTCGACCACCGCGCGGCTCTTGACGATCTCGATCTCGGCGTCGGTGCGCATCGGCCCGACCGTCGGCATGAGCGACGCCGAATTCTGCGTTTGCGCGTTGCCGGTGTTGCTGTTTTGCGCGTCGACCTGAAGCAGCGCGTCGGCGGAATAGATCGGTGTGGCGATCTTCGTATAGAGCACCGCGGCGAGAATCACGCTCGTGGCAATCCCGATCACCCACCAGATCTGATCCATAACCATGCGCAAAAGATCGCGCATCACCGCATCTTCGTCGCTGCTGGACGCCGGTCCCGGTTCCAGCATGTCGTATGTACTCATAGTGATACCCCGTTGCGAGCGATTGTTCTGAACAACTGTCGTGTATCGAAAAGCGGTGCGGCCGCGAGCCCGGCGGCCGTCGTTGTGATAGTCATGCTGTCTCCCCCGCGAGAAACCGCTGCGTCGATCAGGTATGCCGATCGATGTCGTCGATCAGTTTTGTCGATCGATCAGCGCATCGCTTCCTGCCATGCCCCGCGCATTGCGCGTATACCGACTCGCCATTTGCGCAGCGCGAGCGCCACGCCGCCGCGCTCGAATGCCAGCGACAAGGCGCGCAGGAATCCCGGGTCCGCGCGATCGCCGATCAGCGTCGAGTAAACGACGAACGCCCATCGGCCAGCCGGCGTCAGGTATTCGCACATGATGAGCCGGAGATTGAATGACGCGTTATAGAAAGCCGCGTCGTTGAAGGTGAATCGCTGGTCTTCGTCGCTGCGCTGGGCGGGGAAGTGTTCCACCATTAGCGCCGGGTCGTAGATCAGCTTCCAGCCGCGCCGCTGCACGTCCAGACTGAAGGCCATCTCGCAGTGAACCTGCGCGCCGGTGCCGCGCAAGCGGGCGTCGAAGCGCAGCGCGCCGATCGCCTCGCGGCGAAACGACATGTTCACGCCCTTGAGGACCTGCACTTCGCGCGCCTTGCCGTGGCCGATATGGTGATTGCCGATGGTCCGCCCATACCAGCGCACGATGCCTACCCGAGGCTGCTGCCCCTGCAGGATGCCGTTGCGTTCGTGCACGATGTCGCGTCCGCCCAGGCCGCCGAGCGCCGCATCGCGTTCGAAAGCGCGCGCGATCCGCGCGACCCAGTCGGAGTGCGGCGCGGCGTCGTCGTCGGTGAAGCAGAGCACGTCGCCGCTCGCGCTGTCGATGCCGAGGTTGTACGCGGCGACCACGCCCGGTTTGCGCACCAGCACGACCGAGCGGCGCGGATCGGGCCGGTTGGCCTCGCGGGTGCGCAACCAGTCGAGGGTGGCGTGATCGTCGTGGCGTGCTATCACGATCACCTCGTCGGCGCGTCGCTCCTGTGCGTCGAGTGCCGCGAGGCAGCGCGCCAGGTCGGCGGTGCGCCAGTAGGTCGGTACGATCACGGAGACTTTCACGAACGGTTCCCGAATTGGCATGATCAGAATGCGTTGCGGCCGACAAAGCCCTTGAAGATCGTGATGAACACGATCTTCATGTCGAACCAGAACGACCAGTTATAGATGTAGAAGAGATCGAACTTGACGCGCGCTTCCATCTTTTCCACCTTGCTGGTGGCGCCGCGATAGCCGTTGACCTGGGCCCAGCCGGTGATGCCCGGCTTGATCCGGTAGCGGTACATGTAGCCGTACACCTGATCCTTGTAGAGATCGTCGTGTTCGACCGCATGCGGACGCGGGCCGACCACGGACATTTGCCCGAGCAGCACGTTGAGAAACTGCGGCAGCTCGTCGAGGCTCGTGCGGCGCATGAAGCCGCCGAGCTTCGTGACGCGGGCGTCGTTGCGCGAGGCCTGGGTGAGCTGGCCCTGCGCTTCGTGATGCACGGTCATCGAGCGGAACTTGTAGATGGCGAACGGCTGGCCGTCCACGCCTTTGCGAATCTGGCGGAAGAACACCGGTCCCGGCGAGCTGAGCTTGATGCCGATCGCAAGCACCACGAACACCGGCGCGAGCGCGAAGAGCGCGGCTGCCGCGAACAGGCGGTCGAAGACCAGCTTGGGCCACATTTGCGGCGGCGAGAAGGGCGTCGCGCTCAGGTTGAGCGTCGGTAAACCGACGACATCGACCAGCGCGTGATTGAAAAGCGAGAGGCTTCGCACATCGGGAATGAAGCGCAGATTCACGAAGTCATGCCGGAACATGCGCGTGAACCGGTAAATCGTGTGTTCTTCGGAAAGCGGCAACGCGAGCCACACTTCGTTGACATGTTCCTCGCGCACCTTGGCGGCGAACGCGTTCAGATCGGTCAGTACCGGCAGACGGTGCGGATGCGCACCGTAGTTCTCGGCCGCTTCGATACTGGTATCGAACAGGCAGACCGGTTTGAAGCCGGCTTGTGGCGCATGTTCGAGATGGGCAAGCAGCGTGCGTGCGAAGCCGGGTGCGCCGACGATCGCGACGGTGCGGTAGTTCATCCCGCGGCTGCGCACGAATCGCAACGCCACATGCACGAGGCACTTGGTTGCGATGATCAGCGCGCCGGAAATCAGCGTGGAGTAGCCGAACCACAAACGCGATACGGCATCCATGCGATGCAGCGTGAACGCCAGCACGAGCGCGGTGGCAACCACCACCATCCATGCGGCGGCGACTCTCGCCAGCATGGACGACAAGGGCTTGCCGCGCCAGGTTTCATAGACGCCGAAGCCGGGAAACAGCAGCAGGAGCAGCACGCAGTTGAAGGCGATTAAAAGACGCTCGGTGTCCGACAGCGCAATCGGTGTCGAGAACCGCATCCAGTGAGCGAGCAGGCCTCCCGCAATCACGAAGAACGCGTCGAGGAATCGCGCAGTATTCCTGAACATATTTGACTCTATACCGTAGTCGGACGAACTCGCGTTTATTCGACGGCTTCGGCCTGGCGCAGACGCGGCAACAGCCGGTCGAATTCGCGCTTGACGAGCCCATAGCATTCGCAGGCGCGTGCTTCGAGTCCTTTGCGGTCGAGCACCTTGATGTGGCCGCGGCTATGATGGATCAGCCCTTCGTCGTGCAACTTGCCGGCCGCTTCGGTAATACCTTCGCGGCGCACGCCGAGCATGTCGGCGATCAGTTGCTGGGTCACGGTGAGATCATTCGATGCCACACGGTCCACCTCGATCAGCAGCCAGCGGCACAGTTGCTTGTTCAGCGCGTGGTGGCGGTTGCAGGCAGCCGTTTGCGCGACTTGCGTGAGCAGGGCGTGCATGTATAGCAGCATCAGGCGGCGCAGAAAATCGGAGCGGGCGAACTGCTGCTTGAGCGCCTGTGCGCTCATCCGGTACGCGAAGCCGGCGCATTGGACCTGCACGCGGTTCGGCATGGTCTCGCCACCCGTGAGCACCGGCACACCCGTCATGCCTTCGCGGCCGACCGCGGCGATTTCGACCGAGCTGCCGTCTTCCATCGTCGAGAGCATCGAGATGATCGCGGTGGTGGGGAAGTAGACGTGGTGAATGCGTTGACCGGAGTCGCACAGCAATTGCTCGGTGCGCAGGTGAACCAGTTCGAGATGGGGAGCCAGTGCCTGCCATTCGTGGGACGGCAAAGCGCCGAGCAAATGGTTACCGTGCAAATCGGATTGAAGTGTCAACATGATCGGTCCTCGCGTGAAAGTCGCGCTCTGCGTGACTTTCTGTTTTTGATCCGATGCCTGCATCCCTGGTGGACGACTTGCTGCCTGGCGAGCAGCGAAGGATGAACAGTACCGGCCCCGTATTGGCCTGATGCGCCGCCGCCGTTGTTGTGGATCTCATCTGCGGTGACGCGTTGTTGCGCTCTTCTATTAGCGAGGAGCGTGCCAGCGATAGGGGAAACGAGGACTGGTGCGGGGTAACGTACGAAGTCTTAGCGGCGTGCGAAGCCAAACGCGCCTTTTTGTTTCAAATCTGTACAACGGTCCCGCGCCCCACGGCCGGGCGGCGGGACCTGTCCATCTGGACTAACGCCTTGCTGGGATTGGCCTGGCGGGTGTTGGCAGGGGCCTGGTGGCAGGTGTCTCAGGGATGAATCAGCCCTTCAGCAGGCGTTTTAACGCGGCGTCCGGGATGTGCCGGATTTGATTCAGATGTGTTCGACGCGCTGCGTGCGGTGGCGAACCGATGGGGTTTTTGGCACGCCAAAAGTCTGAGAAAAACCAACAGTGATTCCGCAGACCAGACAGATGGGCTCGCGCAGCGCGAGGTTTTACGCGCTTCGCGAAGGGGTGGCTAGATCAGGAAGACGTTCAGCCGTAGAACGTGGCGGATATCGCATTGACCGCGCGAACTTCGCCGGCGGGCGCCGGGTATGTTGCATCAGCTTTAAACACGGCATTCGATGCGTGTGCAACGAATCGGTCTGGGGGAGCGGAAGGCAGGAGCGCAATCAGCGGCACGACGCAGCGGCGGTTCGGCGGCAGATGAAACCAGTCCTGCGCGGCACGGTAGTGTGGGTCAACTATATGAACGAAGCGCGCGAAACGCCGGGTTTCGATCACGAGCTGCCAGCCGTCGCCGTTGCGCTCGGCGGCAACCGTCAAGCCGAGTTCGTGGCGATCGCCAATGCGCCGCTCCGGCAGATGAAACGCTTCCGAAATGATCTGGCCGCTCGTTCGGTCGCGCAACGTGGCGATCGTCACGTCGTGCGCGCGCGGGCCGAAACGGTACGCGTGCGTGAAATCGAAGAACTGGCCGAGACAGGCGGCCGCGCTCAAACGCTGCACGCCATGCGGCGCCAGTTCGACTTCGCAGCTGGCGGAGGCGACCTTGACGCCGCCCTCGCGCAGACAGACCAGTTCGAGTTGCGCGCCTAGTGGCTGCGCGCGCTCATTGTGCAGATGAATGTCGAGGCCGTTGAGGCCCTCGTCGGTGATGAGCACCTGAATGGGTTGGAGCGTTCTGGCGAGGCCGTGCAGGGCGCTCTTGGGCCGTCCTGTGGCATCGATCAAGCCCCAGCCCGCGCCGGGCCGCAAATCCTGAAGTTGCCAGACCAGCGCGCCGCCGCATGTCGAGCCGGTACGGCGCCATTCGGCGAAGACGTCCGCCATCAATTCGGCGACCACCGCGCGCGAGAGGTCCAGATAGCGCTCGGGGTCTTCGTAACGCAGGCGCGCGGGCTCGACGCCATACAACGTTTGCAGATAATGGTCGCGCACGTCGTCGAAATCCCAGCCGGCGCCGGGGTCGCGCGGCACGGCGGCCTTCCAGCGCGGATCGTGCAGATGAATCGTGCCGAGCGCGTCGCGCAAGGTGGCGTCGTCCGGCACGTTGGCGAAGGCGAGGCATTCGGCGGCGAAGCGCACTTGCGAGCGGCGCACATCGTCGAGCGGACGCTGATAGGCGCCGACGCCGTAGTAGTGAGTGACGCCTTCGTTAGTCGAAAACGGCCACACGCCTCCCGATGGCGAGTTGCTTACATACGGCACATCGGAGCGTTCGCGCGCGACGATGGCGGGCAACTGTTCGGTGAAGAGTGGTTGCGCGCGCATCGAAGGCGGCAGGCCGAACATGGCGGCCTGCTGGTCGACTTCGCTGCCGCCGCACAGTATCGCGAGCGACGCGAAGCGCCGTGTGCGCACGAGAAACTGGGTGGCTTCGCGCTCGATCGACGCGCTGAATGCGGCATCGTTCGGGTAGTCGAAATTCGCCAACGCGAAGTCTTGCCACACCAGCATGCCGTATTCGTCGGCGAGCGCGTAAAACGTGTCGGATTCGTACACCATCGTGCCGCCCACGCGCAACATGTTCATGCCCGCCTCGCGGGCCAGCGTGAAAGCGTGCCGCAATTGCGCTTCGCTGCCGCCGAGGGTGACGAGGTCCGCACTGGTCCAGCATGCGCCGCGGCAAAACACCGGCAGGCCATTTACGCGCAACGCGAAGCCCATGCCGTCCGCGCCGCGGTCCGCTTCCATACTGCGGAAGCCGACCCTCCCCAGCACATGAGATGTCGCGCGCCCGTCATCAAGTTGCAACGTCAATGAATATAGAGTGGGCTCGCCGTGCGTGTGCGGCCACCAGCGTTGCACACGCGGAACGCGTACGCTGCCGGTCAGTGTATATGCATCGCGCCATTGCAAAGACGAAACACGGTCGCCGCATTCAAGCGCCGCGCGGCAGCGCGCTTCATCGTGCGGATGAACAAAACGTAGCGTCAACGAAACAAGGCCGTCGTCGCCGTCGATGCGGCTCGACACGTCCACCGTGTCGAATGCGTGGGACGCGTCGCCCAGCATCTCGACCGGACGCCATGGGCCGACCGCCTGCACCGAAGGACACCAGCCAGGCATATGGCCGAGCAGCGTGGTGCGCACGTTGCGCAAGGTGGGCGGCGACACGAGCCGTGGCCGCCAGCGCGCGCGCGAACGTTTTGCCGCCAATGCCGGGGTGAGAGAGCGGAAGCACAGCGCGAGGGTTGCGCTGCCGTTCAGTTCGATGTCGAGATCGTGCGTGACGAACATCGAATCGGAGTCGAGATGCCTGACGCCGTCGAGCCAGACTTCGGCGACGGTGGCGAGGCCGTGCAAACGCAAGCGGCGTTTGCCGGTGCCTGCGAGGGCGAGCCGGTACCAGTGATCGTCGAAGGCGAGCGGCGGCGGATTGGCGAGGTCCAGCAGACCCGCGGCACGCCGCGCGCCCGCCACGGTGCCGGGCACCTGCGCGGCGAGCCAGCCGTGCACCGGCAAATCGGCGGGCGACGCGCACGCGCCCGCCGCCGTGCTGACACACTGCCAGCCGGTATCCAGGCGCTGCGGCCAAAGTGTCTGCGACGCCCGAGCCAACGCAGCATCGGTCTCGGCTTGCGCAGCATCGCGGGCTTCGCCGGCAGCGGTCACGAATGCGCCGCTCGCATCGCCTTCATCAGGCACCAGGTCGATCGTCAATGCATCCACGGCGAGTTCCCGAGAAGTCCGCGAAGCCGCGCGCGGCGTGTCACAGCACCAGCGCGGCGAGCGGTGGCAGCGTCTTTTCGTAAGCGCTTTCGAGCACGTCGAAGCAGTCTTCGCACAGATCGCGGCGTCCGCGCGCGATCGCTCGCACGAGCCGGAACTGCATGACCATCGACTCGGAGGCGATGCGCTGCGCCGCTGCCGGAATCGAAGCCGGAATCTCGAAGCCTTGCGCGCAAAGCCACTGCAGATACTTCGAGAGGAACTCGAAATTCGCGCCGAGCTGGCGCATCAGGTTGAACGAGTACGGGTGGAAGAATTTTTCGCCACGTTCGAGCAGCGTCTCGAGATGCGCGGGAAATGCGGCACGCCATGGCGAAATCGGATTGGTGAGCGGCCGGCGCCCCAGGTGCGCGCACAACAATTCCGCCGACGCTTCCGCCAGCGCCGTGCCTTCGAGCGCGGGCCGCGCCTGCTTGGCGAACTCCACGTACGGAAACAGCAGGTCGGGCTGCTGCGCGAATTGCGGCAGCTTGCGGAACACGCCGTCGTAGTCCTCGCCGTCGAGGACGTGATAGCCGGTGTTGTGGAAATAGCCGAGACGGCGCGCCGCGGGGTCGATGAAGTCGATGCCCACCGTGGTTTTCGGATGTTCGCGCCGGTACGACGTGGCGCGCGTGTTCGGCAGGTAATAGCCGTCCACTTCCACGAGCACGGTATGGCCGCGCGAAGTCTGCGCGAGCACGCGAGCTTCGAGCGAATCGTAGATGGCCAGTTCCTGCACCTGGGTGCCGTAGAGCCGTTCGAGGTCTTCGAGCGGAAATTTGAAGAACGTGAACTGATCGCCTTCGAAATCCTGCGTGACGGTGAAGCCGAACGCCGCACGCGGATCGAGCCCGAAGCCATGCAACAGTTCGATCCACAGGTCCACGTAGCAATTCGTTTCTTGCCACACGCGCTCGCCTTGATGCAACGCGTGTGGCGCATGCTCGCGCAAACGCGTGGCGGGCGCGGCCGGCGTGGCCGCGGCAACGCCGCCCGCGGCGGACAGATCGACGCGCCGGGTCAGCGGGAAGGCGGTGTGCACGCCGGTCGGCACGGGTGTCAGCAACGGATTCATACGCGCTCTCCGGCGCCTTGCGCCGCCACGCCGGACGCCGCTTGCATGGACGCGATGCCGTGCGCCACGCGCGCTTCGGTATCGCCCCACAGCAGCGCGCGCACGTCGTCCGGCCAGGCGTTCACATCGAGCCCGTGATGACGGAACAGCGCGAGCGTGATGCGTTCCATGCCGAAGCCGACGCAGCCCGTATGCGCAACCGTACCGTCGTCGCACGCGATCTTCCAGATCGCGCCGAAGTGTTCCATGTGATAGTTGAACGACAGGCAAGCGGTCTTGCCGCGCGGGTCGGCCACCGGAATCAGCAGTTCGAACTTGAGCGCCTGGGCGCGCTGGCTGTCGGCGACGATCTTGCCGCCGCGGCCGAAGAACGGGTCGTTGGCGAGATCCACTTCGAGCGGCAGTTGCAGCAGTTTCACGAGCAGCGAGCCGCGTTCGATCCACATCTGGCGGAACGCCATCACCTGTTCGCCGCTGCCGAGGCGCACGTACTCGCGCTGACGGAACATCTGCATGCGGCCGGGATCGAGCGACGGTTCGTGGCGGAAGCAATACGACAGCACGTCGATCGTGCGGCCCGCCGCGGGCAACGGACCGCGCCGCGCCATCACCGGGTAGATCGGGTAGCAGGCGGCCGGCGTGAGCACCACGCGGGTCGGTTTCTGCTGCGCCATCCACGAGTCGCTGCGGTCGTCGTCGCTTTCGGTCATGGCGTCGTCGAGCGCGCGCAGCAGGCGCCGGTGGCCCATGTCGTCGCCGCAGAACGAGTGGATCGTGCCGGCCAGATTCGGAAAGCTCTTCAGATACTCGCTGTCTTCGAAGTCGGTGCGGCGCATGGCGGGCGGAAAGCGCAGCACTTCCGGCTGCTGGTCCGCGCCCAGATGCGTGATCGCCACGTTCAGACGGTCCACCACGTCCTCGAAAATCTGACTGCGGCCGTACAGGCCGTTTTCGCCGGTATCGATCAACAGGCCCGCGGCCAGCAGTTCATCGCGAAAGCGAGGCGCCTGCGCTGCCTGGGCGGCGGCCGCAAGGGCGGCGGTATCGGTCATCGTGTTCATCTCAGGCTCTCCCCGGGGCGGCAGGACGTTGCGCGAGCAACAGACTCGCGGTGTTCTGCGCGATGCGGTCGTTGTTGATCATCAGCGGCGCGGAGTACAGGTCGCGCAAATGGCGTCCCACGCTGTACGGTGTGCCGTTCTTGTAACCCGCCATGCCGCAGATCATCAGCACTTCCTGCACGACCTGCAGCGCGGTGGTGGAGACGCTCGTCTTCAGCGTGTTCATGTCGGAGGCGAAACCGAGCATGGCTGCGAGCGGCGCATCGGCTTGCGAGCCGCCGTGGCGAGCGTGATGAGCGGCGCGCGCCGCCGTGAGCGCGACCGCGAGGCGGGCCTGCATCATCTGCAGCAGACCGACCGCTTCGGCGAGGCGCAAGCCGGCCGGCGGAATCGCACCGGGCTTGGAACGCGCCTGCGCGCGGAAGAAGGCTTTGGCGCGATTCACGGCGTCGCCTGCCACGCCCGTCCAGACCGAGGCCCAGAGCGTGTGCGAGACCGGCAGCATGGTCTGATCGGCGATCTCGGCGAAGGGCGTCGGCAGAATCTGTTCGGCCAGACCCGTGGCGACGAGCCGGAAGCCCTCGCTGCAGGTGCCGCGCATACCCATCGAATCCCAGCCGCCGCGCTTTTCCAGTTGCGTGTCGGCGCGCAGCGCGACGATCAGCACCTGGTCCGCGGCCGCCGACTCGGCGGTGCGCCGCGCGGTCACGAGAATGCCGTCGGCGTGCGCGCCGTACGAGATGGTCGGTGCGAGCTTGTCGATGCGAAAGTGCGCGGCGTCGAGCTCGACAGCGCAGGCGCTGGTGCGCATGTTGCCGCCGATGGTCTCCTCCGAGGTGGCCGAAGCCAGCAGCCATTGCTGCTCGACCAGCTGCGCGAGCAATTGCCTGTGCCACGCCGAGTCGCTGCCATGCGCCTCGATGCAGGCCACCTGGATCTGGTGCATGGCGTACACCATCGCCGTGGAAGCGCAGCCTTGCGCGAGGGTCTCGCAGATCGCGCCGACCTCCGCGAGCGACAGGCCCGCACCGCCGAACGCGGCCGGCACCAGCGCCGAGAGCAGGCGTTCGCGCTTGAGCGCGTCGAACGCTTCGTGCGGAAAGCGCGCTTCGCGATCCACCGAGTCGGCGAACTGCGCGGCCACTGCGGCGCAGCGTTGCGCCGCCGCGCGCCAGCCGGGTTCGGTTTCGACGGCGCTCAGCACGACCGGCGCGCCGGCCTCGTCGTGCGCCGGCGCCAGCGCAGGGGCGTGCGGCGCCGCCGCGTTCAGCAGCGGGGCGTTCATGCGGCCGCCTTCGCCTGTTGCAGTTCGGTCACCGCGGCGGCCATCGAATCGATGCTGGAGAAAAGCCGCCGCGTCAGCAGCCGGTCCGGAATTTCAATGCCGAATTCATCTTCGATTGCCAGCATCAGATGCACGGTCGCGAGCGAGGACAAGCCCGCGGCGTACAGATCGGCGTCGTCAGCCAGGGTGTCCGGCGGGACGTCGAGGCGAGCCGATTCGGAAAGGATGCGTCGCAATGCGGTTTTCATGGTGTGGTCCCCCAGTTGTTCAACGGTCTCTGATGTCGCGGACATCGATCGAACGCACGTGATCGTTTTTTGTGTCCATTGCAGCGGCGCATGCCGGTGTGGTCCGTTTGCCGGGCGTGCCGCATTCACAGTGATGGCGTGCGGTTTCAGGCGGCGTCGTGTCAAGCCGTGCCCCGATGTCTCGTATTTAAGAATTGTCAACGCCCAGCGTCGGTGCGATGGCGCACGGAAACACGAGGTTTGCGGACGTACCGTGTAGCCATCAGAACGGACCGGCGCAGGCAGCCAGGCCGTCGGAGCCGGCGCGCGGCGCCGGTCTCGTTGAACTTATTGACCGCTGGGGAACGTGATGAACTGGAAAACGCTGGAATTCGATCAGCTTTCGGCACGCGAGTTGTATCTGATCCTGCGGGCGCGTAGCGCGGTGTTCGTGGTCGAACAATCGCATGTCTGTCTCGACGCCGACGGCCGCGACGAAAATGCGCTGCATGTGTTCGCGGTGGAGGACATGGGACGCTCCATGCCGATTCTCGCCTACGCACGCGTGCAGCCCGGCGACGCGGAAGACCCCGAGATCGTCATCGACAAGGTGCTGACGAGTCCGCTGCGACGCGGCGACGGCACCGCCGACCTGCTGATCGAGCGCGTGCTGCAGGCGATCGCCGAACGTTGGCCGGGACAGGCCGCGCGTGTCTGCGCGCCGCTCGGTTTGCGCGGCTTCTATGAGCAATTCGGCTTTCGCAAGACCGAAGGACCCTATCTCGAACACGGCGTGCCGTTCATCGGTCTCACGCGCCAGGCGCGCGCCAGTCAGCCGCTGTTCGGCGTGCGGCGTCGCGAACGGGGCGCCGCCGTGCTCGTCAACACCTTCGAGTTGCTGTGATGGGGCGAATGCTCGTCACGCCTTCCAGCGCCCAGGTTGCCCTCGCGAGACCGACGCCGGACCAGGCACGCGGGTGGTCCGGCGCGGCGGTTGAGTCCGCCGCGCCGGTTGCCCGCGTGCGGTCGAGGGGCCTGCGTCATCCACTGCGCCTGCCGTTGCTGCTATTCGCGGTGACGTTGGGGCTGATCGCGCTGCATCAGGGCAGGGTGGTCGAATACTTCTTTCCGCTCGGCGCATTCGGCGTTGCGTTGTGGTTCTACTGGCGCTCGCCCGCGCACTACCTGGGCTTTGTCTGCTGGCTCTTTTTCCTGACGCCGGAAGTGCGCCGTCTCGCGGACTTCGTCAACGGGGCGTTCAATGATCAAAGCCCGATCATGATCGCGCCATTGCTTGCCGTCGCGCTCACCGGCCTGACCTTGCTCAAGCATGTCTCGCTGCTGGGGCAGCGCCGCGCGGCGCCGCTCGTTCTGATCGTGATCGCGCTGTTGTATGCGTACGTGGTCGGCATGGCGCAGGTCGGTCCCGCTGCCGCGACCTACACGCTGATCAACTGGCTGTATCCCGTGATGGTGGCGTTCTATCTCACCGTCACGTGGCGCCACTATCCCGGCTATCACCGGGTATTGCTGAAGACGTTCGTGTATGGCGGACTCCTGATGAGCGTGTACGGTCTCGTCGAATTCGTTTCGCCGATGCCGTGGGACGCATTCTGGCTGGTCGCCTCGAAGATGCAGTCCGAAGGGCAGCCGGTGCCCTTCGGGATGCGCGTGAGCAGCACGATGAATTCATGCGGCCCGTTCGCCGTCACGCTGATGACGATCCTGCTGATGTCGCTCGCGGCGCGCGGCAAGGCGCGCATCCTGCTGGGCTGCGTGGGCATTCCCGCGTTGCTGCTCACCAGCGCGCGCAGCACGTGGGGCGGTTTTGCGATCGCACTGGTGTACTCGTTCCTCATGCTCGACGGCAAAAGCCGCATGCGTCTGCTGGCCGGCGTGCTCGGGCTGGCCGTGATGGCCGCGCCGCTGATGATGATCGATCAGGTCGCCGAACCGGTGCTCCAGCGCTTCGGCACGATGCAGAACCTCGGCGAGGACAACAGCTATCAGGCGCGCGCCGAGTTCTACAAGAGCTTTTTCTCCTCGGCGTTCACCGACATCGCAGGACAGGGGCTCGGCACGATCGGCCTGGGCACCAAGCTGTCCGACGACAAATCATCCACGGCGCGGGTCGATTTCGACAGCGGCCTGATGGAGGTGCCCTTCGTGATGGGCTGGCCGGGCACGCTGCTCTATGCCACCGGCGTACTCATGCTGCTGTGGCGCGCGTACCGGGCGAGCCGGCTGCATCCGACCGATCTGCTGGCGATCTCCGGCGTGGGCGTCGCGGTAGCGATTTTCTCGATGATGGTTTTCATCAACACGCTGACCTCCGTGTCGGGGATGTTTTTCTTTCTCGGCGTGACGCTGCCGGTGATTTCGCTGCGCTATGCGCGTGAACGTCAGGGCGCGGCCGCCGGGGTTTCAGCACGGCATCACAAGATATCCAGATGAAGGACACAAGGATGCGGATTCTGATCGTCACCCACGTCGTGCGCAAGAACGACGGGCAGGGGCGGGTCAATTATGAAGTCGCGCTGGCGGCGCTCGCCGCCGGTCATTCGGTGACGCTGCTTGCCGCCGAGGCAGCGCCCGAGCTGGTGCAACACCCGCACGTGCGTTTCGTGCAGGTCGCCACCAGCCGGTTGCCGACCAAGCTGCTGCAATACCAGATGTTCGCGTGGCGTTGCGGCGCGTGGATTCGCGCGCATCGCGACGAATTCGACGTGGTGCACGTGAACGGTTTCATCGCGTGGGCGCGCGCGGACGTCAACGCCGCGCATTTTGTCCACGACGGCTGGTATCGCTGCGGCTTTTATCCTTTCAGGCTGCTGCACAACCTGTATCACGCGTATCAGGTCATTTACACGTTGCTGAACATCGTCTGCGAGAAGTGGGCGTTCCGGCATGCCGAGGTGATCGTGCCGGTCTCCCAGAAAGTGGCCGGCGAAGTTCGCGCGCTGGGCATCGGCTCGGCACGCGTGCAGGTGATCCACAACGGTGTCGACGTCGGCGAGTTCACGCCCGGCGCGCCGGAACGGGCGTGTTTCAACTTGCCGCAAGCGCCGTTCATGCTGCTGTTCGCCGGCGACCTGCGCATGTCGCGCAAGAATCTCGATACGGTCCTGCATGCGCTCGTGCGGACGTGCCCGGAGGTGCATCTGGCGGTTGCCGGGATTCTGCACAACAGTCCGTATCCCGCGCTGGTGGAGTCGCTCGGACTGACGCAGCGGGTTCACTTCACCGACATGGTGATGGACATGCCCGCGCTGATGCGCTCGGTCGACGCGTTCGTGTTTCCTTCGCGCTATGAGCCGATGGGACTCGTGCTGCTCGAGGCATTGTCCGCGGGACTGCCGGTCATCACCGTGCGCACCGCGGGCGGCGCGGAGGTGATCGCGCGCGGCAGCGGTATCGTGCTCGACGATCCGAACGACGCCGCCGCGCTCGCCGTGGCGATCGAACATCTCGCGAGGGAGCCGGACTACGCGCGGCGTCTTGGCCTCGCCGCGCGCGCGGTGGCCGGCACCTTGAGCTGGCAGGCGATGGCGGCGCGCTATCTGTCGGTCTATGAGCAGGTGCATGCGCGGCGCACGGCGCGTGAGCTGCCGGCGGCGTGCGCGAGCGCATCGGCGGAACTATGAGCGATACGTCGATCGACTCGTTGCAGATCGGGATGCACTGGTTCAACGAGAGGCCGGGCGGCCTCGACCGCATGTTCAAGGCGCTGATCGATACGCTGCCAGATCAGGGAGTCAATGTGCGCGGCATGGTGGCCGGCACGCCGGGCGTATTCGATGCGTCGGGCGGCCGCGTGCTGGCCTTTGCCGGCGCGCAGTCGCAGCTCGGCACGCGGCTGTGGGGTTCGCGCGTGCAGTCGCGCGCGCTGCGGGCCGCGAAGATGCCCGATGTGGTGGCCACGCATTTCGCGCTCTATGCGGCGCCGACCGTGGGCGTGTTCCGGCGCGTGCCGAAGGTCGTGCATTTTCACGGACCGTGGGCGGCCGAATCGTTTCCGGGCGGCGGGGGCGGCTGGTCGCGCGCGATGCGCGTGGCGCTCGAGCGTTTCGTCTATCGCAGCGGGACGCGGCATATCGTGCTCTCACAGGCATTCGGCCGGCTCCTTCACGAGAACTACGGCGTGCGCGAGGACAGCATTCGTATCGTGCCGGGCTGTGTGGATGTGGCGCACTTCAATACGCGCACGACCCGACCCCAGGCGCGCGCGCGTCTGCATCTGCCGCAGGACAGGCCGCTGCTGTTTTGCATGCGGCGTCTCGTCTCGCGCATGGGACTCGAGGACCTGATCGACGCCATGGCGATCGTCAAGCCGATGATCCCGGACGTGCTGCTGGTCATCGCCGGAAAGGGTCCGCTGGAAGCCCAGTTGCACGCGCGCATCGTCTCGCGCGGGTTGGAGCGCAATGTCCGGCTGGCGGGTTTCGTATCCGACGAGAACGTGCCGCTGTGGTATCGGGCCGCCGATCTTTCGGTGGTGCCGACGGTGTCGCTCGAAGGCTTCGGGCTCACCACGATCGAGTCGCTCGCGGCGGGCACGCCCGTGCTGGTGACGCCGGTCGGCGGCCTGCCGGAAGCAGTGGCGCCGCTGTCGTCCGAACTGGTGCTGCCTTCGAGCGGTTTCAGGTCGATCGGCGAAGGGATTGCCGATGTCCTGCTCGGGCGGCGCGTGATGCCGGACGCCGAGGCATGCCGCGCGTATGCGAGCGCGCATTTCGACCGGCCGGTGGTCGCCGCGCAGATTGCGCGTGTCTACCGCGAAGCGATCAGCGCATTCTGATGCGCCCGTGATCATGCGAAGCACGGCACGCAAAACCTTCGAGCGCCTCGGGTGCGCTATTGCCCTGGCGTTGCCGGTGCTGGCGGTGATCGCGGCGAGCGGTTCCGGATGGACGATTCATGGGCCGGCGCTTACCGCCGAGGCCGTTGCGGCCGCGAGAGCCGCCACGACCGCACCCGCACCCGCACCCGCACCCGCACCCGCACCCGCACCCGCACCCGCACCCGCACCCGCACCCGCGGCCAGCCGGCCCGCCGCCGAAGCGCAGGCGGCATCCGCACATCCTTCGCTATCCTACCGAACCTCGTGGATCGGCAATACGTGGGGCTACGCCGATCATCGCTGGATGCAGATCGACGTGCAGGCGCTCGCCGTTACGCCCGATGGCGACGTGTTCACGAACGCGCCTTGGGACGAAGGCGGCGGCGAACTGGGCCAGTACCGCAACGGCGAACTGGTGCGCCACGGCGGCGAGTCCCATGGCTGGGGGATGATGGGTGGCGACGCGATCGCCGTGAACAGCGAATACGTGTATGTCGCGCAAACCATGGTGAGCCTCGGCAACGAAGAGGCGAAGCACCGCGCGACCCCGCGCGAGGGCGAAGTGTGGACGGGCGTGGCGCGGCGCAGCCGTGCCGACATTCGCGACGGCGTGCCGTTCGCCGCTCAGGTGAGGTTCCCCGCCGGCAGCCGGCTCGCGTATCTGTTGATCTCCACGTATTCCGACAAGACCGACTTCGCGGTCCGCGGCCTCGCTGCGGACGACTCGCGGCTCTTCGTCTCCAACCTGCTCGATAACCGCGTTGAGGTGTACGACGCGCAAACCATGCAAACGGTCGGCGCGTTTCCGGTGCACGAGCCTGGGCGCCTCGCGCTCGCGCCCGACGGCTCGCTGTGGGTGATCGAGAACAGCCGCACAGACAGCGCGCGGCGCGTGGTTCACCGTGCGCGCGATGGTGCACGGCTGGGCGAACTGAGGTTGCCCGACGGCGTGGTACCCGTGGACCTCACGTTCGATACGCGCGCTCGCTTGTTGATTGCCGACAACGGCGTGCGCCAGCAGATCCTGATCTTCACGGCGGACTCCGGCGCGACGGCGGGCGGTACGAATCAGCAGGGAGCGGGCATGCGATGGTCGGCGAGCTTCGGTCAGGAAGGCGGCATCTACGCCGGGCGGGCCGGCGCGCCGGGGCCGCGGCGCTTTAACGGGCTGACGGGCGTGGGCGTGGACCGCGGCGGCAACGTCTATGTGTCGATGAACGGCGCGGGTCCGCGCCCATTCGGCACGGGGCCGAGCACCTACGACGGCGCGCTGCTCGAAAGCTATACGCCCGATGGCACGCAGCGCTTCAGCCTGCAGGGACTGTTGTTCGTGGACGGCGCGCAGTTCGTGGATGGCGAGCCGCCCTCGGTGTACAGCGGCAGCAAGCGCTTCACGCTCGATCTGGCGCGTCCGCTCGGGCAGGAGTGGTCGTATGCCGGCTACACCGCGGACCGCTTCCGCTATCCATACGATCCGTATTTCCATCTGTATCTCGGCGGCCAGCGCGGCATGCCGATGGTGCGCGACGTGCGCGGTCACCGTCTGCTCTATACGACCGACATGTACTCGTCGTATCTGAGGATCTATCGTTTCGCCGACGATCGCGAGACCGCGATTCCCGCAGGGCTCTTCTCGCAAGCGCATATCGACGGCGCATGGCCGCCCAACCAGCCGCGTCAAGGTGAATGGATCTGGCGCGACACGACGGGCAAGGGCGATTTTTCTCCCGCGGCATTCGACCAGAACCCCCGCACCGCCGACGCGCCGCAAATGCGCGGCTGGTGGGTGGATAGCCGCGGCGATATCTGGCAGGGCACCGAATCGCAGGGCATTCGGTGCTTTCCGCTGCAGGGCTTCGACCGCGTCGGCAATCCGGTCTACCGCTACGCGGCGATGCGGCAGTATGCGCCGCCCGCGCCGTTCTACCGGATCGCGCGGCTCAATTACTTCCCGGATCAGGACAGCATGTTCGTCTCCGGCTCGACGCCCGCGCATCCCTTCGTTCAGGAGAACTGGAATGGCGCGGGTTCGCAGTTGGCCCGCTACGACCACTGGAAGAGCGGCAAACCCGTGCTGCGCTATGTGATCGGCTTGCCCGACCGCGGCGCGCCGGACTGGTCGTCGATCAGCGGCTTCGCCGTGGCGGGCGACTACGTGTTCGCGGTCGAAACGCGCGGCGCCGTGGTGCGTGTCTACGACCGCGCGAGCGGACGCGAGGTGGGGCGCCTCTCGCCGGGCAAGGAAGTCGGCTCGACGAGCGGCTGGGTCGACGTGCCGATGCCGATGACCGCCCATCGCCTCGCCTCGGGCGAATACCTCGTGCTGGTGGAAGAAGACGCGTACGGCAAAGCGCTGATGTACCGCTTCACGCCGCAAACGGCGCCGCCTGCCGCGGCCGCCTCTCACTCAACGACTGTTGCGCAAACCCCATGAAAATCATTCACCTCGCCAACCACGCGCAATGCATCGGCAATGGCATCGTCAATGTGATGGTCGATCTCGCGTGCCTGCAGGCGCGCGCCGGCCACGACGTGACGGTGGCCTCGGCGGGCGGCGGCTTTGAAACGCTGTTGGCGCGCCACGGCGTGCGTCACGTGCTGCTGCCGCAATCGCCCCGGCCGTCGCGCGTGGCGAGCATGGTGGCGGGCTTCAGGCGGCTGGTCGCGCAGGTCGACCCCGACATCGTGCACGCGCATATGATGACGGGCGCGCTGATCGCTCGCGTGAGTACCCTGCGGCGGCGCTACGCGTTGATCACGACAGTGCACAACGAGTTTCAACGCAGCGCCACGCTGATGGGCGTCGGCGACCACGTGGTGGCGGTCAGCGATGCAGTGGCCGCGGCGATGGCGCGGCGCGGCATTGCGCCGGCGCGGCTGAGCGTGGTGCGTAACGGTACGATCGGCACGCCGCGCCTTGCCGACACGCCGGTGCCCGCGCAACCGCAACTGGCGCATCCGTGCGTCGTCACGGTGTCGGGCATGTATGAGCGCAAGGGGATCGGCGATCTGCTGCGCGCCTTCGCGCTGCTGCGCCAGCGCGTGCCGCACGCAACGTTGTATCTCGTGGGCGACGGGCCCGATCGCGCGGCGATGGAAACGCTGGCGCAGCAACTGGGTATCGCCGCGCAGGTGCGTTTCGAAGGTTTTGTCGCCGACCCGCGTGCCTATCTCGCGCAAGCCGACGTGTTCGTGCTCGCCTCGCACTACGAAGCGGCCGGGCTCGTGCTGTGCGAAGCGCGTGAAATGGGCCGCGCGATCGTGGCGACCCGGGTGGGCGGCATTCCTGAGATGCTCGACGGCGGCGAAGCCGGCGTGCTCGTGCCGGTGCAGGACCCCGCCGCGCTGGCGCAGGCGCTCGGGCATCTCATGACCGAGCCTGACGCGCACACGGCGCTGACAGCGCGCGCGCCGCTCGAGCTCGAAAAATTCGGCGTGCACCAGGTGAGCGACGGCTATCTGTCGATCTACGAACGCACCTTGGCAAGCTGCCAGCCGCGCCGTTTCGCGAGCATCGCCACGCGTGGCATGGCGGCGGCAAGCCGGGTGGTGCAGGACACCGTCACGCATTCGACCACGATCTGACAGAGCGGGCCACGCACGAGCGGCCCGCTTCAACCTTCCAGGCTAGCTGCTGGTGGACGGCGTGAAGCGCGCCCAGAGCTTGTAGACGACGCCGCGAAGCTCGCTCGACCCATGCAGCGATAGCCCCAGATTCGCGAGGGCCAGCACGAGGGCCGCGGCGATGAGCGTCGGCAGCGCGCTGATCGAATCGGCGAGTGCGAGCGCAACCAGCAGGAACGCGAGATGCGCCAGCATATTGCGCACGATGGTCCACACGTGCAGCCGCGCGAACACCAGCAGCACCGCATAGTCGAAGAGCGCTTTCAGCGTGACGACGACACCCGCGCCCATGATCCCGAACCAGTGGATCCCGCACCATAGCGCGCCGGCGAATACCGGCAGTTCGAGCCAGCTCACCGTAGCCACGGCGGCGGGGCTGGTCTGCGCCTGGATCAGGATCCCCAGAATCCCGCACTGGCCGCTCAGCCACACGCCGAGCACGAGCACGCTGGCAACCGGCGCGGCGGCCGCGACCGTCGGCCCGAGCCAGAGCAGCAGAAAAGGCTTGAGTGCGAACAGCGCGACGATCACGCAGGGCGTGAAGGCGCCGTTGAGAAAGGCGAGGGCGCTATGCGCCAGGGCGTCCGCATCCGCACGGGACACGGCCGAGAGCCGCGGGAACAGCGTGCGCACCATCGCGATGGGCAACAGATTCAGACGCGTGATCAGATTCTGCGGCGTCGCGTAATAGGTCACATAACGCGCGCCGAGCAGCGCGCCCACCAGCACCCGGTCGAGCGTGGACGCAATCATGTTGGCGCCTGAGAACATCAGCATCCAGCGGCCATAACGGAAGAGTTCGGTCATCACGTGCCATTGCGGCATCCGCACGCAGCGAATCCCGAGCGCGCGAAACGCGGCCGCGCCGAGCATCAGGCCGGCGACGAGGCGCGCCACCACCGCCGCCGGAATCACGACCGCGAGCGAGGGCGAAAAGCAGAAGATCGCCGCTAACGGCAGCAACTGGAACAGCGCCGTGCCCAGCGTCTGGTTGATGTTGAAGCTCGCGAAACGCTCCACGCCGTTGATGGCGCCGGCAAACACCCACGAGACGTTGGCGATCGGCACCGCCACGGCGATCCACGGCAGGCTCGCCATCACTTCGCGCTGGAAGGCCGGTTCGATCTTCACGCCGTGCGTGATATAGACCACCGTGCCGGCGTAAATGAGAAGGCCGCCCACGATGCCGGTGCCGAGATTCATGAACCATGCGCTCCAGAAGATGCGCTCGATCGAATCGTCATTGGCGGTGCGCGCTTTGGAGATCTGATTTTCCGTGGCGAGACTGGTGCCGAGATCCAGCACGCTGAAGTAGCCGATCAGGGTCCACACGAGATTGATCACGCCGTATCGCTCGACGCCCATCAGATGAATATAGGCGGGCACGGTGACGAGAGAGATGAACGTTGGAGCGATCGCTCCGGCGAAGTTGATGACGATGTTCCTGACGATACTTCTTTCCATGGTGCGCTTTCCGGCGTCTGAATTCGTGCAATGGTGTGGTGGGTAGAGGCCGCTGTCGGTGCGCAGTCGCACCCTGCGGCACGTTTTACGCGATGGCGTCGGCCCGTCGCCGGTTGTCGATATTGCTCCCGCCCCCGGCGCGTCTATGTGGGTGGCCGTACAGATGCTCGCCATCCGGCAGGGTTAAATGCGAATCAACAGAAAATAACGCCGCGCGGTGCTGTTTTGCCGCGTGATCATCGAACGGGGTTTCACCATGAAGCGTGTCGGACTCGTGCGCCGCTCGCCGGCCAGATTGCAACGTGACCGGAGCAAGAGCTGTCTGTGGGGCGTCCATGGCTGATCGCATCCGTGAACAGCGCGGCAGCGGCGCGAGTGAACGGGATGCGCGGCTGATCTCGATCTGCATTCCCACCTGCAACCGGCCTGCGTTGCTCGAGCAGGCTATCGACAGTTGTCACGCGCAGACGTATGGCGAGTTCGAAATCGTTATCGGTGACGACTCGACGGACGACAGCGCGCGGCATGTGGTGGAACGCTGCCGCTTGCGCAGCGACCGGCTCATTCGTTACGAACGCAACGTGCCCCGGCTCGGTCAGGCGGCCAACGTCAACCGCCTGTTCGCGCGCGCACGGGGCGCCCGGCTCGTGCTGCTGCACGACGACGATCTGCTCGAACCGGATGCGTTGCGCCGTCTCGACGCATGCTGGCAAATCTGTCCTGAGTTGACCGCCGCGTTCGGCAAGCAGCGCGTTATCGCCGACGACGGCACGCCGCGCCCCGACGCCAGTGAACGCCTGAACCGCGATTACCGGCGCGTAGCAGAGCGCGCCGGCCGTCTGCCGGTGCCCGCGCTGGCGGGCATCGACCAGATGTTCCCGAACAACGGCTATCTGGTGACTACCCTGGCGGCGCGCCGCATCGGGTATCGGCCGGCCGCCGAAGTCGGCGAAGCGTGCGACTTCGATTTCGGCTTGCGGCTGAGCGTCGACGCCGCCGCGATCTGCTTCGTGGACGAGTTCGTGTCCGTATCGCGCGAAACGGCGCTGTCGATTTCCACGCATGCGCTGCCCGCCATGCACGCGTTCGCGCAACTGCGCGAGAGCCATGTGCCGGCAGCGGCGCGGGCCGCGCGCGAAGAGGCATTGCGCCGCGTGGCGCCGCGCGCGGCCTCCGCCTATGCGCGCGCGGGCGAGACCGCCGCGGCGTGGCGCGTGCTGCTGTCGAGGCATTACCCGATGCGCGACAGACTGCGCGCGCGTTTCGTCTATCACGTGCTGCTCGCCGTGCGCTCGATGTTCGCACTGCGCGCGCCGCACGGCCACTGACTACGCGGTCCGCTCCCGATCAACCGCAAGACGCGCCTTCGCCGATGAATCGGACTCCGAGACAATGTGGCGGGACGTACATATCGATCATGCGGCGTTTGTTGTAATGCGTCGAAAGGGAGGAGCCCGGTGAGGAGCATAGCGTGAGGCCAGTAGTCTTCGATGGCCAGTTCGGCTGGTTGCATCCGGCGAGCGGGCCGGACGGTGTGGTGCTGTGTTCGCCGTTCGGCTACGACGCGCTGTGCACCTATCGCGGCATGCGCAGGCTGGCCGAGCGGCTCGCGGCGCGCGGCATGCCGGTGCTGCGCTTCGACTATCCGGGTACGGGCGATTCAGCCGGCGAGGCGAGCGAACCCGGCCGCTGGCGCGCCTGGATCGACAGCATCAAGCAAGCCGTGGCGTGGCTGCGCGAAGCCGCCGGTGTCGAACGCGTGACGTTGTGCGGCCTGCGGCTCGGCGGTACGCTCGCCGCGCTGGCGGCTCAGGAACTCGGCGGCGTGGACGGCCTCGTGCTGCTCGCACCCGTGCTGTCGGGCAAAAACTATCAACGCGAGTTGCGTGCGCATTATCGCCAGTGGCTGTCGATTCCGGCCGCGATGGATTGCATACCCGAACCCGATACCGATGCCTTCGTCGAGGCCTACGGCTTTCGTCTCTATCAGGATACCCTGGCAAGTTTGCGCGCCGTCGATCTGAAGCGTGACGCGCCGCGCCCGGCCGGCCGTGTCCTCGTGCTCGATTCGCTGGATCCCGCGCGGGTCGACGCGCTGGTTGCGCATTACCGCGAGCAGGGCGTCGAAGTCGAACGGCATTCGTTCGACGAGTACAGCAGGTTCATGCTGGAATCGCTCGATAGCGAGATTCCGCAGTCGGCGTTTCAGTCGATAGAAAACTGGCTGGCAAACGGCGCGGCCCACGCTATCGCATCCGCGCGTCTGCGCACGATCGTCGCTACCGACCGCCTTGCGCAACTCGCGGACAATCACGAAGCGGCCTATGTGGTCGCGCCTGGTGTAGTCGAATCACCGATCCGGCTCGACGGCGGCAGGCTGTTCGGCATCTATTGCCGGCCTGAAGCACGTGGCCTCGCCGGCGCGCCCGCCGCACTGCTGCTGAATACCGGGGCGGTGTCGCGAATCGGCAATGCGCGGCTTGGCGTGCGCTTTGCAAGACGTCTCGCGCAACAGGGCATCGCGTCGCTGCGCGTCGATCTCGGCGGCCTGGGCGATAGCATGCCGTCGCTCGACGCACTCAGCCTCGATGCGCTATACGCGCCGTCAGGCGTCGACGACGCCGCCTGCGCGGCGCGCTGGCTGACGGCGCAAGGCCATCGCGGCGCGGTGTTGCTCGGCATTTGCGCGGGCGCCTACGTCGGTCTGCATGCCGCGGCACGCGAGGCCGCCGTGCTCGGCGCGGTGCTGGTGAATTTGCAGAAGTTCACCTGGCGGAATATCTGCGACGAGCACGGCAAGCCGACCGTGGCCGTCGCCGCTTTCGGTTCGACGCGCAGCTATCTGCGCTCGATGTGCGAGCCGCGCAAATGGCTGCGCGTGCTGAAGGGGCAGTCGGGCGGGTGGCCGGTCGCGCGCGAACTCGCGGGACGCTTCGCGGCGCGGTTCGGCGCGACCCTTGCCGACCGGATCGAACGTGTTTGCGGCGTCGAACTCGGTGCGCGGGAAGAGCGGAGCCTGCTCGCCGCGGTGGATGCCCACGGTGTCGAGACGCGACTCCTCTACGGCGTGCTCGACGAGGGCGTCGAAGAACTCGAGCGCCACTTTGGCGTGCGTGGCGCGCGGCTCTCGCGCTTCAGGCATAGCCGCGCGGCGTTCTGCGAGCACACCGATCACGCGATCCTGTCGTCGAGCGCGCAGGAAAACGTCATGTCGTATTTCGAAGCGTTTTATCGCAACACCTTCAGCGAGAGCCGCGTGCCCGGCACCGTCGCCGTCCGCGAGCCGCTCGCAAGGCGTGCCGACGGGCGCCGCGCGCGGGCCGCGCAATGGCTTGTAAAGCGTGCCCGTGCGTTTCGTTTATTCGGCGAAGCATGATGAACGCGCAAGGATTGTCCGCTACGCGATCAAGAGCGCGGCGCCCCGCCACTTCGGCATTGTGATCGTCTGCACGACGCTGCCCGAGCAGCGCCGGCAACTCGCCCAGATCGGCTTGCATAGGGATGCGGTGTTCGGCGATTGCACGGGCGATCGCATTCCCGACGACGCTCGGAAGAGCGACGCGTGGTGGGTTCACTTCATCGCGCACAAGCCGCGCGCCGCTTACCGCTTCGGCTGACGAACACGGCAGCAAAGACACGGCGCCGCCCACGGCGCCCAGTCGGGGACCCGGCGCAACGCGCCGGGCCAACTCGACCACCTACGGGGGGAGACATGAATCGCATCGTAGAACCAGGCAATCCGCTCGCGGCAACTGCGGGCGTCACCGAAACGGCCACGCGGCTGTCCGTGCAGCCGGTGATTCTCGCAGGTGGGTCGGGCACGCGGTTGTGGCCCTTGTCGCGCGAGCGCAATCCGAAACAGCTGATCGGCCTGATGGGCGACGAGTCGCTGCTCGAAATCACGCTGCGCCGGCTCGACGTGTCGTTCGCCGCGGCGGAGCACGATACGCCGGCGTGCGGCACGCGATTCATCGCGGCGCCGCTGGTGGTCTGCTGCGAGGACCTGCGCCTGCCAACACTCGAGCGTCTCGAGCGGCTCGAACGATCCGGCCGGCCGGTGCGCATGGTGCTCGAACCGGTGCCGCGCAATACCGCGCCCGCGCTGACGGTGGCCGCGCTGGTGGCGCGCGCGGCCGCCGTGGAGGGCGACGATCCGATCATCGTCGCGTTGCCGGCGGATCACCTGATCGCCGATCACGTTGCGTTCGGCATGGCGCTTGCCGAGGCGCTCGAACACGCGGCCCGTGGCGCGATCGTCACGCTCGGCGTGCCGCCGAAGCGCGCGGAGACCGGCTACGGCTATATCCGCATGGGTACGGCGCTCGGCACGCGGGGGGCGCGCGTCATCGAGCGGTTCGTCGAGAATCCGGACCCGGAACTCGCGGAGCGTTACGTCGCTTCCGGCAACTACTGGTGGAATAGCGGCATGTTCGTGGTGCGCGCGTCGGTGTGGCTCGCGGCGGTCGAGCTATGCCAGCCGGCCATTGCCGCGGCCTGCGTGGACGCGTTCGAGCAGGCCACGGTGGACGGCGATGGCGCCGTGCATCTCGCGCGCGACGCGTTTGCGTTGTGTCCATCCGACTCGATCGACTACGCGGTGATGGAGCGTGTCGCTACCGACGCGCGACTCGTCGGCGTCGCCGTGCCGCTCGTCGCCGGCTGGTCCGACGTGGGCGCATGGGACTCGGTGTGGGAAGCCTCGGCGAAGGATCCCGACGGCAATGTCGCGCGTGGCCGCGTCATCTTTGCCGGTTCGACCGGCAGCTTCGCGCATTCGGAGGGGCGGCTCGTCGCCTGTGTCGGCGTGAGCGGCATGGTGGTGGTCGAAACCGCCGATGCGGTGCTGGTCGTCGCGAAAGATCGCGTGCAGGAGGTCAAGGCGGTGGTCAGCCGCCTCAAGCTCGCGCACGGAGCCGAAGCGGAGGAGCATCGCAAGGTCGGCCGGCCGTGGGGGTCTTACGCCACGCTCGAGCGCGGCGCGCGCTTTCAGGTCAAGCGCATCGTCGTCAAACCGGGCGGCCGTCTGTCGCTGCAGATGCATCACCACCGCGCCGAACATTGGATCGTGGTGCGCGGCACGGCGCGCGTGACGCGCGGCGACGAGTGCTTCTTGCTCACGGAGAATCAGTCGACTTTCATTCCCCTCGGCGTCACGCACCGGCTCGACAATCCCGGCAAAACGCCGCTGGAAATGATCGAGGTGCAATCCGGCGCCTATCTCGGCGAAGACGACATCGTGCGTTTGGACGACCAGTACGGTCGCGATCAGGAGAGCGGCCATGCAGGCAAGGGTATGTCACGCTGAAGCGCCGCAGCCCTCGCAGGCGGCTTTCGACGAACCGCGCTTTCGTCGCGCATTGGGGCGCTTTGCGACTGGCGTGGTGGTGATCTCGACCGGCAGCGGCGAAAGCTTGCACGCGATGACCGCCAATGCCTTCATGTCGGGCTCGCTCGAGCCGCCGCTGATCGTCGTCTCGGTCGGACACCGGGCGCGCATGCACGAGCGTCTGATGGACAGCGCGCTGTTCGGCGTGAGCGTGTTGTCGGACGCTCAGGAGCCGCATAGCCGCCACTTCGCCGGCGAAGCGCAAAGCTGGCTCGCGCCGCGCTTCGCGGCGGTGGAGGGATTGCCGGACGTGGTGCTCCTCGAGCACGCGGCGGCGCGTTTCGCGGCGCGCGTCGTGAACCGGCACCCGTGCGGCGACCATACGCTGTTCGTCGGCGAGGTGCTGGTGTTCTCGCTCGATGAGCACGCGCCGCTGATCTTTTTCGGCGGACGCTACGGATCGGTGGCCGGGCAAGGCGCGCTCCAGGATTTATCGCCGCTTGCCGCGAGTTCGCGTTGATGCGAATGTCCGCCGGCATTTTTCGCCAGTCCAAATCCGCCGCGCGCGTTGCAGATCAGACAATTCGTCTCGTAACGTGCGTCTTCGCACTATGCAAATTTCGCGATGCAGGCACGCTTGAGACGCAAGCTTATAGTCCGTCAAGATATGCGGCGTTACACGGAAGAAACAATTCTTCAGAGGGATAACCCTGTCAGGAAGTGTCCCAACTGGCGCAAGCGTTTTGAAGCTAGCAACGTATCGTAGAACAACCAGGTCACACCCATAGAACGATGCACAAGGGCTGCTCGATCAACAGGCTACGCGGGGGCAAACACCGCTTCGGGGAGAGAGTGTCATGGAACACGCAAACAAAGATCGATCGCTTGTGAGCAAGGTCATGGATGGACTTGTCACGGGCATCGTCGAAGAGAAGTACGGCGCCATCCTGCCACCGCAGGATGTGCTGTCCAAGGAGTTCGACGTCAGCCGCACCGTCATGCGCGAGGCGCTGTCGATGCTGCTCGCGCGCGACATGCTGGACGTGCGGCCGAAAATCGGCACGCGTATCCGGCCGATGAGCGATTGGCGCATGATCGACGAGGACGTCGTGAACTGGCGCTTTCGCGCGAAACCCGATCCGCTGTTTCTGCGCGACGTGATCGAGTTTCGCATCCTGATCGAACCGCGCGCCTCGGCGCAGGCGGCCGCGCGCGCCAGCGCGGCGGATATCGCCGGGATTCGCGAGGCGTTCGAAGCCTTCCGCGCGATCCACCCGGGCGAGCCGGGCTATCAGGAAGCGGACGAACTGTTCCATACCCGCATCGTGGTCGCGAGCGGCAACCAGTTCTTCAAGCAGATGGCGGCCATCATTCGCGGTGCGCTATCGACCGTGAACCCGATCGTCGCCGACCGGGACGGACTGTGGGAAACGGCGGTGAATTCCCATCAACGCGTGGTCGAGGCGATCGAACGGCACGATCCGAAGGAAGCCGAAATCGCTTCGCTCGCGTTGATCGACTTCACCGCGGAAGAAGTCGGCGGCCACTTTTCAGCGGAACCGCCGGCACACGGCGGAGCGTGAGCGCCGCGGCGGCACGCCGGATCCTGTTTTTTCCTTGTGAGACCGTGCACCACGAAAGGCGCGAGTTCAGGCCCACGCGAGAGCGTGCGGCATGCGCGACAATAGCGCCTGTTCTGAACTGCAAGGACTCGAAGGAACGATGACAATCGCAACGCAGGAAACCTCGCCGGACGGCATGATCCGCTGGGGAATCGTCGGGACGGGCCGGATTGCCCGTCGCTTCGCTCAAGGTCTCGCTCATGTGCCACAGGCGCAACTGACCGCGCTGTGGTCACGCCGCGCGGAACCCGCGATGGCTTTCGCCGCGACGTTCGGCGGCGAGGTTTGCGCGAGCTTCGACGCGCTGCTCGCAAGCGGCATCGACGCACTCTATATCGCCACCATCCAGGACAGTCACGCCGGCTACGCGATCGCCGCGTTGCAAGCCGGTCTGCACGTACTGTGCGAAAAACCCGCCACCATCAATCGGCCGCAGCTCGAGCGCGTGCTCGACGCCGCCCGCGCCGCGCAGCGCCTCTTCATGGAAGCGATGAAGCCGCCGTTTTATCCGCTCTACAGAAAGTTGCGCGCGCATCTAGACGTCGAGCCGATCGGCGCAGTGGGATTGGTGCGGGCCGGTTGTTCGGTGCCGGGCGTGCCGGACGATCACCCGTCGCTGTCGTTCGAGCATGCGGGCGGCGCGCTGCTCGACATCGGTGTCTACGAGATGTTTCTCGCCGTCGACTGGCTGGGCGCGCCGCGTGAGGTGCAGACGCTCGGGCGGCTCGGCACCACGGGCGTCGACACGTTCGCGAGCCTGAACAGCCAGCACGAGGGCGGCATCGCCCAGTTGTTCTGCGGGCTCGATCTGCACGGCAAGGGCGATGCGCTGCTGATGGCGAAGGGCGGCCACGTCACGATTCACGAGCCGTGGTGGAACCCGTCGCGCGCGACGATCCGTTATGCCGATGGACGCGTGATCGAACTCGATGAACCGTTCGAAGGCGGTGGCCTGAACTACGAGACCGCGCACTTCTGCGAACTGATCCGGGCTGGGCGGCTGGAAAGCCCGGTGATGCCGCACAGCAAGTCGCTGCAGATGATCGCGATGGCCGACGCGGCGCGCGCGGCGCTTGGGCTGAAGTTCGCCGGCGAGTGACGGCCAAGCCGAGCCCGCGCTCACGCGGCGAGGTGGCGTCGCCCGGCGCTTATCCGACCGCGCGCGCCGGCTGGGATCAGTGCCGCGACGGCAGCGCGAGACGCCGTTCGTACCAGCGTTGCACGCTTTCGAGCAGCTGGCACAGCACCCAATAAACCGCGGCCGCCGCCAGATACAGCGGCAGCGGCTGATAGGTCGAGGCGATGATTTCCTGCGCGCTGCGCAGCAGTTCGGTCACGGTGATCACCGACACCAGCGAGGTGTCCTTGATGAGGCTGATCAAACTGTTCGACAGACTCGGCACGGCAATGCGCAAGGCCTGCGGCGCGATCACATAGCGCAGCGTCTGGCGGCGCGAGAGGCCGAGGCTATAGGCGGCGAGCCACTGCCCCTGGTGAATCCCCAGAATCGCGCCGCGCATGCTCTCCGACAGATAAGCCGCGACATTGGCCGACAAGGCAATCACGCCGGCCGGCGTGGGGTCCAGCGAAATGCCGAAACTCGGCAAGCCGTAATAGATCACGAAGATCTGCACCAGCAGCGGCGTGCCGCGCATCACGCTCACGTAAATGCGGGCGATCCAGTTCAGCGCGCGGCTGTGGCTCACGCCCATCAAGGCGAGCACGGCGCCGGCAATCAGGCCGAAGATCATCGACAGAACCGCGAACTTGATCGTCAGGACGGCGCCCTGCGCGAGCACGGGCAGCGATTCAACGAGCAGGGAAGTGGTGGACATGGGCGGTGGTCGGGTTGGCGCGCAAAAGCGCACATCATAAACTGTGCTGTAGAAGCGCGAAGGGCGGCATCGCCAACGATGCCGCCCTTCGTTTCAGTCAGCGCGTGTTACTTGACCGGCTTGGTGACGTCGATACCGAACCACTTGTCCGAGATCTTCGAGAACGTGCCGTCCGCTTCGAGCTGCGTCATTGCTTCGTCGATCGCCTTGGCGAATTTCGGATTGCCCTTCCTGAACGGAATGCCGGACGGGTTGCCCGCGCCGACGTTCGCGCCGGTGCGCAGCGGCAGTTGCGAGTTCTTCATCAGGTACGCGAGCATCAGGCGGTCGTTGAGCGCCGCGTCCAGACGCCCGGCGGCCAGATCACGCAGATACTCGGGGGCGCCCGGATAGGTCTTCACGTCGATGCCCGGCACCGACCTGGCCATGTCCATGTAGTTCGTGCCGAGACCGACGCCGAGCTTCTTGCCCTTCAGGTCGTCGAGCGACTTGAACTGGCGCGTGTCGTCCTTACGCTGGATCAGTTGCGCGGCCGAATACGTGTAGGCCGGCGAGAAGTCGAGCGCCTGCTTGCGCGCGTCGGTAATGCCCACCTGGTTGACGATCACGTCGAACTTGCCCGCCTGCAGACCGGCGATGATGCCGCTCCATTCGGTCGTGACGAATTCCGGCTTCACGCCGAGCTTGGCGGCCACGGCCCTGGCGATGTCGACGTCGTAGCCGACCAGTTCGCCCGACGGCGCTTTCGAATTGAACGGCGGGAAGGTGCCTTCCAGACCGATGCGCAGCGTGCCGCGCTGCTTGACCTGATCGAGCAGGTCGTCGGCGTGCGCGGTGACAGCGGTAAACGACGCGCCGATCAGACCGGCGACCAGAAATTTTTTCAACAAGCCAAATTTCATCGAGTTCCTTTTTGTTCGTCTGGCGTTTTAACAGACGAAAGCATAACAAAACAGACTATCGAAACCAAAATACCGTTTGTTTATGTCTATATTACCGGCGCCCAGCCGCAGCACGTTTAGCGCAGCGCCTGTACGCATTCGGCCACCAGCGCCGGTCCGCGGTAGATGAAGCCGGTATAAAGCTGCACCAGCGACGCGCCCGCCGCCATCTTCGCGCGCGCATCGTCGCCGGAAAAAATCCCGCCGACGCCGATGATCGGCACCGCTTCGCCGACCTCCGCGCGCAGCTTGCGGATCACTTCGTTCGACGCGTCGAACACCGGTTTGCCCGACAGGCCGCCGGCTTCGTCGCCGTATTGCATGCCGGCGACGGCGGTGCGCGAGAGCGTGGTGTTGGTAGCGATCACGCCTTCGAAGCGGTGACGCAGCAGCGTGTCGGCGATCGACTTGATCTGTTCGTCGTCGAGGTCCGGCGCGATTTTCAGCGCGAGCGGCACCAGCTTGCCGTGCATGTCGGCCAGTCGCTGCTGCTTGTCCTTGAGCGCCGCGAGCAACGCGTCGAGTTCGCCCGCGCCTTGCAACTGGCGCAGATTTTTCGTGTTCGGCGACGAGATGTTGACGGTCACGTAGCTGGCGAACGGGTACACGCGTTCGAGGCAGTACAGGTAGTCTTCGGCGGCGCGTTCGATCGGCGTGTCGGCATTCTTGCCGATGTTCAGGCCGAGAATGCCGCGATAGCGCGCGGCCTGCACGTTCTTCACGAACTGGTCGACGCCCGCGTTGTTAAAGCCCATCCGGTTGATCACGGCGTTCGCCTGCGGTAGACGGAACATGCGCGGGCGCGGATTGCCCGGCTGGGCGCGCGGCGTCACCGTGCCCACTTCGATAAAGCCGAAGCCGAGCGCGGCGAGGCCGTCGATGCAGGCGCCGTCCTTGTCGAGGCCCGCGGCGAGCCCCACGGGGTTGCGGAACGTCAGCCCCATCACGGTGCGCGGCGCATCCGGCACGTGCGGCGCCAGCGCGCCGGCAAGGCCGGTGCGCCCGGCCGCGCCGAGAATGCGCAAGGTCAGGTGGTGAGCATCTTCCGCGTCCATGCGAAAGAGTTGGGCGCGTACGAGCGGGTAAAGGGAACTGAACACGGGACGATGCCGGGCGGCCGGAAAATGGGAACCCGCCATTTTACCGACTTTGAGGCATGACTTTGACGCATTAATGAAACGGACTTGCGGGATCGTGCCGCCATCCGCCATCCGCCAGCGCGCCCTACGGCTTGAACGGAGGACGCCTGCCGTGAATGGCCAGCTCGACCGGCGGCAGATCCGCGCCCGTGGGATCGAGCACGCGCCAGGCGCCGTCGATCAAACCCTCGAGCGGGCGGAAATTCGCCTTGTACGCCATCTTCGGACTCTCGCGAATCCAGTAGCCGAGGTACACGTAAGGCAGTTTGAGGCTGCGCGCCTGCTCGATCTGCCAATAGATGTTGTAGGTGCCGAAGCTCGTGTTCGGCAACGCCGGCTCGAAAAACGTGTACACCGACGAGAGCCCGTCGCCGAGGATGTCGATCATGCTGATCATGCGCAGAATGCCAGGCGCATCCGGCCGGTCCGGCTGCGGCTCGCGGAATTCGACCAGGCGCGAATTGATCCGGCTCTGCAGCAGAAACTGTTCGTACTGGTCGCGGCTGTCGCGGTCCATGCCGCCGCCCGCGTGCCGCGCCGACTGATAACGCATGTAGAGCGCGTAGTGTTCTTCGTCGTAATGGAGCGGCGCCACGGTGGCGATCAGTTCGCCATGTTTCTTCCAGACGCGGCGCTGGGTGCGGTTCGGCTCGAACTGGTCGACCGGCACGCGCACCGGCACGCAGGCGCGGCAGCCGTCGCAATACGGCCGGTAGGTGAATACGCCAGAGCGCCGGAAGCCGGCCTTGACGAGGTCGGTGTAGACGTCGGAGTTGATCAGGTGGCTGGGAGTGGCGACTTGCGAGCGCGCGATGCGCCCATCCAGATAACTGCAGGGATAAGGCGCCGTTGCATAAAATTGCAGCGCCGAAAGCGGGGAAAGAGGCAGCTCGTTGGGATGAGTCACGTTGGCAGCTCTCGAAGCGTCTCTGGTAATGCAAACCCGGCGCCAGGCGGTGGACGACCCGCGGCTCGTGACCCGCGGCTCGGTAGGCGGCGGATCCGGATTCGGCCTGATTCTTCCTACGCCGCTGGCGCGACGATCTCGAGCAACACGGTCTTGTCGAAGCGCCAGGGAATCGGCGGCGCCTCGACCGACGCGCGAACATGCGCGATGAACGCCTTGCGCGCTATCTCGCGACCGCCCAGCGACGCCAGATGCGACGTGTTCTGCTGGCAGTCTATCATTTCTATTTCGTGACGGCGCAAGTGTCCGACAAGCGCGGCCAGCGCCATTTTCGACGCGTCGGTGACCTCCGCGAACATGGATTCGCCGAAGAACATCTTGCCGAACGACACGCCATACAGACCGCCCACGCGCTTGCCTTCGAACCAGGTTTCGATGCTGTGCGCGTCACCGGCCCGATGCAGCGACGAATACGCTTCGACCACGTCCGCGGTGATCCAAGTGCCGCGCTGTCCACGTCGCGGCGCCTGTGCGCAGGCCCGCATCACCGCGGCGAAATCATGATCGACGCGGATCTCCCATGCGTCTTCGCGCAATACGCGCCTGAGCGTTTTGCGCAGCGACGGCGACACCTTGAATTCGGCGGGGCGCAGGATCATGCGCGGGTCGGGACTCCACCACAGCACCGGCTGGCCGTCCGAATACCACGGGAAGATGCCCCGCCGATAGGCGTCGATCAGCCGCGAGGGCAGCAGATCGCCGCTTGCGGCGAGCAGACCGGGCGCGCCGCTCGTCGCGCCGAGCGCGCGCTCGACGGGCGGAAAGGGATCATCGGGGCCGAGCCAGGGAACCATGCGTGCCGTTCAACCTTCGCGCAGTGAGCGGAAGATGTCGCCCGTGTGCAGGCCGAAGCTGCCCGCGGCGCGGTCGGCGAAAAAGAAACGCAAGGTCTGGCCGACCGTGGGAAAGGCGATTTCGTCCCAAGGCACTTCGTGTTCTTCGAAGAGCTTCACTTCGAGACTTTCTTCGCCGGCGGCAATGTCCAGGTCGAGCAGCCGCGCCATGTAGAACAGATGCACCTGATGCACGTGCGGCACGTTCAGCAGCGAAAAAAGGCTCTGCACCTCGACGCGCGCGCCGGCTTCTTCCAGCGTTTCGCGCGATGCCGCCTCGGCGGTTGTCTCACCCATCTCCATGAAGCCCGCGGGCAGCGTCCAGTAGCCGTAGCGCGGTTCGATCGCGCGGCGGCACAGCAGCACCTTGTCGTCCCAGACGGGGACGGTGCCGACCACGTTGCGTGGGTTCTGATAGTGCACCGTGCCGCAACTGGCGCAGACGAAGCGCTCGCGGTTGTCGCCCGGCGGAATGCTCAGACTGACGCCGTGGCCGCAGACAGAACAGAATTTCATAGGAAGGGGACAAGAAGGAGTGGTAGGAGTTTATCACTGGGACGCGGATTTACTCAGGTCGGAGCATAGCGGCGTGCCGGCTCCGCCGACGAGTGAGTTCCATAACCAGACGCGCGCCGAAGCCCGCGGGGTATTTAATTTGGGATGCAGAATATCTTGCGTGCAAGCCGTGATCGTGGGCACGGACGGCATTGCGGTCGGCGCCGGTGGTTGTCGCGAACCGCTTATGAAATCGTGCCCAAAAACGGGGAAGAGCGACGCAACGCGCGGAGTGCGCAACGTGTGATGAAAGATTAGGAAAGAAAAACAAAAAAGGCCTGCCGATTCGGCAAGCCTTCAATGTTGTTTTCGACGTCTCGAACCGTTTTGCGCGCCGCCTTGAAGAGGCGTAATGCAGGCGAGATGCACTTGGTTGCGGGGGTAGGATTTGAACCTACGACCTTCGGGTTATGAGCCCGACGAGCTGCCAGACTGCTCCACCCCGCGTCCGTCGAAGAAAAGATTATAGAAGAAGTTGGATGCCGATGCAATAGCTATTTAAGAAGCGGCTTCAATCCACGCGTCGCGCAGCGGCGGCGGTCTCTTCGAGGTCGCCGCACGTATGGCCCGCGTCGCATGCCGGAAGGCCTGCGCAAGGTGCTGCGCTAGAATTCAGGTTCTGCTCGCGGCGGCGCCCTGCAGGTACGGCGGCGCACGCTTTAACTCTGACCTTGCTCCGGACCCCATGGATATCGCTCACGATCTGCAGGTGATTGCCGCCCAGGAACACGCGCTGGTGTTCCCCCAATTCGATGCCGACCGCGCGTGGCAAGTCGGCGCCTACCTGCACGAGGTCGCCAAGGCGCGCGGCATTCCCGCCGCGATCGACGTGCGCACGTTCGGTCAGCCACTGTTCTTCAGTCTGCTCGGCGGCGCGACGCCTGACAACGTCGACTGGGCGCGCCGCAAGGGCAACACGGTCGCGCATTTCCGCCGCAGCTCCTACGCGATCGGTCTGAAGATGCAGCAGGCCGGCGGCACGCTCGCCGACAAGCACGGCTTGCCCGCCACGGAATACGCGTCGCACGGCGGCGCGTTCCCGCTGACGGTGGCGGGCGCCGGCGTGATCGGATCGATCACCGTTTCGGGGCTGCCGCAGCGCGCCGATCACGAACTGGTAGTGGAAGCGCTGTGCGCGCACCTCGGTCACGACTACAGCAAGCTCGCGCTTGCAAAGGTCTGACGCGATGCGCCTGCCTGCATACGCATTGCTGGGCATCGCCATCGTGGCCGAAGTGATCGCGACCTCCGCGATGCGCGCGTCGGAGGGCTTCTCGCGGCTCGTGCCGTCAGTGGTGGTCGTGCTCGGCTATGGCGTGGCGTTCTATTGCCTGTCGCTGACGCTCAAGAGCGTTCCGGTCGGCGTCGTCTATGCGGTGTGGTCGGGCGCCGGCATCGTGCTGATCACGCTGGTCGCGGTGGTGTTGTACCGGCAGGTGCCGGACGTGCCGGCCATTATCGGCCTAGGGCTGATAATGGCCGGCGTGACGGTGCTGAACATGTTTTCGAAGATGCAGGCGCACTGAGCCATCGCACCGGCACAGGTGCCGCGGGCGCTTCGCGGGCGCTTATTTGCAGCGCACGATCATCGAACGGTTCTTGACGTTGGCCGAGACGACGTTCGTGACGCTGCCGCCCGCCGTGCCGCCTTCGTCATTGTCTTTCGACACGATGTCGTAACCCGTCGCGCCGCATGCCTTGCCGGCCTGCACGTAGCACGAGGCCCAGCTGGAAGCGGCGTCGGCGCCGCTGCAATTCACCGCAAAGCCGGTTTGCCCATTCGGCAGATTGATCAGCGACGTGGTGTTCGACGATGCGCAGCCGGCGAGACCCGCGCCCAACAGCATGGCGGCGGGCAGGGCGGCCGCGAGCGACGTCCGGCGCGCGAGAGCCAACGCAGCACGGGTTCGAAGGCGGTTGAAGCGGCCGGCGCGGCGCAGTTGCGTCATGAAATGCATCGTGATGTTTCCTTTCAGATTGATAGTCGGGCTGGCCATGTGGGCGGGAGGCGCCCGTTCATCGAGGGCAGGCTCAGGGCGTTTCGATCGTAATGCCGGCCGCGCTGACCAGCCGCCGGCTTTCGCCGCCTGTTTCCGTGGCCGCGTCTTCCCAGATGCTGATGGCTTTCGGAATGTCGATGCCGTGGCTTTCGGCGTAGGCGAACCATGTGTTTGCCGCATCCGGCTCGGGCAGTTCGTGATTCTGCAGAAAATATTTTCCCATATTGCGCTCGCTGAACTGGAAAAGGCGTCGACGCGGCAGCACGGATCGTGCCGGCCATCCTGTTCGACCGGCGCGAGCGGCACAAGTGCGATCGGTGCGTCGCGGGCGGGCTTTCACAGAACTAATCGTTTCACAAGGCGCCTTACATACTGGTTGGCCGCGGCGGCGCCGCTCGCGCGGCAAGGGCCACGCCAGCCAGGCTCGACACGGAGGCCAACCACGCGGCCAGCGTAACGGATACAGGCCGCGCGGCATCCGCCCATGAATTGCAACGAGGAGAACGAATATGGCTGAACGGGTCAGCGGCCCTTATCGCGGTTATTACATCAGCGCCGCCGCGCGCCTCGTGCCGGCGGCCGACACGGCGGGCACGGGCGCCCGCGGCGCGAGCGGGACTTATGTCGGCTCGGTGAGTCTCGCTGAACACGGTCCGGACGATCCTCATCGCATGGAAACCCTGCTCGAACTCGGCGACGGGCAGCGCTTCGGCAGCGAAGAGGACGCGCTTGTCTTCGTCGAGCAGGCGGCGCGCGATTATGTCGACCGCCTGCTGGGAGGCAGTTGATGGCGGTGCGTGAAGGAAAGAAAAAGGACGCCGGGCTCTCCGGCCAAACCGCTGAAGAAAGCGCCGCAGCAGGCTGGACCGCGGTCCAGCCGCGCGAGTACCATATCGACGGTGTCCGGGGCCGGCCGGTTCTCGCCGGCGCCGGTTTCATGCTGGAACTTTCTGATGAGGCGACCATGGAAATTCGGTTTCCCGCGGACGCGCCTGCTTACCGCGACTCCAATCTGACCGTTGTCTTTCCCGCGCTGGTGGACGGCGAGCCGGTGCCGTGCGCGATCTCGGTCGAAGCGCTCGAAGATCACTTCGGTGCGTACTCCGAAGACCTGGAAGGCTGGATGCGCGCGTTCGACGCTGGACGTCCGCGCATCGAAGCGGTGGCGCGCGAGCACTTGCAGATCAGCAACGGCACGCCCGTACTGCTGAAAAGCGGCCACTTTCCGCCGGGCAACGTGGCCGGCTGAATGCGCCGACGTGCATTCGATTGCAATCGAATGCCGCTGATTGTTGCCTCGTGCCGCGGGTTGTTGCCGATGCGGCCGATGCAGCCAAACGGCCAAACGGCGGCGCGGGCCGAGGCGAACCATCGCGTGCTAGCTTGAAAGCCCCCTCGCTGGCTAGTAACTGTCTGCGCAAGCGCCACTCCCAACGTCCTCGACGACACTCGCCGTCCTCATTCATTCACGCCGCGTTCGCAGCAGTGGGGTTTGCCCTCGCGCTCGCGGCTGCCGCCGCGCGAGCGGCTTCGAAAGCGTGGCGGATACCTTCTGCGTAAGACGTCCTCTCGATCGGGCCGATCAGTGCCGTCAACGCCGAGTCGTCCAGCACGACCGGCTCGGTCATCAGGTAGTTCATCTCCACCAGTTCCCGCATCAACGGATTGAACAGGCCGAGCACACGCAGCAGCGTCTTGCCGGCCACCATCAGCTTCGGCTCCCGGCCCGCGAGCGCATAGGCCTCGCGCGCGACTTCGCGCTGCGTGATGGTGCCGGCGCCGGCAAGGTGCCACCAGCGCCCATACGCTTGCGGCGTGCGCGTCAGCTTTTCGACCACGGGCCCGGCATCCGGCAGATAGATGAATTCGTGCGGTACATCCACGGGGCCGATTAGCTGCGCGCGCTTGCCGTGCGCCGCGCCTTCGAATACGCCGTTCAGCAGACTGCGCTCGATACCCGGCCCGTAGAAATCGGGCAGCCGCAGCACGAGGGTGGAGAGGCCGTCCCGTCCGTGCGCGGCCAGTACCAGATTTTCCTGCGCGAGCCGCATCCGGCCTTTGAACGTGTGCGGTTCACGCGGATGACTTTCGCTGACCGGATTGCCCCGCGCGCGGCCGTACGGATACACCGTGCCGATCAGAATGAAACGTTCGACGCCTGCCGCCGTCACGCCGGCGAGGGTTCGCTCCATGAGCGGCGGATGCGCGGCGAACTGGTCGTAGGGCACGCCGACCAGGTAGACCACAGTCTGCAGACCCTGCGCCGCCGCCCGGATCGAGGCAGGGTCGTCCGGATTCCACGTGACGATCTCCGCATGCGGATCCCGGCCGAACGCGGCTTCGAGCGCTTCGCGCGAGCGTCCGACCACGCGGTAATCGCGGCCCGCGGCGGCGAGGGCCGCCGCAATGACCTGACCGGCCGCGCCCGCGGCTCCGAATAAACCCACCTTGCCTGTGGCTTGCATAACGACTCCTCGAAGCGGCGCCGCATCGCGACCGCATGAATAAATTGATGTGTGAAAATTTAGTGAACACCGTTCAGTGAACAGTGTTCAGTTTAATTTGACTTTTCAGTTTGTCAACCCGAGAATGTTCGTCATGGGAATCGCTGAACGAAAGAACCGCCAGAAACAGGCACTGCGCGAACGCATCCTCGATGCGTCCCGCCGCATCGTGATGCGCGAAGGCTTTGCCGCGTTGTCCATGCGCAAGATAGCCGACGCGATCGAATATTCACCCGCCACGCTCTACCTTCACTTTGCAAGCCGTGACGAGATCGCGCAGGCGCTGTGCGCGGAGGGCTATGCGCAGTTGCTGGAGACGTTCGTGCCGCTTGCGGGCATTGCCGATCCCGCCGAGCGACTCAAGGCGCTCGGGCGGGCGTATGTGGCGTTCGGGGTTGCGCATCCGGAAACCTACCGGCTGATCTTCATGGAAGATCCGAGCTATACCGGCGCGGCACTGGGCGGCGCGGCAAAGGGGGCGCTCAAGGGTGAGGCGGCGCTCGCCGCGGAGGCCGGGATCACGGAGGCAGAGGCGGCGAGCCGTGACGCGGCCGCAGCCGAAGACGACCCCGGCGCGGCCGCGTTGCACATCATGATTTCCGCGCTCGAACAACTCAAAGCGTCGGGCGGCCTGCCGGCGTCGACGGATGTGGCGGTGTGGGCCGAGGCCTTCTGGGCGACCCTGCACGGTATCGTTGCATTGAACCTCACGTGTCCCGTGTTCCCGACCACATCGCTCGATACCGTCGTGGCCGTCGCGCTGGATGCCTGGCTGGGTGCGCCGCAGGCAACGCGCGACTCCACGCAACACGCCACGCAACACGCCACGCAACACGCCACGCAACACGCCACGCAACACGCCGCGCAACACGCCGCGCAGGCGCGGAGCGCCGCGGCGAGCGTCGGCACGCGCAAGAAGAAATCTCCCGGCGCGAGCGCCGAGGCGGCGGCGCAGCCGGACGGCGAACCTGCCGCCCAGCCGTCGCGCAGGCAACCGGCGCGAGCAGCAACGGCCAGTCTCGCCGCGCCCGCTCCCAAGCGCAAAGCGGCGGGCACGTGATACCGTTCAATTCCACCTCATCTCGCGCCGCCACGCTTAGCTCTCCATGTCCATTTCCGCCTCGCCCGCCGTCAGCGACGAAGTCGCGACTTACGTAGCCAATCGCATCGGTTTCATCGAGCTGGAACGGCCGAAAGCGCTCAACGCGCTGTCGACCGGCATGATTCGCGCGATGCACGCGGCGCTCGACCAGTGGCGCGAAAATCCCGATGTGCTCGCCGTCGTGGTGCGCAGCCAGCACCCGCGCGCGTTCTGCGCGGGCGGCGACGTCCGCTTTCTGTATGAGACGGCGCAACGCGGCGAACACGACGCGCGCGACACGTTTTTCATCGAGGAATACCGGCTCGATCACGCGATCTTCACCTACCCGAAGCCGTATATCGCGTTGATGAACGGCGTCGTGATGGGCGGCGGCATGGGCATTTCGCAGGGCGCGCATCGCACCGGCGGCCTGCGCGTCGTCACCAACTCGACCCGCATGGCCATGCCCGAAACCCGCATCGGGCTCTTTCCCGATGTCGGCGCGAGCTGGTTTCTGGCCCGCACGCCTGGCGCGATCGGGCGCTATCTGGCGGTGACCGGCGAGACGCTCGACGCGGCCGACGCGCTCTACGCGGGTTTGGCCGACACCTACATCGAGGACGCGGCACTGCCCGCGCTGGTCGATACCCTGCGCAGCGAACTGTTCGAACGAGGCGCGGACGTGGTCGCGTGCATCGAACGCGAGGCGCTTGCGCACCAGGTCGTGCCGCGGCCCGAGGCGTCGTCGCTGGCGAGGGCGCGTGCGTTGATCGACCGCCACTTCGCGTTGCCGGATATCGCGCGCATTCTGGCCTCGCTCGAAAGCGAGCGCGACGGCGGCGGCGAGGCCGCCGATTGGGCCGAACAGACGATCGCGATCTTGCGCGAACGTTCGCCGCTGTCGATGGCGGTGTCGCTGGAAGTGGTGACGCGCGCGGAGGGTTCGATGGCGGAGGTGTTGCGCGGCGATCTCGATCTCACGCGCTCGAGCTTTCTGCACGGCGACACGATCGAAGGCATTCGCGCGCGCATCATCGACAAGGACAACGCGCCGCGCTGGCGCTTTGCGCGCATTGAAGACGTGAGCGCCGTGGAGGTGGAGAAGATGTTCGAGAGTCCGTGGCCGGCTAACGAACACCCGTTGCGGGATTTGCGCGGTTAGACCCCAGGCGTGAGGCGGCGGGAAGCCGTGCCGGCCTCGCGGGTGGCATGGCGGCCAGGCGGTGCGTCGAACGACATGCGGCCGGCTTTGGCGGGCCGCGCATTCCTCACACCTGTCCGGCGTTATTCTTCATCCTCGCTTGCCATGAATGCGCGCATGAATACCAGCGCGCCCCAGCCCCACATGGCATTCGCCGCGAAACCCACGGCGAGGCGCGGCAGCATGTTGCCGCTCGGCCAGATGCCGCGCAACGGGTCGACCACGAACACGCTCGCCGCCGTCAACGCGATACCGCCGAACACGAAGGCCGGCACCCACGGCGCATGCCGATGCGGCGCGACGCGCAGCAGCCACGCCATCAGCACGGCCCAGAACGCGCTCCAGATCGCATTGGCGATGAATTCAGGCAGCCCGAGCGGTAGGAACGGCGCGGTCGAAAAACCGGTCGGTTCGATCATCCCGGCTGCGTGCAGGAGCGCCAGCGTCGATTCGTGGAAAAACAGGGAAGCCAGAAAACCGGCGACGAACGGCAGGATGAGTTTTTGCATGCATTGCACCGCCAGGGTACAGGCGGCGGGGTTTCGCGTGGCCTGCACCGGATTATTGGAAACGTGCGCCATTATATAGAGCGCCCCCCGAGCTGTCGCTTCGCGGCAGGCGTCGCAAGACCGTGATCGCCGATCCGCAATGGGGCCTTTCCGGGGCGGGGGACTTGCTGCAGGGCGGAGAAACCAGCGGCGGCGCGAGATTTGCTCGACAGTGGCTCAACGGCGCCCCGCGCTTTCCCCAGCCACGACGCGCGATATCCGTATGCTTTAGCGTCGGGCTAATCACGAAAGTGGAAAACCTAAGCTAAAAAAAATCGTTCAAAAGCCGTGGCCCGATCCATAGACTGTTTCACCATACAGACGGCGTTTGACGCCGTCGCCGTTTAATCGAGCGCATGACGCGCACGTTTGGTCGAGGGAAGCCGTTGCGATGTCCTGCCTGATGCCAATCTTTACCTGCCACATGGCGCGCGCGCGCCGGCGGGTCCGCTGCTGCCGCTAGCCAGCGCCGATACCGCGTCTTTTCCGCCTCCTTGCGATGCACCGTCCGGCTGTGTGCCGGAGGGATGCGCGCGGCCGCGTGTGCGTCGGCGCTCGACGCATCGTTTCCATTCAATCCCGTTTCGAACATGCAGGAGCAGCAAATGAATGTGTTCTGGTTCATTCCGACTCACGGCGACAGCCGCTATCTCGGTACGTCCCAAGGCGCACGCGCAGCCGATTACGACTACTTCCAGCAGATCGCCGTGGCCGCCGATACGCTTGGCTATGAGGGCGTGCTGCTGCCGACGGGCCGCTCGTGCGAGGACGCATGGGTCGTCGCGTCGAGCCTGATCGCCGCGACCAAACGGCTGAAGTTTCTGGTGGCGATTCGCCCGGGCATTTCGTCGCCGGGTCTGGCGGCCAGGATGGCGGCGACCTTCGACCGTCTGTCGAACGGGCGTCTGCTGATCAATGTCGTGACCGGTGGCGATGCGGCGGAACTGGAAGGCGACGGCGTGTTCGTCGACCACGACACGCGCTACGAAATCACCGACGAATTCCTGCACATCTGGCGCAAGCTGTTGAGCGCCGCGCATACCAACGACGCGATCGACTTCGAGGGCAAGCATCTGAGCTCGAAGGGCGGCAAGGCGTTGTATCCGCCCGTGCAGCACCCGCATCCGCCGCTGTGGTTCGGCGGCTCGTCGCCTGCCGCGCACGAGATGGCGGGCGAGCATATCGACACCTATCTGACGTGGGGCGAGCCGCCCGCCGCGGTCGCGAAGAAGATCGCCGACATTCGCGCGCGCGCCGCGGCGCATGGCCGCCAGATCAAGTTCGGCATTCGTCTGCACGTGATCGTGCGCGAGACGGAAGAAGAAGCGTGGGCCGCCGCCGACAAGCTGATCAGCAAGCTCGACGACGAAACCGTCGCCCGCGCTCAGGCCTCGTTCTCGAAGATGGATTCTGAAGGGCAGCGCCGCATGGCGGCGCTGCACGGCGGCAAGCGCGGTGGCCGCGCGGAGCTCGAGGTCTATCCGAACCTGTGGGCGGGCGTGGGCCTCGTGCGCGGCGGCGCGGGCACGGCGCTAGTCGGCAATCCGGAGCAGGTGGCGGCGCGCATGAAGGAGTACGCGGACCTCGGCATCGACACCTTCATTCTGTCGGGCTATCCGCATCTGGAAGAGTCGTATCGCTTCGCCGAACTCGTGTTTCCGCTGCTGCCGAACCGGTTGAACAAGGTCTCGAACGGGCCGCTGTCGGGTCCGTTCGGCGAGATCGTCGGCAACAACTATCTGCCGAAGGCGGCAAGTTCGAGTTGAGCGCGCAAGCTGCGAACGGCAGGCGCGATCACCGATAAGCAATGAGGAATGCAAGCATGGCTCAATCCACTGTCAGTACGGATCGGGACGAAGGCGCCGGAGCCGGCGCGGGTTTCAACACGTTGCGCCGGATCGGCGCGCATCTTGCGCCGTGGCTCGCGCCGCTCGCGATTGTGCTGGCGTGGGAATTCGCCGCGAGGAGCGGCGTGCTGTCCACGCGCGTGCTGCCCGAACCGCTCGCGGTCGTGAAGGCCGCCTGGTCGCTGATCCAGTCCGGTGAAATGTGGGCGGACGTGAAGGTCAGCACGTGGCGCGCAGTGTCGGGCTTTGCGATCGGCGGCGGCATCGGCCTCGTGCTCGGCCTTGCCACGGGGCTGTTCAAACCGGCCGAGGTCGCGCTCGATTCGACCGTGCAGATGATCCGCAACATCCCGGCGCTGGCGATGATTCCGCTCGTGATTCTGTGGTTCGGCATCGAGGAGGAAGCGAAGGTGTTTCTCGTCGCGCTGGGCGTGTTCTTCCCGATCTATGTGAACACCTTCCACGGCATCCGTTCGGTCGACGCCAATCTGATCGAAATGGCGCGCAGTTACGGCGTGAAGGGTTTCGCGCTATACCGCCATGTGATTCTGCCGGGCGCGTTGCCGTCGATTCTGGTCGGCGTGCGTTTCGCGTTCGGGCTGATGTGGGTCACGCTGATCGTCGCCGAAACCATTTCCGCGCAATCGGGCATCGGCTACATGACGATGAACGCGCGTGAATTCCTGCAAACCGATGTGGTGGTGGTCGGCATTCTGCTCTATGCGGCGCTCGGCAAACTCGCCGACGTGCTGGCCAAGAGCCTCGAGCGCGTCTCGCTGCGCTGGCACCCGGCCTATCAGCGAGGAGCCAAACCATGAACGCAACGACCTTGTCGGCCTCGTTCGGCGGGATTGCCGGCAGCGACCTCGAAGCCGAACTCGCGCAAGCGCGCACCGTCGATCATGACGCGCATGAAGCCGCGGACTTCGAGCATGCCGATGCGGCGCATCATCGGGCTCGCGTCGCCGCGCGCGGCGACGTGCAACGGCCGGCCGGCGCGCTCGCGCGCGACGACGGGCGCCGCGCGGCGGATTATTCGGTGGAGCTGCACGGCGTCGGCAAGCGGTATGGCGAACGCGTGGTGCTGGCCGATTTCGATCTGTCGATCGAGCGCGGCAGTTTCGTGGCTATCGTCGGCCGCAGCGGCTGCGGGAAATCCACCTTGCTGCGGCTCGTCGCCGGCCTGGAAAAGACCACCTCGGGCGTGCTCGACAAGCGCAGCGAAGACGGCAGCCCGCTCGACACCCGCATCATGTTTCAGGACGCGCGTCTGCTGCCCTGGAAGAGCGTGCTGCAAAACGTGATGCTCGGCCTTGGCCGCAGCGCGCGTGAGGACGCGCGCGCGGTGCTCGCCGAAGTCGGCTTGCTGGAGCGCGCCAACGACTGGCCCGCGCAGCTTTCCGGCGGTCAGCGTCAGCGCGTGGCGCTGGCGCGGGCGCTCGTGCATCGGCCGCAGCTGCTGCTGCTCGACGAACCGCTCGGCGCGCTCGACGCGTTGACGCGCATCGAAATGCACGAGTTGATCGAGCGGCTGTGGCGCGAACATCGATTTACCGCGCTGCTGGTCACGCACGACGTGCATGAAGCCGTGGCGCTCGGCGACCGGATTCTGCTGATCGAAGAAGGGCGCATCGCGCTCGATCAGCCGGTGCCGCTGGCGCGTCCGCGGGCGCGCGCGTCGGCCGGTTTCGCCGCGCTCGAAGAGCATGTGTTGCAACGGGTATTGAAGACGGCGCCGAATGACGACGCGCTGTCCGATCGTGCGTACGACGCACGTGAAGAAGGCCGCGCGAGGCGGCCGACAGACGTCCGCTGGGCCGTCTGACATTCCTTGACTGACTGTTCTCAATCGCTTCTCTGGAGCCACTCGATATGAGCATTTCCGCAATCAACGTACGCAACCAGTTCAAAGGCAAGGTCAAGGAAATCATCCGCGGACCGGTGGTGTCCGAAGTCGACGTGGATACGCCGTTCGGTATCGTCACCTCGGTGATCACCACGCGCTCCGTCGACGAACTCGACCTGAAGGTCGGCTCGGAAGTGGTGGCGCTGGTGAAGTCGACGGAGGTGTCGATCGCGCGCCTGTGAAGCCCGCGCTACTTCGCATTCGCGCCGCTGGCGGGCGGTGCGTGCATCATCCTGTCGTTGGTCGGCGTGCTGGGACGCTTGATCGGCATGTTGTCAGGATTGCTTGAGCCGCTTGGAACGCTTGGGCCCGAGGCGGACTCAGGCGGCCTCGCCATCGACTGGGTGTCGTCTTGCGGCGCGGGTTTTTGCGTGGTTTGTCCGGATGGTTGCGCGTGTCCCGGCTTCGCCGTCTGCGCGAATGTCGCCGTTGCGTTAGCGCCGGCTATCGCCAGCGCGACGCCCGCTGTCAGTACTGCCCATCTGCTTCGCTCCATGGTCGTCCTCCCTCGCGATGCCGCCGGCCGGTTTGGCTGGTCGCCGGTTTAGCCGCCGTCACGCTGGTTGAATCACCTGCGGCACGCAACCCGCGTGCCTCGATGCGGCGCCTGCATTCGTCCCCGAAACTTGCTAGGATGAATTGAGCATGTCGACGGAGACAGCCATGTCGAAGTCCTTGAGTCCCGAAGCGGTTGAAGCCCTGCGGCGTTTGAACGACGTCGGTGTCGGACAGCAGGCGCCGAAGCTGGCGCAGTCCGTTACCGCCGAATTGCTGGCGGGCGGTCTGGTCGCCGAGGCGAGCGGCGGCGAAGTCGAGATCACCTGCAACGGCCGGCAATATCTTTCCGGCGATTGCGATTGATCGTCAGGGCAGGCTCGGCCTGACGCCCAGGCCGAAGGGTTGCGCGGGCCCACTGGGGGCTCGCCGGGTCAGGCTGGCCGTCACATTCGCGGCGATACCCAAGGAGAAGCACATGGAGCCGAAGGGCATCGACATGGGGGACTACCAGGAGCGCTATCAGGACTGCGACATCGAGGTCGCCGTCGAGCAGGTGCTGACGGGCGTCAAAGCGCATTTCCGGGTGTTGCGGGACGACGTGGTGGTGATCGACTGGCGCCTCGTGCATATCGACAGCTTATGGCCCACCGAGCATGCCGCAGCCGAGGCGGCATTCCGCGCGGCGCGTCAAGCGATCGACGCGGGCCTCGCCGTTTAGTCGCGCGAAGGGTTTCGTCGTATTTGGTGGTATCGGCGGTTTGGTCGCTTCGGCCAGAGCCGAGGGACATCACAAGCGCGTTCGATCAGGCAAGGACACGCCGTCATGATTCCTTGGAGCCCACTTTGGATTTTGCGACTGAACCCGCCGAGGGTCCCATAGCGGTGTCGCCGAGCGGCGCGCCGGACGCAATGGGACGGTTCTAGCGCGAGTAAACGCAACTGGGCGCCGGCATCGATACTGCATGCGCGGCGCCCGGTTTACCGGCCGCCCTCGTGAGGCAGCCGGTTCAACGGCAACGGCTTAGTGGCCGAAGAAAACCGATTGCGGGCCCGAAACCGGCTCTTTGGCACCCGATTGCGACGACACGTTGTTCACGCCGCCGTAGGCATTCGATTGAGCGTTCGCGCGTTCAGCCGCGACGGTTTGTGCGTTCTGACCTTGTTGCGAAGCCGGTGCGCCGACCGACGGACGGTAGAACGGTGCCGGGCCGTAGCCGCTAGCAAAAGCAGGAGCGGCGACCGAGGCGGAAACAGCAACGAGCAAAGCGGCGATAAGCTTGGTCTTCATGGTGTGACTCCGAGAATGTTTCGATTTCATTTCAGGAAGGCGTCGCAGGGGCCGGTGAGGTGTGTCTGCAACGTCGATGGAATGCAGTGTATACCCCTACTATCGAGAATTTGTACCGATAAATTGAAATTACTGTTCTTGATTCTGAAATAATCGACGGGAGGTAGGCGGGACAAGCGTCAGCGACGGTCCGACCCCATGGGGCAACGGTTTTACGAGGTGAAAGACCGGGACGCAGCGAGGTTAAGGGCGGTGGAGAACGTGGATGCGGTCCGGATTTCGACCTGGATCCGTTACTTGGGGAGCACTTGATGGACTTGTGGATTCAACCGTGTGCTGCCTGCGCCGACCTTTATGGCCAGCCGGCCGGCCATAGGCCGCACGACGGACTGACGCTGAATCATCGCGGGGCCGGGAAAGACGGGCGAGTGGAGGAGCACTACACGTGTGTGCGCTGCAAGGCGGTGTTCGCCCGCATTCTGGCTGGTGAGCCTCACAAGCAGATCTGGGTGCTGCTGAACGCGAGTCAGCACTGACAGCTGACCGTTTCTGGCGCAGGCGCCGTCTGTTGCGACGGCAGGGTTTTAAAGCGGTAACCGTGTCGAGGATGGCGCCGCGCAGCAGGCGCAATCAGAAACCGTGGCGTCGTCGCTGTAAAGTTTTCGGTGCGGCTGCCGAAAACGAAAGCATGAAATACTTCTTCGACTACAAACTCGCCGAGCGATATGGCTACGGAATGGCTGTGTATATCGCCGCCGAAATGTCCGATTGGCAGCGCGCCATCGATTTGACGAACGCACGACGTCTGCGCGCCGGACGGCGCCTGATCGAGGACGCGCGAATCGAGGATGTGCTGTCGGCCTTGCGCAACACAGGGCGGCTTTCGACCGAAACGGACGAGGGCGGCGCGAATGTGCCGGACGCGGCTCGTTGACACGCGATTGAGCGGGCTTGAAAGCGGAAAGGCCAAAATCGATCGCAACCTGCCGTTATCGCGCGATCTCAAATGCGCGCGCCAGCGTGCGACCTGCAACATGTGCTTCGACTTCGCGCTCACGAAGCTGCCCGGCTTCATCAACGCGCTCGCCGTGCTGCTTGCCACGATCACCTATTTCAGTGTGAGGCGAAGGTCGCTTCGGCTAACCAGAAAGCTGCGCAAGCGCAGACCACTGCCGGGCAGACCGAAACCCCGTCCAAACTTATAACCGCATCCCGTAACCGAGTTCCAAATAATTTCTATAAAGAAATCGAGCCGGTTCCGAAACTTACACCTGGATCGGTTACCATCCGTCGTCTCTGAAAGCTAGTCCATCCCTCTACCACCGGCTCAATCGGCATGACGCGGCAAAAATTGTCATATTTCCGACATCTATCTTTCGGTATCCTTTGCATTTGGTCGGTGCAATCTTCTGCGGGAAACGAAAATAATCTCGACGCGGTTCGGTCGACGGAAGTCATCAATCAAACGCAGAACGTAGCATTTTGTCATGCGTCGACGATCGCCTACTCGAACGGCCATCTAGTCGCTGCATGGCTGGCCGGCAGCAAAGAAGCGGCGAATGACATTGGTGTGTGGGAGGCGCGCTTCTCCGGGAACCGATGGAGTGCGCCAGTTCGCATTGCAGATGGTCTCCCGCCTGACGGCAAAGCGCTGACAGTCATTAACCCGATTCTTTTTTCTCCGAAGCACGGTCCCTTGATGTTGTTCTATCGCCGAGGGAAATTGCCCGCCGATTGGCATCCCTTCCGCATGACTTCGCTCGACGGCGGCGCGACGTGGTCAACGCCGGATGCTCTTGGGCCGAGTGTTTCGGGGCCCGCGAAAGACAAGCCCGTCGAACTATCAAATGGAATCGTGATAGCAGGAAGCAGCACCGAGTATGACGGATGGAAAATTCACTTCGAGCGTTCCATGGACGGAGGCAATACGTGGGACGCCGTGTACCCGCCGGCCGGGCCACGTCCAGTTCAGGCGATCCAGCCTGCGATCCTTGACCATGGCCACGGGAAGTTGCAGGCGCTCGTCCGCACGAAAAACGGTTTTGTATTCAGCACCAGGTCGAGAGACTACGGAAAGACGTGGAGCGTTCTCGCGCCGTTGGATATTCCTAACTCGAATTCCGGTCTGGACGCAGTGACCTTGACCGACGGGCGCGATCTGATCGTGACGAATCCGCTACCTTACGTCGAAGGTCGTTGGGACCGACACAGGCTGTCTGTCCTTATCTCTGCCGATCATCAGACCTATCGTAACGTGCAGGACCTTGAGAGCGAGCCGAATCAGGAGTTTTCGTACCCCGCGATTATTCAATCCCCAGACGGCCTGGTTCACATCACCTACACATGGAAAAAGATTCACATCAAGCATGTCGTGCTCGATCCGAAACGGATCTATGCGTCCCGTTAAATGTAGAGCCCTGCGACTGGCCATCAATAGCTGATTCCAGTCGCCGCGCATGGCTCGCCAACGGATTTCGCAACTCGAAGCAGCGTCGAAGCAATGAACGACCGCAGGGCCACAGCAACTCGAGGCGCTGTTTGGACACGCAGTCCATGTCGTTTGGCGTATGCCGGAAAGGGGGCAATTCCCAAATGGGAATCGGGCGGGGGAGCAAAAACAAAAACGGCACTGTGTTTTGCACAGTGCCGCTCAGTAAAGCATTGAACCGCTTTGAATTCTTTGGGGTGGCTGATGGGGCTCGAACCCACGACAACAGGAATCACAATCCTGGACTCTACCAACTGAGCTACAGCCACCACTGACATCTGCTTGACTTGCCGTAAAACCTGGCTCGTCGATGAAGAAACGAGATTATACGAACAAGAATCTCGTTTGCCTAGTCCTTTATTCAAAAATTTCGACGGGCTCGCGCAGATGCTGCCTTGCCTCGTCGAAGATGGTCAGATCGCGCGCGGCGAGGCGTTTGCTATCGGACAGTACACGGCGCCATCCACGCGCCCCCGTTTCACCGCGATAAAGCCCGAGCGCGTGGCGCGTGATCGCGCCGAGGTAAGTGCCGCGCGCCATCTCAGCGGCGCAATACTCGATCAGTTTCGCTTCGACCTGCTCGCGTGTCAGCGGCGTCTCTGTCGACCCGTAGAAGCGCGCATCGACATCGGCCAGCACATACGGGTTGTGATAAGCCTCGCGTCCGAGCATCACGCCGTCGACGCGCTGAAGATGTGTTTCCACTTCATCGAGCGTCTTGATGCCGCCGTTGATGATGATCTCCAGATGCGGAAAGTCGCGCTTCAACTGATACGCGTAGTCGTATTTGAGCGGCGGAATCTCGCGATTTTCCTTCGGGCTCAACCCCTTCAGAATCGCGTTGCGCGCATGCACGATGAACACCTCGCAGCCTGCGTCCGCAATCGTGCCGACGAAATCGCGCACGAACGCATATTCCTCGACGGCATCGACGCCGATGCGGTGCTTCACGGTCACCGGCACGGACACCGCGTCGCGCATGGCCTTCACGCAGTCGGCGACGAGTCGCGGCTCGTTCATCAGGCACGCGCCGAATGCGCCGCGTTGCACACGCTCGGACGGGCAGCCGCAGTTCAGATTGATTTCGTCGTAGCCCCATTGCTCGCCCAGTTTTGCCGAGCGGGCGAGGTCGTCAGGTTCGCTGCCGCCGAGCTGCAGGGCGACCGGCGCTTCCGCGGGCGTGAACGCGAGGTGGCGCGGCACGTCGCCGTGCAGCAGCGCGCCGGTCGTCACCATCTCCGTGTAAAGCCACGTATGGCGAGAGATCACGCGATGCAGGGAACGGCAATGACGGTCGGTCCAGTCCATCATGGGTGCAACCGATACGCGGCGCGGACTGGCAATTCGAGCTGAAGACATGGGGCGGCCAAACGGCTTGATTCAAAACACCGATTTTACCGCAACCCGTGAAATCGCCGTCCGGGCGGGGCATGCCGGAGCGCTTCGAGCCGGAGGCCATGCGACTGGCCAACCCGCAACTCACTCGCGGGTCAGGTCAATGCCCATGTCCTCCGCCGTGACCGCCGCTGCTGCCCCACGAACTCCCGCTGCCGCCGTGGTAGCCGCCATAACCACCGCCATGCCAGCCGCCATGTTCGCCGTTTCCGCCATGCCACCCATGACCGCCGTGCCAGTATCCGCCATGGTCGCCATGGTAGTAACAGCAGGAGCCACCCCAGCCGCCGTAAATGCCGACGCTGCCGTAAACCGGCGCATACGGCGGCCCGTAAGCGTAGCCATAGCCAGGGTAATAAGGTTGCGCGTAGCCGTAGTCGTATGCCGGTGCGATCGCGCACCCGGTCAGGCTGGCCGTCACCGCCAACAGCGCCATCGATGCAATGAGCCTGCTCACGATTTTCTCCTTCGGATGAGAGTGAGAAACGGCGCGTGCTCAGGAGTTCAGCAGCATTTGTGTCCGCGCATTACCGCTTGCGCACGCGAGGGCGCGTCCGTGAGACATACATGGCAAACGAAGCCCGCGGCTCAAGGCGCGGCGTCACGCTGCCAGACCTTGCCGGTTCATGCGTTGTAACAGTTAGTTAAATTTTCGCAACGCAACTGTAGGGCGCGCCTGTTAAGTTCCCTTCAGACCATTACCCTCGAACTTCGGCTGCGCCGATTGGCTGGCCGGATGAAGAGCGCCCCCGCTCAATGTCAGGGTCGCCCGAAGCGAAGCCTGTAAAAAATCCAGCCGTCAATGAAGCACGATCCCCAGCCGGCCACCGCATCGGAATGGCGCGCCGAAGGCGAAGCCTTGGCGGCGCGCGGCGAACTCGACGCGGCGCTCCAGCGTTTCGACAACGCGCGCTCGCTAGCCCCCCACGATGCGCTCGTGCATCAGCGTATCGCGGCCACGCTCGCCGCCCTGAACCGTTTCCCCGAAGCCGTCGAGCGCTATCGGGAGGCCATCGCGCTCGATCCGCGCGAGACGGATTCGTATCACGGCCTCGGCTGGACACTCGAGCAGATGCATCGGCTCGAGCAAGCGGTAGATGCTTATCGCGAAGCGGTCCACCTGAATCCGCAAGCCGACGGCTCGCACAACAACATGGGCAACTGCCTGCAGGCGCTCGGCCGTTTCGACGAAGCTCACGCGGCGTATCGCCGTGCGATCGAGGCCGCGCCGCAGGTGCCGCTGTACTACCGCAACTTCGTGCAGACCAAGCGCCTCACCACCGAAGATCCGGTATTCGTCGCGCTGGAACGTCTTGCCGGCAACGCTGCTTCGTTGGCGCAGGCCGATCAGGCCGAAATTCACTTCGCCTACGGCCAGGCGCTTTCCGATGTAGGCCGCCACGACGCGTCGTTCGATCACTTCCTGAAGGGCAACGCATTGCACCGCACGGCGGTGCGTTATAACGAAGCGGAGTCACTCGGCCTGTTCGCGCATCTGCCTGAATTGACGACTTCGGAGGTGCTGCAGGCAAAGCGTGGTCTGGGCGACCCGTCAGATGCGCCGATCTTTATCGTCGGCATGCCGCGTTCGGGGTCGACGTTGATCGAACAGATTCTCGCGAGCCATCCGCGCGTATTCGGCGCGGGCGAGCGCACGGAATTCGGCGAGGCGTTGGTGAACGCCATCCGTCGCGAGCCGGACGATCCTTTGAAGATCGATATTGAAGCCCTGCGAGAGGTCGAGGTCGCGCCGTTGCGCGCGCTCGGCGCGGACTATCTGCGCCGCATGCGCCGCGCGTTGCCGGAAATCCAGCGCCAAGCGCGCGAAGAGGCACCGGGCTCGACCGCGCGCTTCACGCACTTCACCGACAAATATCCGTTCAACTTCATCAACCTCGGCCTGATTCATCTGGCGCTGCCGAACGCCCGCTTCATTCACAGCAGCCGTGCGCCTTTGCAAACCTGCCTGTCGATCTTTTCGCGAATCTTTCACGACGTGCCGTTCAGCTATGATCTCGGCGAACTGGGCCGCTACTATCGCGCCTATCACGCCCTGATGGCTCACTGGCAACGCGTGCTCCCCGACGGGGTGATGATCGAGGTCAACTATGAAGAACTGGTCGACGATTTCGAAGGCAATGTGCGGCGCCTGCTCGCGCATTGCGGGCTCGACTGGGACGAGCGCTGTCTGTCGTTTCATCAGACCATGCGCCAGGTGAGCACCGCCAGTTCCGCGCAGGTGCGCCGTCCGCTGTACAGGACATCGCTGCGACGCTGGCAGCCGCGGCAGGCGTTGCTTCAACCGCTGTTCGACGGCTTGGGCCCGCAGCTGGCTCCGGCGGCCGGCCTTCGGGCCGACGAGGTCGTGGCCGCCGGTATGGAGCGTCGCTCATGAGCGCGTCCCGCGGTGCGGTGGTATGGATGACGGGGCTCTCCGGCGCCGGCAAGTCGACATTGGCCAACGCCTTGCACCGGCGGCTGAAAGAAGCGGGGCATGCGGCGATCGTGCTCGACGGCGACGTGTTGCGGCGTGGACTGAACGCCGACCTGGGCTATACACCCGAGGACCGCACCGAAAACCTGCGGCGCGTCGCGCACGTCGCGGCGCTCTTCATGCAGCAGGGCTTCATCGTGATTGCCGCCGTCATCTCGCCGGAGCATCGGCATCGGCGCTCGGCGCGTGAAATCGTCGGCGAGGGTTTCGTCGAAGTCTTCGTGAATGCGCCGCTAAAGGTTTGCGAAGCCCGCGATGCCAAGGGGCTCTATGCCCGCGCGCGACGCGGCGAGATTGCGCATTTCACCGGCATTTCCGACCCGTTCGAAACGCCGCTCGCGCCCGACGTGGTGATCGACACTGAGCGGATGCCGGTCGACGAATGCGTGGACCGCCTGCTCGCGCATCTGGCCGCGACGGGGCGCCTGAATGGGTAGCGCCGTCGCGGCACTGCCTCCGCGTTAGCGCAACAAGGCCCAGGAATGATGCAAGGCCGGGTACACGCCGATGATGAACGCCGCGTAGATCGCGGCCATCGTCACGCCGGCGGCGGTGCCCCAGATGTTGCGCGATGCGGCGCCCTGGCGGAAATGAACGGGCAACCCGACCACGAGGTAGCCGATCAGAAAAAACGCGATGACCGCGCGCACGGGCGAGAGGTCGTGGCCGATAAATTCGAGCAGCGCGGGCAAGCTGAATTCAGACATGGACGGGCGGGCAAGAAGAGATACCGATGATGACGCGAGGCGTGGCGGCGCGCGCGAAGGCCTACGTGGATTTAAGTCCATTCGGCCGGCAAAGTACAAGCAAAGACGGCATAAAAATTCGTACAGGTTTGCATTGCTTGCACGTTGCCTGCGAGGCAACTTTCAACCGGGCTTCACGACGCTTCGACCGGCTTTCACCGCGCGGCGATCAGCGCTTGCGCAAAGGCTCGAGCAGCGACTTCAACCCGTTGTGATCGATCTCGTGCATCAACGCCAGCAGCCGGCCGATTTCGCCCGGCGGAAAGCCCTGACTCGCAAACCAGTTTAGATAATGACCGGGCAGGTCCGCAATCAGGCGGCCCTTATATTTCCCGTAAGGCATGACGCGCGTGAGCAGCAGTTCGAGGTGTTCGGGATTCATGACACGGGGGCGGCGCGGAGCAACGTTGCGCGTGAAAGAGACGGGCGGCGCCCGCTGGAACCGCATTTTAGCGTGCCCTGCAGGTATCGCCCGGGCGTGGTAACGTCAGCGCTTTTCGTTCAACCAATCAACAGGACAAGTTCGATGGAATATCGCAGACTTGGCGATTCCGATGTGCAGGTCAGCCTGATCGGTCTGGGCACCATGACCTGGGGCGAGCAGAACACGGAGCAGGAAGCGCACGCGCAGATCGATTACGCACTCGATCACGGCGTCAATCTGATCGACACCGCCGAAATGTACCCGGTGCCGCCGCGTGCCGAGACGCAAGGTTCGACGGAGCGCTTTATCGGCAGGTGGCTCGCGCGGCATCGCAGTGCCCGCGAGAAAATCGTGCTCGCCACCAAGATCGCCGGCCCCGCGCGGCAACCGCATAACCCGCGCCATATTCGTGGCGAAGGCAACCAGTTCGACCGCAAGAATCTGACCGAAGCGCTCGACGGCAGCCTGAAGCGTCTGCAAACCGACTACGTCGACCTGTATCAACTGCACTGGCCGGATCGCAGCACGATGACGTTCGGCCGCCCCGCGTATCCGTGGGTCGACGACGCTTATACGGTGCCGATCGAAGAGACCCTGTCGGTGCTCGCTGAGTTCGTCAAGGCCGGCAAGGTGCGCCACGTCGGCGTGTCGAATGAAACGCCGTGGGGCGTCGCGCAGTTTCTGCGCGCGGCCGAAAGGCTCGGCTTGCCGCGCATCGTCAGCATTCAGAATCCATACAGCCTGCTCAATCGCACTTACGAAGCCGGTTTATCCGAGTACGCACATCGCGACAACATCGGGTTGCTGGCCTATTCGCCGCTGGCCTTCGGCTGGTTGTCGGGCAAGTATGAAGGCGGCGCGCGTCCGGCCGGCGCCCGCATCTCGCTGTTCGAGCGCTTTCAGCGCTACAGCAAGCCGCAAGCGGTGCAAGCCACCACGCGTTACGTGGAACTCGCGAAGCGTCACGGTATGTCGCCCGCGCAATTCGCGCTGGCTTTCGTTAACAGCCGGCCGTTCGTGACGAGCAATCTGATCGGCGCGACCTCGCTCGATCAGTTGAAGGAAAACATTGCGAGCGTCGACGTGAAACTCCCGGCGCAGGTGCTCGCGCAAATCGATGCGCTGCATGAATTGCAGCCGAATCCCGCGCCTTGATGCATGAGCGGTGGTGCGTCGGGACGAGTCCTGCCTGAAAGAAGGCGGCGCGCCCCTCGAAGCGCCGCACGCTCGGGCTGCCCCGGCTTCATGGCCGGGGCGCTTGCCAACTGATCCGCTGCTGAAATTCGGCGCACCTGGCGCACGCTCAACGGATCTTCAACTGACCGCGCACCGCATGGAGCGCAAGCAGACTCACCACCGCGCAGAACATCAGATAGAAGCCGGGCGCGAGCTTATTGCCGCTTGCGTCGATCAGCCAGGTGATCACAAAGGGCGCAAAGCCGCCGAACACCGTCACGCCGATGTTGTAGCTCACCGCGAGGCCGGTCGCGCGCGTCTGCGTCGGGAAGATCTCCGACATCAACGCGGGCAGCGCGCCGAAATACGTTGCCTTCAATACGCCGATCCAGATCAGCGCGAGCAGCATCGTCGCAAACGAGGGATGCGCGTTCATATACATGAAGGCCGGATAGACGGTCACCAGCATCAGCATGGCGGCCACCGCCATGATGCGGATGCGTCCGAGGCTGTCCGACAGGTGGCCCGCGAAAGGCGTCAGCACCGTGAGCACGACGCCGGTGGCGAGCGTCGCCGCGAAGCCGGTCGAGGCGGGCAGGTGCAATTGCTTGATCGCGTAGGTGGGCATGTACAGGATCATGTAGTTGGCCGCTGTGGAAATGACCAGCGAGCCTACCGCCAGCAGCATGCGGACCTTCTGCGTGCCGAACAGGTCGCGCAGGGGCGTGCGGGCTTTCGGCTGCGCATGGAACTCGGCGCCTTCGTCCACGTAACGGCGAATATAGAAACCGACCGGACCGATCGCGAGGCCGAACAGAAACGGTACGCGCCATCCCCACGATTCGAGTTGCGCGCTCGTGAGCTGGCTCGTCAACAGCGCGCCGAAACCGGAGGCGAGCAGCGTCGCCATGCCTTGACTCGCGAACTGCCAGCTGCCCATGAAGCCGCGGCGCTCGGGAGCGTGTTCGACCAGAAATGCCGTCGACGCACCGAACTCGCCGCCCGCGGAAAAACCTTGAACGAGGCGCGAAAGCATGATGCCCGCGGGCGCCCACAGGCCGATCGCCGCGTACGGCGGCATCACGGCGATCGTCAGGGTGCCGATCATCATCAGCCCGATCGACAGCAGCAGCGACGCCTTACGCCCGGCGCGATCCGCGAGCGAGCCGAGCACGACGCCGCCGAGCGGCCGGATCAGGTACGAGATCCCGAAGGTGCCGAGCGTGAGCATCAGCGAGATCGCTTCGGTGCGCGCCGGAAAGAACAGCTTCGCGATGGTCACCGCGAAGAAGCCGTAGACGACGAGATCGAACCATTCGAGCGCGTTGCCGATCGACGCCGCGAGAATGATGCGATGGACCTTCGCGGCGGAAGGCCGCGCGGCGCTGGCTTGCAAAGTGGACGTGCTCATCGTGGACGTGCCTCGTGACGTAGACGGATAACGGCGTGCGGGGCCCCGATCGGGCGGGTGTCGCCCGGGTGCCGCTCAGGTGTCGCTCAGGTGTCGCTCAGGTGCGGCTCAGGTTGCAGTGCGGGTTGTCGCGCGCGGCGAGTTCTCGCCGAGATCCCAGAAGAGTCCCGCCATGATCTGCAGACCTTCGCGCACGACCGGTCCGAGCAGATGCTCGTTCGGCGCGTGCTGCGAGCAGGCCGGGTACGAGTGGGGCACCCACAGGGTCGGCAGGCCGAGCGTGTCGGCGAAGACTTCGTTGGGCAGCGTGCCGCCCAGATTCGGCAGCACGGCCGTCTTCTTGCCGGTGGTCTGTTCGAGCGAGGCAATCGCCCACGTGACCCACGGATCGTCCGGGTTCAGACGCGTGGCCGGCGCGCCGCGTTCGACATCGATGCGCACCTCGGCAAAGCCATGCGCATCCAGATGCGTGCGCAGATACCGTTCGAGGTTGTCCCAATCGGTGCCGACCACGAAGCGCAACTGGCAATGCGCGAACGCCGACGAGGGAATCGCATTGACCGGGTTCTCCGGGTTGCCCGCCTTGAAAGCGAGTATTTCGAAGCTGTTCCAGCCGAACACGCGCTCAGGCGCGCTCAGGCCGGGCTCGCCCCAGTTGTCGTCGACCGCCGGATCGCCGGGGCCGCCGCCCACGGTGATATCGGCGAGCGCGCGGCGCACCGCCTCGGGAATCGGCGGTGGGCGCAAACCCTCGACGGCGATCACGCCGCGCGCGTCGACGAGGCTCGACAACGCATTCGCGAGGACCGTGGCCGGGTTGCGCAGCAAACCGCCCCAATTGCCCGAATGGTGCGCACCGTCGCGCGGCTTCAACGACAGCTTGAAGTTCACCGAGCCGCGCGAGCCGAGGAATACGGTCGGGCGGCGCGCGGCGAGACGCGGGCCGTCGGAGGCGATCAGCACATCCGCGGCCAGTTCTTCACGGTGCGCGCGGCATACCTCGTCGAGTCCGGGGGAGCCGGTTTCCTCGCCCATCTCGATCAGCAGCTTCGCGTTGAAGCCGAGCTTGCCGCCGCGCGCGGCAAGCACGCTCGCCAGCGCGGCGAGGTTGATGGTGTGCTGGCCTTTGTTGTCGGCGGTGCCGCGGCCGAACCAGCGCTCGCCCTCGACGGTCACGGCCCACGGCGTCAGCGGCGCGCGCCACTGGCTGTCGTAGCCGCGCACCACGTCGCCATGGCCGTAGATCAGCACGGTCGGCAGATGGTCGCCCTCATGGCGGCCGGCGATCAGGAACGGCCCGAAGCCGTCCACCGGGTTGGCGACGATGCGCGTGCTGAAACCGAGGCCCGCCACTTCGGGCGTGATTTCGTCGGTCAGATACGACAGCAGCGCGGCGGCGCGGTCGTTGTCCTGGCTTTCCGTGCGAAAACCGACGCGACGGTTCAAGGTCTCGAGAAAGGCGCCGGATTCGAAATGATGGGTGGCGTGCTCGATGGCCTGGTGGCGGCTCATGGGTGTCTCCAATGCGGGCGAATGTGGGGGCGGACGGCGCATGGTCCGCGGTGCGCCTGCGAGCGGCCGCGGCCTGCAGCTTCGAACCGATTCTAGGAGGCCGATTTTTTTGTCACAATGATCGTCTTTCGAAGCTTGCGTTGCCGAAAAGGCAAAGCTCGCCGCCTGGGTAGAGACGCGCGCGGCCATCGGCTCGCCCGCGCTTACCGTTGAATGAGGACCCACTCATGGCACTTTCGCTGCATGGCATCGCGCTGCGCTATTTCGTCGAAGTCGCGCGTACCGGCTCGATCAGCGACGCGTCCGCACGGCTGCATGTCGCCGTCTCGGCAATCAGTCGGCAGGTGGCGCGGCTCGAAAGCGAATTGGGCGTCGCGCTATTCGAGCGGCGCCCGCGCGGCATGGCGCTCTCCGAAGCCGGCGAGCGCCTGCTTGCGTACGCGCAGCGCAGTCTGCTCGAGGCCGAGCATGTGATGAAGGAGATCGGCGGCATTGAGACCTTGCACGGCAGCATGATCAAGCTGGCCAGTTCCGAAGGATTCGCCGCCGACTTCCTGCCCGCCGCGATGGCGGCTTTTCGGGTTCAGTATCCGGGTATCGACTTCACGCTCTCGGTGATGTCGCCGGACGAGGCGACCCGCCGGGTACGCGACGGCGACGCCGATCTCGCGTTGACGTTCAGTCTCGCGCCGGAAAAAGGCGTCAAGGTCGAGCACACCGAACGCGCGCCGGTGCTGGCGCTGTTGCGCGCGGATCATCCATTGGCCGCGCGCGCGAAGGTATCGCTCGCCGATGTGCAGCGCTATCCGCTGGTGCTGCCCGAGCCCGGCACGACGATTCGTCAATTGATCGACATTACCTGTGCGCTCGAAGGCATCCTGCTCGAACCCGAACTCACCTGCAACAACAGCGGCGCTATGTATCGTTACGCGCAGAAGTCCGGCGCGATCATGTTCACGGGCCTGCTGTCCGTGCGCGACCGTTATGCCGGCGACGGTTTCGTCGTGATGCCGCTCACCCATCCGCAAATGCGCCAGCGCAGCATCCAGGTGCAGACCATGGCGGGGCGCGAACTGCCGCCGTCGGTGCGGGCCTTCAGGGACCATCTGATCGCGGAAATGGCGGGACCGAAGCCTGCGGATGGCGCTGCTGAAAAGACCGTCCGGAAGCGAAGCAGACGCATGCGTTAAAGGCGCGAGGGCCCCGATCATTCGAACGGCATCGGGTCGGCAACGCAGCGTTCGCGGTTGATCGCGGCCGAGCGTGGATGGTCGCGGGCGCTGGGGCAAAGCATGTCGCCTGCGTGCGATAGCGATCCATTGCGCGCCGATCGAGAGGTAAATGTCCCTGCCGGAACATGAATCACGACCTAAACTGTGGTGAACGGGGCGGGCTGAAAGCGCCGGCCAATGTTGCAGTGCACGCCAGGATGGGCGTCTCTTCGGCGACAGCAGTGGTAGGATTCAGCCCGAAAAATGGAGAGCGGCGCGCGCTCGATGCAGCGCGCCGTCCACAACAGAGCGATAGGAACTCAGGACATCGAATGGCGCAACAAAAAACAAACCCAAAACTTGAGCAGGCGCTGACGCGCGGGGATCTTGCCATCCGTCAGGCGAATTCGGCGCGAGCGACAGCATTGCTGCGTGCGTTGGGCAAGATGATCGTGGAGGCGTCGGCGACGATCGGCGTGGAAGCCTTCACGCTGATTCCCGACGGCGACAGGATCTATGATCCGGCCGATGGCCTATGGCCGCAGGAATTGCAGATCTCGCTCGACGGTCCGGTGGAAGAAGCCGATCCGGACGAGGTTCGCACGGTTCGACTGATCGCCGACGATCCGGCCACGATGTTCCGTGTCGAATGGCAGCGCGCCGACGGCAAGATCGGCCGTCAGGACGGCGGGCCGTTCGCGACGGTAGCGTTTATTTCTGACGTGGATATTCCGTGGACGGACGACGAGGACTGAACGGGCCCGAGTCGCGACAGGCGCTGATATCGACATGTATTGAGGAGGCGTCAGCGCCTGGGGTTGTATCGCAAGCACAAGCCTAGTTCATCATCCTGCGTCGAAACAGGATAGCCGACACCACAAATCCTCCCACCGCGTAGACCGCCAGCACGGCCACATGCATCAGTGCATGCTCGACGGGCCGCCCCAGCATGGCCGGCCGCATCAGCTCCACGGCGTGCGCGAGCGGCAATACCGCGGTGGCGCCGCGCGCGACGGCGGGCAGCTGCGAGACCGGAAAGAATACGCCGGACAGCAGCAGCATCGGCGTCAACACCAGGGTCTGGTAAAACATGAAAAAGTCGTACGAAGGCGCGAGCGCCGTGACGACCATGGCGATGCTCGCGAACGCGAGCCCGGTCAGCACGATGACCGGCAGCGCCAGCAGCATCGACGGAAAATTCGCGTAGCCCAACGCGCCGGCCACCAGCATGATTGCAGCGCCTGACAGGATCGACTTGCTGGCGGCCCAGATCACTTCACCGAGCACGATGTCGCCGAGCGTGAGCGGCGTATGCATGATCGCTTCCCATGTGCGCTGCACGTGCATGCGCGAAAAGCCCGAATACATCGACTCGAAACTCGCCGACATCATCACGCTCGAGGCCACCGTGCCCGCCGCCAGAAAGGCGATATACGACACGCCGTCGACATGGCCGACCATCAGCCCCAGCCCGAAGCCGAGGCCGAACAGATAGATCATGGGATCGGCGAGATTGCCGAACATCGAGGCAATCGCGAGTTTTCTCCACACCAGATAGTTGCGGCGCCACACGGCGATCCAGTTGGTCGCGTTCGCGGGAAAGGCGGCGAGAGTTTCCTGTTTCGACGGGGTGTCACCCGGCGGTTCGTAAGTACGTGCGTCCATGATGTGTCTCGTGCGGTGTCCCACGAAGGGACGTCCTTTGTCGTTATAGCGCCAGCGCGTTGCGTGCGATGCCGGTATCCATGCGCCACTAGTCCTGCATCTCGCGGCCGGTGAGCCGCAGGAACACATCTTCCAGATTCGCCGGCCGGTGCAGATAGCGCAGGTCCGCGCGCTGCTTGAGCCGCGCATGCACCGGTTGCGCGTCGCTGACGTAGCAGAACAGCGTCTCGCCGCTGATCTCGGTGCGCTCGACGAGCGGCGCCAGTTCATCGCGCAACGCAACCGGATCGGGTCCGAAAATCTCGATCACGTCGCAACCGATCTCGGAGGCGATCAGCTCGCTCGGCGCGCCTTCGGCAATCTTGCGCCCTTCCTCGATCACGCATAGCCGGTGGCAGAGCCGTTCGGCTTCTTCCATGAAGTGCGTGGTCAGCAAAATGGTCTTGCCGCGCGCGAGCAACGAGCGCAGCCGCTCCCAGATCAAATGCCGCGCCTGAGGATCGAGGCCGGTGGTCGGCTCGTCCATGATCAGCACGTCGGGGTCGTTGACGAGCGCGCGCGCCAGCGTCAGGCGCCGCTTCATGCCGCCGGACAGCTCGCTCACGCGCGCGTCCGCCTTGCTTTCGAGTCGGGCGAATTCGAGCAGCGGCGGCACCATCGCACGGCATTGCGCGGCGTTCAAGCCGAAGTAGCGGCCGAACACCAGCAGGTTTTCACGCACCGTGAAGTCGGGGTCGAGATTGTCGAACTGAGGCACGACGCCGACACGCGCTCGCGCCACGCGCGCGCGGCCAGGGATCGGTTCGCCGCATAGGCGGATCGTGCCCGCGTCCGGTGTGGCGATGCCGAGCAGCATGCGCAGCGTGGTGGTCTTGCCGGCGCCGTTCGGACCGAGCAGGCCGAAGCATTCGCCGGCGTTCACATGAAACGACAGTCCGTCGACGACCGTTTTCTCGCCGTAGCTTTTTCTGACCTCGTGAAATTCGATGGCGGCTTCAGGCATGGATCGAACGAGTCTCCGGAAACAGACGTGGTTGAATGGCCGGGAAGGCCGCCTATTCTAGGGCATCGGCGGGGCAGCGTTGGTGCGCGCCCCGCCTGCCCGCGCGGGTTTCTTGCACTGCGGCATCGACCCGTGGACAAGCCTGGCGGCGCGCGCACCGGTTTAGGGCCTGGCGCGCGCTCAATGAGCGGACAGTTAGCGTTTTCCATCCCTTGCAACCTGAATTGCGGCGCACCATGATTCATTCAGATCGCGCGTCCCGCGCGAAGGGAGAAAAATCATGGCGAGCTACCAGAAAATCCTGCTGTGCTACGACGGCTCGCGCGAAGGCCGCAAAGCATTGCGTTGCGGCGCCGACCTGGCGTTGGATCTGAAAGCGGAAACGCATTTGTTGTCGGTCGTCGACATGCGTTCGAGCATTGCGCAAAGTGCGGGCCTGCTGACCGATGTCGCTTGCGGCAGTTTCGAAAAGACCGCCCGCGACATCCTCCAGGAAGGCGTGGACTGGCTCACCGAGCGCGGCGTGAGCGCACAAGGGCATTTCGCGTTCGGCCATCCGATCGACGAGATTGCCAACCTCGCCAACGAATTGCATGTCGACCTGGTCGTGGTCGGCCACCGTTGCCGCACCGGTCTGTCACGATGGTGGATGGGCGCGGGCAATACGCCGCTGCTCGACCGTGTGTCATGCAGCATTCTGGTGGCGTGTTCTTCCGCGCAGGAGCAGCAGCAAGCGGCGGCTTGACAGGCGGTGGTGATCGCGTGCGTGTTCGACGGGCCGGCTGCCCGGGCCCGACGACATCAGGCAATCACTCGTTCAGGTTGACCGCGGCCAGCTTCCAGGTGAAAACACCCTCGCGCTGGAAGATGGCCGAATAACGCGCGTCGCCGGCGCCATGCTGGTAGGTGACGACGAATTCGTTGAGGCCGCGATAGCCCGCTGTGGTTTGCGGCGGTTGCGCCGGCGTAGCGTTGTCGTTGCCCGCGTTGGCGGTGGCAGGCGCCGCTGGCGCGGCCGGTGCCGGTGAGGGCGCGCCGGCGTCCGGCGGCGGGTTCGCGGCAGGCGGCGCGGGCGGCCGCTCGCCCGGATCGCCGCGCGGCGGCATGCCGTTCAGCAGGGCCGCCACGCCGTCCGGTGTGGCGTAGGCATCCACGAGTGGACCAATCAACGCGACGCCGATCATTGCGCCAATAGCGGCGAGGGGGTTGCCGTTGCTGTGCGCGTCGAGCCGGCGTGTCAACAAGCCGGTGACCTGCTGCTTCAGACTCTCACGCAACGCGGGAAAGTCGACGTATTGATTGACCGTTTGCACGTCGCGCGCGTCGGCCGCGCGTTTGAGATTGTTCAGCGCGATATAGGGTGACGCGTACGCGAACCCGAGCGCAGCGATCACCAGGATCACGATTAGCGTGACGACTAGCGGCCGGGTGGCGCCGCCCTTGATGTGTTTCGGAACTGCCATCGAACGGGACTCTCCTTCAGGTGTGATCTAACGTGGACTGCGGCCACGCGAAAACGATCCCGTGCGATGCCGTATCGCCGCCCGCCAGACCATCCATCAAGACTCGAATACCGCGCCGTGGACGTTCGTTTCGTCGGCGATGCAGCGATCGATCATGCGGCACACCGCGTCTACCGTTCCGACCATGATGAGACGCGACGGCCCGTGATAGACACGCACCGGTGCGCGACGCGCCGGCTCGGCCGTATTCAAGCCCGAGTTCAGCGACACGCGGGCAAACGCCGGCAACGACGATGGCAGGCTCGACACACCGGCGGGCGAGTCGAACAGCGACGGCGTGCTGGCCGTGGACGCCTCGATCAATGAGCAGGGCACCAGCTTGCGAAGATGGCGCAGACGACCGAACTGGCGAAAAGGCAACAGGCGGGCAAGACGTTCCATGAGACTCTCCAGACGATGCAACGTTGATGCGGCGTTGGCGCGGCTTTTTATGCTGTCGAACGGGCAAGAAGGGGGCTTGGACCAAGGCGCCTGAACCCAGCCGCCCGGCAGCAAGCCGCTTAAAACTCGCCGGGGCGGATCAGCCCCACGGCGATCCCTTCCAGCGCGAACTCCGCACTGCCGGTTTCAACGAAGATGTTTTCGTAATCGGGGTTCTCGGCGATCAGTTCGAGTCCGTTCGGCCGGCGCTTCAGGCGCTTGACCGTGACGTCGTCGCCCAGCCGGGCAATGATGATCTGGCCGTCTTTGGCTTCGCTCTTCTTTTGCACCGCGAGCAGGTCGCCGTCGAAGATGCCCGCGTCGCGCATGGACAGCCCGCGCACCTTCAGCAGGTAATCGGGCTTGCTCGAGAACAGCGCCGGGTCGCACGCGTAGTGCTGCGAGATATGTTCCTGCGCGAGGATCGGACTACCCGCGGCAACCCGCCCGATCAGCGGCAGCGACAGTTGCATGATGCTGGCGTGCGGCAACGTGAACTGGTGCGGCGAATCTTCCGGGCCGGCCAGCAGGCGGATGCCGCGCGACGCGCCGGCCGCGAGCTCGATCACGCCCTTGCGGGCGAGCGCGCGCAGATGTTCTTCTGCCGAGTTGGCCGAGCTGAAGCCCAGTTCGGCGGCGATCTCCGCGCGGGTGGGCGGAAAGCCGGTGCGTTCGATAGCCCTGCGGATCAGATCGAAAACCTGCTGCTGTCGTGCGGTGAGTTTGGTCATGGCGCCACTGTATGTATGAACAGGTGACTGTATTTTTATACAGTATTCGGCGCAATTCAAGCTTTACTTTAAGTTCGTGCTGAAGGGTGGCGCTAGAGCGTCGTCAAGCGACGTTCCAACACCCGTTTTCGTGCCGCAACGCCTTATCCAGCTGTCATTACCACTTTTGCGTATTAAAGAATGAAGAAACATTATTTTTAATGATGAAAGCCCTTCGATAGACTGGCCTCCGAGTTGGGGCTCATGTGCACGTGACCGCGACGCCGAGGAACACCATATGCGGTTTCAGCGAACTACAACGCGGAGAAAGTTGACATGAATCACCAAGGTACGGGGCTGGCGGGCAAGACGAAGCGACTCATCGCGGCACTCGCTCTGGGCGCGGCGGGCGCGCTCGGCGTGATGGCGCAGGCGCACGCAGCGGACACGACACTGCTGAACGTGTCCTACGACCCGACTCGCGAGCTTTATCAGGACGTCAACCAGGCGTTCGGCAAGGAATGGAAGGCGAAGACCGGCGAGACGATCACCTTCAAGCAGTCGCACGGCGGCTCCGGCGCGCAGGCGCGCTCGGTGCTCGACGGTCTGCAGGCCGACGTCGTGACCCTCGCGCTCGCTTACGACATCGACGCCCTGGCCAACAAGGGCTTGCTGGACAAGGGCTGGCAGAAGCGTCTGCCGGATAACGCGTCGCCGTACACGTCGACGATCGTGTTTCTGGTGCGCAAGGGCAACCCGAAGCACATCAAGGATTGGGACGACCTGATCAAGCCGGGTGTGTCGATCGTCACACCGAACCCGAAGACGTCGGGCGGCGCGCGCTGGAACTACCTCGCGGCCTGGGCATATGCGGAGCATCAGCCGGGCGGCAACGATCAGAAGGCGAGGGAATTTGTCGGCAAGCTCTACAAGAATGCCGGCGTGCTGGATTCGGGCGCGCGCGGCGCGACCACCAGCTTCGTGCAACGCGGTATCGGCGACGTGCTGATCGCATGGGAAAACGAAGCCTTTCTGTCGCTGAAGGAGTTCGGCCCGGAGAAGTTCGAGATCGTCGTGCCGTCGGTCAGCATTCTGGCGGAGCCGCCGGTTGCGGTGGTGGACAAGGTGGTGGACAAGCACGGCACGCGCAAGCTCGCCGAAGCCTATCTGAACTTCCTCTATAGCGAGCAGGGCCAGGAGATCGCGGCGAAGAACTTCTACCGTCCGCGTTCGAACAAGGTGCCGGCCGAGCTGACCGCCAAGTTTCCGAAGCTGAAGCTGTACACGGTGGACGATTCGTTCGGCGGCTGGACCAACGCGCAGAAGACGCACTTTGCCGACGGCGGTGTATTCGATTCGATCTATCAGCCGCAGTAACACAGCCACTGCCCGCCAGGGCATCGGCAAACGGATGCGGTAACGCGTCACTCCCGAGCGCGCCCCAGGGGCGCGCTTTTGGCCAGCCAGGGCCGGCGGCCGGCAACACGAGCATCAACCTGAACGAGTAACGAGCATGACGACGTTGACCTTCCGAAAGCCGAGCGCCTTACCCGGTTTTGGCCTGACACTCGGCATCACGGTGGCTTATCTGAGCCTCGTGGTGCTGATTCCGCTTGCGGCGACCTTTCTGAAAACCGCGACGCTCGACTGGAGCCAGTTCGTGCGCGCGGTGAGCTCGCCGCGCGTGCTCGCGTCGTATCGCCTGACGTTCTTTTCCGCGCTCGGCGGCGCGCTGATCAACGCGGTGTTCGGCTTTCTGGTGGCGTGGGTGCTGGTGCGCTACTCGTTTCCGTTCAAGCGCATCGTCGATGCGGTGGTCGATCTGCCGTTCGCGTTGCCGACTTCGGTCGCCGGCATTTCGCTCGCGGCCGTGTACGCGGGCAATGGCTGGATCGGGCAGTTTCTCGAACCGCTCGGCCTGAAAATCGCTTTTACGCCGGCGGGCGTGCTGGTCGCGCTGACGTTCATCGGCCTACCGTTCGTCGTGCGCACGGTGCAGCCGGTGCTCGAAGAGTTCGAACGCGAACAGGAAGAAGCGGCGGCGTGCCTGGGCGCCTCGCGCTGGCTGACGTTTCGCCGCGTGGTGCTGCCGGCGGTGTTTCCGGCGCTGCTGACGGGCTTTGCGCTGGCATTCGCGCGCGCGCTCGGCGAATACGGCTCGGTGATCTTCATAGCCGGCAATGTGCCGATGAAGTCGGAAATCACGTCGCTCCTCATCATCACGAAGCTCGAGCAATATGACTACGCGGGCGCCACGGCGCTGGCGGTGGTGATGCTGGTCGTGTCGTTCCTGATGCTGCTCCTGATCAACACCTTGCAGTGGTATCTGCAGCGCCGCACGAGCCGCGGCGGCGCGGGCCCGGTGCCCGCCGCCAGCGTCGCGGCAATCGGCGGAGGTGTGCAATGAGCCGCCGAACCGTGAATGACGTGGCCGCCGCCAATAGCGCGAATGGCGCGAGCGGCGTGAATCACGCCGTGGCGGTGGCGCCGCGCGCGCCGCTGAATGTCGCGCGCCGTCCCGACCCGGTCACCGAGCCGCCGCTCGTGCGCTGGATTCTGACCGGCGTCGCGCTGCTGTTTCTCGCGCTGTTCCTGGTGGTGCCGCTCGTCGCCGTCTTTTATCAGGCGCTGAACAAGGGGCTCGGTTTCTATCTGGAATCGCTCGCCGACCCGGACGCGCTCTCGGCGATCAAGCTGACCGTGATCACCGCCGCGATCGCCGTGCCGCTGAACCTCGTGTTCGGCCTCGCGGCTTCGTGGTGTATCGCCAAGTTCGAATTCCGCGGCAAGGCGCTGCTGACCACGTTGATCGATCTGCCGTTCTCGGTGTCGCCGGTGATCTCGGGCTTGATCTATGTGTTGATGTTCGGCGCGCAGGGCTGGTTCGGCCCGTGGCTGCAAGACCACAACATCCAGATCATTTTCGCGGTGCCGGGCATCGTGATGGCGACCATTTTCGTGACGTTCCCGTTCGTCGCGCGTGAGCTGATTCCGCTCATGCAGGCACAAGGCAACGACGAAGAAGAAGCCGCCCACGTGCTCGGCGCGTCGGGCTGGCAGACCTTTCGCCGCGTCACGCTGCCCAACGTTAAATGGGGCCTGCTGTATGGCGTGATTCTGTGCAACGCGCGGGCAATGGGCGAGTTCGGCGCGGTGTCGGTGGTCTCGGGCCATATTCGCGGCCAGACCGACACGATGCCGCTGCACGTCGAAATTCTCTACAACGAATACAACTTCTCGGCGGCGTTCGCCGTGGCGTCGGTGCTGGCGCTGCTCGCGCTCGTGACGCTCGGCCTGAAGCTGCTCGCCGAGCGCCATATGTCGGCGGAACTGTCGGCCGCGCGGGACGTGCCCGCGTATGCCGGTCCTGTCACGGCGCCGGCCAGTGCAACACACGCATCACACACAACGCATGCATCGCAGCAACACCCGCTCAAGCAAGGAGAGCTGTAATGGGTATCACCGTTCGTAACCTGCAGAAGCGCTTCGGCGATTTCGTCGCGCTCGATAACGTCACGCTCGACTTTCCGCCGGGTGAACTGGTTGCGCTGCTCGGGCCGTCCGGTTGTGGCAAGACCACCTTGCTGCGCGTGATCGCCGGGCTCGAATACGCGGACGGGGGCCAGGTCGAGCTGCAAGGCCAGGACGTGGCGACGGTCGGCGCGCGCGAGCGGGAAGTGGGTTTCGTGTTCCAGCATTACGCGCTGTTCCGTCATATGACGGTGTTCGAGAACGTGGCGTTCGGCTTGCGCGTGAAGCCGCGCAAGGAGCGGCCTTCCGAAGCGGTGATCCGCGAGAAGGTGCATGAGCTGCTCAAGCTCGTGCAGCTCGACTGGCTCGCGCAACGCTATCCGTCGGAATTGTCCGGCGGGCAGCGGCAACGTATCGCGCTGGCCCGCGCGTTGGCGGTCGAGCCGAAAGTGCTGCTGCTCGACGAACCGTTCGGCGCGCTGGATGCAAAGGTGCGCAAGGAACTGCGCAGCTGGCTGCGACGCCTGCACGACGATCTGCATATCTCGACGATCTTCGTCACGCACGACCAGGAAGAAGCGCTGGAAGTGGCCGACCGTATCGTCGTGCTCAATCGCGGGCATGTGGAGCAGGTGGGCAGTCCGCAGGATGTCTACGATCATCCGCAAACCTCGTTCGTCTACGAGTTTCTGGGCGCGGCGAACCGTCTGCATGGCAAGGTCGACGCGAGCGGTTTCGTGGTGGACGGCGCGGCGCTGCCGGTGTCGATCAAGGCCGATTTCAGCGGCCCGGCCTTCGCCTATGTGCGACCGCACGATCTGCAGTTGTACCCGCAGGCGTCGGGCCATCGCGAAGGCATCGTGGTCGACGTGCGGCGCGTGGTGACGCTGGGCGGCTCGGTGCGGGTCGAACTCGCGGGCCGCGAGGGCAACCTGCTCGAAGCCGAGCTCGATCGGGAAGCGTGGCGCGATCTGCAGCTCTCGATCGGCGACGGTGTGACGGCAGTGCCGCGTGCATTGCGCGTGTTCCCGGCGCAATGAGCGCGAGCGCGGTCAGGCGCGCTGTAGTACGACTCGGTGTTTCAATCAAACTCAAATAACTCAACTCTGGACCAACCGGAGACATACAGATGAATTTTCAGCAATTGCGCTTCGTGCGCGAAGCCGTGCGTCAGAACATGAATCTGACCGAAGTGGCGAACGTGCTGTACACGTCGCAATCAGGTGTGTCGAAACAGATCAAGGATCTGGAGGACGAACTCGGCGTCGATATTTTCATTCGACGCGGCAAGCGTCTGACGGGCCTCACCGAGCCGGGCAAGGCGGTGCATCAGCTGATCGAGCGGATGCTGCTCGACGCCGAGAATCTGCGCCGCGTCGCGCGCCAGTACGCGGATCAGGATAGCGGCCACCTCGTCGTGGCGACTACGCACACGCAGGCGCGTTACGCGCTGCCGAAGGTGATCCGCCAATTCACCGAGGTGTTCCCGAAGGTGCATCTGGCGCTGCGCCAGGGCAGCCCGCAACAGATCGCGCAGATGATCATCAATGGCGAAGCCGACATCGGCATCTCCACCGAAGCACTCGACCGCTTCCCGGATATCGTCACGTTCCCGTGCTATTCGTGGCATCACGTGGTGGTCGTGCCGAAGGATCATCCGCTGGTGGGCCGGCCGAATCTGACGCTCGACGAGATCGCCGAATTTCCGATCGTCACGTACGACCAGGATTTCACGGGCCGCTCGCATATCGACCAGGCGTTCGCCAAAGCGGGCGCCTTGCCCGACGTCGTGCTGACCGCGATCGACGCCGATGTGATCAAGACGTATGTCGAACTCGGCATGGGCATTGGCGTGGTCGCGGCGATGGCCTACGATCCGAAGCGCGACACGGAACTGGTCGCGCTCGACACGCAGCATCTGTTCGAAGCCAGCACCACACGGGTCGGTTTGCGCAAGGGCGCGTTCCTGCGCGCATACGCATACCGGCTGATCGAGATGTTCGCGCCGCAGTTGAACGAAGCGGAGATCGCCGCCCAGTTGCGCGAAGCCGTTTGATGGATGCGCCGGGCCGTTGACGGGCCATTAGTTTCTTCACGCATGGCGGCGCGCGGCGCATCGCTTACAATCGCCGCCATGAACACTTTGACTTCCTCCTCCGCCATACCCCCGGACGAAGGCGCCACGCCGCCGCTGCCGCGCATTGCCGTGCTGGCGACCGGCGGCACGATCGCCGGGGCGGCTGCGGACGCCACCAATACGTCCGGCTATCAGGCCGGTGTGGTCGGCGTCGAGCAATTGCTGGCCGCGGTGCCGGCTTTGTCCACGGTGGCGCGCATCGCGCCCGAGCAGATTGCCAGCGTCGACAGCAAGGACATGGCGATGCCGCTGTGGACCGCGCTCGCGCAACGCATCAACACGCTGCTCGCCGACGACGACATCCACGGCGTGGTGGTCACGCACGGCACCGACACGCTCGAAGAAACCGCCTACCTGCTGCATCTGACCGTCAAGTCGGACAAGCCGGTCGTGCTGACGGCGGCCATGCGCCCGGCCTCGGCGCTGTCCGCCGACGGTCCGCTGAATCTGCTGAACGCGGTGACGGTCGCGGCGCACGCGGGCTCTCGCGGGCAGGGCGTGCTGGTGGCCTTCAACAACAGGATTCATAGCGCGCGCGACGTGGTGAAGACGAGCACCTACGCGGTCGATGCATTCCATTCGCCTGAAATCGGCGCACTCGGCTGGGTGCAGGACGGCCGCGTCGAATTCCAGCGCAGCGTGGTGCGTGCGCATACGCTCGCCACTGAATTCGTGATCGGCGCGAAGTGGCCGCACGTGGAGATCGTGGTGAGTTACGCAGGCGTCTCGCGCATTGCCGTCGACGCGCTGGTGACGGCCGGCGTGCGCGGTATCGTCGTGGCCGGCACCGGCAACGGCTCGATTCACACCTCGGTCCAGCAAGCGCTGGCCGATGCCGCCTCGCAAGGCGTGGCGGTGGTGCGGGCGTCGCGCGTGGGCTCCGGGCATGTGATGCGCAACGGCGCGGCCGCCGACGATGCGCTCGGTTTCGTCAGCGCGGGTTCGCTGAACCCGTACAAGGCGCGCGTGCTGCTGATGCTGGCGTTGGCCGCGGGCGCCACGGGTCCGGTGGCGCTGCAAAAGACTTTCGACACGTACTGATGGATTGAGCGCGAACGGCCCGCTGTGAAGTCAGAGGCGTGTCCCGCAGATGATGTTTAAATGAACAACGCGGCGCCCAGGTTGTCGACCCGGGCGCCGCGTTGTCGTTTCCGCTCGAGGCTGATCGCTGCCGCCCGCAACGGGCGGTGTGCGCCGGCGCTTAGTTCGCCAGATCCGGCGGCAACTTGCCGCCGTTCGCCGCCAGCGCTTGCATGACCTGTTTGTGCAGCCAGATGTTCATGCTCGCCGAATCGTTCGTGTCGCCGGTGAAGTTCAGCTCCTTGGCGAGCTGCTTGCGATGATCGAGGCTGCTGTCGACGCCGAGCGCTTTCAGCGTGTCGACGATCGAGGTGCGCCAGTTCAGCGTTTGCCCGCTCTCGCTCACGAACTGGTCCATGACGGCAGCGACGTCGACGTCGGCGAGCGGCGCGGGCGCAGCCGCCGGTGCGGCAGCTTGCGCGGCGGCCGGATCCGGCGTCGGCTCGACAGCCGGTGCAGGCTGGTCCGGTTTCGCTTTGCCAAAGAGCTTATGTACGATGTCACCAAAGATGCTCATTCTGAATCCTTTGCAGATAGGTTACTGGCGCAAGCACATGCCGCTCACGGGTTGAACACTGGCTGGGAATCGGGCGAATGAAGCAGAGGACAGGCGTTGCCACGATCGGCAAGCTGCGCTTGAACGCCGACACGCCCGCAACCAGACTTAACGAGTGTAGGAGAAAAGGGCGGACCGATGTGTCAAAAAAGGTCGAGCCGAGGGCGCGGAGTTGCAAGCAAATGCAAGCGGGCTTGCGAGCACGGCAGCGAGCGGCGCTGCAAGGCGCGGTGCGGGCAGGCGGCTTGCATGATGCACCCGCTGCGAGAGTTTGGCCGAAAAAGCATAAGCATTGGTAAAGCATGAAATCCGACAGCCGGACACCCGACGACGACGTCTGACCGACCAAGGCTTCCCCGGCGCCGCCGGGTGCCGCTGCGGACCCCACTTGCCGCTCTCAGCCCAGAGCGGCACGATTTGCCCGTTTAGCCGTGCCTGTCGCACGACGAACCGGGCGCCCCACCTGCAACCGCCATGACGTTGATCACGCAACGATCACGGCAGTCCGTGTTACTGCTTAAGTTGCCTGATGCTGCCTTAAGCTGCCTTGGCTTCGCTGTCCGGCGCTTGCGCGACTTCGTAGTTCGCCATGATTTCGAGCGCGCGCACCATTGCCGAGTGATCCCAGGCCTTGCCGCCATTCGCCGCGCACACGCTGAACAGTTGCTGCGCGCTCGCCGTATGCGGCAGCGCGATGCCGAGCTTGCGCGCGCCGTCGAGTGCGAGGTTCAGATCCTTCTGATGCAGCTCGATGCGAAAGCCCGGATTGAAGGTGCGCTTCGTCATGCGCTCGCCGTGCACTTCGAGAATCCGCGACGACGCGAAGCCGCCCATCAGCGCCTTGCGCACGCGTTCCGGATCGGCGCCCGAGCGCGAGGCGAACAGCAGCGCTTCGGCCACGGCTTCGATGTTCAGCGCGACGATGATCTGGTTCGCGACCTTGCAGGTCTGACCCGCGCCGTTCTCGCCGATCAGCGAGATGTTCTTGCCCATCAGTTCGAACAGCGGCTTGGCGGTGGCGAAGGTTTTTTCCGGACCGCCCACCATGATCGTCAGCGTCGCTTCGCGCGCCCCGACTTCGCCGCCGGAGACCGGCGCGTCCAGATAGTCGACGCCCAGCGCGTTGATTTTCTTCGCGAACGCCTGCGTGTCGAGCGGCGAGATCGAGCTCATGTCGATCACGAGCTTGCCCTTCGTGAGGCCGGCGGCGACGCCGTCGTCGGCGAACAGCACGTTGGCCACGTCAGGCGTGTCCGGCACCATGATGATGACGATGTCGGCGGCCTGCGCGACAGCGGTCGAATTCGCGACGACGCTCGTCGTCTTGCCCAGATCTTCCGGCACCGGGTACGCGCCATTCACGAACAGCGAGTGGCCGCCCTTGATGAGGTTGCGCGCCATGTGCGCGCCCATGATGCCGAGGCCGATGAAACCGATCTTTGCCATGAGTCTGAATCTCCAGTGTTGTATGCAGTCCCCACGGGGACTTGTTTCGGGGCGTGAAGCGCCTGATCCGGCCGATCAATGAAGCAAGGCGGCGCTCAGGCGGCGGCGTGGGCTGCGCCGCGGGTCTGCCCGGCCACGCTCTGAATCCAGCCGAGGCCGGCGGTAGTGGTCGCGCGCGGTTTGTATTCGCAACCGACGTAGCCGTCGTAGCCGAGCGAGTCGAGTAGATCGAACAGGAACGGGTAGTTGATTTCGCCTGTGCCCGGTTCGTTGCGGCCCGGATTGTCGGCGAGCTGGATGTGCGCGATCTGCGGCAGGTTCTTTCTGATAGTCGCCGCGAGTTCGCCTTCCATCCGTTGCATGTGATAGATGTCGTATTGCAGGAACAGATTATCCGAACCGACTGCGCGAATCACGTCGAGCCCTTCGCCCGAGCGATTCAGTGCGAAGCCCGGAATGTCGTAGGAATTGCACGGTTCGACCAGCAGCTTGATGCCGGCCTTTTTCAACTCGCCCGCGGCGAAGCGCAGGTTCTCGACAATGGTCGAGCGTGCCTTGTCCGCATCGACGCCGGCCGTCGGAATGCCGACGAGGCAGTTCAGTTGCGGCACCTTCAGCGCCTTCGCGTACTCGATCGCGCGGCCCACGCCTTCCTGGAACTCGCTCACGCGATCCGGCAGACATGCGATGCCGCGCTCGCCGGCTTCCCAGTTGCCCGCGGGCAGGTTGTGCAGCACCAGCTTCAGGCGGTTCTGCTGCAGACGTTCGCTCAATTCGGCGATCTGGTAGGGATACGGAAACAGGAATTCGACGGCGTGGAAGCCCGCGTCGGCAGCGGCCGCGAAGCGGTCGAGGAACGGGACTTCGTTGAACAGCATGGTGAGGTTCGCTGCGAATTTCGGCATGGTGCGTCAGTCTCTTCTGGTCGGTCAGTGGAATGGCTTCGTGAGGCGGTTCGGTGCCGCTGAACCGCGCTCACTTCAGGTTCATCGTTTCGATGCGTCAGGCAACTCAGTCGAGCATGCTGATCGCGGTCGGTGCGTCTTCGCGCGTCGTGGCCAGCTCTTCGAACTCGTTGATCGCGTCGATCTCGGTGCCCATCGAAATGTTGGTCACGCGTTCGAGAATCACTTCGACGATCACCGGCACGTTGAACTCGGAGAGCATCGCCTGCGCTTTCTGCAGCGCGGGCTTCAGCTCTTCCGGCTTGAACACGCGGATTGCCTTGCAGCCCAGACCTTGCGCGACGGCGACGTGGTCCACGCCATAGCCGTTCGTTTCCGGCGAGTTGATGTTCTCGAAACCGAGTTGCACGCAGAAGTCCATGTCGAACGCGCGCTGTGCCTGGCGGATCAGGCCGAGGTACGAGTTGTTCACCACCACATGCACGTACGGCAGCTTGAATTGCGCGCCGGCTGCCAGTTCTTCGATCATGAACTGGAAGTCGTAGTCGCCTGAGAGCGCCACGATCGGACGTTGCGGATCGGCCGCGCGCACGCCGAGCGCCGCCGGAATCGTCCAGCCGAGCGGGCCGGCCTGGCCGCAGTTGATCCAGTTGCGCGCCTTGTACACATGCAGGAATTGCGCGCCGGCGATCTGCGAGAGACCGATCGTGCTCACGTAGCACGTATCGCGGCCGAACACCTGGTTCATCTCTTCGTAGACGCGCTGCGGCTTCATCGGCACGTTGTCGAAGTGCGTCTTGCGATGCATCGTGCGCTTGCGTTCCTGGCAGTCGGCGACCCATGCGCTGCGATCCTTCAGCTTGCCCGCGGCTTTCCATTCCTTCGACACTTCCACGAACAGTTCGAGCGCGGCCTTCGCATCCGAGACGATGCCCAGATCCGGCCCGAACACGCGGCCGATCTGCGTCGGTTCGATGTCCACATGCACGAACTTGCGGCCCTTCGTATAGACCTCGACGCTGCCCGTGTGACGGTTCGCCCAGCGATTGCCGATGCCGAGCACGAAGTCGGAGGCGAGCATCGTCGCGTTGCCGTAGCGGTGCGAGGTTTGCAGGCCGACCATGCCGGCCATCAGCGGATGGTCGTCGGGAATCGCGCCCCACGACATCAGCGTCGGGATCACCGGCACGCCGATGGTTTCGGCGAACGTGACGAGCAGGTCTTCAGCGGCTGCGTTCAGCACGCCGCCACCCGAGACGATCAGCGGCTTGTCCGAGTTGTTGAGCAAGGTGAGCGCCGCTTCGATCTGCTTGCGCGTCGCTTTGGGCTTGTAGACCGGCAGCGGTTCGTACGTGTCGATGTCGAATTCGATTTCGGCGAGCTGCACGTCGATCGGCAGATCGACCAGCACCGGACCCGGACGGCCCGAGCGCATCAGGTGGAAGGCCTGCTGGAACACGCGCGGCACCAGCGCCGGCTCACGCACGGTGACGGCCCACTTGGTGACCGGCTTGGCGATCGACTCGATGTCGACGGCCTGGAAGTCTTCCTTGTACAAACGCGCGCGCGGCGCCTGGCCCGTGATAGCGAGAATAGGAATGGAGTCGGCCTGAGCCGAGTACAAACCGGTGATCATATCGGTGCCGGCGGGGCCCGACGTGCCGATACACACGCCGATGTTGCCCGGTTGAGCGCGCGTATAGCCTTCGGCCATGTGCGAGGCCCCTTCGACGTGGCGGGCCAGCACGTGGCTGATGTTGCCTGCCTTGCGCATGGCCGAGTAGAACGGGTTGATCGCTGCGCCCGGAACGCCGAATGCGGTGTCGATGCCTTCTTTTTCGAGCACCAGCACGGCTGCGTCGACGGCTCTCATCTTGGCCATGAATGTCTCCTGAATGGCGGGGAATTGGCGAAATAAAGGTGTTGAGTGCACTTTAGGCCTGACCTAAAGGTTTGATAAGATCAGTCTGGGTCGCTTATTTCGAAACAAAAAGTATGGAATGACCCACGCGGCGCCCGGCGCCCCGACAAGCAGGAGGCAAACATGGACCGCTTCAAACAGATCGAAACCTTCGTGCGCGTCGCGGATGCCGGCAGCCTCGCGGCGGCCGCGCTGGAAGAGGGCGTGTCCCCGGTGATTCTCGGCCGCCGCATCGACGCGCTGGAAAAGCGTCTCGGCGTGAAACTGATGTACCGTTCGACGCGCCGGCTGGTGGTAAGCGAAGACGGCGCCGCCTTTCTGGAGCGCTGCCGCGGGCTTCTCACCGAATGGGACCAGGCGGAAAACGAACTGAGCGCCGGGCGGCGCGCGATCAACGGCCATCTGATCGTGTCGGCGCCGGCCGCGTTCGGCCGCAAGCACGTCGCGCCGCTTGCCCCGGCGTTCCTCGCCGACAAGCCGGAATTGCAGGTGTCGTTCAATCTGACCGACCGGGTCGTGGATCTGGTGCGCGAGGGGTACGATCTGTCGATCCGCATCGGCGGCGCGGTCGATCCGAATTTCGTCGCGGTCAAGCTGGCGTCGAACCGGCGCGTGGTGTGCGGCACGCCGGAATACTTCCGCCGGCACGGCAGGCCGAAAACGCTCGAAGACCTGCCGCAGCACAACTGTCTGGCGTTCAACCTGCAAGGCGGGCAGAACCGCGGCTGGTACTTCCGCCGCAACGGCAAGCTGGCGACGGTGCGGGTGGGCGGCACGCTCGACTGCAACGACGGCGAGCTGTTGCACCGCTGGGTGTCGGAAGGGCTCGGGCTCGGCTGGCGCTCCACATGGGAAATCCAGCAGCAACTGGCGCGCGGTGAACTGGAAACAGTGCTCGACGAGTTCGCGCTGCCCGACTACGACATTCTCGCGGTCTACCCGCAGCAGCGGTATGTGCCGGCCAAGGTGCGGTACTTCATCGACTACCTGAAAGAGGTGTACGCCAGCGCGGACTACTGGAACCGTCCGGCTTACTAGCCGGCGGCCCGATCGCGCTTTTTGCGGACTCGCGGCGGCGGCGGGAATAAACTCGGCAGATGCCCGGTCATGTGCTGTAGAGACTGTTACGACGAGCGAATTCGCATAGCCCGCAATGCCCTGGAGGGCCGAGGTGGTCCAGACCGATTCAGATCCTGCCCGCGCGCACGGCGAGACCGACGCAGCGAGGAGCCGGCGCTTTCAGCAGATGGCGCTGCCGCACCTCGACGCCGCGTACAACCTTGCGCGCTGGCTGTGCGGCAACGCCAACGATGCCGACGACGTCGTGCAGGAAGCCTTCATGCGCGCGTTTCGCTTCTTCGACACCTTTCGCGGCGACTCGGCGCGGCCGTGGCTGCTGGCGATCGTGCGCCGCACCTGGTACACGGAATGGCGGCGGCGGGCGTCGTCGCACGAAACAGTGGAGTTCGACGACACCATGGACGACACGTCCTTCGATGGTTGGAGCGTGGGCGGCGCCGATCCGCAGGCGCTTCTGATCCGCGACGAGGATACGAAGCTCGTGCACGAAGCGCTCGCGCAACTGCCGGTCGAGTATCGGGAAGTGCTGATGCTGCGGGAACTGGAGGAGATGGGCTATCGGGAGATCGCGCTGGTGGCGGACGTGCCGATCGGCACGGTGATGTCCCGGCTCGCGCGGGGGCGCCGCAAGCTCGCCGCGCTGCTGACGCAGAAGCAGGGAGGCGCGGCGCCGCCGCACCGCTCGTCGCCGTGCGCGGCGGCGCCCGGCGCAAGCAAATCGGCCACGGCGAGCGTGACCCCGTTACGGGCGTCCGCCAACGGCCGGTCACTCAACACGCCAGGCGGCAGCGCCGCCGGCAACGCTCAGGAGACGCCAGATGGACTGTAACGAAGCGCGGCCGCTCCTCGACGCGAACGCCGATCACGAATTGCCCGCGCCGGATGCCCGGCGCGTTCAGCAGCATATCGAGAGCTGCGCCGCCTGCCGGCTCGAAAGCGCGAACTTGCGGGCCATCAGCGGCGCGCTGCGCGCGGCGCCTTATCATCGTGCGCCGCAGTCGCTGCGCGAGCGTATCGTCGCCGGATTGCCGTCTGTCGATGAGCCGGCCGCCGCGGCCGAAGCGCCGTTGGCGAGCGTCGCGACGCCGCCGCGCGAACGTGCGCGGCGCGGCTGGCTCGACCGTTTGCTGGATGGCTGGCGCGCCCCGCAAGGCGGCGCCGGCTGGCCGGCGGGCGCGGGCGGGTCGGGCGTTGTGTTTGCGCGCGGCTGGCGGGTGGCGCTGGTCGTCGCGTTGTGCGCGGTGGCGGCGGGCGTGGCGTTGAACCTGCGGCGGCCGGCCGACTTCGGGCCGTTCACCGACGAACTGGTGGAAAGCCATGTGCGCGCGCAGGTGTCGGGGCGCGACATCGACGTGATTTCGACGGATCGCCATACCGTCAAGCCGTGGTTCAACGGCCGGCTCGACTATTCGCCGCCGGTCGAGGATCTGGCGGCGAGCGGCTTCGCGCTGGAAGGCGGGCGTCTGGACTACCTCGCGCATCAGCGGGTGGCCGTGCTGGTGTACCGCTACCAGAAGCATGTGATCGACGTGTACGTGTTTCCGCAGGCCGGCGCGGGCCGGAACACGGACGGCGCGGCGCCGGCCACGCTCGGTCGAGAAGGCTACTCGATCGCGCACTGGGACGCGGAAGGCATGACCTGGTGGGCGATCTCGGACGCGGCGCCGGATGCGCTCAAGGGGCTGGAAGTGGCGTTGAAGGCGCGCCTGCAAAGCGGCAGCGAGCGTACGGAAACCGGCTCGTAGACTGCAAACGGCCGCCGGGCAACCCCGGGCGGCCGCCGGGCTGCGCGGTGCGGGCCGGCCGGGATTTGCCGGCGCGGGTCGGGGCTTGCGCGCACGAGTGGCGGTATTGCGGCCCGGCCCGCGACCGCCTAAACCCTTGAAAACACACCCGATTCGCGCGCCGCAACAACGGGATATCTTGCAACCCGGCCCCATTCGGGTTACACTCTTTGGCTTCTCACTTGCCACACCGGTTCCGACGCCCGGGTGGCTTCTATCCAAAAGTCAGCACAAGGAGTGTGTATGCGTCATTATGAAATCGTCTTTATCGTGCATCCCGATCAGAGCGAGCAAGTGCCCGCCATGATCGAGCGTTACAAGAGCACGATCACCTCGCACGGTGGCCAGATCCACCGTATCGAAGACTGGGGCCGTCGCCAACTGGCCTACATGATCGAGAAACTCGCGAAGGCTCACTACGTCTGCATGAACATCGAATGCGACCAAACCACGCTCGACGAGCTGGAACACGCATTCAAGTTCAACGACGCCGTTCTGCGTCACCTGATCGTCAAGATGAAGAAGGCCGAAACCGGCCCGTCGCCGATGATGAAGGAAGTGCAGCGCGAAGAAGCCAAGAAGTCGGCTGCTACGCAACCGTCCGAAGCGCAGGCTTAAGACACACTATTTAAGCTACCAGATTCAGCGTCGTTCAAGCCAAAGGCATCATGAACCGGCTGCAACTCACGGCCAGCGTCGTCGAACGCGAACCGGTGCGGTACACCCCCGCCGGCGTTCCGATTGCAGGCTGCACGTTGCACCACCGCACGGAAGTCGTCGAAGCCGGCATTGCCCGGCAAGTCGAACTGACCATGCAGGCGGTAGCCGCAGGCGAGGCGAGCGGTAAGCTTGAAAGCTGTCAGATGGGCGTGGAAACGCTCTTCACAGGCTTTCTGGCGAAAAAGCACCGCAACGCAAGAACTCTGGTATTTCACATCACAGCATTGCAGGACATTGGAAAGGACTGAACATGCCCCGCCCGACTGGTAAGAAATTCGACAAGCGTCGTCAGCAACAGAATCCGCTCTTCAAGCGCAAGAAGTTCTGCCGTTTCACGGCCGCTGGCGTCGATCACATCGACTACAAAGACCTCGAAACGCTGAAGGACTTCATCGGCGAAAACGGCAAGATCACGCCGGCGCGTCTCACGGGTACGAAGTCGCACTATCAACGCCAGCTGGACACGGCAATCAAGCGCGCACGTTTCCTCGCGCTGGTGCCGTACACCGACCAGCACAAGGCCTAACCCGACGACGCGATAAGGAGTCTCCGAATGCAAATTATTCTTCTGGAAAAAGTCGTCAATCTGGGCAACCTGGGCGATATCGTGAAGGTCAAGGACGGTTACGCACGTAACTTCCTGATCCCGAACAAGCAAGCTCGCCGTGCAACGAAAGAAGCCCTGGCTGAATTCGAAGTGCGCCGCGCAGAACTCGAAAAGATCGCCGCTGAAAAGCTGGCTGCTGCTACCGCCCAAGGCGAAAAGCTGGGTGGCTCGACGGTTCAGATCAATCAGAAGGCTGGCGTCGACGGCCGCCTGTTCGGCTCGGTGACGAACGCGGACATCGCTGAAGCCCTGGTCAAGCAAGGTTTCGCAGTGGAAAAGGCGCAAGTGCGTCTGCCGGAAGGCCCGCTGAAGCTGGTTGGCGAACACGCGGTTCAGATCTCGCTGCACACCGACGTTCTCGTCGATGTGACGGTGGCTGTGATCGGCGAACACGTCTAAGCATCAGGTAGTATTTGCCAGGATGTTGCTGGCGAAAGGCAGGGGCCGGGTAACCGGCCCCTGCTTTTTTTGTGCCCGTTTTTTTTAGTTTTCCTGCTCGCCGCAGCCGCCCGATTACCTGATAATTCCTCTCCATGAACGCACCGTCCAAAGATCCCCAACTCGAGTCGCTGAAAGTCCCGCCGCATTCGATCGAGGCCGAGCAATCGGTGCTGGGCGGCCTGCTGCTCGACAATGCCGCGTGGGACCGCATCGCGGATTTTCTGTCGCAGAGCGATTTTTACCGCTATGACCACCGCATCATCTTCGAGCATATCGGCAAGCTGATCGCGGCCACGCGTCCGGCCGACGTGATTACCGTGTACGAGGCGCTCGGCACCTCGGGCAAGGCCGAAGAGGTCGGCGGTCTGGCCTATCTGAATGCGTTGGCGCAGAACACGCCGAGCGCGGCCAACATCCGGCGCTATGCGGAAATCGTGCGCGACCGGGCGGTGCTGCGCCGGCTGGTCTCCGTCGCCGACGAAATCTCGGCCGACGCTTTCAACCCGCAGGGCAAAGAAGTCCGCCAGTTGCTGGACGAGGCCGAATCGAAGGTGTTTTCGATTGCCGAAGACGGTGCGCGCGGCACACAGGGCTTCCTCGAAATCGGGCCGTTGCTCACGGAGGTCGTCGAGCGGATCGACACGCTGTACCACACCGCCAATCCGAGCGACGTGACCGGCACGCCGACCGGCTTCGTCGATCTGGACCGCATGACGTCCGGCATGCACGGCGGCGAGCTGATCATCGTCGCGGGCCGTCCGTCGATGGGTAAAACGGCGTTTTCCATGAATATCGGCGAATACGTGGCGGTCGAGTACGGCTTGCCGGTCGCGGTGTTCTCGATGGAAATGCCGGGTTCGCAACTTACCATGCGTATGCTCGGCTCGGTCGGGCGGCTGGATCAGCACCGCATGCGAACCGGGCGCCTGACCGACGAGGATTGGCCGAAGCTCACGCACGCCGTGCAGAAAATGAGCGAGGCGCAGATTTTCATCGACGAAACCGGCGGCCTGAACCCGATGGAATTGCGCTCGCGCGCACGCCGGCTGTCGCGCCAATGCGGCAAGCTGGGCTTGATCATCATCGACTACCTGCAGCTGATGAGCGGATCGTCGTCAGGCGAAAACCGCGCGACCGAAATCTCGGAAATCTCGCGTTCGCTGAAAAGCCTCGCCAAGGAACTCGACGTACCCGTGATCGCTTTGTCGCAGCTCAACCGCGGTCTCGAGCAGCGTCCCAACAAGCGGCCGATCATGTCGGACCTGCGAGAATCCGGCGCTATCGAGCAGGATGCCGACGTGATCCTGTTCATTTACCGCGACGAAGTCTACAACCCGGACAGTCCGGACAAAGGCACGGCCGAGATTATCATCGGCAAGCAGCGGAATGGTCCGATCGGACCTGTTCGGCTCACGTTCCACGGCCAATTCACGAAGTTCGACAATTTTGCCGGCGCGCAGAATTTCTACGGGGAATAAGCGGAAAAAGTGAAGCGATAACTGAGGCGCCGTTGTAACGGCGCTTCCAGAAGTGCGGCGTGGGTCTCGCAACGGTACAATGTGGCGGTTTTATGTCAGCCATTATGTGACCAATTTTCGGGATCCCAATGTTCGGTCGATTCATGCCCACCGAGGGCAAGTTCTTTGAAATTTTCAATGCGCACGCAACGTGCATCGTCTCGGCAAGCCGTGAACTCGAGCTGCTGATCGACAACCTGCAGGACGCCGAGACCCATAAGCAAAACGTGCAGAAAGCCGAGAAGGCTGCTGACAAGCTCACGCACGAAACCATCGACCTGCTGCACAAGACGTTCATCACGCCGCTCGACCGTGACGAGATCCACAAGCTGATCACCACGATGGACGACATCCTCGACCTGATGGAGGACGTCGCCACCGCTATTTCGCTGTACGACGTGCAGGCCGTGACTTCCGAGGCGAGCCAGCTGGCCCACATCTGCACGGCGACCTCCGAGCGCGTGCAATTCGCCGTCAGCCTGCTGTCCGACATGAAGCAGGCAAGCCAGATTCTGAAAGCCTGCGAGGAAATCGACCGTCTCGAATCGGAAGCCGACCGCGTGCTGCGCGCGGCCATGTCCAAACTGTTCCGCGAAGAAGACAACGTTAAGACGCTGATCAAGCTGAAAGCGATCTACGAGTTGCTCGAAACGATCACGGACAAGTGTGAAGATGTAGCGAACATCATCGAAGGCATCGTGCTGGAAAACGCATAATGCAATCGATACAACTCGCAATCTGGGTCGTCGCCGGCCTGGTCGCCGTCGCGCTGATTTTCGACTTCATGAACGGCTTTCACGACGCGGCGAATTCGATCGCCACGGTCGTCTCGACCGGCGTGCTGAAGCCGCAGCAGGCCGTCGCTTTCGCGGCGGCGTTCAATGTCATCGCGTATTTCGTGTTCCATCTGAAAGTGGCGGCGACTGTCGGCAAGGGCACGATCGATCCGAACATCGTCGACCATTACGTGATTTTCGGCGCGCTGGTCGGCGCGATCGGCTGGAACATCATCACCTGGCACTACGGCATTCCGTCGAGCTCGTCGCATGCGCTGATCGGCGGCCTCGTGGGCGCGGCGCTCGCCAAGTCGGGCTGGGGTTCGCTCAATGTCGACGGCCTGATGAAGACGGTAGCCTTCATCTTCATTTCGCCGCTGCTCGGCTTCGTGCTCGGCTCGTTCTTCATGCTGGCGGTGTCGTGGATCTATTTCCGCACGCCGCCGAGCAAGGTCGACCGGCGTTTCCGGCGGCTGCAACTGGTGTCCGCCGGGTTGTATAGCCTCGGCCACGGCGGCAACGACGCGCAGAAAACCATCGGCATCATCTGGATGCTGCTGATCGCGACAGGTTATGCGTCGTCGATAGCGGATGCGCCGCCGTTGTGGGTGATCGGCGGCTGTTATCTCTCCATGGGCGTCGGCACGCTGTTCGGCGGCTGGCGCATCGTCCGCACGATGGGTCAGAAGATCACCAAGCTCAAGCCGGTCGGCGGTTTTTGCGCGGAGTCGGGCGGCGCGATCACGCTGTTTACCGCCTCGTGGCTCGGCATTCCGGTATCCACCACGCATACGATTACTGGCGCGATCGTCGGCGTCGGCGCAACGCAAAAGCTGAGCGCGGTGCGTTGGGGCGTGGCCGGCAACATCGTTTGGGCGTGGATTCTGACGATCCCGGCTTCCGCGGCGCTCGCCGGGGCTGCCTGGTGGCTCGGCCACCGCTTTCTGTAAGCGCGCGGCGGCGCCCCCGTGCGGCAGCGCTGTCTGCCGCACGAACGCACTGTCAGATGCGCAGCGCGGCGGCTAGATCAGCGGCGCGCTGCCTCCATCCATCGGGACGATCGCGCCCGTCACATAGCTCGCGCGGCGGCTCGCCAGAAACAGCGCGACATCGGCGATTTCCTCCGGGTTGGCAAAGCGTCCGAGCGGCACTTTGGCCTGCCCGCGCGCGAGCGCTTCCGCGCTGCCGATGCCTTGCTGCGTTGCCTCCAGCTTCACCGCTTCCTCGACACGCTCGGTCAGCGTCGCCCCCGGATTGATCGCATTGATGCGGATGCCGTAGCGTGCGTAATAGTGGGCGAGGCCGACGGTGGCAAGCATCAGCGCGGCATTCGCGGCGCCGCCGGCAATATGGATATCGCTCGCGACCTTGCCGCCCATGCCGATGATATTGACGATCGTGCCGGGTACGCCGCCGCTGCCGGATTTCGCGCGCTCCGCCATGCGGCGCAGCACTTCCTGCTGGGGATAGATATAGGGGAAGTATTTCGCTTCCATGGTGGCGCGGAACGCGTCGGCATCGAGCGATTCCGGATCGTAGCGGCGCGCGGCGCCGGCGCTGTTGATCAGCACGTCGATCGGGCCGACCGCGGTGCTCACTTCTTCGACGATATCGGCGGCGCTGTGCGGTTCGTGCAGATCGGCGCGGGTCCGGTGCACGTGCAGGCCTTCCTGTTTCAACTGCTCGAAGGCGCGCGCGAGGTTGGCGGGGTCGCGCGATACGATCGCGACTTTCGCGCCCTCGAGCGCGAACGCGCGGGCGCAGGCAAGGCCGATTCCCTTGCTGCCGCCCGTGATCAACACCACCTTGTCTTTGAGTCCAAGATCCATCGTCGTCACCCGCTGTCGGAAGAATATCGATGACGATAGCAGATCGGCGGAATGGGTGTGATGCGCGGGTCGGTGGCGCGTCGGGTGATGCGGATGGCGCCGGCCGGCTATGGGGCGTCAGAAGTTGCCGTTGGCGAAGCGGGCGATCGGGTCGTCGTTGGTTTGTGTGGGAGCGGGCACGCCGCGCGAGGCGGTGGACGCCCGCATGATCTGCACGCCGCCGTTCTCATCGGCTTGCTGCGCCTCGCGCGCCTGGCGCGCGGCGATGGAAGCGGGCGGCGGCGGCTCGAACGCGTCGGCTGCGGCGTCGATGGGATCGGGCACGCGGGCGCTCGTTTGGGGAGCCGTGCGTAAAGCCGTCGGCTGTGGCTGGGTCAGCGAGCCGACACCCGCGTTATACGATGCACTGGCTTGTTGAGCGGCCGGAACCGGTGTCGGCGACACTGCGCCTGCCGCGCGCGCCTGCATCTGCGCTGCGCTCATTCCGGGCGGCGGTGGTTCGAACGGATCAGCTTGTGCCGTTGCCGCTGTCGCAGCCGTGGCGCTGACCGATTGCGCTTGCGCGTTCAACGGCATGCGCGGCGCGGCGGCAACGCGGGCCGTTTGCTGCGGCGGCGATTGAGATTGCAGCGCGCCCGCGGCATAGACCGGCGGCTGCGCCGCCGCCTTCGTCGGCGTCGGCGCAACGGTCGCCGGCGCACCCGCATAGACCGCCGCTGCCGTCTGCGTCACCGGCGCGACCTGCTCAGGCTGCGGCGCCGCTGCCTGATAGCTCGGCGTATCGAATGGTGCGGGTGTCGCAGCCGGCGAGGCAACGCGGCGTATGCCATCGAAACGCTTGGCCCAATACGGGTTGGTCAGATAGTCGAGACGCACCGTGCCGCCGGTCGACGGCGCATTGACAAAGCGCAGTTTGCCCACGTAAATGCCGACGTGCGAATGCGGGCGTCCTGTCGTGTTGAAGAAAATCAGATCACCCGGCGCGATCTCGTCCGGTTCGATCGACTCGCCGCGCCCGCTCATGTCCGCCGTCGTGCGCGGCAGATTCACCGATGCCGCGCGCGAGACCACATAGCGAACCAATCCGCTGCAATCAAAGCCGCTATCCGGTGTATTGCCGCCCCAGCGGTACGGAATGCCGACGAGACTCATTGCCTGAATCGAGATTTCCTCCCGGCCGATGCTGTGATCGACAAAATTGGGGAAGCCGGGCGGCGGCGCATGATAAGCGCCATTGGTCACGACGACCGAACTGCCCGAGCCGCGCGACGACGTTTTTTGCGGCGCGCCGGCACAGGCGGCGAGCAGCAGCACGGTCAGCAGCGAAAAGGCGAGTCGGCGCATGAAGACGAAGAGAGCGGTAAGCGCTCGTTTAACGGCGGACGATGTCGGGATGGTAGCCGTTGAAACCTCGCTCCGGCAAGAATTCTTAACAAATTACATGAAGTTCGTGCGCTAAGTGTTGCCCATCGGGAACGCAGAGCGAACAAAAAAGCCGCGTCCGGAATGCTCCGGACGCGGCTTCGGGTAGAAGCTAACCCGCTGAAACTTAGAGAATTTCCGACGCGTAGTCGGCAAGGCGAGAACGCTCGCCGCGCGCCAGCGTCACATGCCCGCTGTGCGCCCAGCCCTTGAAGCGATCGACCACGTACGTGAGCCCCGAACTGCCTTCCGTCAGGTAGGGCGTATCGATCTGCGCAATGTTGCCCAGACAGATGATCTTGGTGCCCGGACCCGCGCGCGTAACCAGCGTTTTCATCTGCTTCGGCGTGAGGTTTTGCGCTTCGTCGATGATCAGATACTTGTCCACGAACGTACGCCCACGCATGAAGTTCATGCTCTTGACCTTCAGGCGCGAGCGGATCAGCTCCTGAGTCGCGGCGCGGCCCCACTCGCCGGCTGCGTCGTCGGTCTTCTGCAGGACTTCGAGGTTGTCGTCGAACGCACCCATCCACGGCTGCATTTTTTCCTCTTCCGTGCCCGGCAGGAAGCCGATGTCTTCACCGACCGGCACCGTTGCGCGCGTCACGATGATCTCGTTGTAGCGCTTGTCGTCCAGCACTTGCGCGAGCCCGGCGGCGAGCGCGACCAGCGTCTTGCCGGTACCGGCCTGACCGAGCAGCGTGACGAAGTCGATTTCCGGATTCATCAGCAGGTTCAGCGCGAAGTTCTGCTCGCGATTGCGCGCCGTGATGCCCCACACGTTGTTCTTGTGGTGGCCGTAATCGCGCAAGGTTTGCAGCAGCGCCGTCTTGCCGTTCAGTTCTCGCACCAGCGCGTGAAACGCCGGCTCGCCGTTTTGCGGCTCCAGATAGACGAACTCGTTGACCAGCATCGAGGCGCACAGCGGACCAGTGACGCGGTAGTAGGTCGTACCGGTCTTGGTGTCCTGCCAGCTCTCCATGCCCTTCGCGTGCTTGGTCCAGAAATCCTGCGGCAGCGCGCGGATGCCGGAATACAGCAGATCGCTGTCTTCGAGCACCTGGTCGTTGAAGTAGTCTTCGGCCGGCAGGCCGAGCGCATGCGCCTTGATGCGCATGTTGATGTCTTTCGACACCAGCACGACCTGGCGATCCATCCGGTCGCGCTGCAACGCGCGCACCACGCCGAGGATCTGGTTATCGGCCTTGCCTTCCGGCAGACCTTCCACCGGCTCGATGGCGGTCAGTTTGGTCTGGAAGTACAGGCGCCCGGAAGCCTCGCGGCTGCCCAGTCGCGCGAGCGAAATGCCGTCGGACATGTTGCCGGCGTTCGCCACCAGCGCGTCCAGCGTGCGGCTCACCTGGCGGGCGTTGCGCGCGACTTCCGACATGCCCTTCTTGTGGTTGTCGAGTTCTTCCAACGTCATCATCGGCAGATAGACGTCGTGTTCCTCGAAACGGAACAGGCAGCTCGGATCGTGCATCAGCACATTCGTGTCGAGCACGAAGAGCTTCTGGACTTCGACCGGCTCGGCCGCCGCGCCGCGTTTGCGGCCGGTGCCGCGCGTGCCCGGCACGGCGGCTGCGGGTGTGCTCGCCTCAGCCTGCTTCGCGCTCGGCGCGCGCGCGACGACGGGCTGCGCGGGCGCAGCCGGCTCGGCTTGCGGACGGGCAGCGGGAACCGGTTGCAACAATGCGGCCGTTTGCTTCGATTTGCGGCTGCGGGCGGGAGCGGCTTGGTCCGCGGCTGCGGACGCAGCCGGCGCCGCCGGCGATGTCGGCACAGGCCGCAAAGTGGTCGCGGCGTTGGCGGCGTGCGCCATCGGCGTGGCGACATTCGCGCGGCCGTAGTCGGCCGACTCTGCGGGTTCCCCAACTGCCGCCTGTTTCTTCGCGGCGGAGCGCGCCGGACTGGCGGCTTTGGCCTTGTATTCGTCAGGCGGCAGGAGATTGCCGAGCTTGCTGGGGGGGGTAGGCAAAGGCATGGTTTCCCTCGAATTAATCGGGTCGCATATCGTGCGCCGCCTGTCGCATTCTGCCGGTGCCAATGAGTGCGCACGCAGTTTGCGCCCGGAGGCGCGCATTCGGTCTAGAGATGCCGGTTCGCCTGGTCTTCGATCGGCTCCTTAACGGAAGCGCGAGGCCGAGAGAACGTACGGCTCTCGCGCAATTAAAAAAGCCGCCGCCCCGGCGTACGGAGCAAGCGGCTCGCCTACAGTGCTCGCGTTGCACCTCGCGACTCCGACGGAACCCGGAAAAAGCGGGAAACGACCGTCAAGTCTGGCGCAGCGACGAAAAATTTGGGGTGTACAGGCACTCATTGCAACCCAATATAACGCGCCTCAAAGCGCTTGTACAGCCTCCAGAATATCGTCGACGTGGCCGGGCACTTTCACGCCGCGCCACTCCTGGCGCAGCACGCCTTCAGCGTCGATGAGGAACGTGGAGCGTTCGATTCCCCGTACTTCTTTGCCATACATTTTCTTCATTTTGATGACATTGAAGAGCGCGCACAGCGTTTCCTCGGGATCCGAAATCAACGGGAAGGGCAGTTCGAGCTTTGCCTTGAAGTTGTCATGCGAGCGCAGGCTGTCGCGCGACACACCGAGAATCTCCGCGCCGGCCTTCCTGAACTTTGGATAGAGGTCGCGGAACTGCAGGCCTTCGGTCGTGCAGCCAGGTGTGTTGTCCTTCGGATAAAAATACAGCACCACCTTCTTGCCCCGCAGCTTGGACAGCGTGATCTCGCCACCGGTAGCGGGGGCGGTGAAGTCGGGGATGGGTTGGTCGACTGCGATGGACACGAGGTTCTCCGGTTGTTATGGCCGGCGCCGGATGATTGCGGCAGCGGCCTGGCATCGAGACTTTTGGGAGGGGCGGCCGGCGCGCGGCATGGTCTCGCGCGGTGGCCGGAACGTCAGGGCCGGCTGCTGGTTGACCAGTCAGGGCTGGACAATCAGTTCGCCGGAGCGCCCTGGAATTTCGCCCCACGTAACAGGGTACGATGGCAGCGTGCTGCGGTCTAGCGTGGCGTGATAATCGCCCATGGTCGCGAAGGTGTGGCCTTGCGCGCGCCAGCCTTGCAGAAGCTGTTCGAAAATCGGCGCGAGCTTCTGTCCTTCGAGCTCCGCGTGCAGCGTGAACACCTGGTCGTGCGGATTGTTTTCCGTGTGCTTCAACATCCATGCGGCGACGTTGTGCGATTCGACACCGTCCACGCCGAGCACCTCGTCGAGCGTGGGCAAGGTGGTGGGCATCTGCACGTGCCTGAGCGTTCGCCCGCCGACCACCGGCAGATACGGCGAGTGGCCGCGTCCGTCGGACGCGTAGCGCATGCCCCACGCGTCGATCTGCTCGAATGCATGATCGTTCATCTGCCAGCCTGCCGCGCCGTGCGTGGTGGGCGGCCCGCCGAACACCTCGACGAACCGGTCGTGGCTTTGCTGCATCTGCGCCGTGGTCCATGCGCGGTCTTTCGAGCGCACGTTGTCCTGCCAGTAGACGTGATCCCACGTATGAATGCCGCATTCGAAGCCGGCTTCATGGATCGCGCGCATTTCCGCCGACGCCTTGGCGCCGATGTCCGGGCCGGGCAGCAGCACGCCGTACATCAACTGCTTGATCCCGTAGTGTTCGACCACCGAAGTGCGCGACACTTTCTGCAGAAAGCCCGGCCGCAGCACGCGGCGCATCGCCCAACCGGTGTGGTCGGGCCCGAGGCTGAACAGGAAAGTGGCGCGCGCCTTGAAACGGTCGAAGATGCGCGCGAGATTCGGCACGCCTTCGCGGGTACCGCGCAGCGTGTCGACGTCGATCTTCAGAACGATACGGGCCAAGGATCGGCCCTTATTGCTGTTCGACGAGCGCGCGCGCTTCGCCGACGTGGCCGCGATACGCTTCGAAAATCTTGCGCAGCGCTTCGTCGAAGGTCGACTTCGGCGCCCAGCCGAGTTCCTGCATGGTGTTGTCGATCTTCGGCACGCGGTTCTGCACGTCCTGGTAGCCGGCGCCGTAGTAAGCGCCCGACGACGTTTCGACCAGCTGAACCTGCTTGGCCGTTTCCGCGTATTCCGGGAATTCGGCGGCGAGTGTCAGCATCTTGTGCGCGAGTTCACGCACCGAGAAATTGTTGGTCGGGTTGCCGATGTTGTAGATCTTGCCCGTCGCCACGCCGTTCTTGTTTTCGATGATCTTCATCAGCGCGCCGATGCCGTCGTCGATATCCGTGAACGCGCGCTTCTGCGCGCCGCCGTCCACGAGGCTGATGTTCTCGCCGCGCACGATATGGCCGAGGAACTGCGTGACCACGCGCGAGCTGCCTTCCTTCGGCGTGTAGATCGAATCGAGGCCCGGGCCGATCCAGTTGAACGGACGGAACAGCGTGAAATTCAGGCCTTCCATGCCGTAACCCCAGATCACGCGGTCCATCAACTGCTTGGAGCACGCGTAGATCCAGCGCGGCTTGTTGATCGGGCCGTACGACAGTTGCGATTCTTCCGGATCGAACTGCTCGTCCGTGCACATGCCGTAGACCTCGGAGGTCGACGGAAACACGAGGTGCTTGCCGTACTTGACCGCCGAACGCACGATCGGCAGGTTCGCTTCGAAGTCGAGTTCGAACACGCGCAGCGGCTGCTTGACGTACGTGGCGGGCGTGGCGATCGCGACCAGCGGGAGGATCACATCGCACTTCTTGACGTGATATTCGACCCACTCCTTGTTGATCGTGATGTCGCCTTCGAAGAAGTGCATCCGTTCATGATTGACCAGGTCGCCCAGACGCTCGGTCTGCATGTCCATGCCGAAGACTTCCCAATCGGTCGTTTCGAGAATGCGTTTGGACAGGTGATGGCCGATGAAGCCATTCACACCCAGAATCAGGACTTTTTTCATGAGTAACGGGGAGTTTGGATGAGCTGGGCAAATTCGGCCGGAGTGACGACAGTCTCGCTGCCGTCGTGCTGGCGCCGCAATTCGTGGATGGCGATCGCGCGGCCGTCGCCGCATGTCGCGAAAATGCCATTATCGCTTACGTGCAGGCCCGGCGGCAAATCCGAGCGAAGCGCGCCGGGCGCGGCGAGGCGCGCGCGCGTCACGACGAAACGTTGCTCGCCGATGTCCGTGAAGGCGCCGGGATAGGGTGGCGCGACCGCGCGAATCAGGTTGTAGACCTGCTGCGCCGATTGCGTCCAGTCGATGCGTCCGTCTTCCGGCTTGCGCCCGCCATAATAGCTGCCGTGCGCGAGATCGTTCGGCAGATGCGGCGCTTCACCCGCCAGCAGGGACGGCAGCACGCGCCACAGCGTTTGTTCGGCGGCCACCGTGACCTTGTCGAACACCTGGCTCGCGGTGTCGTCGGGCAGGATCGGCACCGGCGTTTGCGCGATGATCGCGCCCGCGTCCGGCTTGGCGGCCATTTCGTGCAGCGTCGCGCCGGTTTCGGTTTCGCCGTGAATCACCGCCCAGTTGGTCGGCACGCGGCCGCGGTACTTGGGCAGCAGCGAGCCGTGCATGTTGTAAGCGCCCCGTGCGGCGAGCGCCAACACGTCGACCGGCAACATGTGGCGGTAGTAGAACGAGAAGATGAAGTCCGGGCGCGCGGCGCTCACCGCGGCGCGCAGTTCGGGACTCTTCGGATCGTGCGGCGTGATCACCGGAATGCCGTGCTCGGCCGCGACCGAAGCGACGCTGCCGAACCAGATGTTTTCGGTCGGGCTGTCTTCGTGCGTGACGACGAGCGCCACCTCCACGCCGCGCGCGAGCAGCACCTGCAGGCAGCGCACGCCGACGTTGTGATACGCGAATACGACGGCGCGCGGCTTCATGGATTGGGGCCTTGATCGAGGAGCGGCGCGGCCTGCACGGCCTGCACGACCGCCTGGCGCGGCGCTTCGGCCACGGTCGTGCCGTCGCGCTGTTCGAGAATGGTCTGCACGAGATAGCGCGGACGTGCGCGCACCTGCTGATAGATCCGGCCGATATATTCGCCGAGCAGGCCGAGCGCGAAGATGATGACGCCGAGCAGGAAGAACGTGATGGCGAACAGCGTGAACACACCTTGCACTTCCGCGCCGATGATGAAGCGGCGAATCAGCAGCAGCACGAACAGCGCCGCGGAGCCGAGCGACAGGATCACGCCGATGAACGACAGCCATTGCAGCGGCACGACCGAGAAGCCGGTCACGAGGTCGAAGTTCAGGCGGATCAGCGAATACAGCGAGTACTTCGATTCGCCGGCAAAACGCTCTTCGTGCGCGACCTCGACTTCCACCGGATTCTGCGCGAAGGTGTACGCGAGCGCCGGAATGAAGGTGTTGATTTCGCCGCAGCGGTTGATCGTGTCGATGATGTGCCGGCTGTACGCGCGCAGCATGCAGCCCTGGTCGGTCATCTTGATGCGGGTGATGCGCTCGCGCAGCCGGTTCATCGCGCGCGAGGCCTTGCGGCGCCACAGGCTGTCCTGGCGTTGCAGGCGGATCGTGCCGACGTAGTCGTAGCCTTCGCGCATCTTGTTGACCAGCTTGCCGATCTCTTCCGGCGGATTCTGCAGGTCGGCGTCGAGCGTGATGACGATCTCGCCGCGCGACTGTTCGAAGCCCGCCAGAATCGCCATATGCTGGCCGTAGTTGCCGTTCAGCAGAATCACGCGGGTCGTGTCGGGACGCGCGCGGAACTGCTCGGCGAGCAGGGCGGCGGATTTGTCGCGGCTGCCGTCGTTGATGAAGATCACTTCATAACCGGTGCCGAGCGCGTCGAGCGCGGGATAGAGGCGCGCGAACAGCGCAGCCAGACCGGCTTCCTCGTTGTACACCGGGATGATGATCGACACTTCCGGTACGACGGCGCGATGTTCCGAATAAATCATTTCCGCTTATTTTCCGTATTGTTCGCAAATTTCATTGACCGCGCGGCACACGCGCTCCACGTCGCCCTCGTTCATCAGCGTGAAGAGCGGCAGCGTGACATTGGTCGCGCCGAAGCGCTCCGCATGCGGGAACATGCCTTGCCTGAAGCCGCGCGCCCGGTACAGCGAGAACAGGTGAATCGCCGGGTAGTGCACGCCCGAGCCGATGCCGCGTTCTTTCAACTGACCCATGAAGCCCGCGCGGTCGATCGAGAGTTTCTCCAGCGGCAGGGTGATCTGGAACATGTGCCAGTTGCTGTTTTCAAAGTCAGCAAACGGCAGGCCGACTCCCAGTTGCGTCGCCGCGCCGCCCTCGAACCCCGCGAAATACGCGCGCACGAGTTTTTTGCGCTGCGCCAGAAAACGTTCCAGATGCGGCAGCTGGCCGAGGCCGACGCGCGCGGCGACGTCCGTCAGGTTGTACTTGCCGCCGAGCACGTCGCAGTCCATGCCGTCGAAGCCGGTGCGCGTGATGCCTTGCAGGCGGTATTTCTGCGCAAGGACGGCTTCTTCCTCGTTGTTCAGCACCAGCGCGCCGCCTTCGATCGAGGTCAGATTCTTGTTTGCATGAAAGCTGAACGAGACCATGTCGCCCAGCTTGCCGATGCGCTCGCCTTTCCACGTCGAGCCGAATGCCTGCGCGGCGTCTTCGATCACGCGCAGCTTGTGGGCGCGGGCGATCGCGTACAGACGGTCCATGTCGACCGGCAGGCCCGACAGATACACCGGAATCAGCGCCTTGGTGCGCGGCGTGATGGCCTTTTCGAGCAGATCGAGATCAATGTTGCGGGTGAGCGGGTCGATGTCGGCGAACACGGGGGTCGCGCCGACTTCATAGATCACGTTGCTGGTCGAGACCCACGAAGCCGGCGTCGTGATGACCTCGTCGCCCGCACCCACGCCGGCGATGCGCAGGCCGATTTCCAGCGTCGCCGTACCGGAATTGAACGTGCGCACCGGACGGCCGCCGCAGAATTCCGACAGCGCCGCTTCGAACTTCTGGTTCTGCGGGCCGGTGGTGATCCAGCCGGAGCGCAGCACGTCGGCGACGCCCTGAATCGTTTCCTCATCGATCTCGGGTTTGACAAAGGGCAAAAACGGGACTGTTGACTGGCTCATGAATGCTTTGCTCGATTGAAAGGGGGCGCAACCCGAAGGGCGCGACTAAACCACACACTACGCGCAACCCGGGCCGAGGTAAAAAAGGGCGCAACCGCGCAGCATACCGTGGTCAAGCTTACGTATTCCTTAGTCGGCCGGCACGCCTGCTTGCGGTATCTTTTGCTGCCTTCCTGTGTTCGAGGCGGCGCCGGCAAAAACTGTAATAGATCCTGTCCGGCACACCGCTGCCGGCCCGTGACCGCTAGGTGCGAGCCAACACCAGCACGCCGATCAGGATGATGCCGATGCCGATCAGCTTCTGCACCGACAGCACTTCGTCAAACAGATACCACGCCGCGAACGCGTTGACGACGTAGCCGAGCGAGAGCATCGGATAGGCAATCGACACCTCCACCCGCGACAGCCCGATGATCCACACGGCCACGCTGATCACATAGCAGGCCAGCCCGCCGATGATTGGCGGCTGGGTTGCCAGGCGAAAGGCAATGGGCAGGATGTTCGCACGGCTGAATTCGAAGTGTCCAACGGCATTCGTACCGGCTTTGAGCAGCAACTGCGCACCGGCGTTCAACGTGACGCCGGTAAGAATGCAAAAGAGGGAAATCGGGTTCATCGAACGGGCAGATCCTGATATGGGGTCATGGTTGCGCTTTTTCCACTGGCGCGGACGCCGCTGCTGCGGCAGCCGACGCGGCGAGCGGCTTTTCCACCACCACGCGGCGCGAGTCGCGGCCGATCACCTGCATTGGCAGGCCTTCCTTGAGGAGTCGGTCATAGGTGGGCGGCGGGATCAGCGCGAGCGCATAGCGGTCGGCCTTCCAGCGTTCGATCCAGGCGTCGACCGACGGAATCCATTTCTGCGGTTCGACGGATACGCCGAACGCCAGTTCGTCCGCGTGCTCGACCATGATCATGGTGTGGTCGACATAGAACGGCAGCGTGTGGTCGAGCACGCCCACCGAGTAGAACGGCGTGTCGGCCGGCAGCTTCGCGATCTCCGCCTTGATGGCCGGCGCGAGCGGCGCGCCGGAGCTCAGGCGGCCGAACACGTCGTGGCCCGTGCCGGCGATGGTGCCGAGCAGCAGCCACGCCGCGCCGAAGGTGGCGACGGCGCCGAGGCCGCCGGCCCGGCTGCGGCGATTCAGCCACAGCGCGGCCAGCGTCAGCACGAAGGCGACGGCGAGCGCCGCCAGCACCCATGTGCGGTACTCGGCATACAGTTCGGCCGGATTGCGGGCGCTGCCGAAGCGCGACAGGAACAGCGAGGCGAACGCGGCCACCACGAGAAAGAGCGCGTAGCCGGCCAGATGGCGGCGCAACTGGTCGCGCGTGACGAGCGGAAGATACATGCCGATCAGGAGCGCGATCGGCGGCGCGATGGGCAGCGTGTAGGAGAGCAGCTTCGAATGCGACGCGCTGAAAAACAGGAAGATGAAGACGGTCCACGTCAGCATCAGCGTGACGGGCGCAAAGCCGTTCGGCTGGCGCGGCAGGCGCAACGCGTGGCGCACGCTCTGCACGGTCACCGAGAGCCATGGCAGGAAGCCCACCAGCAGCACCGGCACGAAGTAGTAGAACGGCCCCGGACGGTTCTGCTCAGGCGTCAGATAGCGCTTGAACTGCTGCACGATGAAGAAGAAATTCAGGAATTCCGGGTTGCGCTGCTGCACCAGTACGAACCATGGCGTGACGATCGCGAAGAACACGATCAGGCCGCCGATCAGATGCAGGCGCTTCCATACGGCCCAGTCGCGCGCGATCAGCGTGTAGAGCACGAGCACGGCGCCCGGCAGGATCACGCCGACGAGCCCCTTGGACAGCACCGCCAGCGCCATCGAGCCCCAGCACACCCACATCCAGCCGCGCACGCGGCTGCCCGGCAGGTTGGGGCGCTGTGCGAGCAGCAGCGCGCACAACGTCAGTTCCATCCAGAACGACAGGCCCATGTCGAGCGTGTTGAAGTGGCCCATCAGGTTCCAGTACGGCGAGGTCGCCAGCACGATCGCCGCGAATACGCCGGTCGCCGTGTTGAACACGCGCTGGCCGGTGAAGCCGATCAGCAGCACGCCGGCGAAGCCCGTCAGTGCGGTGTAGAGCCGCGCCTGCCATTCGCCGATGCCGAACCACGCGAACGTGAGCGCGTTCGCCCACGTTTGCAGCGGCGGCTTTTCGAAATACTTATAGCCGTTGTAGCGCGGCGTGATCCAGTCGCCGGTGACGAACATCTCGCGCGCCATCTCGGCGTAGCGGCCTTCGTCGCTCGGCAGCAGGTGGCGCCAGCCGAGCGGCACGAACCAGATCACGGCGAGGGCCAGCACCAGCAGCAGAACGGTGGTGCGGTTGAGCGGTAGCCTTGTGGGCGTATCGTTCATGGATTTCAACCTTTGTGGCGACGCCGCGTGGGCGGCGAAGCGGTGTTGTTCGGAAATGGCAAGCGGCCATGCGAGGCGGCGATCCGCAAGGCGGCTTGCGCGTTGCGGGACTGCCGTCTTCGCGGCGCGCGTGCGTCGGACTCGCCGCGCGGCGTCCCGGTCGCCTGCGCCCGCGGCCGGCCCCGACGGCGGCGGCTTCACCTGCCGCTAACAGGGCGCCGACAGGGCGCCGCCGCAGGCGCGCGGTCGCGCCGGTACTGCCGGTACTGCCTTCAATGGCGCGCAGTGTACGTTATCGGCCGCGACGCGGCCAGGGCGAGCAGTCGGTCCGGCGGCGCGAGCGCCCCGGATACGGCGCGCAACAGGCCGCGGCCGATCGCTCCAGCGCGGCTTCGCGGGCACGCGCTACGCTTCGATCAGCAGCGCGGCCGCGACCTTGCGGCCCTCGGCCATCAAAATGTTGTACGTGCGGCAGGCGGCCTTGAAGTCCATGGTTTCGACGCCGATGCGCTTCGCCGTGAGCGCGGCGGTCAGGCGCGGATGCGGAAAGCGCAGCCGTTCGCCGCTGCCGAACACGACCACTTCGGGCGCGGAGTCGACCAGCATCGCAAAGTGCTCGGCGCTCAGTTGCTCGAAGGAAGAGACGGGCCAAGGGATGACCGGCGCGTCCGGCAGCACGAGAAGGCTGCCCGAATGGCGCACCAGATTGATTTCGACATAGTCGGCGCCGTAACCGGTGACGGTGTTCAGGGCGCCGCTCGAATCCTGATGTAATTTCAAATTGGTTTTCCGAAGTCGTCGTGAGACATCATGCGTGTTGGCGGCCCGGCCGGGCGGGGCCGGGCGGGGCGATTCGACGCGAGTGGAACACGCGAATGGGGCAGAAGCGGCCGAAAAGGCTTGCCGATGCGGTTGGTGCATTGCGGAAGTCGGCCAAAATCCGCTAAATTATAACTTTTTAGCCGCCTCGCGGCGCCCCTCGCTCATATGCCGCCACAAGCCGCGCTGAGCCGAAGGGTGCGGCCCACCGGCTACCCGCCTTGGTTTTGCCCGCTTTCGGCCGATTTCCGCCGCTTTTCGTCGGTTCTGTCTGCGTTCGTCAGCGCGAGAAAGCCTCGCGAAGCGGCCTCGCGCAGCGGCTCGACGAATGGGCTCCGTGATTCGACCCGATCCGCGTCCGCCGGTCGCCGCTTGCCGTCACCGGCCGTGCCGCGCCCGAATTCCCCATAGGGCGAACCTGCCCGCCCGCTATATTGTTTGCGCGCGCCGGTTTGCCCAAGTCATCAACCAGGATGAAGTGCCCGCCGTGAAACCGATACTCAAATCCAACAAGTTGTTGAATGTCTGCTATGACATTCGCGGGCCCGTCCTCGAACATGCGAAGCGGCTCGAGGAAGAGGGCCACCGCATCATCAAGCTGAACATCGGCAATCTCGCGCCGTTCGGCTTCGACGCGCCGGACGAAATCATCCAGGACATGATCCTGAACCTGCCGGGTTCGTCGGGTTATTCCGACTCCAAGGGAGTGTTCGCCGCGCGCAAGGCGATCATGCATTACACGCAGCAAAAGGGCGTGCACGGGGTCGAGCTGGACGACATCTATATCGGCAACGGCGCGTCCGAGCTAATCGTGATGGCGCTTCAGGGCCTCCTGAACGATGGCGACGAAGTGCTGCTGCCCGCGCCGGACTATCCGCTGTGGACCGCCGGCGTGAGCCTGTCGGGCGGCACGCCGGTGCACTACATCTGCGACGAATCGAATAGCTGGATGCCCGACCTCGACGACATTCGCGCGAAAATCACGCCGAATACGCGCGCGCTCGTGGTCATCAACCCGAACAACCCGACCGGCGCGCTGTATTCGGACGAACTGCTGCTCGGCCTGATCGAGATCGCCCGCCAGCACGGCCTCGTGATCTTCGCCGACGAGGTCTACGACAAGATCGTCTACGACGGCAAGAAGCACACGTCGATGGCGGCGCTCTCCGAAGACGTGCTCACGGTCACGTTCAACAGCCTGTCGAAGAGCTACCGGTCGTGCGGTTATCGCGCCGGCTGGATGTTCATTTCAGGCCTGACCGCCGGCGAGAACCGCCGCCACGCGAAAGACTACTTCGAAGGGCTCGGCATTCTGGCTTCCATGCGCCTGTGCCCGAACGTGCCGGGCCAATACGCGATCCAGACCGCGCTCGGCGGCTACCAGAGCATCAACGACCTGATCGTGCCGACCGGGCGCCTGTACAAACAGCGCGAACTCGCGTATGACATGTTGACGGCGATCCCCGGCGTGAGTTGCGTGAAGCCCGAAGCGGCGCTGTACATGTTCCCGCGGCTGGACCCGAAGATCTATCCGATCAAGGACGACCAGCAGTTCATCCTCGACCTGTTGCTGGAAGAGCGCGTGCTGCTTGTGCAGGGCACCGGCTTCAACTGGAAAACGCCGGATCATTTCCGCGTCGTGTTCCTGCCGAACGTGGACGACCTCGCGGATTCGATCAACCGGATCGCGCGCTTCCTCGACGGTTACCGCAAGCGTCACACGGCCTAGCGCACAATAGCGCGCATGGCGGGGCACGGCTCGCGGGACATGCGGGTCCGCGTCGCGCCGTCCGGAACGCGCCAGACCTGTTTACTTTTAATCATCTACTCGAAAACACACGCTGCATGGAACCGATCAAAGTTGGACTGCTGGGCTTCGGCACGGTAGGCAGCGGCACCTTCACGGTACTGCGCCGCAATCAGGAAGAAATCAAACGCCGCGCGGGCCGCGGCATCGAGATTGCGCGCATTGCCGTGCGCAATCCCGCCAAAGCGAGCGCGGCGCTCGGCGTCGAGGCCGGCACCGTGGCGCTGACCGACGACTTCAATGCGGTGGTCGACGACCCGTCGATCGATATCGTGGCCGAGATGATCGGCGGCACGGGCGTGGCGCGCGACCTCGTTCTGCGCGCGATCAAGAACCGCAAGCACGTGGTGACCGCCAACAAGGCGCTACTCGCGGTGCACGGCACGGAGATTTTCGAAGCGGCACGCGCCAACGGCGTGATGGTGTCGTTCGAGGCGGCGGTGGCGGGCGGCATTCCGATCATCAAGGCGCTGCGGGAAGGTCTGACGGCCAACCGCATCCAGTACATCGCCGGCATTATCAACGGCACCACGAACTACATTCTTTCGGAAATGCGCGACCGCGGGCTCGATTTCGCGACCGCGCTCAAAGCCGCGCAGGAACTCGGTTATGCCGAGGCCGACCCGACCTTCGACATCGAAGGCGTGGACGCCGCGCACAAGGCGACCATCATGAGCGCGATCGCGTTCGGCGTGCCGGTGCAGTTCGACAAGGCTTACGTCGAAGGCATCAGCAAGCTCGCGGCGATCGACATCAAATACGCCGAGGAACTCGGCTACCGCATCAAGCTGCTCGGCATCACGCGCCGCACGGATAAAGGCATCGAGTTGCGCGTGCATCCCACGCTGATTCCCGAAAAACGCCTGCTGGCGAACGTGGAAGGCGCGATGAACGCGGTCGTCGTGCACGGCGACGCGGTCGGCACCACGCTGTACTACGGCAAGGGCGCGGGCGCCGAGCCCACGGCTTCCGCGGTGGTGGCCGATCTGGTCGACGTGACGCGTCTGCACACGGCCGACCCGGAGCACCGCGTGCCGCATCTGGCGTTCCAGCCGGACAGCCTGTCGAGCACCCCGATCCTGCCGATCGACGAAGTCACGAGCGGCTACTACCTGCGCTTGCGGGTGGCGGACGTGACCGGCGTGCTGGCCGACATCACCCGCATTCTGGCCGACACCGGCATTTCGATCGACGCGCTGCTGCAGAAGGAATCGGAGCAGGTCGACGCGAACGGCAAGGGCGAAACCGACATCATCCTGATTACGCACGAAACGGTCGAAAAGCACGTCAACGCCGCGATCAAGACGATCGAAGCGCTGAAGACCGTTGTCTCGCAAGTCACGAAGCTGCGCATGGAAGCGCTGAACTAGGCCGAACTATGAACTACCTGTCCACCCGCGGCGCCGGCGCCGGCGAGCACCACACCTTTGCTGACATCCTGCTCGGCGGTCTCGCCAAAGACGGCGGCCTGTATCTGCCCGTCGAGTATCCGCGCGTCACCGCTGACGAACTGACGCGCTGGCGCACCCTGCCGTACGCGGACCTCGCCTTCGAGATCCTGTCCAAATTCGTCGACGACATTCCCGCCGAAGATCTGCGAGCCATCACGCGCAAGACCTACACCGCGGCCACCTACTGCAACGTGCGCGACGACGAAAGCGCCGCGCAGATCACGCCGCTGAAGACGCTGGGCGTGGAGAACGGCGCGCCGCTGTCGCTGCTGGAACTGTCGAACGGGCCGACGCTCGCGTTCAAGGACATGGCGATGCAGCTGATCGGCAACCTGTTCGAATACGCGCTGGACAGACACGGTCAGACGCTCAACATTCTCGGCGCGACCTCCGGCGACACCGGCAGCGCCGCGGAATACGCGATGCGCGGCAAGAAGGGCATCAGCGTGTTCATGCTGTCGCCGCACAGGAAGATGAGCGCGTTCCAGACCGCGCAGATGTACAGCCTGCAGGATCCGAACATCTTCAACATCGCGGTGGAAGGTGTGTTCGACGACGCGCAGGACATCGTCAAAGCGGTCTCGAACGATCACGCGTTCAAGGCGAAGTACAAGATCGGCACGGTCAACTCGATCAACTGGGCGCGCGTCGTCGCGCAGGTCGTGTACTACTTCAAGGGCTACTTCGCGGCCACCAGGTCGAACGACGAGCGCGTGTCGTTCACGGTGCCGTCGGGCAACTTCGGCAATGTGTGCGCGGGCCATATCGCGCGCATGATGGGGTTGCCGATCGAGAAGCTGGTGGTGGCGACGAACGAGAACGACGTGCTCGACGAGTTTTTCCGCACGGGTATTTACCGCGTGCGCAAGGCGGCCGAGACGTATCACACCAGCAGCCCGAGCATGGACATTTCGAAGGCTTCCAACTTCGAGCGTTTCGTATTCGATCTGCTCGGCCGCGACCCGGCGCGCGTGCTGCAACTGTTCCGCGACGTCGAGGAGAAGGGCGGTTTCGACCTCGCCGCGAGCGGCGACTTCGCGCGCGTGCAGCAATTCGGTTTCGTATCGGGCCGCAGCAGCCACGAATCCCGCGTGGAGACGATCCGCGACGTGTTCGAGCGCTACGACACGATGATCGACACCCATACGGCCGACGGCCTGAAGGTCGCGCGCGAACATTTGCAACCGGGTATTCCGATGATCGTGCTGGAGACGGCGCAACCGATCAAGTTCGGCGAAACGATCCGCGAGGCGCTCCTGCGCGAACCGGAGCGGCCGGCGGCGTTCGCGGGCCTCGAATCGCTGCCGCAGCGCTTCGAGGTGTTGCCGGCGGACGTGCAGCGCGTGAAGGACTTTATCGTGGCGAACGTCGGCGCGTAAGTCTCATTCGCCGTTGCCGTAACGCGCGAGGGACTCCACGGCTCACGCAGCCTGTCCGCCGCGCGCCTCGCGCGCCATGTAAGAGGCGCTTGCCGCGAGACTCGCGGCAAGCGCCCACACTCCAGAAATCCCCTCATCACGCCACGCAGCCCAGGCTTCCTGCTTCGACCGCTACAATATTCTTTTAACCTGCGGCTTCGAGACCAGAGATGTCCACACCCACGCCCCGCGCGCCGATGCTAGCCACCGCCGAAGCCCTGGCGACTCTGCTCAGCGCAGCGAGCCCGATTGCCGGCACAGAATCGATCCCCACGCTGGAAGCGCTGAACCGTGTTCTCGCGGCCGACGTCACTTCACCGCTCGACGTCCCGCCGATGAACACCAGTGCAATGGACGGCTACGCGGTCCGCACGGCCGATCTGACGGCTCAGGGCGCTATCCGCTTGCCGGTCTCGCAACGCATTCCGGCCGGTCATGCGCCGGAGCCGCTGACGCCCGGCACGGCGGCGCGCATCTTCACCGGCGCTACTGTGCCGTCCGGCGCCGACGCGATCGTGATGCAGGAGCAAGCCGAGGTGGCCGGCGCGGAGGTCACGCTTCTGCACAGCCCGCAACCGGGCGAATGGATCACGGCGCAAGGCGCGGATATCCGCAGCGGCTCGGTGATCCTTCCGGCGGGCACGCGGCTCACGCCACAAGCTTTGGGGCTCGCCGCCTCGGTGGGCTACGCGCGGCTCGAAGTGCGGCGGCGCGTCAAGGTCGCCGTCTTCTTCACCGGCGACGAGCTGACCATGCCGGGCGAGCCGCTCAAGCCTGGCGCGATCTACAACTCGAACCGTTTCACGCTGCGTGGCTTGCTGGAAAAACTCGGCTGTGAAGTCACCGACTACGGCATCGTCGCCGACAAGCTCGACGCGACCCGCGCGACGTTGCGCGAAGCCGCCGAGGCACATGACCTGATCCTGACCTGCGGCGGCGTGTCGGTGGGCGAGGAGGATCATGTGAAGCCGGCTGTGGAAGCGGAGGGGCGTCTGGCGATGTGGCAGATCGCGATGAAGCCGGGCAAGCCGCTCGCCTTCGGCGCGGTGCGCCGTGGAGCGCAACGCGACGGGGCTGCGGCGGCACCGGATTCGGCATCGGCTGAAACCTTCTTTATCGGCCTGCCGGGCAATCCGGTGTCCAGTTTCGCGACCTTCCTGCTGTTCGTGCGGCCGTTCATTCTGAGTCTGGCCGGCGTGCAGGCGGTCGCGCCGCGCACATTATCGCTGCGCGCGGATTTCACGCAGAGCAAGGCCGACCGCCGCAACGAATTCCTGCGTGCGCGTATCAACCCGGCCGGCGGGCTCGACCTGTTTGCGAACCAGAGCTCGGCTGTGCTGACTTCGACCGTGTGGGGCGACGGCCTGATCGACAATCCGCCGAATCACGCGATCAGCGCGGGCGAGACCGTGCGCTTCATTCCTTTTTCCGAATTGCTGAACTGAGGCCGGTAAGCGCCGGCGGCATCCCGATGAAGATCCAACTCCGATATTTTGCTAGCGTGCGAGAAGCGCTCGATCTGGCCGACGAAACCGTCGATCTGCCCGACGGCATTGCGACTGTCGGCGACGTGCGCGCGTGGCTGCGCGTGCGCGGCGGCGTCTGGGCCGAGACCCTCGCCGAGGGCCGCGCGCTGCGCATGGCTTGCAACCACGTGATGACGGGCGCCGGCACTCGCGTCACCGAGGGCTGCGAAGTCGCGTTCTTTCCGCCCGTCACCGGTGGCTAAGCCGCCACGCCGCTAACCGCCCAGGAGCCCCAGATGCCCGTTCGCGTCCAGACGGAAGATTTCGACCTCACCGCCGAGGTCGCCGGGTTGCGCGCGCGCAATCCGAAGATCGGCGCGGTTGCCTGCTTTGTCGGCACCGTGCGCGATCTGAACGACGGCAGCACGGTCGAGACGATGGAGCTCGAACATTATCCCGGCATGACGGAGAAGTCGCTGGAGGCGATCATCGTCGACGCGCGCGAACGCTGGCCGGGCATCGAGGTGTTGATCGTGCACCGGGTCGGCAAGCTGTACCCGCTCGACCAGATCGTGCTGGTCGCGACGACGGCCGCGCATCGCGGCGACGCTTTCGCGTCGTGCGAATTCGTGATGGACTATCTGAAGACCCAGGCGCCGTTCTGGAAGAAAGAGAAGACCGAGGCCGGCGAACGCTGGGTCGATGCCCGTGTCACCGACGACGCGGCGCTCGCCCGCTGGGGTATCGAATCGGGCAATCGGGCGGCGGAGTAGGAGCGGGTCCGGGTTCGGGCGCGGGATTCTCGAACCAGTGAACCCCTTGACGCCGTTCTCGGAAGTTCCGGAGGTGCGCCCTCGTCGCGATGCCTGCCGGGCGGCTGGACGGGCGTAACACGGCCGGCAGCCCGTGCGCAGAGTTCATTCGTCCCGCGAGCGGCCGACGATCCGCGTCGGAAACGGCTCACCAGCCGGGCGCGCCGCGTGCCCGGCGTCGTCACCATCGCGCGGAGGCCGTTTGGGCGCGACCCGTTCCAGCAGCGCCTGTTGTTCCTCCGGAATCGTGTAGTCCCAACCGAAACGGCTCAACTGCAGACTCTGCGCGATACGCAGCGCCGGTTCCATGAAGCGGACCGCCGCGGCCGGCTGATAGCGCGACTGGACCGTGTCGAGAAACAGATACAGCCAGCGGCTGAAGTGCTGCGGCTCGATGCCCTCGAGCGGCTGATGCGCCTGCTGCACGTTGCCGCGGTATTGCTTCGCGCCGAGCACGAGGCTGCCCCAGAAGGTGCACATCTTGGGCAGGTGATCGTCCCAACGCCCCGCCAGCGTAGCGTCGAAGACCGGGCCGAGTAGCGCATCGGCACGTACGCGCTCGTAAAAGGCATAGACCAGTTCGCGGATGTTCGCTTCGGTAGGGTGGGCGGCGCGTTCGACGGCCGGCGCGGCGGGGAAGGACGGGTTCATGCAGATTCCAGAAGACGCGGCGCTTCGTTGGGTCGCGGCACGCTGCCGCACTATGTCAGAAATGGCCTCAAACCGGAGCCCAAACGAACGGAAGTAGGCCGCGAATACCCCGCTTTTCGTAAGAATGCCCCAGGCAGGAAACGTTACCATTACTGCCGGAACATACACTCCGCCTATCTGCGCAGAACAACAAAATATGCGTAGCGCCTGCATCTTAGGGCGAAGGGACGGCCCACGGCAACCCTTGCGTCGACGCGGTTATCCCCCGGATCGCGGCTTGCGCTCATGTGATACCTGCAGCTATGAGACTGACCGACTATACGGATTACTCACTACGCGTTTTGCTATACCTGGCCGTTCGCGACGAAGGCTTGTCGACGATCCAGGACATTTCAGACGCGTACGGCATCTCCAAGAACCACTTGATGAAGGTCGTGCAGCAGCTCGGCGAACTGGGGTGGGTCGAAACAGTGCGCGGGCGCAATGGCGGCCTGCGGCTGGCGGCGAAAAGCAGTGCGCTGACGGTCGGCGAGGTCGTGCGCGCGACGGAAAGCGACTTTGCGCTGGTCGGTTGCTTTCCGGACCAGCAGGGTGAGCGCCGGGGTTGCGTCATTTCACCGCAATGCCGACTGCGAGGCGCGCTCGAAGCGGCGCGCCACGCCTTCCTCTGCGAGCTCGACCGGCATACCATTGGCGAGGTGGCGCAGCCGCACGGCCCGCTGTCCGCGCTGCTCGGCTTGAGCGGCGTGATTCCGATCGTACCGGCGGCGCCGGCCGGCGGCAGTCCCGCGCCGCTTACCTGAAAGTGGTGAGGCAGTTCTCTTGCGTCAAACGTCAAATAATCGTCGCCTGATGCAAGAAAGCGCTTGAAACCTGGATAAAACGCCTCATTTGGTGGTAATCGAAATTGGAGGTCTCTTGATGAGAATCGACAAACTCACCACTAAATTCCAGGAAGCCCTGGCGGATGCGCAAAGTCTGGCCGTCGGCCATGACAATCAATACATCGAACCGGTTCACGTCCTGTCGGCGCTCGTCGCCCAACAGGATGGCTCGGCTCGCTCGCTGCTCTCGCGTGCCGGCGTGCACGTCCAGGCGCTGCAAACGGCGCTGGGCGACGCGATGACGCGTCTGCCGCAGGTGCAGGGCACCGACGGCAACGTGCAGATCGGCCGCGAGCTGACCGGCTTGCTGAACCAGGCCGATAAGGAAGCGCAAAAACTCAACGACACGTTCATCGCGAGCGAGATGTTCCTGCTCGCGGTCGCGGACGACAAAGGCGAAGCCGGACGTCTCGCGCGTCAGCACGGCTTGTCGCGCAAGTCGCTCGAAAGCGCGATTGCCGCGGTGCGCGGCGGCTCGCAAGTGCACAGCCAGGACGCCGAAAGCCAGCGTGAAGCGCTGAAGAAGTACACGGTGGACCTGACCGAGCGCGCGCGGGCCGGCAAGCTCGATCCGGTGATCGGCCGCGACGACGAAATCCGTCGTTCGATCCAGATCCTGCAACGCCGCACCAAGAACAACCCGGTGCTGATCGGCGAACCGGGCGTGGGTAAGACCGCGATCGTCGAAGGTCTGGCGCAGCGCATCGTCAACGGCGAAGTGCCGGAAACCCTCAAGGGCAAGCGCGTGTTGTCGCTGGATATGGCGGCGTTGCTGGCCGGCGCCAAGTATCGCGGCGAGTTCGAAGAGCGGCTGAAGGCCGTACTGAACGACATCGCGAAAGACGAAGGCCAGACCATCGTCTTTATCGACGAAATTCACACCATGGTCGGCGCGGGCAAGGCCGAAGGCGCGATGGACGCGGGCAACATGCTCAAGCCCGCGCTCTCGCGCGGCGAGTTGCACTGCGTCGGCGCGACCACGCTCGACGAATATCGCAAGTACATCGAAAAGGATGCCGCGCTCGAACGCCGCTTCCAGAAGGTGCTGGTCGACGAGCCGACGGTGGAAGCCACCATCGCGATCCTGCGCGGCTTGCAGGAAAAGTACGAACTGCACCACGGCGTGGATATCACCGATCCGGCGATCGTCGCGGCGGCAGAGCTGTCGCATCGCTACATCACGGATCGGTTTCTGCCGGACAAGGCCATCGACCTGATCGACGAAGCGGCTTCGAAGATCAAGATGGAAATCGACTCGAAGCCGGAAGAGATGGACCGGCTCGACCGTCGCTTGATCCAGTTGAAGATCGAGCGCGAAGCCGTCAAGAAGGAAAAAGACGAAGCGTCGCAAAAGCGCCTGCAACTGATCGAAGAGGAAATCGAGCGGCTGGATCGCGAATATTCGGACCTCGAAGAAATCTGGACTGCGGAAAAAGCCGCGGTGCAGGGCAGCGCGCAACTGAAGGAAGAGATCGAAAAGACCCGCGCGGAAATCACGCGCCTGCAACGTGAAGGCAAGCTGGAGAAGGTCGCCGAGTTGCAGTACGGCAAGCTGCCCGGTCTCGAAGCGCAGTTGAAGGAAGTCACTCAGGCCGAGGCGAAAGAGCAGAATAATCCGACGCGGCCGCGTTTGCTGCGCACGCAGGTCGGTGCGGAAGAAATCGCCGAAGTCGTGTCGCGTTCCACCGGCATTCCCGTGTCGCGCATGATGCAGGGTGAGCGTGAAAAGCTGCTGCAGATCGAAGAGAAACTGCACGCGCGCGTGGTCGGCCAGGACGAGGCGATCAGCGCGGTGGCCGATGCGATCCGCCGCTCGCGCGCGGGTCTGTCGGATCCGAACCGGCCGTATGGCTCGTTCCTGTTCCTCGGCCCGACCGGCGTGGGCAAGACCGAGTTGTGCAAGGCGCTTGCGTCGTTCCTGTTCGATTCGGAAGACCATCTGATCCGTATCGACATGAGCGAATTCATGGAGAAGCACAGCGTCGCGCGTTTGATCGGTGCGCCGCCGGGATACGTCGGCTACGAAGAAGGCGGGTATCTGACCGAAGCCGTGCGCCGCAAGCCGTATAGCGTGATCCTGCTCGACGAAATCGAGAAGGCGCATCCGGACGTGTTCAACGTGCTGCTGCAAGTGCTCGACGACGGCCGGATGACCGATGGACAAGGCCGCACCGTGGACTTCAAGAACACGGTGATCGTGATGACGTCGAACCTCGGTTCGCAGGTGATCCAGTCGATGGTCGGCGAACCGCAGGAAGCGGTGAAGGACGCGGTCTGGGAAGAAGTGAAACTGCACTTCCGCCCCGAGTTCCTGAACCGGATCGACGACGTGGTGGTGTTCCACGCACTCGACCGTTCGAACATCCAGTCGATCGCGCGGATCCAGTTGCAGCGTCTGCACGAGCGGCTCGCCAAGCTCGACATGCAACTGGTTGTGTCGGACGCGGCGCTCGAGCACGTCGGCAAGGTCGGTTACGATCCGCTGTTCGGCGCGCGGCCGCTGAAGCGCGCCATCCAGCAGGAGATCGAGAACCCGGTCGCCAAGCTGATTCTGGCTGGCAAGTTCGGTCCGAAAGACGTGATTCCGGTCGAACTGGAAGGCGGCAACCTGGTGTTCGAACGCGTCGTGCATTAAGCGCAACGCGCTCTGCCAAAGACGGAACGGCGGTAGTCCAGCCGTTCCCGGCGAAGTAAAAAACGGCAACGAAGGTGACTTCGTTGCCGTTTTTTTTGGGCCGCCGACTGACCGTGCGGGCGCCGCGGCCAGGCGAGGCCGCTTACGTGCGCTCGTGCGCTTAAGCGTTGCCCTTGCCGAACAGCGCCGACAAGCCGCCGAGTGCGCCGAGCACGGTGGTGGCGTTCAGCTTGCCCTCGGCCGGCACTTCGCCTTCCGGTGTGGCTGCGTTGACCACGTGCGGCAGGATCTGCGAGAGCAGGCCGGTGACCTGATCCGGCTGCACGCCGGCTTTTGCCGCGAGATTGGTGACGCTCTCCGAGCCGAGCACGCTGTGCAGCGCATCCGCCGAGATCGGCTGGTTCTCGCCGTTGCTGACCCACGAGGTCACGACGTCGCCGAGGCCTTTTTCCTTGAAACGGTCGATCAGGCCGTTCAGGCCGCCCGGCTGGTTATTGACGAATTCGAGCGCGGCTGCGACCAGGGCTTGTTGGCCACCGCCTTCGGGGGATTTTCCAACCAGGGAACCGAGTGTATCGAGTAGGCTCATGACGGTCTCTCTTGAGTGCCGACACGTGCTTGACGGGTCGGCGGGTGAAAACGCCGCGCGCATGCGCGGCGCCGTGGAAGGAAGGAGGGATGCGGCGTAACGGGGTTCCCGCGCGCATGGCCCGGACGTTACGCTGCCGGCGCTCAATCCTGTTTCGTACTCCGTTTCATTCGCACACGGTCCGTATTCGTTTTGCTCACGCACCGCCCGAGGCCGCCGCAGCCGATGCGGCCTTGCTCTTCTTCGCTTTCTTCTTCGAGGCCTTGGTGCCCGACGCGTCGGCCGGCGCCGCCGCGGTCGTGGTGGCCGGCGCGGAAGCCGCTGCTGCCTCGGATGCCGCCGCGTTGCTCTTCTTTTTCGACTTCGACGCTTTCGCGCCCGAAGCGTCCGCTGGCGCGGCCGGCGTCGTGGCTGGCGCCGCCGGGGTGGCCACGGTAGTGGCTGCCGGCGCTGCCTTGGTGCTGGCGGTGCTGCCCGGCTTGGCGGCGGGCTTGGCGCCGGTCGGTGGCGTGGACGAGCCGTTGATCGTCAGGCCGGCCGCTTCGAGGTTGGTCACCGATTTGGCGCCGATGCCTTTCACGCGCGCGGCGAGATCATCGGCGTCCTTGAATGGGCCATTCTTGGTGCGCTCGTCGATGATCGCTTTTGCATGCACCGGGCCGATACCTTTGACCGATTCGAGCGCCGCCTGATCGGCGGAGTTCACTTCAACGGCCGATGCAAATCCGGCCGACAGCGACAAAGCCAAAGCAACGCAAAGCATTAAAAGCTTCTTCAGCATGGCAAGCACTCCATTGAGGGCAAAAAAATTAGCCGCAAAGGGACGACCCGGACGACCCGGCCGGCGCCTCCTGTCGGCACGGGCTGCGCTTAAGCATAGAACAAATTGCGCGCCCTTATTTGCGAACGCGGACGATTTATACCGATCGATTGATGACAAGTAAATCAATGTGGACGAGATTTAAACCTTTTGCCTGGTTATTAGGCGTCGATGAGTGTATCGATCAAACCCATGCGCCATAAAAAACGACCGCGCAGACAAATGACAGCATGACGCGCTTGACTTAGAGTGCACTCGAAGTCCTAACCTGAGTTCCGTCATGTCGAATATCTCTAAAGCGCTCACCATCGGGCATGTAGCCGAAACGACCGGCGTATCGACGCATACGCTGCGCTACTACGAACAGGCCGGATTGATTCGCGCAGTCGGCCGCACGCAGGCCGGGCATCGCCTGTATTCGCCTGCCGATCTCGACTGGTTGCAGTTCCTGATGCGGCTCAAGGCGACCGGCATGCCGATCGCCGGCATGCAGGCGTTCGCGGCATTGCGCGCACAAGGTCAGCCGACCGTGGACGCGCGCCGCGAGATGCTGGTGGCGCATCGGGATGCGGTTTTGGCGCGAATCGCCGAGTTGCAGGTCAATCTCGGCGCGATCGTCGACAAGATCGCGCACTACGAGGCGGCCGGGCGCGCAGGCGCCGCGGATCATTCGACACGACAGACCGACGAAACCCAGGCGCATTCACATTCGCAAAAGGACTCACCATGGACCACGCACACACCGACCGCTACACCCGAGGCTGGGACAAACTGAAGGAAATCGACGGCTCGGCCGGCGAGCAGGTGATTGCCGCCCTCGCGCCGATCGCGCCGGAATTTGGCCGACTGCTGATCGAATTCGGCTTCGGCGATATTTACAGCCGCCCGCAACTCGATCTGCGCGCGCGAGAGATCGCGACGATTGCGTCGCTCGCCACGCTCGGCTGCGCGCAGCCGCAGCTGAAGGTGCATATCGAGGCGGCGTTGAACGTCGGCTGCTCGCGCGAGGAGATCGTCGAGGTGTTCATGCAAATGGCGCTCTATGCGGGCTTCCCGGCGGCATTGAATGCGCTGTTTGCCGCCCATGAGATTTTCGAGCGGCATGATCGGGCGTCTGGCGACGCGCAATCTGTGAAGTCGGAGCAGAGGCTGGAGGCCCACGCCGGTTGAGATCGCACGCCGCGCGGCGCGGTGCCGACAGTGGGGCAGGCGGCGCGCTTTGCGTGGCCGCTTTTTTGTGAATTATGACGCAACTAACGGTCGATGATTGATTGCCTGCCCAACAGCGCTTTCGCGGTCGACCGCAATCCCACCGTTTCGCAGCGACACTGGCCCGGCAATCCTGCGGCCTCCCACCGCTTTCTCAAGCCGTCGAATCGACCCGAAGCGCCGGATCGGCATGCAAATACCGCTTGCTCACCACCCGCCAGTACATCAACAGGCCGATGCCGGCAATCGCCAGACTCGCGGTATTCGCCACCCAGAAGCCGCGCGCGCCAGTCAGCCATTCCGGGGTCACGCCGCTCACGTTGAAGCCGAGCATATAGCCGCCGCCGAGCCCCACGCCCCACAGCGCCACTGCGTAGATCACGGTCGGCACGACCGCCACCTTGTACGCGCGCAGCACGAACGCGGTGGTGATCTGCAAGGCGTCGAACAGGTGATAGCACGCGACGATCAATACCAGCGGCAAGGCCGCCGCCACCACCTGCGCATTCGGCGTGTAGCCTTCGATGATGAAAGGCCGCAGCGCCAGCACGATCGCGGCGTAACAGCAGGCGATCGCCACGGCCATCATGATGCCGTGACGCGAGAGCGTGCGCGCCGCTTCCGGGCGATGCGCGCCGAGCGCCTGCGCGACCAGCGTCGACGAAGCAATGCCGATCGACAGCGGCGTCATATACAGCACCGCGCCGATATTGCCGGCGATCTGGTGACCGGCGAGCGTCGTCGTGCCGAAGCGCGCGATGAAGAGCGCCATGAACGTGTACGAGGTGACTTCGATCAGGTAGGACAGGCCCATTGGAATGCCCAGCCGCAGTTGCGCCGCCTGGCGCCGCCAGACCGGCCAGCAGAAGCGCGCGAAGATCGCGAACGGCTGGAATACGTCGACCCTCGTCAGCAACACCATGCCGAGCATGGCGAGCCCCCAGTTGATCGTGGTGCTGGCGAGCGCACAACCGGGGCCGCCCAGCGCCGGCACACCGAGCCCGCCGAAGATGAACCACGTATTGAGCGGCACCTTGAGCAGCAGCGCGCCGATTTGCAGGATCATCACGAGCCGCGGTTTGCCGACGGCGTTGGTGACCGAACTGTAGACGCGAAAAGCGAGGCCGGCCGGCAAGCCGAAAGCCAGAATCCGCAGGTAGGCGACCGTGCGGTCGTGCAGCGCTTCGGGCACGCGCGCCAGATGCAGCACGGGACCGGGGAAGAACAGGATCAGGAAGCCGATCACGGTCAGCGCCAGCGCGAGCCACAGGGCCTGACGAACTTCCTCGCCGATTTCGCTGTAGCGGCGCGCGCCGTAGAGTTGCGCGGTGATCGGCTGCAGCGCGGTCAGAATGCCGGTCAGGCCGATGTAGACGGAAATGTAGATCGACGAGCCAAGACCGAGCGCGGCCAGATCGACCGCGGAGTAGCGGCCGACCATCGCCGTGTCGATCACGCCGAACGCGATGATCGCCAGTTGGCCGATCAACACGGGCCATGCGAGGCCGGCGATTTTCCGTACGTCGGCGAGCATGTTCAGCCGGGCTTCTTGTGCCAGTTGCGGCGTTTGATGACCGGCGGTTTCGGACGGTCGATACGCACGTACAGACGGAAGCGTTCGTCGCGGTCGGCCACGCGGCGGCCTTCCCACACCAGCTTCCAGACGAAGTCGGACATCGCGCTCGGTTCGCCGTAATCCTGTGTGTCCTGGCGCAGGATCACGTCGCAATCCTGGTCGAAGGCGAAATGCATGTCGCCGAAATAGGCGAAGGTCGCGATCTGCGCATTGCCGAGGCGCACCGGCGAGATGCAGGTGTAGTCGTCCGGCAGGTGGGCGGAGATCTGTTCGGCCACGTCCTTATAGGTCCGGCTGTAGTTGACGACGGGCAGCCACAGCGTCATGAGGAGCACCCACATCAAGGTGGTGCCGGCGCTCGAGAGCACCACGCTGCGCCACAAGACTTTCGGATGACGGGCGAGGCGCCATTGCACCAGCACGAACCAGCAGACCGTCACGGCGACCGCGCAGACGAACGACAGGATCTTGAACTGCGGCGCGAAGCCCGGCGCGAGACGCGCGAGGTTGCGCGCGAGCGGATGCGGGAAGCCGGTCAGCCCCGCAATGTAGACCAGCCACACGAAGCTGCCGAGAATCGTGAAGCTCAGGAGCGCGAACCAGTCGATCGCGTTGATCGCGCCGCGTTTGAGCGTGGGCAGCGCAAATGCGGCCAGCACCGCGAGCGGCGGCAGCAACAGCATGTAAAGCCGGTTGGATTGGTGGCTTTGCAGGACCACCAGCACGAACAGCGGCCCGATCACCGAAAGCGGAATCGCCACGTGCGGCGCGCGCCGCAGCCCCGACCAGCTGAACCACGCCCAGAGTGCCAGCGGCCAGGCCGGCCAGGTGAAGAGCGGCAGGTTTTTCAGCGCGTAGCCGGCGACCGAACCCGGCGGCCCGGCGAACGAGCTCAAGCTGACGTGCACCCATTGATTGAGGTACCAGACGGCGTCGTCGGGGAAGGTCGCGAGCGCGGCGACCGGCCATGCCGCCGACACCACGAGCGCCACCGGCAAACCCGCGAGCAGCAGCCAGCGCGAGCGCGTCTCGCGCACGATCAGGGTCATCGCCAGCGTGCCGAGCAGCAGCGCGCCGACCAGCACCGGACTGCTGGCGAGAGTGACGAAAGCGATGGCGAGACCCCAGATCAGCGCGCCCTGAATCGGCTTGTCGATCATGCGCACGAGCCCGTACACGAGCATCGCGATGCCGCAGAACTGCGCGAGCTGCGGCGTGGTTTCGTGGCCGCGCTCGGCGAGCCCGAAGCAGGCGAGCAGGATCAGCAGCGCGCCGTCGGCGAGGGTGCGGCCATAGTCGCGCGGTTCCGGCTCGCCGCCGAATGCGTATTTGAATGGCTGAACTTCGGCGCGCCGGCCAAGCAGATAAGCGGCATACCAGACGAACGCGCAGCCCGCGCAAAACAGCAGCCCGGTAAAGACGCGCGACGCGTTGCTCGCGTCGACCCACGGGGCGAGCGCGCGGATCGCACTGGCCCCGAACCAGTAGCCGAGCGGGCCGTCTTCAGTGAGGTATTTGCCGACCAGATTAGGCAGAAGCCAGTCGTGCGCGCTGCCGTTCGCCATGGTCCACATGACGCCGAACCCCGCTGCGTCCTCGTTCTTCCACGGATCGCGGCCGAACAGCCCGAACGATGCGTAGACGATACAGATGGTCAGCAGCAGCCAGCGCGGCAACGCACTGGTCGCTGAGGCAGTGAGGCGAACGGCAGGTCTCATGCGGTGTGTGGATATCGGATAAGCGGTGCAGCCGGGACCGGACGGCATGTCCGGCTGGAATAGCCAGATTGGAGCATCCGGCATTGTAGTCGTGCCGTGCGATGCGCGTCACGGCCGGTAACGGCTCGCAACGTGGTTCGGAGAGCGGTAACACGATTCGACGGTGTGCCGCGCTCGCTTGCGGCGGCCATTGTCGATAGATCGGCAAGGCGACAAAAAAGGGCAGCTCGCGCTGCCCTTTTTGCTCCTGCTTCGCTGCCAGCCGAACTGGCCGAACTGGCGACGAGGCGGCTATTACTTCGCTGCGACCTTGCCGGTAGCGCGCGAGCCGAACTTGTTGCGGAACTTCTCGACGCGGCCTGCCGTGTCCATGATCTTTTGCTGGCCGGTGTAGAACGGATGCGATTCCGACGACACTTCGATCTTGGCGAGCGGGTAGGTCTTGCCTTCGAATTCGGCGGTTTCACGCGTCTGGATGGTCGAGCGCGTCACAAACTTGAAGTCGTTCGACACGTCGATGAACAGAACTTCGCGGTAATCCGGGTGAATGCCTTCTTTCATGGTCTTTCCTTTAATCTGGCGGTAGCCAACCCGCGTGCGACCGTATTTGAACGGACCGCATCTAGGCGCGAGCCACTTGCCTATGGTCGAAAAACGGCGATTATGCCAGAAAATCAGTCGCTTGACGACTTTTGTGCCAGCCTTTTGCGAGCTACGGGCACCGTTCTCGCCGTTTGGCGGCTGGATCCCGGTGCGCGCGCGGACGGGGCGGCGCAGCTTGTCTGGCGGGCGTGGCGCGTCAGCGGATGTCAGCCCTTCGTGAAGGTCACGCCGACTCGCGCCGGATCCTGGCGGTAATAGCGCGCCAGCAGCCGGTACAACTCCGGATATTCGGCTTCGAACGCCTGCGGCCTGACGAACAGCGCCTCGCTGCAAACGGCAAAAAATTCCGATGGATGGTCCGCCGCGTACGGATCGATCAGCGAATCGCGCTCGAAGCGCGCCCAGCGGCGCTCCGGCACTGCGTCGACCTGCGCGCAGAAGCGGTCGTAGGCATGGTCGAACACATCGGCCCACGCCTGCGCGTCGAGCGGCGCGTGCCAGCGGCGCATCAGCGGCGGGTGGCCGTCCGCTTCGCCGTTCAGCATGTCGATCTTGTGCGCGAACTCGTGAATCACCACGTTGTAGGCGTCCGTGCCGTCCGTCATCTGCGCGTCTTCCCACGACAACACCACCGGGCCGCCTTCCCACGCTTCGCCGCTCGCGTCCTGTTCGACCTCGTGCACCACGCCGTCTTCGTCCTCGACGGTCTTGCGGATCACGAATTCGCCCGGATAGACGATCACGCCGACCCAGCCGCGATACAGGTCGAGGCTCAGATTCAGCACCGGCAGGCACGCCTGGGCGGCGATCGCCACGGTCATCGCGTCGGTCAACTCGAGTTCGTGCGCGGTCGAAAATTCTTTTTGCGCGAGGAACAGGCTCGTCAGTTCGCGCAGACGCGCGAGGTCCGGCGCATCGAGGTGCGCGAGGAACGGCAGGCCGTCGAGCGTGGCTTGCCAGAGCGGGTCGTCGATCGCGTAGTCGCGCAGCGCGCGCTCGCGGCGGCGTGTGCCGAGCCATTGAGTGAGTTTCGAGAGCATGGCCTGATGCAACCTCTAGTCGATCTGTGTTTGCCACGCGGCGAAGATGCCGCCGCATACCGCCACGCCGATCAGGAAATAGAAACCGTCCAGCGAGGCCAGAAAGCTGGCCTGTTGGGCGACCGTGCGGCTGAGTTCCACGAGCGCCAGCGCGTGCGCCTCGGACGGCGGGCGTCCGGCGGCGGCAAAGCCCCGCGTCAACGCCGCGAGCGAGTGCTGGAACCACGGATTGTACGGATTCACGAACTCCGCGAGCCGGCTTTGATGCAGCGCCTGCCGATGCTGCTCGACGATGATCATGGAGGCCGTCGCGAACGAAATCGTCACCTGCCGCACGATGTTTTTCAGCCGGTAGCCGTGCGTGAACTCTTCGATGGCGAAGATTCTGAAGGTCAGATTCGCCACCGGCAGCACGATGAACAGCAGCAGCAGACCGCGCAGCAACAGCGGCACCATCAACGCCGCCTCGCCGACCCCCGGCGACATGCTCGTCATCCACGCTGCCGCGAACGCGGCCACCGCGAAGCCGGGCACGATGATCCACTTCTTGCGCGGCAGCAGTTTCGCATAGCGCAGATAGATGAACAGCGCGCTCGCGGAAATCAGCGACGTCACGCCGACCAGCTGTCCGGTGTTTTCTACCGGGTAGCCAAGACCGCTTTCGAGAAAGCGCGAGATCAGATAGCTGAATACGGTCGAGATGTAGTAGTAGAACATGTAGAGCACGAGTCCGGCCCGGAACACCTTCTCGCGCAGCGCATGGAGGCGCACGAGCGGTGCCGGATGATGCCACTGATGATAGGCGAACCAGCCGAGCGCGGCGATGCCGGCGACCGTCAGCAGGATCAGTCCGGGCGATGCGCTGAACAACTGGAAGCGCACCTGCTGCATCACGATTTGCAGCGCGCCCTGGGCGAACGCAAAGATGAGGTACGGCCAGAAATGCGCGGCGCCGCGTTCGTCGGGCAGACGGTTGCCGGAGTCGGGCAGCGCGAGCGCGGCCAGCACGGCGAACAGTGCGCCCACGGGCGCGGTGCACGCGAACAGCGCGCGCCAGCCGAAATACGCGACCAGCTGGCCGCCGATCAGCGGCGCGAGCGCACTGCTCAGGACGATCAGCACGAGAAACGCGCGGGTGGCAGCGGGCCGCTGCTGCGGCTTGAAACTCATCTGGATCAGGATGCGGCAGGTGCCCATCATCGGGCCGACGAAGTAGCCTTGAAAGCCGCGCGCGAACGCCAGTTCGATCGACGATTCGCACAGCGCCGCGGCCACCGCGCCGGCGCAATAGAACACCATGCAGGCGGTCACGTAGCGCCGGTAGCCGAAGCGTTCGACCCACCATTGCTGCTGCAGGATGCCCAGCACCGCCGCGACCGCGTAGGCGCTCGACGCCCAGACCAGTTCGTCGGGCGACGCGTTGACGCCGCCCGCGATATAGCTGGCAAAGAACGAGAAGATCGAGTTGTCGAAATAGTCGAGCCCGGTGACGACGGCCAGCACCCAGGGGAAGAAATCGCCGCGCAGTTTTTCCGCGCTGAACAGCGACGCCCGAGCCGACGCCGTGCTCATGAGGATTCGCCCGGCGCGGCGTCGTCCGGGGTTTTGCCGCGCCTCGCGAGCGGTGTGCCGCCTGCCTTGGCGCGTGCGCTGCGGCGCTGCTCGAGCAAAGCGTCAGCATTTTCTCCGGCGAGGCGCCGCTGCAGGTAGTCGAGGTCGGGGCTCAGTTCGGCGCGCAGCTTCTGCGCTTCCTTCAGTTCGCGGCGCATGCTTTCGATGCGCGCGTCGAGCGCATCCACCTGTTGCGCGATGGCGTCGTGAATCTGCCGCAGCGATTCGACCGAGTAGCGTTGGCGGCCGTCGACCGGTTCGAGCGGCTGCTTGAGCATCTCCGTAATGCTGTGCAGCGAGAAGCCGAGCGAGCGCAAACGCAGAATGCGGCCGAAGCGCTTCAGGTCTTCCTCGTCGTAGAGCCGGTAGCGGCCTTCGCTGCGCGTGGGCGCGACGAGGCCACGTTCTTCGTAGTATTTCAGCGTGCGCGGTGTGACGCCGAGGCGTTCGGCGGCGTCGCGCACCGTCAGCAGAGCGGGCGAGTCCTTCGACATGATGTGTGACAGATATGACGGACTGCGGGTATTGTACTTCAACGTGTACGTTCACGTACATGTTGGAGTCCCTCGCTGCGTTGATGGTGGAAAGCTGGGCGGGTGAATCTGCCACGGGAGAGGGGCAAAAACACAAGGACGAAAAAAAGCCGCTCGTTGGTAACGAGCGGCTTTTTTCTTATGCGGTGCAGATGCTGCCGCTAACGCGGCTCTAGCAGCCCAAAGTCTTAGCTGCCACCACCACGGCGCATCATGTCGAAGAACTCGGAGTTGCTCTTCGTCTGGCGGATCTTGTCGAGCAGGAATTCCATCGACTCGACTTCGTCCATGTCGTGAATGAACTTGCGCAGCACCCAGATCTTTTGCAGCACTTCGGGCTTGATCAGCAGTTCTTCGCGGCGCGTGCCGGACTTATTCAGGTTGATCGACGGATAGACGCGCTTTTCAGCGAGGCGGCGCTCGAGGTGCACTTCCATGTTGCCGGTGCCCTTGAATTCTTCGTAGATCACGTCGTCCATGCGGCTGCCGGTTTCGATCAGCGCCGTGCCGATGATGGTCAGCGAGCCGCCTTCCTCGATATTGCGCGCGGCGCCGAAGAAGCGCTTCGGACGTTGCAGCGCGTTGGCGTCGACACCACCCGTCAGCACCTTGCCCGAGGCCGGCACGACGGTGTTGTATGCGCGCGCGAGACGCGTGATCGAGTCGAGCAGAATCACCACGTCGTTCTTCATTTCGACGAGGCGCTTGGCTTTTTCGATCACCATTTCGGCGACCTGCACGTGACGCGCAGCCGGTTCGTCGAAGGTGGAGGCGATCACTTCGCCCGCCACCGAGCGCTGCATTTCGGTCACTTCTTCCGGGCGTTCGTCGATCAGCAGCACGAACAGCACGACATCCGGATGGTTCTGCTTGATCGCGTGGGCGATGTGCTGAAGCATCACGGTCTTGCCCGACTTCGGCGAGGCGACCAGCAGGCCGCGCTGGCCTTTGCCGATCGGCGCGATCATGTCGATGATGCGGCCCGTGACGTTTTCCTCGCCACGCATTTCACGTTCGAGCAGCAGCACCTTGTTCGGGTGCAGCGGCGTCAGGTTTTCGAACATGATCTTGTGCTTCGAGGCTTCCGGCGGCTGGCCGTTGACCTTGTCCACCTTCACCAGCGCGAAATAGCGTTCGCCGTCTTTCGGCGTGCGCACCTCGCCTTCGATCGTGTCGCCCGTATGCAGGTTGAAGCGGCGGATTTGCGACGGGCTGATGTAAATGTCATCCGTGCTGGCGAGGTACGAGGTTTCCGGCGAACGCAGGAAGCCGAAGCCGTCCGGCAGCACTTCGAGCGTGCCGTCGCCGAAGATCGTGTCGCCCGTTTTGGCTCGTTTTTTTAGAATGGCGAACATCAATTCCTGCTTGCGCAGGCGGTTCGCACTTTCGATCTCGAGGCCATTGGCCATCTCGATCAATTCGGACACGTGCAGAGTCTTAAGCTCGGATAAATGCATACGGAGAACCCGCAGGAGAAGGTGCGACGAAATGAAATCTGGGAGGAGAGTGAGCGGAACCGCTCAAGGACTTACACGTCTTTTCGACGTTTTGCGGATTCTAGCATAGCACACGCCAATTTCCGCCAGTGCGACGGTATGGCATCTTTCTTGTTGAGCGTGTTGCCGGCTGACAACACGCTCAACACGACGTGCCCGCGGGCCTGGTGGACCCCGGACGCGCCGATGCAGCCGCTTTTACAGGTTGCCGTCGAGGAACGCGGTGAGTTGCGACTTCGACAACGCGCCGACTTTCTGCGCGGCGACAGCGCCGTTCTTGAACAGGATCAGCGTGGGGATGCCGCGCACGCCGAACTTGACCGGCGTCGATTGATGTTCGTCGACGTTGATCTTGGCGATTTGCAGGCGATCGGCGTAATCCTTCGCGACTTCGTCGAGGATCGGCGCGATCATCTTGCACGGACCGCACCATTCAGCCCAGAAATCGAGCAGCACGGGTTTATCGGATTTCACGACGTCCTGTTCGAACGATGCGTCGCTAATATGCTTGATTTGTTCGCTCATTGTATGAATACCTCTATCGGTTCGAGGCCCGCCTGAATTGCTCGCCACGATACGTCAAAACCTAAGGAAACTTTCGTTCGCTTTGCCGCAATCGAAGCCTTCCGACATGTGCCGGAAAAGGTGAAAACCTGTTACGGAATATGTGGAAGGCTCGCTCTCGCGGGTCATCCGTACGGCAGTTTAGCTTAATTCGCTATGCGTTGCCGGGGGCGATAGTACTCATCAGGGGCAGTGGGGCCAACGGCTGCCGATGAAGTGCCACCGTGTTTCATCAACCACGACGCCATCTATCTGGTGGCTCGGCAGCCAAACTCAAGTGGCTTTGCCGGCGGCCGCCGCGAGATTGCCTGGGCGTTGGCCCGGGTTGCCTATATTGTGCGAAGGTCGCGATTCAGCGCGCCGTTGGCGCTTTGGTCGTATTAACAGTCGCACGACGGGTCAAGCGGTGATAGAATGTTTCGTGACGGGCCTCCTCGCATGGAGGTGCGGTCAACCTGGTCAGGTCGGGAACGAAGCAGCCACAGCCGTTTTCCACCAGTGCCGAGGGTCAGGCTCGTCACCTTCCTTTTTCTGTTTTTCGCTGTTTTCGCGTTTGTTCCGCGCGGGTTCTTGCGCAACGCATCCCATCTCCTGTTTTACCCTGAGTACAGCCGCATGCGGTCACGCCCATTGGTGTTCCTTCGCGCGCCTCGTCTATTTTTTTCTATCGACCCGTTAGTCAGTTTCAATGAAGTGGCGGCGCGCGTTCGCGAGCCGTCGCGAATCGGTTTTGAGCGGCATTGTTACTGATACAATTTCCGGATGACCTATCAAGTTCTCGCACGCAAATGGCGGCCGAAGGATTTCGCTTCGCTCGTCGGACAGGAGCACGTGGTGCGCGCGCTCACGCACGCGCTCGACGGCGGCCGTCTGCACCATGCCTATCTGTTTACCGGCACACGCGGCGTCGGCAAGACCACGCTGTCGCGCATCTTCGCCAAGGCGCTGAATTGCGAAACCGGCGTGACTTCCACGCCGTGCGGCGTGTGCCGCGCGTGCCGCGAGATCGACGAAGGGCGCTTTGTCGATTATGTGGAAATGGATGCGGCGAGTAATCGCGGTGTCGACGAAATGGCGGCGCTGCTGGAGCGCGCCGTGTATGCGCCGGTGGATGCGCGCTTCAAGGTCTACATGATCGACGAAGTGCACATGCTGACCAACCACGCCTTCAATGCGATGCTGAAGACGCTGGAAGAGCCGCCCGCGCACGTCAAATTCATTCTCGCCACGACGGATCCGCAAAAGATTCCGGTCACGGTGCTGTCGCGCTGTCTGCAATTCAATCTGAAGCAGATGCCCGCCGGTCATATCGTTTCGCATCTCGAGCACATTCTCGGCGAAGAACAGGTGCCGTACGACGCCCAGGCGCTACGCCTGCTCGCGCGCGCGGCCGACGGCTCGATGCGCGACGCGCTCTCGCTGACCGATCAGGCGATTGCCTATTCGGCCAATCAGGTCAATGAAGAAGCGGTGCGTGGCATGCTCGGCGCGCTCGACCAGAGCTACCTGATCCGCCTGCTCGATGCCCTCGCTGACGGTGACGGCGCCGCGGTGCTGTCGGTGGCCGACGAGATGGCGTTGCGCAGCCTGTCGTTTTCCACGGCGCTGCAGGATCTGGCGAGTCTGCTGCATCGGATCGCGTGGGCGCAGTTCGCGCCTTCGTCGGTGCTGGACGAGTGGCCCGAGGCGGGTGATCTGCGCCGCTTTGCTGAAGCGCTGAGCGCCGAGCAGGTGCAACTGTTTTATCAGATCGCCACGATCGGTCGAAGCGAACTGGGTCTCGCGCCGGATGAATACGCCGGCTTCACCATGACGCTGCTGCGCATGCTGGCGTTCGAACCGGCGCCTACGGGCGGTGGCGGTGGCGCCGTCGGTGCCCGAGCGCCGGGCCCGGCCGGGGCGGGTGGGACGAGACGCACCGGCGCGCCGGCCGTCGCCGCGCAACAGGGCGCGGCGGGTTCGCCGGCAATCGCGGCTTCGAGCGCTGCCGTGCCGGGGCTTTCGCGCGAGGCGCATGGGAGCGCTGCCGAGCCGGCTCGTGAGACACGGGCTCGCGACGCTGCGCCGTCCGACAAGAGCGCCGCGGTTGGTGCATCGGTCGAATCCGCTCCGCGTGGTGCGGCGCAAGCCAACGGCACGGTTGAAGGGCAGTCTGCGGTTGATGGCGTAGAGGGCATTCAGGTTGCGTCGGTGAACCCTGTTCGAGGCGCGGCGATAGAGCAATCGGCGGTCGTGGAACCGGCAGTCAGCGCCGGGTCGGCACCGGTTGTCGACGAATCGAAGTCGGCACCGACGTCGGCGGCGGCTGCTCCCGCAGCCGCGTTGGCGCCGTGGGACGACGCACCTGCCGCCCCGCACCCGAACGAGGTCTCCCTAGCCGCTGCACTGAACAGTCCGGCGTCGAACGAAGGCTCCGAAACCGCCAATTTCAGCGGCGCATCTAATGAAACCACCACAGCCGCTGGCCTCAACGATCCCGCTTCGGACGAAGGCAGTGCAACCGCGGCTTCTAATGATGAAGCGCCCGCGTCTTCGCTGAGCGCACCGGCAGCCGCCGCGCTTGCGCGCACGGAGCAAGCCGCTGCTGCGGCGGCGTCGCAAGAGCCACCGCCGGCAATCGATCCCGCGCCTCGTCGCGCGGGCGGCGCGAGCGCCGCTCTCGACGTCCTGCGCAGCGCCGGTCTGAAAGTGTCCTCGGACCGTGGCCGTGCCACCGCGGCAGCTGCCGCGAAGCCGGCCGCGCCGGCCGCGCCGAAACCGGCCGCCCCGCGCGTCGTCGTTGCCGTGCCGACACCGGGCGCACCGCGCCGTGCGCCGCAGCAGGACACCGCGCCAGCTACGCCAGCGGCGCGCGCGTCAGCGTCTTCGTCGCCGGCACCGCGCAACGGCGCGGAGCAGAACGGCTCGTCGGCGCCGCCGTGGGACGACATGCCGCCGCCCGACGAATACATGCCGCTCACGGCCGCCGACGAAGGCTATTACGGCCTGCCGGACGACGGCTACATGCCCGTGTTCGACAGTGGCCCGGACGATGTCCGCGTGAGTGCGGCGTCCACGCCGGCGCCGGTGGTCGATCAACGTCCGCTGCCGCCCGCCGTGCCGCTCGATCCGCTGGGCTTCAAGGGCGACTGGCCGGCGCTCGCCGTCGACCTGCCGCTCAAGGGCATTTCGTATCAGCTCGCGTTCAACAGCGAACTGATGGCGCTCGAAGGCAACACGCTCAAGCTGAACGTGCCGGTGCCGCAGTACGCGGAAGCCTCGCAGGTCGCTAAACTGAAAGCCGCGCTCGCTGAGCGGCTCGGTCAGACGGTCGACGTGCTGGTCGAAGTCGGTCCGGCGCGCCGCACGGCCGCCGCGCACGATGCCGCCCTGCGCGCGCAGCGCCAGCAGGAGGCGGAGCGCGAGATCGGCGCCGATCCGTTCGTGCAGTCGTTGATCCGCGAGTTCGGCGCGAGCATCGTGCCCGGCTCGATCCGCCCGATCACGCCGGACGCCGGTTCGAACGGCGCGCCGTCGGTCCACTGATTCGCCGCGCGAGAAGCCCTAACGCGCCCGATTTCCGAATTTCACGCTATCAAGAAGGAGCATGTCCATGATGAAAGGCCAACTCGCCGGGCTGATGAAGCAAGCCCAGCAGATGCAGGAAAACATGAAGAAGATGCAGGAGCAACTCGCGCTGATCGAAGTCGAGGGGCAGTCGGGCGCCGGTCTCGTGAAGGTGACGATGACCTGCAAGAACGACGTGCGCCGCGTGTCGATCGACCCGAGCCTGCTCGCCGACGACAAGGACATGCTGGAAGACCTCGTCGCCGCTGCGTTCAACGACGCCGTGCGCAAGGCTGAAGCCACCGCCCAGGAAAAGATGGGCGGCATGACCTCGGGCCTGCCGTTGCCGCCGGGCTTCAAGCTGCCGTTCTAAAGCCCGCTGCCGCAACGCGTGGTTCGCGCCGCGGCTTCTGCTGGCACGGCTGCTGTCGCCGCCGCTGCCGTTGGCACGGTCAACGCCACGGTCAGCGGCACCACGGAGCGCGCGGCCCGTGCCGGCTGTCAGCGTTGCGTTCGCTGCGCGCGTTCCGGTTTACCCCGCCTGGCCATGGCTCACTGGCGCTGCGCATCGCGCGCATCTGCCCGGGCCGTCGCCGGAACGACGGAAACCGATCGAATCAACCGTATCGCCACCCGTAGAGCCGGGCACTACCCACTTCGACGCCGAACCCCATGAAACAACCTTCCGCCTTGTCGGCGCTCGTCGAAGCGCTGCGCGCGCTGCCCGGTGTGGGACCGAAGTCCGCGCAACGCATGGCGTACCACCTGATGCAGCACGACCGCGACGGCGCCGAAAAACTCGGCCGCTCGCTGCTCTTCGCCACTGAGCATCTGCAGCACTGCGAGAAGTGCAACACCTTCACCGAAGCGCAGATCTGCGAGGTCTGCCTCGACGAGGAGCGCGATCCCACGTTGCTGTGCGTCGTCGAAACACCGGCCGACCAGATCATGCTCGAGCAGACCATGACCTATCGCGGCCTATATTTCGTCTTGATGGGGCGCCTGAGTCCGCTCGACGGTATCGGCCCGAAGGAAATTCATTTCGACCGGCTGGTCAGGCGAGCGTCGGACGGCGTCGTCAAGGAAGTCGTGCTCGCCACCAATTTCACCAACGAAGGCGAGGCGACCGCGCATTACCTCGGGCAGACGCTCAAGGCGCGCGGCCTCGCCGTCACGCGCCTCGCGCGCGGCGTGCCGGTGGGCGGCGAACTCGAGTATGTCGACGCCGGCACGATCGCCCGCGCCATGCTCGACCGCCGCTCGATGTAGCGCACCGCGCCCGCCGCCGCGCGGCGCGCGTCAGGACCAGAACAAAGGAGACACATGAGCGCCACCCCCGAATCAGGCGCGAGCGCCGCGCCTGAAGATAAAACCGGCCCGCTCGCCGGCGTCAAGGTACTGGAACTCGGCACGCTGATCGCCGGTCCGTTCGCCGCGCGCTTTCTCGGCGAGTTTGGCGCCGACGTCATCAAGATCGAGGATCCCAAAGGCGGCGACCCGCTGCGCAAATGGCGCAAGCTCTATCCGGAAGTCGGCGGCACATCGCTCTGGTGGGCCGTGCAGGCACGCAACAAGAAATCCGTCACGATCAATCTGAAGACCGAAGAGGGCAAGGAGATCGTGCGGCGCCTCGCGAAAGAAGCGGATATCGTCGTCGAAAATTTCCGGCCGGGTTTGCTGGAAAAGCTCGGCCTCGGCTATGACGTGCTGTCCGCGGAAAACCCCGGACTCGTCATGGTGCGCCTGTCCGGCTACGGTCAGACCGGGCCGTATCGCGACCGGCCGGGCTTCGGCGCGATCGCCGAATCGATGGGCGGCTTGCGGCATATCACCGGCTATCCGGATCTGCCGCCGCCGCGCATCGGCATTTCGATCGGCGATTCCATTGCCGCGCTGCACGGCGTGATCGGCGCGCTGATGGCGCTGCATCACAAGCAGGTGAACGGCGGCAAGGGGCAGGTAGTCGACGTCGCGCTGTACGAGGCCGTCTTCAACATGATGGAAAGCGTGGTGCCCGAATACGGCGTGTACGGCATGGTGCGCGAGCGCACCGGCGCGTCGCTGCCGGGCATCGTGCCGTCCAATACGTATCCGTGCCGCGACGGCAGCATCGTGATCGGCGGCAATAGCGATCCGATCTTCAAGCGCCTGATGGTGGCGATCGAGCGCGAGGATCTCGCTAACGACCCGGCGCTCGCGCACAACGACGGCCGCGTGCCGCGCACCCAGGAAATCGACGGCGCGATCGCCGCGTGGCTCGCCACGCGCACCATCGACGAAGCGCTGGCCGTGCTGAATGCGGCCGACGTGCCGGTGGGCCGCATCTACAGCGTGGCGGACATGTTCACCGATCCGCAGTTCATGGCGCGCCAGATGATCCAGCGTTTCAAGTGGCAGGACGGCCGGGAGATCACGCTGCCGTCGGTCACGCCGAAGCTCTCGGCCACGCCGGGCGAGACGCGCTGGCTGGGCCCGGAACTGGGTGAACATACCGATGAAGTCCTTCAATCACTAGGTTATGATGCAGACCACATTGCAAGGTTGCACGCGCAACAAATAGTGTGAGCGTGCACGCCGCGGCAAAACAGAAAAGCCGCTAAAAAGGCGGACAACAAAAGTTTGGAGACTCGAGACCATGCAACGCAGAAGCTTTCTCGCCGGCACCGCCGCACTCGCGGGCGCCACGCTCGCCGCCACGCCGCTCGCGTTCGCGCAGGGCAAACCTGAAACCACCAGGGTGGCGATCGCGGTCGGCGGCAAGAACCTGTTCTACTACTTGCCGCTCACCATCGCGGAGCGCCGCAACTACTTCAAGGACGAAGGGCTCGAGGTCGAGATTTCCGACTTCGCCGGCGGCTCGCAGGCGCTGAAGGCGGCGGTTGGCGGCAGCGCGGACGTGGTGTCGGGCGCATTCGAGCACACCTTGCTGCTGCAGGCGCAAAAGCAGATGTTCCGCGAATTCGTGCTGCAGGGACGCGCGCCGCAGATCGTGCTCGCGGTCTCGAAGAAGACCATGCCGAACTACAAGTCGATTGCCGATCTGAAGGGCAAGAAAATCGGCGTCACCGCGCCGGGTTCGTCGACCTCGATCATGGCGAGCTTCGTGCTGGCGAAAGCCGGCCTGAGCGCGAAAGACGTCGCGTTCATCGGCGTGGGCGCGGGCGCCGGCGCCATCGCCGCGTTGCAGTCCGGGCAGATCGACGCCATCGCCAATCTCGACCCGGTGATGACCAAGCTCGAACGCACCGGCGAGATTCGCGTCGTGTCGGACACGCGTACGCTTGCCGATACGCGCAGCGTCTTCGGCGGCGACATGCCGGCGGGCTGCCTGTACGCGTCACAAAGCTTCATCACGAAGAATCCCAATACCACGCAGGCGCTGACCAACGCGATGGTGCGCGCGCTCAAGTGGCTGCAGACGGCGACCGGCAGCGAATTGATCAACACGGTGCCGGAAGGCTATCTGCTCGGCGACCGGGCGGTGTACCTGGACGCGTGGCAGCACGTGAAAGAAGCCATGTCGCCCGACGGCCTGATGCCGGCGGACGGCCCTGCGACCTCGCTGAAGACGTTGCAGGCATTCGACCCGAACGTGCAGGGCAAGCCGATCGATCTGTCGAAGACGTGGACCAACGACTTCGTCAAGAAAGCGCTGAGCACCGTCAAGGCCTGAGCCGGGCCTGGGCGCGCTGGCCGCGAGGCGATGCGCGCCGTGTCGGCCACGACGCCCGCATGCCATGACGCGATCACCAACCGAATCCGATCTTCGAAGCGAGCTGAACGATGACAGTTGCCGCACTGGCGCTCGAAAACATCACCTGCACGTTCGCTGCACGCGATAACCGCGCGCAACGTTACACGGCGGTGAAAGACACCACCTTGCGCATCGCGCCGGGCGAGTTCGTCTCGGTGGTCGGCCCGACTGGCTGCGGTAAATCCACGCTGCTCAATGTCGGCGCGGGTCTGCTGGGGCCGTCGTCGGGAACCGTCAGCGTATTCGGCGAGCCGCTCCTCGGCATCAACCGGCGCGCCGGCTACATGTTCCAGGCCGACGCGCTGATGCCGTGGCGTTCGGCCATCGACAACGTCCTGGCGGGCCTCGCTTTCCATGGGGTGCCGCCCGCCGAAGCACGCGTCAAAGCCGACGAGTGGCTCAAGCGCGTCGGCCTCGGCGGCTTCGGCGACCGTTATCCGCATCAGTTATCGGGCGGCATGCGCAAGCGCGTCGCGATGGCGCAGACGCTGATTCTCGATCCGGACATCATCCTGATGGACGAGCCGTTTTCCGCGCTCGATATCCAGACACGCCAGTTGATGGAAAACGAGTTGCTCGACCTGTGGGCCGCCAAACGCAAAGCCGTGTTGTTCATCACGCACGATCTCGACGAAGCGATCGCGATGTCCGACCGCGTGGTGGTGCTGTCCGCCGGGCCCGGCACCCATCCGATCGGCGAATTCACGATCGATCTGCCGCGGCCGCGCGATGTTGCCGAAATCCGCTCGCATCCGCGCTTTGTCGAATTGCATGCGCAGATCTGGAGCGTCCTGCGCGATGAGGTGCTCAAAGGCTATCAACAGCAACTCACTGCTGTTTGAGTCGCTGGCGTTCAAGCGCGTCACTTCATTGCGTTACGTATCGGCGTCGTGAGTTGGCGTCCATCAATCGTCCAAGGCAAATCGAGTCATGTGGAAGACGTTGCGCCCGAACCGGGCGAATCTGGTGATCTGGCAATGGCTGCTGCTCGTGCTGTGCTTCGTGCTCTGGTACGTGCTGACCAGTCCGACGCTGCTGCCGGCGTTCTATTTCGACGACCCGAACAAGGCGGCGTTTTTCTTCGGCGAGCCGCAGAAAGTGCTGCAGCGAATCTGGGAATGGTTCACGGGCGGCGAGATCTATCTGCACCTGTGGATCACGCTGGTCGAAACCGTGCTCGCATTTACGCTCGGCACCGCGCTCGGGCTCGGCGTGGGCCTGTGGCTCGCGCTGTCGCCGCTCGCGAGCGCGCTGTTCGATCCGTACATCAAAGCCGCCAATTCGATGCCGCGCGTGATTCTCGCGCCGATCTTCGGTGTGTGGTTCGGGCTGGGTATCTGGTCGAAGGTGGCGCTCGGCGTCACGCTGGTGTTCTTTATCGTGTTCTTCAACGTCTATCAGGGCGTGAAGGAAGTCAGTCCGGTCGTGCTCGCCAACGCGCGCATGCTCGGCGCGAACCGCAAGCAGTTGCTGCGCTTCGTCTACTTGCCGAGCGCGATGAGCTGGGTGTTTTCCAGCCTGCATACGTCGGTGGGGCTGGCGTTCGTCGGTTCGGTGGTGGGGGAGTATCTTGGCTCGGCGCGTGGCGTCGGCTATCTGATTCTGCAGGCCGAAGGCACCTTCGATATCAATACCGTGTTTGCGGGGATCCTGGTGCTGACCGCGTTCGCGCTGGTTCTGGATGCCATCGTCGGCATGGGCGAGCGGCGCTTGATGAAGTGGCAGCCCAAGACGGGCGACACGGAAAAGCTGTAGATCCGCGAGCGCGAGGTTGTTTGGCGCAAGGTGTTCACGGGAACGGCGCGCGGGCTAAAAAAACCGCGCGCCGTTTTTTCTGGCCGCCAGAGCTTTGCCGGCCGGCGGAGCGAATCGGCCTGCCTGACTTTGCTCAGGCGCACGAGACGCCTCGACTAAGGCGTGACCACCACCTTCCCGATCACGCGGCGCTCAGCCATGTCGCGCAGCGCACGCCCCGTGTCTTCGAGCGAGTAGCGCGCCGACACATACGGCTTGAGCTTGCCTTCGGCGATCCACCGCGTCATCTGCTCGAACGCCGCGTGATTGCGTTGCGGTTCGCGCTTCGCAAAGTCGCCCCAGAATACGCCGACCAGACTTGCGCCTTTGAGCAGCGTCAGGTTGAGCGGCAGCTTGGGAATCTCGCCGTTTGCAAACCCCACCACCAGATAACGGCCACGCCAGCCGATGCTGCGAAACGCCGGCTCCGCATACACGCCGCCGACGGGATCGTAGATCACGTCCGGGCCTTTTCCGTCGGTAAGCGCCTTGATCCGCTCGCGCAGGTCCTCGGCGCTGTAGTTGATGGTGGCGTCCGCGCCGTGCTTGATGCAGGTCGCGAGTTTCGCGTCGCTCGATGCCGCCGCGATCACGCGCGCGCCGAGCGCCTTGCCGATCTCGACCGCCGCGAGTCCGACGCCGCCGGCCGCGCCTAGCACCAGCATCGTCTCGCCGGCCTGCAAGGCGCCGCGATCGACCACCGCGTGATGCGAGGTGCCGTACGCCAAGGTAAAGGCCGCGGCCAGTTCGAACTCGACGCCGTCCGCCAACGGCACGCAGGCCGAGGCCGGCGCCAGCGCCTGCTCCGCGAAGCCGCCGTGGCCAGTGAAGGCGACCACCCTCGCGCCGGGCTGGAACTGCGTGACGTCGGCGCCGACCGCGCGCACCACGCCCGCGACTTCCGAGCCGGGCGTGAAGGGCAGGGGCGGTTTGAACTGGTATTTGTTCTCGATGATCAGCACGTCGGGAAAGTTGACGGCCGCGGCTTTGACGTCGATCACGACGTGACCTGGCGGCGGCACGAGGTCCGGCAGGTTTTCGACGACCAGGCTCTCGGGCGGCCCATATTGATTGCAGCGAATCGCGCGCATCGTGTCTCCATGTCGATCAGGGGTTCGCAAGTATTCTGAGTGTAAAACAATCAGCACGACCGTGCGTTTTTATCGCCGTGCCGGTGGTCGGCGGGTGATCGTCGGGTGATCGTTGCGCGGCTGGCCGGTGCCTCGCGCGAGGTGGCCGCGATCTGCGCGGGTGCGCGTCGCATCCGGCGCGCGCATGGCCTGCCGTGTCGTTCGCTCGTCTTCTTTCCTCGGTTACAATCGCCGGATGCGAATCCTACTCAGCAATGACGACGGTTATCTGGCGCCCGGCCTTGCTGCGCTTTACGAAGCGCTCAAGCCGATCGCGGACGTCACCGTGATGGCACCCGAACAGAATTGCAGCGGCGCGTCGAATTCCTTGACACTCTCGCGGCCGCTCTCGGTGCTGCGCTCGGCCAATGGTTTCTATTACGTGAACGGCACGCCCACCGACTCGGTGCACATCGCGCTGACGGGCATGCTCGACCATACGCCGGACCTCGTGGTCTCGGGCATCAACAACGGTCAGAACATGGGCGAAGACACGCTCTATTCGGGGACCGTCGCTGCCGCCACCGAGGGCATCATGTTCGGTGTGCCGGCCATCGCGTTCTCGCTGGTCGACAAGGACTGGGTGCATCTCGAAGACGCCGTGCGTGTCGCCGTCGAAATCGTCGCACATTATCTCGAGCAGCCGTTGCCCGGGCACCCGCTTCTGAACGTCAACATTCCGAATCTGCCCTACGATCAACTCGGCGACTGGCAGATCACGCGTCTCGGCAAGCGGCATCCGTCGCAGCCGGTGATCCGCCAAACCAATCCGCGCGGCGAACCGATCTACTGGATCGGCCCCGCGGGCAGCGCGCGCGACGCGAGCGAAGGCACCGACTTCCACGCGGTCGCCAACGGCCACGTGTCGATCACGCCGTTGCAACTCGACCTGACCCACACGCAAATGCTGCCCGCAGCGCGCGACTGGGTGCGCGCCGGTAGCGGCGCTTCATGACTAACGAGCGCGCCAAGCGCTTTCCGCTCGGCCTCGAAGACCTGGTGCGCGAACCGCGCCGGCCCGAAGGGCGCCCGGGCGAAATACGGGCGGCGGCACTGGCCGCGAGCGCGGCGCTGAACGCGCGTCAGCAGCCGGCGAAGAACGCAGCGCCCGGATCCACGGGTAAGTCCCAATCCAGGCAGGCGAAGACGCAAACGGCGGTGCAGGTGAAGCCGCAAGCCCGGCCATCGGCGGCGACTCCCCCCAAGCCGCTGGCCGCGCCTTCGGCCAAAGCGCCGGTGAACGCGCCGACAAAAACGCCGATGAAAGCGCCGATGAAAGCCCCGGCCAAGGTCGCCGTGTCGAATGCGATCGCGCGGCCCGCCCCGCAGCCGGCGGCGCCGGCCAAGCCCGCGGCCCGCACGAGCGAGCGCGGCGCCACGCCGAACGTGGCGTTAAACGGCGCATTGGCGCTGACTTCGGAACGGGTTCGCGAACGGATGGTCGAACGCCTGCGTGCGAACGGCGTGACCGATCAGCGCGTGTTGAACGCGATGTCGGTGGTGCCGCGCCACATGTTCGTCGACCCGGGCCTCGCGGCTCAGGCCTACGAAGATGCGGCATTGCCGATCGGCCATCACCAGACGATCTCCAAGCCCTCGGTCGTTGCCCGGATGATCGAACTGGCCGCCGCCGGCCGCGCGCTGAACAACGTGCTGGAAATCGGCACCGGCTGCGGCTATCAGGCGGCCGTGCTGAGCCAGGTCGCGCGCGAGGTTTACTCGATCGAACGCATCAAGCCGCTGTCGGAGCGCGCGAAGACAAACCTGCGTCCGCTGCGCATTCCGAACATCCGCCTGCATTACGGCGACGGCCGCCTCGGCCTGCCGTCGGCGGCGCCGTTCGACGCGATCGTGATTGCCGCGGCCGGGCTCGACGTGCCACAAGCCTTGCTTGAACAACTCGCGATCGGCGGCCGTCTGGTCGCGCCGGTCGGCTCGCAGGACGGCCAGAACCAGGTGCTGACGCTGGTCGAGCGCCTCGGACCCGCGCAGTGGCGCGAGTCGCGGCTTGATCGCGTTTTCTTTGTACCCTTAAAATCCGGAGTGATTTGACACCGATGAGTATGTTGCGCGCGATGCAAAGAACCAGACTGAATGCCCCTATGACCGTAACCCAGCGCAGCGTGTGCGTGCTCGCCTTGTCCCTGTTGATGACGGCCTGTGCATCCCGGCTCGACCAGGCGCCGGTCGTCGACCGCTCCGGCGGCGGCACGCTCAGCACGCAAGCTGCCCAGCCGGCCGTGCCGCTCGGGCCGCCGCCGCCCGGCTACTATCGTGTCAAGCCGGGCGACACGCTGTACCGGATCGCGCTGGAGAACGGCCAGAACTACCGCGACATCTCAGCGTGGAACAATCTGACCAACCCGAATCAGATCGAAGTCGACCAGTTGCTGCGTGTCGTGCCGCCAGGCGCGAACACCGCGGCGCTCACGCCGGGCGTCTCGACCGCGCCGATCGGCGGCGGCGCTGCGGTGCAAAGCGCGCCGCTCGGCAGCACGTCGCCGGCCGCGGGTGTCGCGGCGCCGCCGCTGTACGGTTCGGCCGCGAACAACGCGGCGTCGGCACCGTCCGCCAACCCGGGCGCGGCAAGCGACTCGACCGCCGGCGCGGCCGGCAACGTGGCCTTCACATGGCCGGTGCGCGGGCCGCTGCTCGGCACCTTCAACGACTCGACCAACAAGGGCGTGAATATCGGCGGCGCCGCGGGTGACGCGGTGAAGGCGTCGGCGGACGGCCGCGTGGTTTATGCCGGAAATGGGCTGCGTGGTTACGGCAATCTCATTATCATCAAGCATGATGCAACTTATCTCACCGCGTATGCACACAACCGCGCTTTGATGGTAAAAGAGGGGGACGCGGTGACGAAGGGGCAGAAGATCGCTGAGATGGGTAACAGCGATTCCGACCGCGTGATGTTGCATTTCGAAGTTCGCCGGCAGGGTAAACCTGTCGACCCACTGAAGTATTTGCCGCCGCAATAAGCGATACGACCATGCCGAAATCGAAGCGCCCGCCGCCGCAAGCCGACTCTGAGACGATCAGCCACGCTATGTCCGCTTCGGTGGATGAAAGCGGCGCTTCGGAAGTCGAAGAGGAGATCGCGGAAGAGCGCGATCTCGACGAACGCCAGGGCGGCGCGGACGAGGGCGGCGACGCCCGCGAAGGCGCGAGCGAAGTCGCGCCGGACGCGGACGATTTCCGCGCGCTGTTGCAAGCCGAGCTGACGGCGGACACGATTCAGCACTATCTGAACCGTATCAGCGTCAAGCCGCTTCTGACCGTCGAGGAAGAGCAGAAATATTCGCGTCTTGCCAAGGCGGGCGAGTTCGAAGCGCGGCAGGTCATGATCGAGCGCAATCTGCGGCTCGTCGTCAGCATCGCGAAGGGCTACCTGAACCGCGGCGTGCCGCTGCTCGATCTGATCGAAGAAGGCAATCTCGGCCTGATGCACGCGATCGAGAAATTCGATCCCACGCGTGGCTTCAGGTTTTCCACCTACGCCACCTGGTGGATCCGCCAGAGTATCGAGCGCGCCATCATGAACCAGGCGCGCACCGTCCGTTTGCCGGTGCACGTGATCCGTGAGCTCAATCAGGTGCTACGCGCCAAGCGCCACCTGGAAAAGAATTCGATGAACTCCGGCGAAGCGGCCGAACGCCGCGACGCCAGCATCGACGACATTGCCTATCTGACCGGCAAGACCACCGACGAAGTCACCGACATCCTCGCGCTCAACGAGCACACCGCCTCGCTGGACGCGCCGCTCGATCTCGATCCGGCCAGCAGCCTGCTCGATCTGCTGTCGGACGACCAGAGCCAGTCACCGGATGCCGAAGTGCAGCACCGCGAGCTGGAAACGCTCACGCGCGCGTGGCTTGCGCGGCTGTCGGACAAGCACCGCCATGTGATCGAGCGCCGCTTCGGCCTGAATCACATCGAACCCGCCACGCTCGAAGAACTGGCCGACGAAATGGGCCTCACGCGCGAGCGTGTGCGCCAGATCCAACAGGAAGCGCTCGTGCGGTTAAAGCGCTTCTTCGCCTCCAACGGTGTTCGCAAGGACGCCGTTCTCTAACCTGATGACACCGATTCTTGTTTTCGACATCGAGACGATTCCCGATGTCGCCGGCATTCGCCGCCTCGAAGATCTGCCTGCCGGCCTGAGCGACGCCGAAGTCGCCGAGCATGCGTTCGCCGCGCGCCGCGAAAAGACCGGCAGCGATTTCCTGCCGCATCATCTGCAACGGATCGCGGCGATTTCCTGCGTGTTCCGCGACAACAACGGCTTTCGCGTGCGCTCGCTCGGCACGCTGGAAGACGGCGAGGCGGCGCTGGTGCAGTCGTTTTATCGCGTGATCGAGAAGTACACCCCGCAACTCGTGTCGTGGAACGGCGGCGGATTCGACCTGCCGGTGCTGAACTACCGGGCGCTCGTCAATGGCATTCCCGCCTACAAGTTCTGGGATCTTGGCGAGGACGACCGCGAGTTCAAGTGGAACAACTACATCAGCCGCTATCACGCGCGTCACACCGATCTGATGGACGTGCTCGCCATGTACCAGGCGCGCGCCAACGCGCCGCTCGACGCGCTCGCCAGGATGTGCGGCTTCCCCGGCAAGATGGGCATGGACGGCAGCCAGGTGTGGCATGCGTATCAGCAAGGGCGCATCGAGGAAATCCGCAATTACTGCGAAACCGACGTCGTCAATACTTACTTGCTCTATTGCCGCTTCCAGCTGATTCGCGGCGCGTTTTCGCCCGCGGAGTATGCTGACGAGATCAACCTGGTCAAGAACGCGCTGGCGCTGGAAACGGCGCCCCAATGGGCCGAGTATCTTGCGGCATTCGATCAGTAAGCCGCGCGCGGTCGGATCTTGAGATGGTCCTGCGGGGCGGCGAGGGTGGCGAGGCCGCCCGCGGCGCTTCGTTCAAGAAGGTGCGGGGCGCTTGTCGCCGGCGTCGGTCGGCGTCGGCACGGCCGGCGGCCGTTCGCGCCGTGCCGAATGATGGCCGGGCGCAGCGCTTCGTCTACAATCTCGCCTTTCCCCCAAGTTTGTCAGGAAGTTGCAGGTGTCCCGAACTGCCCCCCATCGTCGCGCGCCGAAGCGCTACAAGACGCCGCCGCCCGCGCCGGCTCACGTCGTCACCGGCAATGAGCCGGTCATCGAAATCGTTTCGCTCGATATGGAAGCGCGCGGCGTCGGCCGCACCGAGAGCGAAGACGGCACGCCCGGCAAGGTGATTTTCGTCGAAGGCGCGCTGCCCGGCGAGCGCGTGAGCTATTCCACGCATCGCAGCAAGCCGAAATTCGAGCAGGCCGAAGTGGTCCAGGTGTTTCGCGAGAGCGTGATCCGCACCAAGCCGAAATGCACCTACTTCAATATCTGCGGCGGCTGTTCGATGCAGCATCTGGACATCCGCGCTCAGGTGGCGGTCAAGCAGCGCGTGCTCGAAGACAACCTCCAGCATCTCGCGAAGCTGCGCCCTGAAACCGTGTTCCGGCCGATTCACGGTCCGTCCTGGGGTTATCGCTACCGTGCGCGTCTGGCCGTGCGTTTCCTGCCGGAAAAAGGCGGTATGCGGATCGGCTTCCATGAGAAGAAAAGCAGCTACATCGCCGATATGAAGACCTGCGAAGTGCTGCCGCCGCATGTGTCAGCCATGCTGATGCCGCTGCGCTTCATGGTCCGCAAGCTGTCCATCTACGACCGCATGCCGCAGATCGAACTGGCGGTCGGCTCGTCGGTCACGGCGCTGGTGCTGCGCAATCTAGAGCCCATCACGGCCGCGGACGAGCAGGTGCTGCGCGATTTCGCCGACGAGCACAAGGTGCAGTTCTGGCTGCAGCCCGGCGGCCCGGACACGGTCACGCCGTTCTATCCTCTCGACGTGCAGCTCGACTACACGCTGCCGGAGTACGGCATTCGCATGCCGTTCAAGCCGACCGACTTTACCCAGGTGAATCACGCCATCAACCGCGTGCTGGTGAGCCGTGCGCTGCGTTTGCTGGCGCCGGCGCGCACGGATCGCGTGCTCGATCTCTTTTGCGGGATCGGCAACTTCACTTTGCCGCTCGCGCGGATCTCGCGGGAAGTGGTGGGCATCGAAGGCAGCGAGGTGCTGACTTCACGCGCGCTCGCCAATGCCGAACTGAATGGCGTGGCGGGGCATACGTCGTTTGCGTGCCGCAACCTGTTCGAAGTCACCGCCGACGATCTGCGCGCGCTCGGCCACTTCGACAAGTTCCTCATCGACCCGCCGCGCGAAGGCGCGCTGGCCGTCGCCAAGGGGCTCGCGGAGATCGCGCAGAGCGGCGACGGACCGCTGCCCAGGCGCATCGTCTACGTGTCATGCGCGCCGGCGACGCTCGCGCGCGATGCCGGTCTGCTTGTGCATGAGGCCGGTTACCGGCTGGTGGGCGCGGGCGTGGTGAACATGTTCCCGCACACGTCGCATGTGGAGTCGATCGCGTTGTTCGAGCGGGACTGACGAGCGCGCCTGGTTGCGTCGGCGCTGCGCGGCAGCGCGACGGCCTAAGGCAGCGTAAGGCAGAGGCAAAAGGCAGCGCACAAACAAAAACGCCACGACCGAAGTCGTGGCGTTTTTTTACTCCTGCTGCTTTTCAGTACGCGGCGCGGCTTAGAACTGCCACCACGACTTTTCCGTACCCGGCCTTGCATGGCCCGTGATGTACGGGCTGTCCGGGAAGGTGCCGGCCAGCACGCGCTTCGTGTCGTCGGCCAGTTGCGGCTGATTCAGCTTCTGATACGACAGCATCATGATGTGCAGCGCGTCTTCGATAGCCGGTGCGTTCTTGTATTGCGTGAGCGCCAGTTGCGCGCGGTTGATCGCGGCGACATAAGCGCCGCGGCGGTAGTAGTAATCCGCCGCGTGGACTTCATGCGACGCCAGCGCGTTCACGATATAGCGCATGCGTTGTGCTGCGTCCGGCGCATACTTGCTGTTCGGATACTTGTCCACGACGATCTTGAAGGCGTCGTACGATTCGCGCAGCGACTTCGGATCGCGCTCGCTCATGTCCTGGCCGGAGAAGCGGCCGAACAGACCGAGGTCGTCGTTGAAGTGGATCATGCCCTTCAGGTAGTACGCGTAAGCGATGTCCGGATGATCCGGGTGCAGCTGGATGAAGCGGTCGATCGCCTGGTCGGCCGCGGCGTTTTCGTTGTCTTTCCAGTTGCAGTAGGCAACGTTGATCTGTGCCTGCTGGGCGAAGTGGCCGAACGGATCGCGCCCCTCGAGCATTTCGAAGTACTTCGCGCACTTGCCGAAATCACCACCGGTCAAGGCGTCGTTCGCCTCCGTATATAATTTGTTGTTGTTCCACGTTGCCGTCTCGTCGGTCTTTTCCGGCAGGCCGTGGCAAGCCGCGACAACCGCGACGGCTGCGGCGCACGCAATGTATCCGGCCACTTTCCGGGCCGCCTTCTTGATGGCCGCCAAATTGATCGCCGCTTTAGTGATGGTGTTCAAGGCTCGCATTTTCCAGTCTAGCTTTACGTCCAGGTGACCCAGACTCAATGACCCGCTCAAATACTCCAGGCGCCGCAACCGGCGCCGGGAATAGCAACAAAGATTATAGCGTAAGCGCTGACCCCTCCGACGCGTTGGGCGTCGATTCGCTCGATGACGATCTCGGCGGCGATTCGCTCCGCGCCGCAGCCTTGTCCGGCCTCGTGCCGACGGTCGCGAACCGCGTGGCGGACGAGACGCCGCGCAGCGTCGCCGTGCCCGACGAACTGGCCGGCGAGCGCCTCGACAAGGTGCTCGCGCGGGTGTTTCCCGAGTTCTCGCGCAACCGTCTGCAGAGCTGGATCGAGGCGGAGCGCGTGCGGATCGACGGCAAGCCCGCGAAAATCCGCCAGCCGGTGCCGCTTGGCGCGACCATCGAACTCGTGCCCGATCTGTTGCCCGAGCAGCTCGCGTTCACGCCGGAGCCGGTGCCGCTCGAGATCGTTTATGAAGACGACACGCTGGTGGTGATCAACAAGCCGGCCGGCATGGTCGTGCATCCGGCGGCTGGCAACTGGAGTGGCACGCTGCTCAACGGTCTGCTGTACCGCTATGGCGACGCCGCGGCGGGCCTGCCGCGCGCGGGCATCGTGCACCGGCTCGACAAGGAAACCTCCGGCCTGATGGTGGTGGCGCGCACGCTCGAGGCGCAGACCGACCTCGTGCGCCAGTTGCAGGCGCGCACGGTGAAGCGCCGTTATCTTGCCCTGGTGTGGGGCAACATGCCCGAGGAGGGCACCATCGACGCACCGATCGGCCGCGATCCGCGCGAACGCACGCGCATGGCGGTGGTGACGAGTGCGTCGGGCAAGCCCGCGCGCACGCATTTCCGGCGGGTCGATTCGGCGATCTGGGAGCGGCAGCCGGTGACCGCGATTCATTGCGATCTCGAAACCGGCCGCACGCATCAGATTCGCGTGCATTGCGCACATATCGGCCATCCGCTGCTCGGCGATCCCGTGTATGGGCGCGCGCGCGGCAAGCGCTCGGTCACGCCGCTGCCCGGCGGCTTCGCGCGCCAGGCGCTGCATGCATGGCGTCTCGGCCTGATTCATCCGCAAACCGGCCGCACGATGCAATGGCGTGCCGACGTGCCGGAAGACATGCAGGCGCTGTCGGCGGCGCTCGGCCTCGGCCGCGACGATGCGGGCGAGTTCGACGAGACGTACTATGAGGAAGACGACTACGACGCCATGCTCGACGCGCACGCCGACGACAGCGCGCTCGACCACGACGACGCCGATCAACATGACGAGGACGATCACGCATGAGTGTGCCCGAGCTGAGTTTTGCCGATGTCGTGCAACCCGCATGGAACGTGTCGCCGCGCGTGCGCGCGCTCGTCACCACGCGTAACGGCGGCGTGAGCGACGCACCGTTCGGCCGCTGGCACGATGGCGAGGACTTGCCCGGCGGCCTGAATCTGGGCATGAAATCCGGCGACGATCCGGCCGCGGTCGCCACCAACCGTGAGCGTCTGTTGAAGCTGGCCGGCGTGAGCGAGGCCGCATGGCTCGAACAGATTCACGGCGCCGGCATCGTGCGTGCGGAAGAGGTGCTCGCGCAGGCGCGCGCGGGCGGCGTCCCGACGCGCGCCGATGCGAGCGTTACCGATCGTCCCGGCACCGTGTGCGTCGTGATGGTGGCCGATTGCATGCCGGTGCTGCTGTGCGACGAAGCGGGCCGCGCGGTCGGCGCGGCGCATGCGGGATGGCGCGGGCTGGCCGCGGGCATCGTCGAACAGACGGCGCAGCGTGTCGCCGAGCTCGCGCAGGTGAAGGCGAGCGCGTTGCATGCGTATCTCGGTCCGTCGATCGGTCCCGGCGCCTTCGAAGTCGGCCCGGATGTGCGTGACGCCTTCATGAACGGCGTCGGCAGCGCGCAACGCGATGCCACGGCAAACGCATTTGTCGAGCATCCGCACAACCCGGGCAAATATCTCGCGGATCTCCCGGCGCTCGCGCGTTTGCGTCTGCAGCGCCTCGGCGTGACACGGATCACCGGCGGCGATCTTTGCACGGTCACGCAGCGCGATCGTTTCTACTCCTATCGCCGCGATCGCGAGACCGGCCGCATGGCCGCGCTCATCTGGCTGGACGATCGGGCGCAGTCGATCGCGGACTGACCCGCGTGGCGCCGCGCGCCACGCGGCGGTAATCATCCTGCGAATCGAGCAGGGCATGCACAAGCACGCACGCCCCGCGTGACGACGTTCGGCGTTGCCGACGTCATCACGCGGGCAGGCTACGTCTGAGCATTGCCGCGCTTTCCGGTCGGCCCGCCTATGAGGGTTTATCGGGAGATGCGGCGGGCGTTTTGCTGCGCTGCCGGAATTCGCGGTGACGGCGTAGATCTGCCGCATAAACTGTCTGCCGACGAACGGATAAGTGCGCATAAACCTAAGCAATATGGGAGCTTTTTTCGTTCGCGGCCGCGTTGAATGATGCACGTCTCAAAAGCGCTATCTGCTACACAGGGAAAACGATAATTAAAAAACTATCGCACTGCGGCAAAATCGGGAACAAGCATTGACATGCCTTGCGATGGGGAGCAAGAATGTTCCTCACGGCTCCTCGTACAAGGACAGGGCGTGACGAGGTCGCGAGCAGTTGCTCACGTGCGCACGAACCTGCCTCTCAACCCGTCCGCAAGGACTTACCGGTCAAAAGCAGGCATGGCAGCATCACATACCTCAGCTTCCCCCAAGACGGACTCCTCGACGGAGCACACGCAGCAGGCCGGTACGAGCGGTGCAGCACCGGCCCCAGGGATGCAGCAACTGTTCGACGCCTGGATGGGCGCCTGGCGTTCGCTCGGCACGCCTCCCGGCAGCAACGGCATGCCGTTCCCCATGCCTCAAATGCCGCTTCCCATGCCTTTCCCGATGCCGCAATCAGGGCTGCCGCAAATGCCGTCGTTTCCCGGCATGCCGGACTTCAGCAAACTCGCGGCCGGAGCGATGCCGGCCATGCCGTCTTTCGCCGGCCTGAACATACCGAGCGCGGCCATTCCCTCCGAGCGACTGCAGAAGCTGCAGGCTGACTATTCGCGCGAGGCGATGGAGTTGATCCAGCAGGCCACCACGTCCGCAACCAAAGCGCCCGAACTCAAGGATCGCCGTTTCAGTTCCGACGCATGGAGTTCGGCGCCGGCTTATGCATTCACGGCCGCCTGGTATCTGCTGAACGCGCGCTATCTGCAGGAAATGGTCGACGCGCTCGACGCGGAACCCAAGGTGCGCGAGCGCATCCGTTTCGCTGTCCAGCAGTGGACCGCTGCGGCTTCGCCGAGCAACTTCTTCGCATTGAATCCGGAAGCGCAAAAGACCTTGCTGGACAGCAAGGGCGAGAGCTTGCGCCAGGGCGTGATGAACCTGCTCGGCGACTTGCAGCGCGGCAAAATTTCGCAGACCGACGAATCGGGCTTCGTGGTAGGTGAGAACCTCGCGAACACCGAGGGCTCAGTGGTGTTCGAAAACGACCTGATGCAGGTGATCCAGTACAAGCCGCGCACGGCGACCGTGCGCGAGCGGCCGCTGCTGATCGTGCCGCCTTGCATCAACAAGTTCTACATTCTCGATCTGCAACCGGAGAATTCGCTGGTCGCTCACGGACTCGATTCGGGGCACCAGGTGTTCCTGATTTCGTGGCGCAACGCGGATCAATCCATTGCGCATAAAACGTGGGACGACTACATCGGCGAAGGCGTGCTCACCGCGATTGAGACGGTGAGTAAGATCAGCGGCCGGGAGCAGATCAATACGCTCGGCTTCTGCGTGGGCGGCACGATGCTCGCCACGGCGCTGGCGGTGGCCGCGGCGCGCGGCGAACATCCGGCCGCGTCCATGACGCTGCTCACCGCCATGCTCGATTTTTCGGACACGGGCGTGCTCGACGTGTTCGTCGACGAGGCACATGTGCAGATGCGCGAGCAGACCATTGGCGGCAAGGGTGGTGCGGCGCCCGGTCTGATGCGCGGTATCGAGTTCGCCAACACCTTCTCGTTCCTGCGACCGAACGATCTGGTGTGGAACTACGTCGTCGACAATTACCTCAAAGGGCGCACGCCGGTGCCGTTCGACCTGCTCTACTGGAACAGTGATTCGACGAACCTGCCGGGCCCGATGTATGTCTGGTATCTGCGCAACACGTACCTTGAAAACCGTCTGCGCGAGCCGGGTGCGTTGACCACCTGCGGCGAGCCGATCGATCTGTCGAAGATCGACGTGCCCACCTTCATCTACGGTTCTCGCGAAGACCATATCGTGCCGTGGCAAACCGCGTACGCGTCGGTGCCGCTGCTCAGCGGGCCGTTGAAGTTCGTGCTCGGCGCGTCGGGCCATATCGCGGGCGTGATCAATCCGCCCGCGAAGAAGAAACGCAATTTCTGGATGCTGGAAGGCGACGTCAAAACGCTGCCGGAGAATGCCGAGGAATGGCTCGATCAGGCGACCGAAGTGCCTGGCAGCTGGTGGCCCGAATGGACCACGTGGCTCGATCAGTACGGCGGCAAGAAGGTGAAGCCGCGGGCCTCTGCAGGCTCGGCGGAATTCCCGGTGATCGAGCCGGCGCCCGGACGTTATGTACGGCAACGGGAGTAGGTTTGAGCTTGCTTCACGGCGCGGTCCTTTGCGCTGTGAACGAGCGTCCGGCTGAGCTGGCGCGCTGAGTTGACGCGCTGAGTTGAAGCGCTGAGTTGAAGCGTAAACCTGGCGCATAAGCAGAAGCAACGAGATTTTTAACTTGACGGGCTGCGGCGCATCTGGCCGACTTGCCCGGAGGATATGGAAATGACTGATGTTGTGATCGTATCGGCCGCCCGTACGGCAGTTGGCAAATTCGGTGGGTCGCTGGCGAAGATCGCCGCGCCCGAACTAGGCGCGACGGTGATTCGCGCGGTACTCGAGCGTGCCGGGCTGAAGCCCGAGCAGGTCAGCGAAGTGATCCTGGGTCAGGTGCTGACCGCAGGGTCGGGCCAGAATCCGGCGCGTCAGTCGCTGATCAAGGCGGGCTTGCCGAACGCCGTTCCCGCCATGACGATCAACGTGGTGTGCGGCTCGGGCCTGAAGGCCGTGATGCTGGCGGCCAACGCGATCATCGCCGGCGACGCGGATATCGTGGTGGCCGGCGGCCAGGAAAACATGAGCGCCGCGCCGCACGTGCTGCCGGGCTCGCGCGACGGTTTCCGCATGGGCGACGCCAAGCTGATCGATTCGATGATCGTCGACGGTCTGTGGGACGTCTACAACCAGTACCACATGGGCGTGACGGCGGAAAACGTCGCCAAGGAATACGGCATCACGCGCGAGCAGCAGGACGCATTCGCGGCGCTGTCGCAGAACAAGGCGGAAGCCGCGCAGAAAGCGGGCCGTTTCGACGACGAAATCGTGCCGGTCGAGATTCCGCAACGCAAGGGCGAACCGCTGCGTTTCGCCACCGACGAGTTCGTGCGCCATGGCGTGACGGCTGAATCGCTCGCGGGCCTGAAGCCGGCTTTCTCCAAGGAAGGTTCGGTGACCGCAGCCAATGCGTCGGGTCTGAACGACGGCGCGGCGGCGGTGCTGGTGATGTCGGCGAAGAAGGCGGAGGCGCTCGGCCTCAAGCCGCTCGCGCGCATCAAGGCTTACGCCACCTCGGGTCTGGACCCGAAGGTGATGGGCATGGGCCCCGTGCCGGCCTCGCGCCGCTGTCTCGAACGCGCGGGCTGGACGCCGGCCGATCTGGACCTGATGGAAATCAACGAAGCGTTTGCCGCGCAGGCGTGCGCAGTGAATCAGCAGATGGGCTGGGACACGTCGAAGATCAACGTGAACGGCGGCGCGATTGCGATCGGTCATCCGATCGGCGCGTCCGGCTGCCGGATTCTCGTCACGCTGCTGCACGAAATGCAGAAGCGCGATGCGAAGAAGGGTTTGGCGTCGCTGTGTATCGGCGGCGGCATGGGTGTGGCGCTGGCGCTTGAGCGCGCTTGAGTCTCGTTGCGTGACCGGCGCCCACGACGTCGGTCACGCGGCAAACGGAGCGTTGCCGCGCGCTTCACGCGCGCGGTCAGCGGTGGCCTCGTCGGCCGGTCGCCCGGCGGCTGCGGAGATGAAGCACAGACGAGGGAAGAGGCGGCCGGTCGGCGCCTCGAAAACGATAACGGAGTGTAGTTTATGACACAGCGAATTGCGTACGTAACGGGCGGGATGGGCGGCATCGGCACGAGCATTTGCCAGCGGCTGCACAAAGAGGGCTTTAAGGTCGTCGCAGGCTGCGGCCCGAACTCGCCGCGCCGTGTGAAGTGGCTCGAAGAGCAGAAGGCGCTGGGCTTCGATTTCATCGCGTCCGAAGGCAACGTCGGCGATTGGGAATCGACCAAGAGCGCGTTCGACAAGGTCAAGGCCGAAGTCGGCGAGATCGACGTGCTGGTGAACAATGCCGGCATCACGCGCGACGTCGTGTTCCGCAAGATGACGCACGAAGACTGGACGGCGGTGATCGACACCAACCTGACCAGCCTCTTCAACGTCACCAAGCAGGTGATCGACGGCATGGTCGAGCGTGGCTTTGGCCGTATCATCAACATTTCGTCGGTGAACGGGCAGAAGGGCCAGTTCGGCCAGACCAACTACTCGACGGCGAAGGCCGGCATTCACGGCTTCACGATGTCGCTGGCGCAGGAAGTGGCCACCAAGGGCGTGACGGTCAACACCGTGTCCCCTGGCTACATCGGCACCGACATGGTCAAGTCGATTCGCCCCGACGTGCTGGAAAAGATCATCGCGACGATTCCGGTGCGCCGTCTCGGTCAGCCGCAGGAAATCGGCTCGATCGTGGCGTGGCTGGCGTCGGAAGAATCGGGTTTCTCCACGGGTGCTGATTTTTCGCTGAACGGCGGTTTGCATATGGGCTGAGTCACAGGTGCGCCGCTCACGAGGCGGCGCGCTTCGGCTCAGATGGTTCGGCGGCGTCTCGATTGCGCAATTGACCAGATTGCACAGCCGGTATGACGCCGTCTCCGCGCTCAACTTGCGCTCAAAGGCGTTACATGACCACTACTACAAAGAAAACAGCCGAACGACTGATCAAGAAATATCCGAATCGTCGGCTCTACGATACCGAGACAAGCACGTACATCACGCTGACCGACGTCAAGCAGCTCGTGCTGGATCAGGAGGATTTCAAGGTCATCGATGCGAAGAGCAACGAGGATCTGACGCGCGCCATCCTGTTGCAGATCATTCTCGAAGAGGAGAGTGGCGGCTTGCCGATGTTCTCGTCGTCGATGCTGTCGCAGATCATCCGTTTCTACGGTCATGCGATGCAGGGCATGATGGGCACGTATCTGGAAAAGAACATCCAGGCCTTCATCGACATTCAGGCGAAGCTCGCCGATCAGTCGAAGAATCTGTACGAAGGCAAGGCCATGAATCCCGAGGTCTGGTCACAGTTCATGAACATGCAGGCGCCGATGATGCAGGGCATGATGACCAGCTACATCGAGCAGTCGAAAAACATGTTCGTGCAGATGCAGGAGCAGATGCAGAACCAGGCGAAGTCGATGTTCGCCACCTTCCCGTTTACGCCGGGTGGCGCGGTCAGCGTGGCCAATACCGGCAATGCGCCGGCCAATCCGCAAGGCAACCCGCAGGGGAATCCGGAGCCGGAGAAGAAGTAAGGGCGCGAGAAGGGCTCACGGGACCCGGGATTTCCAGCGTTGGGGCGCCGCTGGGGCCGCCCCAGCCATGCTCAGCCACGCTCGGTGGCAAGTCGGTAGCGAACCCTTTGCTCCGGTCTGAGTGCCACAGGCTGCGGCCGGTCGGGGCCGGCGCGGTACAATCGACTACTGCGTGTGTGGGGCATTTTCTTCGGAGAGGGCGCTCTGGCCGCCAACTTCACCCCATTCCGACAGTCGATCTCATGTTTCATGGAAGCCCCGCCTATTCTCTGGACAGCCGCCACGTCCCGGCGCCCGTTTCCGCATGAGCCGGCTCTTTCTCGCCCCCATGGAGGGGCTCGCTGACTACGTGTTGCGCGATGTGCTGACCGGCATGGGCGGCTTCGACGGATGCGTGTCCGAATTCATCCGGGTGACGGGCTCTCTGCTCCCCAGCCGGGTCTACGAGCGGGAAGCCCCCGAAGTGCTCGACGGCGGCCGCACGCCCGTCGGCACGCCGATGGTGATCCAGTTGCTCGGCAGCGATCCCGAATGGATGGCCCTGAATGCCGCGCATGCGGCCACCTTGTCTCCGCACGGGATCGACCTGAACTTCGGTTGCCCCGCCAAGGTGGTCAATCAGCACGGCGGCGGCGCCATGCTGCTGGCCGACCCTGAACAACTGAACCGGATCGTATCGTCCGTTCGCGCCGCGGTGCCTGCCGGCATCGCGGTCACCGCGAAAATGCGCCTCGGCGTCTCGGACACGTCGCGGGCGATCGATTGCGCGGTCGCGCTCGCGGAGGGCGGCGCCGCCTCGCTCGTCGTGCACGCCAGAACGCGCGATCATGGCTACCGGCCGCCGGCGCACTGGGAGTGGATCGCGCGCATCGATTCTGCCGTGGACGTGCCGGTCATTGCGAACGGAGAGGTCTGGACGGCGGCCGACTGGGAGCGCTGCCGCGCGGTCAGCGGTTGCGCGGACGTGATGCTCGGACGGGGCGCGGTCTCGGACCCGTTCCTGGCACTGAGGATCCGCGGCCTGATGGACCGGTCCCCATCCCACCGGGAATGGCAGCACGTGCTTCGTCACATGGCCGCTTATCTGAGGAAATTGCAGGCCCGTGTCGCCTCCCGTCATGAGCATGGGCGCGTCAAGAAGTGGCTCAGCTACCTGCAGCGGACCTGGCCGCAGGCGGCGGAACTGCATGCGGCGATCCGCCGCCTGCAGGATTCGCACGAGATTCTGGCGGCGATCGAACGCGCGTCAGGAGGCGATGAATTAATGGCGACGCATCGATCCGGGCCGGCCGGGCGACTCGATCCGGTGTACGCCGCAGCCGGTTGAAGATGGAAATTCAAAGACTTACGAGCGGTAGCCGTGGCGAACCGCTACAATTCAGGGTTTAACGTCTTCAAGCGGTTCCCCATGTCTGCCACCCCCCCGATTGCCCCGAATGCCACGCCGAAGGTCGGCTTTGTCTCGCTTGGCTGCCCGAAAGCCCTGGTCGATTCCGAGCAGATCATCACGCAATTGCGCGCCGAAGGTTACGAGATTTCCGGCACGTACGACGGCGCTGACCTCGTGGTCGTCAACACCTGCGGCTTTATCGACGAAGCGGTGCAGGAGAGCCTCGACGCGATCGGCGAGGCGCTCAACGAAAACGGCAAGGTGATCGTGACCGGCTGCCTCGGCGCGAAAAAGAGTGCGAGCGGCTCGGGGCTGATCGAAGAGGTGCACCCCAAGGTATTGGCCGTGACCGGCCCGCACGCGCTCGGCGAAGTCATGCAGCACGTGCACACTCATCTGCCCAAGCCGCACGATCCGTTCGTCGACCTGGTGCCGGCCGCGGGCGTCAAGCTCACGCCGCGCCACTACGCGTATCTGAAGATTTCCGAAGGGTGTAATCACCGCTGCACGTTCTGCATCATCCCGTCCATGCGCGGCGACCTCGTGTCGCGTCCGGTCGCCGACGTGATGCTCGAAGCGGAAAATCTGTTCAAGTCGGGCGTGAAGGAACTGCTGGTGATTTCGCAGGACACGAGCGCGTATGGCGTCGACGTCAAATACCGCACCGGCTTCTGGAACGGCAAGCCGATCAAGACGCGCATGACCGATCTGGTCGGCGCGCTCGGCGAACTCGCCGCGCAGTATGGCGCATGGGTGCGTCTGCATTACGTGTATCCGTATCCGAGCGTGGACGAAGTGATCCCGATGATGGCCGAAGGCCCGTACAAGGGCCACGTGCTGCCTTACCTCGACGTGCCGTTCCAGCATGCGCATCCTGAAGTGTTAAAGCGCATGAAACGCCCGGCCAACGCCGAGAAAGTGATGGAGCGGGTGAAGAAGTGGCGCGAGATGTGCCCCGATCTGACCATCCGCAGCACGTTTATCGCCGGCTTCCCCGGTGAGACCGAAGAGCAGTTCCAGACGCTGCTCGATTTCATCCGCGAGGCGGAACTGGATCGGGTCGGCTGCTTTGCCTATTCGCCGGTCGAAGGCGCGACGGCAAACGAACTCGACGGCGCATTGCCCGACGAAGTGCGCGAAGAGCGCCGCGCGCGTTTCATGGAAGTCGCGGAAGAAGTGTCGGCCAAACGTATCGCAAAGAAGGTGGGCAAGACGCTGAAGGTGCTGGTTGACGAGATCAGTGCCGATGGTGGCATCGGCCGCACCGCGGCGGACGCGCCGGAGATCGACGGCGTCGTGTATATCGCGCCGGCCGCCAAGGCATCCAAACGCTACAAGGTCGGCGATTTCGTGTCGGTGAAGATCACCGGCGCCGATGGGCACGACCTGTGGGGCGAGGTTTAAGCCATGGCGGCGAGCGTGCCTGCAACGCCGGCAGTCCAGCGCCCCGACATCCTCGCGCTCGGCGAGGCGATGATCGAGTTCAACCAGTCGGCGAGGAATGAGCCGAACTATCTGCAAGGCTTCGGCGGCGACACGTCGAATTTCTGTATCGCAGCCGCCCGGCAAGGCGCGCGGACGGGGTTCGTGTCCGCGGTCGGCGCGGATCATTTCGGGCGTTTGCTGATCGATTTGTGGGAACGTGAGCAGGTGCAGACGTCGCTGGTGCGCGTCGATCCGCATGCACCCACCGGCGTCTATTTCGTGTCCCACGGTCCGGACGGCCACGCGTTCGATTATCTGCGCGCCGGCTCCGCCGCGAGCCGCTATGCGCCGCACGATCTGCCGCTCGAGGCGATCGCCGCCGCCAAGGTGGTTCATCTGTCCGGCATCAGTCTCGCGATCAGCCTGAGCGCCTGCGATGCGGCGCTCGAAGCGATCGCGCATGCGCGCGCCAATGGCGTGCGCGTGAGCTTCGACACCAATCTTCGTTTGAAGCTGTGGCCGCTCGCGCGGGCGCGCGCGGTGATGCTGGAAGCCATCCGCCAGACCGACATTTGCCTGCCGAGCTGGGACGACGTCACCGAACTCACGGGGCTGACCGGTCGTGACGAGATCGTCGATTTCCTGCTGTCGCACGGTCCGCGCGTGGTCGCGCTCAAGCTCGGCAAGGAAGGCTCGTATATCGCCACGCCGAATGAGCGGCGCGTCGTGCCGGGCCATGTCGTCAACGCGGTCGATGCGACCGGAGCGGGCGACTGCTTCGGCGGCGCGTTCATCGCGCGGATCGTCGCGGGTGACGATCCCTTTGCGGCGGCGCGTTATGCGAACGTCGCCGCCGCGCTGTCCACGCAAGGCTACGGCGCGGTGGCGCCGATTCCTTCGCGCGCGGCAGTCGCACAACTTCTGGCGGGCTGAACCCACGCGCCATGACGCGGGCCGCCGAGGCAAAATCATCTTGAGAGACTAGAGAAGGAGCGAGCGATGCAACGAGACGTGGTGGTGGTGAGCGGTGTGCGTACGGCAATTGGCGCTTTCGGCGGCAGTCTGAAGGATTTTTCGCCGACCGATCTCGGCGCACGCGTGGTGCGTGAAGCGCTGACGCGCGCCGGCGTGTCGGGCGACGAAGTCGGCCACGTGGTGTTCGGCAACGTCGTGCATACCGAACCGAAAGACATGTATCTGGCGCGCGTAGCCGCGATCAACGGCGGCGTCGCGCAACACGCGCCGGCCTTGACCGTGAACCGGCTGTGCGGCTCGGGCCTGCAGGCCATCGTCTCGGCCGCGCAAAGCGTGCTGCTCGGCGACGCCGACATCGCGATCGGCGGCGGCGCGGAGAATATGAGCCGCGCGCCTTACTCCATGCCCGCCGCGCGTTTCGGTCAGCGCATGGGCGACGCGCGCCTCGTCGACATGATGGTCGGCGCGCTGAACGATCCGTTCCAGTCGATCCATATGGGCGTGACCGCCGAGAACGTCGCGCGCAAGTACGACATCTCGCGTGAAGCGCAGGACGCGCTCGCCCTCGAATCGCATCGCCGCGCGGCCAAAGCGATCACGAGTGGGTACTTCAAGGAACAGATCCTGCCGATCACGATTCCGTCGAAAAAAGGCGACGTGGTATTCGACACGGACGAGCATGCGCGCATGAACGCGTCGGCGGACGACTTCTCCAAGCTCAAGCCCGTGTTCGTGAAGGAAAACGGCACGGTGACGGCCGGCAACGCGTCGGGTATCAACGACGCCGCCGCGGCCGTCGTGCTGATGGAGCGCAGCGTTGCCGAACAGCGCGGCATCAAGCCGCTGGCGCGGCTGGTGTCGTACGCGCATGCGGGTGTCGATCCCGCGTATATGGGCATCGGCCCGGTGCCGGCTACCCGCCGCGCGCTCGAGCGCGCCGGGCTGACGGTCGCCGACCTCGACGTGATCGAGGCGAACGAAGCGTTCGCCGCGCAGGCCTGCGCGGTCAGCAAGGAGTTGGGCTTCGATCCCGCCAAGGTCAATCCGAATGGTTCGGGCATTTCGCTCGGCCACCCGATCGGCGCGACCGGTGCGCTCATCACCGTCAAGGCGCTGTATGAACTGCAGCGGATCGGTGGCCGCTATGCGCTGGTGACGATGTGCATCGGCGGCGGCCAGGGTATTGCGGCGATCTTCGAGCGGATCTGAAGCGCTGTACGTAGCAGGCAGTATCGAGCCATGAGGAAGGAACGGATGCGGGAACTGAAAGCGATGAGGGGTGCGGTGCGTCGGCGCGGTTGGGCGGTCGCCACCGTTGCCGCAGTGCTGTGTGCGGGCGCGGCGGTGGTGGTGCCCGCGCAGGCATGGGCGGAAAGCGACGCGGTGAAGGAGTTGGCGGCCCCTCCGCCGATCCAGTTGCCGCTCAAGCCCAGTCCCGAATTCGCGAAGTTCCCGCGCTACGCCGGCATGCTGGGCTCGCGTCAGATCGTGCTCAAGCTCGGCCCGAAATCCGACGATCCGGCCGGCGTGCACGGCGAGTATCAATACACGGACAACGGCGCAGTGATCCTGATCGCAGGCGACCGCGACGGCGACACGCTCGAAGTCGAAGAATCGAATGACGGCACCCACATCACCGGCAACTGGGTCGGCAAGTTCGCGGCGGACGGTTCGGTGGCGGGCGATCGCATGAACGTCGACGACTCCGATCCGCAACCATTCGATCTGAAGCCACTGGCGGCAGGGCAAGCGGTGCCGCCGCCCGGTGCGCCGGCGAGCGCGGCCAACAAGGCTGCGGCCCAGTCGTCCGCGGGCGCCGCCACGGCTCCGGCTCCGGTTTCGGCTGCGGCAGCCGCCGCTGGCGGGCACGCCGTGGGCGGAGTCAGCAACCTGCAAACCGGCGAGTGAACCATTAGCCGCGCAGGTTCGCGCGGCGCGCACGGCCCTTGCGCGGGCGCCGGCGCATGAGCGAAATCCGCCCGGTTCGGCTACGCTTGCGTGTGCCGCGCGCGCCCTGAAATCTCGTGCACGCCGTTTTCGTGCGCTTTTCACCGAAACTCACCATGACCCAATCCAAACACAAACGCGATCTGCAAACCCGTATCGTGCGTGCCGAAGACCAGCTCACGCCGGGCTTCGAATCGTTCTCTATGCCGGTCATGCGGGCTTCGACGGTCGTGTTCCCCGATCTCGCGACCATGCGCGCGCTCGACTGGAAGAACGACGCTCAATGGCGCTATGGCCTGCATGCCACGCCGACTTCGCTCGCACTGGCTCAGCGCCTCGCCACCATCGAGGGCGGCAATCACGCGTTGTTGCAGCCGTCGGGGTTGTCGTCGATTTCGAATGTGTATTTCGGCCTCGTCAAGGCGGGCGACGACGTGCTGATTCCCGACAACGTCTATTCGCCGAACCGCGATCACGGCGACTGGCTGGCGCGCGATTTCGGCATCACCGTGCGCTATTACGATCCGATGATCGGCGCGGGCATCGCCGATCTGATCCGGCCGAATACGCGTCTCATCTGGCTCGAAGCGCCCGGCTCCGTGACGATGGAAGTGGCCGACGTGCCCGCCATCACCGCCGTGGCGCGCGCACGCAACGTCGTCACGGCGATCGACAATACGTGGTCCGCGGGGCTCGGCTTCCGGCCATTCGAGCACGGCGTCGATATCTCGGTGCAGGCGTTGACCAAGTATCAGTCGGGCGGTGGCGACGTGCTGATGGGCGCGACCATTACCGTCGATCGCGAACTGCATCTGAAGCTGAAGGCGGCGCGTATGCGCATGGGCATCGGGGTCTCATCGGACGACTGCTCGCTGATTCTGCGCAGCCTGCCGACCATGCAGTTGCGTTTCGAGCAGCATGACCGCGCCGCGCTCGGCTTGGCCAGGTGGCTGAAGACGCGGCCGGAAATCGCCGCTGTGTTGCACCCGGCGCTGTCGGACTGTCCGGGGCACGAGTTTTTCAAGCGCGACTTTACGGGTGCCGGTGGGCTCTTTTCCGTCGTGTTCGACGGCCGCTACAGCCCGGCGCAGATCGACACGTTCTGCGAGTCGCTCGAACTGTTCTCGATCGGCTGGAGCTGGGGCGGCGCGCACAGTCTCGTCATGCCGTACGACGTCGCGTCGATGCGCACGGCGGGACAATGGCCGCATCGCGGCACGCTGGTGCGGTTCTACATCGGCCTCGAAACCGAGGCGGATTTGCGCGCGGATATGGAGCAGTCGCTGGCGGCGCTAGGTTAGAAATCCGGCCGACGTTTTTCGTAGAATGAGCGAGCCCACTGGGATGTGTTTCTGGTGGGCTTTTTTGTTGTCAAGATAGCCAGTAAGCCTAACCATTCGGCCGAATGGTCGGCCTGAGATGTCGGCTCCACGATGGTGTGCATTCCGGCTAACGGTTTGCTCACCATGATGAGCCATTGCCGGCAGGGGCGTCACAGCGAGTGCGAGCATCGCAAGCCTGGATGCGATTAGCATGATGGTGGCTTTCACAACAGACAAGCTGAAAAAATAGCGCCGCTGCCAGCGCCGGCCAGCGCATCAACCCGGCATTAAAACGCCGGCATCAAAACTCGGCATTAAAACAGACGCAGCAAGCCGTCAAGTCCGACATGATTGAACGCCACGCTTGCCGCCTCGCGCACCACAGGCTTTGCGCGGAACGCAACGGAGAGACCGGCCTCGGCCATCATCTTCAGGTCGTTCGAGCCATCGCCCATGGCAATCGAGCGGCCCGGTTCAATGCCCAATTGCGTACATGTTTCGCGTAGCGTGCGCGCTTTCACATCGGCGTTGACGATCTCGCCGATCACCTTGCCGGTCAGTTTGCCGTCCGCGATTTCAAGCGTGTTCGCGCGCGTGAAATCGAGACCGAGACGCGCCCTCAGCTTTTCGGTGAAGAACGTGAATCCGCCCGACACCAGCAGTGTTTTCAGTCCGGCCGCCTTCGCGCCGGCCAGCATCTGCTCGGCGCCCGGCGAGAGTTGCAGCCGCTCTTCGTACACCCGTTCGAGCGCGCTCGCGTCGAGACCTTTTAGCAACGCCACGCGGCGCGTCAGGCTTTCGTTGAAGTCCTTGATTTCGCCACGCATCGCGGCCTCGGTGATCGCCGACACTTCCGCTTTCAGTCCGCAGAAGTCGGCGATCTCGTCGATACATTCAATCGTGATCAGCGTCGAATCCATATCCATCGCGACCAGCGCGAAGTCGCGCAGCTCGCGGCCGGCTTCGACAAACGCATAGTCGAGCTGATGGGTGCCGCAATAGACCTCGAGGTCGGCGCGCTGGGCGACGCTTGCGTCGGCAATGCGAATCGCGTTGGCGTCGATGACGCTGGCGTGCGAACCGCGCGCGAGCGCGACGAGCGTTTTGTGATGATCGGCGGAAAGGGGCGCGGGGCTTTGAATGACGAGGTTCATGGACGACGACGCAGTGACGCAGGAAAGGACGCACGCGCGGCGCGCGCGGAAAATCCCGCTATTGTAACGGTTCGCCGCTCGGCATCGCCGCTCGAGATCCGCCGCGGACGCCGCGGACGCCGCCGGGGCGGCAGCATCTTCGCACTGCGCCGTGCAAACCTGCGGCGCGCGGTTCATACTGGCGCAGCGAACGACGCCCCACAGCCACTGCGCGCACCGGCCGACGCATCCACGCCAGATGGCGTGCAAAGCGCGGCAACTGACGCAGCGGCACCCTTGAAGGGGCGCACCACTACGGAGACAACGCATGACCCCGGCGACCGCCAGCGACGCATCCATTCTTGCGCGCGACTTCGATCTGCGCCACCTGAATCCCGCCTTCTATGCCGATCCCTATCCGGTCTATCACGCCTTGCGCGCGCACGAGCCGGTCAAGCGCATGCCGGACGGTTCGCTGTTTCTGACGCGGTTTCGCGACGTGCAGGCGGTCTACCGTGATCCGAAGACCTTCAGCTCGGACAAGACCGTCGAGTTCAAGCCGAAATACGGCGACTCGCCGCTCTACGCGCATCACACGACGAGTCTCGTCTTCAACGATCCACCTCGCCATACGCGCGTGCGCAAGCTGATCGCCGGTGCGCTGACGGCGCGCGCCATCGCGGCGATGGAGCCGGGGCTGGTGCGCCTCGTCGACGGCTTGCTCGATGCCGCCGCCGAACGCGGCCGGATCGATCTGATCGGCGAGTTTGCCTCGGCGATTCCGGTCGAGATCATCGGCAATCTGCTGGACGTGCCGCACGCGGAGCGCGAACCGTTGCGTGACTGGTCGCTCGCGATACTCGGCGCGCTCGAGCCTTCGCTCACCGAGGCGCAGCTCGAACGGGGCAATCGGGCGGTGAGCGAATTCGTCGACTATCTGCGCGATCTGGTCGCGCGCCGCCGCCGCGAGCCGGGCGATCCGCAGCACGACGTCCTCACGCGTTTGATCCAGGGCGAAGAAGGCGGCGAGCAATTGTCCGAAGCGGAGTTGCTGCAAAACTGCATTTTCATTCTGAACGCCGGCCATGAGACGACGACCAATCTGATCGGCAACGGACTCGTCACACTGACGCAATGGCCGGAACAGCGCGCGGCGCTGCTGCACGAGCCGTCGCTGATCGAAACGGCGGTGGAGGAATGTCTGCGGTTCGAGAGCTCGAACCAGCTGGGCAACCGCATGGCGACCGTTGATACCGAGATCGGCGGCGTCGCGCTCGTGCGCGGCACGCCGGTGACGCTGTGCATCGGCGCGGCCAATCGCGATCCGGAGCAGTTCGCTGATCCGGACCGCTTCGACATCCGCCGTGATCCGAACCGGCATCTGGCGTTCGGCTTCGGCATTCACCAGTGCGCCGGGTTGTCGCTCGCGCGGCTCGAGGCGCGCATCGCGATTGGCCGCTTCGTCCAGCGCTTTCCGGCGTACCGGCTGGATGGCGAACCGACCCGCGGCGGGCGCGTGCGGTTTCGGGGCTTCGCCGAGGTGCCGGTCGAGCTTGCACCCGCACAGGCCCGAACGGCGTAGCTTTTGCCGCGCTGACGCAAGACTTACAAACTTGTGCGAAGGCGCCCGGACGGTGGCGCCTGCCGGCTCTGGCCGAGGACCCGTGGCATGCTTGCTGCTTCGCTTCAGGTCCCAGGCCCACGGGAGCGCACGATGGCACACATGATCTGGAAGGGCGCAATCAGCTTCGGGCTCGTTCACGTCCCGGTGCAGTTGTATCCGGCCACGCAGTCGGAGAAGGTCGGCTTCAATCTGCTGGACAAGCGCACGATCGATCCGGTCGGCTACAAGCAGATCAACAAGCGCACCGGCAAGGACGTGACGCGCGATAACATCGTGCGCGGCTTCGAGTATGAAAAGGACAAGTACGTCGTGCTCTCGGACGACGAGATCCGCGCGGCGAACCCCGAGTCGACGCAAACGGTCGATATCCTCGCGTTCGTCGACGCGCTCGACATTTCGTTTCTGTTTCTCGACACGCCGTATTTCCTGACGCCCGACCGCAAGGGCGAGAAGGTCTACGCGCTGCTGCGCGAAGCCATGAAGGCCACGGGCAAAATCGGCGTGGCGAGCGTCGTGCTGCACAACAAACAGCATCTCGCGGCGTTGATTCCGCTCGGTCCGGTGCTCGCGTTGAACACGCTGCGCTGGGCTGCGGAAGTGCGCGACTTCGACGAATTCAAGCTGCCGCCCGAGGGCATGAAAACCGCGGGCGTGTCGGCGCGCGAACTCGACATGGCGAAGAAGCTGATCGACGACATGAGCGACAAGTGGGATCCGGCGCAGTATCACGACACCTTCCGCGATGACATCATGGCGTTGGTCGATCGCAAGATTCGCGCGGGCAAGACCGAGGAAATCACCGAAGTCGAAGCGCCCCACGAGTCGCGTCAATCCGCCGATATTCTCGATCTATCCGATCTGCTCAAACGCAGCTTGGGACGCGGCAAGGGCAAGCCGGCCTCGGGCGGGCGCAAGCGCGCAGCCGATGATGGCGCGGATGACGACGCCGAAGGCGAAGCCGAGGCTGCGCCTGCGGCCCGCAAGAAGCCGCGCGCAACGCGCGCCGCGAGTACCACCGCGGGCAGTCGCAGCGGCGCGGGCGGCCGTGCGGGTGCCAAGCCGGCATCGACGCCGGCGGCGCGCAAACGTCGCGCGGCCGCATGATGGTGCGCCGTGCGCATGAGCCACTTGCGACGACGCCATCGCCATGAACGACCGACTCGACACCTACAACCGCAAACGCCGCTTCGACGAAACGCCGGAGCCCTCGGGCGCGCGCGCGAGCCGCAAACAGGGCAGCCGGAAGACGACCGCACGGGCATCCGCCGAGGCGCTCTCCTACGTGATTCAGGAGCATGACGCGCGCCGTTTGCACTACGACTTCCGGCTCGAACTGAACGGCACGCTGCTGTCATGGGCGGTGCCGAAGGGGCCGAGCCTGGACCCGTCGGTGAAACGGCTTGCGGTGCATGTCGAGGACCATCCGGTCGAATACGGTTCCTTCGAAGGGGAGATTCCACCGGGCAATTACGGCGCGGGCAGCGTGATCGTGTGGGACCGCGGCACGTGGGAACCGGTTGGCGGGGCGGCGGAGGCGGCGCGCGCCTACGCGGCCGGCAAACTCAAGTTCCTGTTGCACGGCGACAAGCTGCACGGCGGCTGGACGCTAGTGCGCAGCCATATGCGCGGCAGCGGCGACAAGGAGCAATGGCTGCTCATCAAGGAGCGCGACGACGAGGCGCGCGCCGAGAGCGAGTACGACATATTGAAGAAGCGCCCGGGCAGTGTGCTCGACGGCAGCGCCCCGGCGGGCAAAGGCGCGAGAACGTCGAGGACCGTCACAGCCAGCCGCACGACCGGAAAGGCGGTGCGCAAAGCTGTCGCGCCTGCGCAAGCCAGCACGGACCCGGACGCGGCGTCCCAGTCGAAACGAGCCGGCAAGCCCGGCGCGAAGCGCGCTTCACCGAACCGTGCCGACCCCGCGCGAGCCGATATCGTCGTGACTCGCAGCGCGCAGTCGCTGCGCGAACTCGCCGCTTCGCCCGCCATCGAGGGTGCGGTGCCGGCCCGCTTGCCCGCGACGTTCAAACCGCAACTGGCGACGCTCGTCGACACCGCGCCTCCCGGCGCCGATTGGTCGTATGAAATCAAGTTCGACGGTTATCGCGTGCTGGTCCGAATCGACAGGACGACGCGGGGAAACCCGGTCAAGGTGTTCACCCGCGCCGGCAATGACTGGACCGCGAAGTTCAGCAAAAAGGTCAAGGCGTTCGAACAACTCGAGATCGACAGCGCGTGGCTCGATGGCGAAGCCGTCGTGCTGGACCCGAACGGCGTTCCGAATTTTCAGGCGCTGCAAAACGCTTTCGATTCGAACCGTCCGCAGGACATTGTGATCTACCTGTTCGACATACCTTTTCTGAACGGCTACGACTTGCGCGGCGTGCCGCTCGAACAGCGCCGCGCGATTCTGCGCGCGCTGCTGGAAGAGGTCGACGACAGCGTGTTGCGCTTCTCGAACCACTTCGACTTCAGCGCCGACCACCTGCTCAGGAGCGCATGCGACATGGCGCTGGAAGGCATCATCGGCAAGCGTCGCGATAGCGGCTACATGTCGGGACGCTCGTCCGCATGGATCAAGCTGAAGTGCCGCCGACGCCAGGAGTTCGTGATCGGCGGCTATTCGGAACCGTCCGGCAGCCGCGCGGCATTCGGTGCGCTGCTGCTCGGTGTCTACGACGGCAACGGCCAATTGCAGTACGCGGGGCGGGTGGGCACCGGTTTCGACGCGGCGCTGTTGCGCTCGGTGAAGCAGGAGCTCGACGCGCACGAGAGCCGGCACATGCCGTTCGCGGCCGCGCCGCGCGAGCGCAGCCGCACGCCGGTGCATTGGGTCGAACCGGTGCTCGTCGCCGAATGCAATTTCGCGGAATGGACGAGCGACGGCATCGTGCGTCAGGCGTCGTTCGTGAGTCTGCGCAACGACAAGCCGGCGCGTCAGATCGTCAAGGAAACACCTCGCCAGGGAGCCGACGTGCAACAGCAAACCGATTCTTTGTCCGACGACCCGCCGAAGAAGCGCGGGGCGCGGAAAACTTCCGGGAGCGCTGCGGCTGGGGCTGGGGCGGAAGAAGCGGGGGCAGCGAGCACGGCGGGAACGGCGGCCAGTAAGGCAGCGGGCGCAAAAAGCGCGAGCGGCAAGGCCACCGCCGGCGCTGAAGCTACTAGTGCCAAGGCTACTAGCGCCAATGCCACCGGTGCCAAAGCTACCAGCGCCAAAGCGACCAGTGCCAAAGCGACTAGCGCAAAAGCCACTAGCGCAAAAGCCACTAGCGCAAAAAAAGCCATCAGCGCCGAAGCTACCGGCACAAAAAAAACGGCCGCCAGCAAATCCATGGCCAGCAAATCCATGGCCACCAAATCCACGGCCACCCAAGCCTCTGCCACCACGCAAAACGCAGCGACAAAATCAAACGCCACACAGATTCCCGCTGAAGTCGCGGGCGTGCGCATCTCCCACCCCGAGCGCGTCATGGACTCAAGCAGCGGCACGCGCAAGATCGCTCTCGTGCAGTACTACGAAGCGGTCGCCGACTGGATGCTGCCGCATCTGCAGGATCGCCCGGTGTCGCTGGTGCGCGCACCGGAGGACATCGGCGGTGAATTGTTCTTCCAGAAGCACAGCCAGAAGCTGTCGATTCCGAACGTGACCCAGCATCCCGACCTCGATCCGGGTCATCCGCCGCTGATCACCGTCGACACGCTCAAGGCGCTGGTCGGCGCCGCGCAGATGGGCACCGTCGAATTTCACACGTGGAACGCGGTTGTGTCGAACATCGAAAAGCCGGACCGCATGGTGTTCGACCTCGACCCCGACGCGTCGCTTGGCTGGGAGCGCATGATCGAGGCCGCGCAAATGACCCGTTCGCTGCTCGAAGAACTCGGCCTCACGTCGTTCTGCAAGACGAGCGGCGGCAAGGGCCTGCACGTGGTCGTGCCGCTCGCGAAACAGGCCGGCTGGGACGAAGTGAAGGATTTTTCGCAAGCCGTCGCGCAGCACATGGCGGCGACGCTGCCCAAGTACTTCAGCGCGAAGATGGGCGCGCAGAATCGCAAGCAGAAAATTTTCGTCGACTACCTGCGCAACAACCGCGGTTCGAGTACGGTCGCCGCGTTCTCGGCGCGTGCGCGGCCGGGCCTGGGCGTATCGGTGCCGCTGACGTGGGACGAAGTCGCCGCCACCACGGGCGGCGATCAATGGACCATCGAGAATCTGCACGAACGCCTCGCCGACCTCAAGAGCGACCCGTGGGCGGACTATGCAAAGACGCGCCAGCGCATTACCGCCGCCATGAAGAAACGCCTGGACGGCGCACGGTAAGTGCGATTCAGCCAACCTGATTCAAAGCGAAATGATTCAAAGGGACAAGGAGCACATCATGAAGACCTCACCGCAATCCTCGGACGGCGACAAGCAGGCCGACCCGCATGCCGAAAAGCATCCTCGATCGATGCAGGAAGCCGCCGCGCCGCTGCCGCATGAAACCGACCAGAACCCGGAATCGCAGCACGAGGACAGCCCGCGCCATGTCGGCAAGCAGGCGCACAGCGACCTCGAACGCGGGCTGAAAGATACCGATCGGCGCGGCGGCGGCGAGTATCAGGAAAAGACGCAGAACGACGCGCAGACGGACGTCAACTCCGATGGCAAGACAGCCGGCGGCGGGCGCGGCAAGCATTGACGGCGCGAGGGCGCGAGACCCAAAGAGGCACGAGACCGCGAGAGGCACGCGGGCACGCGGGCACGAGGGCACGACGGCACGACGGCACGACGGCACGACGGCACGACGGCACAACGGCACAACGGCACAACGGCACAACGGCACAACGGCACAACGGCACAACGGCACAACGGCACAACGGCACAACGGCACAACGGCTCGGCGGCGCAGTGGGACAGAGGCAATGCTGCGCAGCGGGACTGCGCCATGAGCGCACGACAGCACGACAGCACGACAGCACGACAGCACGACAGCACGACAGCACGACAGCACGACAGCACGACAGCACAATGGACGGGCGCATGCACATGCACGGCTGCCCACCAAAATAACCCGCGCCTGTCCCGAGCCGGCCTCCATGCCGCTCAACCCGGCTCTCTGTCCCAGTATGGCGGATCGCCGAAATGAGTGGCCAGGAATTCGATAAAGGCGAGCGTCTTCGGCGGCACGAACGAACGGCTCGGATATACCGCCCAGATAGCCACGCGCTCGGCGAGCGGATAGCTGTCCAGCACGCTGACCAGTTGGCCGCTGCGCAGCAACGGCGCGACGTCCCACGTCGATTTGAGCGCGATACCGAAACCGGAAAGCAGGGCGTCGCGAATCACTTCGCCGTTGTCCGTGACGAGACGTCCGCTCACGCGCACTTCGAGCGCGCCGGCGGGCGTCTCGAAGGCCCAGTCGCGCTGGTCCGACAGAATCACGCATTCGTGCGCCGCGAGGTCCGAGGGATGATGCGGCGTGCCGCGCGCGGCAAGGTATGCGGGCGCCGCGCACAGCACCCGTCGATTCACCGCAAGGCGCCGCGCCACCAGCGACGAATCTTTGAGAACGCCGACGCGAATCGCCACGTCGATACCCGCATCGACGAGATCGATCACCTGATCCGTCAATCGCAGATCGACGCTCACGCCGGGATAACGGCGTAGAAATTCGCTGATCACCGGCGAGACGTGCTGCCGCCCGAACGACGACGGCATGGAAACCCGCAAGCGGCCCTGCGGCTCCGCCTGCGCGCGGCCAACCGAGGCGCGTGCGGCGGCGGCCGCGTCGAGCAGGGCTTCGGCGCGCGTCATGAAGACCTCGCCGTCCTGCGTGAGGCTGATGCGGCGGGTGGTCCGGTGCAGCAAACGCGCGCCGAGCAGCTTTTCCAGCTGCGCGATGCGCGAACTGGCCACTGCCGCCGACAAGCCGAATTCGCGTCCGGCCGCCGACACATTGGCCAGCAGGGCCGCGCGCACGAACAGGGCGACGTCGAGCAGATCGAGCCGCTCCCGCTCTCCGGACTGGCCGCGTGAAGGTCGAGCAGGAAGATTCATTGTTCTGAATTTCAAAAAGATGTTTCAGTCATTATCGCGGTTTTGAAAGAATGAGAAGCGCCTTACGATGATGCCAATGGGATCGAAGACCCTGACGGGCGGCGCGACAGCCGCCGCGCCAGGATGGCGATCCTCCAATCTCGTCTGAATGCACAGGAGCATGTATGAAAGCCGTCGGTCTCTATCGTTATTTGCCGATCGACCAAGCCGAAGCCTTGGTCGACGTGGACATCCCGAAACCCGAAGCCACCGGTCGAGATCTGCTGGTCAAGGTCGAGGCCATTTCCGTCAATCCGGTCGACACCAAAGTGCGCGCGCCGAAGGACAAGGTCGAACAGGCGCCGCGCATACTCGGCTGGGACGCGGCGGGCACGGTGGTCGCGGTCGGGCCGGACGTGACGCTGTTCAAGGTCGGCGATCCGGTGTTTTACGCGGGCAGCATCACGCGGCCCGGCGCCAATAGCGAGTTCCACCTGGTCGACGAGCGGATCGTCGGGCGCAAACCGGCGTCGCTCGACTTCACGCACGCGGCCGCGCTGCCGCTCACCGCGATCACCGCCTGGGAAGCCTTGTTCGACCGCCTCGGCGTGTCGCCGCAAGGCGCGGACGAAGGGCGCACCGTGCTGATCATCGGCGGAGCGGGCGGCGTCGGTTCGATCGGTATTCAACTGGCGAAGCAACTCGCGAAGCTGAAGGTGATCGCGACCGCATCGCGGCCCGCATCGGCCAAATGGGCCACGGAACTGGGCGCGGATCATATCGTCGATCACTTCGGCGACATGCCCGCGCAACTGAAAAAGCTCGGGATCGACGAGGTCGATTACGTGCTGATGTTCAACGACACCGACAAAAACTTCCCCGCGGCAGCCGAGGTCATCAAGCCGCGAGGCGGCATCTGCACGATCGTGGAAAACAGCCAGCCGGTGCCGGTCGAACTGTTGAAGGCGAAGAGCGCCGCGTTCCACTGGGAATTCATGTTCACGCGTTCGATGTTCGGCACGCCCGACATGATCGAGCAACACAAGCTGCTGACCGAAGTCGCGCGTCTCGTCGACGCGGGCACGTTGCGCACCACCGTCGGTCAGGATCTCGGCACCATCAACGCGACGAATCTGCGTCGCGCGCATCAACTGCTCGAAGAAGGGCGGGCGATCGGCAAGCTGGTGCTGACGGGTTTTGCAGGTTAAGCCCGCCGCGCTGCGCCTGACCGAACACAGTTGATCATCACAGCCGGCGTCGCAGCCATGCGCGCCGGCTGTTTTCATTTGATGCGCATCAAACGGTGCGCTCGCGCGCTGGTGCGTCGATCGGTAGCAACGCGCCACGGCGTGGGTTCGCGTGCGTTCGGGTGGCTACACGCGCAGAAAGCGCGTCGCCGCAAGCGGGTTAACACCCGAGTCGCGGGCAGCGCGCACAGCTTCGCTTGGCGTTAGACTGGTGGGGCATCATGCTAAAACAGTTGCGTGTCTCGCAACCCGGCTGGCCAGGCATCGATCGTCGTCATCCAGTCACGCGGTGCGTGGGCAGTCGTGCTGAAGCGGGCGCGCAGCGGCACAACAACGAGGTGACAGTATGAGCTTCAGACTCTCCGCCGTTTCCGTTGTCGCTTCCCTCGCTTGCGCGCTTGCGCCCGGCATGCTTGTGCCGGCGGCCCACGCGGCCACGCCGATCACGGTGACCTCCCAGGCCGCGCTCGACGGTCCGATCCGCTACACGGTTCGCGTCACGTCGAAGCAGTTCGGCAATTCGCAGGAAACCCGCACGATCCGCTCCGGCGAGTCGGATGACTTCACGTGGAAAACCGTGCCGCCGGGCGGCGCGGTTCCCGCGACTGACGCGTGTCCGAACTACGCGTCGCTGCCGCTCGATACCAACGGCGCGATGATTCGGCAGACGCAGATCCGCTTTGCGCCGGTCGTCGCGGCCGACGGCACGGCAACCGTGCAACTGAGCTTCCAGGCGCAGACGCCGCACGGCGTGAAGACCGTGACGGTCGGCGGCAAAACGATCAAGTGTCCGAACGACGTGGCAGTCAGTCAGATTCTGCGTTTTACGATGCCGGTCAACGGCAGCACGAAGACCCTCACGCTCAACGACGGCACGGAAGTCGCCGTCAGCGCGAAGCGTTGAGTCGGGCGCGCGAGACGGGACGAGGCGCGTGACCCCGCGCGGGACCAGACGCGGGACCAGACGCGGGACCGGCCGCGGCTCAACGCCGCGCCGCGCTCCGCTCCACGAGCCGCGCCGCCAGAAACCGGTGCTCCGCCGAAAAGAGCCGCCGGTACGTGAGCAGCACCGCGCCCACCGTCCCCAGCGCCGACGACGCGGCGATCAGGAACATGATCACGATCTGATAGCGCACCGCCTGCAGCGGCGACTGGCCGGCCAGCACCTGGCCCGTCATCATGCCCGGCAGGCTCACCACGCCGACCACGGCCATCTGATTGAGCGTCGGCATCATGCCCGCGCGCACCGCTTGCCGCGCCGGCGCCTGCGCGGCTTCCCAGCGGGTTGCGCCGAGCGCGAGCGCCATGTCGACGCGGTCGCGCCGCGCGGTCAATTCCTCGCTCATCCGCTCGATGCCGAGCGACACGCCCGTCAGCGTATTGCCGAGGATCATGCCGAGAATCGGAATCGCATATTGCGGCTCGTACCACGGGTGAATGCGGATCACGACGAACAGGCCGACCGCGGCCACCAGCCACGAACTGATCCAGATCGACAGCACACTGTCCGCGCGTTGTCCGCGATACGAGCGGCTGCCGCGTTGCGCGCCCGCGAAGCCGGCGATCAGCGTCATGATGATCATGAGCGGCAGCACCACGTACCAGCGGTCGTAACGGAACACCCAGCCGAGCACATAGCCGATTGCCAGCAACTGCACGACGGTGCGCACGGCGGCCCACGCCAGCTTGCGTTCGAGATCGAGCTTGAGCGCGATCGAAACGACGCCGTTCACGACGATCAGCAGCGCTGCGATGGCGACATCCCACAGACTCAGGTTTTGCAATGTCATTGGCCGAACTCCGGATGGTCCTGGCCCGCGCAGAGCGCCTCATGCCGCGCCGTTTCGCCGAGGACGCCCGCGCGCATGATGAGGTGGCGCTCGCTCATCCGGGTGGCTTGCGCCGGATCGTGGGACACCCATATCGACGCATGGCGGCCCGGATCGGCGTCGAACCAGGCATGCACAAGGCCTTCGATCGCCCGAGAGGACTCCGGGTCGAGCGACGCGGTGGGTTCGTCGAGCAACAGGACCTCGGGCGCCAGTTGCAGCACGCGAATCAGCGCGGTGATCTGCGCCTCGCCGCCGGACAACTCGCTGGCGCTTTTGTCGAGGAAGTCGTCGCCTCGGCCGGCCTGAGCGGCGAGCCTCGCCGCGCGGGCGCGCTCGAAGCGCACGTCGCGGTACGCGCGCAAGCCGAACGGATAGCGCAGATTGTCTTCCACGCTGCCGTCGAGCAGGGCGGGCCGCTGCCGGATATACGCGACGTTGCGCCGGTAGCGCGGAATGGCGGCGCGTTCCACCGCTGCGCCATGCCACATGACGCGCCCCGCATCGAGCGGATCGAGCAGGGCGAGGGCGCGCAGGAACACGCTCTTACCCGAGCCGGACGGCCCGGTGATCGCGACGCGGTCGCCGGCGTGCAAGGCGAAGGTGGTCGGCTGCAGCAGCATCTGGCCGCGCACGGCATCGCGCCGCGCGATGCCGTCGGCGAGGACGAAGGGAACGTCGGTCATGAGTGGGATCGTATTGGGCAAGGCATGATGTCGAAGCGCTGGAGACATGGCAATGGGTCTGCGCGGCCGCTATGGCGCAAATATCGGGGCGGCCGTGCAGCATGATAAAACGGCAACGCATTCTTGCTTGCCGGCCAACAAGCGGGCACGCAACGTGCTGAGTGGTCAACATAGAACAAATCGCGGAGCCACTCAATGGCAGTGTCGAGCACCATCGGAAGGCGGATTGGAAAAATCATCGCATGGCTGTTGGCGATCATCGCCATTCTGATTGTGGCGTTGACCATTTTCATCCTGACCTTCGACTGGAACCGCGCAAGACCCTATATCAACGACAAGGTCACGCAGGCGATCGGCAGGCCATTCGCCATCAACGGCGATCTGAAAGTGGGCTGGCGGCATTCGGTGGGCGAGACCGGCTGGCGTGGCTGGGTGCCCTGGCCGCGATTTTCGGCGGCCAATATCACCGTGGGCAATCCGGACTGGACCAAACAGCCGCAATTCGCCACGCTCGACGAGATCGACTTCCAGGTCAAGGTCCTGCCGTTGCTCGCGCACGATATCGTCATTCCGGCAATCAACCTCGTGAATCCTTCGGTGGATCTCGAACGTCTGCTCGATGGCCGCAACAACTGGACTTTCAAACTGGCGTCTTCTTCCGGGCCTTCCGAATGGAAGCTCGATCTGCACGATATCGCTTTTGCGAAGGGCAACATCGCGTTGTCCGATCAGCAGAAGAAAGTCGACTTGCAGATGGTCGTCGATACGCTCGGCCAGCCGATTCCGATCGGTGAAGCCATGAAGCAGCAGGAGAGCGCGTCGCGCAGCGCGTCGGCGGAGGCGATCGGCAAGGCTGGCGCGAACAAGCTGACCGCGCAGGCGAATGCACAGGCGGCGTCGGAGGCCGCGGCGGCATCCGCGGCAGCCGCCTCGGGCGCATCCACTACGGATATCGCGGCCTCGGGTACGACGGCGGCCACGGGCGCCTCGGGTGCGCTGGTGACGGGCGGTTCGAAAGGCGCTAGCGCGGCGCTCGCCGCGGGCGCGAGCGGCGCGGACGTGTCATCGGCTTCGGACGCGAGCGGTGCAAGCGGTGCGCAGGCTCAAGCCGCGGCGAAACGGGAGATTCCGCCGTACGCCATCGGCTGGACCGTGAAAGGGACTTACAACAAGACACCGGTGTCGGGCAGCGGTAAGGTCGGCGGCGTGCTGGCGTTGCAGGACGCAAACCGTCCGTTCCCCGTGCAGGCCGATGTCAAGGCGGGCGATCTGCATGTCGGGCTCGTCGGCACGATCACCGACCCGGCGCATCTCGCGGCGGTCGATCTGCGCCTCTGGCTGCAAGGCAACAGCATGGCGCGCCTCTACTCGCTGACGGGCGTGACCTTGCCCGACACGCCGCCTTATGCGACCGAAGGCCGCTTCGTGGGTCAGTTCAAGTCCAGCGGCAGCGTGTTCAAGTATGAAAATTTTACAGGCCGGGTCGGCGGCAGCGATCTCAACGGCTCGTTGACCTATACGGCGCGTGAACCGCGTCCGCTCCTGCAGGGCGAACTGATCTCGCATCTGCTGCAATTTTCGGATCTGGCGCCGGTGATCGGTGCCGATTCGAATGCAAGCAAGGCCAGGCGCGGCGACGCGACAGCGCAGCCGTCCAACAAGGCGCTGCCCGTCGAGGAATTCCGCACCGACCGCTGGAAGGCCATCGACGCCGACGTGAAGTTCACAGGCCGGCGCATCGTCAAGGACGTGAACCTGCCGATCACGGACCTGTACACGCACATCGTGATGACCGACGGCGTGCTTTCGCTCGAGCCGTTGAAGTTCGGCGTGGCCGGCGGCACGCTGGCCTCGGACATTCATCTCGACGGCAGCGGCACGCCGCTCAAGGGCCGTTTCGCGACTTCGGCGCGGCATCTGAAACTCAAGCAGCTGTTCCCGAACTTCAAGACGATGCAGAACGCACTCGGTGAAATCAACGGCGACGCCGCACTGACCGCGACGGGCAATTCGCCGGCGGCGCTGGCGGCCACCTCGAACGGCGAGGTGAAGGCGCTGGTGACCGACGGCACGATAAGCCGCCTGCTGATGGAAGCGGCGGGATTGAACGTGGCGAACGTCGTCTACGAAAAACTGTTCGGCAATCGTGATGTGAAGATCAACTGCGCGGCGGCCGACTTTGTCGCGACCAACGGTGTGCTCGATTCGCGAATCTTCGCGCTCGATACCGACGACGCGGTGATCGATATCGACGGCAAGGTGAATCTGCGCGACGAGTCGATGGACCTGGGCGTGCATCCGCACACCAAGGGCTTCCGGGTGTTCTCGTTGCGCTCGCCGCTCTATGTGAAGGGCACCTTCAAGGATCCGCACGTGGGCGTGAACGCGGCCGCGCTGGCGTTGCGCGGCGGCGCGGCAGTCGGCCTCGGCTTGATCAATCCGTTCGCGGCGCTGATCCCGCTGCTCGCGCCGAGCAACAACAAGCCTCTGCCTTGCAACCAGTTGCTCGCGCAAGTGCGGCAGGCGCCGACAGCACCGCCGCCGGGCGTGAAGCAACAACCCAAAGCGGCTATTTCGCTGGATGGCGCACCGGTCAACAAGTCTTCGGGCGGCGCATCGTCGCCTGCGGCGGGTTCGGACAAGAAGCCGGCGACTATGTCGCCGGCTAGCGCGGCGGCATACAAGGGGAGCTGATGTCTTTCGTTCTGCCTGCGGACTGGTTCAGCTGGAGCTTCGGCGGCGGCCTTTCCCTGATTTTCCTGTGGCTGATCAGCGTGCCGCCTGCGCGCGGCCGCATCGATGAGATCGCGATGAAATGAGGGCGGTTGGCGCGACGCGCGCGTACACGACTGAGATCGTTCAGAGACCACGAAGGGACGCAACGACAGAACACAACGCCACCCGACCGATGCCGCGATCAGGCGCTGGCGTTGCGAACGTGAGTGCTACCACCGAAGACTAACTGGGGAGGCTACCGCAGGGACCGCGGAGCCGCATCTCCGGCCGCGTCCTGGCGACGAACTCCGCGACGGGCGCTGCCAATGCGAGTGGCGCCGAATTCCGCGAGGATCTTGCCGCGAGCCCGGCTGGCGAACACGAGGAAACCGAAGCCATCCGCCTCGTACCAGTAGCCGCCGTTCTCGAGCCCGTCGAGCGGTTGCTCCAGTGCGTTGGTAATGGATTCGATGCAGCGGCGCCGCAACTCGGCGGGTGCCGGATAGGGCGGTTGCGCTCCACGCACACTGCACAGGAGGACGTCGAGCCCCGGCAGCACATGCGCATAAAGGACCGGCTCGTCTTGCGCACGAGCGCGCGCAATCTTGGTGTCGAGCTGACCGAACGGCTTGAAATGCCGTAGTACCGCGAGGAACGACTCGTCGCCGTCCACCTTCGCGCGTCTACGCTTTTTCGGGAAGGACATAAAAATTCGCCTGAAAAAGAATTGCAAGAAACGCAGCGTCCTCATGCGACCACTCCCGGCTTCGCGCGCCGCACGTCGATCTTTTATAGCATACGACAAGGCCGGATTCACGGTGATTCGACGACTGCGCCGCCCCACCGCCTCCCGCACGAATCATGCCGAACCGCCTCGCCGCGCGCTTTCGCTTCCCAGCACATCTGTCTCCATCATAGACGCACGAGGCGCGGAAAAAACATCTCATACCAATAAAAAAGTCATTTTTATGTGGGCGAGCGCATCTTGCCGCTACGTTGAAATATCTCCGATTCACGTCGATAATGGCCCGTCCGGCCGCACTGCGCCGTGCTCGCCGATCCCGTCACCACACAGGCCGCCCGCGCGGCGTGGCGGGTTTCTGGAGCGCCGTGGCCTGAGCGACCCTTTGCGACCCCCCTTCGGGCGAACATGAAACTATTCACCAAGGGTCTGCTGCTGATTGCAGTGCCGAGCGCGGTCGAGCTGGCGCTTCTCGGCGTCGTCTTCGATACCCAGGAGCAGACGGCGCAGGCCGCGCAGTGGGTCACCAACAGCAAGCAGATCCTGTATCAGTCGTCGGCCATTGTCGATCCGTTGCTGCGGCAGGCTGCGCGGGTTCGCACCGCCATGGTTATCGGCGACGCGTCGCTGATCGACCGCCATACCGTATGGGTCGATCTCGGCGACCGGCTGTCGAAGCTCGAGGTGCTGGTTGCCGATGCGCCGCAGCAGGTCGAGCGCGTGCACAAGATGCAGCGCACGATCGAAGCCTATCGTGCGCAGACTGTCGAGATCTCGCAGGCGCTGCACGCGGGGCGCACGCCGAATGCGTTTGCCGCGCTGGACACCGGCGCGCTGCCGCAGCAGATCGCGCTGTTTCGCGCGGAGCTCGCGGCGTTCGGCGACGAAGCGTCACGGCTCGACGCCGATCGCTCGGCGGCGCTCGCGCGGCGCCGAGCCCGTCAGCAATACGCGCTGATCGGCGCGGTGCTGGGCTCGATGCTGATCTGGGCGGCTACCGCGGTGGTGTTCGCGCGCAGCATCGGCCGCCGGCTCGAAGTGCTGACCGACAACGCCGAGCGCCTGGGCAACGGGCGCACGCTCGCGGCGCCGCTGTCGGGCAGCGACGAAATTGCCGCGCTCGACGCGGTGCTGCATCAAACCGGCGTGCGTCTGCGCGAGGCCGAAGTCGAGCAAGCCATGCTGAAAACGCGGCTCGAAGCGCGTGCGCACGAGCTGGCAATCGTCAACGAGGAACTGCGTCAGGAGACGCAAGACAATGAAATGTTCATCTACAGCGTGTCGCACGATCTGCGCTCGCCGTTGGTGAATCTGCAAGGTTTCTCGAAGGAGCTGCAAGTCTCTTGCGACGAACTGGACAGCGTTGTCGAGGCGGCCGGATTGCCGGAGGCCGAGCATAAACGCATGGCGCATATTCTCGATGGCGACGTGCGCGAGTCCTTGCACTATCTGCGCGCCGCGGTGACGCAGGCCGCCGCGATCATCGACGCGCTGCTGCGGATCTCGCGCGCCGGCCGGCTCGAATATCAGTGGCAGCGCGTGAGCGTGGGGCGCGTGGTCGGCCGGGTGGTGGACGCGCTGCAAGGATTGATCGGGCAGCGCTCGGCCGTCGTGACGGTGCGCGACTTGCCGCCCGCATGGGGCGACCCGAGCGCAATCGAGCAGATATTCAGCAACCTGATCGGCAATGCGCTGAATTATCTCGATCCGGCGCGCAACGGACGCATCGAAGTCGGCGCGCTGGAGCCCGAACCGGTCGAGGAGACGGAGCCGCGCGCTGTGCGCATGCGCACTTATTATGTGCGCGACAACGGCCTCGGCATCCCGGCGGCCTATATGTCGAAAGTGTTCAGGGCGTTTCAGCGCCTGCACGGCGACGTCGCCCATGGCGACGGCATCGGCCTCGCGGTGGTGCGGCGCATGGTGGAGCGGCATGGCGGCCGCGTATGGGTCGAGTCGGCGGAAGGCGCGGGTTCGACCTTCTTCGTCGTGTTGCCGGAACAGCCCGCGCGCCTTTGAAGGCGAGCGCCCGGACGGCGGCTGAGGGGATCATCGCGCGCGGCAGGCACCAACGCATGGTTCAGCATGGAGAGCATATGAATCACGGGGAAACGGTCAGCATCGTGCTGATCGAAGATGACGACGGCCACGCCACGCTGGTGGAGCGCAATCTGCGCCGTGCCGGTATTTCGAACGGATTCGTGCGCTTTCACGACGGCCAGCAGGCGCTCGATTATTTTTTCGGCCCGGCGCCGGCGGATGCCGCCGCGAGTTCCGCTGCCGGCGCCGAGGTCAAAGCTTGCCCGGCGCGTGAAGATCTGATGAATTTCGTCGTGCTGCTCGATCTGAAAATGCCACGGGTGGACGGCTTCGAAGTCTTGCGACGATTGAAAGCGTCGCCGCAGACCGCCGCCGTGCCGGTGATCGTGTTGACCACGACCGACGATCCGCGTGAAATCGAGCGCTGCTATGAACTCGGCTGCAACGTCTACATTACCAAGCCGGTCGAATACGATGCGTTCATTGAAGCCGTGCGCCGCCTCGGGTTTTTCCTGCAGGTGGTCAAGCTGCCCTCGGGGCATCGCCTCGCGGCGCCGTGATGGAAGGCCTGCATGAAGGTGGCCGAAAGCCGCTCGTGACAAGATAGACCCGTTGACGACCCTAGCCAGAGAAGACTCCGCATGACCGAAGACGTGTCCACGCAGCATGCCGCATACGTGCTGGTCGTCGACGACGACGAAGGCATCCTGCGGCTCGCGCGCAAGTCGCTCGAGCGCGCCGGCTGCCGGGTCGCCATCTGCGCCGGCGTCGACGCGGCCCGTGAGCGGCTTGCGGGCGGCGCTCCCGATTTGCTGGTGCTCGACTATCAACTGAGCGGGCCGGAGACCGGCCTCGACTTCTTTCGCCGGTTGCGTACCGAAGGCGTACGGATTCCCGCCATCCTCGTGACCGGCTTTACGGACGAATCGCGTGTGATTGAAGCGCTGCGCGCGGGTGTGTCCGACGTGGTGCCGAAATCCGGCGATTACCTCGATTACCTTCCCGAAGCCGTCGAACGTGTGCTCTCGCAAGTGCGTCTGCAGCGCGCGTCGGACGAAGCCTTGCTGCTGCGCGATCGCGAACAGCACTATCGGAACTTGTCGGAGGCATTGCCGCACCTCGTCATGACCTGCAACGCCGCGGGTGACTGCGATTTTCTGTCGAAGCAGTGGTACGACTACACCGGCCTCGCCGATGGCAGCTCGTATGGCCTCGCCTGGCTCGACGCCGTGCATCCCGACGACCGCGAAGTAATTCGCCGCAGCTGGCTCAAGGCGGTATCGGCCAATGCCGGCGACTATCGGCACGAGCTGCGGATTCGCCGCCATGACGGCGAATACCGCTGGTTCGACGTCCGGGTGGTGGCGATGCGCGACGCCGAAGGCAATGTCAGCAAATGGTTCGGCAGTTGCACGGACATTCATTCGCAGCGCGAGGCGATCGAGGAGCGCGAACGCCTGCTTGCGTCGGAGCAGGCCGCGCGCCAGATTGCCGAAGAAGCCAATCGCGCGAAAGACCGTTTTCTGGCCATGCTGTCGCACGAATTGCGCACGCCGCTCACGCCGGTGCTCGCCGGCGCCAGCGTGCTGGAGATGATTCCGGATCTGCCCGAGCAGGCGCGCGCGAGCGTGCGCATGATTCGCCGCAACGTGGAACTCGAAGCGCGGCTGATCGACGACCTGCTCGACCTGACGCGCGTGGCGAACGGCAAGCTGCGCCTGACGCTGGAAACCGTCGACGTGCACGACGTGATGGACAGCGTGCTCGAACTGTTTCGCAGCGAGATTCAGGTCAAGCAGCAGGACGTGCATGTTCATAAGGGCGCGCGGCATCATTACGTGCTGGGCGATCGGGCCCGGCTCCAGCAGATGCTGTGGAACCTGATTCGCAATGCCGCCAAGTTCACACCGGACGGCGGCCATATTTTTGTGCGCACCCGCGACGAACGCATGCATGTGCAGATATCGGTCGAAGACACGGGGATCGGCATCGAGCCGGAGCAGATCGGCAAACTCTTCAATGCATTCGAGCAGGGCAACCAGAACATGACGCGGCAATTCGGAGGGCTTGGCCTCGGGCTCGCGATCACGAAGGCCTTGACTGACGTGCACGGCGGCACGGTGACCGCGCAAAGCCCCGGTGCGCACTGTGGTGCGACCTTCACGATCACCTTGCCGACCGCCATGCCGCCGGAGGCGAAGTCGCCAGTCGTGGAGCCGGACGAAGTGCATCCTGCCGGTCTGCTGAACATCCTGCTGATCGAAGATCACGTGGACACGGCCGAGGTCATGGCGCAGCTGATTCGCAGCCTCGGTCACGAGGTCACGACCGTGGGACGGGTGGACGACGCATTGGCCGCAACGCAATTGCAGCGCTTCGATCTGGTTGTCAGCGACGTAGGTTTGCCCGACGGCACCGGCCTCGACTTCATCAAGGCGTTCCGCGAGCACTCCGACGCGCCCGCCGTCGCGTTGACCGGCTTCGGCACCGACGAAGACGTGCGTCGTTGCCTCAGTGCCGGTTTCACTTCGCATCTGACCAAGCCTGTCAACTTCGGCCAACTCGAGACGATGATCGAAGGTGCGGTGAGCCGGAAGGAGCAGAAGGAGGCTTGAGCACTTGTGCCGCCGGTGTAGGGTACGACATGAAAAAGGCCTGTTGCGAATGAATCGCAACAGGCCTTTTTACTGGGTGAACGGCTCAGGTGCGCGGATGCCTAGCGCGGCGAGTTCTTCAGCGAATCGCGGATTTCACGCAGCAGCAGAACGTCTTCCGGCGTGGGCGGCGGTTCTGCCGGCGCGGCTTCAGCCGGCTTGCGCAGATTGTTGATGAACTTGACCATCAGGAAAATGATGAACGCGAGAATCACAAAGTTGATCAGCACGGTGATAAACGAGCCATAACCGAATACGGCGACGCCCGCCGTTTGCAAGTCTTTATACGACTCGGGGCTGCCTTTGAAGCTCGGTGGAATCGCGCCGAGGCGAACGAATTTATTCGAGAAATCGAGGCCGCCGGTGGCAAGTCCGACGACCGGCATGATCAGGTCTTTAACAATTGAATTGACGATGGTGGAGAAAGCGCCGCCGATAATCACACCGACCGCGAGATCCATCACGTTGCCCTTGAGGGCAAATTCCTTAAATTCCTTGACCATGCTCATAGAGGTTCCTCCCAGAAGTCGATAATCGAATGATACCAACCTGTGAAGGATAGGCTAGTTTTTTGGCCCGGAACCGAGGATTGTTTCGCTAGCGAGGAAACAGTGACTCGCTATGCCGCGCACGTTCTATATGCGCGGCAAATGTGACCGGGTCGGTATTGGTGCCGCATAACAGAACGCCCACGCGTTTGCCCTGCAGCTGTTCGCGCAGCGGGCCGAGCAAGCCGGCGGTGGCCGCGGCGCACGCCGGTTCGACGGCGAGCTTCAGTTGTCCGAACAAGGTCAGCATGGCCGCGCGCAACTGGTCGTCGGACACTGTGACGAGCTGATCGATATGACGGCGGCACAACTCGTAGCTGTATTCCTCGGTATGCGGCGACATGAGCGAATCGGCTATGCCGTGCATCTGGCCCATCTTGACGGTGTGATTGGCGGCGAAACTTTTGCCCATCACGTCCGCGCCTTCGGGTTCCACGCCATATAGATGCACGTTCGGATTGGCAAGACGCATGGCGGTCGCGACACCCGCGGCGAGGCCGCCGCCGCCGACCGGCACGATCACCGCTTCGAGATCGGGCGTTTGCGTGGCCCACTCGTAGCCGAGCGTGGCCGAACCCAGAACCGTGCGATAGCCGTTGAACGGATGCACGAAATAGCGGCCTTCTTCGGCCTCGATGCGGCGGACCAGTTCGAATGCCTCGGCAATGTCTTCCGCGAACACGATGTCGGCGCGATACTGCCGGCACAGCGCCACGCGCGCCGGATTGGCGGCGCGAAACAGCACGACCTTGGCGCTGATGCCAAGACGCATGGCCGCATACGCAACCGCCACCGCATGATTGCCGCCCGACACGCAGGTGACGCCCGCGTTGCGTTGGGATTCGTCGAGTGCGAGCAGATTGGTGAACGCGCCGCGCGCCTTGAAGCTGCCGCCCGCCTGCAACAGCTCGAACTTGAAATTTACCAGCGTGCCTTCCAGCGACGGAAAGTCCTGTCGGTCGAATACCGGTGTTCGCGTCACCCACGGCGTCAACGCAAAATGCTGCGCGGCGATGTCGTCGAGCGTGGGGATCGGCTCGCCGTCGATCGTATGGTCAGTGTGTTGCGGCGTGGCAGTTGACATGGCGTGAGCGTGCGAGGGTCGGTATGGGTAAGACTCTTTTCGGGCGGCGCGGTTTCAGTGCGCGTGCGCGCCGACCGACATGCTGTGAATGAATTTCTGCAGGAAGCGCTCGCACGCCACCAGCTGATCCAGCGCGACGAATTCGTTGGCCTTGTGCGCCTGTTCGATGTTGCCCGGACCGCACACGATGCTCGGAATGCCCGCCAGCGAGAAGAGACCGGCTTCCGTGCCGTACGCGACCTTGCGCTTGTCCTGGTCGGCGGTCAACGCGCGCACCAGTTGCGTGATCGCGGCTTGTTCAGACGAATCGAGTCCGGGCGCCGCGGCGATCTTCGTAATCTCGATGGCGGCGGATGGATGCTCGCGCAACATTTTCGGCAGCAGCGTTTCGCGTGCGTATTGGTCGATGCGCGCGAAAATCGGCTCGGGGTCGAGCGTGGGCAGATTGCGGAATTCGAACTGGAACCTGCATTCGGCCGGCACCGTGTTGATCGCATTGCCGCCCACGATCGTGCTGGTTTGCGCGGTGGTGAAGGGCACGTCGTACAGTTCGTCGAAGGGACCTTGCTCGCGGAACTGGTCGGCCATGTCGCGGATGTAGCAGATCAGCCGCGCGGCGTATTCGATCGCGTTCAAACCCTTCGGCGTGAGCGACGAGTGGGCTGCCTGACCGCGCACGCAGCACTGGTACGCGTTGATGCCTTTGTGCGCCACGATCGGCCGCATGCTGGTCGGCTCGCCGACAATGCAGCCGTCCGGCTTCACGCCGCGCTTCATCAGGTCGGCAATCAGCAGCGGCGCGCCCGCGCAGCCCACTTCTTCGTCGAACGACAGCGCGAAGTGAATCGGCTTGGCGAGTTGAGTGCGCTGCATCTCCGGCACGAGCGCAAGCGCCGCGCCGATGAAGCCTTTCATGTCGCAGGTGCCGCGGCCGTACAGCTTGTCGCCGCGGATTTCCGGCTTGAACGGATCGCTGTCCCATTGCTGGCCGTCCACGGGCACGACGTCCGTATGGCCCGACAGCACCACGCCGCCGTTTGTTTCGCCATCATGCGCGGGAATCGTCGCGAACAGGTTGGCCCACTTGCCACTGGCGTCGTGCGTGAGCGTGGCCTCGATGCCGGCGGCGCGCAACTCGTCGCGCACGGTTTCGATCAAGCCGAGATTCGGATTGCGGCTGACCGTGTCCATCGACACGAGACGGGTGACCCAAGGCAGGGAAGCGGGCAGAGCAGCGGGCAGAGCAGCGGGCAGAGCAGCGGGCGGAGAAGCGGGCGAGGCGGGATTGGAAGGAGAGTCGGGCGACTGGGAGGACTGCGCTGAATCAGCGACATGCGACATGACAAGACTCCAGCATTTGAGTCTTCTGATCATACCCAAAAAAAGGCCGTCCGTACGCTGCGATGCGCGTTTGCGCACCGCAGCATGGACGAAAAAACGCTAGACGTCCCCCGTTTTTTTTACGCGGCGCGACAGCCGCGTGGCGCTCGGCCTCATCGCGCGGCGACGCTGGCGGCCGTGCCGCGGCTCGGTGCGCCGAGCGCCCGCAAGGTTTCCTTGACTGTGGCGACACGCACCGCCAGATCGGGACTGCGCGTTTCGATGCGCAGCTTGTCCTGGCCCGCAAGCTTGATGTGCTTGTGTTTCTGCACCATCTCGATGATGCGCATGGCGTCGATCGGCGGATTGGGGATGAATTGCAAGCCGATCACGGCTTCGCCGGCATCGATCTTCAGAATCCCCAGCGGCTTCGCCGCGAGCCGCAGACGATGCGTTTCCACGAGTGCATGCGCCTGAGGCGGCAGCTTGCCGAAGCGGTCGATCAGCTCTTCCTGAATGCCGTCGATCGAATCGTTGTGTTCGCAATTAGCCAGCCGCTTGTAAAGCGACAAACGCTCCTGCACATCGCCGCAATAGTCCGCGGGCAGAATCGCCGGCGCGTGCAGGTTGATTTCGGTGGTCGCCGCGAGCGGCGCGGTGAGGTCCGGCTCCTTGCCTTCCTTGAGCGCCTTCACGGCGTCGTTCAGCATGTCCGTATAGAGCTGGAAGCCGATCTCGTGAATCTCGCCAGATTGCTTGTCGCCGAGCACTTCGCCCGTGCCGCGAATCTCGAGGTCGTGCATGGCCAGATAGAAGCCGGAGCCGAGTTCCTCCATCTGCTGGATCGCCTCGAGGCGGCGTTGTGCCTGCTTGGTCAGTCCTTGCGGATCGTGGACCAGCAGATACGAATACGCCTGGTGGTGCGAGCGGCCCACACGGCCGCGCAACTGATGCAATTGCGCAAGACCGAACTTGTCGGCGCGGTGAATCAGGATCGTGTTGGCGCTCGGCACGTCGATGCCGGTTTCGATAATGGTCGTGCACAGCAGCACGTTGGCGCGCTGGGCCACGAAGTCGCGCATCACGCGTTCGAGTTCGCGTTCATGCATCTGTCCATGCGCGACCGCGATGCGCGCTTCGGGCACCAGCGCTTCGAGCATCTGCCGGCGATTCTCGATCGTCTCGACTTCGTTGTGCAGGAAGTAGACCTGGCCGCCGCGCTTCAACTCGCGCAGCATGGCCTCGCGAATCACGCTGTCTTCCTCGCGGCGCACAAAGGTCTTGATCGCGAGGCGCTTTTGCGGCGCGGTGGCGATCACGGAGAAATCGCGCAGGCCTTCGAGCGCCATGCCGAGCGTACGCGGAATCGGCGTGGCCGTGAGCGTGAGCACGTCGACTTCGGCGCGCAAGGCCTTCAGCGCTTCTTTCTGCCGCACGCCGAAACGGTGTTCCTCGTCGATGATCACGAGTCCGAGCCGCTTGAACTGCACATCGGACGAGAGCAGCTTGTGCGTGCCGATCACGATATCGACACTGCCTTCGTTGATCTGCTGGATCGCCGTGTTGACTTCCTTGGTCGATTTGAAGCGCGACAGTTCGGCGATCCGCACCGGCCAGTCGGAGAAGCGGTCGCTGAAGGTCTGCGTGTGCTGTTCGGCGAGCAGTGTGGTGGGCGAGAGGAGCGCCACCTGCTTGCCGCCCATGACCGCGATGAACGCCGCGCGCAACGCGACTTCGGTCTTGCCGAAGCCGACGTCGCCGCACACGAGCCGATCCATCGGTTTGCCGCTCGTCATGTCGCCGATCACGGCCGCGATCGCGGCGGCCTGGTCCGGCGTTTCCTCGAAGCCGAAGCTCTCCGCGAACTTCACATAGTCTTTCGGTTCGAGCGCGAATGCATGGCCCGAACGCGCGGCGCGGCGGGCGTAGAGATTCAGCAACTCGGCCGCGGTATCGCGAATCTGCTGCGCGGCCTTGCGTTTGGCTTTTTCCCACTGGCCGGAGCCGAGCGAGTGCAACGGCGCGCTTTCCGGATCGGCGCCGCTGTAGCGCGAAATCACGTGCAACTGCGCGACCGGCACGTAGAGCTTGCTGTCGCCGGCGTATTCGAGGTGCAGGAACTCGGTCTCGCCTTCGCCGAGATCCATGGTGACGAGGCCCATATAGCGGCCGATGCCGTGCTGCGAATGCACGACCGGATCGCCCACCTTGAGCTCGGACAGATCGCGCACCATCGAATCGACGTTGCTCGCCTGCTCCTGCCGGCGGCGCCCCGCGCGCCGCGCGAGCGGACCATAAAGCTCGGTCTCGGTGATGATCGCGATGCCGTCGACGGGCACGGCAAAACCGTTGGCGAGCGGCGCGACGCCCAACGAAAAACGCGAGTCGCCGAGCAGCCACGCCTGGAAACTGTCGCTCGATGCCGGTCGCAGATGATTGTCGGCGAGCAGCTGCAACAGCGTTTCGCGCCGGCCCGCAGATTCGGTGGCGAACAGCACGCGGTTCGGCGTGGTGTCGAGATACGCACGCAAGGCTGCGACGGGATCTTCCGCATGGCGGTCGATCGCGAGGTTCGGCAACGGAGTGGACCAGCCGCCGCCCGCATTGGCCGGCAGCGCGAGTCGAGCGAACGGCTTGGCGAGCGTGAAGAAGTCTTCGTCCGACAGGAACAGGCGCTGCGGCTCGAGAATCGGCCGGTCGCGGTCGTGGGAGAGGAAGTTGTAGCGTTGCTTCGTGTCGTTGGTAAAGCGCCGGATCGCCGCGTCGAGATCGCCGACGAACGCCAGTTGCGCGCCTTCGGGCAGGTAATGGAACAGCGTGGCCGTGTCGTCGAAGAAAAGCGGCAGATAATATTCGATGCCCGCGGACGGCACGCCGTTGCCGATGTCCTTATAAATCGACGCGCGGCTCGGGTCGCCCTCGAAGGTCTCGCGCCAGCGGCTGCGAAAAGCGGTGCGCGCGGCTTCGTCGAAGGGGAATTCGCGGCCGGGCAAGAGGCGCACGTCTTTCACCGGATACAGGCTGCGCTGCGTGTCCGGGTCGAACGCGCGGATCGAGTCGACCTGGTCGTCGAACAGGTCGATCCGGTAGGGCAAGGGCGAGCCCATCGGATAGAGATCGAGCAGCGAGCCGCGCACGCAGTATTCGCCCGGACGCACCACCTGGCTCACGTGTTCGTAGCCGGCCAGCGTGAGTTGCGCCTTGAGTTTGGCTTCGTCGAGGCGCTCGCCTTGCGAGAACGAGAACGTGTAGGCCGCCAGAAACGAGGCGGGCGGCATGCGGTACAGCGCCGTGGTGGCGGGCACCAACAGGATGTCGCAACGGCCTTCGCCCAGATCGTGCAGCGTGGCGAGACGCTCCGAGACCAGATCCTGGTGCGGCGAAAAGGTATCGTAAGGCAGCGTTTCCCAGTCGGGCAGCAGGCGCACGCGCGCCTCGGGCGCAAAAAAGCCGATTTCCTGCGCAAGACGCTGTGCATCGACGGCGCTTTCGCACACGACCGCGAGCAGCGGCACCTTCTCGCGATAGGCGAGATGGTAGCGGGCGATCAGCAGCGCGTCGGACGAGCCGTGCGTGCCGTCGAAGGCGAAACGCTGGCCGGCTTTGACGAGCGCGACGGGCGGGGAGTACTGCGATGATGCGGCGATGTCTGGCATAGATGAGAAAAAGCGGCCTCGGGCTCACACGTGACCGGCAAGTTTACGCGTGTCGGGGCGTGGATGCGAAGGACCTATTATAAAATCCGTCCTTTACTTTGACTTCGCGGCATCCGCACTCGTGACTTCCCGTCTATTTGCCCTGATTCCGTGCGCTGGCACCGGCAGCCGTTCCGGCGCCGCGATGCCCAAACAATATCGCACTGTCGCCGGCCGCGACATGTTGCATTACTCGCTGGCGGCGTTCGACGCCTGCAGCGAGTTTGCGCAAACCCTCGTGGTGATCGCCCCCGACGACACGCATTTCGACGCGCGCCGCTTCGGTGGCCTGCGTTTCGCCGTGCGCCGCAGCGGCGGGGCCTCGCGCCAGGCCTCGGTGCTCAACGGTCTGCATGCGCTCGCCGAGTTCGGCGCCCATGACGACGACTGGGTGCTGGTGCACGACGCGGCGCGCCCCGGCATCACGCCCGTGCTGATCCGCACGCTGGTCGGCGCGCTGAAGGACGACGCGGTGGGCGGCATCATGGCCTTGCCGGTGGCGGACACGCTCAAGCGGATCGACGCGGACTCGTCCGACGACCGGATCGCCCGCACCGAGGCGCGTGACGGCTTGTGGCAGGCGCAGACGCCGCAGATGTTCCGCATCGGCATGTTGCGCGAGGCGATTCTGCGCGCGCAGGCCGACGGTCACGACCTGACCGACGAAGCAAGCGCGATCGAGTGGTCCGGTCATGCGCCGAAACTCGTGCAGGGCAGCTTGCGCAACTTCAAGGTGACTTATCCCGAAGACTTCGATCTGGCCGAGGCCATTCTCAGCCGGCCCGCGGCTTCGTGACGGGCGATTTCAAATTTAACGAGCGGACTTGAGGATTTGACGCATATGGATTTCAGAATTGGGCAAGGGTACGACGTGCATGCGCTGGTGCCGGGACGTCCGTTGATTATCGGCGGCGTGACGATTCCTTATGAGCGTGGCTTGCTCGGCCATTCGGATGCGGACGTGCTCTTGCACGCCATTACCGATGCCCTGTTCGGCGCCGCGGCGATGGGCGATATCGGCCGGCATTTTTCCGACACCGATGCGAAGTTCGCTGGCGCGGATAGCCGGGTTCTGCTGCGCGAATGTTTCGCGCGGGTGACGGCGGCAGGATTTTCGATCGCCAACGTGGACAGCAGCGTGGTGGCGCAGGCGCCGAAGTTGGCGCCGCATATCGAGGGCATGCGGGCCAATATCGCCGCCGATCTTGGTTTGCCGATCGAGCGGGTCAACGTCAAGGCCAAGACCAACGAGAAGCTCGGCTATCTCGGCCGGGGCGAGGGCATTGAAGCTCAGGCCGCGGTTCTGCTGATCAAGCACTGAGAGCGGTTTTGCAACGCGCGCAGCGGCGCTGCGCGCGTTGCGACGCTTACTTGCCTTCCGCGGCAATGCACTGCGCGGTCGCGTTGATCACCGCCGCAATGCGGCCAACGTCGCGCAATTGCGTGGAACTCATGCCTTCCGCAACGAGCGTGTCGAAGTGCGATTTCACGCAGAAATGGCATTTGCCGATGATCGACGCCGCCAGCGCATACATCTCGAAGCGCCGCTTATCCACGCCGCCATGCGACGCATAAGCGTTCATGCGCAGTTGCGCCGGCTGGGTCTTCAAGTCCGCGCTCTCCGTCATTTCGACGTACGGATACCAGACGTTATTCATACCCATCAGCGCAGCGGCCGTCAGCGCGCCTTGAGTTTCTTCCGGTGACAACACGCCGGCATTGCGAATCGCGTCCACGATCACCGTGCTCTTCGCGGCGAATGCCGCCGCTAGCGCCACGCCGACCGCGTCATTGCCTTCGAGCGACGAGCGCGCGATCGTCCCATCCAGATTCAGCCGGATGTCTTTGGCATAGTCAGGCACGTGTGCCTTAATCGAAGCCGGGAATTCCATTGACATCTCCTATCAGCTTGTCGATAAAAAAGCCCGCTGCCTGTTCAAGCTTAGCGGGCTTTTGACGGGCAGCACGGCTTAGAGCGTTGCGCCGCCGACTGCGCGGTTGCAGGGACACAGTTCGTCTGTTTGCAGGCCGTCCAGAATACGCAGTACTTCTTCCGGGTTGCGGCCGACGTTCAGGTTGTTCACCGAGACGTGCTGGATCGTGTTGTCGGGATCGATGATGAAGGTGGCGCGCAGCGCGACGCCTGCTTCCTTGTCACGCACGCCGAGCTGGTCGATCAACTCGCCTTTCACGTCGCCGAACGAGTAGTGGTTCAGCTTGTCCAGATCCTTGTGCTCGCGGCGCCAGGCCAGCTTCACGAATTCGTTGTCGACGCTGCCGCCCAGCAGCACCGCGTCGCGTTCTTCGAAATCTTTGACCAGCTTGCCGAACTCGACGATTTCCGTCGGGCACACGAACGTGAAATCCTTCGGGTAGAAATAGAGAATCTTCCACTTGCCCGGGAACGACTGCTCCGTGATCTCTTCGAATGCCGAGACGCCGTTTTCCTCGTGATGGTTGAAGCCGGGCTTCGCGGCAGTAACGGTGAACGCTTCGAGTTTATCGCCAACGGTTTTCATGCGAGTGCTCCTTCGTGTGTTGGAAAAACAGCATGTTGAGGCTACCAGCTCGTCCAGACGAGCGCGTTACGTGTGATTCACTATACATCTATTGAACTATTAATCCAATAGTTTTTAACTATTTTCTCGGAGAGTTACTGTTCGCCGCGGCAGCTGCCAACCGGGCGGATGAACCTGCGCGGCTCAGATGCCCTTGGCGAGCGGAAACTCAATGGTGACTTCGAGCCCCGGCCCCGGCGTGCGGTTGCGCAAGCGCAGCGCGCCGCGATAACGGCCCACGAGGCGCTGGACGATAGCCATGCCAAGGCCCGTGCCGTTCGCCTGGGTGCGAGCCGAATTCACACGATAGAACGGCCGTGTGACAAGCGCCAGTTGGTCCTCGGGAATGCCGGGCCCTTCGTCCACCACCGACAGTTCGACCCGCGAGTGCGACACCCGCGTTTCGAGAATCACGTGCGGAATGCCGTCGCCGTCGCTCAAACCATACTTGCGCGCGTTTTCCAGCAAATTGCCGACCACGCGCCGCATGTCGGTTTCGTCGGCCTCGATCACCGCCGACGGTGCGAGTCGCGTGATCAAACGCATGCTGTCTTCGCTCTGCATGCGCGCCGCCAGTTCTCCTGCGATCACGGAAAGGTCGACGGGTTCCGGCACACGTTGCACCGGCCGCGCGTAATCGAGGAAGCGGCCGATGATCATGTCCATCTGCTCGATGTCGTCGACCATTGCGTCTTTGGTGGCCTGGTCCGACGGGCTCATTTCCGTTTCGAGCCGCAGCCGCGCGAGCGGGGTGCGCAGATCGTGCGAAATCCCCGCGAGCATCAGCGCGCGGTCGGCCTCGAGTTGTTCGAGGTCCTGCACCATCTGGTTGAAACTGCGGTTGGTTTCCGCGGCCACACCCATGCCGCGCTCGGGCAGCGGCTCGGGCGACTGCCCCGAGCCGACTTTGCGAGCGGCCATGGCGAGCCGCGCGAACGGCCGGTTCACGAGACTCGTGATGAAGGCCGCGCCGAACAGCGAGAGCGCGAGCGCGAACACCCCCCAGCCGGCCCATTGCAAACCGGTGGCGTTGTCGAGTTGATCACGGTCGAGCGCGACCCAGTAGTCGTCGTCGTCGATCTTGAAGCTGATCCAGACGCCGGGGATGTCGTTGACGCTTTGCGCGATCACCGTGTCGTCACCGAGGCGGCCGCGAATGTCGTGTTCGATCAGCCGGTTCAGCGACTCGTCGGGCTGCAGTTTGTACTTGTCGGTGGTTTCGCGCGGGTACACGCGCACCCCTTCATTGCTCTCCAGATCCTGCAGCAGTGCGCGCCGCAGGTCGGGATCGGAATAGAGGAGTGCGGTGCGCGTGAGCTTGACGATGGCGACGAGCTGCAACGCCACGCGCTGCGCGCGCGGCTCGCGTTCGATCACCCGGAAGCTCTGGAACCACGCGGCGAGACTCACTGCGATCAACAGCGCGATCAGCAGAAAGGTCCGCCAGAAAAGGCCACCGAATGCGAGCGTCAGGAGGCGCCGGTCGATCCGCATGGGCCCTTCTTATCTGAAATCAAAAACTGGAGGCGAGAACAAACTCAGGCTGCGCCGTCGGGGATGAACACGTAACCCAGACCCCAGACCGTCTGGATGAAACGCGGGCTGCCCGGGTCGGGTTCGATCAGCTTGCGCAGACGCGAAATCTGCACGTCGAGACTGCGGTCGAACACTTCGTACTCACGGCCGCGCGCAAGCTCCATGAGTTTTTCACGCGACAGCGGCTGGCGCGGATGACGCGCGAACACCTTGAGCACCGAGAACTCGCCCGTGGTCAGCGGAATTTCCTGGCCGGCCTTGGTGAGCGTACGGGTGGCGAGATTCAAGGCGAACTCGCCGAACTCGAACACTTCGGTGGTTTCGGACGGCGCGCCCGGCAACTCCGAAGGCGACTGGCGGCGCAACACCGCGTGGATGCGGGCAACCAGCTCGCGCGGATTGAACGGCTTGGGCAGATAGTCGTCGGCGCCCATTTCGAGGCCGACAATACGATCGACGTCTTCACCCTTGGCCGTAAGCATGATGATCGGCGTGCGGTCGTTGCTGCCGCGCAGGCGGCGGCAGATCGACAGACCGTCTTCGCCGGGCAGCATCAGATCGAGCACCAGCAGATCGAAGCGCTCGCGCACCCAGAGCTTGTTCATGGAAGGGGCGTTCTCAGCGACATAGACATTGAAGCCCTGTTCACCGAGGTAGCGGCGCAGTAGATCGCGCAGGCGCGGATCGTCGTCGACGACGAGAATTTTCGAAGGGTTTTTGGTTTCCATGGTCGGCATCTTAGCGCGATTAGAAAGTGGTGCGCGTTTGCATCGTTTTCGGGGTTACAGTCAGTTACAAAATTTACCCGCAGTGTGGCACGACGTAAAGCGGGGGCAGGTAGACTCCTTTACTGAATGCGGCTGTTCGGTGGATACTTCACTCGAATAAAACTCTCGTACCCGGCCCGTTACCGGGGTTTGTATACGCATTTGAGGTAGCCGGTTGCCGCGCCACGAAGGGAACAACATGAAGGGAGGGGTTTGGCCGAATGTGCGCCTCAGCGTTATTGCACTGGCGGTTGCCGGTACGCTTGCAGGCTCACTGGGACCAACGCTCGCCCATGCCCAGCCTTCCGCCGACAGAGCTGCGAGCGAGCATGCGCCCAGGTCGGGCAAAGCAAATCGCCGCGAACCCGCCGCCGAACGTCCCGCGTCAGATACGATCTTGCGCACCGCAGTTCCCCCCGATCTCGATCAACGCCGTCGTGACGGTCATATGACGCCCGACGAACGGCGTCTGTTACGGCAGCACATCGAAGATGCTGTCCGAGAACTCTATAAGCGGTAGCTATTTTCGTGCCTGCCTGTCGGCACGCGCCTCGCGGTTCATTCGCGCATCCTGCCCGCGTGAAAGAATGCGTTGCACTTCCCAAGTCAACTTCCCACTCCGTCTGCCGTTGAATCGTCAAGCGAAGCGCTCGGTGCAGGCATTGCGCGCACCAACGCCTTTTCCCTGACGTTCCGTCAATCCGGATGATCGATGATGAGATTGCTCACGCGCGGTCATTGCCGCCGCAGGTTTGCCGCATCGGCCATTGCCTTGGCGGTTTCGGCAAGCGTTCTGCCGGCCGGCGCCGCCCAGTCAGGCGCACTGCATGTCCGGCACAGCGGTCATCATGTGCCAATGGACAGCGAGAGCGCCGGTGCCGGCAGTGAACAAAACATGCTTGATGCCGATGATGCGCGCTTCTTCCTGACACGCGTCGGCTTCGCGCCGGATAGCGCCGAGCTCGCTCAATACGTCGGACTCACTCGGGAGCAGGCCGTCGACAAAGTGCTCGCGAGCGCAGGCACCGAGGCGGTCACGCCGCTGCCCGACTGGGTCCTCGAACCGATCCCGACACGCGAGACGCGCAACGCGTGGACCGATGATCAGCGTCGCGACGCGCAGCGATTGCGCGCGCTGCGTTACGAATTATTGCGCGCGTGGTGGGTGCGCGAAATGCTGGTCACGCCGTCGCCGCTCACCGAGCGCATGACGCTGTTCTGGCATAACCATTTCACGTCGGGGCAGGACAAGGTGCCGTATCCGCAGCAGATGGCGCTGCAGAACATGGTGTTGCGCCGGAATGCGCTCGGTCATTTCGGCGAGTTGCTGCACGACGTCGCGAAAGATCCGGCGATGCTGCAATACCTCGACGGCGCGAGCAATCGCAAGGGCAAGCCGAACGAAAATTTCGCGCGCGAGGTGATGGAACTGTTTACGCTCGGCGAGGGGCGTTACTCGCAGCGCGACGTATCGGAGGCCGCGCGTGCCTACACCGGGTGGAGTCTGGACCCGGACACGCAGGCCTTCGTATGGCGCGCCAACCAGCACGACGACGGCGAGAAGACCGTGCTTGGCGAGACCGGGCGATTCGACGGCGATCAGGTGCTCGACATTCTGCTCGCGCGGGCGGACACCGCCACCTTCGTGACCACGAAACTATGGCGCGAGTTCATCTCGGATACGCCGGAGCCGTCGAGCCTCGCACCGATCGCGGCGCGATTCCGCGCGAGCCACTACGATATCAAGGTCGCGTTGCGCGGCATGTTCCTGAGCGACGCGTTCTGGGACGACGACAAGCGCGGCGTCCTCGTGAAGTCGCCCGTGGAGTTCGTGGTCGGCACGCTGCGTGCGTTCGACATCGGCTACGGAAGTACCGCGCCGTTCGCGTTGCAAATCCGCGCGTTCGGCGAGAACCTGTTCTATCCGCCGAACGTCAAAGGATGGCCGGGCGGCACGACATGGATCAACAGCTCCACGCTGCTCGCGCGCAAGCAATTCGTCGAGCAGCTGTTCCGTGCGACCGAGGCAGCCGGCCCGCCGCCCACGACGCTGCCGGCGCGCGCGAGGAGCGCGGCAAGCAATGCGTTGCCCGGCATGCCGACAGGCGCGCCGCTGCAACGCGCGATGGCGCATGCCGCCCAGAGCCAGCGCGGCTACGGCGGTCGAAGCGGGCAAGGCGAGCAAGGCGGCCAGGGCGGCGTGCGCTTCGACATCGGCACATGGCTCGCGCGTTACAACACCGCGCCGACGGCGAGGCCGGGATTGTCGGCCGAGTTGCAGTTGCAGCATGCGGTCTTGCCGCTGCCGCCGGTGGACGCGATCGAAACCGATTCGACCGCGGGCGCCTATCTGGAAGCGTTGTTGATGGACCCCGCTTATCAATTGAAGTGAGGAAGTGACCCACCCAAATAAGCACGAGCCAGACGCTTGAAATGAACCTGGCTGTCAACGGCCACACGACTCGCGCCGTGCCAATCGAACGAGGTGCAGAATGAAACGACGCAGCTTTCTCTCGATGTGCGCGGCCTCGAGCGCCACGCTCTGGCTGCCCCGTGCATTCGGCGGCGCGCAGGCGGCGGCGCCGGGCGCATCCACGGCACGCGGCTACGACAACCTGCTGATCCTCGTCGAATTGAAAGGCGGCAACGACGGTTTGAATACCGTGATTCCGTTTGCGGACCCCGCGTACTATCAGTTGCGCGGGAACATCGGCATCAAACGCGAGCAGGCGATTCAACTCGACGAGCGCACCGCGTTGCATCCGTCTTTGCAGCCGCTCATGCCGCTGTGGCGCGCCCAGCAACTGGCGATCGTGCAGGGCGTGAGCTATGCGCAACCGAACCTGTCACACTTCCGTTCAATCGAGATCTGGGATACGGCGTCGCGCTCCGACCAGTATTTGCGCGAAGGATGGCTCACGCGCGCGTTTGCGCAGGCGCCGGTGCCCGCCGGTTTCGCCGCCGACGGCGTGGTGATCGGCAGCGCGGAAATGGGCCCGCTCGCGAACGGCGCGCGCGCGATCGCGCTGGTCAACCCGGCGCAATTCGTGGCGGCTTCCCGGCTTGCCACGCCGGTATCGCTGCACGAGCGCAATCCCGAACTGGCGCATATTCTCGACGTCGAAAACGACATTGTGAGAGCGGCCGGCCGGCTGCGTCCCGCGCAAGGCCAGCCTCAGTTGAAAACCGTGTTTCCGGGCGGCGCATTCGGCAGCTCGATCAAAACGGCAATGCAGGTGCTCGCGGCCGGTGACACCCCGAAAAACGGCCACGGCGTCGCGGTAATCCGCCTGACGCTGAACGGTTTCGACACGCATCAGAATCAGCCGGCCCAGCAAGCGGTGCTGCTCAAGCAGCTCGCGGAAGGTTTGGCGTCGATGAAGTCGGCGCTCGTCGAACTCGGCCGTTGGGACGATACTTTGGTGATGACCTATGCCGAGTTCGGCCGGCGCCCGCGTGAGAACCAGAGCAACGGCACCGATCACGGCACCGTGGCGCCGCATTTCGTCATGGGCGCACGCGTGCGGGGCGGTCTTTACGGCGTGCCGCCGGCGCTGGCGCGGCTCGACGGGAACGGCAACTTGCCGGTCGGCGTCGATTTCCGGCAGCTTTACGCCACGGTGCTCGGGCCGTGGTGGGGGCTCGACGCGCCGGCCATTCTGCAGCAGCGGTTCGAACCGCTGCCGTTGCTACGCGTTTGACTGCGCCGGCGGCAACGCGTTTGCGAAGCCTTTGGCGACCTACTCCTTTGGCGACGTGTTTATCGGCGGCTTTCACGCGCCTTCTTCAACAACGCCTTTGACAAAGCGCTGAGCGGATCTGGCGCCAGACGGCCGCGCCACCCGGTCACTTTGCGCGCCACGCGATCCAAAGCTTGCGAATCGGCGTCAACGCGATGCGTTGATGCAGAACGTGATAGCCGTCGCGTTCGATTTCATCCAGCAGCGCCGACGCCAGCGCGGCCTGCGCGACCAGCGTGCGCTGCGTGCGGCGCTCGCTCGCGGGCACGGCGCCGAGCGCGTTCTGCAATGCGTCGCGGGCGCGCTTGGTCTCGAAGCGCATCAGTTCGGTGAACGCCTCGGTGTATTTCCGATTGATCAGATCCGCGGCGGTGACATTGAAGCGCTGCATTTCGTCGATCGGAATATAGATGCGGCCGTGACGCGCATCGTGGCCGGTTTCGACCACGAATTGCGCAAGCATCAGCGCTTCGCCGAGCGGCGCGGACCACGTCGACGCCTGTGCCGAATCTTTCGCCGTGGCGCGCGCGACCAGCGACGCGAAAGTGCCGCCCACCCCTTGCACGTAGCGCCGCAGATTCGGGTAGTCGAGGTAACGGGCCTGGTCGAGGTCCATTTCGAAACCGGCGAGCAAGGTCTGCAACGCCGGATACTCGGCCTTCACATCGGGCAGGTATGCCGCCAGCGCCTTGGACACCGGATGCGACGGCGAGTCCGAAGCCAGCGCGGCGATTTCGTTTTGCCACCACGCGAGTTTCGTACGGCCGATGGCCGGATCGCTGAGTTCCTTGACCGTTTCCTCGAATTCGCGCCGCAGCGCGAACAGCGCGGTCAACAGCGGCTGACTGGCTGCGGGCGCCCGCCGAAGCGCATAGTAGGTGCTCGATCCGGGCGGCGCCGCTTTCTGCTGGCAATATTCTTCGAAATTCACTGGATTGGGAATGTGGCGGAAGGGCAAGCGAACAGGGAGCACGTCATGCGTGCATCGGGCCGAAAATTGTAGCATCGGCGCCGCCTCGACAGATGCCGGGCAAATGCAGACAAGCGCGAATCAATCGGTTAGAATCTCGCGCTTACGCTTTCGGGCGCGTGTTTCCGGCGCGACTGACAGCATGCAGGACAACGGGCAGGCGCCTCGCGCCATGTCCGGCCGCGAAGGTCGCGAAATCGGCAGACGCACCGGGTTCAGGTTCTGTTGCTCCGTACAGCGGGAGCAGGTCCGAAACGCCCGGGAATCCTTGTACAATAAGGGTCTTTGCCGCGTCTCGCAGAGGTCGGCGGGTCGCGGAGGTCTGTATCGCACGCCATATCGCAGCGGTCCTGCCTGCTAGGTATAAATATTCGCGTGAGTGGCGAAATTGGTAGACGCACCAGGTTTAGGTCCTGACGGGAGCAATCTCGTGCCGGTTCGAGTCCGGCCTCACGCACCATAAAGAAGCACCATAAAGAAGGCCATGTACCGTCAAAGGTACGTGGCCTTTTTTGCTTTTGCCCGCCCCGCCCACTTCGCTGAAGCGGAGCACAGCGCACAGCGCACAGCGCACAGCGCACAGCGCACAGCGCACAGCGCACAGCGCTGAAGGTTTGCCAATCCGCCTCTCTGATTCAACACCCGCCACAACGCAGCGTTGTGCGGCGTTTGCGACGGTCATTGAGCGTCGGAAGCCGGTTTGGCTTTCTTTTCATTCTGGGTGTCCGCGTCATGGTGGGTGTCTTTTTTGGCATCGCGAGCCTTCTGGTGGGCTTTGCGCTGGGTGTCCTGCATCTGTCTGGTTCCCGCGGCACCAGTCTGAGCCAATGCCGCAGGCGCCGGCAGGAACGCCAGGGCGACGTAGGCAACGAATGCGAGAGCGGGTCCACGGCGTCCGTTCATGTTGGTCTCCAGAAGTGAAATGAGTGTCGATAGTTCTGCAGGCAAGACCGGGTGACGCGTGCGTTCATAACAACGGGTCGCCGTCGACTACACGAACTACGTCATAACCTCGCCGCGCCCCCAATTCGAATGGTCTCGCGCGCGATTTGCGGCACGGGCATCGTCGCCCGCCAGCCAGGTCCATGGCGTGAGATGACGGTATCGCCCGCTTGCTGTCGCTAGAATCGATTGCGCTGGCTCGGATCGAATTGCGGATCGGGTGATCTCTGCGTTTGTCGCAGAACGCCCTGATCGTCGAAGTAGAAGTGGTAGATCAGATGGTCGATGTTGTTCTCCAAATACCGGTAGGACCACACTTCTCTGCTCGTCCGCTTGAAGTAGGAGGTTTCGAAAGGGCGGCCGAAGTTGACCAGCACGTCGTCCCGGGTCCACTTTCCTACCTCCGCACGATGGAACTCATTGTCCTGAAGGACTTGCCGGACACTGAGTACTTTGCCGGAAGCGTCGATGTCCGCTGCCGTTGTCGTCGTTCCCATGGGTTGGGTCGGCCACATCAGCCGCTTGCCGCCGTTCGGCAGATCGTACGTTTCCTTGGGGGGACCCAGGCGTGCAACGAGTACGGACTGGTCCGCGCCAGCCTCCACCTGCTGATGCGGTGCGGTGCAACCCGCGAGCATCAACGCCGCGGTACCCACGATCAGGAATGCAAGTCGGTTAAGCATGGAAGTGCTCCACGACAGGTGAGCGCGCCTCGCAGTCCCGCTCGGATGGAGCGTTGCGCCCCGGCTCGACGAGCGGAGGCAGGTGTGCGCTGCTGTCAGATGTATTCGTTACATTCGAAACGACGAAGTGGCGATGGCCTCCTCGACCAGTGAATCGTCAGCGCAAGGAGAGGTTGTTCGCGCAAGCTTCATTGCCCAACGAATATTGAATACGGTACAAGGCGATCCTAGGCGCCCAGGAACATCTCAAGAATAGTTATCCTGATTAGATGGCTTTATCGACTGCGCCGCTACACTCCGCCGTTTCCGGGCTCGGTGCTTCGAACTCGCGCAGCCTTCCACGTGAATCAGCGTTGCCGTCATTGGTTCTGACCGGTGATAACCGGCCGTTGCGGTCTACCTTGAAGGTGAAGCCGCGCCAGCGGACCCGGCTCGACAGGAAACTCGCCACGAAGATCGAAAATGACACGATATCCCAGAGCGGCAACAGCCACAGGTCACGATGTGGTTGCCGCAACGCCCGGTCCGACAGAACCTTCAACGTCTGCCGCGCGAGCAGCGCCAGCGCCGCAAGCAGCCACGCCCATACGGCGCCGCCGGAGAACAGCACCGCCAACAGGGCGAACGCGAACGGATGAGTCAGCGCCGAGCCTAGATGACCGAGCGGATCGATTGTCCGGATGGTCCGGCTCCAGCGCAATTCATGCGTAATCAGCTTGGCAGCGCTGGTTTCGACGCATGCGTGCGACACCGTGAACGGCGCAATCGCGACCTTCTCGCCGATCATGCGCACCGCTTCGCCGATCGCATGGTCCTCGGCCAGGTGATGCACGAACCCGGCAAAGCCGCCGATCTTCTCGAGCGTTTCGCGCCGCATTGCAATCGTCTGCCCAAAGCACGGACGCGCCATACCGAGCGCAAGCCCCGTCACGACGCTCGGGAGGAACTGGTAATTGGTCGCCATCGCCGACAGGCGCGGCCAGAAACCCGGATCGGGCAGTCCGCGATAGGCGCACGTGACAAGTCCCACGCCTGGCTTCTGCAACTCGCCGATCACATGGCGCAGATAGCCGCTGCCCACGCTGACGTCGCTGTCCGCGAACACCAGCACATCGTGCCGTGCCTCGGGCAGCATGTTGAGAATGTTGCTCATCTTGCGGTTGGGGCCATAGAGGCGCGCATCGACCACTACCGTGATATGCGCGTTGGGGTGCAGCAGGCGCAATTGTTCGACTGCCTGCAACGCCGGATCCTCGCCGTCGTGCACGCCGAACAGGAATTGCACCGGGCCTGGATAGTCCTGCTGGCAAGCGCTCGACAGGTTGGTTAGCAAGGTCCGCTCGTCGCCGTGCAACGGTTTGACGATCGTGACGGGCGGAAAGCTGGTGGGCTCCGATGTCGTGCGGGCGAAGAAACGCCCGATCAATGCGCCGGCCAGTAGCGTGTAGACAATCCCCAGCACGACGCACGCGCCGGATAGAAGCGCAAGCCCGATGAGAAACATAGGTACCCCGTGTAGAGACCCTGCGAAGGCGATCAGCCCCATTTGTTGCTCTTGCCGGCTAACCCGAGCACCATCACCTGACGCTCGCGGCGACGTACGCGTTGTCGCGAAGAATATCCGAGGGCCCGCGGGTTCCAACTCGCGCTGCAGTTCGAGTCCCGTCGTGGCGAGCATGCGGATATCAGGTACGAGACACGCGAGAGGCCTCTGAAGATCAACGTGATTGACGAGAATGCAACGAGGCCTGATCTTCCTTGTCAACAACGAAGAAGAGCCTGGCGGTCGAATTCAGTTCCGCGTGAGCGTCCCCTTTCCGTTTGCCTGACACTTCCAATCGAACACCGGACACCTGAATCAGCTACTTAAGTCGTCCACATTCGCAAGCCAGAAACTCACGCATGATGTACAACCAGTATGGCCCGACTGCGCGTTGCCTTCCCTATGGCGCAACGGGAAAACGGGCGGCACTTCCTGCCCATTAGTGTTCGGAAGTATAGGGGGTTTGTCGCTTTTTGCCGATATCTGTTGCGGGTCGATTTGCGCACTGGCTAACAAGAACGTGGCATGACGCTCACGCGCTCACGTCGTTGATTCTGTCTTGCCTTTATAGATCGAAAAAGAGCGGTTTGTGCTGCGAACAGAGGGTGGCGACGAATAGAGAGTGGACTGTGCGGAAATGACTGCGGCGCGGCACTGCGTTGGGAAATATGACAGGAGAGAGGCACTGCGCTACCTATGTTGTTTCCCATGCACAAGTGGTTACCCTAAACCGTCGCGCGCCAACGAGCCAGCTTCTGGAATCGTTGCCGCTATGCGGCGCCTGCCCAATTACGCGTCCCACTCGAGCGTCACGCCGGCACTGCGGACGACCTGCAGAAAAGCAGTCGTATCGCCGACGGCGGAAGTGGCCCGTTCCGCAAGCGCCCATATGCGCGAAGACCTGTCCGCATGCGCCATCATGGTTTCGAGAGCGGCCGAATCGGCGAATCCGAGAGCCGCCGCTGCCCCGAAAGTGGCATCCAGTACACGTCGGGCCGCAGCTCGGGCAGAGGCCGGCGCATCGGGCGCGCGGTACACAAGAAAGCCTGCCATTAGCAGGAATTCCGCCGGACTGATGTGCCGGCCTGCGCCGACAGGCACACCGCGCACGTTGTGTCGACCTTGCGTCATACATCGCCTCCCGCTTGATGAAACAGTGCTTACAACTTGCCGACGGGCAACACAATCTCAAGGGATCCTCAACTAGACTATGCGAGAAAAACCCTTTCTGTCGAGCCGATGATTCGTAGTATTCTTGAACGTCCCTTCGTTCCCCAGTGACAGCCGCAGGCTCCGCTGCGCCATGTCCCTGCCGTTCGGTTCGCACGGGACGACGATGGCCCCGCCTTTTCTGGCTGTCCTCGAATTTCCCTGAAGGGGGGGTGGCGTTAATACCATCGATCGCAGCGACCGGCTCAACGTTGAGTACATGCATCCAGTTCCCGAGCATCGCCGACGCCCGGCGCGCTTGTGCGGGTGATCGATCTCGCGCAGGCAGACAACTTTCTTCGAGAGCATCTATGAAAACACTGTTTTTGCAGGCACCTTCATTCGATGGCTTCGACGGCGGAGCGGGCTCGCGTTTCCAGACGAAACGCGAGATTCGATCGTTCTGGTATCCGACGTGGCTCGCCCAGCCCGCCGCGCTGATCGAGGATAGCCGCGTTCTGGACGCGCAGGCAGATGGCCTGTCTCTGGAGGCGTCGCTGGACATTGCAGAGCAGTGCGACCTCGTCATCATTCATACGAGCACACCTTCGTTCCCGAGCGATGCTCAATTCGCAGAGCACTTAAAGAAGCGCAAGTCCACGATATTGGTCGGCATGGTTGGAGCAAAAGTCGCCGTCGACCCGCACGGTTCGCTTACGGCGTGCAAGGCGATCGACTTCGTGTGTCGCGAAGAATTCGACTTCACGTGCCGCGACGTCGCGCAGGGGCTCCCGTTCGAGTCGATTCTCGGACTGAGCTACCGTCTGCCCGACGGCGCAATCATGCACAACGAAGCCCGGCCTATTCTCGAGAATATGGACGAGTTGCCATTCGTCGCACCCATCTACAAGCGCGACCTCAAGACAGAGAATTACTTTAGCGGCTACCTCAAGCATCCTTATATCTCCATCTACACGGGGCGAGGTTGCAAATCCAGGTGCACCTTCTGCCTATGGCCGCAGACGGTGGGAGGCCATCGCTATCGCACACGGTCCGTCGAGAACGTGCTGGAAGAAGTGAAATGGATCAGGGACAACATGCCCGAAATCAAGGAGATCATGTTTGACGACGATACGTTCACCGATCTGAAACCGAGAGCCGAGGAAATCGCCCGCGGTCTTGGCAAGCTGGGTGTGACGTGGTCGTGCAACGCGAAAGCGAACGTGCCGTATTCCACCCTCAAGGTGATGAGGGAAAACGGTTTGCGGCTCCTCCTCGTCGGCTACGAATCAGGCGACGACCAGATCCTCGTGAACGTCAAAAAGGGGCTGCGAACCGATATGGCGCGCCGCTTCACGGAAGATTGCCACAAGCTCGGCATCAAGATTCACGGCACCTTCATTCTGGGGCTTCCGGGTGAAACGCGCGAGACGATCGAGAAGACGATCCAATACGCGAAAGAGATCAATCCGCACACCATCCAGGTGTCGCTCGCCGCGCCCTATCCGGGTACGAGCCTTCATAAGCAGGCCATCGAAAATGGGTGGCTGCAAGAGAATAAGGTCATCAACCTGGTGAGTTCCACGGGCGTGCAGGTTTCGGCGATCGGCTATCCACACTTGTCGCGCGAAGAGATCTATCACGGCGTGGAGGAGTTCTATAAACGCTTCTACTTCAGGCCGACGAAGATCTGGGAGATCGTCAGCGAAATGCTGGTGAGCTGGGAGATGATGAAACGTCGCCTGCAGGAAGGCGTGGAGTTCTTCAGATTCCTGAGAGCGCGCGAGGCATAAAGTCGCTTGCTTCACACTGGCCCGGTGCTCCGTCCGTGATCATTCGCGTCGCGATCAGAGGCCGGGCATCGCGCGGAGAAGGTGGCGCAATGGAGCTATCGATCGAACCAGCGATACTGTAGTGTCAGCGTGATAGACGTAAAGTCGCCGCCTGCACGAGTCACCAGACCATGCGAAAGCGCGAGTTTGGTAGACCATCCGCGCGCGATCGGCGCGGACACCGTGACGCCGTATCGCACGTTGGCCTGTCGGTCTTGCGCCTCTATGCCGTTGGTCGAGGTCCGACCTCCGCTGACGTATCCGAGGTCGCCGGCGAGCCACAGCCCGGGCCGAAAGGTGTAGCCGCCGTGTATCTGGAAAGTCATCAGCGGGGCCTGAGTGCGCTGCTTACCGTTAAAGAACGCGTTGTTGGCCGTGAAGAACCACACCCCCGCGGAGCCGTCGACGAACCAGTTGCCGAGCGGCTGCGATACCCCGAACTCCGGCTTGAATGCCCATCGGTTGGTTCCGATGTTGACTAGCCGCGAGCCATCGTATTGACCCGTAGGCACGATGATCGTCAAGCTGGTCCCGGCCGCGGTTGCCGGTTCATGCGTGGCAAACGCATCGGGAGGCAATGGCGGATTGCCGAACAGATTGAATGCAAAGCGCAGCCGCATGTCGCCCAGACCGGCACGGTGCACTTCTGTCGGTGAATCGACGACATCTCCGCTGACGTTCCCGCGCGCGAACGGTAGCCCCAGCCCCAACGATGCCGTGTGCCCGAGAAAGCCGAATGTCGTCACATAGGCAAGCGACCACAGATTGAACTGCGCGCGCACGCCCGTGATGGGTAACGACGAATCCGTCAGCACATCGCCAGAGAGATACGACCATGTGCCGACCAGAAAATGCGTGCCGACCGGAGACGGAGAGTAGGTGCGGGGTTCCAGTTCTTGAGCACACGCTACGGCGACCGGAAACAGAAGTCCGACTGCGCTATCGCGGATCAGGGCCCAACGGCATGGACGATGCCTCATAGTCGGCGTGGGCACGCGGCCCTGGGCAACCCGGCTGGCCGCAACGTTCAAGAGGTAGAAAAGGGCACGATGTACCGAGCGTACCGGTTGCCTGATGACAGAGGTATAAGACTTTGGTCCGATTTCATGGGCTGGACGCGGGCCATACCATGAAATGATTTCGAGTCGGCTGGTGCGCCGCGCATGGCGCAAGCGCCGCGAGCCGGATGTGACGGTACGCGAGGCGTGTGCGGGAGCGTGAAAAACGTGACCGTAGTTTCCCGCCGATGACCATGTCTTGTTCCTTTCCGAGGGTGGCGTGATGGACGCAGGAGCACAGTTGTCTCGCAGTCAGGATATCGCCACGAAAATTACTCGCGTGCTGCACAAGCGCACCCAGGGCGCGCAGGAACGGCTGACTCAACGTGTGCGCGACGCGCTCGACGGTGAGCGCGCCAATCACCAGACCGGGCGCGCAGTGGCCGCGTCATTCGATCCATTGCAGGCATGGCAGTACGCGATCGACGTCGCGCAACGGTCGCTGCTCTTCTGGAACGTGCTGGTCGAGCGCGGCACCGAGTTCGTGGAGCGAAGCGCACAAGGGCCGACCCCCGTGCTGCATTTCGACTATGACGTGATCCTCGATGGGCGACGGTTTGAACGCCCCGTGAACTACGCATTGCTTCAGCTTCGCCCGCCGCAAGGCGCTGTCGTGGATGTGAACAAGCGCCCTTATCTGATCATCGATCCCCGCGCGGGGCACGGGCCAGGCATCGGCGGATTCAAGGACGACTCGCAAGCCGGGGTTGCGCTCCGCGCGGGACACCCGGTGTACTTCGTGGTGTTTTTTCCCGATCCCGAACCTGGTCAGACTCTGCTCGACGTATGCACGGCAGAGCAGCAGTTCGTGAGGAAAGTGCGTTCGCGGCATCCGTCGGGCCCAAAGCCGGCTCTCGTCGGCAACTGCCAGGGCGGCTGGGCCGCGATGATGCTGGCCAGCTCCGACCCGGACGACACCGGACCCGTCGTCATCAACGGAGCGCCGATGTCGTACTGGAGTGGCGCCTGGAGCGAAGGGGCGAGCGACAATCCGATGCGATACGCGGGCGGGATCCTCGGCGGTTCGTGGCTCGCGTCGTACGCGGCGGATCTCGGCGACGGCAAATTCGACGGCGCTCATCTGGTACAGAACTTCGAAAACCTGAACCCCGCCAACACGCTATGGGACAAGTATTACCACCTGTTCTCGAACATCGATACGGAGCCGCCCCGTTATCTGGAATTCGAGCGCTGGTGGGGCAGCTACTATCTGATGAACCGCGAGGAGATCGAGTGGATCACGCGCAACCTCTTCGTCGGCAACAAGCTGTGGTCTGGCGGGGTGAGCGACGGCGGCGGAAAGCCCTTCGATTTACGGGAGATCCGCTCGCCGATCATTCTGTTCGCGTCGATGGGAGACAACATCACGCCACCTCAACAGGCGTTCAATTGGGTCGCCGATATCTATAAGAGTACGGAGGAAATCAAGTCGCGCGGCCAGGTGATCGTGGGTCTGATGCATCAGGACATCGGCCACCTTGGCATCTTTGTTTCCGGCAAAGTCGCGAGAAAGGAACATACCCAGATCTTTTCCGTTCTGGAGACCATCGAAACGTTCCCGCCGGGTCTTTATGGCATGTCGATCAAGGAAGTCAGGAGCGACTCGGGGGAGAGCGGATACGAAGTCGAATTCAGCGAACATCGGCTCGAAGAGATCGGTGCGCATTTCAACCGTTTCGAGCGCGAGGACGAGAAACCGTTCGAAGCGGTTGCCGCTTTGTCGGATTTCAATCAGCGGGCCTACGAACTCTTGGGCCGGCCCATCGTGCAGTCATTCAGCAATGAGGCGACGGCCCGCATGCTGCGCGATTTTCATCCGTTGCGATGGCAGCGTTGGGCGCTGTCCGATATGAACCCCTGGCTGGGCTGGCTGTATCCCGCCGCCATTGCAGTCAAGGCGAGCCGCCAACCGGCTGATCCAGACAACCCCTGGCGTAAAGCCGAAAAAGCCGGCTCCGATATCGTCAGCGCCTCGCTCGACTACTACCGTGCGATGCGCGATGCCGCGACCGAGGCGGCGTTTTTCGGCATTTACGCGAATCTCTACTCGATCTATCTTGCCGACCGCAATCCGGATGACGGCCACAAGGAGCCGGTCACGACCGATCCTCGCGAGCTGCCGTTCGTGCGGAGCGCGCTTCAGGCGATCGGGGAAGGCGGCTACACCGAGGCGCTGGCCCGTGCGGCTTTCCTGCTCGCCCGCAAGGGCGAGCCCTTGCCGCTCGCTCGCCTCGAGATGCGCAAGGAACTGGCGGAAAGCTATGCGGACTATCTTCCCGACATTGCTCCCGACCAATGGCGGCGCATTCGGGGCGAACAGGAGATTATCGCCAGCTACGAGCCCGATCAGGCGATCGCGACGCTGCCCACTCTGCTCGCGCATGGCGAGGACCGAAACCGCTTCCTCGAATTGATCGCCAAACTTGTCGCGGACGAGCGCGTATTGAACTCAGCGCCCACCGACAGCCAACGGTCGGCCCTTGAACGCATCCGCTCGGTATTGTCGCCGCGGCCGGAGCGCAAGCGTCCGGTCGCGGTGCTCGACCGGGCTCGCCGATGAGCCCGCACGCCACATCAGAACCGACGATAGGAAAGCCGATGGAAGCGAGGCATGCGAAGTATCAGCGTCTGATCGAGTACTGCAAGAGTTTGCCGGCGCTGCCGACAGCTGTCGTGCACCCGTGCGAACGCAGTTCACTCGAAGGAGCCGTGGAGGCCGCAAAGATGGGTTTGATCGCGCCGTTGCTGGTCGGCCCGCGCTCACGTATCGAGTCGCTTGCGGCCGAGCATGGTATCGACATCTCCGGCTACCCTATCATCGATGCGCCGTTCAGCCACGCGGCGGCTGCCGCTGCCGTTCAACTCGTGCGTGAGGGCAAGGCCGAGGCGCTGATGAAAGGCAGTCTGCACACGGACGAGTTGATGGCGGAAGTCGTCAAGCGCGATACCGGACTGCGAACGGCGCGGCGCATCAGTCATTGCTTCGTCATGGACGTTCCGCAGTATGACCAGGCGTTGATCATTACCGACGCCGCGGTCAATATCACGCCGACGCTCGAAGAGAAGGTCGATATCCTGCAGAACGCGATCGATCTGGGACACGCGTTGCAGTTTCCGGAAGTGCGCGCGGCGATTCTGTCCGCGACCGAAACCGTCAATCCGAAAGTGCCGTCCACCATCGAAGCGGCCGCACTGTGCAAAATGGTGGACCGCCAGCAAATTACCGGCGCACTGGTCGACGGCCCGCTCGCCCTCGACAATGCAATCAACCTCGAAGCCGCACGGATCAAGCAGATCGACTCGCCCGTCGCCGGCCGTGCCAACGTGCTGATGGTGCCGGACCTGGAAGCGGGCAACATGCTCGCCAAAAGCCTGTCCTTTCTTGCCGGCGCGGACGCGGCGGGGATCGTTCTCGGCGCGCGCGTGCCGATCATTCTGACGAGTCGCGCGGACTCGGTGACGACGCGTCTTGCTTCGTGCGCGGTCGCGGCGCTTGTAGCCAAGGCACGGCGCGAGGCCGGCAAGATCGTCGGGTGACGCCATGGCCGACGTGATTCTCGTATTGAATGCAGGCTCTTCAAGCCTGAAGTTCTCGGCTTTCGACGCAAGAACGGCCCACCTCGACCTCGTTCTGCGCGGCCAGATCGAGGCGCTGTACACGTCCCCGCGATTTAGCGCGACGGACCGGCATGGCGATGCCGGCAGCAAGGAGTGGGGCGCCGGCTACGAACTCGGCCATCTGGGTGCGATCGAGTACCTGTCGGCGTTTCTGCGCGGCCATGGCGACGGGCATCGCCTGACGGCGGTCGGCCATCGGGTCGTGCACGGCGGCCCGCGGTTTTCCGAAGCCGTCGTGACGACGCCGGCCGTCGTCGACGAACTGGACACGCTCACGCCGCTTGCCCCTCTGCATCAGCCGCACAACTTGAAGCCGATCCGGATCATCGCGCAGTTGCGTCCCGACATTGCGCAGGTTGCGTGCTTCGACACGGCATTTCATCACACGCAGACCGGGACTTCACGGGCCTACGCACTGCCTGCGTCCATTACGGAGCGCGGTGTGCGGCGCTATGGATTTCACGGCCTGTCGTACGAGTACATCGCCAGCGTGCTGCCGGCGTTTTCCCCTGCGGCCGCGGCCGGCCGGACCATCGTCGCGCATCTCGGCAACGGCGCCAGCCTGTGCGCGGTGGTTGGCGGAAAAAGCGTGGCCAGTACGATGGGATTCACGGCGGTAGATGGGCTGCCGATGGGAACCCGCTGTGGATGCCTCGACCCGGGCGTGATTCTCTACCTGCTCGATGAACTGAAAATGGATGCGCGGGCGATCGAGGATCTGATCTACAGGCAGTCGGGCCTGCTCGGAATGTCGGGCGTGTCGAGCGACATGCGGGCGTTATTGAACAGCGCCGAGCCGCGTGCCCGTTTTGCGCTGGATGTCTACGTCTACCGGATTGCGCGCGAAATCGGCAGCCTTGCTGCGGCAATGAAGGGCATCGATGCTCTGGTGTTCACCGCCGGAATCGGCGAGCACGCGGCCGCGATTCGCGAGCGTGTAGTGATGGACGCGGCGTGGCTGGGAGCCGAGCTCGATGGCGCGGCGAATCAGCGGGGCGGTCCACTGATCAGCCTTGCGTCGAGCAAGGTGTCGGTTTGGGTCGTCGCCACCAACGAGGAACTCATGATTGCCCGCCACACGCGGGCGGCTGTCGAAGCGTTGAATTCGTGAGCGTCGGCCCACGTCGCGAAGCATGACGCTTGTCGCGACCCAACGCCCTATCCAGGAGTTTTATCATGCCGATCGAGCAACCGCGTTTGATTCTGAAAGATGCGAAAGCGCTAGTCACGGGCATTGCCAACGAACACTCGATTGCCTACGGATGCGCGAAGGCTTTTCATGAACTTGGGGCAAGCCTCGCGATCACCTACGCGAACGACAAGGCGAAGCCTTACGTGGAGCCGCTCGCAAAATCGCTCGATGCGCAGGTTTTCATGCCGCTGGACGTGACGCGGGAGGGCGAGCTCGAAGCCGTCTTCGGGCGAGTCGACGAACTGTGGGGGCAACTCGACATCGTCGTGCACGCCATCGCCTGGGCGCCGACGGCGGATCTGCACGGCGGCCTGTTGAATTCTTCGTGCGAGGGCTTTCTGAGCGCGATGGATATTTCGTGCCACTCGTTCGTGCGCATGGCGCGCCTTGCCGCGCCGCTGATGAAAGAGGGCGGTACGTTGTTGACGATGAGCTATTACGGTGCGAACAAGGTGGTGCCGAACTACAGCGTGATGGGTCCCGTCAAAGCCGCTCTTGAAGCCTGCACGCGATATCTGGCGCACGAACTCGGGCCGAAGGGCATCCGCGTGCACGCCATTTCGCCCGGCCCGCTCAAAACGCGCGCGGCGTCCGGGCTGAAGGATTTCGAACTGATGTTGAACGAAGCCGTGCAGCGTGCGCCTCTGGGCGAGGTGGTCGACATCATGGACGTGGGGTACACCTGCGCATTTCTGGCCACGCCGTACGCGCGGCGGCTATCCGGCGAGACGTTGTATATCGACGGGGGCCTGAACATCATGGCGTGATGCAGGTGGTCGCGCGGCATTTCACCCATCCGCGACGGGATGCTGCGCGCTGTCAACCGGCTGAGGCGGCGGAGCTTGCGTGTCCGGGTTTTCCGCCGCTAGAGACCGGGGAGCCTCGATCCACGCGAGAAGAAGATGATAGGTGACCGCGAGGATGACCGGACCGATGAACAGGCCCACCGGTCCCAAGGCGAGCAGACCGCCTATTACGCCCGTCAGAATAAGCACCATGGGCAGTGCTATCGCGCGACGGATCAGGATGGGACGCAGAATATTGTCGAGCACCGACACGCCGATGGTCCAGACAAACAGCAGAATGGCCGGCAATCGAGCGTCATGGATGAACAGATAGGCGACGCAGCCGAGCATCGGAAGAAGCGGTCCGAGTTGCACGAGACACATCAAAAGCAACAGTGCGCTCAGCACGCCTGCGAACGGAATGCCCGCGATCCAGATGCCGGCCGCGCCGAGCGAAGCCTGCACGACTGCCGTCACCACCACGCCCAGTGCGATGGCGCGGATCGACTGGCCGGTGAGATGAACGATATGGGCGCCGTTCTCCGGCGAGACCCGCAAGGCCAGCCCCGTCACGAGCCGCACGGCCGCTTCGCCTTTGGCATAGAGCAGTCCGCAAACGATGATCAGCAAGATCAGTTGCACGGCGAACGCGCCAACGAGCCCCACCTGAACCATCATCCACCTGGCGGCGACCGCCGCATAAGGCTGCAATTTCGCGAGCATGCCGCCGGGGCCCGCGTCGGATAGCGATTGCCACTCCCGCGTGAGACTTCCTGTGAGCGGCAGGCTGGCGAACCAGTGGGGCGGTGATGGGAGCGCATAGTCCGGCAGCGCTTTGACGAAGGCCATGATGTCCGCCGCATGGTCGGCAAGCGTGGACACGGCGCCGTATGCCGGCACGCAGATAACGACAATCTCGAGCAGCAGCATCACGGTCACGGCCAGCCAGCGGCGCCCTCCCAGGTGCCGCTGGATCCTCAGCATGAGCGGCCAGGTCGTCACGACGATCGTCGTACCCCACATCAGAGCGGGCACGAACGGATGCACGATATACAGGCTACCGCCGACGAGCAGAAGCAGTGCGCAGACAGCCAGCACGATTCGGGCAAGGTCGACCGCGGGCCGGACCATCTGACGCCCGGATTCCGGCGGCCGGGTCGATTGAGCCGGGGTGTCCATCGCGCGTCTTCCCTCGCGGCCTAGCTGAAATATTCAATGCCGCGCGCGGCCGTACTGATCCGGGTCCCCGCCCGGCGTTCGGTGATGGCGACGATGTCCGGCAACGCTCCGATCACCGCATCCTTGCCGGTGTTTCTGGCAAATTCGATTGCCGCCATAACCTTCGGACCCATCGATCCCGCCGCGAAGCCCAGCTCTTCCAGCGCATCGGGATGCGCGACCGAAATCGCTTTTCTGGTTGGCTTGTCCCAGTCCACGTAGGCCGCGTTGACGTCGGTCGCAATGATCAGCATGTCGGCGTCGAGTTCCTGGGCGAGCAACGCTGAACACAGATCCTTGTCGATGACGGCCTCGACGCCGGACAGCTTGTGCTGCTCGTCATATACGGTGGGAATGCCGCCGCCGCCCGCGCAGATGACGATCGTGCCGTGCTGGAGCAACCACTTGATCGGCCGTATTTCGAATATGTGCTTTGGACGCGGGCTTGCGACCACACGGCGGAACCGGTCGCCGTCGGGGGCGATCGTCCAGTTTCGCTCTGCGGCGAGACGCGTGGCTTCTTCCCTCGTATAGACGGGGCCGATGGGCTTGGTGGGATGTTCGAACGCGGGATCGGCCGCGTCGACTTCGACCTGTGTCAGAAGCGTGGCGAAAGGCACTTCGTAGGGCAGCAGGTTGCCTAGCTCCTGTTCGATCATATAGCCGATCATCCCCTCGGTTTGCGCGCCCAGCACGTCCAGAGGATAGGTTTCCACGTCTTTATAGGCCGCGCCTTGCAGCGCGAGCAGACCGACTTGAGGCCCATTGCCATGCGCGATGACAATTTCGTTGTCCGGCACGATCTGCGCAATCTGTTCCGCTGCGATTCGCACGTTGGCGCGCTGGTTTTCCGCGGTCATTGGCTCGCCACGGCGCAGCAGCGCATTCCCCCCTAATGCCACGACTATCCGCATGATGCGCTCCCGAGTGACGGTCCCGCGTGGGCACGACCGTGAATGAAAACCCGTCCCGCCGGATCAGAGGTCCGCAAGTGTCGAGACGAGAATGGCTTTAATCGTATGCATCCGGTTCTCTGCCTGTTCGAATGCAATGTTCAACGGCGATTCGAAGACTTCTTCCGTGACTTCGATGCCGTTCGCGAGATTCGGATACTGGGCGGCGATCTGCTTGCCGACCTTGGTTTCGCTATTATGAAACGCAGGCAGGCAGTGCATGAACCGGACCTGAGGATTATCGGCTGCTTTCATCAGTTCCATATTGACCTGATAGGGCAGAAGCATGTGAATGCGCTCTTTCCACGCTTCGACCGGCTCGCCCATCGATACCCACACGTCGGTGTGAACGAAATCGACGCCCTTTACCGCAGCCTTCGGATCTTCGGTCAGCGTTAAACGTGCTCCCGTTTCTTCGGCAAACCGCCGGCACATGGCAATGTGCTCGTCAAGCGGCCAGAGCGCTTTCGGCGCGCCGATCCTCACGTCCATGCCGAGCTTCGCGCCGATCAGCAGCAACGAGTTTCCCATATTATTGCGAGCGTCGCCCAGATACGCGTAACTGATGGCGGGGAGCGGTTTGTCGGTGTTCTCCCTCATGGTCAGCACATCCGCCAGCATTTGCGTGGGGTGGTATTCGTCGGTCAGGCCGTTGAACACGGGTACGCCGGCATATCGTTCGAGTTCGTCGACGATCTCCTGTTTGAAGCCCCGATATTCGATCGCATCGTACATGCGCCCGAGCACCCGGGCTGTATCTTTCATGCTTTCCTTATGGCCGATTTGCGACGAACTCGGATCGATATAAGTGACGTTGGCGCCCTGATCGTACGCGGCGACCTCGAACGCGCAACGCGTGCGGGTCGAACTCTTTTCGAATATCAGCGCGATGTTTACGCCTTTCAGGTGCTGTTGCTCCGTTCCCGTATATTTCGCGCGCTTGAGGTCCCTGGAAAGATCGATCAGATACCGCAGTTCCCGGCTGGTGTGATGCACGAGGCTAAGCAGACTTCTGTTTCGCAGATTAAAGGCCATGATGCTTCTCCGTCTGAGATGAGTGCGGCAGGAGGTAGTCGGGTTGCCTGATGGGCCTCAGGGTGCGTTTCAATAATCGACTGCGTCCCTGCTGATCGGACATGTCATGCAATGACCGCCGCCCCGGCCGCGCCCCAACTCACTGGCCGCAATCGTAATGACCTCCACGCCGGCTTTGCGTAGCAGCGTATTCGTATAGGTGTTCCGGTCGTAGCCCACTACGACGCCGGGCTCGATGCAGACCACGTTATTACCGTCGTCCCACTGTTCTCTTTCCGCGGCAAAACTGTTGCCGCCGGTCTCGACCACGCGCAAACGAGGCAGACCGAGTGCCTCGGCGACTACGTCGACAAACGGCTTCTCTTCGCGGCGAATCGTGAGCCCGGAGGTGCTCGATTCGTCCGGGCGCACCGAAAAGGCAACGATCTGGTGGACGACCTCGGGGAAGATCGTGACGAGGTCGCGATCGCAAAAGCTGAACACCGTATCGAGATGCATCGCAGCGCGTGACTTTGGCAGGCCCGCAACGACGATCCGGTCGATCGCGCCTTTACTGAACAGCGCCTGGGCAAGTTCGCCGATGGCCTGTCTCGTCGTGCGTTCGCCCATGCCGACCAGAACCACGCGGTTGCCGATCGGCATCACGTCGCCACCCTCCAGCGTGGCTGACCCATGATCCTTGTCCGGATCGCCGTACCAGATCTGGAAGTCTCCTCAGGCGAAGTCAGGATGAAACTTGTAGATGGCGGAAGTCAGCAGCGTCTCCTGGCGACGAGCGGGCCAATGCATGGGATTCAGCGACACACCGCCGTAGATCCAGCATGTCGTATCGCGCGTGAAGAGCGTATTGGGCAGAGGCGGCAGAACGAAGCTCGAATAGCCCAGATACTGCCTGTACATCTTCAGGATGCCGCTGTGCTCGGTGTCGGGCACGTCCTCGGCCACCACGCCGCCTATCAGGAACTCAGCGATGGCGCGCGGCTCGAGTCCCTCGATCCACTGGCGCACTTCCGGTGCAAGGCTGACACCCACCGTGTCCGTACGGATCTTGCGATCGAGTATCCAGCCCAGTGCTTCGGGGTTGCGCACGGTCTCCGTCAGCATGTTGTGCATCTCGACGACGTCGACGCCGCGCTCACGCATCTTCGTGACAAAGTCGAAGTGATCGCGTTTTGCCTGACTGACCCACATGACGTCGTCAAAGAGCAGTTCGTCGCAGTTGCTGGGCGTCAGTCGTTGATGAGCAAGCCCGGGCGAGCACACCATCACTTTGTGTAATTTGCCCACTTCAGAGTGAACGCCGAATGCGGTCTTTTCCATGGTCATCATGTGTCTCCTCATGTTAGAGAGCGAGGAATGTCGCACCGCCGACCATCGACCCGACGACAGGCACGGTCGACGCGCCAGGCGACAACATGCCGTGTGCGGCACGAGGCGTGTCGGCGGCGGGAGCACCGTGCGAATGAATGGCCGAGGTGGGATGAGATATGAACGCGTTTCTTCATCGGCCAGCGGCTCGATTGCCCTTCGTACAATGTGGGCTCGAAAGGCAACGCACACAATAAGACTTTGGTCCGACGCTGGCTGCCGAGGTCATCCGCCATGCCATGTATTCAGGTCGTGCCGCTTCGCGCCTGGTCAGTGGGGGAGGGAGAAGGGCGCCGAGCGCGGCCGAATCGCGGCCTGCAGGGGGCACGGCGCCCGGCGATCACTTGACCGCCGCGGGCTCCACAGAAATGGCGACGGCCTCGTTGTACACCACCTGCACCTGATCGCCTTTCTTGATCAACTTGAGCTGGTCGGGGTCCTGCACGATCAGGTCCAGTGAATTGCCTTGCGGTCCTCGCAGGGTCACGAGGCCGGTCTGATGATTGACCGCGGTGACATTGGCCATGACCGTCACCTCGCGACTGGCCGTTCCCCCAGGCTTCGCGCCAAGCGGTGCGCGCGAGATGTTCTGACTTTCACTCGCGGAGAGTGGCGCACTGCCTTTTTTCAGCGTGACGGTGAGCGCCTGAGTGTATTCAGCCGTGACGTGGTCGCCGAGCTTGAGCTGGCTGAAATTATGTGCTTCCTCACCCACTACGAGTTGCACGACTTTGCCTTTCGCATCTTTTAGCCAGACCGTGCGCGTGTCCGCTTCTATGCCGACCACCGTCGACGTTGTCTTGACCGATCCCGTGACGGACACCTGGCCCGGCGCGCTTTTGATGGCCACGCTGGGGTCTGTCTCGGCGAATCCCGCTTGTGCAAGGGCCGCGAGCGTCGCGACGATGATCAGTTTCTTGTTGGTCATGATGCTCTCTCCTTGGACCCCCGGGCACGTCTCGCCACGGAGTCGGTAATGGGATGCCGTCATCGGGAAGCGTTGAGCCTCGCCTTCGGGCAGTGGCTCACTTGATGGTGTACCCACGGCCTTCCATACACGCGCCCCAGGCGCGATTGAAGGTATCCATCGCGCCTTGAGTCTGTGACTGGGCGGCCGCCCCGGCCGCGCGCCGGTTCTGGCGCGCACGCGATCCACCGACCACCGTGCCCGCCGTCGCGCCGATCGCCGCGCCTTTGCCTGCATCGCCGGCGATTGCGCCGACCACTGCGCCGCCGGCCGCGCCACGCGCCGCACCCTGGACGCGCTCGCCACCGCCTACCGCGGGGCCTGAAGGTGGAGGCGGGGTGTTGGCGACCGCAACCGGGTCGATACCTGTATTGCTTTTCGCCCACGAGTAACACGCGGCGTCGTCTTGCTGCTGCACCTGCTGGCTTTGTCCCTTCGACGGATAGGCGATGGGTTTGGCCTCTACGCCTCCTTCGAATGACAACCCGCCGGCCAACGCAGCGCAAATACAGCACTTCGTTAAGTTATTCACGGCAACTCCTTGCTCGAGTCTTCGCCGATACAAACGGGTGGTCACGCGGCCACCGCCACGGCGGAGGTTGGACGGTGGCGACCCTGTCTCGTGCTGGCCGGCGTGTCAGATGACGCGTGCAGTCCTGCTCCAGCGCGGAAGTGACCGGATCGCGTTCATCATTGCGTTTCACGAGGCTCGTGCGCAATCAGACTATGGTCGTATTGGAGAGCGCGGCTCTGCGGCGCCGGCGACCGATGCGCGCGGATCGCCGCGTGGCAGAGGCGCAGAGGTCTGATGATCCGGACGTGGCGGATACCGGACCATCTAAGACCTTGGTCCGATGCGCATCGTCCCGCGCACGCTCTACGCTTGAAGATCGAGGCTGGCCGCTCGGGGCGCCGTGTTGTGGAGAAGGCAAGAAGGAGAAATCCTGCTCGCCCATCGGCACTACGGACAACGTTCGCGCCTGCCGGTAACGCTTCGCGTCCTGAGGGGGCACGGTTATGCGCAATCGGTCCTTGCCGCGCCACGGTGCCGGACTCCATCTTCCCGTGCTCGAATGGGTTCGCGGCTATCAGAAGTCATGGATCAAACCGGACGTCATTGCCGGTGTCACGGCATCGGCGGTTGTATTGCCGAAGGCCATGGCTTATGCGACGGTTGCAGGCCTTCCTGTTCAGGTCGGGCTCTATACGGCTTTCGTGCCCATGGTGATCTACGCTCTGTTCGGCACATCGCGGCCACTGAGCGTGAGTACGAGCGCAACGCTGGCAATCCTGACCGCCGCCGCGCTCGGCCAGGTTGCGCCCGGCGGCGGGTTGGCACAACTGGCTGTTGCAACGGCTACGCTTACGCTGCTTGTCGGCATCGTGCTCATTCTCGCCGGGCTGCTCAGGCTCGGGTTCGTCGCGAACTTCATTTCCGAGCCGGTGCTTACGGGGTTCAAGGGCGGCATCGCCATTGTCATCGTGCTCGATCAATTGCCCAAGCTGATCGGCCTTCACGTCGTAAAGGGTTCGTTTTTTCACAACGTGTATTCGCTCTTTGCAGGGCTGCCGCACGCATCGCTGGCGACGGTGGCCGTCGGCGTCGTGACGATTGCGATTCTCGTCGCACTCGAGCATCTGTATCCGAAGTCACCTGCGCCGCTCATCGCGGTAGCGTGCGGGATTGCCGGCGTTGGCCTGCTCGGACTGCAGAAGTACGGGGTCGATGTCGTCGGTCATATTCCGACGGGCCTGCCTTCTCTTGTAATGCCGGACCTTTCGCTGATCGAGCAGCTATGGCCGGCTGCCGCGGGCATCGCATTGATGAGCTTTACTGAAACCATTGCTTCAGGACGAGCGTTCGTGCACAGCGGAGAGGCGGCGCCGTTGCCGAACCGGGAATTGCTGGCCACAGGCCTGGGCAATGCCGCGGGGGCGCTGTTGGGTTCGATGCCTGCGGGCGGCGGCACGACCCAGACGGCGGTTAATCGTCTCGTGGGTGCGCATACGCAACTGGCGGAACTGGTCACGGCAGCCGTTACCTTGGGGACGATGCTGCTGCTCGCACCACTGATCGGCCTGATGCCGCATGCGACGCTCGCCGCCGTGGTGATCGTTTACTCGATCGGCCTGCTCAAACCAGCGGATTTTCGCGCCATCCTGGCGGTCAGGCGGACCGAGTTCGTCTGGGCGCTCGTGGCGCTCGCGGGGGTCGTGTTGCTGGGCACGTTGAAAGGTATTCTGGTTGCCATTCTGGTATCACTCGCGGCGCTCGCCTATCAGGTCTCCGATCCGCCCGTCTATGAGTTGCGCCGCAAACGTGGCACCAACGTATTTCGCCCGGTATCAGACGAGCATCCGGACGATGAACAGTTCCCCGGAATACTGCTTCTGCGGCCCGAGGGGCGCATCTTCTTCGTCAACGCTTCGAACATTGGTCACAAGATCGTGCCGCTTGTGGAGCGCGCGCATCCCCAGGTAATCGCACTTGATATGCGGGCGGTATTCGATCTGGAATACACGGCACTGAAGATGCTGACCGAAGCGGAGAAGCAATACCGCGAAAACGGAATAGCCGTCTGGCTCGTCGGCCTGAACCCTGAAGTATTCGCCATGGTGCAAAACGCGCCGCTCGGCAAGACGCTGGGACATGGGCGCATGTTTCTCAACCTCGAGCAGGCGCTTGCCGCCTGGTGCTCGCAAGAGCGAAAGCACGCGGCGCCGGACGCGAGACAGGGCAGTGTGCATTGAAGCACCCAGGATCATTGAAGACGGATGGTGGCGTAACGGTTGTGTCAGAGGGACGGACCGATGACACGGGCATAACGAGGCAAGAGCAGATCAGGCAGGGGATATCATGGATAAGGCTGTTTCACGAAAGGCGGCAGGCGCTGCGTCTGCCAAGGGCACTCCCCACCGCACGCCGGACGAGAGGGCGGCTGAAGGCCGACTCCTGCGTGATTCGGTGCCGCGCTCGTCACAGGGCGGATGGAAGCAGCCCGATAGTCGCCGCGATATCCTCGAGCTTCTCGACGAATCCAATGAGGGCCGCCTGCCGAGCCTGGTGCCGATCCGGTTCGGGCGTATGGCCGCCTCTCCATTCGCGTTCTATCGCGGCGCGGCGGCGTTGATGGCGGCCGATCTGGCGACCACGGCAACGAGCGGGCTGCGGGTCCAGGCGTGCGGCGACGCACACCTGATGAACTTTGGCGGATTCGCGACGCCGGAGCGCAACGTCATTTTCGACATCAACGATCTGGACGAAACCTTGCCCGCTCCCTTCGAGTGGGATCTGAAGCGGCTCGCCGCCAGTGTCGTGATCGCCGCGCAGCATCTGGAGTTGCCTTATGGTGACACAACACGTATCACCATGGATCTCGTGCGCGAGTACCGCGAACGCATGCACGACTATGCATCCATGCGCGCGCTCGACGTGTGGTACGACCGCATCGACCTGCAAAAGTACCAGGATCGGACAGGAGACCCCGCGATCGTCGAGGCCGCGCGCAAGCGCATCGCGCAGCGAATCGAAATGGAACGCCGCAGGACCGTGCCGGACCATCTATATCCGAAGCTCGTCACGGAGGCGGACGGGCAGCCCCGTATCAAGGAAGAGCCGCCGCTCATCTTTCATCCCACCGAGGATATCGCTCCAGGTCTTCAGTCGGGCTACGCGGACGCCATTGCCTCGTATCGCGAGAGTCTCCCGGAACATGTGCGCTGCCTGTTCGACCGGTTCCACTTCGTTGATCTGGCGCTCAAGGTGGTCGGCGTGGGCAGCGTCGGCACGATGTGCGGAGTGGGTCTGTTCATGGCGTCGGACAACGATCCGCTGTTCCTGCAGGTCAAGGAAGCAAAAAAGTCGGTCCTCGAACCTTATGCGGGGAAAAGCCTGCATCCCAACCATGGGCAACGGGTCGTTGCCGGTTATCGCATCATGCAGTCCGCCAGCGATGTGTTTCTCGGTTGGAGCCGCGGTCAGAATGGGCGCGACTTTTACATCCGCCAGCTTCGCGACATGAAAATGTCGGTCGTGATCGAGTCGCTCGACGTGGGCATGCTCCGGCAATATGCGCGCATGTGCTCGCATGCGCTGGCACGTGCTCATGCGCGCTCGGGCGACGCCGCAATGATCGCCGGGTATATGGGTTCGGGCCAGACTTTCGACGACGCGATCACCGAGTTCGCCGCGGAATACAGTTCGCAGAACCGGCGAGACTACCGGCAATTCGTTCATGCGATCCGTGACGGACGGATCGAAGCGATCATTGAAAGCTGAACTGTTCGATAGGGGCCGCCGCGAGGTCAAGCTTGATTGGAGGTGCGGAGAGAAACATGTTCAGGCTGTCAGGTTGCTTGACTCTGCTCCTGTCGTTGACCGCGAGCGCAGCTATCCATCAGGACCTTCACGATGACTCGCACGAGAGGTCGACAACCGCGGGAGCGGCTTCGGCGCCGGAAGAGGCGGATTTCGACAGCGCGCTGCGCCGTTACGGAATCGGGCGTGGCTCTGAAAAAGCGCGCATTCTGTCGACGTGGCTCGATGCGGTGCTGCGCGATCCGGCCATCAGGAAGCGTATGCCGGGCGGCGCGCGCGAACTCGAGCATGACTTTCTGGACGCCGACAAACGGACCGCGCTGATCTCGGGCGGTCTGGCACGTCTTACTCCTGCGGACCGGCTACGCTACCTGCAACTGTTCACCCGTCTTCTCGACGAACTCGTTCCAGTGAATTGCTTTGGGCTAGTCGATATCTCCGCCGTGATGAACCGCATCACCATCGCTCAGATGTCGGACGCCGATGCTGAACTGTATCTCGATCTTCTTTATAAGGTACTGGTAAGCGGCGGGACGGACGCGACAGTGCGTTTGCCGACGGCACAGCAATTCGCGGCGGCGGTCGAGGAACTGTCTCGCGCAATTGTCATCGAGCTCCATGCGGATCCGGTCGACCTCGAACGGTACCAGTTCTACAGCACGCATCGTTCGGTTGCAACGCCCGCTGACGTATGCTGGACGACGAGGGTTACGCTGCACGCTATCGCGAAGATGCCCGAGGCGGAGCGCGACTTTGTGCTGCTGCCTGCCATCACGCCGCCGGGTGATGCAACGCTGGCCAATCCCGCTGACGATGCGCGCGAGGCGCCGCTTCCTTCTTCTGCCGGACATCCCGCCACGACACTGCCTTGACGGTGCCGGCTTTATGGGTGACATGATTCGCAGATCAGCGGGGCTTGCCGGGGTTGATCTGGATCATTACCGCCGGTCGTCGCGCGCCGATGATGAAGACGGTCGAGGCAGGCAGCTGAATCCGGCTCGCCTCCGGCTCATATTGTCGGCGCGAGGAGTGATGAATCGAAACATCGGCGAGCAGGTCGTGACGCGGCGCAGGGAGTAAATCGATATTTCAGGAGGCGCGGCAATGAGCATACTCAGCAGACTATGGCATCGCGATGACGAACGCCCCACGCAAGATCAGCAGCAGCGGATCGACGCAACGATCGAGCGTATCGTCACGATGATCCCCCGGTTGCGCATGGCAAGGCGTTACCGTGAACGCCTTGCGTCCGCCGTCGCCGCCTATCTGCGTGACGAGGCGAAAATCCTTGCCTCGTTGCCCGCAGCGCACGAGGCGAGTGTTGGCGCATGGTCCTCCGATCCCTATCTGCGCGCATTCTTTGCAACGCCCGAAGACTTGACGGCGGCGTTCAGCCGCTCAGAGGCGTTGCGTGAATATTTCGACCGGCACCCTGATCTGGAGGAAGCCTATGCGGTACTCGGGATGGCGATGACCGAACGCCACGTGCTCGGCGTCGCGATGGAGGGCGAAACTATTCGTCGCGACGTTGCGCAAACCACGATCTGTTTCGGGGACCATCAGGTCCGAATATGCGCCGGCAGCGAGGCCGCCCTTCATCGGGAAATTGGCGGGCGGCTCGTCGAGCAACTGGCGCTGGAGGGTTTGGCAAAGCTGGCGGCGGACCGTCGCGAACTGCAGTCGCGTGGACGCGAACTACTGCAGGAGCGCTTCGCTTTGTTTCAGACACAAGGCGTAGGTATGCGCTCCGTGGCTGGCGGCGGCGACGAGGCCAGTGCTGACGAGTTGGCGCGTCTGCACGCCGCGATAGAAGCGAATGCCGCCGAACTCGCCGCGCTCAGCGCACCCACCGAGGTGATCGAACTCGAATTTGAACGCGTTTGCGAAGTGCTGTCAGAGTCTTCCGCACATATTTACCTGACGAAGAAACGGTTGCGCATCGATTTGATGAACGTGGTGCAACCCCACGGCGCGCGAGGTAGCCACGATATCGAATTCAATTTTGCTCGAGTCCCCGGCAGCAAGCCGGAGCAGCGTGCTTTTTCGGTGGTGCGGTATTTTCGGCGCGAGTTGCTGCCGGCCGGATTGCATATCGATCCCGCCATCAGGGCGCTTTAGTGGGCGCAATCGGTCCTGCATCGGTAATGCTGAGTCGCCTAGCTTTGCAGCTGGTACGTCGCTATTGGTAGGCACGCTCTCATGCGTGCCGATAGAGACGCGCAAGGGGGGACTTCGTTGAAAGTGCCATTAGCCAATTGCATGACTTTATCGTCCTGTGCGATTGGCTGCAGATATGGAATATCAGCTACGAGTTCAGTCAGCCGAAAACGTGAGACTGTTCTTTTTATCATGCGTCAATGCTGCATTGCACTCACCGACGCTGTAGATCGGATTAATCGCATCACGTTGACGACGCAGATCTCGTGGCGGACCAAAGTCCTATATCTAACGGTTTCCCAGTAAGGTAGCCTGAAATCGGATGTGCCACGGCGTAGGTGCGTCCGGTGCCGATCGTCGTGGGCGCTGGACCGCAAGCGGATCTCATTGAATGCTTCCGGCAGTAAGACCCACGTCGAATGAACTCGGGTGAAGTCGCCAAGTCGGGCCCGAGGTTAAAACTTCACTAGCGGTTCTGATGCGACTTCGTCCGGAATGTTCTAGTGAGATATGAAAGGGCTCGTGGCGAGCGTCGCGACCACGCACGCGCTTTCTCGATTCGCGGCTTGCCATAGCAATGAAGCTCGGACTGCGAGGAGGCATAACACGAGGAAACAGCGTGGGCAGAGACGCAATGTGGCGCGCGTGTTCAGTTCCTCCAGGTTTCCTGGCAGATTGCCCGCGTCCGGCGCAGTCGAAGATAACGGACAACTAATAACGCATGTTGCTGCTGGCCTTGCCCCTTGAGGCCGTCGTCTATTGGAGAGTCGAGGTGAGTAGTGACCGTCGATCGAGTCGGGAACTTTGCGCAATCGCTCTCGTTTTCCTTACTCAGATAATTGCAGCCGGTTTCGCATGCGGCGACGAAATCACTCTGCAAACGAACCTGTACAACACACATTACCACTACGATCCCGGCCACATACCTTATTCACCTTTGGTCGTCGCAGAGTGGCGTCGAGGCGACGGGTGGTTGATCGGAGGCGGGGCATTTATCAATTCGTTCGGGCAGTTTTCACAGACGGTGTACGGTGGATATCTCTGGAACGTCGCCGACACGGGTTTTTACGCGAAGCTGGTGGGTGGTATCGTTCACGGTTACACCGGCGAATACAAAGACAAGATGCCAATCAACGTTGGCGGCTTCGCTCCCGGCGTCATCCCTGCCATCGGTTATAGATTGGGGCCCGTGCGGATTGAAACGCAATTTCTGTGGACCAGTGGTCTTATGATCACCGGAGGCATCGCGTTCTGAAGGCTATTCTGGGTATCCTCGCGCCGTTCGCGCCTGAATCTCGTCGGGACATGCGTGTTCGTCGTCGCAGTGTGGCAAGTTCCTCGTGAGCCGGTCCATGCGGGTGGACCCCGCCAATGGTCAAGCAGGCGAAAACGTCCCGCGATAGACCATGAATTGCGCTAAAACGAAGCCGGCAAATGCTTGATCATCCGCCGAGCGCCATGACGATCACAATGAGCACGACGCCGAGTATCGCCATCAATGCGCCAGTGAAGGCAGGCTTTCCGACGCCAGCGTATCGTCCGAGTGTCGCGCCTAGGGCAAAGAGCATTGCGACGGCAATACCCCGAGATGAAGCCAAAGCGACTTGAGTATTCTGCGTGACAAGAAATGGGAGCGCGACCGGAAAGGTCGCGATAACGACAAGCAGGAAGATCGCTGTGGCCGCCGCGAAATCCTCCGCGTGAAGAAGTGGCAGCCTGGTGACATTCAAAGTCAGCAAGCGGCGCCGCATGCCTGCAATTTCCTCTGGTCCGCTGATCGCGGCGACATAATCGGGCAGGGAGTCACTGACAAGCTTGAACCCTGCTTCAGAGTCCGCTGAGGCGATCTGTGACGCGATCACTCGATTGCGAGTTCGCGCGGTGACTAACCTTAGCAGGTACATGACCGCATCGACCAGGCCCCATGCGAGATTGCAGCCTAGCGCAGCCCTTGTTGCGGCACGCGCTTGCTCGTTTGCAGTCGAGGCGAGCGAGACCGTACCGACGATAGTGACGGCCATGATAATGCCGAACAATATTTCAGACGTGCGATCTATCGGATCCAGGAGCCGCCTGAACTTCATATTTTTCATGGATTTTCTACCGTTGCGATTGGGGTGGTGCGCGCTGGGTCTGGCGACGGAAGTGAAGCGCGAACGATAAGTTCGCTGCTGTCGGCAACGTGCGTCAGAGGGTCATCTGGAAGATCGGACTCCGCTTCTGTGCGGGTATCTGACGTCCCGCAAGTTGACATCGAATGGCGGACGTGCGCTCCGCTCGGGTTGCTCCATTGAAAGCTAGTCCATAGACGGGCCCAGTTGTTGAGGCTCGTCAATTCTCTTGACGAAGCCGAGGGCTCGTCAATTCTCTTGACGAAGCCGAGGACGAATCGAGGCCAAGTTTTTCGCAGACCGCAGACTTCCGCCGGCGGGAATGGGGCATGGACGTCCGACCTGGCCATGCAGACGTGGATGGGCCGAAAGTCCTATTGCCGCACCGTGATATGCGTACGATAGTGAAGTGATGTCGCGGATTTCGCGCGTTTCGAGGGGGGAGCAATGTCAAGAACACTTGAAAAACAGGAGAGCACCGATGCCGCCAAGGTGGTGCAGATCGACAACAAGACTTACCTGAAGGAACTCGCTCGGTTGCACGTTGAACTAGTGAAGCTTCAAGAGTGGGTTGTCCAAACGGGAGCCAAGATTTGCGTGATCTTTGAAGGTAGAGACGGGGCGGGCAAAGGGGGGGCGATCAAAGCCATCACCGAACGGGTCAGCCCGCGGATCTTCCGTGTCGTCGCCTTGCCGGCACCCACTGATCGAGAAAAAACCCAGATGTACGTCCAGCGATATCTTCCGCATTTGCCCGCGGCGGGTGAAATCGTACTTTTTGACCGGAGTTGGTATAACCGCGCGGGAGTGGAGCGCGTGATGAAGTTTTGCACGGAGGAGCAGGCGCAAACATTCCTGAGGGCAGTTCCCCTCGTCGAAAAGGCAATTGTGAGCTCGGGAATCGTCCTCCTTAAGTATTGGCTGGAAGTAAGTGAAGAAGAGCAGACACGCAGGCTGGAAGCGCGCATACATGATGAGCGAAAAATATGGAAGCTTTCACCAATGGATCTTGAGTCATACCGCCGGTGGTACGACTACTCGCGGGCACGCGATGAGATGTTTTCATCGACGGATACCGAAGGCTCGCCCTGGTTTGTCGTGCTTTCCGATAACAAGAAGCGGGCCCGGTTGAATATCATTAGCCATCTTTTAAGCTCGATTCCATATCAAGAATTGCCGCGGAAACGGATTTCGCTGCCGGCACGTCAGAAGCCAAAGGGATATGTCGATCCTGCGTACCCGTTCCGATATGTACCGGAGGTATTCTGATAATGTGGCATTCTTAGTGATCTCGCTATTAGGCGCCATGTGGCGGCAGGAAGCTAGGTTTTCGGCAAAAGGACGGAGATGGCTGCGTGCCTGCTTCGGAATAATTTGAAGGTGGATTTCCTCGAAAAATTGTCATGTTCGTTTCTCTTAATTAAATGACGGCGACAGTGATGGTTATCGAGTTAGGTAAAAAAATAAAACAGTAATTTCGTCCGGAATTGATGATTCAAATCAGAAAATGAGGAAGAAAATGCGCTAGAGTAAGTTCAGAGGTCGGCAGTCAAAGTTGTAATGGATTGGTCCCCGTGGTTCGATACATATGTCAAGCGAGCAGACCAGTCGCATCGACCCGAAAAAAAATCTGAACATGGCGCGGAGACATCGATAATGACTCGACTTGGGCAGGTGAAGGAGTTCGCCATTCGCCTTGCTGTAAACCTGACTGCTTTGTATTTGCCTCGCAGGCAACTTGCAGCTAGTCGTTCTGGCGTTGAAGTTGGCTCTTCGATGGAGGTTCCATTTCCGGGAGATCGGGCCCCTTCCCGGTTGCCAAAAAGCGACCTAATCCCCGCTTTGGCGCGCGTTGCATCCCATTCAGAACATAACCCGTCCGCGGCCGGTTTTCCGGACAGCAAAGTCAAACTGTCACACCGGCTCATCCCGCCACTTTCGTGGCCTCGAGTGCCCGCCCAGCCAGCGAGTCCGATGCTTGGTGAAAGCATGTCTTTGCGAGAGGCGCTTGAAATGGTGCCCGTGCCTATCGTGACGGTCGACGTGAAAAATCGGATCACTTTCGCAAACGGCTGCGCCGCTGAAATGTTCGGACGCAGCCGGGACGAGATGATAGGTGAACCGGTTAGGACCCTGTTTCCGCCGGCTGTTGAAGACGATAGACACGATGCAATTGACTGTCTGTCCATATTCAACGAACGCTCGGAAAGGGTGCAGGTGCGACAGTTGCTCGCAAGGCGACGCAGAGGCGGGGACTTCCCAGCAGAATTCAGGAGTGTCCGGCGCAAATCCGGTAATCGGGAATTTCAGATAGTCGCTATATCTGACCGTAGCGACTGCAGCGAGCTCGAATTGAACCGGAACGAACTTGCTCATCTAGCACGGGTTTCGTCGTTAGGTGAACTTGCGGGTTCCCTCGCTCACGAGTTGAATCAACCGCTGACTGCGATTCTGAGTAATGCCGAGGCCGCGCAAAGGCTGGTTAACCTTGGGGCGAGCAAGAACGGCGAACTGCGCGAGGCGTTACAGGATATTGTTTCTGACGACTGTCGAGCGAGTGAGGTCATTCAGAGAATCAGGACGCTGGTGAGAAACGGCAATATCGAAATGCAGCCGTTGGAGTTGGGAACGGTGGTCGCAGATGTGGCCGCGCTCGTGCGCAGCGACGCAATGGTGCGTGGCGTGCATGTGACCTTTTATGTCGAAGATGCGTTGCCAATGGTGCGAGGTGACCGTGTTCAGTTGCAGCAAGTCCTACTTAACCTGCTACTGAACGGCTTCGACGCCGTGAAGGGACTCGCGGCACAGGAGCGTCTCGTCGAGATGGCGGTGCACCGGGCGCCTGACTCAGGCGTGCACATTACGGTGAAAGACTGCGGTAGCGGACTACCAGGGGATCATATCGACAAGGTTTTCCAGCCGTTTTTCACCACAAAGCCCCAAGGATTGGGCTTGGGATTGTCAATTAGCCGCACCATCGTCAACGCTCATGGTGGCTGCATGTGGGCTGATAAGAACGTTGGCCCGGGTGCGTGCTTTCACATAACGTTGCCACCACCTCAAACATTCGGCGGAATTTCTGGAGCAAGCGACCATGAGTCAGCCTAACAGCCGGGTATTCCTTGTGGACGACGACGAGCAGGTACGCTGCGCAATCTCGCGGCTGCTTCGCGCCGCCGGTTATTGCGTGCATTCCTTCGACAGTGCTGAAGTATTTTTCGATCGGGCGGACCTGTCGAGCTATCCCGCGTGCCTCCTGCTTGATTTGCAGATGCCCGGAATGACGGGGCTCGACGTACAGCACAGACTGAATGGACAGGTTCCCATCGTCTTTCTCACCGGCCGTGGCGACGTGACGTCGAGTGTCGATGCCATGAAGGCGGGCGCACTGGATTTTCTGATTAAACCGGTTCGTGAATCGGTCCTGCTTGCCGCCGTCGATCGAGCTCTGCAATTTGCCTGCAAGGAGTTTGAGACACAGCGGGAACACGCGGAGTTAGTGGGGCGTGTCAATCAACTCACGCGCCGTGAGCGGGAAGTCATGGCGCTGGTGCTGACCGGGCGGTTGAACAAACAGGTTGCGAGCGATCTAGGGGCCGCTGAGAAGACAATCAAGATTCACCGCGGACGTGTAATGGAGAAGATGAGGGCGAGATCGATCGTCGAACTCATTCGCCTCGCAGATAAGGCCGGTGTGCACGCGGCCGATGACCAATCGCCTTCCAGGTGACCGACTCCGCGAGCGCGCAGCTCGCTTGATCATTTCTTGTGCAGCGTTATCTAGTGGACCAAAGTCCTATACCACGATCGCTCATGTGTCTTTAGGATGAACCTGCTGGGAACCACTCACAGGAGCGCCCGCGCGATTGCGTCCACATAATGGTCAAGTCCAGTCGAATAGTCGCCGTGGTGGATGACGACGAGTCGGTTTGTCGTTCCATCAAACGTTTGTTGCTCTCCGCCGGAATCGGAGCGGAAACGTTTGTCAGCGGAGAAGATTTTCTCGACGCGTTGTCGGCGATTCCCTCGTTCTTTCCAGACTGCGTGATTCTGGACATCCAGATGCCCGGTATCAATGGGCTGGAGGTCCAGCGGCAACTTGCTCCGCGCGCTCTGCCCGTCATCATCATCACCGCTCATGACGATATCACCGTGCGGGAGAGAGCCATCGCATCCGGCGCGACCGCCTATCTGCGCAAACCGTTCAACGGGTCGGACTTGATTAAAGCCGTTGAACTGGCCTTGGGCAGTGGTCCCGGGCAATAGTGCCGATTCCTGAGCCGTCGCTGGATATGAGACTAAGGTCCGATTGTCTCGCGCAGGGTCGTCAAGCAAACTGAATTGCGTCGAAGCATACGTTGCGATTCCCACTGGCTTCCTTTGCGCAAGCCTGGGGCAGGACGTCGCGTGGCCGACAGGGATGCTATTGAAGGGGACACGCAATGAAACTCGAGTCGACAGTCGCCGCGATCTCGTTCGCGCTTTGCACGCTCAACGTCTACGCCGACGACTTCAATGGCAGCAAGAAGCTGGTTTGCGCGACCGTCGAAGCGCATGCATGCGATCCTGGCCTCGCGTGTAAGCGTTCGTTGCCTGCGGAGCTCGGCGCGCCCCGATTCCTGACTCTGGACTTCAAAAAGAAAGAGGTGACCGGTCCGGCCCATACCACACCCATGCTCATAGTCGACAAACAATCCGACCAGATAGTCATGGAGGGAACCGAGATGGGATACGCATGGACCCTGATCCTCGATTCGACCGACGGGTCAATGACATTGATGCTCGCGAATAGTGGCGATGCAATCGTGTTGTTTGGCAACTGCACACCCTCCTGATCAGGGATAGTGCCATGAAAACAGCTTCGCTTCCTTTTGCCCCGTATAGCAAGCTGTGCTGCTCTCGCGGCGCACTGGTCCGGCTTCTCAAACGCGGGCAAGCGCGGCGCCTGGCGCATCTCATCTGCGATACCGGCTTCAGCGCGGCAGAGCCATGGATCGATAGTCGCGGTGCTCCGTCTCACCGGACGTACCGGACCGGGTTATGGCACGCGGGACTACCGTTGCTTTTCCTCGCGGCGCTCACGCTGCTTCCTGGTTGCAAGAAGCAGGCGGCGGCCCCGGCGGCGCGCCCACCTGAAGTGACGGTGGTGTCGGTGGCACAGCAGGATACGCCTGTCGACTTCGAGTTCACGGCCCAGACCCAAAGCTCGCGCGAAGTGGAGATCCGGGCCCGGGTCGACGGCTTTCTCGACAAACGCGCGTACGTAGAGGGGCAGGTGGTCAAAACGGGCCAGACTATGTTCCTGATGGACAAGAAGCCTTTCGAGGCCGCACTGCAGACAGCGAAAGGACAACTGGCTCAACAGCAGGCGCGATACCAGGTCGCGAAAGCGAATCTCGGCCGGGTGGGTCCGCTTGCCGAGCAGAACGCGTTAAGCAAGAAGGATCTGGACGACGCGATAGGCAACGAAAAACAAAGTGCCGCGGCCGTGATAGCGGCACAGGGAGAAGTAGAGACGGCCCAGCTCAATCTGAGCTACACGACGATCAAATCCCCGCTGACGGGTCTGTCCAGCTTCGCGCGACAGCAGGACGGAAGCTACGTCACGGCGACGACCAGCGGTCTTCTGACCTATGTATATCAACTTGACCCGATGTGGGTCAACTTCAGCATTTCCGAAAACGAAATGTTGAGATATAGGGACGAGATTGCCGCAGGGCGGTTGAAGTTTCCCGCCAACAGCGATTTCGTGGTGACGCTGATTCTGGCGGACGGAGGCCTATTCTCCGAGAAAGGCCATATCGATTTTGCGAACCCGGCCTTTAACACGGAAACCGGAACCTTTCTCGTTAGAGCGGTATTCAGCAATCCGAAGGGGACTTTACGCCCGGGCCAGTTCGTCAAAGCTCGCGTATCCGGGGCAACGCGCCCCAATGCGATCCTCGTGCCTCAGCGGTCCGTATTGCAGGGGGCAAAGAGCCATTTCGTGTGGGTCGTCGATAAAGACTCCAAAGCTCACCAGCGTGTGGTTGAAGTAGGGGATTGGCACGGTGACGACTGGTTCGTCTCCGGCGGGCTGAAGCCGGGTGAACGCATTGTGGTGGACGGCGCTTTGCGCGTCGTGGCCGACATGCCGCTCAATATCGTCAAAGCGGCGCCGGCAGCAGCGGGTGCGGCGGCTTCGGCTTCTGGTCCGGCAGCAAGCCCCGCGGTAGAGCCCGTGGCCGAAGGGCGCAATGCGGGGCCGGACGGAACCGCCAGCAACGCCACCCAGTGAATGGATGAACGACATGAATGTCTCGCACTTCTGCATCGATCGTCCGATTTTCGCGTCGGTTATCTCGATAGTGATTACGCTCGGCGGCGCGTTGGCGATGCTTGCGCTTCCGGTCGCGCAATATCCTGACATCACGCCGCCGCAAATCACGATTTCAGCAACCTATCCGGGAGCCAATGCCGAAGTGGTGGCGAATAACGTCGCCGCGCCCATCGAGCAGCAGGTCAATGGCGCGGACAATATGATCTATATGAACTCGTCCAGCTCCTCCACGGGGAACCTGACGATCAATGCTTATTTTCAGATCGGCACGAACCCCGAGCTTGCTCAGGTCGATGTTCAAAACCGCGTGAACCTCGCCCTGCCGCAATTGCCGCAGTCGGTCCAGGCGCAGGGTATTCAGGTGCAGAAGAAGTCATCCGCGTTCATGATGGTGATCGCGATCTATTCGCCGAGCGAACGTTATGATTCGGTATACATCGCGAATTTTGCCAACATCTATGTGCTCGATGCAATCAAGCGCATTCCTGGCGCGAATCAGTCGAGTATCTTCGGCAATCCGGACTATGCGATGCGTATCTGGCTCAAGCCGGATCGGATGGCGCAACTGGGGGTCACCGCGGCTGACGTTCAGCGGGTCGTGGCGAACCAGAATCAGCAATTCGCCGTGGGCAGCATCGGGCAATCGCCTACCGGGCGCCCGGTTGAACAGTCCTTTGCCGTCACCACGACAGGCCGCCTCGCCGAGCCGGCCCAGTTCGAAAACATCATCGTGCGCGCGGCGAGCGGCGGAGCAGCGATTGTCCGGCTAAAGGACATCGGGCGCGCGGACCTTGGGCAAAAAGACTATTCGATTCGCAGCCGGTTCCAGGGAAAGCCTGCGACGGTCATTGCGGTGTACCAGCAGCCGGGCGCGAATGCGCTCGAGGTGTCCAAGCAGGTGCGGGCGACGCTTCTGGAGCTGAAGAAATCGTTTCCGGAAGGGCTGAGCTACGAAATTGCGATGGACACGACGGAGTTCACCCGGGCGTCCATCTCGGACGTCGTGCACACCTTCTTTGAAGCACTCGTGCTGGTGGTGATCGTCGTCTTTATTTTCCTGCAAAGTCTGCGCGCAACGTTGATCCCGATCGTGGCGGTCCCGGTCTCCATCGTGGGCACGTGCATGTTCATGCTGCCGCTGGGTTTCTCGATCAATATGCTCACGCTGTTCGGGATGGTTCTGGCCATCGGGATTGTCGTGGACGATGCGATCGTCGTCATCGAGAATGTCGAGCGCAATATGACGGTGCACAAGTTAAACCCGAAGGATGCTGCGAAGAAGGCGATGGACGAAGTGTCGGGGCCGGTCATCGCCATTGTGCTGGTGCTGTGCGCGGTCTTCGTGCCGGTGGCGTTCCTCGGTGGCATCACCGGGCAGATGTACAAGCAGTTCGCCATCACGATCGCCATATCGGTCGTCATCTCCGGCATCGTGGCGCTCACGCTGTCGCCCGCGCTCGCCGCTTTGCTGCTGAAGAGCTCGCATGGCGAGAAAAAGGGCTTTTTCCGCTGGTTCGAAAACGGCTTTGCGCGAATGACGGCAGGATATGCGAGTGCGGTCAGATTGTTGATCAAGCGCTTTGTGATCGGACTCTTACTCTTTGCCGGCATGATCGCGCTGGCCGTCGTGATGATGAGGTCTATCCCCGGGGCTTTCCTGCCGCCCGAAGATCAGGGGTATCTGCTCGGCGCGGTCATCATGCCTGACTCGGCGAGTCTCGACCGTACCGGTGAAGTGTCGCAGCAGGTGACCGATTATTTCAGGAAACAGGGGGCGGTGGGCAGCATTACCGTGGTGGATGGTTACAGTCTGCTGGATAACCAGAACAAGAATAATGCGAGTGCGTTCTTTGTCGGTTTCAAGAGCTTTGAGGAGCGCTATTCCTCGGAAAACAGAAAGACGCAGAACGCACAAGCCGTTCTGGTGGACGCCTACCGCGGATTTTCGACGGTGAAAGAGGGCGTGGTGATTCCGGTCAACCCGCCGTCAATCCCGGGGCTGGGCACCACGGGCGGTACGGAAGTGTGGATCCAGAGTAAAGGCGATGCAACCGTCGCCCAACTGGCGGAAGTGGCGGACCAGTTCGTCCAGAAAGCGAAGCAGCGACAGGAGCTCACAGGGGTGACCTCCACATTCAACGCGTCGTCGAGGCAGTTGCTGGTGAAGGTGGATCGCGACAAGTCGGAAACCCTCGGCGTCCCGGTCGAGGACGTTTACAGCGCGATGCAAACGATGTTCGGATCACTGTACGTGTCGCAGTTCAACCGGTCGAGCCGCCTCTGGCAAGTTATCTTGCAGGCGGAGCCTTCGTATCGCCTCAAGCCCGAAGATCTGGACCAGATCTTTGCGCGCAGCCGTAGCGGCACGATGGTGCCGATCAAGTCGGTCGCGAGTTATCAGTACGTGACCGGCCCGGATCTCGTCACCCGGTTCAACAACTTTCCCGCCATCAAGGTCACGGCGAATGCCGCCCCCGGTTACAGCTCAGGCCAGGTCATCGCCGCGCTGGAAGACCTCGCCACGCAAATGCCGCCAGGCTATGACGTCGCATGGAGCGGCGAGGCGTATGAGGAGCGTCAATCGGGGGGCACATCCGGGCTCGTGTTCGTATTCGGCCTCGTGATGGTGTTTTTGATCCTCGCGGCGCAGTACGAAAAATGGACCTTGCCGATCGGCGTGCTGATGGCGGTGCCGTTCGCCCTCTTCGGCGCGTTGCTCGCTATTCTGTTGCGCGGGTTGACCAACGACGTGTACTTCCAGATCGGTCTCACGATGCTGGTTGCGTTGGCCGCCAAGAACGCCATCCTGATCTTCGAGTTCGCCGTGTTGAATCGTGGCACCGGCGCATCGGTGCTCGACGCCACGATGACAGCGGCGGAAGAACGGCTGCGTCCGATCGTCATGACCTCGCTGGCGTTTATTCTCGGCTGCGTGCCGCTTGCGATTGCGCGAGGCGCCTCGGCGAATAGCCGGCACTCGATCGGCACCGGGGTGATCGGAGGGATGCTCGGCGCGACGGTGCTCGCCGTGTTCTTCATTCCCATGTTCTATTACCTGCTCGAGTCGATGTCCTCACGCTCACGCGGAGGCAAGCAGACGCCGGACCAGGGGGGCGGCAAGGCGGCTCCCGTCACGCCTCCGGATGCGACGCCGGGTCCAGGCTCGACGCACCCGGCGCCCTCGGCACCGCGCGAGGGCGACTGACATGGAACGCCTGGCTCTTACGCGCCTGCTGGCCTCGCTCATGCTTCTTCCTTTGAGTGGCTGCCTGCTCGGGCCCGACTACGTGCGGCCGAAAGTCGATGTGCCCGCTACGTTCCGCTTTGCTCAGGACGAGTCGGTGAACGTCGCCAACACGATCTGGTGGGAGCAATTTCTGGATCCCGTGCTGAACCAGCTCATTGCCACGGCACTGGCGGAAAACCGTGATGTGATGGTGGCGGCCGCGCGCGTCGAGGAGTTCCGTGGCCAGTTCGTGACGACCCGGTCCTTCCTGTTCCCGCAGGTGGGCGCCGCCGCCGACGCCTCACGTCAGCGTGCGTCACAAAGCGCGGGTGTACCGCTCCCGGCGAATGTGAGCCCCGTCTATAACCAGTTCGACGTGACGTTGTCGGTCGCTTGGGAAATCGATCTGTTCGGCAAGTATCGGCGGCAAACCGAGGCGGCGCGGGCGAACCTGCTGGCAAGCGAAGAGGGCCGTCGCGCGACCATCCTCGCACTGGTGGCTTCCGTGGCCTCTTCGTACATCAACTTGCGCAGCCTCGATCGGCAACTGGAGATTGCGAAAGACACGGCAGTGAGCCGGGCGGAATCGGTACGCGTATTCACGGCGCGATTCCAGGCGGGTGAGGTCTCGCAAATGGAGCTCGCGCAGAGTCAGTCGGAGTATGAGTCGGCGCAAGCGACCATCCCGCAGATCGAAGCGCAGATAGGCCAGCAGGAGAACGCGCTATCGGTGTTGATAGGCAGAAATCCTGGCCAGATTCTGCGAGGCCGGGAATTGTCGGCATTGGGGACGCCGCAGATTCCCGCGGGTCTGCCTTCGGAGCTGCTGGAACGCCGTCCTGATCTTTTACAGGCGGAGCAGGTGCTCGTCTCGCAGAACGCGTTGATAGGCGCCGCACGCGCGCTCTATTTCCCTTCGATATCGTTGACGGGGCTATTCGGCTCTCTCAGCACGCAGTTTTCGAATCTCTTCACCGGGCCCGCTCGAGTGTGGTCTTTCGCGGGGTCGTTGACCCAGCCGATCTTTACGGCGGGCAACATCTCAGGACAGGTGCATCAGGCCGAGGCCCGGCAACAGGAAGCGCTCTTTACATACGAAAAAACGATTCAGGTGGCCTTCCAGGAGGTTGAGGACGCCCTCATCGCAGTGCGTAAAACGCACGAGCAACTCGCGGCGCAGGGAAATCAGGTGGAGGCGCTGCATACTTACGCGCGGCTGGCACGCCTGCGTTACGAGGGCGGTTATACGAGCTACATCGAAGTGCTCGATGCCGAGCGCAGTCTCTTTAACGCTCAGCTCAGTTACACGCAAACACAGGGGACCGTTTTCACCTCGTTTGTCAATCTGTACAAAGCCTTGGGGGGCGGTTGGGTTCTGGAAGCCGAAAAGATGTCGATTCCCGCACCGGCTCCGTCATCCTCGCCGGTGCCGGCTTCCCCCCCGAGCGCTGAACCGGTCGCGCAGCAGGTCCTGTCAACCGAGCGCCCAACTGCACAGGAGGCGCGATGATCGACGACGATATCATCGCGTGCCACGACTGCGATCTGCTGCAGCGTGGAACGCAGGTGAAAGCCGGCAGCACGTTGCGCTGCCATCGCTGCCACGCGGAGCTGCGTCGCGGCCGCTCCAATGGTCCCGAATACGCTTTGGCGTTTACGATGGCGTCCGTGGTGTTGCTCGTTATCTCCAACGTGTTTCCGATTGTCGGTCTGTCGGTGAACGGCACTCTGGTTCAAACGACGCTCGCCGGATCCGTGCGCGTGTTGTACTCGGATGGCATGTGGCCGCTGGCGGCGCTGGTGGGCATCACGACGATTTTCATGCCGGTGTTGCAGACGCTGACGATGTTGTGGCTTCTACTGCCTCTGCATTTCAGGCGGGTGCCGTGGGGGCCGGTAAGCGCATTCCGGCTATTTCAATGGGCACGCCCGTGGGGAATGACCGAGGTGCTGATCCTCGGGCTGCTGGTTGCGCTCGTCAAGCTGGCGCATATCGCGAAGGTGGTGCCAGGCACGGCGTTGTGGTCGTTCATCGTGCTCATGATCATACTGGCCGCCGCCGCAGCGTCGTTCGATCCGCAAGAGGTATGGTCGCGCATGACGGCAGCGCGAAACCCGGGTGGGCACGTACGCCTGCCGCGAGGTACGCCGGCGACTGGTGCGATTACAGCGGCAGCCTGCGGGCTGACGCTTTGTCACGATTGCGGCCTGCTGGTGGGTGCCCCGACGGGTTCCGCCGCGCGGCTTTGCCCGCGTTGCAAAGCGTCGCTGCACATGCGCAAGCCGGCTAGTCTGACGCGCACGTGGGCGTATCTCCTCGCCGCCACCGTGCTCTACATCCCGGCGAACGTTCTACCGGTGATGGACACGAGCTCGCTGTTCGGCGCGCAGAAAGACACGATCCTGAGCGGCGTGGTGTATCTGTGGGTATCGGGGTCCTGGCTGCTTGCCGTTCTGGTCTTCATCGCAAGCATCGCCGTGCCGATGCTGAAGGTTCTTGGCCTCGCGTATCTGGCAATCTCGACCCAGTTTCATTCGCGATGGCTGCCTGAACAGCGTACCCAGATCTATCGCGCTATCGAGCTTATCGGACGCTGGTCGATGCTCGACATCTACGTCATCACCATGCTCGTCGCGTTGGTTCAATTCAAGGCGCTCGCCACGATCAAAGCAGGTCCGGCGTCTATTGCGTTCGGCGCGGTGGTGGTGCTGACGCTGTTCGCGGCGATGTCTTTCGATCCGCGTTTGATCTGGGACGCTGTGGAGCGGGATCATGAGCACGCCTGGTGAAAAACCCGATACGCGTGAGCTTGTCGAGGCGGACGTGGTCCCGCGCTCGCGCTGGCGCATGCAGCTGGTGTGGCTGGTCCCGATCGTGGCACTGCTGGTCGGCGGATGGCTTGCCACGAAGGCGGTGCTGGAACGCGGGGAAAAGATAACCATCAGCTTCAAGACGGGGGAAGGGCTGGAGGCGGGTAAGACGAAACTCAAGTTCAAGGACGTCGATATCGGGGTCGTCGAAGCTGTCACGCTGTCGACGGATCGCAAACACGTCGTGGCGAAGGCCGAGGTGGTGCGCGACGTGGCCAATCTTCTGGTCGACAACACGCGCTTCTGGGTGGTACGTCCGCGCATTTCCGGAGGCACCGTGTCCGGACTCGGCACGCTTCTGTCCGGGTCTTACATCGACGTGGATGTCGGCAATGCGGTGAAGCCCCGTACCGATTTTGTCGGGCTGGAGGTGCCCCCCGTATTTGCCAGTGACATCCCCGGGCGGGAGTTCACGTTAAAGAGCGCAGGGCTCGGCTCGCTGGATGTCGGCTCGCCGGTGTTTTTCCGCAGGCTTCAGGTCGGACAGATTGCCTCGTATCAGTTGGACCCGGACGGTAAAGGCGTCACGCTCAAGGTATTTGTGAACGCCCCTTATGACCGGTTCGTGAAGGGCGACACGCGTTTCTGGCACGCCAGTGGAGTGGATATGGCATTCGATACCAACGGGTTGCGGGTCGAGACCCAGTCGATCGTTTCAATCATCATCGGCGGCGTGGCATTTGAATCTCCCGCCGATTCGATCGAGCAGGTTGCGGCGGCGGCCAATGCGCAATTCGAACTGTATGCGACTCGCGCGGATGCGATGAAGCAGCACGATCGCATTGTCGACAAGTATGTGGTGAACTTCATCGATTCCGTACGCGGCCTGACGGTTGGCGCGCCGGTGGATTTTCGCGGCGTAGTGATTGGCGAGGTGACCCAGATCTATACGCGATTCGATCCCGAACACCGGCGCTTCAGCATTCCCGTCGAGATCCAGATCTATCCCGAACGCTTTACTTCCCGCTATCAGACGGGTCGAGCAGGCGGGCGGATCAGCGATGATCCAAAAGGAATCGCGAATTACCTCGTCGAAAATGGTTTTCGCTTTCAGTTAAGGAGCGGCAATCCGCTGACCGGGCAACTCTATCTGGCAATGGACTACTTTCCCGACGCCCCAAAGGCAAAGATCGACTGGAGCAGGTCGCCACCCGAGTTGCCCGCAGTGCCGCGCACGCTGCAATCGCTGCAGGATTCGGTTACCCGGTTGCTGACCAAGCTCAACAATATTCCGTTCGAGGCGATCGGAAACGATGCCCGCACGACCCTGCGAACCACGAACTCGATGCTCTCGAAACTCGACGCGGATGTCATTCCGCGCGCCCACGATACTTTGGCTTCTGCGCAAACGGCGCTCGATTCGGCGAACTCCGCGCTGCAACCCGAATCCTCCTTGCAGCAGACCACAGAAGAGACTTTGCGAGAGCTGGCCCGAACGTCCGCGGCACTGCGTACGCTTGCGGATTATCTGTCACAGCATCCTGAGGCATTGGTACGCGGAAAGTCCGGGGGGCAGCCATGACTCGATACCGACATCGCGCCGGCAATGCAAGGCACGGGGCTCGGCCTGAAAGCGCCATGCCAATGCGCGGATGCCGTCTTGCCGTTGCCCTCCGTTGTATCGCGGCGTGTCTCGTGGCCGGCCTGGTGGCGGGGGGGCTCGGAGGATGCAAGTCGCCACCTGCCAGTTTCTACACGTTGAGCCCCGAGGCGGCTCCCGCCGGGTTGGAGACGTCTCACGCCATTCCGTTGGTCATATGGCCGGTTACCGTGCCGGACCTGGTGGACCGCCCGCAAATCGTGACCCGTGCGGCCGGCAACGAAGTGGCGATCAACGAATTCGCTCGCTGGGCTCAGCCTCTGAAGGGCAACATCGCGCGGGTCATCGCAGCGGATCTTGGTACGTTGCTGAATTCGCGGCAAGTGACGGTTTTCGAGGGTACGGCCGATCCACTGACGACATGGCACGTGAGGCTGGATGTGATGCGCTTCGACGCGCAACCAGGCGAGGACGTCATGGTGGATGTGCAATGGGTCATCCGTCCGCCGGGAAAGCAGGCTATGCGTACGGGGCGAACCATTGCTCGCGAGCCGGTTGCCGGTGCGGGCTTCGAGCAGCTGACCAAGGCCTGGGACCGCGCGCTTGTCGTGGTCAGCCTTGATATTGCGGCGGCTGTCGGTACGATGATCCAGCAATAGAGCACACCTGGCCGCAGAAGATATAGAGCGACCGAAGTCCTTTCTTCTCAGGCGGCTTCACTGATTCTTCGGCGCTGACGTAATCTATGTGATGCGTAGCGCTCGCCGCGCGCCGCCCAGTTTGGAATTCGTCTACCTTTATAGGTGCTTCGATGCCAGTTCAATCCTTCTTTACCGCGCGCAGTGTCACACGGATTTTGACGAGTGCCGTCCTGCTTGCTGGCGCAGGCGTCACCTTCGCCAGCAATCTGAATTTCCTGAAAGACACACCGATTAGCTACATGAAGGACGCGGACAAGAAGGCGCTGAACGACGCCGCGCAGATCGCGCTGGACCGCAATAAAGATGGCGAGTCGAGCAACTGGAGTAACAGCGGCACTGGCAACGCAGTGCCGATCCACGGGACGGTCACTCCACGCGATACATTGAAGGACGGTGACAAGACCTGTAGATCGGCCACGCTGACCGCCATCGCGAAAGGACAGACGCAGACCTGGACGCCTACCGTCTGCAAACAAGGCAATGGGCCGTGGAAGATACGGAAGCAGTGAGCGTAAAACCACGCCGCAGGCATGACGATGCCGACAACGCGCTGTTTCACCTGACCTGCTATCGGCTGGGTTGTCGATAGATGGAACGAGGCCAGGTCTCGGGAAAGTCCTTCAGGCCGTAGAGCGTGGATTGGCGTCCGGTGACGACTGCCGGTAAGGCAGTCTCCGGGACGCAGGGTTGGGCGATACCTCGGCTTCAGAGGTTCAGCTTGGTCACCTTGGTTCCAGCCAGCGACGCATCCGCCATCAGACCGGCATTGGTTAAAACAATGGCGACGACCTGCGAGGATGCTGATGTCGTGTCGATGGTGCCGTTCGCGCCCACCTTGAGCACGGAGACTGCCACGTCGCCGCCCACCGACCAGCCGGCGGAGCTCGAGAATTTGGCAAGAGCGTCCTGCGTCATAAAGAGGAAGATGACCGCGGTCGACTCGGCGCCGGCCTGGAAGCCGAATGAAGCAGCCGTGGTGCTGTAATAGCCGACCGTTGAGCCATGTACGCGCAAAGCGCCTTCACCATACTCGGCACCCGCGATGAAGGCCACTTTCTTGACTGCCGGGAAAGTCAGGATGCCTTGAGCTTTGGACGCCAGTTCATGTGAGCCGCCCACCGTGGCGTAAAGGCGCGACAGTGTTCCGTCGACGCTCGCGTCGATCGCCTGACGCTTCGAGGCATCCGTTTCGGGACTCTTGCCGCTGCCTGATGTCATGGTGCAGCCCGCGAACGCGAGGCCTGCGGCGGCAGCGATTGCTGCGGTATTCAATACGAAGTTCCTTCGTTTCATTATCGTCCTCCGTTTCGGTTCCGAGGCGAGTCCCCGGTGTCTGGGCCTTCAATCAGATCGTCAATTTCATTGGAATCGATACCGCCCCTTACCTCACTATGAGCATGCTGATTCACCGAAACGTTTTCCGGAATCTTCACTATTACGCGTTGTGACGACTTCCAGTTCTCTCCTGGATCCATGATGTCACAGCGAAAAAGCGCGGCAATCAGACCTTGGTCTTATTACTGAACAGGCGCCCGCGTCGTGCCGCGGCCTGCCGGATCTAGGACCAAGGTCCGATGCCCCTTGTCGTGATTGGGCGTTACGCTCAGACAATGCCAGGCAAGCTTCGAAGCCGCTGCGGACCGAATGCGCCGTATCGGGCCAGACGGACTCGCGTGAAATAGCCTTGAGCAGAGGAGACAGCCCGATGACCGAGGATCCTCGTCCAGCCAGCCAGCTGACGCAAGCCGCGCCTTCCGGATGGCGCGCCGTGTTCCCGCCTGTCACGTGGCTCTCGTCCTATCAGCCGAAATGGCTTTCGCACGATGCGATTGCGGGGGTCACGCTTGCGGCCTATGCGATTCCGGTGTCGCTCGCCTATGCCACACTCGCCGGACTGCCGCCGGAGTACGGTATCTATTGTTATCTGGTGGGCGGGCTGGCCTATGCCTTGTTTGGGTCATCCCGTCAGCTTGCGATCGGGCCGACGTCGGCGATCTCGATGCTGGTCGGTGTGAGCGTCTCGGAGATGGCCGGCGGCGATCCGGGAAGATTCGCTGCCATTGCGGCCCTGACTGCGCTTCTGGTCGCCGGCATGTGCTTTGTTGCATGGATCCTGCGCCTGAGTTCACTGGTCAACTTCATTAGCGAGACGATCCTGCTCGGGTTCAAGGCCGGTGCCGCGTTGACGATTGCTTTGACTCAACTGCCAAAGTTGTTCGGGGTGAAAGGCGGCGGCGAGCAATTTTTCGAGCGCGTCGTCACGCTGGCGGGTCAAATTCCCAGCACCAATCTCGCTGTGCTCGCCTTCGGTGTGACAGCGCTCGTCGTGCTGCTACTGGGGGAGAAATTCCTGCCAGGCCGGCCAGTCGCCTTATTCGTGGTGGTGATCTCGATCATTGTGTTATCCGTCACACCGCTAATTGGATTTGGCTTCAAAACCGTCGGCGCACTGCCGCAAGGTCTGCCGGAGTTTCGCTGGCCGGGCCTGCGCGTACGCGATGTGGACGGTGCGATCTCGCTGGCGTTCGCGTGCATGCTGCTGTCGTACGTCGAGAGTGTTTCCGCCGCTCGTGCGCTCGCCCAGGCGAACGGTTACGAGATCGATCCACAACAGGAACTGCTCGGACTGGGTGCAGCCAATCTGGCTGCGGGACTGTTTCAGGCCTATCCGGTGGCGGGCGGTTTATCCCAGTCCTCGGTCAACGACAAAGCCGGCGCCAGGACGCCGCTCGCACTGGTGTTCGCTTCTGTCACGATCGGGCTGTGTCTGTTGTTCCTGACCGGATTGCTGACCAATCTGCCGAGTGTGGTGCTGGCCGCCATCGTATTGGTTGCCGTCAAAGGGCTGATCGATATCGACGAGATGCGTCACGTTTGGCGGGTAAGCCGGTTTGAATTCTGCGTGTCGATGGTGGCGTTTGCCGCTGTGCTTCTGCTAGGTATCCTGAAAGGTGTGATTGTTGCCGTGCTGGTTTCAATGCTATTGCTGATAAGACGCGCCGCACATCCGCACGTCGCCTTTCTCGGCCGGATTCCCGGTACGCGAATCTACTCCGACGCTGAACGTCACCCGGACAATGAAACCCCGCCAGGGGTGCTGGTGTTCCGCGTCGAAGCGTCGCTGTTCTATTTCAATGTCGAGCATGTGCGCGCCGCAGTGTGGGAAAAAATCCGTACCGGCGATGGGTCGTTGAAACTGGTTATCGGCGATTTGTCGACATCTCCCGCTGTCGATCTGGCGGGCGCGCGCATGTTGGCCAAGCTGCATGAAACGCTGAAGGCGGCCGGCATCACGTTGCGGCTCGTTTCGGCCCATGCGGAGGTGCGGGATATTCTGCGCGCAGCGGGTGTCGAGAACCTGGTGGGCTACCTCCAACGTGGCGTCTCGGTTGCCGATACGATCGACGAATGGAAGGCGGGGCGCAACGTCGGCGGCGCAAACATCGTGGCATAGGAGAGCGAACAGGAGAGCGTCATGGCTGATCTATTAATTGGCAATATCGACGAGCATGTCACCGAAGATGAAATCAAGGCGTTTCTCGTGAAGTACGGTTTTCCACCTTTCGACAGTCTTGTCCACGTTCCTGGAGAAGGTTCGCGGCCGGCCGTGGTGGTGAGCTTCGAAGGCACGGGACCAGAGGTGCTGCGTCGCCTGCAACCGAGGGTGCACGACATGTTCTGGAACAATCGGAAAATCAACGTGCAGGTCATGAAAGACCGCTCTGAGTAAGGGCACATCCGCCGAACGCAATGCGCTGGCGGCACGCCACCGCCCGCGCCGCTGCCTATCCAGGCGCCTTTTTTATGGGTAACCGGTCTGCCGTAATGGACCACCTGTCGCCACAAGCAAATGAAGTGAGTGTGCGAGGCCGCCGCGCGGGCCGCGCATTGATTCTGCTCGTGATTGCGTTCGGGATGATCTTCGTGGGCGTGCATCTCGCCGCGGACCTCGAACCGGTGCGCAGGAGTTCGGCATTCCCGTACGCGCTGCTGTGCATCGCGCTGTTTATCGCGCTCGGGTTCGAGTTCGTCAACGGCTTTCATGACACGGCTAACGCGGTCGCGACGGTTATCTATACGCATTCACTGACACCGAATGTTGCGGTCGTCTGGTCAGGTGTATGGAATTTTGCCGGTGTCCTTTTTTCGAGCGGCGCAGTCGCTTTCGGGATCCTGCAGTTACTCCCGGTTGAACTCATTCTCAGGGTGGGGGAACGCGCGGGCTTCGCGATGGTGTTCGCATTGCTGATTGCCGCCATCGTGTGGAATCTCTCGACCTGGTACTTTGGATTGCCATCGTCGAGTTCCCACACGCTCATTGGTTCGATCATCGGCGTCGGGCTGATGAACCAGTTGATGCGTGGACCCTCCGGTACCAGCGGTGTCGATTGGACGCAGGCGCTCGGGGTGGCCAGGTCGTTGTTCCTCTCGCCGCTGATCGGATTCTTCGCCGCGGGAGTGCTGCTGCTGGCGTTAAAGACCGTCGTGCGCATCCCCGCGCTCTATGAGGCGCCGACCGGCAACCGGCCACCGCCGCTCTGGATTCGCGTCCTTCTGATCCTGACTTCCACGGGTGTGTCGTTCGCGCATGGTTCGAACGACGGACAGAAGGGGATGGGTCTCATCATGCTGATCCTGATTGGCACCGTGCCCACCGCTTATGCGCTGAACAAGACAGTCACTGCGCAGGAAGCGCTTTCTTTCGTCGCCGTGGCGCGGCAGGCGGCAGTGGTATTCGGCAAATACACGCACGCCGCGCCCGCTTCCGCCGAGGCTCACGAGGAAGTCGAAGCGTACGTGCGCCGTCATCAACTGACGACGGGGACGCTCGCCGCGATGCAGCAACTCAGCGATGCCGTGGCGGGACAAGTGGCGAAAACGGGATCGATCGCCGCGATGCCGCAGAGCATGGTCGATAACGTTCGGAACGACATGTATGTCGTCTCCGAAGCGATTCGCGTCATGGAGAAAACCGGCAACCCGGAATTTGCCGCGGCCGACCGGCTCGTCATAGACAACTACAGACACTATCTGGACCACGCGACGAAGTTCATCCCGAGCTGGGTGAAGGTCGCGGTGGCGATCGCGCTCGGCCTCGGTACGATCGTCGGCTGGAGACGGATCGTCGTCACAGTGGGGGAGAAGATCGGCCGGCAGCGTCTGACGTATGGACAGGGTGCATCGGCTGAAATGGTGGCGATGCTGACGATCGGCGCCGCCGACGTTTACGGACTTCCGGTATCGACGACGCATGTGCTGTCGTCGGGCGTCGCCGGCACGATGGTGACCAGCGGCTCGGGTCTTCAATGGAACACCGTGAGAAGCCTGTTGCTGGCGTGGGTCTTGACGCTGCCAGCTTCGATCGGACTGGCTGCGGTATTGTATTGGGCACTGCGCGTGACGTTCTAGACAGACTGTTCCGGGCAATGGGGCGACGCGATACATCGCGCTGCATGGATCGAAGCCGTGTTGCCGCGAATGTCTGAGCGGGCTGTTCGCGAAGACTGATCGCCACAGAGGTTGATGTGTTTCGCACCACACCTCAGCGGGTGTGCTGTTCACCAGGCGTCCACGATCGAATGAGCAAGCCGGATTTCTCGCCTCCCGAGCCGAAACCGGGCCGCATCGGGCCGCGGCCGAAGGCCGCCGATCAGACCGGCCTGCTGCGGTGGCTGCCCGGCATCCGTACGTTGCGGACGTACCGGATGGCCTGGCTGCCTCACGACATCGCGGCCGGGCTGGTGCTGACCACGATGCTGGTGCCGGCGGGCATCGCCTACGCGGTGGCATCGGGCCTGCCCGGCATTCATGGCCTCTACGCTTCGATCATTGCGCTGCTCGCCTACGCGTTGTTCGGACCCAGCCGGATTCTGGTGCTCGGGCCGGATTCTTCGCTGGCCGCGGTCATTCTGGCCGTCGTCCTGCCACTATCGGCGGGCGACCCGCTTCGCGCAGTCGCGCTGGCGGGCATGATGGCGATCGTGTCGGGGACGGTGTGCATCCTGGCCGGCCTGGCGCGCATGGGTTTCGTCACGGAACTTCTTTCGAAGCCGATCCGCTACGGGTACATGAATGGCATCGCGCTGACGGTATTGATCAGCCAACTACCCAAAGTGTTCGGTTGCCCGGTCGCCGGCGAAGGACCGCTGCGAAACATGCGTGCCCTCGTCATCGCGGTGATGAAAGGCGAGGCTAACTGGACCACCTTCATGCTCGGCGCCGGGACACTGGCCGTCATCCTGTTGCTCAAGGGCCGCAAGTGGCTCCCGGGTGTCCTGATCGCCGTGGTCGGCGCCACGGTCGTAACGAGCGTGTTCGACCTTGCCGCACGCGCTGAAGTGGCGGTGCTCGGCTCGCTCCCGCAAGGCTTGCCGGCATTCTCCATTCCATGGATCTCCACGGCGGACATGGTGCCCGTCCTGATCGGCGGCTGCGCCGTCGCCCTGGTGTCTTTTGCCGACACCAGCGTGCTGTCGCGTGTCTACGCGGCGCGGACCGGTGTCTATGTCGATCCGAACCAGGAAATGGTGGGGCTCGGCGTGGCGAACCTGGCTGCGGGCCTGTTTCAGGGCTTTCCGATCAGCAGCAGTTCGTCACGCACGCCCGTGGCCGAGGCCGCAGGCGCGAAGACCCAGTTGACCGCTGTGGTCGGCGCGTTCGCGGTGGCGTTGCTGCTGATGGTCGCGCCTGACATGCTGCGTGATCTGCCCACTAGCGCACTGGCTGCGGTCGTGATCGCATCGGCGATTGGCTTGATCGAAACCGCTGACCTGCGCCGCATCTATCGCATCCAGCGTTGGGAGTTCTGGCTATCGATCGTTTGCACGGTCGGCGTGTTTCTGCTGGGCGCGATTCAGGGCATCGGTCTCGCTATCGTGATTGCCATCATCGAATTCCTGTGGGATGCATGGCGCCCGTATTCGGCGATTCTGGGGCGCGTCGATGGCCTGAAGGGCTACCACGACATTACGCGTTATCGCGACGCACACCGTATCCCCGGGCTCGTCCTGTTTCGTTGGGATGCACCGTTATTCTTCGCAAACGCCGAGCTGTTCTGCGACCGGGTTCTGGACGCGGTGGCCACATCGCCAACGCCGGTGCGCTGGCTGGTGGTCGCGGCGGAACCGGTCACCAGCGTCGACGTCACTTCCGCCGATATGCTGGCCGATCTGGACGAGACATTGCACGCGGCGGGTATCGAGTTGTGCGTGGCCGAATTGAAGGACCCCGTCAAAGACAAGTTAAAGCGGTTCGGCCTCTTTGCGCGGCTCGGAGAGACCGCGTTCTTTCCGACAACCGGCTCCGCTGTCAGCAGCTACCTTGCGACCCATCCGGTCGGTTGGGTGGACTGGGAGGACAGGGAAGACCGGGAGCGTCAGGGAAGGGAGGGTTAGAAGGGGGCAACCGCTTCGGCCGGGGCGCCTTCACGCGAAGATCGTCCTTATGGCGGTCAGGATTTTCTGCGCCGTTGCGCCGAACGCAAAGTGCTCGCATAGGGTGAGCTGTGTCCTTGCCGGGATGCGTTTTTTCCACGCGTGGCAGTGGTTGAATGCCTTTCGCCGGCAGCGCGCTTCTGCGCATTCGCGTCCAACGCCCCGCCGAGCCCCTGCGCGTCGGAGACACGGGCCAGCTCGATGTCGGCCTTGAAGTGGTGGTGGCGCATGATGGTGGCGTCGAGCAGCGCAAGTTCACGGCGCAACGCCGGGTGGCGGGACGCAGGCAGCGTGTTCGTCAGGTTGACGATCATGGCGCGCAGGCGCCGCTCGATCTGCAGGCTGCCCGCGCCGTAGTGCCGTATTTCCCTGAAGGTGACATGGACGAAGTCTTCCCAATCCGGCGTGCGAAAGACCACGCGCGGCCTGCCGCTCTCGTCGTCGAGCGTGCTATTGGCGAGGGAACGCTGTCCGACCAGACGAAGCAGCCGGTGCAACTGATCGACGGCGAGCACCGCCGTGGTCGGATCGTTGATGGCCGGCGAAAGGGCCTTCAGCGCGATATCCACTTCGATGCGAAACGAGAACATCGGATCCTGCTCCATCGTCCGTTCGGAGCCCAGCGCCACCAGGTTTTGCAGCCGGCGGTCGCTGATCGTATCGCTGCTGCCGGTCAGGTAAAAGAGCGGCTCGTCCGTTGCGAGAAAATCGCCGACCTGCGCGGCGAACTCGATGAAGCAGCCGGCTCGCTGCGCCTCGCGATAAAGTCCGCGCAGATTCACGGCCAGCACAACCCCGGAACCGCCGGTGTGATACACGACCCGCTCGGCTACCGCCGGCGTGCCCGGTTGCGCTGCGGGGTCGGTTCCGGCGGTGCGTGAACGGGGCCCCCTTGCCAGTTCAGTGGCGAACAGCCGGCGAGCGGGTTCTTCCGAGGCAGGGTGAGGGTAGATGCTTTCAATGACCGCAAACCCCTGTTCCGCGACACGCCCCACGAGACTGACCGGCCGCAGCAGTCGTGCGGAATAGTCGATCAGCACGATGAACGCGACGAGTGAGCCGAGCCCGATGACCGTGGCAATGAGCACTTGCAGTTGCGGGACAGACCGGGGTTGCCCAAGCTCCGCCATGGTCCGGTGCGTCCAGAGCAAGGAAAACACGAAGAGCCCGACGATCCACCGGATCACGTTATCGCGTAGTAGCGTCGTCGCGATGATGCGCGGCGTATATTGGCCCCCCGCAACCTGGATCGCAACGAGCAGGGAGCCGAAAGTAAACACCAGGCAGGAGAGGTTTAGCGTAAAGATGCGATCGAGTATTCCGTGCGCTTCCTCGGTGCTCACGGCAAGCAGTCCTTGCTGCAGATCGGGGCCGCCGAGCGCAGCCATCCACTGACCCATTTTGTCGATCGCCCTGTTAAGAGCGATCGCGGCCATCAGGGCGAGAATGGGGACGATCCAGAGCGACGACCTGACGTGGCTGATCAGACTGTATCGACGGTTCCAGGCCATGTCGGACTTCCTCGCCAGGCAGGCGGGCGGCTACTACTCCCAACGAAGGGATGTCCTCGCATTGCGTCGACCCGGCTCACCGTCCCATCCGGCGATCGTAGCTGCGCGAGATGCGTTGTAAGAGGGTTGGATCGCGTGCATCGCTGGAGTCGAAACGCACCTGGACGCTACCGTCGGACTGCCGTTGCACGCTGGTCGTCACGGTGCCGCCGTCGACTCTCCCGACAAGAATGCCGCTGGCCGGATCCACGACGGTGAGGACGAGTCCTTCGTCGCGCATCGCATCCGCAGCCGCGGCAAATGAGCGATCGTAGCTCGCTGGTGTCGTCACCACCGTTCCGGCGACCGGTACTGCGTAGTACGTGCAGGCCGGCAGAGCGATCAGGGCGCAGCACCCGGCGGCTAGCAGAACGCGTATCAAGGTTCCTCCTTCGTCCATCCCGGGGCGGGATCGAACGACGTCGTCGCGGCGGCTTTGGCTGCGCTGTCGGGTCCGAGGTCGCGCCCGTAGACCTGCCCGTCGTGACTGACCATGAAGCTCTTGATGCCGGTATCTCCGTAACGGACCGGCCAGGCAATCACGGCAAAGCCGCCAAAAAGCTTGCCGTTCACGACGTAGTCATACGCACCGCCCGGCGCGTGCGGGCCTTGCGAGGTCAGCAGCTTGTAGTGATAGCCGTAGTAGCCCGCCTGCCTCGGGTTGCGCGTGCCCGCCGTGAGGAAGGCCTCGCCGAGCGGGCTCGGCTGTTCATCGGGGCTGGCGGGCCAGTACAGGCCGTCGTGCTTGCCAGGTGCGCTCGATAGTTTCCTCGCATAGGCGAGCACGCCACTACCGTCATGGTCCGTGCTGGCATATTCGCGCTGCGCATCGTAGATCGCCAGCATTGTCTGGATCACGGCAAGCTCGTTGCGGCCAATGCGCCGCAAGCGCATTTCCTCGGCACCGGCGCGCGTGTCGAAATGCCATCCCTGCGGCGATTTCACGAGAGGAATGGGCAGGGTCCAGCCGTCATCGCCTACCGTGATGTCCGCACGGTCGCTGCCCGATGCCTGAATCGCATGCGCGGTGTTCCAGGCGGTCACGAAGCGGCTTCGCAACTCGGCGCCCACAGGCGGGATAAGCTCCCGAAAGTCGTTGCCAAGCAACGCCTTCAACGTCGCCTGGTCGTTTTTGGCCACAGCTTCTCCAAACGCAGTCATCGCCTCTTCCGGGGATTTGAAGTCCTTCTGCGCGTATGCCGCATTGGTCGCCCCGAGGCAAAGCGTCAGCGCGACGATGACCGCACTGCCGATTGCGCCAAGCCGCGCCGCGAGGAATCGTAGTGGTGACTTCATGCTCCTGTCTCCTTAGCGCCTGCCACGTCCGCCACCGCCAGCCCGCGCTCCGCCGCCCGCTCGACTGAAATTCGAAGACTGCGCACTCGTGCGGCCCCGGTTGAAGTCCTGCTGCGAGGCGTGGCCACCGCCCACACCCTGGAACGCACTGTCCCGACCACCGCCTCCGGCTCCGGCACCGGCTCCAGCCCGGTTGGAGACGTCCGCACGATTGGGCGATCCGCCAACATTCGCCCCACCAGCGCGGTTGCTTGCACCGGGATTATTCGCTCCGCCGCCACGGTTGCCCACGCCGGCATTGTCAGCACCGCCACCGCGGTTACCCAATCCGGTATTGTCAGCACCACCACCGCGGTTAGCCGCGCCGGCATTATTCGCCGCACCACCGCCGCGGTTAGCCGCGCCGGCATTATTCGCCGCGCCACCACCGCGGTTACCCGCGCTGGCGTTATTCGCCCCGCCGCCGCGGTTGCCCGCACGGTCTCCTGCGGCAGCCCTGTCGGATCTGGCGGTGCGGTCGGCCGTGCTTCCGGTGCGGCCGCGGTAGTCGCCGCGCGCGTCGGCGCCGGAGACGTTCTTTGCGTACTTTTCACGAGATGCGTTATCGCGATAGGCGACGCCCTGGCGATGGCCCGCGTCGTGCTGCCACTTACCGCCCTCGACCTTGCTGCGATCGAAGTTGCGATCGATATTGGCGGCCTTGTTGACATTGATATTGACGTCTCCGCCACCCCAGTTGCAGTTGCCGAATATCGCGCCGGCGGCGGCCAGACCCACGCCCCATGCAAAGCCGGTGGCAAGCGCGGCGCCGGGATAATATGCGGGCGCCGGCGGCCAGTAATACGGGGGATAGGCCGGCGCAGCCCAGGTGCCGTACACGACTGTCGGGTTGTAGGCCGGCACGTAGATCACCTCAGGGTTCGCCGGTTCGATACGGACGATGGTCTGCGTCGCCTGCGCGGGTTGGCCGCCAGCCGGTGCCGGGGCGGGTTCCGTCGACACCTTCTGCTGCTCGTTGGACTTGAGGTTGCCCGATTTCTGCGCACGCGCGCGCAGTCGTTGCACCGCATCGAGAACGTCCTTCTCCTGCGCAAGAAACGCGTCGCCGAGCTTTTGCGTCCAGTCGAGCTTGTCGTTCATGGGTTCGAGTATTTGCGGAAACGCGACGAGCGATTTCACGCTAACGTCCCACGGTTGGTCCTGGACGGCATTCACAGCCGCATCACCCTTGAGCTTCGGATTCGCCTTGGCCCAGCGCGCGGCATGCACGATCTCGAGCGGATAGGTCGAGGCCATCAATACCTGCGACAAGACCGAGTCCGGATAGAGCGCGATCGGCGCAACCAGCGCCTCGATCTCCTCCGGCTTGAATGTCGGCTGCTGCGCTTGAGCCTGCCCCGGGGCACCGTTCGACGGTTCCTGGGCAGGCGCACTGTTTGAACCAAGTGTCAGCACGACGAGGAACCCCATGCACACCCCATAAGAGAGTCGTGCGCTCCACTGGGTCATGGCTGCTCCTTTCAGAGATGTTTGGCGGCACTGAGTCCGCTTGTCGGGCGCGAGTCGCAACAGATCTGCGCACTGCGTCGTGGATGCCCCCGTCATTGCTTTGAAAGAGCGCCAACCACGTAAGCCGATTGCTCGCCCTTCGGCATGCGATGCCCGCACTGACAGTACATCATCACACGCGGCGCAATACTATCGGCCCAAGGTCCTATATGGGTGCAACTCATGGCGACGTGAGCGGTGCAATATCCGCCGCATGTGCTTTGGAAATTAGACAAAGGACATGGCGCTTATGCAGCATGAACCCACAACCATTTTCACCGCACGAAAGATGGCTTGCCCTCGTCATGCCGCAGCCGATATATCGCTCATCTGGCAATGGCCGCTCAGCGTTTGGCTTCCTTCAGACAACACACCTCGTAGCGAACTTCTGTTGCGTCGCGAACGATCTCCAGACCGTGGATCTCGGTTTCGAAACCGGGAAATGCGGCGTACTGGTCGCGGCAATTCGCGAGGTAGTCGACTATGGCGGGTTTGTCGAAAGTTTCGCCGGGCATGATCACGGGAATACCCGGAGGATAGGGCACCAGCATGACCGCGGGAATGCGCCCCGCCAGGTTGTCTATCGACACCAGTTCGACCGCGTTACGCACCAGCTGGTCGTAAGCATCGCAAGGCAGCATGACGGGTGTCGGCAGGTCGGTGTAGATGTCTTCCATTAGCCTGAGTGTGCCATGCGCCTCGTAGAATGCGTGCATGCTGGCGGCGAGGTCCTGTAGACCCATGCCGGCGTAGGCGTCGGGATATTGCTGGACCAGTTCGGGGTAGACCTGGGCGAGCGGTGCATTCAGGTCGTAGAGCTCCTTGAAGCGGAATAGTTCAGCCAGCAGCGTCCCCCATTTCCCCTTGGTGATGCCGATGGAAAACAGCACAAGGAACGAATAGAGACCGGTCTTTTCCACGACAATGCCATGCCGCCACAGATGACGGCTGACAAGGGCCGCCGGAATGCCGCGAGACTGCAAACGGCCTTCGATGTCGAGCCCCGGCGACAGGATCGTCACCTTGATCGGGTCAAGCATCGCATGGTCTTTCGTCACTTGTTTGAACCCATGCCACGTCGCGTCGGCCCTCAGCATGAAGTCTTTGGGATTGACGTCGATCGGAGCGAGCGGCGCGATCTTCGCATTCTTGCTATCGACTATTTTGTCGGGTTGCCAGGCGTTGAAGAACCAGTCGCCCACTTCATTCATTTCATGGTTCGTTCTCGCGATCTTCCGGCGAAATGCCATGGCCTCGGCAATCGCGTCTTCAATCAGGGCACGCCCCGCGCCTCCCGCCATCATGCGGCTCGCAACGTCGCAGGAAGCGATGATGCTGTACTGGGGAGACGTCGACGTGTGCATCATGAAGGCTTCATTGAAGCGCGCGTGCGAATAATCGCCCTCGGCATTGTTCTTCACGTGGATCATCGAGGATTGGGACAGCGCGGCCAGCAACTTGTGAGTGGATTGGGTGGTGAAGGTGACCGGTTCTCCCGGTTGCGGATGGGCGCTGGCCGCCATGCCATAGCGGTTTTCGTAGAACGGGCTGAATCTCGCGTACGCGAACCATGCTTCGTCGAAATGCAGGACCTCGACCTGATGCGCGAGAGCCGTGCGAATGGCCGGCGCGTTATAGCAGATGCCGTCGTAAGTCGAATTGGTCACGACGGCGAGCCGCGGCTTCATGGTCTTGTTCTGGATGAGCGGCGAAGCGTCGATCTTTTTTTGAATCGCCTTCGGCGTGAATTCGGCCTCGGGAATGGGGCCGATGATTCCGTAGCGATTGCGCGTGGGACGAAAATAGAGGGGTACGGTTCCCGTCATGATCATCGCATGCAGTATCGACTTATGACAGTTCCGGTCAACGAGGACAAGATCTCCGCGCGACACGGACCCGTGCCACACCATCTTGTTCGAAGTCGAGGTTCCGTTCGTCACGAAGTAGGTGCGATCGGCGCCGAAAGTGATCGCGGCTTCTCTTTCGGCTTCGCCCACCACACTGGTATGTTCGAGCAATGATCCCAACTCGGGTACCGACACCGACAGGTCGGAACGGAATGTCGCTTCGCCAATGAAGTCGAAAAACGCTCTGCCAACCGGTGACTTGAGAAACGCCACGCCACCGGAGTGGCCTGGCGTATGCCACGAGTACTTATATTTGTCCGTATGTTCCATCAGTTCCCTGAAGAACGGCGGCAGTAGTTTGTCGAGGTAGGCCTCCAGCGATTCCTTGAGTCTGCCCGCAATGAAGGAGGCCGTGTCCTCGTGTTTGTAAATAAAGCCAGTGAGCTGGGCGACCAACTCCACGGGCAGCTTGTCCAGCACGTCCACCGACGAATCGAGGAAAATCCCCACGCGCGGGTAGCGGGTACGAAAGCGCTTGATTGCCTGCACGAGATTCTCGACCGGGATTTCCGCGACCGTGGCCTGATTGAGCACGATGACGCCAATTTCCGGATGAGACAGGATTTGCGCGCCGCCATCCTCGAAATCGCTGGCCGTCATGACCGTGATGCCGTGGCTCGCCAGCGCGGTGATGATTTCTCGAATCGCCCGTCCGCCCGAGTTGTCCGCGTGCAGGTCCTGGTCGATGATGAGAATGGGGAATTTCTCGCGCAGGAGAGTGGGGGGATTGGGCATGACAGTCTCCTGGTGCAGGTCAGTTCTTCGGCAACGCTGAGACGAGGACGTGACTGCGGTAGGTGAGTCGGGCGAGGTGACGTTTTCCGCCGCGATAGTTAATCATTCCGTGCCGGCGACGTGTATCGGACCAACGTCCTACATCGGGCGGCGCATCGCGACGTCTCGTGCATCGATGCCCCTGCGGCATTCATGTAAGACCAAGGTCCGATTACGGGTTCGCGCTGTCTGTGCTTCCATAAGGTCGTGCTCAGACAACCGTCGATGAGTTTGACTCGACTTTCCTGAAGCCGCACACGGGCATGCGAGGTCGCCGCTTTGCTCCTGCTTTGGCGAGCGGCATCACCAGCATGCGCCACATAATCATGGAGACTGGTGATGATTCCTCGCTCCGTTAAGGCGCCTGTCATTCCTGTTCCATTCAATCGGCTGCTAAAGGTTGTCGCGATCGTCGATCAGGCCAGCGAACCGACCCGGGCCTTGCTCGATCTGATCGTGGCGGAAGGTTTTCAGGTCGAAGTCAGGCACAACTTCATTCGCGACATCAACGAGGATGCGGGGGTAGGGGCGTACATCGCGCTGGTGGACGGCGAGAACCTCGAGCACGCACGCAAGATGGCGATATTGATTCGTGCGCAGGGGTTTCAGACGCCGCTCTGGGCGCTCGCGGATTCCCACCGTATATCGGATCTTGCGGTGACGGGCGCACTCGGCGAAGTGACGGGCTATATCTATCTCGGGCAACAATCGCCGGGCTTCTACGCCAAGCAGGTGGTGGCGAGTCTGGTCAAGTACGGGATGAGCCTGCTCCCGCCTTTTTTCGGCGGACTGGTGGCCTACGATGCCGAAGCCAATATCGCCTTCGATTGCCCGGGACATCAAGGCGGGCAGTTCTATCGAAAATCGCCGGCGGGGCAGTTGTTCTTCAAGCATTTCGGTGAGAGCATTTTTCGCAACGACTTGTGCAACGCCGACGTCGACCTGGGCGATCTGTTGATTCATGAAGGTGCGGCGGCTGAAGCAGAAAGTCACGCCGCGGCGATATTTGGCGCCGACCAGACCTATTTTGTTCTCAACGGGACGAGCACGTCGAACAAGGTCGTGACAGGTGCCGTGCTCAAACGCGGCGACCTGGTGCTGTTCGATCGCAATAACCACAAATCCCTGCATCAGGGCGCGCTCGTTCAGGCGGGGGCCATCCCGGTCTTCTTGCCGACCACCCGCAATCCATTCGGAATGATCGGCGCGGTGGACTGGGATGCCTGGGATGAAACCTCGCTGCGCGAGCAGATCCGCGCGAATCCCCTCGTGAAGGATCCGGAGCGCTGCAAGATGGAGCGCCCATTCCGCCTTGCCTGTATTCAACTCGCCACGTATGACGGCACGATCTACAACGTGCGCAAAGTCATGGAGAAGATCGGCCACCTTTGCGAGTATGTGCTGTGGGACGAGGCGTGGATCGGCTATAACGCGTTTCACCCGCTCTTCGAAGATCACAGTCCGATGCGGCTGAAAGGTCTGACGCCGGACACGGCAGGGCTTTTCTCCACGCAATCGGTCCATAAACAAGGCGCGGGTTTTTCGCAAGCCTCCCAGATCCATAAACGTGACGAGCACATTCGCGGTCAGAAGCGCTATATCGAACATAAGCGTTTTAACGAGTCGTTCCTGATTCACGCCTCCACTTCGCCGTTCTATCCGCTGTTTGCGTCGATCGACGTCAACGCGAAGATCCATGAAGGCAAGGCGGGTGAAGTGCTCTGGGACGGGTGCATCGAACTTGGTATCGAGACTCGCAAGAAGTTCCGCGAGTTCTCGCGCCACTACGCGAAGACGGGCGGTACGTTACTGGAACAATGGTTCTTCGACCCCTTCGTGCCCGATGTCGTGACGGTAAGGGACTCGCGGTTTACGGTTGATCTCACGGACGTCGCGTGGGAGGATGTCCCCACCGATGTGATCAAACGGGAACAGCAGTGCTGGACGTTCCGCCCCGACGCAAGCTGGCACGGTTACGAAGGGTATGCCGATGGCTACGCGATGGTTGATCCCAACAAGCTGACGCTGCTCACGCCCGGCATCAACCGGAAGACCGGCGAGTATCTGGATTTCGGTGTGCCCGCAACGGTGGTGGCCAATTACTTGAGGGAAGAGGGCGTCGTTCCGGAGAAGTGCGACCTCAACAGCATCCTCTTTCTCATGACGCCGGCCGAGGACGAAAGCAAGCTCAACACGCTGCTCGCGAGACTGGTCAGATTCAAAAGCCTGTGGGACCGCGACGCGTCGCTGGCGGAGGTCCTGCCGACCCTGCATGCCGTGCACCATGCGCGCTACGCCGGTTATACGCTGCGTCAGGTCTGCGACGAAATGCACACCTTCTATCGCGAAGCGAACGTGAAGAATCTGCAGCGGCTGTGCTTTCGCGCGTCGAGCTTCCCGGAGCTCGCGATGCCCGCGCAGGAGGCTTACGACGCCCTCGTCGCAAACGAAGTGGACTATGTGCCGCTCGATAGCGTCAGCAACCGCATATCCGCCACGCTGGCGCTGATCTACCCGCCCGGAATCGGCGTGGTGGTGCCCGGCGAACGCTGGGATGAACGCGCGGCGCCGATGCTCGATTACTTCCTTGCATTTCAGGAATCGTTCAACCGGTTCCCGGGCTTCAACTACGAGGTGCAAGGCGTGTTCCAGGAAAAGGAAGACGGTCGAATCCGGTTTTACACCTATGTAGTCCGCGAGTAGGCGGCACGCAACCTTTTCAGGAGTAGGTGCCATGGCTGAAGCGAAGAAGAAAATGAACGTCATGCAGTTGACGTTCATCGTGACCGTGAACATGATGGGCTCGGGCATCATCATGCTGCCGGCCAATATGGCCAAAGTCGGCGCGATTTCGTTGCTGTCGTGGGTGGTGACAGCGGTGGGATCGATGGCGATCGCCTATGGCTTCGCGCAGGCCGGTATCCTCAATCAGCGCGCGGGGGGCATGGCGGCCTACGCCGAGGACGCCTACGGCAAGTCGGGCTACTTCCAGGTGTTCTTCCTTTACTTCGTGTCGGTCGCCATCGCGAATGTGGCGGTCGCGAGTTCGGCGCTGGGATATCTCGCGGCCTTCTTTCCCGGACTGACGGCCTCGCCGATCGCCACCTGCATCGGCGTGATCGCCCTGTTGTGGCTCACTACCGTCGCGAACTTCGGCGGTCCGAAACTGACCGGGCAGATCGGCTCGATAACGGTGTGGGGCGTCATCCTTCCGGTGGGATTCATCTCCATCGGAGGCTGGTTCTGGTTCCACGGCGGCACATTCGCGGCGGCGTGGAATCCGAAGGGATTGGGTCTCGTGGAGGGCATGGGTTCGAGCATCTCGCTCACGTTATGGGCGTTTCTCGGCATGGAGTCGGCGGTGCAGAACTCGTCAGCCGTCGAGAATCCGAAGCGCGACGTGCCTCTCGCGAGCCTGTTCGGAACGCTGGGCGCGGCGGTGATCTACATCCTCTCGACGGCTGTCATCCAGGGTATCGTGCCCAACGCCGATCTGGCGAAGTCGACCGGGCCGTTCGGCCTGGCGTATGCGCGCATGTTCACTCCGCTGGTGGGTAACATCGTGATGGCGCTCGCGGCAATGGCGTGCGTGGGTTCCCTGTTGGGCTGGCAATTCACGCTCGCGCAGACGGCAAAAGACGCGGCGGATAGCCGCATGTTCCCGGCCGTGTTCGGCAGGGCGAACCGCATGGGCGCACCGCTTGTCGGCATGATCATCATGGGCGCGGTGCAGTCGCTGATGGCCCTGTCCACGATTTCGCCGAACCTCAGCGAACAATTCGAGGCCCTCGTCAATCTCGCGGTGGTGACCAATGTGGTGCCGTATATCGTTTCGCTGTCGGCGCTATTCGTGATGATGCGCAACGCCGGAACGGAGCCTGCCGTCTACCGGCGCAATGCGATTGTCACGGTAGTGGCGATGCTTTACTCCGTGTATGCGCTCTATGCGGCGGGCAAGGACGCCGTGCTCGGCGGTATGCTGGTGATGGCGATCGGCTACGTGATCTTTGGTTTTATCGCGCCACGCTTCTCCAACTCGCGCGGCGCCGTACGTGCGGCAGCGGCGGCGGGCACGGCCGCCCTCGTGATCGCGATCGGGATGGCGGCCGCCTTCACGCCGCATCGGGCGCATGCGGCGGGCGTTGCCGCCGTGACGAATGCGCCGGCGGGCAGCCTCGCGCGGATCAAACAGTCGGGCAAGATCGTGCTTGGGTATGTCAGTGACGCGCAGCCGTTCGCCTATCGCGACGACGCGGGTCATGCCGCCGGCTACACGGTGGCGCTGTGCCAGAAGATTGCCGACCATGTCAAAGACGCGCTCGGACTTTCCGCACTGACGGTGCAGTGGGTGCCGGTTCCGGTGAACGACCGCTTTCGCGCCGTGCAGGAGGGGCGCATCGATCTGCTGTGCGGCGAAGCCGACACGCTGACCGGAAGGAAGGAGATTTCGTTCTCGATTCCTGTCTATCCCGGCGGCGTCGGGGCGATTCTTCGCACCGACGCGCCGACTGGGCTGAGGGAAATACTCAACGGCTCGCAGCTCCCGAATCGCCCATTCTGGCGGGCGTCGCCTGCACAAGTTCTCTCGCAGCAGACCATTGCCGTGGTGGCGGGCTCGCCCACCGAGCGGTGGGTGGCGGGAAAGCTCGATTCATTCGATATCACGGCAACGGTCACGCCGGTCGCCGGTGTTGAAGCGGGCGTGCAGCAGGTGCTCGCGCGCAAGGCAAACGTCTTCTTCGCGGAGCGAGCGCTTCTGTTGGCGCAGGCAAAGAGCAGTCCCTCGGCGACGGAGTTGAGCGTGCTCACCCGCCGCTTCACCTATCTCCCCGTCGCCATCGGGATGCCGCGGGGAGACGACGACCTGCGCCTGCTGGTCGACCGGACCCTCAGCCAGACATTCGCGTCCGCGGATTTTCGGGCCATGTACGCGACGTGGTTTGGCCAACCTGATGAGGACGCACTGCGCTTCTTCCGGTTGAGCGCGTTGCCGGAGTGACCGACGGTGTCGATCGCGCATCGCTTTGTTCGATCTTCACGATTGGCTCGATCGGCCCGATCGCCGTGACGATTGAAGCCGGCGGCACGGACCGTAGACAATCCGTGGAACCGCCCGATACCCGGCATCCGGATTGCGCTTTGCCGCGCTTGTTGCAGGGATATTGCTATACGCATGTCATGCGAGTGCGGACGACGGCATGGTGGGCGCACAGGATGCCGGCATCGACAAGAACAATATTTTGCTCACTCGCAACGGAGTGTTGCCGGTCCCCATCTTCGTTACCGAGCCGGCGGTCGGTTATGGACTCGGGCTGGCGTTATTGCATTTCAGCTTGCCAGAGGAGGCGGGTGACGATTCGGCATCTTCCGCTGTACGCACGCCCCGCCCGAACATCACCGGAATCGCCGGATGTGTGACGGGCACGCATAGCTGGGGCGGGGCGTTGCTGCATACGCATTCGTGGAATCAGGACAGCATCCGGTACATCGGGATCCTGGGTAAAGCCAGTTTTCACCTGAACTACTACGGCATTCTGGGCAATCCGCAGTCGTATCAGCTGGAGGGCGCCTTCCTGTATCAACAGGTTCTCTTCCGCTTAGGCGAGACCCGCTGGTACGTAGGCCCGCGATACACCTTCTTCCGGTCGCGCACATCGCTTAACAATGGCCTGCCTTCAACGTTGCAAAACTTCGATGTCGATCAGAATGTCGCCAAGGGCGGCATTCTCGCCAACTACGATTCCCGAGACGACAATTTCTATCCGCGCGACGGAACCTATGCCGAGTTCGTCGCCGAATTCGCGCGTAGCGTGCTCGGCAGCACGTCAGACTTCGAGGTGCAGTCAGCAAAGGCGTTTCATTGGTTTCCGCTGAGTCCGGGCTGGGTGCTTGGATTACGGGCGGATGCGGGATTTTCTCAAGGCAATATTCCTTTCTTTGCCCAGCCGTACGTCGCGTTGCGCGGCGTGCCGGCAGCGAAATACCAGGATCGCAATCAGCTCACGACCGAGCTGGAAATTCGTTGGAACGTCACGCCGGCCTGGTCGGTGCTCACGTTCGGAGGAGTGGGCCGTTCGTACGGAAGGCTTCACTCCTTCTCCGATGCTCCGACAGCGTATGGCGTCGGCGCGGGGTTCCGCTACCTGTTGGTTCGAAAGATCGGGCTGACCATTGGCATCGACATCGCGCGCGGGCCTGCGCAGAATGCCTTTTACGTCCAGATCGGCAGCCCGTGGCGATGACGTCGCGCCTGCGGGAAAACTGCCAAAGGCATCCGCCGCCGCCCCCGTGAGGTACGCATGCACGCCATGCGTCGCGCTCGCCGATCGGGCTGCCTTCGCCCGGCGGCTTGCGCCGCCCGCGAGCGTGAGCGCGTGCGTATGGGTCGTACAGGCGAGGCGCCCGTTCGACTGACCGGGACTGGCGGGAGTTTTTTCTGTTTCGGCGTCGCCGCCGACGGCTGCCCGGCCGCGCTCAGGCGCTCAGACGTCAGGCGTCTGCTGGGGCGCTTGCGTGCCTGGCAAGTCCGCTTGTGCGGCACCTTCGAGAAAACGGCGGGTCGATTCGAAAGCCTGCAGCATCTGATCGGGCCATGGCGTTTGCAACATGACCGCCTGATGGTTTTCGAACGCCGCCGACAACAGCTTCGCCAGCTCAGGCGAGCGTAGATGACGCAGCAGCACGCTGACGGCAATCGCCGTGGCCTGGCTTGCGCCGGCCGTCTGGAGTTCCGAAGCGGTGAGGGCCGCGACCTGTTTGTTGATGTCCACTGCAACTTCCCTGGATGAAATGTGAGAGATTGAGGCTCGATCGCCCGGTGCCGAATTTTGACATGGTTGGCGGCAGATCGTGTGCGCCGGCCGGTACGACGCCGTAGCGATCGCCTTGCGTTGCAGGCACCGGCTCGCTGGCGCGAGCGAGGGCTTTGCATGGTATTCTGCGCGCCGCTTTTTGCCGTATTGTTGACGCATGACTCGCGGATCGATCCGTGCGTGACTAAACAAATCTCGCTGCAGAACAACACAATAAAAAAAAGAGGGATGCGATGAGCGTGATATTGGCCCTGCTTGGCGCGCTGGTGGGCACGTTGGCGGCCCTGTCGAATGACTTCTCGATCAGGTTGGGGGCGCTCCTCGGCGCCGCGGCCGGTATTGCGCTTGCGCGTCTGCTGCGGAAGAAGTCTCCAGGCGCGGCGACGGAAAGTGCTGGCAAATTGGACGCAGCGGATAGCCGGGAGTCGTCGGCGGGACTTGCGGCTCGCGTCGAGCGGCTCGAACGGGAGATCGTCGAGTTGCGGGGTGAAATTCATCGGTTGCGCGCAGGGGGCGGCGAGGTTGCTGACAATGCTGGGGCGCGGACTGCGGATACAGCGGCGGCCACGTCGCCGGCACCTGACGCGGGATCGCGTCAGGATGTCGCCGCGTCTGAGAGCGGGGAGCCGACGCGTCCCCAAACGGGGGTGCCGGCGATCCAGCTCGCCGGCGGGCGCGCTTCTTCGACAAGCGTCGAAACTTCGACCTCAGCCGCGCAGCGCATGGCGAGCGCTGCGGTGGCAATGGGCGCAGGCGGCACCATGGGCGCCACGAGCGCACCCGACGCAATGGGTGCGGCGAGCACAACGGCTGCAACGGACACAACGGCTGCAACGGACACAACGGGTGCAACGGACACAACGGGTGCAACGAGCACACGAGGCCCAACAGGCATACCGAGTGCAACAGGCACACCGGGTGCAACGAGCACACCGGGCCCAACAGGCACACCGGGTGCAACGGACGCACCTCCAGCCAGCCCGATCACCCACGCCGTTTTCGTCCAGCCGCCCGTGCCTGCTGCGCCGTCGCCTCCACGCGGGCCGAGCCTCGCCGAGCGCCTTTTCAAAGCGGGCCGCGACTGGCTGCTGGGCGGCAACACGGTCGTGCGGGCCGGCATCATCGTGCTGTTTTTCGGCATTGCCTTCCTGCTCAAATACGCCGCGGACAACAGCCTGCTGCCGATCGAATTCCGCCTCGCCGGCGTGGCCCTGGCCGCGACCGCCTTGCTCGTGCTCGGCTGGCGCATCGGCGAGCGACGCGGCGCGTACGGACTGATCGTGCAAGGTGGCGGCGTCGGGGCGCTGTATCTGACGGTGTTCGCCGCGACCCGGCTCTACCATCTGCTGCCGGCGGGCGCGGCCTTGCCGCTGATGATCGCGATCTGCGCGCTCAGCGCATTTCTGGCGGTTCGGCAGAACGCGTCGTCGCTGGCCTTCATGGGCAGCGCGGGCGGGTTTCTCGCGCCGATGCTGCTGTCCACCGGCGGTGGCAGCCATGTCATGCTGTTCAGCTACTACGCGTTGCTCAATGCGGGCATCTTCGCGATTGCCTGGTTCAAGGCATGGCGTCCGTTGAATCTGCTCGGTTTCGTGTTCACGTTTTCAATCGGCGCCGCGTGGGGTGTGACCGCCTACCGTCCTGAGTTGTTTGCCAGTACCGAGCCGTTCCTGATTCTGTTCTTCCTGATGTACGTCGGCATCGCGTTGCTCTACGCGGTACGGCGCGAAATCGCGCTCAAGCACTATGTCGACGGCACCCTGGTGTTCGGCACGCCGCTGGTGGCGATCGGCCTGCAGGCCGCGCTGGTGAAAGACACCCCGTTGGGTCTCGCGTGGAGCGCGGTGGCGCTGGCGGCGCTCTATCTGGCGATCGCGGGCTGGCTGTCGCGGCACCGCGAACGTCTCGGCATGATGTTCGAGGCCATGCTCGCGCTGACGGTGATCTTCGCCACGCTTGCCGTGCCGCTCGCGTTCACCGGGCCGACGACGAGCGCAACCTGGGCCATCGAAGGCGCCGCGCTCATCTGGCTCGCCGTGCGTCAGCGGCGCTTGACGGCGTTCGGCTTCGGCTTGCTGCTGCAGCTGGCCGCGGCGGGCGCCTACGCGGTCGGCATGCTCACGCCGAGCCACGACCCAAATGTCTGGCCGGTACTGAACGGCGCCTGCATCGCCGCCGTCCTGATTGCGGCGGCGGGCATTTTCACGGGATGGCGTTTGCACGGCCGCAGCGAAGCGGGTGAGTGGCACCGGTGGATGCCACGGATCGGCCTCGTCGCCAGTGTGTGGGGGCTGTGGTGGTGGACCTTCGGCGGCCTTCACGAAATTCACGCGTACGCAAACGCCCATCTTGCACACGGCCACGCCCGCTTCGATACCGCCGCCGTCGCACTGTTCGCCGCGCTGAGCGCGTGGCTCGCGCACGGCGTGCGCCGCACGCTGCGCTGGCCGCTTGCCGGGTTGCCGGCGCTCGCGCTCGTGCCGGTCCTCGCGCTGCTGGGCGCTAGTCTCTTTACCTTGCACATGGCGCCGGTGAACGTTTACGGCTGGCTGGTTTGCGCGCTCGCCGCGCTCTGCGCGTATGCGTTGTTGTGGCGTCAGCAGCGCGACGGCAGCGACAGTGTGCTCGGAGCGCTGCATACGTTGATGTTCTGGACGGTCGGCGCGCTTGCCGCGCTCGAAGGCTATTGGCGTTTGCGCGCCTACGTGCCCGAAGGCGCGTGGAGCTGGAGTGCGTGGGCGTACGGCTTCGGCGTGCTCCTGCTGTGGGTGGCGGGCGCCGGGCACCGCCTGCGCTGGCCGGTCGCGCGCTTCATGCGGGCCTATCAGGTGTGGGCGCCGGCGCCGCTCGCCGTCCTCTTGTGGGCGTGGAGTATCGCAAGCGTGATGAGCGACGGCAGCGCCGCGCCGCTCATCTGGCTGCCGCTCCTCAACCCGCTCGATGTCGCGCAGATCCTCGTGTTCGTCGCCTGCGCGGTATGGCTGCGCAGACTGCGCGCGCTGGGCGTGCGGTGGCATCCGCCCGGCTTCGATTATCTGCTGCTCGCCACGCTGTTCCTCTGGTTCAACGCGCTGCTGCTGCGCACGCTGCATCATCATTTCGACGCGGCGTACGATGTCGACGCGGTGCTCGCGTCGTTCAAGCTGCAGCAGGTGTTTCTGGTCGGCTGGAGCGCGTTTGCCTTCGCCGGCTTATGGCTTGCGCACCGCGACGGCCTCGTGCGGCTGTGCGCGATTGCGTCGACGCCGCTCGTGCTGGTGATGTGGGTGTGGACGTTCTATGCGAACCTCACTCAGGACGGCGGCGCGTGGGCGCGCCTGCCGCTGCTCAATCCGCTTGACCTGGTGCAGGCGGTGGTGTTCGCGCTGGCGACGTTCTGGCTCGTGCGCATTCACCGGCTCGGCGTGCCGATCAGCGAGTATCGCGTCCCGCTGCAGGTGGTGGCCGGCGCGACCGGTTTCTTCTGGTTGAACGCTATGCTGTTGCGCACGCTGCATCACTGGACCGGTATCCCGTATGAGTTCGAGACGATGTCACACGCCATGCTCGTGCAGGCGTCAATATCGGTATTCTGGACAGTGTGCGCGCTCGCCGTGATGATCTGGGCGACGCACCGGGCGAGCCGGATGTTCTGGTTCATCGGCGCCGCGCTGCTGGCGGCCACCGTGGTCAAGCTGTTCCTGTTCGACCTGTCCCACGTGACAGGGATCGAGCGGATCGTATCGTTTATCGGCATCGGTGTGATGTTGCTGCTGATCGGCTACTTCTCGCCGTTGCCGCCCAAGGCTTTGGTCCTGGAAACTGAGCAATGAAGCGTGTTTTTATATTGACTGGCTGGTGTTGTGCGATCGTCGTGGCGGGGGCGTGCGCACCCGCGTTCGCGGCTGATGATTTCGCACAACGTTTCGCGCTCCAACTGGAAGACGGCGCCGCGTATTACAGCGTGACGCTGCCGGCAGCCGTCTATGCGGCGAGCCAGCGCGGCGACCTGGGCGACGTGCGCGTCTTCAACGGCGCGGGCGAACCCGTGCCGTACTCGCTCGATGCGCCACGCGAGCCCTCTCGCACGCCGCCCACGCTGCGGCCGGCGCGCTGGTTTCCGTTGCCGCCTGCCGCCGCCAGAAGTTCCGGCGCGCCGCTCGGGGTGACGATCGCCGGCGACGGCTCGTTGCGCGCGACCTCGGCGCCGCCGTCGCGCGCGCAACACGACACCGACCTGATCGATGTCGGGCGCATGCCGCGCACGAGTCGCGTGAGCGCATTGCTGGTGCATCTGCGCGACGACAATTACCAGGGGCGCGTGAGCGTCGAAGCCAGTGACGATTTGCGTCACTGGCAACCCGCGGGCGACGCGCAACTTCTCAAGGTCAGCTACAACGGCAGCACGTTGAGTCAGGACCGGATCGAACTGGCGGGCACGCCGGCGCGTTATCTGCGCTTGCACTGGCTCGACGGCGCGCCGTATGTCGACTCGATGGACATGGAGATGCAGGCGGTTGCCGTCGAGCCGGCGCAACGCGCGGACCGGGCGTGGCGCGAAGGCATCGTCGCCCACGCGGGACCGAAGCCCGGCGAGTACTTCTTCAGCACCGGGGGGCCGTATCCGGTCGACCGGTTGCGGCTGAACCTGCCGCAACCGAATACCGTCGCGCCTGCCGTCGTCTATTCGCGCGCGGGGCTGGAGACGCCGTGGCGCGAAGTGGCGGGCGCGATGCTGTTCCGCCTGCACAACGGCGCGGTGGAGCAGAGCAACCCGTCGCTCGAATTGACGCCCGACACGGATCGGCAATGGCGGGTGGTGGTCGACACGCGCAACGGCGGACTGGGCAGCGGAACACTGACCATTGCCGCGGGCTGGCGGCAGGCCACGCTGACTTTCGTCGCGCGCGGCGCGGCGCCGTTCACGCTGGCGGTGGGGAACGCGGCGACGGCGTCGTCGGCGGTGAGCCGGAGCGATCTGTTGATGGGCGCCTCAGCGGTGCCCGCGACGGCGCACCTGGGTGACGCGCTGTCCGCCGCGCAGGCAGCAAGCGCGCAGGCCGCGAGCCACGACCCGGATGCGATGCGCCGGTATGGGCTGTGGGCGGCGCTGCTGCTGGCTGTCGGGTCGCTCGGCGCGATCGCGTGGCGGCTTGCGCGTCGTGCTCAGGCTCCAGCGGGTTCAGCGGGTTCGGCGGGTTCAGCAGGTTCAGCGGGTTCGGCAGGTTCGGCAGGTTCAGCGGTTTCGGCAGGTTCGGCAGGTTCGGCAGGTATTGCGCCGGGCGGCGCGCCCGGCGGCTCTGCGGGGACCGAGGCAGCGAGCGCCGCGGCTAAGCCGCCCGGCGGCGGTGGCGTGCCCGGGCAAGGCGGCAACGGCTGAAGCCGGCGCCCGCATACGGCGCGCAGGTCACTCCTCGCGCGCCGTCATCGTGCCGATAATCTTGTCGAGCGCGTGGCCGAAGGCGAGTTGCTCCTGCTCGTCGAGACAGGCGAACATGTCGCCGTTCCACTTGCGCGCGATCGGCATCACCTTGCGATACAGCGCGCGTCCCTCCGGCGTGAGCGAGACCAGCACGACACGGCCGTCTTCGGCGCTCGGCTCGCGCTTCACGAGCCCTTGTTTGATCAACGCTTCGGCGGCGCGGCTCGCCTGGCTTTTGTCGAGATTGGCATGCCTTGCCAATTCCATGATCGAGAACGGCCCGAACGATCCCACCGACGCGATCACCCGCGCCTCGGGCAAGGTCACGCCGAGCTTGTCCTGATAGCGTTCGCTGATGCCGCGCTCGGCGAGTTTGTTGAGAACATGCAGACGGTACGTGAGGAATTGTTCGAGCCCGGCTTTGGGTGCCTTCATGGTCTTCCCGTAATGAGTGAGCGGTCGCGGCGCTGTGATTGTTGCCGCAACCGTCCCGCCGGTCAACGCGTGCCGTACTTCAGGCGCGTCAACTGTTCGGCTTCATCCGCCAGCAGGCGCGCCGCGTCGCGAATCGCGACCTCGAGCGTGATCGGGCCGGGGGCGGGCGAGAAGCATCCGCTGAAATATTCGGCCAGGCGCGGCAAGGCGGTGGAGTCGACCGCGCCCGAGAGCAGCGTGGCCGGCACGCCCGCTGCCTGCGCGTGACGGCAGGCGACGAAGGGCGCTTTGCCATGCAGCGTTTGCACGTCCGAACGGCCTTCACCCGTGATCAGCCAGTTCGCGCCTTCGAGCGCGGCGTCCAGGCCAATTTGCCGCGCGACGGTTTCGGCGCCCGGTTCGAACTGCGCGCCGAGCATATGCAGCGCGAAGCCGAGGCCGCCGGCCGCGCCCGCGCCGGGTTGGTCGCGCGCCGCGCGGCCGAGCGCCGCTTCGAGCAGATCGGCAAAGCGGACAAGCGCGGCGTCGATCGAGGCAAGCTGCTCGGGTTTCACGCCCTTTTGCGGGCCGAACACCGCGGTTGCGCCGTGTTCGCCGGTAAGCGGGTTGTCGACGTCCGACATGCCGATGAACTGCGTGTCCGCAAGGCGTGCGTCGAGTTGCGACACGTCCACTCGCGCGAGGCGCGCGAGCTGCTCCGGCGTGGCGTCGAGTTCGTTGTTCCGCGCGTCGAAGAGCTTGAGGCCGAGGCCGGCCAGCAGGCCCGCGCCGCCGTCGTTCGTGCTGCTGCCGCCAAGCGCGACGAAGAAGCGCCGCACGCCGGCGTCCATCAGCGCGCGGATCGCTTCGCCCATGCCGCGCGTGCTGCGCGCCTCGACGGGCACGCCCATTCCCACCGGATCCGTAATGCCGACGACCTCCGCCGTCTCGATGATCGCGCTGCCGTCGGCCAGCAGGCCCGTAAGCGCCTCGCGCACCGGGCCGGCCGCGCCGCGCACGCTCAGCTTGCGGCGCTCGCCGCCGCTCGTGAGCATGGCGTCGAGCGTGCCTTCGCCGCCGTCGGCCATCGGGCAGATGCGCACGCTCGCGTCGGGGCGGGCGCGCTGGATGCCCGAAGCGATCGCTTGCGCGACCTGTTCCGCGCTAAGCGAGCCTTTGAAGGAATCGGGAGCAATGACGACGACGGGCGAGGACGGCGAATTCGGCATGGTGTCTCTGAATGGTTGGAGTCGTTGCGAGGGTGGGTGAAATGACGGGATGCGGGCGCAGCCCCGAGCGCGTCCGTTAGCTTATCAGCATGGGCGCGCCGACTGAATATGTCGAATGGCATAGCCGGCATCGTCGACGGCCACGCCGCCAGCGCGGGGCACATCCGTGCGCCGATGCGCAACCTCGACGTGAGGCGGCGCGACGCGTCCGGATTGCGCCGGCAAACGGCGCAGCCTGCGCGGCGACGCGGCGCCGGGGGCGCACCGGAACAGGGTGCAAACCGGCCTGAAACAGGTCGGAAGCGGCTGGAATCCGAGCGAAATCCCGATAAAAACGCGCGCATTCATCGAATCCCGGCTAGGCGCGCCAATAGTTTGCTAAAATATTCGGCTCTTTGGACCCAACCGTGCTGCCGGCGGCCTGCAAGCCCGCGGCGCAGGCGCGCAATCGATGCTCAAGACGTGATCGCCACACTGCGCGACACCGCGCAACATCGACAAGCGGCACGGAGAAGATAACTGATTCGCTCGAATAATTTTAGGACGATTGAAGCCATGGCTAACGTTGTTGAGAACCTCGGCAAGCTCGAACGCCGCGTTACGATTTCCCTGCCGAAGGACGCCGTGCAGAAGGAAGTGGATTCGCGTATCCGTCAACTCGCGAAGAACGTGCGCATGCCGGGTTTCCGCCCGGGCAAGGTGCCGCTCAAGATGGTGACGCAACAGTATTCGGGCCAGGTGGAAGCCGAAGTGCTGAGCGACAAGGTCGGCAAGGAATTCTTCGACATCAGCCGCGCCGAAAACCTGCGCGTCGCCGGTCAGCCGAGCTTTGCGCCGAAGAGCGACGCCGTTGAAGGCGACTACGCGTTCGACGCCACGTTCGAGGTGTATCCGGACGTGAAGCTGGGCGACGTCGCCACGGCGGAAATCGAGCGCACCACGACCACCATCAGCGAAGCTGAAATCGACCGCACGCTGGACATCCTGCGCAAGCAGCGCGTGCACTTCCACGCTCGCGGCGAAGCCGGCGAGCACGGCGACGGCGGCGGCGACACGGCAGCGAAAGAAGGCGATCGCGTGACGGTCGACTTCGTCGGCAAGATCGAGGGTGAAGTGTTCCAGGGCGGCAGCGCGGACGACTTCGCGTTCGTGCTGGGCGAAGGCCGCATGCTGCCGGAATTCGAAAAGGCAGCCACGGGCCTGAAGGTCGGCGAGTCGAAGGAATTCGATCTGGCATTCCCCGAGGACTATCACGGCAAGGAAGTTGCCGGCAAGACCGCGCAATTCACGATCACGATGAAGAAGATCGAGTGGCCGCACCTGCCGGAAATCGACGCTGAGTTCGCGAAGTCGCTCGGTATCGAAGACGGCGACCTGACCAAGATGCGCGCCGAGATCAAAGACAATCTCGAACGCGAAGCGAAGCGCCGCACGCAAGCCATCGTCAAGAACCAGGTGATGGACGCGCTCCTGAAGATTTCGGAACTCGACGTGCCGAACGCGCTGATCGAACAGGATCAGGAACGCCTCGTCGCGATGGCGCGTCAGGATCTGGAACAACGCGGCGTGCCCAACGCCAAAGATGCGCCGATTCCGGCTGCGATGTTCAAGGAACAGGCCGAGCGTCGCGTCAAGCTGGGTCTCGTGCTGGCCGAGCTGGTCAAGGCCAATGAACTGCAAGCCAAGCCGGAGCAGATTCGCGCCGAAGTGGACGAATTCGCGAAAAGCTACGAAGACCCGAAGGAAGTCGTCCGCTGGTATTATTCCAACCAGCAACGCCTTGCCGAAATGGAAGCGTACGTCGTTGAAGCCAACGTCGTCGATTTCGTGCTCAGCAAGGCCAAGGTGACGGACAAGGAAGTGAGCTTCGAAGAACTGGCAAGCGCAACGGCGCAAGCGTAAGCGTCGCTGCAACGGCGTGCCGGCTGTCGGAGCGACGGCCCGCACGCCGTTTTTTCGTGTTGCGAAAGTGTGTTGCGTTGGGCATGGTGTCACGCATCCCGCCGCACTGATCGCGCACTTGAATACGGGGTCGTCGACCACACCTGTCTAGCATGTAATATTCAGAATATTTCAGACAAGGATCCATTGCATGACCTTTCGCGCTCAAATGCTGGACACGTTGACCTCCCAGTCGTCGCGGGATCTCGAAGCGCAGGCGCTCGGACTTGTGCCGATCGTCGTGGAGACGAGCGGCCGGGGCGAGCGCTCGTACGACATTTATTCCCGTCTGCTGAAGGAGCGCATTGTGTTCCTGGTCGGCGAAGTGAACGACCAGACGGCCAATCTCGTCGTCGCGCAGATGCTGTTCCTCGAAAGCGAGAACCCGGACAAGGACATCAGTTTCTACATCAACAGCCCGGGCGGTTCGGTGTCGGCCGGCATGGCGATTTACGATACGATGCAGTTCATCAAGCCGGACGTCTCCACGCTGTGCATGGGTCTCGCGGCAAGTATGGGCGCGTTCCTGCTCGCAGCGGGCGCGAAAGGCAAGCGTTTTGCTCTGCCGAATTCGCGGGTGATGATTCACCAGCCGCTTGGCGGCGCGCGTGGTCAGGCGTCGGACATCGAAATTCAGGCGCGCGAAATCCTGTATTTGAAGGAACGGCTGAACCATCTGCTTGCGCATCACACCGGCCAACCGGTCGAGCGTATCGCGCGCGACACCGATCGCGACAACTTCATGTCCGGCGACGACGCGCAAGCTTACGGTCTGGTTGACCAGGTGGCGCACAAGCGTCCTTGATCTGGTGCGGTTTTGCCCCTGGTTGGGGCAAAACCGTCAGCGGATCGATTGTGAAACAATCAAGACTCGTCCGAGCGCCTGCGGCAAACGCCGTCACCCTGGCTCAGTCCCTGCCGCGCCCAAACTGCGAGGCGGGGGCAAACGGCGTATCATGTAATCGAGTGTCCGGAGGCTCACACATCTATGGCGGACAAGAAAGGTTCTAACAGCGAAAAGCTGTTGTATTGCTCGTTTTGCGGCAAGAGCCAGCATGAAGTGAAGAAGCTGATTGCCGGCCCGTCGGTGTTCATCTGTGATGAATGTATCGACCTGTGCAACGAAATCATCCGCGATGAGGCTGCAGGTGCGGGCATCGAGGCGGGCTTGTCCAAGTCCGATCTGCCGAGTCCGCAGGAAATCCGTGAAATCCTCGACCAGTATGTAATCGGTCAGGAACGCGCGAAGAAGATTCTCGCCGTGGCGGTGTACAACCACTACAAGCGCCTGAAGCATCTCGACAAGAAGGACGAGATCGAGCTGTCCAAGAGCAACATCCTGCTGATCGGCCCGACCGGTTCCGGCAAGACGCTGCTCGCGCAGACGCTTGCGCGCCTTCTGAACGTTCCGTTCGTGATTGCCGACGCAACCACGCTGACCGAAGCTGGCTACGTCGGTGAAGACGTCGAGAACATCATTCAGAAGCTGCTGCAAAACTGCAATTACGAAGTGGACAAGGCCCAGCGCGGCATTGTTTATATCGACGAAATCGACAAGATCAGCCGCAAGTCCGACAACCCGTCGATCACCCGCGATGTCTCGGGTGAGGGCGTGCAGCAGGCATTGCTCAAGCTGGTTGAGGGCACGATGGCGTCGGTGCCGCCGCAGGGCGGGCGTAAGCACCCGAATCAGGATTTCATCCAGGTCGACACCACCAACATTCTGTTCATTTGCGGTGGCGCGTTCGACGGCCTCGAAAAGGTCATTGTCGATCGTACCGAGAAAACCGGCATCGGCTTCGGCGCAAGCGTGAAGAGCAAGCAGGACCGCGACGCGGGCGAAGTGCTGCGCGAAGTGGAACCGGAAGATCTGATCAAGTTCGGCCTGATTCCCGAGTTGATCGGCCGGCTGCCGGTGGTGGCCACGCTCGGCAAGCTCGACGAAACGGCGTTGATGAAAATCCTCGTCGAACCGAAGAATGCGCTGGTGAAGCAGTACCACAAGCTGTTCAATATGGAACGCGTCGAGCTCGAAATTCGCCCGGCTGCGCTACAGGCTGTGGCGCGTAAGGCGATCCGCCGCAAGACGGGTGCTCGTGGGCTGCGCTCCATCCTGGAACAGGCGTTGCTTGATGTGATGTACGACCTGCCGCAAATGAAAGGCGTTAGCAAGGTCATCATCGACGACAACGTTATTGACGGCGACGGCAAACCGCTACTGATCTACGAAGACGCGCCCAAGGTCGCGGGTTCGAACTGATCGGCTTTCGGGTTCTTGCAAAAAAAGCCGTTCATGGCAACGTGAACGGCTTTTTTCGTTTATCGTGTGGTCAGGATGGTTGTTTTCACTATGGAGTCACTGAACCTTCGGAGTCACTGAACTTTTCCCACACGCGGAGGCTTGCAATCTTTTCTGCTGGCCTCACCTATCGAACGAACTGATTCCACTCATGGGGAAATGAAATGTCAGGAACCCAACTCCTTCCGCCGGAACGCATTACGCTCCCGCTGCTCCCGCTGCGCGACGTAGTCGTCTTCCCGCACATGGTGATTCCGCTCTTCGTAGGCCGCCCGAAGTCGATCAAGGCTCTCGAAGCAGCGATGGAAGGCGGCAAGCACATCATGCTCGTCGCCCAGAAAACGGCTGCGAAAGATGAGCCGACCGAAAAGGACATGTACGAAGTAGGGTGCGTTGCGAACATCCTGCAAATGCTCAAGCTGCCCGATGGCACCGTCAAGGTGCTGGTCGAAGGCTTGCAGCGGGCGAAAACGCTTTCCATCGAAGAACAGGAAACGCAGTTTTCGTGCGAAGTCATGCCGCTCGAACCCGACCACGCCGACAGCGCTGAAACCGAAGCGCTGCGCCGCGCGATCGTGTCGCAGTTCGACCAGTATGTGAAGCTGAACAAGAAGATCCCGCCGGAGATCCTGACGTCGCTGTCGGGTATCGACGAGGCTGGGCGTCTGGCCGACACGATCGCGGCGCATCTGCCGCTCAAGCTCGATCAGAAGCAGCACATCCTCGAAATGTTCCCGGTCATCGAGCGGCTCGAGCATCTGCTCGCGCAACTCGAAGCCGAGATCGACATCCTGCAGGTCGAAAAGCGCATCCGCGGGCGTGTGAAACGCCAGATGGAAAAGAGCCAGCGCGAGTACTACCTGAACGAACAGGTCAAGGCGATCCAGAAGGAACTCGGCGAAGGTGAAGAAGGTGCGGATCTCGAAGAACTCGAGAAGCGCATCACGGCTGCCCGCATGCCGAAGGAAGCCAAGAAGAAGGCCGACGCCGAGCTGAAAAAGCTCAAGCTGATGTCGCCTATGTCGGCTGAAGCGACCGTCGTGCGCAACTACATCGACACGCTGATCGGCTTGCCGTGGCGCAAGAAGAGCAAGGTCAACAACGACCTCTCGAATGCGGAACGCGTGCTCGACGAAGACCACTTCGGTCTCGAGAAAGTGAAGGAACGCATTCTCGAGTATCTCGCGGTCCAGCAACGTGTCGACAAGGTCAAAGCGCCGATCCTGTGCCTCGTTGGGCCTCCGGGTGTCGGTAAGACGTCGCTGGGTCAGTCGATCGCTCGCGCCACGAACCGCAAGTTCGTGCGCATGGCGCTCGGCGGCGTGCGCGATGAAGCCGAGATTCGTGGTCACCGTCGTACGTACATTGGTTCGATGCCCGGCAAGATTCTGCAAAGCCTGACCAAGGTCGGCGTGCGCAATCCGCTCTTCCTGCTCGACGAAGTCGACAAGATGGGCCAGGATTTCCGCGGCGATCCGTCGTCGGCCTTGCTGGAAGTGCTTGATCCGGAACAGAACCATACGTTCGCCGACCACTATGTCGAAGTCGACTTCGATCTGTCGGACGTGATGTTCGTGGCGACGTCGAACTCGCTGAACATTCCGCCGCCGCTGCTCGACCGGATGGAAGTGATCCGCCTGTCGGGTTACACGGAAGACGAGAAGGTCAGCATCGCGCAACGTTATCTTTTGCCCAAGCAAAAGAAGAACAACGGCCTCAAGGATGGCGAGGTCGATGTGACGGAAACCGCGATCCGCGACATCATTCGTTACTACACGCGTGAAGCCGGCGTGCGTTCGCTCGAGCGGGAAATTTCGAAGATCTGCCGCAAGGTCGTGAAGATGCTTCTGCTGAAGAAGGCGGAAGGGGCGGTGAAGGTGGACGGCAGCAACCTCGACACGTTCCTTGGCGTGCGCAAGTACGACTTCGGTCTGGCTGCGAAGGAGAATCAGGTTGGCCAGGTCACGGGTCTCGCGTGGACGGAAGTGGGCGGCGATCTGCTGACCATCGAAGCCGCGGTGATGCCGGGCAAGGGCAACGTGATCCGCACGGGTTCGCTCGGCGACGTGATGAAGGAATCCGTCGAAGCCGCACGCTCGGTGGTTCGTTCGCGCTCGCGTCGTCTCGGTGTCAAGGACGAAGCGTTCGAGAAGCAGGACATTCACATCCACGTGCCGGAAGGCGCGACGCCAAAAGACGGTCCGTCCGCCGGCATCGCAATGACGACCGCGCTGGTGTCGGTATTGACCGGAATTCCGGTACGTGCCGATGTCGCGATGACGGGCGAAATCACGTTGCGTGGCGAAGTTCTGCCGATCGGCGGCCTGAAGGAAAAACTGCTGGCGGCGCATCGCGGCGGGATCAAGCTGGTGCTGATTCCGGAAGAAAACGTCAAAGACTTGACGGAGATTCCGGATAACGTGAAGAACGCGATCGAAATCGTGCCGGTCCGTTGGATCGACAAGGTGCTCGAACTGGCGCTCGAACGCGTACCCGCGGCGCTGCCGGAGGAAGAGCCTAAGCCTGCTGCGCCGGTTGCAGCAGAGCCGGGCAAAGACGCCGCAGCAACCGAGGTCGTGAAGCACTGACACCAAGGCGCTCAGTAGCGAAGCTGTTTGCTGGAAGAAAACCCGCGGTCGTGACCGCGGGTTTTTTTTGCCCGCGCAATGCCGTACGCCGGCTCGCGAGATGCGTTTTCCCACCTATTGAGCAAACCCGGATGCGCGTGCCGATTGGTTGTATGCGCATCGATCGGCGGCAACATACGGTGATGGAAATCCCCCTCCAAAACCGCTCGCATCAGGCTCAACCCCGCTTGACACAAGGGTTTCGGCCAATTCTAATGATTGGCCCGGCGTTGGCGGCCGGCCGCGTGATGTCAGGCGCTATAGAGCGCCGTCACGATTGCCATAACATTCTCGGGGGTTGGAATGAACAAGACGGAATTGATCGATCACATTGCACAGCAAGCCGACATTTCGAAGGCAGCGGCAGGCCGTGCACTCGATGCTGTGATCGGTGGTGTCAAAGGCACGTTGAAGAAGGGCGGTTCGGTGACGTTGGTCGGTTTCGGCACGTTCGCGGTCGGCAAGCGTACCGCGCGCACCGGGCGCAATCCGCGCACCGGCGCCGCCATCAAAATCAAGGCGGCGAAGGTTCCTAAATTTAGGCCTGGCAAAGCTCTGAAGGATGCGCTAAACTAATGGGCTCGCTGCTTGAGGAATGAAGGTTGATCGAATCAGTCGATCGGATCGATCAATTAATCAGGCAGCGGCGGCACTGAGTCGTGAAACGGGTGCTTAGCTCAGTTGGTAGAGCGGCGCCCTTACAAGGCGTAGGTCGGGAGTTCGAGCCTCTCAGCACCCACCAGTTTCAGACTCGGCTGAATGTTTCAGTGCAGTATAAGGAGTGGTAGTTCAGTCGGTTAGAATACCGGCCTGTCACGCCGGGGGTCGCGGGTTCGAGTCCCGTCCACTCCGCCAGTATCCTCGAAAGGCGAACTCCGGTTCGCCTTTTTTATTGCCCGCTGTTGTAAGATCGGGCGTTCTGTTTTTGGCACTCCTCACGCATGCTCGATTTTTTCCGCAATCACAAACGCCTGATGATGTTCATGCTCATCCTCGTCATTGTGCCGGGGTTGGGTTTTGTGGGTATTCAGGGCTTTCGCGGCTTCTTTGACGAAAGCGCAAACGTCGCGAGCGTCAACGGGCACAAGATCACGCGCGCTGAATACGACAACGCGATGCGTCAGCAACTCGACCGTGCCCGTCAGATGCTCGGCGCGCAGTTCGACATGAAGTCGTTCGACACGCCAGAGCGCCGCGCCCAGATGCTCGACGGTCTGATCGAGCAACGCGTGCTGGCCGATGAAACGCAGCGCCTGCATCTCACCGCATCCGACGAAGCCGTGCGCCGTGTGCTGCTCAACGATCCGGTGATCTCGTCGCTGAAGAACCCCGACGGCACGATCGACGTCGACCGCTACAAGCAGTTGCTCGCCATGCAGGGCATGACGCCCGACCAGTACGACGAACGCGTGCGCTACAGCATCGCCACGCAGCAGTTGCCGGCCAGCATTCAAGGCAGTGCGTTCACGTCGAAGACGCTGGCGCAGCATCTGACCGAACTCGCGGAACAGCAGCGCGAAGTGCAGGGCATCGCGTTCCATCCGCGCGACTACGCGGCGAAGGTGCAGCCCACCGACGCGCAACTGCAAGCGTATTACGACGCGCATCGCAACGATTTCGCCACGCCGGCGACCGCCACGATCCAGTATCTCGTCATGTCGCCCGCAACACTCGCCGCTTCCGCGCAGCCGAGCGACGCCGACCTGAAAAAGTACTACGACGACAACATCGCGCACTACCGTACCGACGCTCAGGTGCGCGCGAGCCACATCCTGATCGCGGCGTCGAAAGACGCGAGCGCGGCCGACAAGGCCAAGGCGAAGCAGAAGGCCGAAGAGTTGCTCGCGCAGATCAAGGCGCATCCGGATCAATTCGCGCAGATCGCCGAGCAGAATTCGCAGGATCCGGGGTCGGCGTCGAAAGGCGGCGATCTCGGCTACTTCGGACGCGGCATGATCGCGGGCGGCCAGGCGTTCGACGACGCGGTGTTCGCGCTGAAGAAAGACGAAGTCAGCGGCATCGTGCAAACCGATTTCGGCTATCACATCGTCAAGGTGACGGACGTGAAGCCGGCCGTCACGAAGCCGTTCGACGAAGTGAAAGATCAGATCTCGAAAGACCTTAAGACGCAGTTGGCAAGCAAGGCTTTCAGCGACGATTCGGAAGGCTTCACGTCGATCGTCTACGAAAAGGCGAAGAGTCTCCAGCCGGCCGCCGACAAGTACAAGCTGCAGTTGCAGACCGCCACGGTCACGCCGCAGCCCGATCCGAAGCTCCCGCCTGACAGCCCGCTGAACAACGCGAAGTTCCTTGCCGCAGTGTTCGCGAACGACGCGGTGACGGCACGTAACAACACGCAAGCCATCGACGTCGGCGGCAATACGTTGATCGCGGCGCGCGTGACCGACTACAAGGCCGCCGCCGTACCGTCGCTCGACGCTGTCAAGGACGCCGTGCGCCAGAAGGTGATCGCGGCGCAGTCGAACGACGCGGCTCACAAAGACGGCGTGGCGAAACTCGCCGAGTTCGAGAAGTCGAAGGCGACCACGGGCTTCTCGTCGCCGTTGAAGGTGTCGCGTAACGACGCGCAGGGCGTGCCGCCGGCCGCATTGAGTGCAATCTACAAGGCGGACGCGCAAAAATTGCCGGCCTATGTCGGTGTGGACCTCGGTGACGACGGCTATGCGATCTATCGCGTGAACGCGGTGGTGGCAGGCGCGACGGTCGATCCGCAGCGTCTGGCTGCGGCTCAGCAACAGATCGCGCAGGTGGATGCGCAGTCGGAAGCAGAGGCCTATGTCGACGCGCTGCGCGCGCGTTCGAAGGTGAAGTTCTACGGCTCTCTCGACAGCAGCAATGCGCAGGCGAGCGGCGAGTAAGCGCGCCGTGCAGATGCAAAAAAGCCCCGCCACGGCGGGGCTTTTTCATCTGGCGAGTAGAAGCTCGTCAAACGGTGAGCTGCAGTGCGTTACAGGCAGCCGCTGATTGCACTCGTGGCGTCGCTGCCTGCGGCGCCATTGCCGCGAAAGCCGACCCACGTGCCCTTGCCGGTGTAGGAAGGACGCACGACAGCGGCTGCGCCGTTGGGCGGCTGCTGACCGGGAACGTAGACATCCATGGCTTGATCGTTAGCCAACGTGTCTTGGGATACCACTTGTTGCTGCGAGCTGTCTGCCCATTTCTGCGCGATGCAGGTGGCAACAGCCTTCGGCGGCTGCTGGCTTTGACCTACGGACTGAACGCCAGCAGGCGGTTGAGCGGCGCAGGCAGAAATTGCCACGGTCAAAGCGATTAACGGCAAATATTTCACGTTAACTCCTCAAAAGTCGCTCAAAAATCGAGCCGGGCTACACGGGATTACGAAAGTGTCAGAGAGAACTTACCGATCCGCGTTCCCGAAGTTCTGGAAACAAGTTGTTAGCAGGCTTTTCAGCGCGGCGAACTTGTGCGAAGGAGTGGCTTGACTGCGGGCCACACGTTGTTCAGTAGCACTGGCTGTGCCTGCTGCGTGGGATGAATCTGGTCCGCCTGGAACATGTCCGGCTTGTCGGCGATGCCGGCGAGCAGGAACGGCACGAGCGGCACACGCAGTTGCCTCGCCAACTCGCCGTACAGGCCATGGAACTTTTGCGTGTAGTCGGGGCCGTAATTAGGCGGCACATACATGCCCACGAGGACGACCTTCGCGTGACCTTGCTGAGCCTGTTCGATAATCGTGCGCAGGTTGTCTTCGGTGGTGGAGAGCGGCACGCCGCGCAATGCGTCGTTGGCGCCGAGTTCGACGATTACGATGCTCGGCTTCAGGCGTTGCATGAGCGCCGGCAGGCGGGCCCGGCCACCGCTCGTGGTGTCGCCGCTGATGCTCGCATTGGCAACGCTATAATCGATTCGCTCGTCGGTGAGACGCTGGCGCATCAACGCCACCCAGCCCGTGTCGCGGGGCAGGCCGTATTCGGCGGAGATGCTGTCGCCTAGCACGACGATCACCGGCCTGGCCGGTTCGGGCGCGTTGGCGGCACGGGCCGCGAAGCTCGCTGAAAACAGACTGGCGGCCACAACGGCGCAGCCGCATGCCGTTGTCAGCACCGTGGCGCGAGACGTCGTGGCACGCACTTTCAACCTACGCTTCACCATGCTAAACAAAACTGATCCAGTCATTGAAGTGCGGGGTTTGTGCAAGAAGGTTAAGGATGCAACGGGCGAACTGACGATTCTCGACGACATCGATCTTGCTATCGCTGCCGGCAGCAGTGTGGCGATCGTCGGTGCATCCGGATCGGGCAAGTCTACGCTGCTGGGCTTGCTCGCAGGATTGGACAGCGCGAGTTCGGGCTCGGTTCGGCTGCTCGGCCGCGAACTCGGAGAACTGAACGAAGACGAGCGCGCCGCATTGCGTAGCGGCTCAGTCGGTTTCGTGTTCCAGTCGTTTCAACTCATGCCGCATCTGACGGCGCTCGAAAACGTCACCTTGCCGCTGGAACTGCAAGGCGGCATCAGCACCCGCGAAGCTGCAACGCGCGCGCGCGGCTTGCTGGAGCAGGTGGGACTCGGCAAGCGTACCGGTCATTATCCGAAGCTGCTTTCGGGGGGCGAGCAGCAACGTGTGGCGCTCGCGCGTGCGTTCGTCACGCATCCGGCCATCCTCTTCGCCGACGAGCCGACCGGCAGTCTCGACGCCGCCACCGGTCACGCGGTGATCGATCTGATGTTCGAGATGAACCGCGCGAACGGCGCCACACTGATTCTCGTCACGCATGACATCGAACTGGCGCGCCGCTGCGATACGACGGTGACGATCGAGGCGGGGCGTCTCGTGTAGCGGGCCGCGGCGTCATTCAGGCGTGGTACCCAGGCAAAAGCGGGCTGCAAGAGCCCGCTTTTTTTATTGCGGCTCACCTCGCCGGCAGGTGAGCGCGCCAATCACGTTCAGCGCAGATCGAGCAAAGTCAGCATGGAGCCGGCGCAGATTCAACGCGGATTCAGCGGCGCGAACCAGCGCGCCGCTCACGGTCACTTCTTCAACGCCGCGCGTGCCCGCGCGATCAATGCGGATGTCGACGAGTCGTGCTTCTTTTCATCGACGCTCGGCGCCGTCAGATCCGCCTCGACGACCTTGCCGAGGATCTTGCCCAACTCGACGCCCCACTGATCGAACGGATTGATGTCCCACACCGACGCTTGCACCAGCACCTTGTGTTCGTACAGCGCGATCAATGCGCCGAGCGAGCGCGCGGTGAGCGCGTCGACCAGCAGCGTGCTGGTCGGCCGGTTCCCGGGAAACACCAGGTGCGGCGCGAGTTCCGGCTTGTCCGCGCCGGCCACTTTCTTCGCTTCCTCGAGCGTGCGGCCGAGCATCAGCGCTTCACTCTGCGCAAAGCAGTTGGCGAGCAGCTTCGGATGATGGCTGACGAGCGGGTGCTCGGGCGTCAACACGGCGATGAAGTCGATCGGCACGATCGTGGGACCCTGATGCAGCATCTGGAAGAACGCATGCTGACCGTTCGTGCCCGGTTCGCCCCACGTTACCGCGGCGGTCGGGTAGTCCACCATCGCGCCGTCGAGCCGCGCGGACTTGCCGTTGCTCTCCATTTCGAGTTGTTGCAGGTACGAGGGCAGGAAATGCAGCGCTTCGGAATACGGAGCGACCAGATAGCTTTGCGAGCCGAAGAAGTTGCGATACCAGATGCCGATCATGCCGAGCAGCACCGGCAGATTCTTTTCGAGCGGCGCGTCGCGGAAATGCTGGTCCATTTCGTTGGCGCCGGCGAGCAGTTCGCCGAACTGCTGCGCTCCGATCGCGATCATGATCGACAGACCCACCGCCGACCACAGCGAATAGCGCCCGCCGACCCAGTCCCACATCTCGAAGACGTTCTCTTTCGCGATGCCGAATTTGACCACTTCCGACGGATTGGCCGACACGCCGACGAAGTGTTTCGCCAGCGCGTTCTCCGGGCAGCCCTTCTCGATGAACCAGTCGCGCAGCGAGCGCGCGTTGGTCATGGTCTCGAGCGTGGTGAAAGTCTTGGAGACGATGATCGCGAGCGTTTCTTCGGGATCGATTTGCTGCATCACGTTGTACAGATCGGCGCCGTCCACGTTCGATACGAAGTGCGTGGTGATCTCGGGCGTGGCCAGATGATGCAGCGCATGCACGACCATCTTCGGCCCGAGATCCGAGCCGCCGATGCCGATGTTCACCACGTAGCGGATCCGCTTGCCGGTATAGCCTTTCCACTCGCCGTTGCGCACCTGGTCGGCGAACGCCGCCATTCTGGCGCGCTCGGCCTGCACCTGAGCGTAGAACGGGGCCTTCGGATCGGTGGCGCGCAGTGCCGTGTGCAACGCGGCGCGGCCTTCCGTCGGGTTGACGACTTCGCCCGCGAACATGGCGTCGCGGCGTTTTTCGACGCCTGCTTCGCGCGCGAGTTGCACGAGCAGTTTCAGCGTCTCGTCGGTGATGCGGTTCTTCGAGAAATCGGCCGCGAGACCGCCGCCCGCGAACGCGAAGCGCTCAGCGCGGGTAGGGGCGGGATCGTTCTCGGGGGCGAACCAGTCGCGCAGGTGCGCATCGCGAATCTTGTCGTAATGCGTTTGCAGCGAGGACCAGGAGGGGAGCGAGTTCTGGGTCATAGCGTCCGTCTAACCAAGGGGCACGAAGAAAGGCGCGCGCATGAAGCGCGGCCGAGGATGATGCAACGATGCTGTTAGAGCGATGCCGCGCGGCCGGGGTTCGCCGCGGGTGGCGGCGATACGACGGGCGAAACCGCCGGCGAAACTTCGCCGCCGCCCCGTGCTGGCTCCGACGCGCAGCGCAGTGAGTCAGTATAACGGCGTTGCAAGACCGGCGGCAGCGCTTTGGATCGTCCACCCATAGGTTGGGACGAGCGGGACGGACGCTTTCAGGACTCCGTCGCCGGATAGAACAAACGGTTCAGCAACGTGCGCACCATCGGCGCCAGTTCGCCCGCGGTCAGGCCGGCGGGACCGTGGCCTTGAGCGCTCAGCGTATCGGCGGCGAGGCCGTGCAGATAGACGCCCGCGAGCGCCGCTTCGTAGCGCGGCAGATGTTGCGCGAGCAACGCGCCGATGATGCCGCCGAGCACGTCGCCGGTGCCGCCTGTCGCGAGCGCGGCGCTGCCGGTCGGATTGATCGCGAGGCGGCCGTCCGGGGCCGCGACGATGCTGCCGGTGCCTTTGAGGACCACCACGCTGGCAAAGCGCGCGGCGAGCGCGCGTGCCGCGGTGAGGCGATCGCGTTGCACGCCGGGCGCGTCGGTGCCGAGCAGGCGTGCGGCTTCGAGCGGGTGCGGCGTGAGGACGCACGGATCGCCTTGCACGCCGCGCGCGGTGACTTCGGCGGCGAGCGCGGGGTCTTTCGCGATCAGGTTCAGCGCGTCCGCGTCGAACAGCTTGGGCACGTCGAGGCGCAGCACGTCGTGCATGACGCGTTTGGCGCGTTCGCGATGACCCATGCCGCAGCCGACCGCGAGCGCGTCCATCTGGTCGAGCGGCAGATCGTCGGTCGCATGCAGCATGAGCTCGGGATGCGGCGGATCGTAGGGCGGGGCGCCTTCGCCCAGGAGCGCGACATGCACCTTGCCCGCGCCGGTGTAGAGCGCCGCGCGCGCAGCGAGAATCGGCGCGCCGCACATGCCGGTCTCGCCGCCCACCACCGCGAGGCTGCCGAAGCTGCCCTTGTTGGTCGCGAAATCGCGCGGCGGCAAAAAGGCGGCGAAGAGTTCGGGCGCGTTCAGCTGCACGGCCGTGCGGGCACTGGTGTCCACGCCGATCGGCGCGACGGTGACGGCGCCCGCGAGGTCGCGGCCTTGCGCGGTAAAGAGCCCCGGCTTGGCGCCGATGAAGGTGATCGTGTGGGTGGCGTGAACGGCGGCGCCGTCGCCATTGCCCACGACCGTGCCGGTGTCGCTGTCGAGCCCGCTCGGCACGTCGAGCGCCAGCACGCCGCCTTTGCGGGGCCGTGCCTTCGCGCGTTGCGAGAGCTGCCGGGCCACGTCCGCGAAGACGCCTTCGAGCGCACGCGTCAGGCCGATGCCGAACATGCCGTCCACGAGCCAGGTATAGCCGTCCAACGACGCGGGCGCCGCGGCGCTGATCGCGACGCCCGCCGCGCGGGCCGTGTCGAGGGCCCAGCGCGCATCGTCCGGTTTCACTTCGACCGGCATGCACAGTTCGACGGCAATGCCGGCTTCGTGCAGTTGGGTCGCGAGAATCAGCGCGTCGCCGCCGTTATTGCCCGGCCCGGCGATGAGCCACACCTTCTGTCTGGCTTTGCCGATCGAAGTGTCGCGGGTGATCCGTTCCAGCAGGAAGCTCGCGGCGGATTTGCCGGCGCGCGACATCAGCGTGTGCTTCGGCAACGCGGTCGCCGCCTGGGATTCGGCGATCCGCAGATCGGTCAGCGTCAGTAACGGCAAGGCGCGATTGTGCGGGCTGATCAGCGTCGGCGGCGTGGGGTTCGCTTCTGTCATGGCGGGGCTCGGCGGTTCACCTGGAGCCAGGTGAGAAAGCTTGGGAACCGCTATGGTAGTGCCGATAGGCGCCCGGCGGGCGCCTCTTGCGGCCCGCGCGGCGGCGGGCCTGGCTCGTTCAATGGAAGCGATCCGGCCGCAACGCGGCCAGCGAGTCCGCCGGGACGTCCGGCGTGCCGCCCGAAATCAGGTCGGCAACCAGTTTGCCCGACCCGCAGGCGAGGCCCCAGCCCGCCGGGCCATGACCGAGATTGACGAATAGGCGGGGATGCAGCGCATTGCCGATCACCGGCAAGCCGTCCGGCGACAGCAGTTTGGCGCCTTCCCACGGCAACGCCGCCGAGATCCGCGCGGCGCCCGGAATCCAGTCGTGCGTGGCCTGGCCGAGCAGCGCGAGGGCTTCTTTCGTGACCGCTTCGCCCAACGGCTTGTCGATCTGGCCGGCGCTTTGCAACACGGCGCCGCCCGCGATCCGCAGGCGGTGGTTCATCCGGCTGATCGTGATCCGCTTCACCGCATCCACGATGGCGACGTGGGGCGCGCATTCCTCATGCGCGATGGGTGCGACCAGCGTGTGCAGGCGCAGCGGATGCAGCGGCAGCCGCAAGCCGAGGCGCTCGAGCAGCGGCAGGCTGCCGTGGCCGGCGGCCACGACCACCGCGTCGGCGTGGATCACGTCCACTTCTCGCGAGCGGGATGCGGCGCCCGGCCGCGGCGCCAGCTCCACCGCGGCGCGCTGGCCTTCCAGGCGGATCGAGGAGACTTCGCAGCCCAGCATGAACTGGACGTCGCCCTGAGTATCCAGCGTCTGCTTGATCAGTTTCGTGAACAGCGGGCAGTTGGCCGTGCGCTCCTGGTCGAACAGCACGCCGCCGGCGAATTCCGGCTCGGTGCGCACGGAATGCTCGAACGCCGCGCATTGTTCGGGTGTCAGCTCGTGGTGCGGCACCTCGAAGAGCCGCAGCAGGCCGAGGGCCGGGCGCTTGTGCTGCCACTCCTGTTCGGAACGGACCAGATAGAGCACGCCGCTGGTCTGTTCGAATTCGAGGCCGAAGCGCGCCTCCATGTCCGCCATGGTGTCGCGCGACAGCTCGATCAAGGGTCGCAGCAGTCCGTATTGATGGCCGAAAACGTTGGGATCCTGCAGTTCGGCGAGCTGTTTGACGAACTGGCGGGCCGGCCCGTTGAAACCGGTTTTGTTGACGACGCCGTTTTTGGCGTTTTGACGGCTCGCCATGAAAGTCGGGCCGAACCAGACGTCCAGCGGGGTCGGCAGGACGGTGCCGCCGTGTCCATAGGTCGCGCCCTGCGCGACGGTGGCGTGGCGCTCGACGACGCATACCCGGTGGCCGGCCGCGCGCAGTTGATAAGCGGTGGCGACGCCCGCGATCCCGCCGCCAATGACGATGACATCCATGTTCTGATTCGATTTGCCGACGGGACGCCGAAGCGGCGCATTCCCATTGAGCGTGACATGCGGCGCGCTGCCCGGCCTGCTCGGGCCGTCCGCGCGCCGATCTGGTGAAAGGGCGAATGATAGCAGTCAACCGCTGGCGCGGCCATGCGCGCGGCAACGCCGCGGGCGCTGCCGCCGCAAGCACCGTGGGCGCAGCCGGGTTGGCTCCGATGCCGCCCGCAATCGGGGCGAAGCCGCACCGCAAGCCCGCTGGAAGCCCGTTCCCGGGGTATAATCCCGGACTTCCTTTGCGCCTCACGTCGCCTTCACGCGCGACTCATCGGCGCGACTCATCCGCATCACTCATCGGCATCATTAGCGACGCAACGTCAAGTCCATGGCCCACTTCTCGTGTTTCCCCGGTGCTTCGGCCCTTTCCGATTTCCGTCAAACCCGCCTGCTCGAAACGCTTACGCGCATCGATCCGAACATTACCGGCGTGCGCGGACAATATCTGCACTTCGTCAACGCCCAGACGCCGCTCTCCGCGGAAGACAACGCGAAGATCGAAGCGCTGATGCACTACGGCGATCCGCTCGAAGAAACCAGAGAGCGCGGCACGGCCGAGACCTTCCTCGTGGTGCCGCGGTTCGGCACGGTGTCGCCGTGGGCCAGCAAGGCAACGGATATCGCGCATCTGTGCGGCCTCACGCAGGTGCGCCGCATCGAGCGCGGCGTCGAGTACACGGTCACGCTGAAAAGCGGCCTGCTGGGCGGCAAGAAGGCGCTCTCCGACGAAGCCCGCGCGGCCGTCGCGGCGGCCCTGCACGACCGCATGACCGAAAGCGTGTCGCCCTCGCGCGAGCACGCGCTGCATCTGTTCGACGAACTGCCGGCCAAGCCGCTGCAAACCGTCGACGTGCTCGGCCATGGCCGCGGCGCGCTGGTGGCGGCGAACACGGAGCTGGGCCTCGCGCTCGCCGACGACGAAATCGACTACCTGGTCGACGCGTTCACGAAGCTCGGCCGCAACCCGACCGACGTCGAACTGATGATGTTCGCGCAGGCCAACAGCGAACACTGCCGCCACAAGATTTTCAATGCCGAGTGGACCATCGACGGCGAGAAGCAGGACATCTCGCTGTTCAACATGATCCGCAACACCGAGAAGCTCAATCCGCAAGGCACGATCGTCGCCTATTCGGATAACTCGGCGATCATGGCGGGCGGCGTGGCCGAGCGCTGGTTCCCGCGCACGCCGGCCGAGCCCGGCGCGATGCCGGAACAGTACCGCCGCAGCACCGAACTCACCCACACCTTGATGAAGGTGGAGACGCACAACCACCCGACCGCGATCTCGCCGTTCCCGGGCGCCGCGACCGGCGCGGGCGGCGAAATCCGCGACGAAGGCGCGACCGGCCGCGGCGCGCGTCCCAAGGCGGGTCTGGCGGGCTTCACGGTGTCGAATCTGGAACTGCCGGACGGCGTCGAGACGTGGGAAAACGCGCGCGACGCCGCACAGCCGCTCGCGCACCGCAATCCGGACGACAAGCACGAGGCGTACGGCCGGCCCGACCGCATCGCTTCGCCGCTGCAGATCATGATCGACGGCCCGCTCGGCGGCGCCGCGTTCAACAACGAATTCGGCCGGCCCAATCTGGGCGGCTATTTCCGCGCTTACGAGCAGAACGTCGCGGGGCTGGTGCGCGGCTATCACAAGCCGATCATGATCGCCGGCGGGATCGGCAATATCTCGGACCAGCACACGCACAAGCACGATCTGCCGGAAGGCTCGCTGCTGATCCAGATCGGCGGTCCGGGCATGCGCATCGGCATGGGCGGCGGCGCGGCGAGCTCGATGGCCACGGGCACCAATACCGCTGAGCTCGATTTCGACTCCGTGCAGCGCGGCAACCCGGAAATCGAGCGCCGTGCGCAGGAAGTCATCAATGCGTGCTGGCAGCTCGGCGAGAAGAACCCGATTCTGAGCATTCACGACGTCGGCGCGGGCGGCCTTTCGAACGCCTTCCCGGAAGTGGTCGACGGCGCCGGCAAGGGCGCGTGCTTCGACCTGCGCAAGATCCAGCTGGAAGAGAGCGGTTTGTCGCCGCGCGAAATCTGGTCGAACGAGGCGCAAGAGCGCTACGTGCTGGCCATCGCGCCGGCCGACCTGCCGGCCTTCGAAGCCATGTGCCAGCGCGAGCGCTGCCCGTTTGCCGTGATCGGCACGGCCACCGCCGAGCGCCAGCTCAAGCTGATCGACTCCGAACAGCATGACGCCGCCGCGCACCAGCCGGTCGACATGCCGATGGAAGTGCTGCTCGGCAAGGCGCCGCGCATGCATCGCGACGTCAAGCGCGTCGAGCAGAAGCTCGAACCGGTGGATGTCACCGGCCTCGCGTTGCCGGAGGTGGCGGCGAGCGTGCTGCGTCACCCCACGGTGGCGAGCAAGTCGTTCCTGATCACGATCGGCGACCGCTCGGTGGGCGGCACGACCGCGCGTGACCAGATGGTCGGCCCGTGGCAAGTGCCGGTGGCCGACGTCGCGATCACCACCATGGACTACGCGGGCTTTCGCGGCGAAGCCATGACCATGGCCGAGCGCACGCCGCTCGCCGTGATCGACGCGCCGGCGTCGGGCCGCATGGCGGTCGGCGAGGCGGTGACCAATATCGCGGCGGCGCCGATCGCGTCGCTCGACAAGCTCAAGCTGTCGGCAAACTGGATGGCCGCGTGCGGCGCAGCGGGCGAAGACGCCGCGCTGTACGACACGGTCAAGGCGATCGGTATGGAACTGTGTCCGGCGCTCGGCATCAGCATTCCGGTCGGCAAGGATTCGCTGTCCATGCGCACCAAGTGGGAAGACCGCGGCGTGGCGAAGGAAGTGGTCGCGCCGGTCTCGCTGATCATCTCGGCGTTCGCGCCGGTCGAAGACGTGCGCCGTCACCTCACGCCGCAACTGCGCCGCGCGAGCGAGGTGGGCGAGTCGGTGCTGATCGCGATCGACCTCGGCCGCGGCAAGCATCGTCTGGGCGGCAGTATTCTCGCGCAGGTCACGCAGCAGGTCGGCGACACGGTGCCGGACGTGGACGATCCGGAAGATCTGAAGCGTTTCTTCGCCGCGATCCAGGCGCTGAACCAGGACGGCAAGCTGCTCGCCTATCACGACCGTTCGGACGGCGGCCTGTGGGCGACCGTGTGCGAAATGGCGTTCGCGGGCCACGTCGGCGTGTCGCTGAACGTCGACATGCTGGTGCTCGATCCGACCCATGAATCCGATTACGGCGACGCCAAAGACTGGGCGAAACAGACCAGCGGGCGCCGTGAAGACCGCACGATCCGCGCGCTCTTCAACGAAGAACTCGGTGCGGTGGTTCAGGTGCGCGCGTCCGAGCGCGACGCCGTGTTGGTCGCGTTGCGCGAGCATGGGCTGTCGGCGTGCTCGCATGTGATCGGCAAGCTCAACGAGCGCGACACCATCGAAATCTATCGCGACGCGAAGAAGATTTACGAAGCGCCGCGCACCGAACTGCATCGCACGTGGAGTGAAGTGAGCTGGCGCATTTCGCGTCTGCGTGACAACCCGGCTTGCGCCGACGCCGAATACGAAACGCTCTCCGACGCGGCCGATCCGGGCATTACGCCGGTGTTGAGCTTCGATCCCACGGAAGACGTCGCCGCGCCGTTCATTGGCAAGAGCGCGCGTCCGCGTGTGGCGATCCTGCGCGAGCAGGGCGTCAACTCCCACCTCGAAACGGCGTACGCATTCGACCGCGCCGGCTTCGACGCGCACGACGTGCACATGAGCGACCTGCTGGCGGGCCGTGCCAATCTGGCGGATTTCGCCGGCGCGGTGGCGTGCGGCGGGTTCTCCTACGGCGACACGCTGGGCGCCGGTGAAGGCTGGGCGAAGGCGATCCGCTTCAACGCGCAACTGGCCGACATGTTCGCCGCGTTTTTCGGCCGCCCGGACACGTTCGCGCTCGGCATCTGCAACGGCTGCCAGATGATGAGCAGCCTCGCCTCGATGATTCCGGGTGCCGAAGCCTGGCCGAAGTTCACGCGCAACAAGTCGGAGAAGTTCGAAGCGCGCTTCTCGCTGGTCGAAGTGCAGGCTTCGCCGTCGATCTTCTTCAACGGCATGGAAGGCTCGCGCATTCCGGTGGCGGTCGCCCACGGCGAAGGCTACGCGGACTTCTCGCAGCAAGGCGATGCGTCGAAGGTCGCGGTGGCCATGCGTTATGTCGATCATCGTGGTCAGGCGACCGAGCAGTATCCGTTCAACCCGAACGGTTCGCCGAACGGCATCACGTCGGTGACGACGCCGGACGGCCGCTTCACCGTGCTGATGCCGCACACCGAGCGCGTGCATCGCGCGGTGCAGATGAGCTGGCATCCGGAAGGCTGGGGCGAGGGCGGCACGGACGCAAGCCCGTGGATGCGCGTGTTCCAGAACGCGCGCCGCTGGCTGGGTTGATGAGGTGACGCGCCACGGCCACGCGGCCGTGGGACGTGGGCAAGGCGGGCGGCGCAAGCGGCGGCCGCCTTGCAGCGGGCACTGGATTACCGGCGCTTGCCGCGTGGCCGCGCAGATCGGCAAGGTGCTGCATCTGCTCGGCGAACTGGGCATCACGCCGGGCGCGCAGGTTTCGGTGGACATTCCGCCTGGCTCGGACACCAAAGCGCTTCAGCCAACGCGTCGGCGTCGTGAGCGACGCGGGCGGTATCTGGTCATTCACTTACGACACGAACTGGCTGGATCGTGAGGACGCATTCGCGCTTTCGCCCGCGTTTGCGCTGGAGGGCCGGTCTTTCGTAGACGGATCGAGCCAGCGGTCGGTGCAATGGTTCTTCGACAACCTCTTGCCCGAAGAGGAAATGCGCGCGGCGTCGTGACCGCCTGGTCAAGCCGCCATGAAAAAGGCGCTGTTCAGTCATTGACCGAACAGCGCCTTGCGCAGAATCGATTACCGCCGCTCAGGAGAAGCGCCAACCCGAAGCGCAACCTCGATTCCCGGCGGCCAACCCTGCTTACTGAATCTTCGCGTTCTTACGCAGACCTTCTTCGAACGCTTGCAGCTTTTCCTGCTGGATCTGTTGCACGATCTGCGGGCGCACCTGTTCGAGCGGCGGCGGCGTGATGTTGCGCACGTCGTCGACACGAATGATGTGCCAGCCGAATTGCGTATGCACCGGCGTATCGGTCATCTGGCCTTTTTGCAGATGCGTGGCCGCGTCCGCGAATTCAGGCACGTAAGCCTTCGGGTCCGACCAGTCCAGATCGCCGCCGTTCTTGCCCGATCCCGGGTCCTTCGAGAATTGCTTGGCCAGGTCTTCGAAGCTTGCGCCGCCCTTGATCTTCGCGATCAGGTCTTTGGCCTGCTGCTCGTTGTCGAGCAGAATGTGGTGCAGGTGATATTCCTTGCCGCCCGCGTCTTTGATCAGCGCGTTGTAGCGCGCGGTGACTTCGGCGTCGGTCGGCGTGTTGTTCTTCACGAAGTCTTCAATCAGCGCGCGCAGCACGACGGTTTGCTGGGCGACGGCGATTTGCGCCTTGATGTCCGGACGGTTCGGCAAGCCACGGCGCAGCGCTTCCTGCATCAGGATCTCGCGGTTCACCAGTTCTTCGCGCACGGCCGTTTGCAGTTGCGGCGTATTTTGCTGGCCTTGATGCACCAGTTGATCGATCAGCGCGTCGGCACGCGCTTTCGGAATCGGGGTGCCGTTCACGACGGCGATGTTCTGTGCGAATGCAGGTGCGGCTGCAAATGCAGCCAGCAATACCCAGAGGCGGGTTTTCTTCAAGGTCATCGAAAATTTTCCTAGCGGGGCAACAAATCGAATTCTTCGGGCGTGTACGCCGTGATTGCAAGGGCGTGAATGCCGCGCTGCATGGCATCGGCCAGCGCATCATACACCATGCGATGCCGCGCCACGCGGGCCTTGCCGGCAAATGCGGCGGCCACGATCGTGACACTGAAATGACCACCGGCGGAGGCGCCGGCGTGGCCCGCGTGCTGCGCGCTGTCGTCGGTGATCTGGATCGAAACGACCGGTGCCAGCGCGGCGGCGAGGCGCGCCTCGATCAGCGCGGCGCGCTCGGCGGTCGTGGCGTGCATGAATACGTCGTTCGTCATGTCATTCTTCCTTCATATACTTCGACAGCCACAGGCTCTGCCCGACGATGAACACCACGAGGCAGCCGGTCGCGCCGAACAGCTTGAAATTGACCCACTGGTCGGTCGTGTAGTTGTAAGCGACGAACAGATTGACGAGCCCGAGCAGCACGAAAAACACCGCCCACACGACATTCAGCTTGCCCCAGATCGCGTGCGGCAGCGTGATCTGCTTGCCCATCATCGCTTCGATCAGATTCTTGTTGAAGGCCAGTTGCGAGACGATCAGCGCGACCGAGAACGCCCAGTACAGCACGGTCGGCTTCCACTTGATGAACGTATCGTTGTGCAGCACGAGCGTGGCGCCGCCGAACACGGTGACGACGCCGAGGCTCACCCACAGCATCGGATCGACCTTGCGGTGGCGGAACGCCACCCATGCGATCTGCACCAGCGTGGCGACGATTGCCACTGCCGTCGCCGTGAAAATGCCCCAGATCTTGAAGGCGACGAAAAACAGGATGATCGGGAACAGATCGAACAGGAATTTCATTATCTGGTCGGGAAATCGCAGAGAGAGAGTCGGAGAATAGGGGCGCGGTGCGCAACGGGTCGACCGGGTCGACCGGCTCGCAGGCTGGATGAAGGGTGTCGCGGCCGGCGCGCGCGCCGTTGGGCAGGCGCCGGCCGGCAACGCGCCGGACTTCGCGCAGCGTTACTTGGGCTCGAATTGTAACGCAGCCGAATTGATGCAGTAGCGCAGGCCCGTCGGCGCCGGTCCGTCTTCGAATACGTGGCCCAGATGCGCGCCGCAGTTCTTGCATTGCACCTCGATGCGCAGCATGCCGTGCGAGCGGTCGGTTTTCTCGGCGATCACTTCGCCGTCGATCGGTTTGAAGTAGCTCGGCCAGCCGCAACCGGCGTCGAACTTGGTGTCCGATTCGAACAGCGGTGTGCCGCAACAGACGCAGTCGTAGATGCCGCGGTCCCAATGGTCGTGATAGCGGCCCGTGAACGGACGCTCCGTGGCCGCGTGGCGCGTCACCTGATATTCGATGTCGGAGAGCTGCTTGCGCCACTCGGCGTCGTCTTTCTGCACGGCGGGGGCGTCGGAGTGGAGGTCGTCGGGCTTGTTCATGGTCGGATTCCTGTCTCGGGTTTGCTTGGGTCTTTCGTGGAGGCGGCCGGATGGTCAGGCGGGTGCGGCTCATGACTCCTGCTACACGATCAGGCGCAAAGAGCCGGCTTTCAGCGTGTCACGACGAGCAACTCACTTCCAGCGAACTCGCCCAGTCCGGCGGTAATCCGGCATATGCCTCGTGCTCGGGCTGTTCGTCGAACGGACGGCGCAGCACGGCCGCCAGTCGCTCCACTTCGGAAAAATCCTTCTCTTTCGCGCGGCGGATCGCCGTTTCCGCCAGATGATTGCGAAGTACGAATTTGGGGTTCACCTGGTTCATTGCAATGGCGCGCGCGGCGTCCTCGCGTGATTCCTCGGACAGCCGCGCGCGATAGTCGTTCACCCACGCATCGAACGCGGCCCGGTCGAGGAACAGGTCGCGCACCGCGGCGTCGCCGCTCGCGTCGTGCCTGGACACCCGCGCGAGATGGCGGAAGGTCAGCGTGAAATCCGCGCGATTGGCGTGCATCACTTCGAACAGGCGGTTGGCGAGCGCGTCGTCGCCGGGGCGTTCGGTTTCGAGGCCGAGCTTCGCGCGCATGCGCCGCTCCAGCGCCGGAGCGAAACGCTCCTTGAAGCCGCCGAGCACGCGCTGCGCGTCTTCGATCGCCTTGTCGCCGCGCACGCCTTCCTCGTGCTTTTCGCCGAGCAGCGGCAACAGCCCTTGTGCGAGGCAGAAGAGGTTCCAGTAAGCGATCTGCGGCTGCATCCTGTACGCGTAGCGGCCTTGCGAATCGGAATGGTTGCAGATGTAGCCGGCGTCGAAGCCGTCCATGAAACCGAACGGACCGTAGTCGATCGTCAGACCGAGGATCGACATGTTGTCCGTGTTCATCACGCCGTGGCAGAAGCCCACCGCTTGCCACTCGACCATCAGGTCCGCGGTCGACATGACGGCTTCGTTCAGCAGCGCGAGGTAAGGATCGTCGGCTTCGCGGCAATGCGGATAGAAACGTTCGATCACGTGATCGGCGAGCGCGCGCAGCGCCTCGGTGCGATCGTTCGAATAGAAGTGCTCGAAATGGCCGAAGCGCACGAAGCTCGGCGCCACACGGGTGACCACGGCGGCCGTTTCGACCGTCTCGCGCCGCACAGGCTGATCGGAGCCGATCACGCACAGCGCCCGCGTGGTCGGAATGCCGAGGTGATGCATCGCCTCCGAACAGAGATACTCGCGGATCGACGAGCGCAACACCGCGCGGCCATCGCCCATGCGCGAATAGGGCGTGCGCCCCGCGCCTTTGAGCTGCAACTCGAAGCGCCGGCCGTCGTGTTCGACTTCGCCGAGACCGAGCGCGCGGCCGTCGCCGAGCTGGCCGGCCCATACGCCGAACTGGTGGCCCGAATAGACGGACGCGTAAGGCAGCGCCTCGGCCGGCCATGCGCGCGTGGCGTTGCCGGAGAACAGCTCGGCAAAGCCCGGATCGGTCCCGACCCCGGGCTCCAATCCGAGCAGCGCGGCGGTCTGCGCGGAAAAGCCGACCACGTACGGCGCGCTGAGCGGCGCCGCGGGCAAACGCGTCATAAAGACGTTGCCGAGCCGTGCGAACGCGCTCTCGGGCAACGTGGTGAGCGCGTCGGAAAGGGCCGTTAAAGGCCCGGATAACCCTGCAATGCTTGGGGAAAACGACATGTTGAGCGCCTCTGGATTAACCGATATTGTAAGTCCGCGCCCGCGGAACTGCTGGCCGGCCCTGTGTTCTGCCCATATCGGGGCCGCGGGGGCCGCTTGCCGGATTTCCGCCTGTTTCGCTGACGGCGCGTCGAGGCCGAGGCGCGCCCCCCGAGCTGCAAACCGATCGAACAATCAAGCCGAGGAGACCCCTTCTTATGACGACGCCGCTGCTTGGCCAGATGATGGACGTGCCGCTCACCGTGCCTTCGTTGCTCGCGCACGCGTCGCGGCATTTTGGCAGCACTGAAATCGTATCGCGGCGGATCGAAGGCGACCTGCATCGCTATACCTACCGTGATTGCGAAAAGCGCGCGAAACAGCTCGCACAGGCTTTGATCGCGCTCGGCGTCGAACCCGGCGAACGGGTCGCCACGCTCGCATGGAACGGCTACCGGCATCTGGAAGCGTATTACGGCACGACCGGCTTCGGCGCCGTCTGTCACACCATCAATCCGCGTCTCTTTCCCGATCAGATCGCGTACATCATCAATCACGCGGACGATGCCTACGTGCTGTTCGACACCACGTTCGCGCCGCTCGTCGAGGTGCTTGCGCCGCAGTGTCCGAAGGTGCGCGGCTGGATCGCCCTTGCCGACGAAGCGCATCTGCCTGTCATGCAGACGCCGGCGCTCAGCTACGAGACGCTCGTCAACGCGCAGGACGGCAATTACGAGTGGCCGCCCATCGACGAACGGCAAGCCTCGTATCTGTGCTACACGTCCGGCACCACCGGCAATCCGAAGGGCGCGCTGTATTCGCATCGCTCGACGGTGTTGCATGCGTTCGGCGCCTCGCTGCCCGACGCCATGAGTCTTTCCGCACGCGACTGCGTGCTGCCCGTCGTGCCGATGTTTCATGTGAACGCGTGGGGCATTCCGCACGCCGCGCCGCTGACCGGCGCGAAGCTCGTGCTTCCCGGCAAGGACCTCGACGGCAAGTCGCTGTACGAATTGATGGAAAGCGAACGCGTCACGTATTCGGCCGGCGTGCCGACCGTGTGGCTAGGTTTGCTCAACTATCTGCGCGAAGCGAAGGTGCGGTTTTCGTCGCTCGATCGCACGGTGATAGGCGGCTCGGCGTGTCCGCCGGCCATGCTGCGCACGTTCGAGGACGACTACGGCGTGCAGGTGATTCACGCGTGGGGCATGACCGAAATGTCGCCGCTCGGCACCCTCTCCAAACTAACGTGGGAACAAAGCCAGCGCCCGCTCGAAGAGCAGCGCAAGTTGCTGGAGAAGCAGGGGCACGTGCTTTACGGCGTCGATATGAAGATCGTCGGCGAGGACGGCCGCGAACTGCCGTGGGACGGCGTGGCGTTCGGCGACCTGCACGTGCGCGGGCCGTGGGTGATCGACCGGTATTTCCGCAAGGACGACTCGCCGCTCGTGGACGGCTGGTTTCCCACCGGCGACGTCGCCACCATCGACCGCGACAGCTTTCTGCACATCACGGACCGCTCGAAAGACGTGATCAAGTCGGGTGGCGAATGGATCAGTTCGATCGACATCGAGAACGTGGCGATCGCGCATCCGGCCGTGGCCGAAGCGGCGTGCATTGCGTGCGCGCATCCGAAATGGACCGAGCGGCCATTGCTGGTGGTGGTCAAGCGCCCCGGCTTTTCGGTGACGCGCGAGGAACTGATCGCGTTCTACGACGGCAAGGTCGCCAAATGGTGGATCCCCGACGACGTCGCCTTCGTCGACGAACTGCCGCACACCGCGACCGGCAAGCTGCAGAAGCTCAAACTGCGCGACCTCTTTCGCGACCATGTGCTGCCGTCCGCGCTGGAGGACGAGAAGGATTGTCCGCTCACGCCGCTTGCCAGGGGAAACCCCGCCTGAGGTTAAATTGAACGAGCGTGCTTTTTTGTGTATTCTGCTTGCTGACCCCGGAAACCCGGACAATGAGCCGGACAATGAGCCGGACAAGGTTCCGGCTCGATCAACCGGAGGGGCCGCGCGTGAGGCGCCGCCCTCACTCGTGGCCGGCACGGTTGGCATGGATCGCAAGGAGGCAGGCAGATGGCAGTGGACTACACAACTCATGACGGCGTGGCCGTCGTCACGCTGAACAATCCTCCCGTCAACGGCCTCGGCCTGTCGACGCGGGCGGGCATCATCGAAGGGATCGAGCGCGCGCAGAACGATCCGGCCATCAAGGCGATCGTGCTGACGGGCGCGGGCAAAGCCTTTTCGGGCGGCGCCGACATCACCGAATTCAATACGCCGAAAGCGACTCAGGAGCCGACGCTCGCCACGGTTATCAAGACGGTGGAAGGCAGCGCGAAGCCGGTGGTCGCGGCGATTCACAGCGTCGCCATGGGCGGCGGTCTGGAGCTGGCGCTCGGCGCGCATTACCGCGTCGCCGCACCCGGCGCGCAGATCGCGCTGCCGGAAGTGAAGCTCGGCATTCTGCCGGGCGCGGGCGGCACGCAGCGTCTGCCGCGCGCCATCGGTCTTGAAGCCGCGCTCAACATGATCGTGTCCGGCGCGCCCGTGATGTCGGAGAAGCTCGCCGATTCGGGTTTGTTCGACGAACTCGCGCAAGGCGACCTCGCCGAGGTGGCGCTGGCATTTGCCCGCAAGGTAGGCGCGCAGAAAGGCCCGCCTCCGAAGGTGCGCGACCGCAAGATCGAGCATCCGAACGCCGCCGGTTTCATTCAGTTCGCGCGCAATAGCGTGGCGGCCGTCGCGAAGCATTTCCCCGCGCCGCAAAAATGTATCGACGCGGTGGAGGCGGGCGTGCAGAACGGCTTCGACAAGGGCCTCGCCTTCGAACGCGACTGCTTTGTCGCGCTCGTGCAGACGCCGGAAAGTCGCGCGCTGCGTCACGCGTTCTTCGGTGAGCGCGCGGCGAGCAAGATTCCCGATGTGCCGTCCGACACGCCGGTGCGCGAGATCAACCAGGCGGCCGTGATCGGCGCGGGCACGATGGGCGGCGGGATCGCGATGAACTTCATCAACGCCGGCATTCCGGTTACGCTGCTGGAGACGAAGCAGGACGCGCTCGACCGCGGCCTCGCGACGATCCGCAAGAATTACGAAGCGAGCGTCAAGAAGGGCAAGCTCAAGCCCGAAGCGCTCGAACAGCGCATGGCCCTGATCACCCCCACGCTTTCCTACGACGACCTCAAACGCGCCGACCTGATCGTCGAAGCGGTGTTCGAAGAACTCGGCGTCAAGGAGCAGGTGTTCAAGCGTCTTGACGAAGTGGCCAAGCCTGGCGCGATCCTCGCCTCGAACACCTCGACGCTCGATGTCGACAGGATCGCCGCTTTCACGAAGCGTCCGCAGGACGTGGTGGGCATGCACTTCTTCAGCCCGGCCAACGTGATGAAGCTGCTCGAAGTCGTGCGCGGCAAGGAGACGGCGAAAGACGTGCTGGCCACGGTCATGAAGCTCGCCAAAAAGATCCGCAAGACTGCCGTGGTCTCGGGCGTATGCGACGGCTTTATCGGCAACCGGATGATCGAGCAGTACATTCGCCAGGCGCTTTTCATGCTCGAAGAGGGCGCGTTGCCCGCGCAGGTGGATCGCGCGATCGAGAAGTTCGGCTTCGCGATGGGTCCGTTCCGCATGAGCGATCTGGCCGGCAACGACATTGGCTGGGCGATCCGCAAGCGCCGCTATGAGGAACACCCCGACATGCATTACTCGAAGATCGCAGACCGTCTCTGCGAGACCGGGCGCTTTGGCCAGAAGACGGGGGGCGGCTGGTACGACTACAAGGCGGGTGACCGCACCGCGTATCCGTCGAAACGGGTCGATGACATGATCATCGCGTTCTCCAGGGAAACCCATGCGGAGCGCCGCAAGATCAGCGACGAGGAAATCGTCGAGCGTCTCGTGTTCGCGCTCGTGAACGAAGGCGCGAAGATTCTCGAAGAGGGCATCGCGTCGAAGGCGTCGGATATCGACATGGTCTATCTGACCGGCTACGGCTTTCCGCTTTATCGCGGCGGCCCGATGCTGTACGCGGATACGGTCGGGCTCTACAACGTCGAGCGCGCGATTCGCCGCTACGCCGCGCAGCCGAACGGCGACGCCTGGCAACTGGCGCCGGGCATCGCGACGCTGGCGGCCCAGGGGCGCGGGTTCAACGGCTGAACCGCGGCACGAGTGAAATGACTGACGTGGCGCCGTCCGGCGATTTAACGGCGCGCCACCATCGACATCTGCAAATACCAACCCACTCGGATGGGACCAGAGCGCGCTGCGCAGGACTGAAGTAACGAGCTTTGCATGGCACCGCAGCCGCGCTTCGAAGCGCGAACGCCGGTTGGCCGCCAAAGCGCGCACTCCAGCCGACAGCGCCGGCGCGAACTCTGGCCGACACAGGAGATAGGCATGACTGACGCCGTAATCGTATCGACCGCCCGCACAGGCCTCGCCAAATCATGGCGCGGCGGTTTCAACATGACGCACGGCGCGACGCTCGGCGGCCATGTGACGCAGGCCGCCGTCGAGCGCGCGAAGCTCGACCCGGCGCGCGTCGAGGACGTGATCATGGGCTGCGCCAATCCGGAAGGCGCGACGGGCATGAACATCGCGCGGCAGATCGCGCTGCGCGCCGGTTTGCCGGTGAGCGTGCCGGGCATGACGGTGAACCGCTTCTGTTCATCGGGATTGCAGACTATCGCGCTGGCCGCGCAACGCGTGATCGCCGGTGAAGGCGACGTGTATGTGGCGGGCGGCGTGGAGTCGATCTCGTGCGTGCAGAACGAGATGAACCGCCACATGATGACCGAAGGCTGGCTCAGCCAGAACAAGCCGGAAATCTACTGGTCGATGCTGCAGACCGCGGAGAACGTCGCGAAACGCTATGCGATCTCGAAGGAACGCCAGGACGAATACGGCGTGCGCTCGCAGCAGCGCGCTGCGGCGGCGCTCGAAGCCGGCAGGTTCAAGGACGAGATCGTGCCGCTGACGGTGCTCGCGGGCGTGGCCGACAAAGCGACCGGGCGTCTCTTCACGAAAGAAGTGACCGTCAGCGGCGACGAAGGGATTCGCGCCGACACGACGCTCGAAGGCGTGTCGAAGATTCGTACGGCCATGCCGGGCGGCGTGATCACCGCGGGCAATGCGAGCCAGTTCTCGGATGGCGCGTCCGCGTGCGTGGTGATGAACGCGAAGGTCGCGGAGCGCGAAGGCCTGCAGCCGCTCGGTATTTTCCGCGGCTTTGCGGTGGCCGGGTGCGAGCCGGACGAGATGGGTATCGGCCCGGTGTTCGCGGTGCCGAAGCTGCTCAAGCAGGCGGGTCTGAAGGTCGAAGACATCGACCTGTGGGAATTGAACGAAGCGTTCGCGGTGCAGGTGCTGTATTGCGCCGACAAGCTCGGGATTGCGCAAGATCGTCTGAACGTGAACGGCGGCGCGATCGCGGTCGGGCATCCGTACGGCGTCTCGGGCGCGCGGCTGACCGGGCATGCGCTGATCGAAGGCAAGCGGCGCGGCGCGAAGCTCGTTGTCGTGACGATGTGTATCGGCGGCGGGCAGGGCGCGGCGGGGTTGTTCGAAGTGGCGTGAGCCACGTCGACCGCCAAACGAACGGCGGGTGCCGCGGGTTCGGCGCGATGGCGACGAACCCGCGGCACCCATTTTTTTATGCGCGCACGGTAACGGCCTTGATGAACCGTATCAGGGCAACGCCATCCCGGACATCGGCAGGCTCAACGTGCCCTGATCGATGAATCGGGTCGTGCCGGTGAGCCCGCCCGCGAGCTTGCCGCGCAGAATGTACGGAATCTGCCCCGACTGGGCGGCGCCCGCGAAAGCGAAAGCCTGGCGCACCGCGGAGAGCGCCGGCACGGTCAACGGCACATTGACGACCGTTTCGCCAAAGCGTGGAACGGTACCGACCTGGTCGCTCACGCCGCTCGCGAACGGCTTGCCATTGAGTTCGAGATTGAGCGACACGCCGTTGAAGCTGACCGCGGAATCGTTGGGATTCTGCACGCGCAGCTTGACGTTAAAACGCATCTCCAGGCCCTGGCCTTCGATCGGCTCGATTCCGGCCACGTTCACACGCAGCGGGTCGGCGCCGAACAGGCCGGCGCACCCATTGAGCGTCAGCGTGACGATGGCGAGGACCGCGGCGAAACGAATGGCACGGCCGGAGCGCAGCGCGCGGAAGAAAGACATGATCTGCACCTCGAAACAAGCGGCCTGGATCATGCATTGTACCGGGCGATGTTGCTTGTGAAGCCGCGTTTCAGGTCGCGCGCCGCAGGCGGGTTTTGGCGAGTCCGGCCAGAAGACGCGCGGTGTGACCGATCCAGCCGCGGCCGTCTTGATGCGCGCGCCGAGGCTGCACGACGAACGCAGCGCTGGCCGCCTGCAGGCCGCTGATCGACACGACGCCGCGTTGCGGCGTGACGAAGCACTCGCCCTCGCGCAACGTGATCGCCGTGACCGGCACGGCGTCGCCCAGCCATGCAAGCGAGTGATCGCGAAACTGGAGTTGCAGATCGCCTTGCACGGCGACGATCGAGGCGCGGGCGCGCAAGTCGTGCACGGACACCTGCGCGGCCATGAGACGGGTAGCGGCGCCGTGCGCCTGACTCAGGCGGGATTGACGAGCTGACATGGCCGTTTCCTCTAAAGCGTTTTCCATGCCACTCAGCTTATTGAGTCCGCTCCCATCGCAACAGCCGCAGCCATCGGCAATCTGAACCGGTACAGCAACGCGTTTCGGTGCGCTGTATCGGTGGCAATCGTGCGGATGTGTATCTGTTGCGGCGCGCGAACCGTGCGCACCATCGGCGCATGACACCATCTCTCCCGACCCGGCAGGCTGCGCCGGCGGACCGGCTGCCTGATAGCCAGCCTTTGTACCGGCAGTTGGCCGACCACTATCGCCGCGCGCTCGGCAGCGGGGTGCCCGACGCCCACAAGGCACGGCTGGTCGAACTGTGCGCGCGGGCCGGCATTGCGCTGATCGAGGACGATCCGTATCGCGAGCTGGCCGACGCGGCGCAGCCGCCCAGGTCGCTGAAGGCCTGGGACACCGACGGCACCGTGATTCACTGCACGTCGTTCAACAAGACGCTGGCGCCCGGCATGCGGGTCGGCTGGATCAACGGCGGGCGCTGACATCCGCGCATCGGCATGCTGAAGTTCGCCCAGTCGCGGCATAACGAACAACTGTCGCAAGTCGTGCTCGCCGAGTTTCTGGAGACGAACGCATATGAGCGGCATTTGCGGCGTCTACGTGAGCGGCTGCGGCTTCAGCGCGAACGGATGGCGGCGGCAATCGCGACTTCGTTTCCCGCTGGCACACGCTTCACACCGCCGGCCGGCGGGATCTTTTTCTGGATCGAATTGCCGCGTGAGATGTCGTCGGCGGCGCTCTTCGAGGCGGCGTTGAGCGACGGCATTCGCGTGATGCCGGGAACGGTGTTTTCAAACGCGGGGCGCTTCGACCATTTCATCCGGCTCAGTTCGCCGAGCACGGATCTCGATCTGGTCGACGAAGCCGTGCGCAGGCTGGGGCGGCTGGCGGCGCGGCTGGCGGCGCAGGCGGGATCAGCGGGGTGAGCGGGGTGAGCGGCCGCGCTGCCGGCGCGGCGTGAACGGGTGAGTACTTGAAGAAGCATATTGCGTAACGGGCGGCATCTCCGCGCCATTAGCAATCCGGTCATCTGCTGATTGATCCCGGCGTGCTTCTGGCAGATCGTCTGCCGAAGGGCCCTTCCGAGCTGCACCGCACCACGATTCGAACATCATCACGGAGACCGATATGCCATTCATTTGTGAAAACGTCGAGTGTCGAGCTGTGCTGGCCCGCAAGCAGGTCAAACCGAATCGGGATAACAACTCGTTTTTCTTCTATTGCCCCGACTGCAACACGCGCAACGAGCTGATCGATGTAGGCATGGCCGGCGGTCCGCTGGAACTGATCCAACCCGTACGGCAAGGTCTCCCGCACAAGGTGGTGGCAACGGCCCGGCCGCTCGAGGACGGCAGATACGCGGCGCAGTTGAGCATTCAGAAAGCGCTTGGCATCAAGGGGCCTTTCGCGGCGGAAGAACGTTGGGACGAGCTTGGCATTTTCCCCGACGCACAAGGCGCGGTCAGTCATGCGAAAACCACTGCCGCGGGCTGGTTAGGGGCTGACTTCAGTCACTAGAAACAGGCAACGGTTCGACGCGACGCGACGCGCTCGCGCGCCCGCCTTGCTGCCTTGTCCGAACGTCCTCCTCCAGACGTCACCACTTTGATCGCCGAATTCTTCCGTGCCCGATTGGCGCAGCTCGCGCGCCCAATCGGCTCGCAAGCTCGGTCAGCTGCCGCGATACCTTTCATTTCGATCCCACAGGCCTCACCCGCAGCGAAGCGCAATGCTCGCGAGCGCGCCATTGCCGGTTTCGCCAGGGCCTGAACCTGCCGGGCCGACCTCCCGATAAAGCGCCATCGAAGGTGTAAGTTTGATAGGCTTAGCGTCTGCCTGGGCCGAGGCGTCCTCGCGTCCCGCATCAATCGCATGAACTCACCGATCACCCATTCTGAAAACAGCCATGACCGATTCGCCTTCCTCCAGAGCGAGCACCGCGACCTTGCCCGAGAGTCCGTTCGTCGACCGGCTCGGCGCGCGGCTATTGTCGGCCGCGGACGGCGCGAGTGAAGTCGCGCTGCCGTTGCAGCCGGATCATATGAACACGTGGGACGTCGCGCACGGCGGCGTCACGATGACGCTCGCCGATATCGCGCTCGCCATGGCCGCGCGCAGTCTCGCGGGCGACGGCGTCGGCGTGGTCACGGTCGAAATGAAGGTCAACTTCATGCAGCCGGGCCGCGGCGAATTGCGCGCCACCGGCCGCGTGCTGCACCGCTCCACCACCATGGCGTATTGCGAAGGCGAGATCCGCGACAGCGAAGGCCACTTCGTCGCCAAGGCGCTCGGCACGTTCAAGTACATGCGGCGCCTTGCCGTGGGCCGCGAAGTGAGGCAACAGCGCTTGCGCAGCGACCCGTCGGCCAAACCCGGTCCGAGCGACGGCTGAGCGCCGCCGCGCGGCCCCCGCGCGCGCGCCCAACGCGCGCGCCGGCGGCCGCTTTCGTGCACACCGTTCGAATCATCCGCCGATCCAGTCGGCAACCTATGGAGACGACCGCCATGACCCAGATCAACCGTCAGCTCGTGCTGGCTTCGCGCCCGCAAGGCGCCGTGACGCCCGATAATTTCCGCCTCGTCGAAACGCCGCTCGCGCCGCTCGCCGAGGGCGAGTTGCGCGTGCGCAATCACTACCTGTCACTGGACCCGTACATGCGCGGCCGCATGAACGACAGCAAGTCGTATGCTGCGCCGCAGCCGCTGAACGAAGTGATGATCGGCGGCACGGTGGGCGAAGTGGTGGAGTCGAAGAATCCGAAGTTCGCGGTCGGCGACAAGGTCGTCGCGATGTTCGGCTGGCAGGAATACGGCACCTCGGACGGAACGGGCCTGCAGAAAGTCGACGATACGCATGTGCCGCTCTCGGCCTATCTCGGCCCGGTCGGCATGCCGGGCGTCACGGCATGGTACGGATTGAACCGCATCATCGCGCCGAAAGCGGGCGAGACGGTGGTGGTCAGCGCGGCGAGCGGCGCGGTGGGCAGCGTGGTCGGCCAACTGGCGAAGCTGGCCGGCGCGCGCGCGGTCGGCATTGCCGGCGGCGCGGACAAGTGCCGCTATGTCACCGAAACGCTCGGCTTCGACGCCTGCGTCGACTACAAGGCCGGCAATCTCTATCAGGACCTCAAGGCCGCGACGCCGAACGGTGTGGACGGCTACTTTGAAAACGTCGGCGGCGAAGTGCTCGACGCGACGCTCGCGCGCATGAACGCGTTCGGCCGGATCGCGCTGTGCGGGTTTATCGCGGGCTACGACGGCCAGCCGTTGCCGCTCAAGCATCCGTCGCTGATGCTCACGCAGCGTCTGCTCGTGCAAGGCTTCATTGTCAGCGAGCATATGGACGTGTGGCCCGAAGCGCTCAAACAGCTCGGCACGCTGGTCGCGCAGAAGAAGCTGCACTATCGCGAGACCATCGCGCAAGGACTCGATGCGGCGCCCGAGGCGTTCATGGGCCTGCTCAAGGGCAAGAACTTCGGCAAGCAGCTCGTCAAGCTGATCTGAGCGCGGCCGCGGCTGAGCGAATGGCACAAGACAACCGATCGACCCAAAGGAGTCACATGACGTTCGATTTCGCAGGCAAGGTAGCGGTGATCACCGGTGCGGCCAGCGGTTTCGGCCGTGCGTTCGCGCAGAAGGGCGCGTCGCTCGGCATGAAGCTCGTGCTGGCCGATGTGAATCCCGGCGCGCTCGCGCACACCGTCGACGCATTGCGCGCTGGCGGCGCCGAAGCGATCGGCGTGCCGACCGACGTCGCCAGCGCGGCGCAGGTCGAAGCGCTCGCGCAAGCGGCGCTCGACGCCTACGGCAAGGTGCATCTGCTATTCAACAACGCGGGCGTGGGCGCGGGCGGCTTCCTGTGGGAAAGCTCGGCGAACGACTGGTCGTGGGTGTTCGGCGTGAACGTGATGGGCGTCGCGCACGGCGTGCGGGTATTCACACCGATCATGCTGGCGCAGAACGAGCCGGCGCATATCGTCAATACGGCGTCCGTCGCGGGCTTGCTGTCGCCGCCCGCGATGGGCATCTACAACGCGTCGAAGCACGCGGTGGTGTCGCTCACCGAAACGCTGTATCACGATCTTCAACTGGCCCAGGCCGCCCAGGCGGGAGCGGCGGGCGGGCAGGTCGGCTGTTCGCTGCTGTGCCCGGCCTTCGTGCCGACCGGCATCGCCGATGCGGAGCGCGCGCGGCCCGCGGACCTGCGCAACGCCGGCGGACCGACGCGCTCGCAGATCGCCGCGGGCAAGCAGCTGCAGCGCGCGGTGCAGTCGGGCAAGCTGAGTGCCGACGATGTCGCGGACATCACTTTCGAGGCGATCGCGGCGCGGCGTTTCTACATCGTCACCCATCCGGGCATCATGGCGACGGTGAAGCTGCGTCACGAGGACATCGAGCAGTTGCGCAATCCCACTGATCCGATGTCGCTGAGGCCGGAAGTAAAGAACGCCGGCTAGTCGGGGTGTTCGGCGTACCGCCGGCGCTGGGTTTTTCGTACCGCGCCGGTCTTTTAAACCTTCGGCGCTCACGCGCCATCAGACGCACCATGCCGCTGAATCCGAAGATCGAGCAGGTGCTCGATATGATCGAACGGGCCCGGCGCCCGAAGCTTCATGAAATGACCGCGCAAGACGCGCGGGCCTCGTACGAAAAAAGCGCGCCGATTCTGGAGATCGCGAGCGCGCCGATGTTCGCGCTCGAAGATCTGCGGATCCCGACCCGCGACGGCGCGACGATCCGCGCGCGCCTTTACCACCCGCTCGAACCGAGCTGGGCCGAGCCCGCGCCGGCGTTCGTGTACTTCCACGGCGGTGGCTTCACCGTGGGCAGCGTCGATACGCACGATGCGCTGTGCCGGATGTTCGCGCGCGACGGCCAGTGCACGGTGTTGTCGGTGGATTACCGGCTCGCACCCGAATACAGGTTTCCCACTGCCGTCGAAGACGCTTTCGACGCCTTGAGCTGGCTGCACGCGCACGCCGCGCAATACGGCGTGGACGCCGGGCGGCTCGCGGTGGGCGGCGATAGCGCGGGCGGCACGCTGGCCACGGTCTGCGCGGTGCTCGCGCGCGACGCCGGCATCGAACTCGCGCTGCAGTTGCTGATCTACCCGGGCACGACCGGCCATCAGCAAACCGATTCGCACTCGCGCTTCGCCAATGGCTTTCTACTGTCGGGCGACACGATTCAGTGGTTCTTCGACCACTACGTGCGCGACAAGCGTGACCGCGACGACTGGCGTTTCGCGCCGCTCGACGGCGCGCATGGCGCGCCCGAATTCAGCGGCGTTGCGCCCGCATGGATCGCCACCGCCGAATACGATCCCTTGAGCGACGAGGGCGACGCCTACGCGGAGAAACTGCACGCGCTGGGCAACCGGGTCACGCTCAAACGCTATCCCGGCATGATTCACGAATTCTTCAAGATGGGCGGCTTCGTGCCGGAGGTCGGGCAGGCTCATGCGGATGCCGCCGCGGCGTTGCGCGCGGCGTTCGGGTTCGACTGAGCACGGCGTTTTGGCGCGTTTTGGTGTTTCGGCGTTTGGCGTTTGGCGTTCCGGTATTCGGCGCGTACGGAGCGCGGTTCGCCTCGCGCCGGCGGTCAACCGCCCACGCGCCGCCGCACCACCGTCACGCCATCTCGCGTTCGATATTGAAGGCGAAGCTGCGCTCGAAGTCGCCAGGCCGCGCGATCCGATGCGAGCCGTTGTCGTCGCTGCGCTCGGCAACGGCCACGCTGAGCACTGCGCGGTGTGCGCTCACGCGCAACGCGGTCGTCCCGCGCGTGCCGTACTCCGGCGTTTCGATGAAGGCCGCCGACAGCGCCCGTTCGCGCTCGAGCGGAATGCCGGTGGACGGTAGTTCGTCGTCGCGCGCGAGACGCGGATCGCGCATCAGATCGATCAGGCGTTCGAGCGGCGGCATCGCGTTGCGCGCGAGCAGCGCGCCCAGTTCGGCGCGCTTTTTCACGAGCTTCGGCCACGCGGTATCGAGCACCGCGTTCGAGATGCCGTGTGTGCCGGGTTCGAGCAGCGACGGTGCACGCTCGGAGCGGTTGCAGTACCAGGCGAGTTCACGGCGCGTCCAGTCGCCCACCAGCAGATTGAAACCGTTGTAGATGTCACCGGTTCGCGCGACATGCTGCAGGTAGGCGAGCGGCGTGCCGTGCGGGCTGCCGTTCGAATCGCGCGCGGCACCGCTCAGCCAGTCGCTGACGAGTGTGCCGCGGGTCGGCGCGTCGGCGCGCATCTCGTGCGGTGCGCGGTAGTTGGTGAGCGCGGCGAAGCGGCCGTCGCGCGACAAGCCGAGCCACGTGCCTCCGCCCAGCAGATCGCGCCCGGCCAGCACCGCTGGCGCGTCTTGCCACCAGGCGATTGGTTCGGCCGTGCGGCGAAAGAATTCATCGCGATTCGCGGCGAGCGTGAAGAGCGGGCCGTCGACCGCGTCGGGTCGCCAGTCGAAGACGATCAGGCACATCGGGGGGCGTCTCCTGGTGGAGGCGTTGCGGTTGGAAGGGCTAGCAAAAAGCGGCGCCAAAGAGCGCCGCTTGGTGCCCTGCGAGACATTCAGACCTCGCTCGGCAGCCCGTAAGGCAGCGCGAGGAACCGCAGCGCCGGGCCGTCAGCCGCACCCAGATGCACTGTGCCGTTTTCCAGCGCCGCGAGCTTGATCTCGACCAGCACATCGACGCCGCCGTCCGGCGCCGATGCCGCGTTCACCACCATGCCGCACGGCTGGCCCGGATCGTCGGAATGGAACAGTTCCGCGCCGGCGCGCACCGTGTCGAGTTCGCCGGCCACGTTGGCGAGCGAAGTGCGCCGCTTGATCGTGCCGCGATACTGGCTGCGCGCCACCACTTCCTGGCCGGGGTAGCAGCCTTTGCGGAAATTCACCGCGCCGAGCACGTCGAAGTTGACCATTTGCGGGACGAACTGCTCGACCACCGGCTGCGTGATGCGCGGTTCGCCCGCGCGAATGTCGAGCCAGTCCCACACGGCCGGCGAGACGCGTGTGAGCTTTTCGTCCAGCAAGGGCAGGTGCGACTCGATCTGCGCTTTCGGGCCGACCCACAGATAACGCAGGCGCCCGAGCGCGTCCGGCACGCGAATCAGCGAGCCTGCCGGGCCGTCCACCTTCACGTGCACGCCGTCGGGCAGCGCGTCGAACACGCCCGAGAGGGCCTTGCGCACGTCGCCGGCAAGTCCGATCACCGCCAGTTCGCCGCTTGCGTCCGTGAGTTTGGCCTTGGCGCGCAGCACGAACATGGAGAGCCGCTTCTGCACCGCGGCCTGCACGTCTTTCGAGACCAGCAGGTGGATGGTCTCGCCGCCGCGCCACGTCAGGAACGACGCCAGCAAACGCCCCTTGGCCGAGCAGTAGCCGGCCAGACGCGCGTTGGCGGCGTCGAGGTGCTGGGTGTCGTTGGTCAACTGGCCGTGCAGGAAACTTGCAGCGTCGTCGCCGGTGGCGTCGATCACGCCGAACTGCGTGAGCGGCATATACGCGCCATGCTGAACGGCGGCGTCGAATTCATCGGCGCCGGGGCGCGGCAGCGCCGGAAGACCGGCCGGCGCGGCGGCAACCGCCGTAGGAGCTGTGACTGGAGGAGTGCCTGAAGCGGTAGCGAGCGGTATGTTCATGGATTCCGGGAACAGTCAATTCTGACTTTGGCTAAGGCAAACAAGTATTATATGCAGTCCAACCCTGCCACGTTTCGCATGTCCCTGTTCAAGAAATGTTTCATTGCCGGCTCACTCGTCGTTGTGCTGGCCGCAGCCGCACTTGCTGGCGGATACCACTGGGCCACCAGCCCGCTCGATCTGACCCCTGCGCAACTCGATGTGACGGTCAAGCCGCATAGCAGCTTGCGCAGCGTCACGCTGCAGCTCAATCGGGGCGGCGTGCCGGTCGAGCCGGAGCTGTTTGTCGTGATGACGCGGCTGCTGGGACTGCAAAGCGAGTTGAAATCGGGTAACTACGAGTTCAAGACGGGCGTGACGCCGTACGAGGTGTTGCAGAAAATCGCTCGCGGCGACGTCAATGAATATGTGGCGACGATCATCGAAGGCTGGACCTTCAAGCGCATGCGCGCCGAGCTGGATGCCAATCCGGCGCTCAAGCACGATACGGCCGGCATGAGCGACACTGACCTGATGAACGCGATCAATGCGCCCGAGGCCTCGATCGGCAACGGCGAGGGACTGTTTTTCCCGGACACGTACCTGTTCGACAAGAACACCAGCGATCTCGACGTGTACCGCCGCGCCTACCGGCTGATGCGCCTGCGCCTTGACGAGGCGTGGACCGCGCGCGCGTCGAACCTGCCGTACAAGACGCCGTACGACGCGCTGACCATGGCGTCGATCATCGAAAAGGAAACCGGCAAGCCATCGGACCGGCCGATGGTGGCGGCCGTGTTCGCCAACCGGCTGCGCGTGGGCATGCCGCTGCAAACCGATCCGACCGTGATCTACGGCATGGGCGACAGCTACGGCGGCCGGATCAGAAAGAAAGACCTGCAAACCGACACTCCCTACAATACCTACACCCGGATGGGGCTGCCGCCAACGCCCATCTCGCTGCCCGGTGTGGCGTCGCTGCAGGCGGCGCTGAACCCTGCGCCCAGCACCGCGCTGTATTTCGTCTCGCGCGGCGACGGCAGCAGTATCTTTTCCGACACCCTCGGCGATCACAACAAGGCCGTGGACAAATACATTCGAGGGCAATGATGGCGCGGGGCAAATTCATTACGTTTGAGGGCATTGACGGGGCGGGCAAGACCACCCACCTCGGCTGGTTTCGGGAGCGCCTCGAGCAGAAAGTCGCAGGCACCGGGCGCTCGGTCGTCATGACGCGCGAACCGGGCGGCACGCCGCTTGGCGAGCAGATCCGCGAAATCGTGCTGCACCAGAAAATGGATCTCGAAACCGAGGCGCTGCTGATGTTCGCGCTGCGCCGCCAGCATCTGGCCGAAGTGATCGAACCGGCGCTCGCGCGCGGCGACTGGGTGCTGTCGGACCGTTTCACCGACGCGACCTTCGCCTATCAGGGCGGCGGCCGCGGACTGCCGCGCGACAAGCTGGAAACGCTGGAGCGCTGGGTGCAGGGCGGTTTCCAGCCGGACCTGACGGTGCTGTTCGACCTCGCGCCCGAGATCGCCAACGAGCGGCGCAGCGCGGCGCGCGATCCGGATCGCTTCGAGAGCGAATCGGCGGCGTTTTTCGCCCGCACCCGCGCCGAATATCTGCGCCGTGCCGAAGAAGCACCGTACCGTTTCGCTATCATCGACTCCGCGCAGAGCATCGCGCAAATCCAGAGACGACTTGAAGAATTGATCGCAGTTCTTTGATTTTAAAAGAATATAATTCTAGTTTATAACGGCTCGCAGAGTTCATTCCGTACTTTAGATAATCTGCGTAAGCGTTTGATTTAAAAGAGAAACGATGATTTATCCGTGGCAAGCCGACGACTGGAACCGCCTGCAGCAACTGCGCGGCCACTGGCCGCACGCCCTGTTGCTGCATGGACAGGCGGGCATCGGCAAGTTGCGCTTCGCGCGGCATCTCGCGCAAGGCCTGCTGTGCGAGGCTCAGCAAGCCAACGGCGAGCCGTGCGGGGCGTGCGTGGCCTGCAACTGGTTTGCGCAAGGCAATCATCCGGACTACCGGATCGTCGTGCCCGAGGCGCTGGCCGCCGAAGCGGGCCTGAACAACGGGGCGGACGAAAAAGCCGACAAGGCCGATGCCGACGAAGGCAAGAAGACCCGCACGCCGAGCAAGGAAATCAAGATCGAGCAGATTCGCGGCTTGCTCGACTTCGTCGGCGTGGGTTCGCACCGCGGCGGCGCCCGCGTGGTCGTGCTGTATCCGGCGGAAGGGCTGAATATCGCCGCGGCCAACGCGCTGCTGAAGACGCTCGAAGAGCCGCCTGCGGGCGTCGTGTTCCTGATGGTGTCGGCGCGTATCGATCGCCTCTTGCCCACCATCATCAGCCGCTGCCGCCAGTGGCCGATGACCATGCCCGCGCCGGACGTGGCGACGAAGTGGCTCGCCGCGCAAGGTGTGGCCGAAGCGCCTGCGCTGCTCGCGGAAGCCGGCGGCGCGCCGCTCACGGCACTGGCGCTCGCCAGCGACGAAAACCGCGCGCTGCGCGACTGGACGCTCAAACAACTGGCCGCCGGCCCGGCCTGTGACGCCTTCGCCTGCGGCGAGGCGCTGCAGAAGCTGCCCGTGCCGCTGGTGCTGGGCTGGCTGCAACGCTGGATGTACGATTTGCTGGCGCAGCGCACGGCGGGCACGCCACGTTACTTTCCGCAAGCGTCGGCGGCGCTGACACGCTGTGCGTCGCAAGCCGACGCCGGCGCGTTCGCGCGCTTCATGCGCGCCGTGACGCGCCAGCGCGCCGTCGAGAGCCATCCGCTGAATGCGCGGCTGGTATTCGAGGAACTGTTTCTCGGCTACCGCGAGTTGTTCGCGTAAGCCGCCGCTGTCGGCGCGGCACGCCGTCGGCAACCGGCGCGCCGTGCCGCGCCACGCGGTCCACGCAGGCTGACCTTGGGTCCTGCGCCTGTCGTCCCGCGCTTTTCGTCTGTATCGGCCTCTCACCTCACGTTCAACGCACCATGAGCCTTTCCTACCGCGATGCCACGCTCGACGATCTGCCCGCGATCGTCGCCATCTACAACTCGACGGTGCCGTCGCGCCAGGTCACCGCCGATCTCGAACCGGTCAGCGTCGAAAGCCGGCTGGCCTGGTTTCACGCGCATGGCCCGCACAAGCGACCGTTGTGGGTGGTGGAAGACCCGCAGCAGCCCGGCCGCGTGATCGCGTGGCTGAGCTTTTCGGACTTCTACGGCCGGCCGGCCTATCTGCGCACCGCCGAGGTCAGCATCTATCTCGACGAAAGCGCGCGCGGCCGGGGTCTCGGCAAGCAGTTGCTGGCGGCTTCGCTGGCGGCGGCGCCGGGGCTCGGTATCGACACCGTGCTCGGTTTTATCTTCGGTCACAATGAAGCGAGCTTGCGCCTGTTCCGCGGCTTCGGTTTCGACACGTGGGGCTCGTTGCCGCGCGTGGCCGTGCTGGACGGTGTGGAGCGCGATCTGGTGATTCTCGGCAAGCGCCTCGAGCTCGCCGCCACAGCCCCGGCCGCCGCCTGATTCCCTCGATCCAGCCCTAAGCAGGACATCCCCATGTTTGTCGACTCGCATTGCCATATCAACTTCGAAGGACTCGCCGAGCGCCTGCCGCAGGTGCTCGACAACATGCGCAGCCATTCGGTCACCCATGCGCTGTGCGTGTCCGTCGATCTGGAGACGCTGCCTTCCGTGCTGGATATCGCCAGCCGGTACGAGAACGTGTACGCGTCGGTCGGCGTGCACCCGGACCACGAGCACATGCGCGAGCCGGGCGTCGCCGAACTGGTCGAACTGGCCGCGCATCCGAAGGTGGTCGCGATCGGCGAGACCGGGCTCGATTACTACCGGCTGGAAGGCCGCACCATCGCCGACATGGAATGGCAGCGCGAGCGCTTTCGCACCCATATCCGCGCGGCGCACGCGACGAACAAGCCGCTGATCATCCATACGCGTTCGTCGTCGGAAGACACGCTGCGCATCATGGCCGAGGAGCGCGCGAGCGAGCCGGGCGGCGTGATGCATTGCTTCACCGAACCGTGGTCCGTTGCCGAACAGGCGCTCGCGCAGAATTTTTACATCTCGTTGTCGGGCATCGTCACGTTCAAGAGCGCGACCGACGTGCAGGACGTCGCGCGCCGTGTGCCGCTCGAACGTCTGCTGATCGAAACCGACTCGCCGTACCTCGCGCCCGTGCCGTATCGCGGCAAGCCTAATGAACCTGCGTACGTAAGTTATGTCGGACGGTTCATCGCGCAGCAACGCGAGATGCCGGAAGCGGCGTTGGCCGCCGCGACCACGCAGAACTTCTTCCGCCTTTTCAAGATCCCCGCGCCCACCGGCGCGTGAGACGTAAAGTCGATCAATATCAAAAGGATAGGGACGTTTCCTAAAGTTAAATATGAGAGAAATTTCGATGTCGTTCACAGCACTTCAAGGCACTTGCGCAGCGGGCGTGGCAGCGCGTGGCGCGCTGGTTTCGGCGCGGCGCCGCGCTTCGCGTCTTGCTTTCGCGGCGGCGCTGGCATGTGCCGCGCTGACGTCGCTGGCAGTGTCGCCGGCCGAGGCCGCGCCGATCGATTCGCTGATCAAATCGGTCAAGTTCGACGACGTCGACGGCGTCAACAAGCTGCTCGCCAAGGGCATGGACCCGAACAGCGTGGATAACCAGGGCATTCCGCTGCTCGTGCTCGCCGCGCGCGAGAAATCGGACAAGGTCGGCGCCGCGTTGCTGGCCAATCCGAAGACCAACATCGAGATTCAGGACAAGGCCGGCGAGAACGCAATGATGATGGCCGCGCTGAACGGCGATCTCGCCTTCGTCAACCAGTTGATCGCGAAAGACGCCGAAGTCAACAAGAAGGGCTGGGCGCCGTTGCACTACGCGGCGGCGAACGGCAACGACGACATCGTCAAGGTGCTGCTCGACCATTCGGCCTACGTCGACGCCGGCTCGCCGAACGGCACCACGCCGCTGATGATGGCCGCGCGCGGCGGCCACGTGTCGACCGTGAAGCTGTTGCTCGACAACGGCGCGGACCTGACGGTGAAGAACCAGATCGGCATGACGGCGCTCGATTTCGCCAAGACCTACAAGGAGCCGGACGTGGTCGAAGGGCTGACCGCGCGCCTGCAGCAGATGCAACAGAAATAAGGTGCGTGGCGGCGCGGGTGGCTGGCTGATGCGCGGGCCGGTCTGCCGGCCGTCCAGGCGCCAGCCGCAGGCTCGCGTGGGGTGTTGGCCGGCCAGGACACGGGTCGAGGAGGCCCGCGCAGTGTGCCGGCCGCTGAGGCCACCGGCCAAAGGCCCGCCCGGTCTGCCGCCCGTCTGAAGGCTCGCGCGGCCTGCGAGGCTGCCTCGCGCCTCCCGGCTGAGCACCGGCGCGGTATCGCTTAAACGCGAAAGTGCCTGTGCGCCAGGGCCGCCGTCTCGCCATGCTAAAAAAAGTGCCTGAAGATAGCGGTGTCGCGCGCGCTGGCGCTTCGCAAAACAGTGCAGAATGACGACTTTAGCGTGCCTTATTGGCACGCCCTTTGGATGCGGCGAAAGACCGCCTGATAAACGACCCTGGAAAGGAACACCATGCTGCGGGCTTTGATTTTCGCCAGCGCGCTTGCCGCACCGCTATCGGCAGCCGCATTTACGGGAGGCGACCTCAACAAGCTGTGCACCAAGACGGATGTGGCATCGCGTAGTGCCTGCGCCGCTTATATCGAAGGCGCCGCCGACGGCATCTTCAACACCATCGACGCGATCGGCGGCACGACCGGCCCGCGCGTCGGCCAGTACTTCTGCTTGCCGCAGGACGCGCGCTCGGCGCAGCTCACCGATGCGGTGCGCAAGTACATTGCCGAGAATCCGATCGTCGCGGGCTACAACGCCAGCACGGCGATCTCGCTCGGGCTCGGCAAGGCGTTTCCCTGCAAGAGCGGAAGCTGAAACGGATCAAGGCTGACGCCTTGCGCGCCGGCATCCGGCGCGTTGGGCGTGTCGGCCTAAGAGCGTGCCCCGGCTCGTCAGTCGGGACGTCTTTGGGGGATTGCTCAACGCCCCTGAAACCTGGCCTTAACCCCGGCTGTCCACGTGCACAGGCGGCTGGCCCGCGCACCGTTCGCGGACGGCGCGGAAGAACCATCTAAGATGTCAGTAGGCAGGCCGCGACGGCGCGCAGTCGTGCGGCCTCGCGTCCGCTTCAAGGGCGCTTCGCGGCTGGCGCGCCCGGTGGCGGGAGCATCTTGCCGTACCGCAGCCGCGTCCGGGGGCAATCGGCCTCGCGCCGGCTCAGCTCAGCACTCAAGTTAGGAGGAACATCCCCTTCATGCCTACCCTCGACGACCTCAGCCGCATGGCCGAAGCGCCGCTGCACACATGGCTCGGCGCGTTGATCGTCTCGGTCGTCGCGCTGCTGCTGGCCGTGGGCATCCATCGGATCGGCGCGCGGATCGTGACGCGGCTCGCGCGGCCTTATCCGCTCACCAGCGTGGTGCTGCGCTATATCGACAGGCCGGCGCTTTTCGTGCTCGCGATTCTCGCGCTGGAGGCGGTGTGGTGGGAAGCCCCCGACGCGCTGACCTTCATCACGCCGTTGCGCGATGCCGCCGCGATCGCGCTGATCGGCGCGATCACGTGGCTCTCGGTGCGCTCGGCGGCGGCGATCGGCGAGGCGATCATTCAGGCTCATCCGCTCGATACCGCCGACAATCTGCAGGCGCGCCGCATCCATACGCAAGCGCGCGTGCTGGCGCGCTCGGTGATGTTCGTGATCGTGATCGTCGGCGTGGGCGGCGCGCTGATGACGTTTCCCAATGTGCGGCAGATCGGCGCGAGCCTGCTGGCGTCGGCGGGTGTGGCGGGTCTGGTCGCCGGTATCGCGGCACGGCCGGTGCTCGGCAATCTGATCGCCGGCCTGCAGATCGCGTTGTCGCAGCCGATCCGTCTCGACGACGTCGTCGTGATTCAGGGCGAGTGGGGGCGTATCGAGGAAATCACCGGCACGTATGTGTCGGTGCGCCTGTGGGATCAGCGGCGCTTGATCGTGCCGTTGCAATGGTTTATCGAGAACCCGTTTTCGAACTGGACCCGCAGCAGTTCGCAGATCATCGGCACGGTGTTTCTGTACGTCGACTACCGCATGCCGCTCGCGCCGTTGCGCGAGGAACTCGCGCGCATCGTGGAGGACGCGCCCGAGTGGGATCGCCGCGTCCAGGTGCTGCAGGTGACGGACGGCACCGAGCGCTCGATGCAATTACGCGCCCTCGTCAGTTCGCTCGATTCCGGCCTGAACTGGGATCTGCGCTGCCGGGTACGCGAGGGACTGCTCGATTTCATTCAGACGCACTACCCGCAGTACTTGCCGCGGGCGCGCGCGGAGGTGTCGGCGGAGCTCGAAGCGGGCAAGGGCGAACCGCTCGACTGGGTGCCGCGCAGCACGCAGACGCCGGCGGGCAGCACCGCCGCGCACACCGAGGCCGATCCGGTGGCCAGCCGTGCCGGGCGCCCTGCGGCGGGCGACGTGCCGCAGCACGTTAAGGAAAAGGTCTGACGGTGGATTGGCGGGCGGTTTAAGAACGGATTGAGCGCGATTCAAGCGCGGTTCAAGCGTGGGTTGAAAGCGGGTTTGACCGCGCGTTAGACCACGATACGGACGGCCAAAGCGCCAGACTCGGGCGCACGGGCGCCGATGAATGCAACTGATCGGGCACCAAAGTGGTCGAACCGTCCACTCACTCACGAAGCCGGCGCGGCTTCGCGTGCGTCATCGCGTTTCGGATTCTGGTCGCGCGATTGCGCACGAGACACCAGGAAGAGCTGATGACAGGCACGCGGGCGCGCCGCGCGAACCAAGGAGGACATGCAACATGGGCCGACTGATCGTCGTGTCGAATCGCGTCGCAACGCCGACGGAAACCAAAGGATCGGCCGGCGGCCTCGCGGTCGGCGTATTCGGCGCGCTGAAGGACGCCGGAGGCGTGTGGTTCGGCTGGAGCGGCGACGTGGTCAGCGAGACCGTCGCCAACGCGGGGCCGACCCTGGAGCAGGACGGCGCCGTGACCTTCGCGACCGTGGGCCTCACGCGCAAGGACTACGACCAGTACTATCGGGGCTTTTCGAACGCGACCTTGTGGCCGGTGTTCCACTACCGCAACGACCTCGCACGCTACGAGCGCGAGGAGTACGCGGGCTACCGGCGCGTGAACGCGTGGCTCGCGCACAAGCTGATCAAGCTGCTCGAACACGACGACGTGATCTGGATTCACGACTACCATCTGATCCCGTTCGCCGAGGCGTTGCGCAATGAGGGCGTGACGAACCGCATCGGCTTCTTCCTGCACATTCCGTTTCCCGCGCCGCAGATCCTGCTCAACATTCCGCCGCACGAAGAACTGGTGAAGTCGCTGTCGTGCTACGACCTGCTGGGCTTCCAGACCGCCACCGACGAACTCGCGTTCAAAGACTACGTCACGCGCCACGCGCGCGGTTCGGTGAGCGCGGACGGCGTGGTCGAAGCATTCGGCCGCAAACTGCGCACCGGCGTCTACCGGATCGGCGTGTTTCCCGACGAGATCGCCGAGCAGGCAAAGCGCTACGAAAGCCGTCAGCACGTGCTCGACCTCAAGCAAAGCCTGGAAGGCCGCAAGCTGATCATGAGCGTCGACCGGCTGGATTATTCGAAGGGTCTCGTCGAACGGTTCCGGGCTTTCGAGCATCTGCTGGAGCGCTCGCCGGAATGGCGCGGCAACGTCACGCTGGTGCAGATCGCGCCGCCGACGCGTTCGGACGTCGCCACGTATCAAAAGATCCGCCAGGATCTGGAGTACGAAGCAGGGCGCATCAACGGCCGTTACTCGGGCCTCGACTACACGCCGATCCGTTATCTGAACCAGCAGTACGACCGCTGGAAGCTGATGTCGCTGTTTCGCGAATCGCAGATCGGTTTCGTGACGCCGCTTCACGACGGCATGAACCTGGTCGCGAAGGAATACGTCGCCGCGCAGAATCCCGACGACCCCGGCGTGCTGGTGCTGTCGATTTTCGCGGGCGCCGCGGCGGAGCTGACCGGCGCGCTGCTCGTCAATCCGCATGATGCAATCGGCATGTGCGAAGCCTTGCAACGCGCGTTGCAGATGCCGCTCGACGCGCGTCAGCGGCGCCATGAGATCAACATGGCCGCGTTGCGCAAGAACGATCTCGGCGTCTGGCGCGATACCTTTCTGCGCGATCTGCGCAGCGTGCCGGTGCAGAAGCCGGGCAAGGGCGGCGGGCATTACTGATGGATTGCATGAACCTGTGTCTGGCCGGCGCCTCGCGCGCGCGGCTTGGCGCGTGCGCGAGCGTGGCCGGGTGGCGGCGCACGCACGCATGCGCGACTGAACGACGGGCGGCAGCATGCTGACCACACTGGCTGTTGCGGGATACCGGTCGCTGCGCGAGTTGATCGTGCCGCTCGGCCGCCTGAACGTGATCACGGGCGCCAATGGCAGCGGCAAGTCGAGCGTGTATCGTTCGCTGCGTTTGCTGGCGGAGACGGCGCGCGGCGGGGTAATTACGTCGCTGGCGCGTGAAGGCGGCTTGCCGTCCACCTTGTGGGCCGGCCCTGAACGCTTTTCGCGCGCCGTGCTGGCCGGCGAGTTTCCGGTGGAGGGCACGCGGCGCAAGGAGCCAGTGAGTCTGCGGCTCGGTTTTGCCGGCGACCAGTTCGGCTATGCGATCGATCTCGGACTGCCTGCGCCGGAACGGCCATCCCCCCCCATACCCAGCAAGTTCCTGCTCGATCCGATCATCAAGCGCGAGTGCATCTGGAGCGGCCCCGCGCTGCGGCCATCGGCCTTGCTCGTGGACCGCCACGGCCCGGCGCTGAGCACGCGCGACGAGCGTGGCGACTGGCAAACCATTCCGCAACCGGTCGCGAGCTTCGACAGCATGATGACGGAGTTCTCCGACCCACGCACGGCGCCCGAGATGGTCACGGTACGCGAGCAGATCCGCTCGTGGCGTTTCTACGACCATTTCCGCACCGACGCGGAAGCGGCCGCGCGTCTGCCGCAGATCGGCACGCACACGCCGGTGCTCGCGAACGACGGCGCGGACCTCGCCGCGGCCTTGCAAACCATCCGCGAGATCGGCGACCCGGACGCGCTCGACGCCGCCATCGACGACGCCTTTCCGGGCTCGCGCCTCGACGTCGCCACCCAGGACGGCCGTTTCGAAGTGGTGATGCAGCAGCATGGCCTGCTGCGGCCGCTGAAAGGCGCGGAGCTGTCCGACGGCACCTTGCGCTATCTGCTGCTGGTCGCCGCGTTGCTGACGCCGCGCCCGCCGGAGCTGCTGGTGCTGAACGAACCCGAGACGAGCCTGCATCCGGATCTGCTGCCCGCGCTCGCCCGGCTGATCGCGCAGGCCGCCCGGCATTCGCAGGTGCTGGTGGTGTCGCATGCGGCGCGTCTGATCGCGGCGCTCGAGCGCGAGGACGCGAGCGAGTCGATCGTGCTGGAGAAGCACTTCGGCGCGACCCGTATCGCCGATGCGGACGAGCGCGACCTGCCGGCCTGGAAATGGCCGGCGCGATGAACGTGAGGCCGTGGCGTCGCGCATCGCATGTAAGTTGAATGTAACAGCGCCGAGGAAATGCAAGATTGGCGGCTTTTTGTTCTACCGTAGTGAATAATGCAGCGATGCCGATCCTGCGTCGCTGCCCACGCGCGACCCTGCATTGATCGGAGGTATCGGCGCTGTCATACTCAGCGCCGCTGACGCGCACCGCCCGAGGCGCAAGCCGTCAGCTCACGGAGACAAAATATGAAGATTGCGCAGATCGCCCCTTTGACCGAATCGGTGCCGCCCAAGCTCTATGGCGGCACGGAGCGCGTCGTGTCGTACATCACCGAGGCGCTGGTCGAACTCGGCCATGACGTGACGCTGTTCGCGAGCGGCGACTCCGTGACCAACGCGAAGCTCGAACCCGTCTGGCCGCGCGCGCTGCGTCTCGATCCGGGCATTCGCGACCGCGTGGCGCCCCATATGCTGCTGATGGAACTGGTGCGCCGCCAGGCCGAAAATTTCGACGTCCTGCATTTTCACCTCGACTATTACTCGTTCTCGGTGTTCAAGCGTCAGGAAACGCCGTTCGTCACGACCATGCACGGCCGTCTCGACTTGCCCGAGCAGCAGCCGGTGTTCGACACCTTCAACACCGCGCCGGTGATCTCGATTTCGAACGCGCAGCGCCATCCGCTGCCGCAGGCCAAGTGGCTGACCACCGTGTATCACGGCTTGCCGGAGCAGCTTTACACGCCGCAGCCGGTCGAGCAGAAGTACCTCGCGTTTCTCGGCCGCATCTCGCCGGAAAAGCGTGTCGACACCGCGATCCGGATTGCCGGCCGCTGCGGCATGCCAATTCGCATCGCCGCGAAAGTGGACGCGGCCGACCGCGAGTATTTCGAACGCGACATCCGGCCGCTGCTGGATTTGCCGTATGTGGAGTTCATCGGCGAGATTGCCGATCATCAGAAGGCCGAGTTCCTCTCCGGGGCGCACGCGTTGCTGTTTCCGATCGACTGGCCCGAGCCGTTCGGCCTCGTGATGATCGAGGCAATGGCATGCGGCACGCCGGTGATCGCGTTCAACCGCGGCTCGGTGCCGGAAGTGCTGGAAGACGGCGTGACGGGCTTTATCGTGGAAGACGAGATCGGCGCGGTGGCGGCGGTCAATCGCCTGCACAAGATGCCGCGTGCGGGCGTGCGGCAGCGCTTCGAGGAGCGCTTTACCTCGCATCGCATGGCGCAGCAGTATGTGGACGCGTATCAGTCGGTGATTCGCGCGCAGAAGCGTTCGCGCTTCAAGGTGATCGATACGTCGGGAGGCTGAGCCGAAGGGATTCGGCGAAAGCGGCAGGATGAAAAAGAGCGGCGATGCGTGATGCGCATCGCCGCTCTTTATTGACGCAGCACTCGAGAGATCGAGACATCGAGGCGCTCAGGACGGCCGGACTTCGGAAGCGGGCAACGCGGGGAGCCTGCGCCGAGCAGCGGCCTGCAAAAGCCTGTCGGCGCGGCGCGTGCCGCGTTGTTCGCATCGCGAGGCAATCTGCGCGGGATTGCGTCTGATCCGGCCACCGCTGCTCACGGAACCCGGCGGATCAGACGCACACCCCGCAGACCGGCAGTCGGACCGCGCGTCTCAGATCTTCAGACGCGTAACCTTCGTGCCTTGCAGCGATACATCGGCCATCAGGCCGGCATTGGTCAGCACGAAGACTTCGACCGGAGCCGTCGCCGTGTTGGTGTCGATCGCGCCGTTGGCGCCCATCTTCACCAGCGCGACGGAAGCGTCGCCGCCCGCGGACCAGCCGTCGGCATTGCGGAATCTATCCAGCGCGTCCTGCGTCATGAACAGGAAGATGATCGCCTTCGACTGCGCACCAGCCTGGAAGCCGAACGAGCCGGAAATCGTGCTGTAGTAGCCGACCGTGCCGCCGCCGACCCTCAGCGAACCTTCGCCGTACTGCCCGCCGACGACGAAGCCGACCTGCAGCACCGACGGGAAAACGAGGACGCCGCGCGCCTTCGAGACCAGTTCGCGCGAGCCTTTCACGGTCGTGAACAGCCGCGACATGGTGCCGTCGACGCTAGCGTCGATCGACTGGCGTTTGGACGCATCGGTAGTGGGGGTGTCCGGGTTGCCTTTGTTCGTCGTACAACCAGCGAGTGCAAGGCCTCCGAAAGCGAGCGCAGCGGTAGTCTTCAGCATGAAGTTTCGTCTTTGCATCGTTTTTCTCCGTCATGGTTCCGGGGCGCAACCTCATTTGATATTGCCGGGTTGCCTTTGAGTTATATCACACGCAAGCACAAATGGCGCGCTTCCTTGAGAGGCGAAAAGCCTTGTGTGACGGGGCTTTCGGGCAAATCGTAAGGCGCCGTGCTGTAATTTTGACTGGCTGCGAAGCGCGCCGCGCGGCCTCGCCGTGCGGCGCATTGGAATGGGTTCCCGGGAATTCGGGCCTGATTTGACCGAACGCAAGGGAAGAGCGCCCAGGGCGGAACCGAAAGATCGTTTTTACCGATTTTTCGCCCGGCGGATTCGCGCTGAAATCAAAATGAAAGTGTTGCTTCGACGCCGCAAAAATGGACGCTGGATTGAACGCTGGATCGAATGGACGTCGTCATCCGTGGTTCGCCGGGCTTTTGACCTGCGGCGGGCGTCGCAGCACACGGCGCAGCATACCGATCAGCACGCCGAGCAGAAACAGCGTCACGGCAGGCACGATCCAGTAGCCGACGAACGCATGCCAGAGATAGGCCATCAACGTGGAGCGGCGCACGCTGTATTCATTGCGGGCGTCCTGCTGACGCGCCGCATTGGCGGCCAGCACCTCGGCCGGGCAGCCCGCGGCTTGTGCCTCGTCGCGCTTGCCGTGGCAGCGCGCGGGAGCACCGGCGGCGCGTTGTGCGTCGGTAAAGTTCCAGGTGGTCAGCGCGCGGTCGAGGTCGACGGCGTTGTACGCCATTTCCTCCCGGATCTCGCTCACTGCCACGATCGCCACGGGCACGGCCCAGAATATGATGACGACCAGCCACCGCCTCAACCAGCGGTTTTTATGCTTCGATACCATCCTTGCCTCCGATGGATGCTCTGCAGCACCAACGACAAGATGGCGGCCCGTCTAATGTTGTTTGTGAGGGTGGGCCGTCTCCGCAGCCATCATAGAAGAAAAATGCCGCGCTCGGGGCGACGGACTGCGAGGGGTGGAACGAGGGGTGGAACGAGGATGGAACGGGAGGCGGGCAACGAGCGGTCCGGATACCGCGCCGCCTTGTTCGAGCGGGATGCGCTCGCGCGCCGCGCTCAACGCGCGGCGCCGGTTTGCTCTGCTGTGCTCTGTTTGATTCGCGCGTTCAGTTCGACGGCGCGGACGACAGGCAACTCTTCATGAACGCCTTGCGGTCATCACCCTTCTTGCCGGTGGCTTGCGTGTTGCACGCCTTCATCTTGTCCTGCTGGCTCATCGGCGCGGCGGCGGCAGGCTTCGCCGACAGACAGGTTTTCATGAATGCCTTGCGGTCGTCGCCTTTCTTGTCGCCGGCCTGCTTGTTACAGTCGGCCATTTTCGTTTGCTGGCTGTTTTCCGCGAACACCGGCGAAACGAGGACAGCGCCCAGCACCAGCGTAGCGATAGCGGATTGGATTTTCATGTGACACTCCATCGGTGGTGAAAACGTTTTTGGTCGTTCATGCGCGCGGGCGTCAATGGCATCCAGGACCCTCGGCACGTCCATTATGGCAAATGCTGTCTGCCAGAACGGCCAAAACAGCAATCCGGTTGACATGCCGCTCACGCTGGTTTTCCCTTATGTGGCGGGGGCGGGCGGCGCATTGCGGAATGAAAGCCCAATGGCGGCGGAGTCGAATTATGTTATGCATTCCAGATTAAATGCGTAAGGCGAATTCAATCGAATTAGTCCGATGCCATTCGACAGAGCCGGTGAAGAAATTCAATCATGCTTTGCGCATTGCTGCAGATGCAACTGAATAGTAAATCGGCAGGAAATTCATTCTCCCGATATATGGGTAATATTGACCACGATGCATGCCGTCGATGCGTCGCCGGTCCGCTTCCACACACTGGCCAAGGAGGCTCGCCATGCACTATCTGTTGACGTACGACCTGGTATCCGACTACCTCGAACGGCGTGCGGCTTACCGGGATGCGCATCTGAAGCTCGCGTGGGCCGCCGTGGAGCGCGGCGAACTGCTGCTGGCCGGCGCATTGGCCGAGCCCACGGACACCGCCGTTCTGCTCTTTCAGGGCGACTCGCCCGCTGCCGCCGAAGCCTTTGCCCAAGCCGATCCCTATGTACTCGCCGGTCTCGTGACGCGCTGGCGCGTGCGTGAATGGACGACGGTGGTCGGCGAGGGCGCGGCGAAACCGGTGCGCTGAGACTCTGGTCGGTCGCTCGTGTTGGAGCGGGTTACCCAGCGCGGCCGGTCGGCTGTGCCAGTGCTGCGTGCGTGGCCTGTGCAGCCCATGGTGATTGCGGCTATGTGCCGCGCATATCCGGTTCAACCACTGCTTCCGCTGTCCACTCGCTCTCCGAAGCGTGGACGAAATGCATCGAAATCCTGTGCGGGAAAGATGCCGGATTCATAAAAGCCTATTCACCGGAGATTGCCAAGGGTTGTGCGATGCAATTACGCTATTTCGTGGCTAGAAGCGACATGATCTGTGTGACGGCAATGCGAGAAAAGACGCAGCAAAAAGGACAAGTTTGTTTCTATCCGTAACACTTGTCTCACTCATATTCACGGAAACCCTGGGGATGGTATGCTTCGTGCACAATTCTCCCATGCACGAGTGAGACCACGTTTTGTGCTTCGCAATAGGGACAAGCCGCACTAAGAAAGGGCGGGTTTGACCGGCTGACAGAACGTACAAGACATATTTGTGCAACCGCGGGCTGCACACGGATCGTGAAGGTTCTGAATCCGTGGCGTCCCAAAGCCGCGGCCCGGCCAGGCTGCGTGGAGAAAATCCAATGTTTTTCGATGAGCTAAGCAATGACGAATGGGCGCTGCTGGCAGCGCTTGTCTCAGACGAGCCGGCCGTCCGTTTAAACCGGCGTGGCCGGCCTCGCGCCGAACCGCGCATCGTGGCGAATGCCGTCCTGTGGATTCTCACAACCGGTGAGCCCTGGTCGAAACTGCCCGGCCGTTATCCGTCGGGGCCTACTTGCCGGCGCCGTTTCGAAGAGTGGCAGTTGAACGGCACGCTTCTGGAGATGGTTCGACTGCTGTCGCAAACCGGGCGCACCTTCGCGTATGTCCCGCAACCGGCGCCGCCCGTCGCGGCCAAACCCGCGGCACCGGTAGCCGAAAGCCCCCGCATGCGTGACGAGAATCCGCGTGGCGTGTCGTGGAGAAGTCCGGAGTCGTGGCAGGCGCCCGGCATGTCGAGCAGCCTCGGCAACTGGCGTTCGGCCGATCCGATTGCCGACATGACGCGTCAATTGTCCGGCGCTTCGAACGGGGTTCCCGGAGGAACGGCAAACGATATGGCGAACGGCGCTCACGTCCCGCCGGTGTCCCGTGCGCCGGCGGTGCACGGTGCAGCGCCCGCACGATACGTCACGCGTGCGGAGTTGCCTCGTGCGGACGAAGCGGGCGCGGTGAACGCGGCCATGCACGGTTTGAATTCCGCCGTTGCGTCGGCGCGCACACCCGCGCCCGACGATCGGCGCAGCCCGCTGTCGATGAGCCTCGCGCCGCGCGGCACGGAAATCGCCGACCGCGGCTATGTGATTTATGTCGCGGCTGAGCGGGTGCCGAATGCCATGTATCGCGCATGGGCGGAAATCATGAAGGACGGCAAGCGCGTCGAGCGTTCCGGCCTCGTCGGCCCACGCTTCGCGGACATGGAGACGGCGCAGCACTATGCGCTCGACTGGGCGCGCCAGTGGATCGACCGCGAATGCCTCACGCTGGCGGCAGCAGCCGAATCCGCGGCGGCGGCTCAGGCAGCGGCCGCGCATGTTTCGGCGAACCCGGCGAACCCGGCGCACGCGGCGGCGCGTCCGTTGCCAGCCTTGCGCCATGTGCCCGAGCCGGTCGCGGTGAATCACGGCGCGCCGTTGCACGGCCCGCTGAATGCGTTCCGGGGTCCGTTGCGACGTTATCCGGGCGAACCGGCCGTTGTCGGCGCAACCACCGAAAGCAGCGCATCAGATCGTTTTCCGTCGTACACAGAACTCATCTCCCACGCGGGGTGAGCACAGCAGTTCCCCGCGGCCGGTAGGAGCAACCGCCGCAGGTTCCCGCTTCAATCGTTGTGATTCACTGGTGATATCGGAAGGACGCCATTCGTTGACGCCCTGGGCCGTTGCGCGTTACTGGCGTCCGTAGGTGTCGTCGAAGCGCACGATATCGTCTTCGCCGAGATACGAACCGGACTGGACCTCGATCATTTCGAGCGGCATCTTGCCCGGATTCTCGAGACGGTGGGTGACGCCCAGCGGAATATAGGCCGATTCGTTTTCGGAGACGATAAAGCGCTCTTCGCCCCGCGTGACGAGCGCCGTGCCGCGCACGACGATCCAGTGTTCGGCGCGGTGATGATGCATTTGCAGCGAGAGCCGCGCACCCGGTTTCACCACGATCCGTTTGACCTGGAAGCGCTCGCCGGTGTCGACGGAATCGTAGTTGCCCCACGGGCGATGCACCTTGCGATGGTTGGCCGCTTCCAGCCCGCCGTCGCTGCGAATCCGGCCCACGATCTTCTTGACGTCCTGCACGCGTGACTTGTCGGCAACCAGAATGGCGTCGGCCGTTTCCACCACCACCAGATCCTGCGTGCCCACGCAGGCAATCAGGCGTCCTTCCGAATGTGCGAAGGTCGACGCGGCGCCTTCGAACATCACGCGCCCACGCCCCACGTTCTGATCGGCGTCCTTATCCGAGATGTCCCAGATCGCGTCCCACGAACCCACGTCGGACCAGCCCGCCTGCAACGGCACGACGATCCCCGAGGCCGCGCTCTGGTCGTTGCCGAGCTGCTCCATGACCGCGTAGTCGATCGAATTCGACGGCGAGGCGCTGAACGCGTCGCGTTGCAGACGGAAGAAGTCGCCGTCCGCCTTGCCGCCCGCGAAGGCCGCGTCGCAGGCTTCGTAAATGGCCGGCTGGAAATGGCGGATCGCCTTCAGCCAGGTCGACGCGCGCATGATGAAAATGCCGCTATTCCACCAGTACTCCTTCGATTCGATATAACGCTGCGCCAGTTCCAGATGCGGCTTCTCGACGAAGCGATCGAGCTTGTGCGCGCCGATCTTGCCAGCCGGTTGCACGCCGGCATCCTGCGCATCATTAGTCGTGCCAAGCGCCGCACCGATGCGAATGTAGCCATAGCCCGTTTCCGCACGTGTCGGCACGATACCCATCGTGACGATATGACCGGCCGCCGCATGCTGCACGCCGGTGGCCACCGCCGCATGAAAGCCGTCGATGTCCGTGACCGCGTGGTCGGCGGGCATCACCACCATGATGCCGTCTTCGTCCTGCGCGGCGACCGAGAGGGCGGCCACGGTGAGCGCCGGCGCCGTGTCGCGGCCGGTGGGTTCGAGAATCAGCCGGGTCGGCTTGCCGCTCGTGCGCAACTGTTCGGCGGTGGTGAAGCGCTGGTCTTCATTGGCCACTACGACGAGTTGATCGGTGAGCGGATAACCGGATTCGAGTCCGTCGAGACGGCGGGTGGTGGATTGCAGCAGCGAATCGTCGCCGAGCAGGCCGATGAGCTGCTTCGGGTGCTGTTCGCGCGACATCGGCCACAGCCGCGTGCCGGAGCCGCCCGCCAGAATCACGGGATGAACCTTGAGCTTGACGTTCAGGGACTTGACTTGCGTGGACCGGGTGTCGGCGGGCGTGGCCGTAACCGGAGCTGTCATGATGGACTCCTCGAGGCTGGGTGAATGCGTCGAGTTTTATCACGAACTCAGGAATCAATAAAAGCGCGTTAAATAGAAACTAGATAAAGCGGCCAATAAATTTATCCATTCCATGAAGAAAAAATGTCCGGTTAATTCTTTTAAAAGAAAAATTATCCGAAAAAAATCGCGGACTATTTTTTTGCCGGCCTTCATGCCGCAGAATGATGCCGGAAGGCCGCGCGTAAGCTTCGTAGGAAAACGCTCAGAAAGCGCGGGATCGGCCCGCATTCTGGCCTTCAGGACGGAGTTCAAACGCCGAATCCGGTAACAATTGCCGGAAAAAATCGAGAAAAAATGCTGAAACTTTGACCGATACAATTTGAGATATTTTGCGGTCTTGCAGTGGGAATTTTAATATCGCTTTATCTATACCTGTACAAGGGTATTCACTCATTCAGACACCCGTTTCCCAATCCGGCCATGCAGATGGTTTTTCGAGCGGGAAACTAGAAGGGCAATTAGCACCGGTTCAAACAGTTTCGCGTCGCGCATGGATCTGGCTGACGCGCATACCGGCGTTGTGCGTCCCATCGCCGGACTGGATTTCAACCAACCAACGGATGGCACTTGACTGACGAACTGAGGGGCAGCGCATGCTGAGCGTTCTATCGAGAATCATCGACATCGCCATGGTCGCGCTCGGTGCTGCCATCGCGGCGGCCGTGCACAGCGGGAAAGCCGTCTGGCTGGACGATATGCAAAGCATCTCGCTCGCGTTCGACTGCCTGCTGGTGGTGGTGTTCTTCCCCGCGCTCGGGATCTATCAGTCGTGGCGCGGCAAGCCGCTGTACGACCTGCTGTGCCGCGTGGCGGGCGGCTGGCTGCTGGTGGAAGTCACCGGCGTGCTGATCAGCTTCAGCCTGCACCGCTCGGACAGCCTGTCGCGGCTGTGGCTCGTCTATTGGGCCGTGGCCACGATCGTGCTGCTGATCGTCACCAAGGTGATCGTCTATTCGATCCTGCGCGGGCTGCGCCGCGAGGGCTTCAATCAGCGCGCGGTGGCGATCGTCGGCGGCGCGCCGTATGGGCGTTTTCTGATCCAGCAGATGCGCGGCCGCCCGGAAGCGGGCTTCAGTCCGGTCGTGGTGTTCGACGAGGACGGCACGATCAATCCGTACGAAGACCCCGACGCGGGCGAGGCGATCGAGGGCGTGCCGGTCGAGCGCGACTATCAGCGCATGCTGCACCTCGTGCGTCAGCGCGCGATCCGCGAACTGTGGCTCGCGCTGCCGATCTCGAAGGAAAAGGCGATTCATCGCTTCGTGATGGACCTGCGCAACGACTTCGTGAACATCCGTTTCATTCCGGACGTGCGCAGCCTGACGCTCTTCAATCAGCCGATGGTCGATCTGCTCGGCGTGCCGGCGATCAACCTGGCCGCCTCGCCGATCACCGATCTGCGCGTGCTGCCCAAGCGCGTGTTCGATCGTCTGTTCGCGCTCGCCGCGTTGACAGCGCTTGCACCGGTCATGCTGATCATCGCCGCCGCGGTGAAGCTGAACTCGCCAGGCCCCGTGTTCTTCCGGCAAAAGCGCAAGGGCATCGACGGCAATCAGTTCGAGATCTACAAGTTCCGCTCGATGCGGGTGCACAAGGAAGAGGCCGGCAGGATCACCCAGGCCACGCGGCGCGATCCGCGCATCACCGCGGTCGGCGCGTTCCTGCGGCGCACCAGCCTCGACGAGCTGCCGCAGTTCATCAACGTGCTGCGCGGCGAGATGTCGGTGGTCGGCCCGCGTCCGCACGCGCTCGAACACGACGACATCTACAAGGATCTGGTGAAGGGCTACATGCACCGCTACCGGATCAAACCGGGCATCACCGGGTGGGCGCAGATCAACGGCTATCGCGGCGAAACCGACCGCATCGAAAAGATGATGGGCCGCGTCAAGCTCGATCTGTACTACATGCAGCACTGGACCTTCTGGCTCGACATCAAGATCGTCGTGCTGACGCTGTGGAAGGGCTTTGTGGGCAACAACGCATATTGAGCGCTGCTTGCCCGCTGCCCGGGCCCTGGCCGCGCAACGCATCGCGCGGGCGCATTCCTGAATCAACTCCATTTTCCGAGGTGTAATACATGAACCTGACGATCATCGGTAGTGGCTACGTGGGCCTCGTGACGGGCGCGTGTCTGGCCGACATCGGCCACGACGTCTTCTGTCTCGACGTCGATCAGCGCAAGATCGACGTGCTCAACAACGGTGGTGTGCCGATCCATGAACCGGGTCTGCAGGAGATCATCGCGCGCAACCGCAAGGCCGGCCGCCTGAAGTTCTCGACCGACGTCGAAGCCGCGGTCGCGCACGGCGATATCCAGTTCATCGCGGTCGGCACGCCGTCCGACGAGGACGGCTCCGCCGACCTGCAATACGTGCTGGCCGCCGCGCGCAATATCGGCCGCCATATGACGGGCTTCAAGGTGATCGTCGACAAATCGACGGTGCCGGTCGGCACGGCCTCGCGCGTGCGCGAGGTGATCGCCGCTGAACTGGCGGAGCGCAACGCCGCGCACATGTTCTCGGTGGTGTCGAATCCCGAGTTCCTCAAAGAGGGCGCGGCGGTGGAAGACTTCACGCGGCCCGATCGCATCGTGCTCGGTTGCGACGAGGACGTGCCGGGCGAGAAAGCGCGCGAGCTGATGAAGCGCCTTTACGCGCCGTTCAACCGCAATCGCGAACGCACGCTGTACATGGACGTGCGCTCGGCCGAATTCACCAAGTACGCGGCCAACGCCATGCTTGCCACGCGTATTTCGTACATGAACGAGCTTGCCAATCTGGCCGACCGCGTCGGCGCGGATATCGAGGCGGTGCGGCGCGGCATCGGTTCCGATCCGCGCATCGGCTACGACTTCCTGTATGCCGGCTGCGGCTACGGCGGTTCCTGCTTTCCGAAGGACGTGCAGGCGCTGATCCGCACGGCCGCCGACCACAAGGCGAATCTGCGCATTCTCGAAGCGGTGGAAGCGGTCAACGAGACGCAGAAGCAGGTGCTCGCGCAAAAGATCGTCTCGCGTCTGGGCGAAGATCTGTCGGACCGCACCTTCGGCGTATGGGGCCTCGCGTTCAAGCCGAATACCGACGACATGCGCGAAGCGCCGAGCCGTCCGCTGATCGCCGAGCTGCTGCGCCGCGGCGCCCGCGTGAAGGCTTACGACCCGGTCGCGATCGACGAATCGAAGCGCGTGTTCGCGCTCGATCTGAAGGACGTGCCGCAGCAGCACGCGCGCCTCGAGTTCGTGAAGGAGGAGATGGACGCCGCCGTTGGCGCCGACGCGCTGGTGATCCTCACCGAGTGGAAGGTGTTCAAGAGCCCGGACTTCGATTCGCTCAAACGGATCCTGAAGACGCCGCTGATTTTCGACGGCCGCAATCTGTACGAACCGGACGCGCTGCTCGAACTCGGTATCGAGTATCAGGCGATCGGCCGTCAGCACGCATTGCGCAATGCGCCGGCGAAGGTCGGCGCGAACGGCTTGCCGCTCGCGCGAACGGAAGCGGCGGAAACGACGGATACGGCCGAAGCCGGCCGCTGATCCGGTTCCAACGCACCGATTAGCCGTCACCACGCGCCTCATCACGGAGCCCGCCATGTTCGCCAACGTATTGATCGTCTGCCACGCCAACGTGTGCCGTTCGCCTGCCGCCGAAATGCTGTTCAAGTCCCGGCAACGCGCGGCATCGCGTTCGCAGGCGGCGCCGATTGCGTTTCATTCGGCGGGCATCCGGGCCGTGAACGGCCACGGCATGGACCCGGTCATGCGACGCCTGCTCGCCGAGCAGGGCGTCGCCTCGGACATCCACTACTCGCGGCGGCTGAACCGTCAACTCGTGCGCGACGCCGATCTGGTGCTGGTCACCGAGCGCGCGCAGGTGGACGACGTCGAAGCGCTCGATCCGGCCTCGCGCGGCAAGGTCTATCCGCTCGGCAAGTGGGAAGCGGATTCCGACGTCGCCGATCCGCACGGCGGGGCGGAAACCGACTATAGGGAGAGTCTCGTGCTCATCGAACATCTGGTCATGGGATGGCTGAAAAAAATATGCTGATGAAAAAACTCACTGCACACTCATTCGCGGACGGCACGTCCAGACTCGCCGCCGCGCTTTTGCTGACGTCCTTTCTGTCGGCCTGCGCCACCGCACCTGGCAATTACCTCGACACCTCCCGTCTGAAAGACGACGGCCAGCACGACAGTCAACCCGCCGAAACCTATCCGGTCCATGTGATCGACGCCGCCGTCGTGACCGCGCAGGCGCAAGCCACCGCCGCGAAGACCCAACTGCTGCCGACCTCCACGCTGAGCGACCCGTCGCAGTACGTATACCGGCTGTCGCCGCAGGACATTCTCGGCATCACCGTGTGGGACCACCCTGAACTGACCACGCCGCAGGGCAGCACGCTGTCGGCGGGCGGCAACACCACGCAGTCGATCGGCGGCGCCTTGCAGCAGCCGTACACGGCCGCGCTGCCGGGCCAGGCCGACCCGTACGGCCAGACCATCGCCGCCGACGGCACGATCTTCTTCCCGTTCGTCGGCCGTATTCGCGCGGCCGGCAAAACCGTCGGCGAGTTGCGCGATCAGTTGAGCTCGGGCCTCGTGCGCTATATCCGCAATCCGCAGGTCGACGTGCGCGTGCTGTCGTACCGCGGCCAGAAGGTGCAGGTGACCGGCGAAGTGAAGACGCCGGGCCCGCTCGCCGTGAGCGACGTGCCGCTCACGCTGGTCGACGCGATCACGCGCTCGGGCGGCACGAACGCAGACGCCGATATTCAGCGCGTGCGTCTCACGCGCAACAACAAGCTCTACATCCTCGACGCCGACCGCATGCTCGATCGCGGCGACACCACGCAGAACGTGATGCTGCAAAACGGCGACGTGATCAACGTGCCGGACCGCACCGATAGCCGCGTGTTCGTGATGGGCGAAGTGAAGACGCCGATCCAGCTGCCGATCATCAAGGGGCGCATGACGATCGCCGACGCGCTCACGCAAGGCGGCGGCATTCTCGATACGGACGCCAATCCGCGCCAGATCTTCGTGATGCGCGGCATGAAGGATCATCCGACCACGCCGGACGTCTACCGCCTCGACATGACGCAGCCTGACGCCATCATGCTGTCCTCGCAGTTCCAGTTGCAGCCGCTGGATGTCGTGTACGTGGGCACGGCGGCGTCGACCACCTTCAACCGTGTGTTGCAGCAGGTCTTGCCGAGCGTGCAGACATTGTTCTACCTCAAGCAGCTGACGCGCTGATCGTCTGAACCGCCGTGGTCAGGCCCGCGCCGCACCGTCCTTCGACAAGACGCGGCGCGGGACCGAAGCAAACGCCGATGTAACCGATACGGGAAGCGAATTGTGAGCAACCAAATCTCTCCACACATGGCCGGTCCGATCAAGACCGAAGAAGAGGACGTCGTCCTCGGACAACTGGTGCAGGTGATCCTCGACGACATCTGGTGGCTCATCGCCATCGCCGCCGTGATCGTCGCGATCGCGGGCGCGTACTGTTTTCTCGCCAAGCCGATCTATTCGGCCGACGCGCATGTGCGGGTCGAGCAGTCCGACAACACCTCGCAGGCGCTCACGCAGACGCAGACCGGCGCGGCGATCACCACCGGTTCGACCTCGTTGCCGACCGACGCCGAGATCGAAATCATCAAGAGCCGCGGCGTGGTCGGCCCGGTCGTGCAGCAACTGAAGCTGAACTTCAGTGTCACGCCGAAGACGCTGCCGCTCCTCGGCAGCATCGCCGCGCGCATGGCGACGCCGGGTCGGCCCGCGCGTGCGTGGCTGGGGCTGTCGTCGTATGCATGGGGCGGTGAGGAGGCCGACGTCGATTCGATCGATGTGATCCCGGCGCTGGAAGGTCAGAAGCTCACCATGAAGGTGATCGACGACCAGCACTACGAACTGTATGCGGCAAACGGCGCGCTGCTGCTGCGCGGCCTCGTCGGCCGGCAGGAGCAGGGCGGCGGCGTGACCATGATGGTCAACAAACTGGTGGCGCGGCCGGGCGAGGAATTCACGGTGATGCGCGCCAACGACCTCGACGCGATCTCCGCGTTCCAGTCGGCCATCGCGGTGCAGGAGCAGGGCAAGCAGACCGGCGTGATCCAGATCTCGCTGGAAGACAAGAGCCCCGAGCATGCCGCGCTGGTCGCCAATGCACTGGCCGAGTCGTACGTGCGCCAGCACGTGCTCAACAAGCAGGCCGACGCGAGCAAGATGCTCGACTTCCTGAAGAGCGAAGAGCCGCGCCTGAAGTCGGACCTCGAACGCGCCGAGGCGGCCTTGACCGCGTATCAGCGGCAGTCCGGTTCGATCAACGCGAGCGACGAAGCCAAGGTGTACCTCGAAGGCAGCGTGCAATACGAGCAGCAGATCGCCGGCTTGCGCCTGCAGATGGCGCAGCTCACCGAGCGCTACGGAGACGATCACCCGATGCTGGTCGCCGCGCGCGCGCAGATGGCCGAATTGCAAGCGCAACGCACCAAGTACGCGGACCGCTTCCGCGATCTGCCGGCGACCGAAGTCAAAGCCGTGCAGTTGCAGCGCGACGCGAAGGTGGCGGAAGACATCTACGTGCTGCTGCTCAATCGCGTCCAGGAGTTGTCGGTGCAGAAGGCCGGCACGGGCGGCAACGTGCATATCGTCGACGTCGCGCTGCGTCCGGGCGTGCCGGTCAAGCCGAAGAAGGTGCTGATCCTGTCAGCGGCGGTGATTCTCGGGCTGATCGCGGGCACGGGCTTCGTGTTCCTGCGCCGCAACATGTTCAAGGGGATCGACGACCCCGATCACATCGAGCGCGCGTTTCATCTGCCGGTGTTCGGCCTCGTGCCGCAGAGCGCCGAACAGGCTGTTCTGGAAAGCAGCTTCCAGCGCGGCGGCGAGCGCCTGCGCTCGGTGCTGGCGAATGCGCGGCCGAAGGACGTCACGGTGGAAAGCCTGCGCAGCCTGCGCACTTCCATGCAGTTCACCATGATGGATGCGAAAAACCGCATCGTCATGCTGACCGGTCCGATGGCCGGCGTCGGCAAGAGCTTCCTGACCGTCAACCTGGCGGTGCTGCTCGCGAATTCGGGCAAGCGGGTGCTGATGATCGACGGCGACATGCGCCGCGGCGTGCTCGAACGCTATCTGGGCGGCGTGCCGGATAACGGCCTGTCGGAACTGCTGAGCGGCCAGATCTCGCTGGAAGAAGCGATCCGCAGCTCGCACGTGGAGGGCCTGAGCTTCATCTCGTGCGGCCGCCGTCCGCCGAATCCGTCGGAACTGTTGATGTCGCCGCGTCTGCCGCAGTACCTCGAAGGCCTCGCCAAGCGCTACGACGTGATCATCATCGACACGCCGCCGGTGCTGGCCGTGACCGATGCGTCGATCATCGGCGCCTATGCCGGTTCGACCTTCTTCGTGATGCGCTCTGGGGTGCACAGCGAAGGCGAGATCGCCGACGCGCTCAAGCGTCTGCGCGCGGCCGGCGTGCACGTGCAGGGCGGCATCTTCAACGGCATGCCGGCCCGCTCGCGCGGCGGCTACGACCGGGGCTACGCGGCGGTTCAGGAATACCTGAGCACCTGAGGCGGGTGCGTTTCGGGATGCGATTCGATCTTCGCGCAACGACGATAAAAAAGGACATCACGATGAAAGTGACGGTACTGGTTCCGACTTACCGACGCCCGGCCGACCTGGCGCGCTGCCTCGCCGCGCTGCAACGGCAGTCGCGGCTGCCGGACGAAGTGGTGGTGGTGGCGCGCGCCGACGACGCGGCGACCCACGCCTGCCTGCGCGATCCGGCCGTGCCGGGCGCGCTGCCGCTCTCGGTGGCGCTGGTCGAGGCGCCCGGCCAGGTCGCGGCCCTGAATCGCGGACTGGACGCGGCCAACGGCGACGTGATCGCGATCACCGACGACGACGCCGCCCCGCACGCCGACTGGGTCGAACGCATTGCGGCCGCGTTCGCGAGCGACGCACGCCTCGGCGCGCTCGGCGGACGCGACTGGGTGCACGAGAAAGGCCGCGTGCTCGACGGCGAGCGGCCGCTGGTGGGCAAGGTCACGGCGCACGGCAAGATCATCGGCAATCATCATCTCGGCGTGGGCGGTGCGCGCGAAGTCGACATTCTGAAGGGCGCGAACATGAGCTACCGCCGCGAGGCGGTGCGCACCATCCGCTTCGACGCGCGCCTGCGCGGCGCGGGCGCGCAGGTCCACAACGACATGGCGTTCAGCCTGGCGGTGAAGAACGCCGGCTGGAAGCTGATGTACGACCCGCGCGTGGCGGTCGATCACTTTCCCGCCGAGCGTTTCGACGACGACCGGCGCGACGCGCAGACCATGGCCGCCTTGCGCAACGCCGCGTTCAATTTCCATCTGATCCTGCGCGACCAGTTGCCGCCGCTGCGCCGCGAGACCGCGTGGTGGTGGTGGACGCTGGTCGGCACGCGGGTCTATCCCGGGCTCACGCACGCGGCGCTCGCGCTGCTCTCGAAGCAGGCGGGCCTGAAGCTCACGCGCTGGCGAGCCGTGCGCACCGGCGCGCACGAAGCGCGCCGCGCGCTGTCCCGCGCCGCGTGATCACCACCCCACGCCCCACGTCCCGCACGTTCGCGCATCGGCGCATGGCCCGCATCAGGGCCGCCGATGCCCCTTTCCACCGGCAGAGCGGAGTGTCTGCATGAGTACGAAAGTTCACGTTCATCTGTTTTACGGCGCGGACCCGCGCTTTTATCGACAGGGCGACAACATCGGTTGTCTGTACGGCTATCACCACGCGGAATCCGACGCGTTCAAGCTCACCTATTCGCAGGACGCGCGCGAAGGCAAGCCGGTGCGCCTGTTGCGGCGTGCGCTGAAGGCGGCGCTCGGCTTCGACTTCATCCATACGTGGCGCAACCGCGCCGAGATGCTGCGCTCGGACGTGATCTGGACGCACACCGAACAGGAATGGCTGTCAGCGGCGCTGATGCTGCTATTGAGCGGCCGCAAGGCCGGCGCCGCTAACGGCCCGTTGCTGCTCGCGCAAAGCGTCTGGCTGCTCGATAAATGGCCTTCTTACGGCATTCTGCGCAGCTGGCTGTATCGCAAGCTGATGGCGCGCGCCGACCAGCTCACCACGCTCGCCAGTGAAAACGCCGCGTTGTGCCAACGCTACTTCGAGCGCGATGCCAGGCCGCTGCTGTACGGCCTGAACACGCGCGATTTTCCGGTCAAGGCACCGACCGAATGGACGCCGCACACGCCGATCCGCATCGCCGCCATCGGCAACGATCGCGATCGCGATTGGGAGACGCTCATCAAGGCGTTCGGCAACGACGCGCGCTACACGGTGAAGCTCGCGACCCGGCGGCGCATTCCCGCCTCGCTGCGCGCGCCCAATGTCGAGATCGCGCTGTTCTCCGGCATCAAGAAGCAGCACGAACTGTACGACTGGGCCGACCTGATCGTCGTGCCGCTGCGGCCGAATTCGCACGCTTCGGGCATCACCGTCATGCTCGAAGCAGCGGCGCTCGGTAAGCCGATGGTGGTCACCAATGTGGGCGCGTTGCAGGATTATTTTCCGGCCGGCGAGGCGTCTTATATCCCGCCGTTCAACCCGCAGGCCTTGCGTGAAGCGGTCGACCGGCTGGCCGCCGCGCCCGTGGACGCGCTGCGCCAGGCGCAGGCGGCCGCGGCCGGCCTGCTCGCGCGCGATCTGACCACGCAGCACTACGCCATGCAGCATGTGCGGATCACGCAGGAGATGCTGCGGGCGAGGGCCGCCACGCGCGCGCGGCCGGCGGCCGGCCTCGCGACGGCGGCTGCGGTGTCCGAGTCCGAGCGCCCGGCGCGCCAGTCGCGCGGGGGTCTCTGAACGATGTCGACGATTGCGCGAAGCGCCGATAGCGCGAACGGCACCGCGGGGGCGCGCTCCCGCGCCCGCAAGGAATGGCTGCCGGAGGCTTTGCTGTGGTTCGTGACGACGCTGCTGATCGGCGCGCATCAGGGCACGGTGCTCACGCTCGCGTTTCCGGTGCTCGCGATCCTGACGGGCCTGTGGCTGTACTTCAAAAGCCCGGCGCGCTACATCGGCTTCATGTGGTGGCTGTGGTTCCTGAGCCCGGAGGTGCGGCGTCTGGCCGACTGGTCCAAGGGTTCGTTCACGCCGACCAGCCTGATCCAGGTCGCGCCGCTCGCGGTGACGATGATCAGCGCGCTGTCGCTGCTGCGCTACTACAAGCTGCTGGCGCAGCGGCGCGGCCTGCCGGTGCTGCTGGTGCTGCTCGGCCTTGTCTATGCGTTCCTCGTCGGCGTGATGTCGAGCGGGCCGCTCGCGGCCACCTACGACCTCGCGAACTGGCTTTATCCGATCCTGATCGGCTTTCACATCATGGCGCACACGCGCCAGTATCCGACGTACCGCGACACCATTGTCAATACGTTCATCTGGGGCATGCTGGTGATGGGCGGCTACGGCCTCGTGCAGTTCTTCATCATGCCGCAGTGGGATGCACTGTGGATGCTCGGCTCGCAGATGAACTCGCAGGGCGACCCGGTGCCGATGGGCGTGCGCGTGTTCAGCACGATGAACTCGTCGGGACCGTTCGCCTTCGCGATGATGGGCGCGATGGTGTTCGTGATGGCGGCCACGCACCGGGTGCGCTGGGTCGCCGCGGCGCTGGGCTTTTTCTCGTTCGCGCTGAGCCTCGTGCGCTCGACGTGGGGCGGCTGGGTCATCGCGCTGCTGATCCAGCTCGTCAAATCGAACAACAAGGTGCGGGTGCGCATTGTCGCGAGCGCGGTGCTGCTGGCCGGGCTATGCGTGCCGCTGCTGGCGGTCGGCCCGGTGGCCGAGCGCATGCAGGCGCGCCTGACCACCATCGTCAACCTGAACGACGACCAGAGCTACGCCGCGCGTAACGAGTTCTACGCGACCTTCGCCAAAACGGCCTTCACCGACGTGTCGGGCGAAGGCATGGGCGCCACCGGCACCTCCACCAAGCTCTCGAACGACGGCGGCCAGCTCGGCCAGTACGGCAACTTCGACAGCGGCGTCATGAACATTCCGTTCGTGCTCGGCTGGCCCGGCACGCTGCTCTACATGTCCGGGATCATCTGGCTGGTGACGCGCGCGGTGCTCGCGTCGTTCAAGCTGCGCAACGACAAATTCGTCTCCGCCTGCCTGAGCCTGAGTCTGGCGACCTTCGCAATGCTGGTGTTCACCAATTCGCTGGTGGGCACGGGCGGGTTGCTGCTTTTCATGAGTGTTTTTTCGATCCTTTCCGCGGTGCATTACGAAAAACTCAACCGCGCCGGGAGGTCATATCGCACGCTATCTTTCCACGGAGGCACTGATTGAGAGTCGCCATTGTCACGCACGTGGTGCGCCATAACGACGGCCAGGGGCGCGTCAACCACGAGATCGCCCGCGCCGCCCTCGACGAGAACATCGGCGTCACGCTGGTCGCTTCGCACGTCGCGCCGGATCTGCTCGCGCATCCGAACGTCCGCTGGGCGCAGGTGAAGATCGGCCGCTGGTGGCCGACCAATCTGCTGCGCCAGCAGGTGTTCGCGTTCAAGAGCGCGATGTGGCTGCGCGCGCACCGCGGCGAATACGACGTGCTGCACGTGAACGGTTTCATCACGTGGATGCCCGCCGACGTCAACACCTCGCACTTCGTGCATAGCGGCTGGTTCGGCAGCAAGTACTACCCGTTCGGGCTCACCAAGGGCGTGTGGTCGGCATATCAGTCGGTCTATACGCGCTGCAATGCGCTGCTCGAACGCTGGGCTTACCGGCGCTCGAAGGTGATCACGGCGGTGTCGCAAAAGGTCGCCGATGAAATCCGCGCGATCGGCCTTACGCCGGAGAACCGTGTCGATGTGATCTACAACGGCGTCGATACGCAAGGCTTCGCCGCCGCCACGGGCGAGCGCGAGAAATTCGGCTTGCCGCAGGACGCGTTCCTGCTGCTGTTCGTCGGCGACCTGCGTACGCCGCGCAAGAACCTTGGCACCGTGCTCGCCGCGCTCAAGTTTCTGCCCGAACACGTGCAGATCGCGGTGGCCGGCTTTCTGCCGGGCAGTCCGTATCCGGACGAGGCGAAGGCGCTCGGCATCGCGCATCGCGTGCATTTTCTCGGCCTCGTGAAGGAGATGCCGGTGTTGATGCATTCGGTCGACGCCTTCGTTTTCCCGTCGCGCTACGAGGCGATGAGCCTGTCGCTGCTCGAAGCGATGGCGGCGGGCTTGCCGGTGGTGACGGCGCGCACGGCGGGCGGCGCTGAAATCATCACGCCGGAATGCGGCATCGTGCTCGACGATCCGGACGATCCCACGGCGCTGGCCCGCGCGGTCGCGCGCCTCGCCGAAGACCACGCCGGGCGCCGCGCGATGGGCGTCGCCGCCAACGAACTCGCGACCGGCTTCGGCTGGGCGCGCATGGCCGCGCAATACATCGCGCTGTATCGCCAGCTGGCGGGCCAGCAGAAGGACCGCCGGCGCAGCGAGGCCGAAACGGCGGCGGTCGCCAGTACCGACGCGCTGACGCTGAACACGCTGGCCGGCCAGGAGAGCGCGGAATGACGCAGCGGGCTTCACCAAACCGGCAGACGCATTCAGCGCTTCACCATCACAACTCTCAGAACGCACAGGGGTCACAATCATGACGACGAGCTCAATCAAATCGCTGCAGATCGGGATGCACTGGTTCCCCGAGCGCGCGGGCGGCCTCGACCGCATGTACTACTCGCTGGTCGGCGCGCTGCCGGGCGCGGGCGTCGCGGTGCGCGGCGTGGTGGCCGGCTCGCCGAAGGTGGCCGCCGACACCGGCGGGGCGATCAACGGCTTCGGCTCCGCCGCGCAATCGCTGCCGTTGCGGCTGATGGCGGCACGCCGCGCGCTGCGCCACGAACTCAGCACGTCGCGCCCCGACGTGATTTCGTCGCACTTCGCGCTTTACACGTTTCCGGGTCTGGACGTGACGCGCGGCATTCCGCAGGTTTCGCATTTTCAGGGCCCGTGGGCCGACGAGAGTCACGTGGAAGGCGCCGACTCGCTCGGCCAGCGCGCCAAGCGCTATCTGGAGCAATCGGTCTATGCGCGCTCGTCGCGGCTGATCGTGCTGTCCGAGGCGTTCGGCAAGATTCTGACTTCGCGCTACCGGATTGCGCCGGAGCGCGTGCGCGTCGTGCCGGGTTGCGTGGACGTCGAACAATTCAATCTGCCGATCTCGCCCGCCGAGGCGCGTTTGAAGCTGCAATTGCCGCAAGACCGGCCGATCGTGTTGGCGGTGCGGCGCCTGGTGCGCCGCATGGGTCTCGAAGATCTGATCGATGCGGTGAAGCTGCTCAAGCGCAGCGCGCCGGACGTGCTGCTGCTGATCGCGGGCAAGGGGCGGTTGGAGGGCGAGTTGCAGGCGCGCATCACCGAGGCGGGTCTGGAAGATAACGTCAAACTGCTGGGTTTCGTGCCCGATCAGCATCTGGCGGCGCTGTACCGCGCGGCAAATATCAGCGTCGTGCCGACGGTGGCGCTGGAGGGCTTTGGCCTCATCACGGTCGAATCGCTGGCCTCGGGCACGCCGGTGCTGGTGACGCCGGTGGGCGGCTTGCCCGAAGCGGTGGCGGGTTTGTCGCCGAATCTGGTGTTGCCGCAGACGGGTGCGAAGGCGATCGCGGATGGACTCGCGGGCGCGCTCAACGGCACGCTGAAATTACCGGATGCGGATGCTTGCCGCCGTTATGCACGTGAGAACTTCGATAACTCGGTGATCGCAAAGCGGGTGGCCTCGGTGTATAGCGAGGCGATTGCGGCGGGCGGGGTGCACTGAGGCAAGGCCGCGGCGTGGTGAAATAAAAAACGCGGAGCTTCGATCATTGCGATCGGACTCCGCGTTTTTTTGCGTTCCGGCGTGGCATGAGAGCAGATCCCAGCCGATCAAGGTGAAGATGGGTGGAGATGGGCGAGCGCCGGCGCGGCCGCGCATTTCCACCGCGCATCAGAAGAATCAGAACGTCTCGTGCTGCTCGTTACGTCCGAGATCCGCATGAACCATCATGTGGCACAACTGCTCCAGCGTGGTTTCCGGCTTCCAGCCGAGTTTCTCGTGCGCCTTGTCGGCGCAGCCGATCAGCAGGTCCACTTCGGCGGGGCGATAGAACTTCGGATTGACGCGCACGAGGGTCTTGCCGGTGGCGACATCGATACCCGTTTCGCGCTCTTCCTTGCCCGACCATTCGAGCTGATAGCCCGCGGCCGCGAACGCCATGCGCACGAAATCGCGGACCGTTTCGGTGCGGCCGGTGGCGAGCACGAAGGTGTCCGGCTCATCGGCTTGCAGCATGCGCCACATGCCTTCCACGTATTCGAGCGCGAAGCCCCAGTCGCGCCTCGCACTCATGTTGCCCAGTTCGAGCACATCCTGCTTGCCGAGCTTGATCTTGGCGACGGTGTCGGTGATCTTGCGGGTGACGAATTCGCGACCACGCAGCGGTGATTCGTGATTGAAGAGAATCCCGCTGCTCGCGAAAAGGCCGTACGACTCGCGATAATTGATGGTCGACCAGTGCGCGAACAGTTTGGCGACGCCGTACGGGCTGCGCGGATAGAAAGGCGTGTCCTCGCGTTGCGGCACGGCCTGCACGAGACCGAACATTTCCGAGGTCGACGCCTGGTAGTAACGCGTCTTCGGATTGAGAATGCGGATGCCTTCGAGCAGATTCAGCGCGCCGATGCCGGTCACTTCGGCGGTCGTCACCGGCTGGTCGAACGAGACGCCCACGAAGCTCTGCGCGGCGAGGTTGTACAACTCGTCGGCCTGCGCGCCTTCGAGCAGGCGCAGCGTCGAACCGAGATCGGTGAGATCGTGTTCGACCAGCCGCAGATTCGGATGATCGAGCACGCCCAACTCGCGCATGCGCCAGAAATTGACGGAACTCGTGCGCCGATAGGTGCCGGTCACGTGGTAGCCCTTGTCGAGCAGCAGCTTGGTCAGATAGGCGCCGTCCTGTCCGGATACGCCGGTGATGATCGCTTTGCGTGGTTGGCTCATAGCTTGCCTTCGAGATTGTTAAAAGAAAAAAGAAAAAGCAGTCGCGCCGGTCAGGCGCATTTCATCGGCACACTCGGAAAGCGCATCTCAGAAGCACGTTTCGCCAGCGCCAGCAACGCCTAAAACACGAAACCCACTTGAAAAAGCGCTTCAGGGCGTGCCGTCCAACAGGCGCCGCACCAGCGGTTCGACGACCTGAAAATCCTGTTCGGCCTTCAGCCGGTACAAACCCGGCTTGGGATGCGCGCCGTCGGACATCAACGTCTTCCAGTCCGGCAGATTGCTGATGTAGGCGAACTGATCGACGAGCGGCACCTGCTGTTCGGCGGCCACGCGGCGTGTCACCGCGACCATCGTGGCGAGCCGCGCGTTGAGCCGGTTGTCGGGCATCGGGTTCGCGGTCTGCAGAACCGGCTCTTTGCCGAGCGCGCGAGCGGTTTTCACGAGCGTCGTCTCGGCCGTGTAGAACTGCTCGGGCGTCTGGTTCTGCATGACTTCGTTGATGCCATAGTTGATCAGCACGATCTGCGCGGACGAGGCGGCAAGCCGCTCCTGCCATGGCAGGCCGGCCGTCGGCCCGGCGCGGCGATTGCCCGTGCCGTCGCGCAGTTGCATCGCCATCGTGTTGCCCACGCCGTAGTTCGTGACGCGCACCCGTTCGCCGTGGCGCGCCTGCAATTCGTCCTGCAGATACGACACGGCGTTTTGCGACTGCGGACCGCAATGGCCGTCGGCGCACGTAATGCCGAGTGTGGTCGAATCGCCGTAGGCTTCGATCAGCACTTGCGTTGCCGGGCCCGGCGCCGCGGCCGACGCGGCCAGCGCGAGCATCGATGCGGCCGCCCACACGCTCGCTGCGAGCCATCCCCGGCGTTTCATGCGCGGCTTTGCGGCGCTTGCGGCGCCGTGCCGACGCGGCTGCCCGTCGCGGCCTGCGTATGCGTCTGTGGTTGCGCTTGTTTCTGCGCGGGCGCGCCGCGCGCCGAGCCGAAAATCAGGCGCTTCTCGAACGCGAACCAGGTGATGCTGGCGTAGGCGAGCGTGATCGCGAGCGCGAGCGCGGCGCTCACATAGCGGTTCAGATGCAGCGGCCACAGCGCGTACAGCACGCTCAGGTGAATCAGATAGATCGTGTAGCTGATGGTGCCGATATAGACCAGCACGGGATTGCACAGCAGCCGTTTGACGATGCCCTTGCTTTGCAGGGCGATGACCACGACGGAAGTACAAAGCACCAACGAAACGCTGTAGAGCCCGGCGTTCGAGAGGGGCGTGTTCGCCGCGCGAAAGCGCGGAAAGTGCAGATGCAGCCACGCCAGCACCGCGAGCGCCGCGAACATGCCCAGCACCGCGACGCCCTTGAACGGTTCGAGCGCATTGCGGTCACGCCGCACGGCAACCGCCAGCAACGCACCCGCGGCGAGCAGGTCCATGCGGAACGGCGTGAGGTAATAGATCGGCCAGAACGAATCGAACCACGGCGTGGCCACCGCGCGCAGCACGGGCACCAGCAGGATCAGCGCGGCGGCCACGTAGCCGAGCACGCGCTCGGGCACGAGCAGGATCACGAACGGCCAGAAAATATAGAACTGCTCCTCAACGGCGAGCGACCACAGCACATTCAGGCTGTCGTGGCCGCTCTGGTTGAGCGCGTCGCCGATATTGGCGGCGAAGAACGCGTACCACTGCCAGTGCTGCGCCCAGCCGAAGCCGAACAGAATCGACGACACCACCATCAGCAGCACGTAGGGCGGCAGGATGCGGCGCGCCCGGCGTGCGTAGAAATAACCGAAATACGACTGTTGACGCGCCTTGCGCTCGAGCAGGATGCCGGTGATCAGAAAACCGCTCAGAACAAAAAACAGATCGACACCCATCCACAGCGGCGCCTTCAAGGCGTGCTGCGCGAATACGGCGAGCACGGCGATGGCGCGCAAGCCGTCGAGCTGCACGATGCGGCGGGAGTGGGAAGGCGCTAAGGGCAGTGCGCTGGCAGTCATGAACCGTCCATGGTGTGAAGCGGATGGGCCGGGCGAAGGATCGCGCGAGGATTGCGGAGAAAGAGGCGCGCTCGCTTCGCGTCGCAACGGAAGTGCAATCGATTCTAGGGAAAAGAAAATCGTGAAAAAACGGGAATGAATTGGATAAATGAATCAGATTGCAACAGGGTGTTTCGTTGTCCATTCTCAATGGATTTTTATGCTTATGTCGAATGGATGGCCGGCGATGTAATAAGTGCGGATCGCGTTGCCGAAGATCGGTAAGGATGATGTGCAGCGGCGCGCAGCGATCCGCGTCGCAGCCAATTTTGTTTTAATTCATTTTTAAATGGGTTTCTTTCACATTGCTTAAAGCATCGAATATTTTTGAATTATTTTCGATTTTCGTCGCGGCGTTTTTTCCGCGTAATGTGAGCCGTGCGGATTGGGTGGCCGGCGACGGCGCGTGGGCTGCGCGCGGCGCGTGAATTCCCGCGTGAGTTCATCAGCGCGTCACGCGCGGCAGCCGTTCTGTCGAGGCTCTGCCTGGGCCCTGTCCCCGCACGAATCTGTCCGATGTCCCTGCATGGCTTCTAGCGACTTGCATCACGAGATCGACCGCGATGCGTACCGTCATTTCACCGGGTTGTGTCGCCGCGCGAGCCTCGTTGCCCGCGCGCGGCGCGACGCTGATTGGAGGAAATACCTTGCCCCGTTTCACGTTCAAAAGCTGGCTCGCCGTGTTCGCGTGCGCCGCCGGACTGACCGCGCAATCGGTCAGTTTCACGGCTCATGCGGAAACCGCGTTGAACGCGAAAACGTCATGGATCGGCAATACGTTCGGTTTCGGCGACGGCACCTGGGCGCAGATCAACATCACCGCCATTGCGGTCGCGCCCGACGGCAAGGTGTACACGAACGCGCCTTGGGATGAGAGCGGCGCCGAGGCGAGCGTGTATCAGAACGGCAAGATGCTCGGCTTCGCGGGCGGCACGCATGGCTGGGGCAACAGCGGCGGCAACGCCGTCGCGGTGAATCGCAAGTATGCGTTCGTCGCGATCGCGGTCGGCAACGAGAAGGGGCGGCTGGTCGAACAGGGCGTGTGGCCGGAGAAGGGCAAGCAGTGGTTCGGCATCTCGCGCCGGCAGATCGCCGATCCGAAACGCGCCGCACCGTTCCAGCCCGCCGCGAAGAGCGCCGATCCGCATGCGCAACTGGCGGCCGGCTTCCTGATGATGAACGAAGTGCCGACCGGCACGAGCGCCGAAATCGGCGGCCTCGCCGCGAACGACACCACGCTGTATGCGGCCAACACGGCGCGCGATCGTATCGAGGTGTACGACGCGGAATCGATGCAGCAGAAAACCACCTGGAGCGTGCACGAGCCGGGCCGGCTCGCGCTGGCGCCGGACGGCACGCTGTGGGTCTTGAGCGGCACGCGCAACGACGCCGCGCCGCATGTCGAGCACTACACGGCGGCAGGCAAACGCATCGACGAAAACTTCACGCTGCCTGCCGGAACGATTGCGGTGGATATCGCGGTGGATGCGCAAGGCCGCATTCTGATCGCCGACAACGGCCCGCGTCAGCAGGTGCTGTATTTCAGCAGGAACGACGGCCGTTACGCGGAGTCGGGCTCGCTCGGCGAGCGCGGCGGCATTTTCAGCGGCGTCGCCGGCAAACCGGGCCCGCGGCGTTTCAACGGACTGACCGGCGTGGGCGTGGACGCGCGCGGCAACGTCTATGTGTCGACCAACGGTATCGGGCCGCGTTACGACCCGATCGGCGCGGGGCTCGGTGCGACGCTCGAAAGCTACGCACCAGATGGAAAGCAGAACTGGCAGGTGCAAGGGCTGCTGTTCGTCGACGGCGCGTGGATCGATCCGTCGCGCCCGGACAGCGTTTATACCGGCAACAAGCGTTTCGAACTCGATCTGTCGAAGCCGGCGGGGCAGGACTGGAAATACGCGGGCTTTCTGTCGAACCGCTTCAAGTATCCGGACGACCCCGTGTTCCACACCGACCAATATCCGGGCCTGCCGATCGCCCGCAAATTGAAGGGGCGCACCTTCCTGTATCTCACGGATATGTATGCGGATCATCTGAAGATCTATCGCTTCGATCCGCAACATGACGGCGAATCGGCGATTCCTTCGGGCTTTATCGCGGGACGCGAGCGCGCGGTGGCCAAGGTGCCGAATGCGCCACCCGGCGGCGACTGGATCTGGCGCGATGCGAACGGCGACGGCCGCTTCAACACCGACGAATTCACGCTCAACACGTCCGGTACGAAGCTCGCGGGCGGCTGGGGCTGGTGGGTGGATACCGTCGGCGACATCTGGCGCACACGTGACACGAAGGGAATTTATCGCTTCCGTTTCGGCGGGCTGGATGCGAAGGGCAATCCGGTCTACTCGTATTCGAACATGACGCAGTACCCGGTGCCGCAACCCTTTACGGAACTGCATCGCGCGATCTACGACCCGGACACCGACACGATGTACGTGACGGGCTATACGCCCGACACGCCGGTCGACCGCGGCTTCTGGAAGGAAGTGGGCCGCGTGCTCGTGCGTTACGACAAATGGTCGAGCGGCAATCCGGTGCAGCGCTATGCGATCACGCTGCCGTGGCAGACGCAGAGCAAGCCGATCGTCACCATCATCGGCCTGACGGTCGAAGGGCAATACCTCTTCGGCGTCGAGCCGGTCGGCGCGGTGCACGTGTGGGACAAGGACAGCGGCAAGGAGCTCGGCGTGATCCGGCCGGGCCCGGAAGTGGGCCGCGCGTCGGGCTGGGTCGACGTGCCCAACGGCATCAGCGCCGCGAAGCGCGCCAACGGCGAGTACCTTGTGTTCGTCGAGGAGGACGCGCGCGGCAAAGTGATGATGTACCGCTGGAAACCTTGATGAGCGACACATGTGCGCTTCATTCGCATGACCAGGTAATCCGCACGCAACACGAAGACAAACGTAGTCAACCCCAAGGCATCCGATGGACAAAGGCATTCTCAGGAACGTAGCGATCAATTTCTTCGGATTGGTGCTGCCGACTTTCGTCTCGCTCGTGACCGTGCCGTCGTATATCAAGCTGCTCGGCGTCGAGCGCTACGGCGTGATCAGTCTCGTGTGGACGCTGATCGGCTACTTCGGGATTCTCGATCTCGGCATGAGCATGGCCGCGCAGAATCACATCTCGAAGGCACGCGCGTCCGGCGACAAGGATGAGAGCGATCGCGTGTTCTGGAGCGCGACATGGCTCAATCTCGCGACCGGCGTGATCGGCGGATTGATCATCTATTTCGGCGCGTTTCTCTACACCGCGTATTTCACCAAGGTTTCGCCCGAGTTGCAGCACGAGGTGTACATGGCGCTGCCGTGGCTCGCGGTGGCGATTCCGATTGCCAATGTCTCGTGGGTGTTCGCGGGCGCGATCAACGGCGCGGAACGTTTCGGCGTCTACAACACCAATCAGACTATCGGCACCTTCCTGTTCCAGTTGCTGCCGCTCGGCGCCGCGTTGTGGATGGGCGCGACGCTGCAGAACGTGCTGGCCGCCGCGGTGTTCGCGCGGATCGTGGCCGCGCTGCTGCTGGGCCGCTCCGCGCTGAAAGTGCTGGAAATCCGCCGTGTTCTGCCGCCGCAGTTCGGCGTGGCGAAGGGGCTGTTCAATTTCGGCGGCTGGATGCTGATTGCCAGCGTCACCACCATGATCGCCGACTCGCTCGACCGCGTGATGCTCGGCACGAGTCTCGGCGCGCGGTTCGTCACGTATTACACGGTGCCGCAAAACCTCGTGACACGTCTGAACATCGTGCCGACGGCGCTGGTGCGCACGTTGTTTCCGCGCCTCTCCGCAGTGGGACGTGCCGACGCCGACACCATCACCCGGCAGTCGCTCGAGTTTCTCAACGGCGTGTTCACGCCGGTCGCGCTGGTGGCGATGCTGGTGCTCGAACCGTTCCTGCATCTGTGGGTGGGCAGTGAAATCGCCACCGTGGCGGCGCCTGTGGGCCGCATCATGATCGTTGCCGTGTGGCTCGTCGGTCAGGCGAACGTCACGCGGATTCTGATCCAGTCGCAGGTCAATCCGGCCACCGCCGCGCGCGTTGGTTTATTCGAATTGCCCCTGTTTGCAGGCGCGTTGTGGTTCGGCATCACGCATTTCGGTCTCACGGGCGCCGCGGTGGCCGTGGCCGGCCGGGCGCTGTTCGACTACGCCGTGCTGCTGCGCCTGTCGGCGATTCACGCGCGGCAGATCGCGCTCGACATGCTCGCTCACCTCGCTTTCCTGCTGGCGAGCCTATGGCTTGCCGGTTTCCTGCCGGGTCTCGCGGCGGCGATTGTCGCCGGCGTATTGATGGTCGGCGCCAATGTCGCCTGGTCGATCACGATGACACCCGCCTTGCGCGATCTTGCGCGTTCACTGCTGTTGCGACTGAATCCGAGGAAAAGCGCATGAACCACGAAGTCCTTGAAGAAGCCGTGCTACAACCCGCTACGCGCAGCGCACTGGCCGAACTCACCACCGTTGCCGTTCCGGCGCCGCCGCGCCGCGCCGCATGGCGCGGCGATAAAACGGTGCGCGTTGCGATCGTGCACGACTGGCTCGTCACGTATGCGGGGGCGGAGAAGGTGCTCGAACAGATTGTCGCGTGCTTTCCCGACGCGGACCTGTTCAGCCTCGTCGATTTTCTCGACGACCGCAGCTTTCTGCGCGGCAAGCCCGTCACCACTTCGTTCATCCAGAAGCTGCCGCTCGCGCGCAACAAGTACCGCTCGTATCTGCCGTTGATGCCGCTCGCGATCGAGCAGCTCGACGTGTCCGCGTACGACGTGGTGATTTCGAGCAGCCACGCAGTCGCCAAGGGCATTCTGACCGGCCCCGACCAGGTGCATATCAGCTATGTGCATTCGCCGATCCGTTACGCGTGGGACCTGCAGCATCAATATCTGAAGCAGTCCAAGCTGACCGCCGGCCCGAAGTCGGCCATGGCGCGGCTGATTCTGCATTACATCCGCAACTGGGATATTCGCACCTCGAATGCGGTGGATGGCTTCGTCGCCAACTCCGAATTCATTGCGCGGCGCATCAAGAAGGTTTATCAGCGCGATGCGCAGGTGATCTTTCCGCCGGTCGATGTCGAAGCCTTCGCGCTATGCACCGAGAAGGACGACTTCTATCTGACCGCCTCGCGCATGGTGCCGTACAAGAAGATCGATCTGATCGTCGAAGCGTTCGCGCGCATGCCGCAGCGCAAGCTCGTCGTGATCGGCGACGGCCCCGACATGCAGAAGATCCGCGCGAAAGCGGGGCCGAACGTCGAGATCATGGGCTACCAGCCGTTCAAGGTGCTCAAGGAGCGGATGAGCCGCGCCAAGGCCTTCGTGTTCGCCGCGGAAGAAGACTTCGGCATTTCGGTGGTCGAAGCGCAGGCCTGCGGCACGCCGGTGATCGCTTACGGCAAGGGCGGTGCGCTCGAAACCGTGCGCGACCTGTCGGAGCCGCGGCCCACCGGCATGTTTTTCGACGAACAGAACGCCGAGTCGATCATCGCCGCGGTGGAGCGTTTCGACGACCACGTGAAACGGTTTTCGCCCCTGGACTGCCGCGCGAACGCCGAGCAGTTCTCCGCCGCGCACTTCCGCGAGCGCTTCTTTGCGCATGTGCGCGCGTCGGTGCCGGCGCTGCGTACGGCGACGTTGCCGCCATACGTGCCTTATAAGGCGGAACCCGCAGCCACCGGGCCGCGCATTCTGGCCGTCGATCAGAGCGGCGTGCTCGGCGGCGCCGAGTTGTCGCTGCTGGAAATCGTCAAGGCCTTGCGCTCGCGCATCGAGGTCGTGCTGTTCGACGACGGCCCGTTCCGCACCGCGCTCGCCAAAGCCGGCGTGGCCGTCGACGTGCTGGAGGCGGGCGCGCTGCGCCATGTGCGCAAACAGGGCGGCTCATTGCCGAAGGGCGACGCGCTCAAAGGCCTGATCTCGCTCGTGCGCGCCACGGCCAAACGCGCGCGCAAGGCCGACGTGATCTACGCGAACACCCAGCGCGCGATGGTGATCGGCGCGCTCGCCGGCAAGCTGGCGCGGCGCCCGGTGGTCTGGCATCTGCGCGATATCGTGAGCCCCGAGCATTTCGGCGGCAAGCAACTGGCGATCATCAAATGGTGCGCGCGTCTTGGCCTCACGCATGTGATCGCCAATTCGGCCGCCTCGGCGCGCGCCTTTGCGGAGCTCACGCAGTTCGACGAAAAACGCATCGACGTGGTGTTCAACGGCATTGCCGCCGCGCCGTTCGACGCGCTGCGCACGGTGCCGCAAGCCACGCTGCGCAAGCGCCTCGGCCTGCCGCAGGACGCGTTTCTGGTCGGCTCGTTCAGCCGTCTCGCGCGCTGGAAAGGACAGCATGTGCTGCTCGAAGCCATGGTCCTCAATCCGCAGATGCACGCGGTGCTGGTGGGCGCGCCGCTGTTCGGCGAGGACCAGTACGAGATCGAACTGCACGCGTTCGTCGCCGCGCACAACCTGGGCGGGCGGGTGCACTTTCTGGGCTTCCAGCACGATATCGCGGCCTGCATGTGCGCGGTCGACGCCGTCGTCCATACGTCGATCACGCCGGAGCCGTTCGGGCGCGTGATCGTCGAAGGGATGCTGGCGCAGCGGCCGGTGGTGGCCGCGCGCGCGGGCGGGGTGCTGGAGATCATCGACGACTATGAGAACGGCGTGCTGTGCACCCCAGGGGATGCACATGGCCTCGCCGACACGCTCGCCGAACTGCGCGCAAACGATGAGTTGCGCAACAGGCTCGTCAGGAACGGGTATCAGACGGCGCTGGGCCGGTTCGGCACCGCCACGTATGTGGAAGGTGTCGAGCGGATTCTGAAGCGGGTGGCGGCGCCTGGAGCGGCTTAGGGAGGCTTTAACGCGGGGTAGGCAGGGGCTCGGCCGTCCCTGCCGTTTGCGCAGCGGGGCGAACGTCCGAGGACATTCGCTCCGTTTTTTTTGCGCGGGTTTTCAGGCCTGTTTCAGCGCCGCTTTCGGCTTGAAACTGGCCGACCACTTCATGGCCGGCAACTCGACCAGCCGGTAGAACACGTAAGCCGCCGGCACGGCCACGAGCATGTAGCCGAACGACGGCCAGATCGACATTTGCAGTGACGAGCGGAACAACAGCGACGACAGCAGCACGAAGATCGGCAGATGGATCAGATACAGCGAGAAGCTGAAATCGCCGAGCCGCGAAAGCAGGCGCATGCCGAACGCGGGGCCGCGGTCCGCGTTGCCGCGCTCCAGCGCCTTGTACAGGTAGAACGCAAAGCCGATCGCCCAGAGCTGGAACGCACCGTATTGACCGAAATGGAACGCCGCGCAGCCGAGCGCGACGAACCCCGCTGCGAGCGCGTAGAGCCAGACCGGCGAGCGCGCGTGCGGCGCGCTGCGCGCACGCGCGTCGGCGATCCATGCGCCGAGCGTCCACGAAAACCAGTACGACGTGAAAAACTGGATGTCGTGGCGCTCGAGCACGTACGCGGACACCACGTTGATCACCGCGACGATCGCCAGCACGGATGTCATGCCGATGCGCCGGCGCAGCGCGAAGAGCAGCGGATAGATCGCATAGAACTGCACTTCGAGCGAGAGCGTCCAGAGCGCGCCGTTCGAGCCGAACGTCTTGCCGGCCACGCCTTGCAGCGAAAACAGGTTGACCAGAAAGGCCTGCAGGCCGATCTCGCGGATCTTGTGATTGACGGGCGGCAATTGCAGGCTGAACCAGTCGAGCGCGAAGGTCAGCACCAGCGCCGCGAGCAGCACGGGGTAAATACGCGCGAACCGGCGCACCCAGAAATTGCCCGTATCCAGCCGGTAAGCGGGATTGCCGGCGAGCCGCAACGCGCCGCCGCGGTGAATGCAATAGCCGCTGATCACGAAGAAAATCGGCACGCCCGCCGAGCCCCACGCGATCGGAAACGTCAAATACGCGGCGATCGCATTCAGACTGAAGGCGTGGCCCACGCTCTGGTGAAACGCCTGCATGCCGACCCATTCGACCTGGCGGCAATGAAAATACGCCACCAGCAAGGCGGCGAAGCCGCGCATGGCGTCGATGACATGCTCCTTGCCGGCGCTGTCGGCGCGCGCTTCGCTGGGCGCGCGCGGCGAGGCGGCCGTGCGAGGCGGGGAGAGTGGCAGGGATGAGCCGGCGGCATCCAGTGCAGAGTCGCTCATGCGCGGTCCTTATTCTGACGGAGGGGAAAGCGGGTTCGCGCGCACGCCTTGCGCGTCCGCGGTGCATGACATGCTAGTGCACCGCGCCGGCAAAAAATCGATAAAAAATTACCCGCCGAATTGAATTAAGTGGCCATTTTGTGACGAATTGTAATTGAGCCTATCCGGATGTGGCGGCGAATTATTTACCGCTTTTGTCGTGCTAATTTAACTCACGGATTCTCTTGACCCGAGGTGAAGTCATGAACCTGCATTTACTTGCCGGCATTGCCGTGCTGCTGATCCTTGTCGCCGCCTCCGCCTATCGGGAGGCGCTGCGCAACGAGCCGATCCGCCGTTTTCGCATGAATCCGGGCAAATTGCCCCAGCTCGACGACCACGAATGACGGGCTTGAATGGGCTGAACGGGCCCGCCGCGCGCACGGCGGCGCCCGAAGCGGCGTGCCTCGCGCATCCGCAGGTCAGTTGTCAGGATATGTAGAATTTTCTGAATGGTCGAAAAATAAATCCATTTCGATGCGTAATTGTTGCTTATCGCCATGATGCATATCGAAATAGAATGGATTTATTTATTCGGATTGAGGAAATTTCACGTGTGCACCGGCGTTATTTTTTGCTAGCCTCTCCGGCGACATCGATTGGCCGCCTGGCCCGCGAACACACTAATTTCTAACCGATGTGGGAATGCCTACCATGCTGAAAGTCACCAAAGCCGTGTTTCCCGTAGCGGGCCTCGGGACACGATTCCTGCCGGCTACCAAGGCAAGTCCTAAGGAAATGCTGCCGATCGTCGACAAGCCGCTGATTCAATACGCGGTGGAAGAAGCGATTGCCGCTGGCATCACCGAGATGATCTTCGTAACGGGCCGCAGCAAGCGCGCCATCGAAGATCATTTCGACAAGTCCTATGAGATCGAGGCTGAACTCGAGGCGCGTAACAAGCAGAAGCTGCTCGATCTGGTGCGCAGCATCAAGCCGGCCAATGTCGACTGTTTCTATGTGCGTCAGGCCGAAGCGCTCGGTCTCGGCCACGCGGTGCTATGCGCCGAAAAACTGGTGGGCGACAGCCCGTTCGCCGTGATTCTGGCCGACGACCTGCTGCACAGCTCGAAGCCGGTGATGAGCCAGCTGGTCGACACGTTCAACCACTATCACAGCTCCGTGATCGGCGTGGAAACCATCGCGCGTGAAGACAGCCGCTCGTATGGCGTGGTGGATGGCCGCGAGTGGGAAGACAACGTGATCAAGCTGTCGGGCATTGTCGAGAAGCCGGCGCCGGACAAGGCGCCGTCGAATCTCGGCGTGGTGGGCCGTTATGTGCTGATGCCGACCATCTTCAAGCATATCCGCGCGTTGAAGCCGGGCGCGGGCGGTGAGCTGCAGTTGACCGACGCGGTGCAATCGCTGCTAACCGAAGAGCAGGTGCTGGCGTATCGCTATTTCGGCACGCGTTTCGATTGCGGCAGCAAGCTGGGTTATCTGAAGGCGACGGTGGAGTTCGCGCTGCGTCATCCGGAAGTGAAGGCGGAATTCGAGGCGTATCTGCAGGCGTATATGCAGACCAACATGCAGGACGGCGTGCCGGCGCAGTATACGGCGCAAGCGGCCTGAGCCGCGCCCCAAGCCGCTGTGCCTCGCGCCAGCGGCTGATGCGGGCGGCACTCGCCCCCAGCCGGCGCACGCCGGCAAACTTACCACGCAGAAGCAACGCGCAGCAGTATCGCGCACATTAAAACGGGCGCCGCTAACCACGCGGCGCCCGTCTTTTTTTCAGCCGGCCCACGCTTCACGCGCAGCCCGGCGAGCGAGGCTTCAGGCCTCCTTCTTCACTTCCAGCCGGAACTTGTGCAGCAACGGTTCCGTGTAGCCGCTCGGCTGCTGGCGCCCTTCGAACACCAGCGCTTGCGCGGCCTTGAAGGCGATCGTATCGAAGCCCGGCGCCATCGGCTTGTAGAGCGGGTCGCCCGCGTTCTGCTCGTCGACCACTTTGGCCATGCGCTTGAACGTCTCTTCAACCAGCTCGCGCTTCACCACGCCGTGATACAGCCAGTTGGCGATATGCTGGCTGGAAATCCGTAGCGTGGCGCGGTCTTCCATCAAGCCGACGTTGTGAATGTCCGGCACCTTCGAGCAGCCCACGCCCTGATCGATCCAGCGCACCACGTAGCCGAGAATGCCTTGCGCGTTGTTGTCGATCTCGCTGCGGATCTCGGCGTCGCTCCACTTCGCTTCGGCGACGACGGGAATCGTCAGCAGGCCGTCGAGCAGTTCGTCACGTACCTTCGCGTAATCCGTGCGTTCCAGTTCCTGCTGAACCGCCTGCACGTCGACCTGGTGGTAATGCAACGCGTGCAGCGTCGCCGCGGTCGGCGAGGGCACCCACGCGGTGTTCGCGCCGGCCTTCGGATGGGCGATCTTCTGTTCGAGCATGGCGTGCATGAGATCCGGCATCGCCCACATGCCCTTGCCGATCTGCGAGCGGCCGCGCAGGCCCGCGCTCAAGCCGACCAGCACGTTGCTGCGCTCATAGGCGGCGATCCAGGCGCTCGACTTCATGTCGCCCTTGCGCATCATCGGACCGGCTTCCATGGCGGTGTGCATTTCGTCGCCGGTGCGGTCGAGGAAACCCGTGTTGATGAACGCGACCCGCTCCGACGCTTCGGCGATACAGGCGAGCAGGTTCACGCTGGTGCGGCGCTCCTCGTCCATGATGCCCATCTTGATCGTGTTGCGCGGCAGCTTCAGCAGGTCTTCCACGCGTGCGAACAACTCGCTCGCGAAGGCGACTTCAGCCGGACCGTGCATCTTCGGCTTGACGATATAGATCGAACCGGTGCGCGAATTCAGCTTGTGCTTGCGGTCGTGCAACGCGCACAGCGAGGTAATGACCGCGTCGAGAATGCCTTCCGGAATCTCGTGGCCGTCTTTGGTGAGCACCGCCGGATTGGTCATCAAATGACCGACGTTGCGGATGAACAGCAGCGAGCGGCCATGCAGCACGACCGGCGCCGTGCCGTTCGCGGCGGTGTAGGCGCGGTCGGCGTTCAGGCGGCGCGTGAAAGTCTTGCCGTTCTTCGTGACCTCTTCGGCCAGGTCGCCGTTCATCAGGCCGAGCCAGTTGCGGTAGAGCTGGACCTTGTCGTCCGCGTCCACGGCCGCGACCGAGTCTTCACAGTCGATGATCGTGCTCACCGCCGCTTCGACCACCACGTCCTTCACATGCGCCGCATCGGTCTTGCCGATCGAGTCGTTCGCGTCGATCTGGATTTCGAAGTGCAGGCCGTTGTGCTTGAGCAGCACCGCGGACGGCGCGCTTTCCTCGCCCTGATAGCCGATGAATTGCGCCGGCGTCTTCAGCTCGCTCGCGCCGTTCTTCAGCGTGACGACCAGCTTGCCGCTTGCCACGCCATAGTGGGTGGCGTCGGCATGCGAGCCGTTTGCGAGCGGGGCGGCCTGATCGAGAAACTTGCGTGCATAGGCGATCACCGCGGCGCCGCGCACCGGGTTGAAGGCCTTCTGTTTTTCGGCGCCGTTGCTCTCGGGGATCGCGTCGGTGCCGTACAGCGCGTCGTACAGGCTGCCCCAGCGCGCGTTCGCCGCGTTCAGCGCATAGCGCTGATTCGACAGCGGCACCACGAGTTGCGGGCCGGCCTGTTCGGCGATTTCGGTGTCCACGTGGTCGGTCGTGGCTTTGACGCTGGCGGGCGCGGGCACGATATAGCCGATGCCTTCGAGAAACGCGCGGTACGCGCGCAGATCGCGCACCGGACCCGGGTTGGCGCGATGCCAGTTGTCCAGTTCGGTCTGCAGGCGGTCGCGCTCGGCAAGCAGCACACGGTTTTTGGGCGCCAGCTCGTGCACGAGGGCGTCGAAACCCGACCAGAATGCGGCACTGTCGATTCCGATGCCGGGCAGGGCTTCGGTTTCGACGAACTGGTCGAGGTTGGCGGCGACTTGCAGTCCGCCGCGCGGGTTCATCTGAGTCATCGACTGCTCCATCTATCTGAATGGGGCCGATGAGGGGGCATCGGCCCGCGTTGTGCAACGGTTTAGCTTCTCTCTTCGATGGCCGCCGCTTGGAACGGCGAACGGCCTTAAGCGGCGATAGCCTGAATGCCGGCCTTGGCGATCTGCGCGTCCTGATCCGACTTGACGCCCGACACGCCGACCGCGCCGACCACCTGGCCGTCGACGAGCACCGGCACGCCGCCTTCCAGCGTGCCTTGCAGCGGCGCGCTCAGAAATGCGGTGCGGCCATTGTTGATCATGTCTTCGTATACCTTGGTTTCACGGCGGCCGATCGCCGAAGTGCGGGCCTTTTCGGTCGCGATGTACGAACTGGCCGGCGCGCTGCCGTCCAGACGCAGCATTCCGAGCGGATGACCGCCGTCGTCGACCACCACGATGGCGACGGCCCACTGATTCTTCTCGGCTTCCGCGCGGGCGGCGTCGAGAATGCGGGTCGTTTCGGCAAGAGTCAACACAGGTTTGCTCAGCATAATGAATTTCCTGATTCGTTTATGGTAAGGATGCTTCTACAAGTTCTATCCAATGACGCACCGGCGTGCGCCCGGCGCCGTCCAGATGCGTCTGGCAACCGATGTTGGCCGTGACGATCAGCTCCGGCCTGCCGCTTTCCAGCGCGTCGAGCCTGTTGTTGCGTAACCGTTGCGCAAGCTCGGGCTGGGTAATCGAATACGTGCCTGCCGATCCGCAACACAGATGGGCGTCGGGCACGGCCGTGAGATCGAAGCCGAGTTGCTGCAGGATCGACTCGACCGCGCCGCCCAGCTTCTGCGCATGCTGCAACGTACATGGGCAGTGAAACGCGATTCTTTGCCGAGTCTGCCCTGGCAAGCTTGCTTGCAGCTGACCGAGCGGCTCGTTAGCCAATACCTCGACGAGGTCTCGCGCCAGCTCGCTGACCCGCTGCGCTTTTGACGCATAGCGAGGGTCGTCGCGCAGCAAATGCCCGTATTCCTTGATGAACGCGCCGCAGCCGCTCGCGGTTTGCACGATGGCTTCGGCGCCGGACTCGATGGCGGGCCACCACGCGTCGATATTACGCCGTGCCCGCGCGAGGCCTGCCTCCTGCGCATTCAGATGATAATCGGTCGCGCCGCAACAGCCGGCCTGGCGGGCATTCACGATGCTGATGCCGAGCCGGTCGAGCACGCGCGCGGCGGCCGCGTTGGTGTTCGGTGACAGCGCGGGTTGCACGCAGCCTTCCAGCATCAGCATTTTGCGCGGATGCCGCGGCGCCGGCCTCGGCTTGGTCCCAGCGTTGACCCGCGCGCCTTGCCTGGGGATTTTACGTCCAAGCGCGGCCGGAAGAAACGGCCGCATGGCGCGGCCGGTCTTCAGGAGCGCGTTGAACACCGCCGGATGCGGGATCGCGCGGCGCAAACCCTCGCGCAGCAAGCGCTCGGACAGGGGCCGCTCGATGCGCCGCTCCAACTCGGCACGGCCGATATCCAGCAGCGCGTGATAGGTGACACCGGACGGGCAGGTGGTTTCACAATTGCGGCAGCTTAGGCACCGGTCGAGGTGCAACTGGGTTTTCTGCGTGACGGGCTCGCCCTCGAGCATCTGCTTGATCAGATAGATGCGTCCGCGCGGGCCGTCGAGTTCGTTGCCGAGCAATTGATAGGTCGGACAGGTCGCGTTGCAGAAGCCGCAGTGCACGCAGGCGCGCAGGATCTGTTCGGCCTCGTCCGCGCGTGACAGGGTTTTGGCGGCATCGCTGAGATTGGTTTGCATGATGGGATTCGCCTTCAGGTCTTCGCAGGACCGCGTTCAGAGGTCGGCATACAGGCGGCCGGGGTTGAAGAGGCCGCGCGGATCGAGTTGCCGCTTCAGTTGCTGATGAAAGCGCAGCAACGCGGGGGGCAGCGGCGTGAACGGTTCGGTGTCGGTTTGGGGGCTGAAGCAGGTTGCGTGGCCGCCGGCGGCATGCGCGATCTGGCGGATCGTCGCGGCCGGCGCCGTGCTTTTCAACCAGCGTTGCGCGCCGGCCCAGTCGAGCAGCGTGTCGCCGGGCAGCGCGGTCAGCGGCGACGCGTTCGGCAATGACAGACGCCAGAGCGGCCGCGGATCGTCGAAAAACGCCAGCCGGTGCTCGCGCAGATCGTCCCAGAAGCGCGGCTCGAGTTCGGCGCCGCCGATCCGGTCCACGGCCGAGGCCACCGACCCCACGCCGCCTTCGAGGCGCACATGCAGACGGCCGTCCACATGGCAGGCCGCACTGATCGGCAGCGCGGCGCGGCGCCAGGCGGACAGTTCGCGCAGCGCTTCGGCCGCTTCCAGCTCCACCGTGAGACTGCTGAGCGCTCGCGGTTTGGGCAGCACCTTCAGCGAGACTTCCGTAATCAAACCGAGGCAGCCGAAACTGCCCGCGAGCAATCGCGACACGTCGTAGCCCGCCACGTTCTTCATCACTTCACCGCCGAAGCGCAGATGCTTCGCCTGACCGGTGATCACGCGGCAGCCGAGCACGAAGTCGCGCACCGAGCCGGACCACGGCCGGCGCGGACCGGCCAGCCCGGCCGCGACCATGCCGCCGACGGTGGCCGCGCCGCCAAAGCCGGGCGGCTCGCACGGGAGCATCTGTCCGGCGGCTTCCAGCGTGGCGGTGAGTTCGGCGAGCGGCGTGCCGGCGCGCGCGGTGATGACGAGTTCGGTCGGGTCGTAGCTCACCACGCCGCGATGCGAGCGCGTGTCGATCTCCGCGCCCGGCACGGGACGGCCGAGAAACGCCTTGCTGTCGCCGCCGCGAATCCTGAGCGGCGCGCGGCTCGCGAGCGCTTGCGAGACTTCGGCGACGAGCCGTTCGCTATCGTCCATGGAGACGGGTTCGATACGCATCAGAAACGCTCCAGTTCGGGAAAGGGCAGCGCGCCGCGATGCACATGCATCGAGCCGAATTCCGCGCAGCGGTGCAGGGTCGGCACGTTCTTGCCGGGGTTGAGGAGGCCGTGCGGGTCGAACGCGGCTTTCAGCGCGTGGAAGAAGCTGAGTTCGTCGCTATTGAACTGCGCGCACATCTGGTTGATTTTTTCGCGGCCCACGCCGTGTTCGCCGGTGATGCTGCCCCCCACCGCCACGCACAGTTCCAGAATGCGCGCGCCGAGCGCTTCGGCGCGTTCGGTTTCGCCGGGCGCGTTCGCATCGAACAGGATCAGCGGATGCATGTTGCCGTCGCCGGCATGAAACACGTTGGCGACTTGCAGGCCGTATTGGGTCGACAGGTCTTCGATGCCCTTGAGCACGCGCGGCAATTCACGGCGCGGAATCGTGCCGTCCATGCAGTAGTAGTCGGGCGAGATGCGGCCCACGGCGGGAAACGCGTTCTTGCGGCCGGCCCAGAAGCGCTGCCGTTCGGCCTCGTCTTTCGCGACACGGATGTCGGTGGCGCCGGCCGCGCGCAGCAGCGCTTCCACGCAGGCCACGTCCTCGTGCACGTCGCTCTCCACGCCGTCGACTTCGCACAGCAGGATCGCTGCGGCATCGACCGGATAGCCCGCGTGGATGAAGTCTTCCGCCGCGCGGATCGCGAGGTTGTCCATCATTTCGAGGCCGCCCGGAATCACGCCCGCGCCGATGATCTGCGCGACCGCCGCGCCGGCTTTCTCGACATCGTCGAAACTGGCGAGCAGCACCTTCGCGCTTTGCGGTTTGGTGAGCAGCTTCACCGTGACTTCGGTGACGATGCCGAGCATGCCTTCCGAGCCGGTGAAGAGCGCGAGGAAGTCGAAACCCGGCGCGTCGAGCGCGTCGGAGCCGAGCGTGATGTGCTCGCCCTCGATGGTGAGAATCTCGAGCTTGAGGATGTTGTTGACGGTCAGCCCGTACTTCAGGCAATGCACGCCGCCCGCGTTTTCCGCGACATTGCCGCCGATCGAGCAGGCAATCTGCGACGACGGGTCGGGCGCGTAGTAGAGACCGTGCGGCGCGGCGGCCTGCGAGATCGCCAGGTTGCGCACGCCGGGCTGAACGCGGGCCACGCAGGCCTCGGGATCGACTTCGAGAATCCGGTTAAAGCGCGCCATCACCAGCAGAATGCCTTTGTCCAACGGCAGCGCGCCGCCCGACAAACCGGTGCCGGCGCCGCGCGCGACCACCGGAATCTGGTGCGCGTCGGCGAATTTCAGCAGCGCCTCGACCTGCTCGACCTGGTCGGGCAGCGCGACCAGCATGGGCGTCGCGCGATAGGCGGCGAGCCCGTCGCATTCGAACGGCCGCAGATCTTCCTGTTCGTGCAGCAGTTGCAGATCGGGAATCAGCGCCTGCAATTGCGCGACGACGGCGGCTTTGTCGTGCGTCGCGAGCGGACCGTCGACGCGTTCATCGTAGTGGTAAGTCATGGGTGTCTCCTCGTGCCGCGCTTCGCCGGAACCTGCCGGAAGCGCCTGGAATACCCGCGGGCGCTGGCGCGCGGGCGTGTTGCCGAGGGGATTGTTGCGGGTATGCGCGCCGCTGTCGACGGTGCGCGGAGGTGGTCGTACCAGTTTTTGATGTGGCCGCTCAAAGCTATTTGCGCTGGAAGACCGGGTGCGTAAAGCTTGTATCCGGCATATCCGCCCCGCACGTGCTAACATCCCATAGTGGTCATACCAGTTGAAATCGTGCGATGCAAACAGCGGATCAGGACAACCCAAGGCAAGTCGCGGACGTGGTCGCGGAGCGTATCGAGCGGCTGATCGTCGACGGTGTGCTGAAAACGGGGCAGGCGCTGCCGTCCGAGCGGCGTCTCACCGACAAGCTCGGAGTCTCGCGCACGGCGCTGCGCGAAGGGCTCAAGCTCCTGCGGGCGCGCGGCATCATCGAGACTGCGCACGGCAGGGGCTCGTTCGTCGCGAGCCTCACCGCGCAGCCGGCCCTCACGCCGTTGATGCATCTGCTCGGTTCGCAGCCGCGCACGCTTTACGATCTGTTCGAAGTGCGCGCGCTGCTGGAAGCGGAGTCCGCGCGACTCGCGGCGTTGCGTGGCACGCCCGCCGACTTCGTGCTGATCACGCGCCGCTATGAAGAGATGATCGCCGCGCACGGCACCGAAACGAGTGCCTCCACGCACGCGCGGCTCGACCACGCGTTTCACCTCGCGATCTGCGAGGCGTCGCATAACCCCGTGCTGGTGCATACCTTGAGCTCGCTCACGGACCTGCTGCTGAGTTCGGTGTTCGCCTCGGTGAACAATCTCTATCACCGTGCGCCGCAAAAGCGCGTGATCGACCGTCAGCACGCGCGGCTCTATAACGCCGTCACCGGCAAGCTGCCGGAGCAGGCGCGCAAGGCGGCGGCCGATCACATCGAAAGCGTGTGCGCGAACCTGCGCGAGATCGAGCAGGAAGAGCAAAGGCTCGTACGGGCGACATTACGGCTGGAAGGATGGGAGTAGAGGGCTTTACAATCAGCAATTAAACACAACGATTCGCACGCTCCCCCCGTGCCCCCACGCCATGGCGACCATCAGCGAGCTTTTTGTCTATCCGATCAAATCCTGCGCGGGCATTGCGCTGCATGAGGCGCGCCTGCTCGCCACCGGCCTCGAATACGACCGCTGCTGGATGGTCACCGACGCGGCCGGCGCCATGCTCACGCAACGCGCGTACCCGCGCATGGCGCTGATCACGGTCGAGATCGGCGCCGAGGATCTCGTGATCCGCGCGCCGGGCATGAGCGAATTGCGCACGCCATTGGACAGCGCGCGACTCGACGCGCCGTCCGCAGTGCAGACCCAGGTCTGGCGCGATGTGGCCTACGGACTCGACACGGGCGCGGCCAGTGCCACATGGTTCACGACGTTTCTCGGTGTCCCCGCGCGCCTGCTGCGCTTCGATCCCGAGCGCGAGCGCACTGTCGATCCGGACTATACGGATCGCGTGGGCGGCGCCACCACGCATTTCGCCGATGGTTTTCCGCTGCTGGTGATCGGCCAGGCGTCGCTCGACGATCTGAATACGCGCCTGAACGGCAAGGGCGCGCCGGCGATTCCGATCAACCGGTTCCGGCCCAATGTCGTTGTCACGGGACTCGATGCGTACGAAGAAGATTATGTCGAGACGCTGAGCGTGGACGGGGACGCGGGCGGGAAGAACGTGCAGCTGCAACTGGTCAAGCCGTGTTCGCGCTGCCCGATGCCCACCATCGACCAGGCGAAAGGCGCGCCCGATCCGGTCTGGCCGAACGAGCCCACCGACACGATGAGTGTTTACCGCGCGAATCCGCAGCGAAACGGGGCGATAACGTTCGGCAACAACGCGCTCGTCGCGAGCGGGGCCGGGCAGTGGCTGCGAGTGGGGCAGTCGGTGGAGGCGGAGTTGGGCTTCGGCGACTGAGGCTGTCGATCGGCGGGAATGCCGGTGAAAGGCCGGTCATGACTGCCGCGGGGCACCTCGGGTGAAAGCGAGGTGCAGGCCCCAAGTGGCGCGCTAATGCCGGACTCGTCCGGTCAGCGCCGCGAGAATCACAGGCATCGGCACGGGTTTGACGAAATGATGATTGAAGCCCGAACGCAGCGACTCGCGCCTTTCTTCAGCGCGCTCGAGCCCGGTGACCGCGACCAGCATGGGCGCGGGCACATCGTCCACGTAGCGGATCCGCCGCGCCACCGCGCGCCCGTCCAGGCGCGGCATTTCGACGTCCAGCAAAGCGGCCTCCGGATGCCAGGCGCAGTATTGGGCCAGCGCGTCGAGGCCGTTGCATGCGGTCCGTATGTCGAAACCGTGCGCGGTGAAAAAGAGTACGTAGGCAGCCAGCAGATTCGCGTCGTCGTCGGCGATCAGAAGGCGTGTGGCTCGTTGATGGCCCATCCGAATTTCCTCAGGGTGGTGTGCGTGTGTTCCGTCTATTCCTGATAGTGAGCAATTTGAAGTCCTGATAGATCGCATGCTCGGGAAAGTGCGGATTGCGCGCGGATAGCGACGATTCCCCCCAAAGCCCCTGTTCATGGCGGATCTCGCCCGGGCCGAAACTACAACTCGCGCAACCGACTTGCCGTACGGACCATTCTTTCCGACGACGGTTGTTTCGGTAATCTCTGCGGGTGAGCCGTTTTACGCGGCCTGTGCAATCGCCTCCCGCGCGATCCGCGCATCGCGCTGCACGGGCGCTGTTCCAGCGTGCGATGCTTCGTCACCTGCCCATGCGCGCTCGACGCCCTCGCCAATCGCGCTGCCCACCAGAATCACCGCCGGGCTGCCGAAGCCCGCGCTCGCCGCATCCACGGCGAGGCGATCGAGGCGGCTCGCGAGGCGTCGCTCGTGACTGCCCCCGGCCCATTGCACGACGGCGGCGGGCGTATCGGCCGGCAGACTCGCGAGCAGAGCGGCCGCGATGCTCTCAATGCGCTTCATCCCCATATAGATCGCTAACGTGGTGCGGGTCGCCGCCAACGCTGCCCAGTCCGGCTCGCCGTGATCCTCGGTATGGGCGGTGACGAAGCTCACGCCGTGGCAATGGCGGCGATGCGTGAGCGAAATGCCGAGCCCCGCGGCGGCGGCGAACCCCGACGAGATGCCGTTGACGATCTCCACCGGAATATCGGCGCCGCGCAATGCAGCGAGCTCTTCGCCGGCGCGTCCGAACAGCAGCGCTTCACCGCCTTTGACCCGCACCACGTGCAAGCCCTTGAGCGCGTAGCGCCGCATCAGGCGTTCGATGAACGCTTGCGGCGTCGACCGGCAGCCGCCGCGCTTGCCGACGCGAATCACGCGTGCCTGCGGCGCCAGCGTCACGATCTCGGGATTCGCGAGGTCGTCCAGCAGCACGACGTCGGCGGCCGCCAGCGCTTTGGCGGCTTTCAGCGTGAGCAGATCCAGGTCGCCCGGGCCTGCGCTCAATAAGGTGACCTTGCCGGTGTTCGTGTTCATCGCGGTGTCCTTCGCTTGTTTGTCGGCTGACCGTAGCTGAATCGTCGCGGCCAAAAAAAACGGCGTCCGCTCGCGATGGTCACGAGGGGACGCCGTTGTCCGTTTGCTATCGGGTGTGTGCTGCTATCTATCTTCGCGTGGACGGAAACACAGCGTTGTGGTTCGTCCGGTATTCGTTCGTACTGCCTGCCATGGTGGCTGCGTTGCCACGACGACGCGACCCGGTCATGCAAAGATCAGGCCATACGTCGGCGTGGCACGCTCGATCCCTTGCCACGTCGCTCCAGCCGCCGCGAAAACGCTTGTCGGCGCACCGCTCGGGTGCCCGCACTTCGCACGCCCGCAGTGCTGCGACGCACCATGCGTGTGCTTCGGTGCATCGAAACGTATCGCGCGCCGGGTTTGCCGCACGCGTGTGCGATTCGGCTCAAAGCCCCGCGCCACCGCGTCTTCCGTGGCGCTCCGCACGATTGGCACGGGCCTTGCGTAAAGCGGTCCCATCGGATCAACGTGGATCCGCTGCGGGTGCAACACAAAGTACTCGCCGCAGGACAGGTCAGGACAACGGCGTCCCCCGAATTCAGTCATCGACTGGGTTCGCGGGACGCCGTTTTTATTTCCGGAATCGCTTTCGCCCCATGCCGCACGACGGCGCTCGCAACCCAGCACATTGAGGAAACCGCGGTCATGAAAATCATCGTTATCGGTCACGGGATGGTCGGCCACAAACTGGTCGAGTGCCTCGCACAAGACGCCGCGCACGGTCTGGACATCACGGTGCTGAGCGAGGAATCGCGGCCGGCCTACGATCGCGTGCATCTGTCGGAGTTTTTCGCGGGCAAGTCGGCGGACGATCTGTCGCTGGTCGAGCCGGGGTTCTTCGAACGCCAGAACGTGCTGCTGAGGCTGAATGCGAAGGCGGTGTCGATCGATCGCGATGCACGCACCGTGACGGTATCGACGGGCGAAACGCTGCCGTATGACAAGCTGGTTTTCGCCACCGGCTCCTATCCGTTCGTGCCGCCCGTGCAAGGCCGCGAACGCGCCGATTGCTTCGTGTACCGAACCATCGACGACCTCGAGGCAATGCGGGAATGCGGCGCGCGCTCGAAGACGGGCACGGTGGTCGGCGGCGGACTGCTCGGTCTCGAATGCGCGAAGGCGCTGCGCGACATGGGCCTGCAAACGCATGTGGTCGAATTCGCGCCGCGTTTGATGGCCGTGCAGGTGGACGACGGCGGCGGCCGCGTGCTGCGCACCAAGATCGAGGAACTGGGCGTGACGGTGCATACGCAGAAGAACACCACGGCGATCGTGGATGGCGAAGCGGGCACGCACCGCATGCAATTCGCGGACGGCAGCCACCTCGACACCGACATGATCGTGTTCTCGGCGGGTATCCGTCCGCGCGACGATCTGGCGCGCGCAAGCGGTCTGACGCTCGGCCCGCGCGGCGGCATCGTGATCGACAATGCCTGCCGCACCAGCGATCCGCACATTTATGCGATCGGCGAATGCGCGCTGTGGAACGGCCAGCTGTTCGGCCTCGTGGCGCCCGGTTATGAAATGGCCCGTGCGGTGGCGAAACAGTTGCACGGCGGCTCGGCCGAATTCGCCGGCGCCGACATGAGCACCAAGCTCAAGCTGATGGGCGTGGACGTGGCGAGCATCGGCGACGCGCACGGCAATACGCCTGGCAGCCGCGCCTATCAGTTCAGCGACGAACGCAAGCAGGTTTACAAGAAACTGGTGGTATCCGAGTGCGGCAAATACTTGCTGGGCGGCGTAATGGTCGGCGACGCCGGCGAATACGGCACGCTGCTGCAGATGATGCTCAACCGCATCGAGCTGCCGGCGTCGCCTGAGTTCCTGATCCTGCCGCAGGCGGACGGCAGCGCGAAGCCCGCGCTCGGCGTCGAGGCGCTGCCCGCCGGCGCGCAGATCTGCTCGTGCAACAACGTTTCGAAGGGCGAGCTATGCGCCGCGGTGTGCGCGGGGGCGACCGATATCGGCGCGCTCAAATGCGCGACCAGCGCCGGCACCTCGTGCGGCGGTTGCGTGCCGCTCGTCACGCAGGTGATGAAAGCCGAGATGAAGAAGCAAGGGCTCGCGGTCAACAATCACGTTTGCGAACACTTTTCGTATTCGCGCCAGGAGCTGTATCACATCGTGCGGGTGGAAGGCGTGCGCAGCTTCGGCGAACTGCTCGCAAAGCATGGTCACGGTCTCGGCTGCGATATCTGCAAGCCCCTGGTGGCGAGCATCCTCGCCTCGTGCTGGAACGAGTTCGTGCTGAAGAAGGAGCACGCGTCGCTGCAGGACACCAACGATTACTACCTCGCCAACATTCAGCGCGACGGCACGTATTCGGTCGTGCCGCGCATGGCGGGCGGCGAAGTGACGCCCGACGGCTTGATCGCAGTCGGCCAGGTCGCGAAGAAATACGGCCTCTATACGAAGATCACCGGCGGTCAGCGCGTCGATCTGTTCGGCGCGCGCGTCGAGCAATTGCCGCTGATCTGGGAAGAACTGATCGCCGCCGGCTTTGAATCCGGCCATGCCTACGGCAAGTCGCTGCGCACCGTGAAGTCGTGCGTCGGCTCGACGTGGTGCCGTTATGGCGTCGGCGATTCGGTGGGCCTCGCGGTCGAGATCGAGAACCGCTACAAGGGACTGCGCACGCCGCACAAGATCAAGTTCGGCGTGTCGGGCTGCACCCGCGAGTGCGCGGAAGCGCAGGGCAAGGACGTCGGCATCATTGCGACCGAGAAGGGCTGGAATCTCTACGTGTGCGGCAATGGCGGCATGAAACCGCGCCACGCCGAACTGCTCGCATCGGACCTCGATAAGGAGACGCTGGTGCGCTATATCGACCGGTTCCTGATGTTCTACGTGCGCACCGCCGACCGTCTGCAACGCACCAGCGTGTGGCGCGACAACCTCGAAGGCGGCCTCGACTATCTGATCGACGTGGTCGTCAACGATCGTCTCGGCGTAGCCGGCGAACTCGAGTCGGAGATGCAGCACGTGGTCGACACCTACGAGTGCGAATGGAAAAAGGCCGTCACCGATTCCGAAACGCGCAAGCGCTTCCGTCATTTCGTCAACAGCGGCGAGTCCGACAGCAACATCGCGTTCGTCGAGGAACGCGGCCAGATCCGGCCGGCCACGCCCGCCGAGCGGCGCTCGAAGCTGGCCGAAATTCCCGTTGTCGTCGAAACCGTCTGATTGATTTGCCTATTCACCGAGGACTACCGTCATGAACAACGATCGCCTGCCACGCGCCTGGACACCGGTTTGCCCGCTCGACGACATCGTGCCCAACACGGGCGTTTGCGCGCTCGTGAACGGCGAGCAGGTCGCGGTTTTTCACGTGAACAACGGTGATGCGGACGCCGTCGTGTACGCGATCGAAAACTTCGATCCGGGCTCGCAGGCAGCGGTGCTTTCGCGTGGGCTGATCGGCAGCCTCGGCGAACGCATCGTGGTCGCCTCGCCGATCTACAAGCACCATTTCGACCTGCGTACCGGCGAGTGCCTCGAAACACCGGCGCATTCCGTCGGCGCGTTCGCCGCGCGCGTGGAAAACGGCCAGGTGTGGGTCGCCGTTTGAATTGCCGATTGTCTAAAACCTTTTCGAACGACCCTGGCCGCCATGTCTTCCACTAGCGTAAAAACCGTGTGTCCTTACTGCGGCGTTGGCTGCGGCATGGTGCTGCACGTCGAGGACGGCCAGGTCGTGAAAATTTCCGGCGACAAGGAGCATCCGGCCAACTTTGGGCGGCTGTGCACGAAGGGCCAGTCGGCGCACGTCGCGTTGCGCAAGTCAGGACGGCTGGAAGGCGCGTTCGTGCGCCATGCGCGCGGCCAGGATCCGGCGCCGTTGCCCATGGCTCAAGCGATCAGCACTACGGCGGCGCGTTTGCGCGGCCTGCTCGATGAACATGGGCCGGACGCGCTGTCGTTTTACGTTTCCGGTCAGATGTCGATCGAGGCGCAGTACCTCGTCAACAAGCTCGCCAAAGGCTTCGTCGGCACCAACAACATCGAATCGAATTCGCGGCTGTGCATGGCGAGCGCGGGCAGCGGCTACAAGCTCTCGCTCGGCGCGGACGGCCCGCCGGGATCGTACGAAGACATCGATCATGCCGACCTGTTCTTCGTGATCGGCGCGAATATGGCCGACTGTCACCCGATTCTGTTCCTGCGCATGATGGATCGCGTGAAGGCGGGCGCCAAACTGATCGTCGTCGATCCGCGCCGCAATACGACGGGGGAGAAGGCCGATCTGTTCATGCAGATCAAGCCGGGCACCGATCTCGCGTTGCTCAACGGCCTGCTGCATCTGCTGCACGAAAACGGCCACACGGATGCCGCTTTCATCGCGGACGCCACTGAGGGCTGGGACGCGATGCCTGCCTTTCTCGCCGACTACACGCCGGAGAAGGTGGCGCAAATCACCGGCCTCGCCGTCGAGAATATCCGTGCCGCCGCGCAGATGATCGGCACCGCGAAGGAGTGGGTCAGCTGCTGGACCATGGGCCTGAATCAGAGCACGCACGGCACATGGCACACCAACGCGATCTGCAACCTGCATCTGGCGACGGGCAAGATTTGCCGCCGCGGCAGCGGCCCGTTTTCGCTGACCGGCCAGCCCAATGCGATGGGCGGCCGGGAAATGGGTTACATGGGTCCGGGCTTGCCGGGCCAGCGCTCGGTGCTCGTCGAAGAAGACCGCGCGTTTATCGAAGACCTGTGGCGCATTCCGAAGGGCACGCTCAAGCCCGCGGTCGGCAGCGGCACGATCGATATGTTCACGCGCATGGCGGCGGGCGAGATCAAGGCGTGCTGGATCATCTGTACAAACCCGGTCGCGAGCGTGGCGAATCGTCAGAACGCGATCGATGGATTGCGCGCGGCGCAACTCGTGATCGCACAGGATGCCTTCCTCGATACCGAGACCAACCGTTACGCCGACGTGCTACTGCCCGGCGCGCTGTGGGCCGAAGCCGAAGGGGTGATGATCAACTCCGAGCGCAATCTCACGCTGATGCAAAAGGGCATCGAGCCGCCGGGCGCCGCTCTGCCGGACTGGCAGATCATCGCGCGCATCGCCTGCGAGATGGGCTTCGCCGAGGCCTTCAGCTATACGAGCGCCGAGGAAGTGTTCGCGGAGATCACCCGCGCGTCGAATCCGCAAACCGGCTACGACCTGCGCGGCGCGAGCCATCGCCGTTTGAAGGAAACGACTTTGCAATGGCCGCTTGCATCGGACGATTGCGCCGAGCGCAATCCGGTTCGCTACCTCAACGACGGCGTGAGCCAGGCACTCAAGGAACAGCCGGACGGCAGCCGTGCGCGGCTCGTCTTTCCGAGCGCGAGCGGCAAGGCGAAGTTCTTTGCGCGCGCGTACGCGGCGCCGGCCGAAACGCCGGACCGGGAATTTCCGATCGTGCTGAATACGGGCCGCTTGCAGCATCAATGGCACACCATGACGAAGACCGGCAAGGTCGCGATGCTCAACAAACTGAACCCGGGTCCGTTCGTCGAGATTCATCCCGAAGATGCCGCCACGCTCGGCATCAAGGAAAAAGATCCGGTGGAGATCCGTTCGCGCCGTGGCCGCGCGGTGTTGCCGGCCGTCGTGACCGAACGTGTGAGCGCGGGCAACTGCTTCGCGCCGATGCATTGGAACGATGTGTTCGGCGACGACCTTTGCATCAACGCCGTCACGAGCGATGCCGTCGACCCGGTGTCCCAGCAGCCCGAACTGAAGTTCTGCGCAGTTGCGCTAAGTCCGGTGACGGCCGAGCGCGTGGAACCGTTTCTGAACGATGACGATGCCTCCGTTGCAGTCGCCGCGAACGTGGTGCCGCGGAACACCGTATCGGCCAGCGCCGAGGATCTGGATATGCCCCGTATCAATGCACTCACCAGCCTGTTGCAGTTGCCGGCGACACCCGCGCCCTCGTTCACCGAACAGCAGCGCGCCTACCTCTCCGGCTTCGTCAGCGGCCTGCGATCGGCGGAAGCAGCGCGAGGAATCGACAGCGCGCCGGTTCTGCCAGGCAACGCGCCGTTCGATACGACCAGCCGCCTTTACGTGGACGGCTTGCTAGCCGGTCTCTACAGCCGCAGCGCGGCGCTTCCCGCGCCTTCGACGGCGGCGCCGCATGCGGAGGCATCGCACGCGTCCGGCGTGCGGATCGTGCGCGCGCGGCCCAAGGTCACCTTGCTGTGGGCCTCGCAAACCGGTAACACCGAGTCGCTCACCGAAGCCTATGCCACGCGTTTGATGGAGTCGGGCTTCGAAATCCGCACGTCGTGCATGGCGGACTACCCGGCCGCGACCCTTGCCAAAGCGCAATACGTTTTATTGATGACCAGCACGTTCGGCGACGGCGATCCGCCCGACAACGCCCAAAGCTTCTGGACGCAATTGAACGGCGAGGGCGCGGCTCGGCTCGATGGCGTGCGCTTCGCGGTGCTCGCGCTCGGCGATCGCAACTACGATCAGTTTTGCGGCCACGGCCGCCGGCTCGATGAGCGGCTGGCCGAACAAGGCGCGCTGCGGTTAATGGAGCGCGTCGATTGCGATAGCGAGTATCAGGAAAGCGCGGATGCGTGGCTCGAGCGCATCATCGTGCGCATCAAGGAAGAGGATGCCGCTCTGTACGCCGTACCGCCGGGCGGCATGGTCAACGCGGTGGTGCCGGGCACCGTGCCGAGCAAGACGCGGCCGGCCGCATCGCGGCTCGTCAGCAATCTGCGTCTGAACAAGCAGGGCGCGGCGAAAGACACGCGCTACTTCTCGCTGCACACGGGCGACTCGGGTCTCGAATACGAAGCAGGCGACGCGCTCGGCGTGTGGCCGAGCAACTGTCCCGAACTGGTCGACGAATTGATCGACCTGAGCGGTTTGAGCGCCGACGCGGCGGTGAACGTGGCGGGCGCGGGCGAGATGCGTCTGGTCGATGCGCTCGGCAAGCATTACGAAATCGCGCGACCGAATCCGGATCTGCTCGCGTTCGTCGCCACACGCAGCAACAACGGCGCGCTGCGCGATCTGCTGGCGCCGGAACGCAAGGCCGACCTCAAACAGTGGTTGTGGGGCCAGCAGATCGCGGACGTGCTGCACGAGTTTCCAGTGCGCCTCACGGCAAGCGAACTGACCGGCATGCTCAAGCGTTTACAACCGCGTTTGTATTCGATCGCGTCGAGCCCGAAAGCGCATGCCGGCGAGGTTCATCTGACCGTTGCCGCGGTGCGCTACAGCAATGGCCGCCGTCATCGCAAGGGCGTCTCATCGACTTTTCTCGCCGACCGCGCAGGCGACGTCAATGTGCCCGTGTTCGTGCAGAAGTCCGCACACTTTCGTCCTCCTCACAGTTCAGACACGCCGATGATCATGGTCGGTCCCGGCACCGGCGTTGCACCGTTTCGCGGCTTTCTGCACGAGCGGCGTGCACGCGGCGACAGGGGGCGAAACTGGTTGTTCTTCGGCGAGCAGCACGCCGCCTCCGATTTCTACTATCGCGACGAACTCGAATCGATGCGCGACAGCGGCGTGCTGACCCGGCTCGATGTCGCCTTCTCACGCGATCAGGCGGAAAAGGTCTACGTGCAGGACCGCATGCGCGAACAGGGTGCGCAATTGTGGGCATGGCTCGAAGAAGGTGCGCATTTCTACGTATGCGGCGACGCCAACCGGATGGCGAAGGATGTCGATGCGGCGCTCAAGGAAGTGGTGGCGCGGCATGGCGGCATGAGCGACGAAAAGGCGCTCGAATATGTGAGCCGTCTCGCGCAGGAAAAACGCTACGCACGCGACGTTTATTGATGGCGGCACGGTTTTCAGAGCGGCGAATGCGCTCGCCGTTTCAAGGTTTCAAAGAGTACGCAGTGAAGCTTCAAAAGACGGAGCCGCATGGCATGGAGGTTGCATGTTCATCCCGGTTATCAACATCGTGATCATTCCGGTGCGTGGCGCGTGGCGCAATCCGCCGGATAGTCGAAAAATCAGTTTTGTGAGGATATCTGATGAAAAATGTGATGAGCTCCCTAAAGAGTGGGGACTGGCGCGCGCTGGTGGCGTGTTTCCTCTATTTCGACACTGGCTTTACCGTCTGGGTCCTGTATGGGCCGCTCGCGCCGTTCATCAGCAAGAGCATCGCGATGACGCCCGCGCAACAAGGTCTGCTGGTCGCGGTGCCGGTGCTGTCGGCCGCGATTCTGCGGGTCACGCTCGGTAACCTGTATCAGTCCGCGCACGGCAAGCGCATTGCGCTGATGGGCGTGCTGTTGTCGGCGGTGCCGACCATCGTGCTGCCGTTGATGCCGTCGGTGCCGTCGTACACGATGCTGCTTGTGCTCGGCGTGTTTCTCGGCGTCGGCGGCGCGAGCTTCGCCGTGGCGCTGCCGATGGCCGGCAGCAACTATCCGCCGAAGGTGCAGGGCCTCGTGTTGGGCCTCGCCGCCGCCGGCAATATCGGTGCGGTGCTCGACGGTTTCCTGTTCCCGCAACTGGCCACGCACTACGGCTGGCAGATGGCGGCCGGCGGCGCACTGCCGTTGCTCGCCATCGCGGCGATCACGCTCTATTTCTGGGCCAATGATTCCGGCGTGAAATCGGGCAGCGCGCTGCGCGCATTCGGCAGTTTCGCGGTGACGCTGGCCGGACTGATCGTGCTGGTGCTGCTGGTCGAAGCCGGCATGTTCGGCTCGGGCAAGACCGGTGTGCTGCTGTTGCCGGTGATCGGCGCATTGCTGGCCATCGCGGTGCTGCCCAAGCGCTATCGCGCGGTGCTGGCAGAGCGTGACACGTGGGCGATCATGCTGGTGTACAGCATTACGTTCGGCGGTTTCGTCGGCATGTCCTCGTATGTTTCGCTGCTTCTGACCAACCTTTATCAGCTTTCGAAGATCGACGCGGGTCTCTTCATGGCGCTGCTCGCCGCCACCGGCGCGATGGTGCGCCCGCTCGGCGGCCTGATCGCCGACAAGGTGTCCGGCGTGCGCGCGCTGACCTTCCTGCTCGCGATCATCTCGCTGTGCGACTTCGTGTTCGCCGCGGCCATGCCTTCCATGGCGGGTGGCATTACGCTGTTGCTGTGCCTGTACGTGGCCTTCGGTCTCGGCAACGGCGCGACCTTCCAACTGGTGCCGCATCGCTGGGCCGGCCGCACGGGTCTGATGTCGGGCATTGTCGGCGCGGCGGGCGGCATAGGCGGATTCTACCTGCCGGTCGTGATGGGGATCGCCAAGGAAAGCACGGGCAGTTATCAGATGGGCTTTGCGACGTTCGGCGCGCTGGCGGCTTGTGCGTTCGTCGCGATCGTCGCGCTGCGCCGTCCGTGGATGGCGTGGTCGATGCACTCCGGTGTGATGCACGCGCACGCAACGGAGTAACGCAGTCACGCTTTCGACCCGGCCTTCGCATCATCGACGCGGTGGCCGGGCCGCGCGACGGGGCCGGCCATAATCATTAGAAGTCGACATGAGCATCACGACAGAACGGGTTCACGCACACACGTCCGACACGGAAGTCTCCAGCGAGGTGATGAGCTCGTTGATCAATATCGCGGGGCGTCAACGGATGCTCTCGCAGCGCATCGTGTTGAAAGCGATGCTCGCATTCCAGCAATTCGACGGCGCGCTGGCGGTCGCGCGCGACACCTTGAACGCGTTTGCCGACAGCCATACGGCGCTGACGCAAGGTCGCGACGGCTTGCCCGGACTATTTTCAACGGCGCTGCGCGAAGCATTTCATGGCAGTGAGAAAGTGGCCGCGAAGATCGCCGACTTTATCGCGCTGGCTTCGGCTGCGTTAGAGGCGATCGGACGCGCGTCGCCGCGCGCGGACGAGGCGCTCAAGGCGCTGGTCGTTTGCGTCGATCCGTTGCTCGCGCATCTGCATGGCGTCACGGCCGTCTACGAGCAGGAAAGCCGGCGTATCGCGCGCCTGCAGAAGAAAGAACAACAGCAACTGATCGAGCGGATCAAGGCGATCGCGAAGGAAGCGCACATCGTCTCGTTTAACGGGCAGATCGTGGCGAGCCGCGCGCAGGTGACCGGGCGGGAGTTTGCCGTGGTGGCCGGCGTGATGACGACGATCACGAAAGAGCTGGAGGCCGTGGTGAGCGCGTTCGTGAAGAAGACGTCGGCGGGATGACACACGCAGTGCGGCAGTATTGTCGTATGCTTGGCGTTTTCCGAGGCGTCAGGTAAATGTAATGAATGACTGGTGGCACGTGGTGTGGACAACCGCCCGGGCGGAATTTTCCGATCTCGGCAGCGTGGCCGACGTCACCGAGGTGCTGATGCGCCTCGGGCTCGCGTTGATACTTGGCGGCATACTCGGTTTCGAGCGCGAGCTGTCGCGGCGCGACGCCGGCATGCGCACGCACATGATGGTGTCGGTCGGTGCGGCCTTGTTCGTGGTCGTGCCGCTGCAGGCGGGTTTCTCGCAGGACAATATGAGCCGGGTGCTGCAAGGCCTCGTGTCCGGAGTCGGTTTTCTCGGCGCGGGCGCGATCATCAAGCTCAGTGCGGAGCGCGAGGTGCGCGGTCTGACTACGGCGGCGAGCTTGTGGTTGAGCGCGGGCGTCGGCGTGGCGGCGGGGTTGGGGCGTGAAGCTACGGCGATTCTCAGCGTGGCGATCGCGCTTGCTATTCTGTCGAGCGCGCGGCTGTTCAAGAGTCGCGAGGGGGAGGAGAAGTAGGGCGAAATCTTCAGACGCTCGCATCGGGCTTTTGTGGGATGCTCGGGTGAGCGAATCGGCCGGCGTACAGCCAAGCAACCATGCAGCCGCGGCAGACCTGACTAGTGCGTCGGACTGTGTTCCGTGGGCAAATCGCCGGCATTCAGACGCCCAATCTTCGCGGCCAGTCGGAGCCGTGCCACGCGCCAGTCGGTCAGCGCCTGGATGCGTTGCTGTCTGGCCTCGGAAAGCGCCTTCTGTGCGTTCAGCAATTCCAGAATGCTCCCCACGCCCACCGCATAGCGGCGCTTTGCAACTTCAAAAGAACGCTGTGCAATCTGTTTTAAGGTAGCGGTGTTGCTCACGCTCTTTATGTTCGTCTGCAACGCCTGATAGCTCTTCCACACGTCGAGCGCGATCTGCCGTCGTGCTTCGTCGAGCGAATCCGCCTGCACTTCCGCCTGGGCTTGAGCCGCACGTACTTTGTACGTGCGGCTCAACCCTTCGAACAATGGAATCTGCAACTGCACGCCGATATACCCGTCGCGCCCGGTTGCGGCGAATTCAGGCTGTCCGAGCCCCAGACTGGCGGGCTGGTTATTCTGGCTGTATTTCGCAATCAGACTCAGATTCGGCAGCCCTTCGGCGCGCGTCCGTTGTTCATCGGCAATCGCCGCGTCGAGCTTCGCTCTGGCGGCCGCAATAGCAGGGTGGATGCTTTGAGCTTCTTCAATCAGGCTGGAGATCGATGCCGTGGCGTCCTGGTCCGGCACCACGCCATCGTCGGCCGCCGGCATGGTGACAGGCTGATCCGGCGCCAGAAACATGTCTGAGGCAAGCGTGCCCAACGCGGTCTGCAAATCGCCTTCGGCTTTTGCACGGTTAAACGTTGCCTGTGCGTAGGAAGTCTGGGCTTGCAACTGGTCGGAAATCGCCGCGACGCCGTGGGCCACGCGTGCCGACGCGGCAGTAAAGCTGTCATAGGCGATACTTTCCGCGTCTTCTGCCAGGGCCAGCTTGCCGGCTGCCGCCTGTGCTGCGTAGTAGTCTGTCGCGACAGTGGCGAAGACCGTCTGCAAGGTTGCGTCCTGGTTGGCCCGCGCGGCTGCGAGCAGAGCCTGCGAGTTGGCGAGCGCGGCTTTCCTGCCCCCGAAGTCGTACAGCACCCAGTTCGCGGAGATCGAGCCGGAATATGCCGTCGAGCGATTTGCCGAACTCAGGCGGGGATAACCACTCACGTTTGTCGCCGTGTGATCGCGCACGTCCTGCAAGTTCGCTGTCAGGGTCGGAAGATAGGCCGACTTCGCCACACCGACCGCCGCGGCCTGCACCTTCACATTCGCCCAGGCTTCCCGCGTTGCCGGGTTTTCACACAGGGCACGATTCACCGCTTCGGCCAGATGGAGCGGCATCTCCAGTTGGCCGAACTGGCAGGGATAGGCGGCGTCGTTTGCGAATGTACTCGCAGGTGTGCGCGGAACCAAGGTGTCGGTGCGAAAAACATCGATGGCCTTCACGGTACCCGGCGCGACACCCAGAACCGATAGCCATATCAACGCCCGCAGCGCGTGAATGTAGCGGCGGCTCGCGCCGCTCGTGAATTTAACGTTCATGCAGACTCTTACCGGCCGTCTGCATCAGCGGGTCAAGAAAATACGCCGCCACACTGCGGTGCCCGGTCCTTATTTCTGCCGTGATTTCCATGCCAGGCGTGAGTCTGACCGGTTTGTCATCAACCTGGATCTGGTTGGTCGGCAAGCGAATGTGTGCTGTGAAAGTCAGGCCCAGTTTCCGGTCCCGGTTCTGCGCTGCGTCGTTCGATACCGACGTGACCTTACCGGTCAGGTAGCCGTAGCGGGTATAAGGGAAGGCCTCAATCTTGACGATGGCATCCTGCCCGACATTCACGAATCCCACGTCCTTGTTTTCGATGCTTGCTTCGACTTCCACCGCGTCGTCCGGCACGATTTCCATGATCGATTGTGCCGTCGTCACGACTCCGCCGGGCGTGTGCGCAGCAAGCTGCTCGACGGTGCCGGAAACCGGCGCGTAGAGCGTCATCAAGCTCTGTCGCGTCACGGCCTTGGTTTCGTCGGCGCTGTACTGCGCAAACTGCTGCCGGGCCTTGTCGAGTACATCGAGCTGTTCACGCGCGAATTGCGAGGTCGTCTGTCCGATCGCCGCCCGCTGTTGGACTATCGCCGCAGCCAGTTCGCGTGCACGGCTCTGCTGCGCGGCGAGTTCGTGTTCCTGTTCCAATGCGGACTGTTCCTTGCCCAGATAGTCGTGTTGCGCGACGTACTGGTCGCGCGCAAGGTATCGGTAGTCATTGGCCTCACGACGTGCCAGCGGTGCGGTTGCGCGCAACTTCGCCACTTCCTGGCGGGTCGTCGCGAGTTCGGCTTCCCGCTTGAGAAGTTCGGCTTGCGACGCCATGAGTTTGTCCGCGTACTCCCTGTACAGTCCTTCGGCGAAATGCTGTGCCTGAGATTGTTGCTCTGACGATGCACCATCCACCGTACGCAGCGCCGGGACACGTCCCGTTTTGACTGCATCGAATAGTGCCGTGGCGCGGGCGGACGCGAGGGCTGCATCGATCCGCGACGAGCGGGCCTTGTCTGCATCAGCCGCTGCCTGTGTCGCGTCGAGAACCAGTAATGCCTGTTGCGCATTCACGCGTTGCCCATCACGAACCAGAATCTGCCGCACAACGCCGGTAATTGCCGGCTGGATGATCTTGACGCGCTCGTTGGGAACGAGTTTGCCTTTTGCCGTCACGACGATATCGAGTCGGCCAACGATACCGATCAGCAGGATCAACATGGCGAGGATCACCAGAATGCGCATTGCCCAACGAGGCGCAGGATGAACGGGCGTTTCGACCAGTTCGAGGTGGGCAGGCTGAAAAGCCAGTTCGTATCCGAGCTTTTCCGGCGCATCCAGCTGGCCGCGGATCGACCACCCGGCCCGCCACACGGCCGAGTATCGACGTATCAGATCGGCGATTGCCTCAAGATGGACTCGCATCATCAACTGTTTTGCAGAGAGAGGAGGTGGGCGTAATAGCCGCCGTGCGCGAGCAAAGCGTCGTGCGCGCCACGCTCCACAATCCGCCCCTTGTCCATTGCGATGATCTGGTCCGCGTGTCTTACCGCACTCAGGCGGTGAGCGATAATAATGACGGTTCGCCCCGCACAGATGGCACGCATATTGTTCTGGATGACGCGCTCGGTTTCGAAGTCGAGCGCACTGGTTGCCTCGTCTAAAATCAGAATGCGCGGATTGGTGAGCAACGCCCGCGCAATCGCGAGGCGCTGGCGCTGGCCGCCCGACAGGTTGCCGCCGTGCTCTTCGACTTGCGTGTCGTACGCCTGCGGTAGCTCGCAGATGAATTCATGCGCGCCGGCCAGTGTTGCCGCGCGCATCACAAGTTCAAGTGGTGCGCCCGGATCGGTCAGCGCGATATTCTCGCGGATAGAACGGTTAAAGAGGACGTTTTCCTGAAGCACCACGCCAACCTGTCGGCGCAGCCATGCAGGCTCGGCGAGCGCAAGGTCGATGCCGTCGATTCGCACGGTGCCCTGTTCGGGCAGGTAAAGCCGTTGCAGCAGTTTGGTGAGCGTGCTTTTGCCGGAACCGGAGCGGCCGACAATGCCGACCACCTCGCCGGCGCGCACGTCGAGCGACAGGTCATCGAGAACGGGTGGGCCGTCGGGCCGGTAGCGGAAACGGACGTTCTCGAAGCGGATATTGCCAACCAGCGCAGGGAGCGCCTGGCGGCTCTGCGCCAGTTCGTTGCGCGTATTGAGAATGTCGCCCAGGCGACCCATTGAAATGCCGATCTGCTGGAAATCCTGCCAGAGTTGTGCGAGACGCAGGACGGGCGAGGCGACATGCTGCGACATCATGTTGAACGCAATCAGTTGGCCCACGGTCAGCCGCCCATCGATGACCAGCTTCGCGCCCAGCAGCAACGTTGCGAGCGTGACCAGCTTGCCGGTGAACTGGATAAGCTGCTGCCCCACGTTGCCGAGCGCCGTCACCCGGAACCCCGATGCGACATAAGCGGCGAGCTGCGTTTCCCATCTCCTGATGAACTGCGGCTCGACGGCCATTGCCTTGACCGTTTCGATACTGGAAACAGTCTCGACCAGAAACGACTGGTTGTCCGCACCGCGCGCGAATTTCTCGTTCAGACGGCGGCGCAGGGCAGGCACCAGTGCGGCGGAAACGCAGGCATAGAGCGGCAACGACGCCACGACGATCAACGTGAGCCGTACGCTGTAGAGACACATCACCCCGAGAAACACAAACGAAAATACCAGGTCAATGACAGCGGTCAGCGCCTGCCCGGTCAGGAAGTTGCGGATAGTCTCCAGTTCACGCACGCGGGCCACCGTATCGCCCACGCGTCGGGCCGCGAAATACGGCAAGGGCAACGCCAGCAGATGACGGAACAGGCGTGCGCCCAACTCAACGTCGATCCGGTTGGTCGTGTGCGAGAAAGTGAAATTGCGCAGGCCCGTGAGCAGCACTTCGAAGGTCGAACTTACGAAAAGCGCGACGCCTACAACGGCAAGCGTGTTGTAGGCACGGTTCACGAGAACCTTGTCCATCACTACCTGGAACATCAGTGGCGAAACGAGCCCGAAAATCTGCAGCACCAGCGACACGGCGAGCACTTCCAGCAGAAGTCGTCTGTACTTGATGATCGCTGGAATGAACCAGGAAAAATCGAAGCGCGCAAGTTCACCGGCAAGCGAGGAACGGGACGCGAATAGCAACATTTTCCCGGTAGTGCGGACCGTGAGCGCGTCGAACGACACCACTGTCGGAGCGGGAGCGTCGGCCTCAAGAATGAAGACAGTTTTGCCGTCGCATCGTGCGATGATGAAGTGCCTGCCGTCCCTGTCGAAGGCAAGCGCCGGTAAAGGTGTCCGGTCGAGACGGTCGATTCGTAGGGGCGCCTGGGTAGCCTTCAGGCCGATTGAGCGGGCACCCAGTATCAGCGCGTCATTGTCGAAGGGTTCACCGTTGCGGGCGGCGGCATGGCTCAACTGCGCAGCGTCAGCGGCCACGCCATGAAACCGCGCGATGATGACGAGACATGCGAGCGCTGGATCATGCACCGGCTGTTTGAGTTCGGGAGCGTTCAAGGGATGCAGGTGAATTCGCATCCGCGAGGCAGAAAGCCGCGGATGCGTGGGCAGCGGGGAAAGGAGCGTCAGTGCAGGTTTGCTGAGAGCATGACCTGGGGCTGCTGCTGGACCGTGTAGGGCGTCTGCGAACTGGCCGCGGGTTCCACGCCGTAAGACGCCATACCCGCGATCAGGTTGTCCACCTGTGTATCGGCGCGGGTCGCAGTGAGCGCGGGTGTCATCTGGAGCAACTGCTGCCTGCTCCATGTCGTGCCGTCGGCAAACTGCACTTGCTGCACGCCGTAGGAACTGCCGTACATGAAAGAGTCGAGCGTGATCTGGTCGCCCGCTATGCCGTCCGTGAGCACCAGATTCTTGCCCGATGTGCGCACTGAAACCGATGACGTGCTGATTCCCGCGCCCAATTGCAGCACGTTGTTGGGTGTTTTACCCGAGTCATATTCCGATATTTCCAGCTTCCCGTAGCCCGCGTTGAAGATGAACGTGTCGCCACCGCCCTGGCTCTGGATATAGTCGTTACCACCCTTGCCGTCGAACACTTCTGAATGGTTGGTTCCGTAGATTTTGTCGTCTGCCGCCGTACCGGTTGTTGCCATGCGCAGCAGTTGCTGCTGTGTCCAGACCGTGTTGTCGGCAAAGCGCACTGCCTGCACGCCGTTGTTATAAAGGAGCATGGCCAGGTCAAGGGTAATCTGGTCGCCCGCGATACCATCGGTCAATACAATGCCTGAGTTGCTGTTCGTGCGCACGGAGACGGATGAGGCACTGATGCCCGGCCCGAATGCGAGTACGTTGTAGGGATTGCTGCCGTTGTCTGCCTCAGAAATTTCGAGTTTCCCGTAGCCCGCATCAAACAGGAACGTGTCGCCTCCGCCGCCGCCCTGAACGAAATCGTTGCCGCCCTTGCCGTCGAACACTTCTGCATTGCTGGTCCCGTACAGCTTGTCATTGCCCGCTGTGCCAGAGAGCGCAGCAGCCTGGATCAGTTGGTATTTCGTCCAAGTCGTGCCGTCGGCAAATTGTACGAACTGGACACCCGCGCCGGCGTCGCGGAATTCACCCTTCAATGTGATCTGGTCACCTGCCACGCCGTCGGTCAATACCATGTCACCGTTGGCAAGCACCTTTGCCCTGATTGATGATGGATCAATTCCTGGACCAAACTGGAGGGTATTGGCAGGCTTGCTGGAGTTCGGATCACTCTCACGAATTTCCACGACACCATCACCAGCGGAGTAGTGGAAGACGTCATGCCCAGGCAGCGTGCCGCTTGGGTCGTTGCCTGCGCGATTGCCGATCAGCACGCTGACTCCCGGGCCTGCGTAGAAGTCGTGGTAGATCGTGCTGCCCGTTTCCTGAATGCGCCCGGAACTGTCAAAACTGATCTGCAGCCCGGCTGCGATGGCATTCGCAACCGAGGCAATAGTGTCGTTTGTCGCAGCGGCAACGTATTTCTCGAATAACGACGTGGACATGCCCATGTCGAATCGGGCTGCGTCTGCGACGCGTAATAGCAGGTCCCATGAAGCAAGGTTCGCAGGAGTGAGCGTACCGAGCCGTTGGAGAGCCGCCCCGAGGGCTGGCGCAAATGTCGCAGTTGCCTGGACCGTATCAGTGGAAGCGTCATATCTGAACTCAGGCGCGACACTGGCCGCCAGCGGCGATTGCAGAACAAGGCGCGCGAGCGCCGCATCGAACAGATCGTTCCAGCTTTGCTCCAGGTAGCTCGATGCCCGGATTCCGGGGTTCACGCCGTCGCCGGTTGAGTTGAACGACTTGCCCAGGTACCGTTCCACGAAACCAAGGTGCCGCGCGTCAATCGAGCCACCCCGCGATGCGGGGGCGAGCGAAGTTACCCCCGCCCACTGAAAGAGAATGGCCTGTGCCGCTGCCTCGATACTGGAGGTCGATGTACCGGAGGGTTGTGCAACGAAGGCCTGCACCAGACTCTGCAAGGCCGGGTCGAGCGACATGGCCGAACGCAGGTCCCGCAATGTTCCCGCACCTGCCAGTTGTGGGAGCGTGGCCGCGGTTGCCGTCACCTCGACGGGTGTGACTGGCCTGGTGTTCATCGTGCTGTTGGTAAACCACGCGTCGGCGATTTCGTGAGTGGTGCCGTCGGTCAACGTAAAGCTGCTGACGGAACTGATCCTGTTACCCGCGATGCTTTCGCTGACCACCGTGTTGTTCAGATTGATGGAGGCGATGCCAAGCTGGCCGAGTGTGTAGAGTTCGCCTGGATCAGAGGTCGCGTTCCCGTTGGTATCGATCCACACCCGCAGGCTTGCGAAGGCAGGATCGGACGCATTGATGATGTTGTCGTGATTGGCGTCGAGCTTGCGCAGGATGTCGAAGCCGTCAGTGGTTTCGTTGCCAAATAGTTGGGTAATATTTGTGATGGCCCGGTCGTCCGGGTCAAAGCAGAGCAGTCCCATGCCCGCGCCAATCCAGCCGGTCTGACGGGCAAAACCATCGTTGTTCAGATCGAAGTAAGGAGCGCTTGTATTGAGTGGTGTCAGGTTAATTCCTGAGCCAGTCAGATCGAGAACTAATGGGCTGGTGGAGTCCAACGGAGGGCCGTCGTATTTGCCCAGGGCGCCGCCACCTGCGCCCGACTCGGGCGGGGAGGCGTCAGAGCCTCCCGGATGTCCGACGCCAGATCCACCTGATCCTCCCGACCCTCCCGCCCCTCCCATGCCGGCCGTGCCTGACTGCGAGTTGATAGCGTCAAGCAGGCTGCCGATTTCGGCCGCAGCCGATTTCACTGCGTCCACTACCGCATTGGTGGCGGTCAGTACGAATAATCCTGCCGCAGCCGAGACGGACAGGCCGAGACTTATCACAGGAGCTGCGGCTGCCGAGCTGACTATGCCTGCTGAAGCCAGCGCATCGGCGACACTCGCAATCGTCGCTCCCATGGTATTAATAACAGTCGCAACGTCGCGCACTAGCGCTTGACCCGCTGAACTGATCGCTCCCTGGTTGCCGGACGCTACTGCCTCGTTGTAATAGTCTATGGACGTAGACATCGTCCGCAGCTGTGTTGGAAAGCTATTAATGAGCGTATACGCCGCGTTGCCTGAGCCGATGACCGTACTAAGCTTCCCGAGATAATTGTTATCGGTGATAACCGATTGCCCGGAAATGATTACCGCTCCATAGGATACCGCCGCCTGCACTAAATCGGTTTTCCCTCCTCCCGCGGCGGTTGTGCCGATACTGACCATTCCTGATATCGAATCGGATATTGGCCCGAAATAACTAGCAATTAAATTGGTTTCGGTCATAGAAAGTATTTTCGTTATGTTTTTGCAAATGAAAAGGCTATGCTAAAACCGCCTTCGAATTTATTTCAGGTACCGCCCACCATCAAGGTTCTTCACGCCCTTCGTCTCTTGTCAAAAGCATTCTCGCCATGTATCCACGATAAGGTTCTGGTAGAGAATTTCCCTGGACATAGAGAACACGGGCCGTCCGGCAAGCATCATCGTCATCGGCGGTCTTTAGACTACCCAGCGCGGCAAGGAACTCCTTTGATTGAGGTTCATACATCGAGCTCAGCAGTTTTCGGATGGTTCGCTTCGCGTCTTCGGCTGACAGAACAATAATTGGTGATCCATTCAACTGTGCCTCGATCGCAGCCCTATTGACGGTGAACCATGCTTTAGATTCGGCTTCGCTGAACGATTCCATCACTGGAAAGATACGGTTTTCGAACTCCGAGTAGGGCATTTCCCCCTTCAAATACCTGCCACAGGTGTAAGTATCCAATGACGCCAATATCTTGCTAACAGACGAAAGACGCTCCTCCAGAAGAGCAGTTGGCAAGCGGGCCGCCCCTTTGTCGATATAGCGGCTGGAGAGCAGAAACTTATCAGCCAAACTTAGTCCACCGGCTTTTTCTGCAAAGCTTTTATCTCCAGACAGCCACTCGCGATATTCTTTGGCCGCTTGATAGACCGGCGATGACTTCGAGAACGGAATAGTCCGTAACGTAGAATCACTCCGCTCCGTTTTCTCAGTGTGTCGCTTAGGCGCAAGAGGGCAGCCATGAAAAAAAACCGTCACGGCACAGACAATCACAACGCCACTGAGCAGGAATCTTGTCGTCAATTTCATTCGTGTCTTATCGTGTCTTTAGATGCGTAGCATGGAGAGGAGGGTTAATTGTGGCTCGACCGCGCTGCTTGGGCGTGCTCAAAAATTTCCACGCCCGTCTTTTCCAGAGAGAATTAATCTAGCCAGGTTTCCTCGAAACGGCTCAGGCAGCAGTACTCCTTTGGAGAACATCGTCCGCACGGTCGCACATGTATCTGTATTGCTTGCAGTCCTTAAATTGATCAGGTTATGCAAAAATGCCTTCGACTCATCTGCTGGAAGCGATGCCGCGACCTTGAGGAGCGCCTCTTTGGCGTTTTCCTGTGACACGGGGACAAACGGCAGATTGTCGAGTCGAGCATTGATCGCCGACTTGGTAATAGAAAAAAATGCCTTCCTCTCAGCATCGGTTAGCGACTCAAGGAGCGGGAATGTACGAGAACTGAAGTCAGTTATTGACATTCTTCCTGTTACGAAGTCGCTGCATTCCTTGTCGTTCAATCCATCCAGTATTTTCTTCATTAACGGCATGTACGCCTCAAGTACAGCGGTTGGAAGCCGAGCCATTCCTTCCGCGCCCAGCCGACCGACTAGATTGATTTGGTCCGCAGGACTCGTGGAATTGCGGGCACTCTCAAGTTTCTTGTTTTGCGCAAGCCATTGATTGAAGTTCACCGTCTCGCGATACGCGGCCGATGATGTCGAAAAAGAATTCGTCGTGGCAGAGGCGACCGGTGTCTTTTCTACAGCATTCTCTGGCGCCGGATGCGAACCACGAAAAAATACCGCCGTGGTACAGATGACTACTGCAGTACCGAATAGGAATTTCGTCGCTGATTTCATTTTGTAGTCCGATCACTCGCTGCGCGCCTTTCGGAGGATTGAGCAAGCCCCTAATTTATCGTTCGAGCGCGTTTTTTGGGTGTGTGCAGAGATGATCCAGAAAATGCCGCACGGCCGTCTATCAGAAACATCTGCAATAGAGCCAGGAATTGTCAGTGCTTATCAGGCGATGCGCACACGCACGCAAGGGCGCGGAGCGCCTACACCGCAGATTGAGTCGGACAACGGTTGCCCAATCTTTTCCATGACATCACGTCGACTCCCGTCGCTGTCTACATAGTGCCGGCCGTCGGTATGCCCGCATTAATTACCCGGTCGAGGTAATCGAATAACAAAAAAGGAGCGAATTATTAGATAGTCCTGATTTGCCGGGTCAATCCGTGGAAAGTAATCAAGATTTATATGGGAAATATTGTCATTACTCTGACTGATAAATTTTTTCATTCCCATTGCGCCCCGTAAGGAGCAGTCTCGCTATGTGTCCCCGATAAGGCTCCGGCAGCGCATTTCCTTTTGAATAAAGCGTGCGGGCCGTCGCGCATGCATCCTCGTCGCTCGCCGTCTTCAAACCGGCGAGCCCACTAAAATATATTTTCGATTGGGATGCATTCGATAGTCTTGCTATTTTTATAATGGCTAGCGTTGCGTCCTCGGTCGATAACACGATATTTGGTGAGCCGGCTAGTTGTGCTTCGATGGCAGCCTTGTTAACCTGGATCCAGGCTTTCGCTTCGCCTTCATCGAACGAGTTCATTACCGGAAAGGCCTGGATCGTGAACTCCGAGAGGTTGAACCCTCCTCTTATGAGCGTACTGCATGTATGAGCATCCAGAGACGCTATTATCTTATTTACCGATGAAAGGCGTTGCTCCAGCAGTTCTGTTGATATTTTAGACACCCCCTTGGCTTCCAGTGTGCCTGAAAGGTCTAATAGATCTTGCGGATTTCCTGAAGGACTGAGCGCGACTATTTTTTTATTCTCCCATACCCATTTTCGAAATTCATCATATTCACGGCGCATGGGTGAGGACGGCGAATACGGATTGTCTGACGCGGCGGATTCATCGACATCGGCTTCGCCAGTTCGGCGGTAGATATTCTTGTTTTCGCTGGCCGGCGTCTTGGCATGATAGTTTGTGGTGAAAAGGCATCCAAGAGAAAACGCGGCGACGGTAGCGACAAGCAAGGCCACAACATGGCGGAGATAAAAATGACAAATGGGAGGTGTCATTGAATTTTCCTGAAATTAATTGTTAAATTTTTTCATTTCCATCATCCCCGGTGAGCAACATTCTTGCGATATACCCGCGATAGGGTTCGGGTAAAGAGTTACCTCGCGAGTAAAGGATTCGCACCGTCGCGCAGGCTTCCTCATCAGACGCCGTCTTCAGTCCCGTCAAACTTGCAATAAATTCCTTGGATTGTGGCGCATACATTGATTTGGCTATCTTGACAATACCTCGCGTTGCGTCTTCAGTGGAAAGGACGATGATCGGTGACCGATGTAGTTGCGCCTCGATCGCGGCTCTACCAACAGAAAACCATGCTTTCGCTTCTTCTGAATTAAATGAGTTCATTTTCGGAACCGACTGCGCCGCAAACTCCGTAGCATCAAAGTTTCCCTTTATTAACGTGGCGCAGATATGGTTGTCCAGCGACGGCAATATCTTCTTAACAGATGAAAATCGTTGCTCAAGTAAGTCCGTTGGCAAACGGGGCATTCCTTTCGCCGCCAGTTGACCAGATAACATCATCAAACCCATTGGATCTGCTGCGTCATTTACAGCCTTTATATCCTTGTTATTTAACAACCATTTTCGATAGTCGTTGAATTCACTGTAAATGGGAGCCGATTCGTCGTAAGGATTAATTCGCAGGGCAACGTAATTATTATAATCTGAATTTTCATTGCCACGGATGACCGGGCGGCTATTGTCAGCACCCCTTGCATTGACGTGGATATTGGTTAAATAGCCGCCCAATAAAAAAGCTGCTGCAGCCGTGGCAACCCAAATCGTAATGTGGAGAGGATTTAATTTCATGTTCATTTCCATTTCCGAGGCTGTGCAGAATTCGGATCTGAGGGCGTCGCTGACGCAACAGTCGTTCACCGCTCGGGCGCTTTTTTAGCGCGTGTTGCAATCATGAAAGAAGCGCCCAGTTTCAGGGTTTCAGAAACATCTGCAAAACTATCGCGAAAGATCAGGTCGTCGAGGTGGTCTTGATTTTTGCTATGCGATTTGCATTATGGAGAGATACGAGTCGACGGAAAGGCGCGAGCAATGGCGCTTTCGAATACTGATTCGATATTCAGATTCCGGACCGGAATCTGAAATAAGAGAGGGTATAGCGGTTCTGTTCTGACGAGAGAACGGCAGATTCGTCAAATTTCGACACAACCCTAGCGCGCCGCTCCGCGGTGTGATCGAATGGTTTGGCTGGTCCACGAACAGGGGCAGGCTTGAGCAGGCGGGGTTTTCTCCCTTTGACCTCCTGCGGGCCCGAATGCTAGTGGACCGGCGCCCACCGATATGCAAAAAACAGAACGAAATCCCGCCTCGCAGGGAGTGCGGTGAGTGCAGTGACCAGCGCGTTACCGATATACCCGCGATCGAGCACTAATCCGCCAGCCGCTTATCCGCCAAAGCACTCTGGCAATCCGCAATCACCTGCCGCACAAGCCTGGCTTGAGGATCGAGTTCATCCGTATCCAGAATCTCCTCGACCGCATCTCTGGCCCAATCGGCCTCGATAAACTGCGCATGCCGCCGCGCAATCTCAACCGCGGTAGCGGAGAGCTTCGCAACACTCAACCAGTCGGCCTCGCGCGCGCGGCGGTCGAGCCATTTATGCGCGGCCTGCACATGAAACGCCGCGTCGGGCCAATCCTCATTCAGGTAATAAGCGCCAAGACTTCCGCATGTGAGCCAGCACAACAGCTCCAAACGGTCACGTGGACTCAGATGATGGCGTACATCACTCATGGCGACGCTCGCTGCTGTAAATTGCGTTCCGGTGAGGACGGCGAGCCGCCGTCCTCCGCTTTCATTGAACAATATCACGCACAATTCAAGCGCGGCAATTCCTGACGTACCCTGGCGCGCCGGCACCACAGGCCGCCGCTCGCGGCCCTGCGGAGCTAGCGGGTGGCAACGATGAACAGCCGCGGAAACGGCAGCAGCACCGTGCCGTCGGCGAGCGCAGGATAAGCTGCGGCGATCGCGTCCCGGTATCGCTGCAGGAAGGCGGTTTGCCCGGCGTCGTCGAGTTCGGCGAGGAACGGCCGCAGCGCGCTGCCCTTGAACCATTCGACCACCGCGTCCGCGCCGCCCGCAAGCGGGTGGTGGTAGACGGTGCGCCATACGTCGACACGCGCGCACAGCGGCTCGAGCAACGCGTAGTACCAGCCGGCGCCGTACCGCACGGTGCGCTCGAGTCCCTTGAGCGTGGGCGCCCACGGGCCGTCCGCAGCGATTTCGCGCAGCAGGCGGTGCGCGGGTTCGTCCAGATTGTCCGGCATCTGCACGGCGAGGCTGCCGCCCGGCGCGAGCTTCGCCACGAGCGCCGGAAACAGCCGCTCATGGTCCGGCACCCATTGCAGCACCGCGTTGGCGAGGATCAGATCGTATGGTCCCGGCGCGTCCCACGTGGAAATGTCGCTCACGTCGAACTGGAATTGCGGCAGGCGTTTGCGGGCCGCCTCGATCATGTCGGGCGAACTGTCCATGCCGCTGACCGCCGCGCCCGGCAGGCGAGCGGCGAGCGTTTCAGTCGAATTGCCGGGTCCGCAGCCAATGTCCACCGCGGTCTTCACGTCCGTTGCCGGCACGGCCGCCAGCAGATCCCTGACCGGACGAGTGCGCTCGTTTTCGAACAACACGTACTGCTTCGCTTCCCAATCCTTCTTCGACATCGTCTGATACCCCTGTTGTGCGTGATGGCCGGACCGGTTGCCGGCGTTGCCGTCTGCCTCGCGTCCTGAGTTGAACCGTTCCGGTTCGCTCATTCTCGCTCACGCACGGGCATCATGGCTTCATGCGAAGTCGGTCGAACGCGACAGCGCTTCCCACGCGTCGATCTCCGCGCCCAGTGCGGCCAGTTTCGTTTTCACCAGATCGAACGCGTCGTTGCCGAGCAGCAGATGCACCGGCGGATTGTTCGCGGCGACGATCGCGAGCAGCGCCTGAGCGGCTTTGCGCGGGTCGCCGGCCTGCTTGCCGCTCTTCGTTTCGCGCGCTTCGCGGATCGGGTCGAAGAGGGCGTCGTAGTCGGAGATGCTGCGGCCTGCGCGAACCATCGAGCGGCCGGCCCAATCGGTACGAAACGAGCCGGGCGCGACCGCGGTCACCTTGATGCCGAAGCCTGCCACTTCCTTCGCCAGCGTTTCGGTGATGCCTTCGAGCGCGAACTTGCTGCCGCAATAGTACGCAATGCCGGGCATCGTGATGAAGCCGCCCATCGACGTGATGTTGATGACGTGTCCCGAGCGGCGCTCGCGCATGGCGGGCAGCACGGCCTTGATCATCGCCACCGCGCCGAACACGTTGACGTCGAATTGCCGGCGCAGATCGTCGAGTGGCGACTCTTCCAGCGTGCCTTCGTGCCCGTAGCCGGCGTTGTTGACGAGCACGTCGATCGGCCCGGCGGTTTGCGTGATCGCCGCGACGGCGGGCGCGATGGCATTGAATTGCGTCACGTCGAGCACGATGGCGTGGGCCCGTTCGGCGGCTAGCGCCTCGAACGCGCTGCGCGCGGCTTCATTGCGCACCGTGCCGACGACGGTATGGCCCGCGTCGAGCGCCGCCTGCGCGAATGCCTGGCCGAAGCCGGAACTGACGCCGGTGATCAGAAACGTTTTGCTCATGGTGATCCACTCCTTTATTGGGTCGGTCGTCGCACGGCGCCTTCGGACGAAAGCGCACGGCTTCGACACTAGCCTGCACAGGACGGAATGGTAGGCGCGGCGCAGCCGGGCGCGAATGCCGGTTCGTCTGCGGTGATTGCCTATTCCTATGAGCGGATGGATTTTCGGGCGCGACGGTGGCACATTGCAATCTGATCCGCCACGCTCACAGGGACCAGAATGAATCTCAAGCACGGTGATTCGGGCGCGCGGCAACGCATGGTGGCCTTGCTCGAAAATCTCGCGCCGGTGGAGGGCTACAACCTCACCGTCTTGCCCGACGTGCGTTTTTTGCGCTCCAACCGGCCGCTCAGCCGCACGCCCGTGCTGTATGACCCGGGCTTGGTGATCGTGTGCCAGGGACGCAAACGGGGTTTTCTCGGCGACACGGTCTACGTCTACGACGCGCAGCACTATCTGGCCGTCTCGGTGCCGGTGCCGTTCTCGATGGAAACCGAAGCGAGCGCGGCCAAGCCTTTGCTCGCGATCTATTTCCGCCTCGACTTCAAGGTCGCCGCCGATCTGATGCTGCAACTCGACGAGCGCGACGCGGGCGTGCCGGCCGAGCCGCGCGGCATGATGTCGACGCCGCTCGATGCCAAGCTGAGCGCCACGGTGCTGCGCTTTCTGGAAGCGATGAGCGTGCCGCTGGAGGCGGAGTTGCTGGGGCCGGCGCTGGTGCGCGAAATCTACTTCCACGTGCTGACCGGCGAGCAGGGCGGATCGATGCGCGCAGCGCTAACCGCACAAGGCCAGTTCGCCAGGATCGCCAGGGTGATCCGCAAGATTCACGCGTGTTATCGCGAACCGCTCGACGTCGGGCAACTCGCGCTGGAAGCGAACATGAGCGTGCCCACGTTGCACTCGCACTTCAAGGCGGTGACACGCACCTCGCCGATGCAATATCTGAAGTCGACGCGGCTTCACCAGGCGCGCCTTCTGATGGTGAGAAACGAGGTGACGGCGGCGTCAGCGTGCGTGCAGGTAGGCTACGAGAGCGCTTCGCAGTTCAGCCGCGAGTTCAAGCGGCTGTTCGGCCGCACGCCGGTTGAGGAGGCCGGGCGGATGCGCAGAACCTTCGCCATTCCGCCGCCCGCGCCAGGCTCGATCTTCGTCGCGTCGCACTGAACGGGCTGGCCCGGTGCCCGCGACGCAAACCGTGCCTGTCCGTTCCGGCGAACCGTCGTTACACTTCGAACCCATGCTGCAGATCCTCGGCAAGACCTCGTCCATCAACGTCCGCAAAGTCTTGTGGACCTGTGCGGAGCTCGCGCTTCCATTCGAACAGGAGGACTGGGGCTCGGGATTTCGCTCGACCGGTGCGCCGGAGTTTGTCGCGCTTAATCCCAACGCGATGGTCCCCGTCATCAAGGACGGCGACTTCGTGTTGTGGGAGTCGAACTCGATCATCCGCTATCTGGCCGGCCGCTTTCACGGCGAGTCGTTGTATCCGGTCGATTCCCGCGAGCGCGCCCGCTGCGATCAATGGATCGACTGGCAGGCGAGCGAACTGAACCGCGCCTGGAGCTATGCCTTCATGGCGCTCGTCAGGCATTCTCCGGCCCACCAGGACGCGCGGCAGATCGATCTGTCCTGTGAAAACTGGGCGAGGCAGATGGCCGTCATCGAAGGTCAACTGGAAAAAACCGGCGCGTTTATCGCGGGAGACGCGTTTTCGCTCGCGGACATTCCGATCGCGCTGTCCATCAACCGCTGGCTGGAAACGCCGTTGCGGCATGGCGATTTACCCGCGGTCGCGGCGTATATGGCGCGTCTCGCCGCGCGCGAAGGTTACCGAACCTATTGCCGCAACGGCACACCGTAACGCCGCACGCCCTCCAAAGACGCTTGCGTGCACCCGTGCCGCTTACAAACACCGTGTGCGAATGCTTACGGATTCCTGCCTGCGCGAGCGCTTCTGCGCGGCGCGCCCGGAGTCGCCTACAATGGCCGCTTTTGCGACACCGATTGAAGGCTCCACGATGCGGGTATCGAAAGTTGCGCTGGCGTTATTGACAGCGTGTTTCACTCTGAACGCGAGCGCCGAGATGACGGCCGCCCAGTACAAAAAATGGGCGCATGCCGATAACAACTCGGTCTACGCGGCGTACATCACCGGCACGATCAACGCGTTCGGCTGGGCGAACGGCGACCAGGTCTCGAAGAAGCGTCCGCCGCTTTTCTGCCCGCCGCAAAATCTCTCCATCGGCAACCAGAACGTCTACCCGTTGCTCGACGAGTTCTTCAACAACCACCCGAGCATTTCGGACGACTTTCCGATCGGCCTCGCGATACTCCGTTCGCTGCAGGGCGCGTTTCCCTGCTGAGATCGACCGGGCGGCGTGGTTCGGGTGGGGCATCCTGGGCCCCGCCGCCTGTCTAACCCGAAGTTAAGCCCGAAGTTAAGCCTGAAGTTAAGCCGGCACTCAAACCCGAGCGAGCTTCAAACCCGAGCTTCAAACCTGAACGAGCTTCGGAATCTGCACGTCCGGATTAACGTCGGCTTCATAATCCACGCCCGCGATCTCGAAGCCGAACAGGCGCAGGAAATCCGTCTTGTAGCCGGCGAAATCGGTGAGTGCGTAAATATTGTCGTTGGTCACCTGATTCCAGAGCGCCTGCACGCGGTCCTGCACTTCGGGATCGAGTTCCTTGTAGTCCGCGCGCAGACGGCCTTCGTCGTCCTGATGCGGCGCGGCGCCGTACAGGCTGTCCTTGTACAGGCCGTAGACCTGTTCGATGCAGCCTTCGTGCGTGCCTTTTTCCTTCATGACCTTGAAGAGCAGCGACAGATACAGCGGCATCATCGGGATCGCGGAGCTCGCCTGGGTGACGACCGCCTTGAGCACGGCAACGCGCGCATCGCCGCCCTTGGCCGCCAGCTTCCCGCGAATGCCGAGCACCTTCTGGTCGAGGTCTTTCTTGGCCGCGCCGATCGAGCCGTTCCAGTAGATGTCGTGCGTGATCTTTTCGCCGAGATAGGTGAAGGCGGTGGTCTTCGCGCCGTCGGCGAGCACGCCGGCTTCGAGCAGGGCGTCGATCCACATTTGCCAGTCTTCACCGCCCATCACCGCGACGGTGTGGTCGATTTCTTCCTGGGTGGCCGGTTCGAGCACGGTTTCCTTGATGACTTCCTTGTCCGTGTCGATGCCGCGCAGATTCACGGCACGGCCGACCGGTTTGAGCGTCGAGCTGAACACTTCGCCGCTCTTCGGATGCGTGCGCTTGGGCGCGGCGAGACTGTAGACGACCAGGTCGACCTGACCGAGATCGCGCTTGATGATCTCGATGGTGCGCTGCTTGACTTCGTCGGAGAAGGCGTCGCCGTTGATGCTCGTCGCGTACAGGCCTTGTTCCGTGGCGAATTTCTCGAAGGCCGCGGTGTTGTACCAGCCGGCGGTGCCCGCCTTGGTTTCGCTGCCGGCGCGCTCGAAGAACACGCCGAGGGTGGCGGCGTCGGAGCCGAATGCCGCGCTGATGCGGGCGGCAAGGCCATAGCCCGTGGATGCGCCGATCACGAGCACCTTCTTCGGGCCGTTGGCGATGGGGCCGCGTGCCTTGACGTACTCGATCTGTTCCTTGACGTTGGCCTCGCAGCCGGTCGGATGGGTGGAAACGCAGATGAAGCCACGCACGCGCGGTTTGATGATCATGAAGCACCTCTTGTCGGAATTGGCGACATTATAGTGGGCCTCGATTGTTGCGGGCAGGCCGCGCCGGTTTGGCGGCTGGCGACGCGCCCACGACGCGCCGGCGCGACAAAAATCGGCCCGCGCCGCGCATCTTGGTAGGATTGCGCCTTTCCAAGCCGACTCGAAGCTAGCGTGAAGCGCCTGATCCCCTCATTTCTGGAGACCCTTGAAAAAGGGCTGACTCTGGCGAACCCCCTGATCGCCCAAGCCCTGTGGCACCTGCGCCATCCTACCCGGCGCGGCGTGCTGAAGGCTTGCGCGGCGACTCCGCTGCTGTTCGTGCTGTATGTGCTGATCCTGATTCCGTTCACGCCGGGCATCGGCGACATCCGCAAGGCCAAGGTCGAGCAGCCGGCGCAGATTCTGTCGGCGGACGGCAAGCTGCTGGCGGAATTCAAGCCCTCGAACCGCGAGTGGGTCAAGCTCAGGGACATCTCGCCGAATGTCGTGAATGCGCTGATCGCCACCGAAGATCACCGCTTCTACCAGCACTGGGGCCTCGACTGGCGGCGCACGGGCTCGGCCGCGCTGCATACGTTTTCCGGCGACCGGCAGGGCGGCTCGACCATCACCCAGCAGCTCGCCCGCAATCTCTATCCGGACGAAATCGGCCGTGCGCCGACGCTCACGCGCAAGCTCAAGGAGGCGATCACGGCCTTCAAGATCGAGGCGCTCTACACCAAGGACGAGATTCTCGAGACCTACCTGAACACGGTGCCGTTCCTCTATAACGCGTACGGCATCGAGATGGCGGCCCGCACCTATTTCGACAAATCGGCCTCCGATCTGAGCGTGCTGGAAAGCGCCACGCTTACCGGCATGCTCAAGGGCAATAGCTACTACAACCCGGTGATCAACCCAGAACGCGCGTTGCAGCGGCGCAATACGGTGCTCGGGCAGATGGTCAAGTACGGCAAGCTGACGCCCGCGGCCTACGCGACGCTCAGCCGCCGGCCGTTGCGCATCGACTTCGAGCGCCAGACCGAGCCGCCCGGACCCGCGCCGCACTTCGCGCAGCAGTTGCGCAAGTGGCTCGCGTCATGGGCGGATCGCAACGACTACAACATGTACGCCGACGGGCTGGTGGTGCGCACCACCATCGATTCACGTTTGCAGACCATGGCGACCCAGGCGGTCACCTTGCAGGGCAACCAGTTGCAGGGCATCGCCAACTCGGCGTGGGGCACCCGCGCGGGCTGTTCGAACGGCCGCGACCTGCTGCAGACATTCCTGCGCGAGACGCCCGACTACCGCGCCGCCAAAGACGCGGGCTTGAGCGATGACGACGCGCTCAAGCGCGTCTCTTCCGAGCGCGATCTGGTGAAGTCGCTCTGCGAGTCCAAGACGCGCGTGCAGGCGGACTTTCTCGCGATGGACCCGCGCAACGGCCAGATCAGGGCATGGGTGGGCAGCCGCGACTTCAGCCAGGACCCGTTCGACCACGTCCAGCAGGCGCGGCGCCAGCCGGGCTCGACCTTCAAGCCGTTCGTCTACGCCGCGGCCTTCGAGGCGGGCGCGAAGCCCACCGACACCTTCGTGGACAAGCCGGTGGAAATCCCGCTGGCGGGCGGCGAAGTCTGGCGGCCGAGCGACGAGGACGAGCCGAGCGAGCGCAAGATCAGCCTGCGCGACGGCCTCGCGTATTCGCGCAACCGGATTACCGCGCAGCTGATGGAGACGGTCGGGCCGAACAAGGTCGCGCGCCTTGCCCGCGCAATGGGCGTGCGCGACAGCGAACTGGAGCCGGTGCCGTCGCTGGCGCTCGGCACGAGCCCTGTCACGCTGAAGGAAATGGTCTCGGCCTACGGCACGATCGCCAATCTGGGCGGCTACGTGGAGCCGGTGATGGCGACGCGTATCGAGAACCGCAAGGGCGAGGTGCTGGCCGAATTCGCGCCGGTGCCGCCCAGACAGGAATTGTCCGCCGATGTCGACCGGGTGCTTATCGACGTGATGCGCGACGTGGTGAATCGCGGCACGGGCTCGAGCATTCGCAGCCGCTTCGGCGTGCGCGGCGATGTCGCGGGCAAGACGGGGACGACCCAGGGCAATGCGGACGGCTGGTTCATCCTGATTCACCCGCAACTCGTGGCGGGCGCGTGGGTGGGCTTCAACGACAGCCGCGTGACCTTGCGCAGCGACTACTGGGGGCAGGGGGCGCACAGCGCGCTGCCGATCGTCGGCGATTTCTTCCAGCGCGCGCAGCGCTCGCGGCTGATCGATACCCGGGTCAAATTTGCGACCGACCAGGAACCCGGCTGGTTCGCCGAGCGTTCGGGCCGGTTGCGTACGTGGTTCCAGAATCTGTTCGCCGCGTCGCCGGCCAAGCCGGAGGCGCCAGTTGCGCCGCGCGGGACGACGCGGCGCGCGCCGGCCGCGGCTCCTGCCGAGCCGTCGGCGTCCGCCGCTGCGGCGCAGCCGCGCGCCTTGCCGCAACCACCGTTGCTTCAGGCGCCGGGCTCCGCGCCGGTGGCCGCGAGCGGGGCGGTCGACGGTGAAGCGCGCGGCGGCGGCGAGCCGGCCTCGGCGCCGACGCCCACCCCGGACGACGTAGTGCCGCCGGACGCCGGCAGCCCGGCCAATGCGTTGCCGGCAACGTCGGCGAACGGCAGCGGCACGCCCTGACGGGCGGAAGCGTCCGCGGCGCTCACTGGTGCGCCACGGCGCGTCCGCTCGCGGCCACGGCGGGAGCAAACGCGCTTACGGCCGCGCCGCCTGGGTCCGGGTCCCGTCCGGCATCTCCGGATCCGTAGATCCGGACGACGCTTCGAGCGAAGCGTCGTGATGCAATAGCAGGACGGCGGCGACCCCGACGAGTCCCGCGCCCGACAGACACAGCAGACCGGCGCCGAAGCCGCCGGTGCTGTCCTTGATCCAGCCCATCGCGTACGGTCCGAAGAAGCCCGCCAGATTGCCGAGCGAGTTGATTGCGGCAATGCCGCCCGCCGCCGCCGCGCCCGACAGGAACGAGGCGGGCAAGGTCCAGATCACCGGCAGGCAGCCGAAAATGCCGAATCCGGCGATCGACAGCGCAATCATCTTCTGCACCGGATTGTCGAGCCCGGCGGCCGCGGCGATGCCGCCCGCCGCCACCAGCAGCGCGAGCGCCACATGGCGTTTGCGTTCGAGCTTGCGGTCCGAATGCCGTCCCCAGAACACCATGCTGATCACGCCGACGATGTACGGCAGCGACGTCACGAAGCCCGTTTGCAGATTGGTGAGCCCGAAGGCTTTGACGATCTGCGGCAGAAAAAAGCTCAGCCCGTAGTTGGTTGCGTTCGCACCGAAATAGACGAGCGCGACCGCGAGCACGCGAGGATTGAAAAGGGCCTCTTTCACGCTGAACGCATGCACTGCTTCGCGATGCTCGCGCTCCCGCTTCTGGCGCGCGACCAGCCACTCGCGTTCGTCGGCGGCGAGCCAGTTGGCGTCGGCGGGTTTGTCGGTCAGGTAGTAGAGCACCGCGAACGCGAGCACCAGCGCGGGCGCCGCCTCGATCAGATAGACCCATTGCCAGCCGGCCAGTCCGGCGAAGCCGTCCATCGACAGCAACGCACCGGAAATCGGGCCGCCGATCACCGTGGACAGCGGGATGGCCGCCATGAAGTAGCCGACCACGCGGCCGCGATACGCGGCGGGAAACCACAACGTGAGCAGGAAGATGATGCCCGGAAAGAAGCCCGCCTCGGCCACGCCCAGCAGAATGCGCAGACCGTAAAACACGTGCGCGGTTGAGAGCCCCGTGAAACGCGCAATATCTGGGATATACGCCATCGCACCCGCGAGAATGCCCCACGTGAACATGATCCGGGCAATCCAGCGGCGCGCGCCGAATTTCTCCAGCAGCAGATTGGACGGCACTTCAAAGAAAAAATACGCGATAAAGAAGATCCCGGCGCCGAAACCGAAAGCACTCGCGGACAGGCCGAGCGCCTTGTTCATCTGCAGTGCAGCAAAGCCGACGTTGACGCGGTCCAGATAAGCTATGAAATAGCAGAGGATCAGGAACGGCACGAGCCGAACCGTCACACGTTTCATGGTACGTGCTTCGAGCTCCATCGATTGTCTCCTCCGGTTCAATGTCCGGGTGGTTGGAATGGCGTGGTTACAGACTAGACGCTGAGGTCCGATTCCGGAAGTTTTTTGCGCCATGCGGCGAGCGATTGTTTAGGCGCGAGCAACAGTGTTTTCAGATGGCGAGGCTGATCTCTTGCGCGTGATTGCGGATAATTCGATATTGGTTAATCCGCAATGATGTGCAGGTGAAATATGTTCAACACGGTTTCAGGGCGCAGGCCCGGCGGCGCGGTGGCATCCGGTCCGCACAACGCGAGAAATCCGCTGCCGGGGCGCGCCTTCATCGCGGTCATCGTCGCGTGCGCGAGTCTGATGGGATGCGCCACGTCGAGCGACGTGGTTGCCACCAGCAAGCCCAACACGTATACGATCGCGGCAAGCGCGACCGGTGGGCGGATGGCGTGGGCGCGCGCGCATGAACAGGCCATGAATCAGGCGCGCGATTACTGCGAGCGTCGCGGCATGCAGACCAGCGTGACGGCCGAAACCGTCAGCGGCGTGCAAATGCTGACGGAGCATGGTTCATCCATGAGTTTTGAATGTCACCCGAAGTTCTAGGCTTGCAATCGACGCCGCACCGTTTCATGTCTCGACCGGACGCCGCAGCGGTCGATCGTCAGCATCCCTGAGTACGACCTCGATCCGCGCACAAGTCTGCGCTGCGTGACGGCCATCGCTTTGACCATGCCGGCGCCGTAGGCTCTACCCGTATTTACTATTGGCTGATCGCCGCCTAGGATGGATTGACATCCGCGCCCGATGACCTACGCGATCGTCGTGGAGGGGATTCAGTGGCCGGCCAATGAGCCGACCTGCAAACAGGCTTAAAACAGGCCTTAAAACAGACTGGCCCACGGTCCACAGCGAATCGCCGAAAGCTTGCCGACAGGCACCGCCGGCACGCGAGCCAACTGGCTCTTCGCGGTGACCCGAGCGGGAGATCCGGCAGTCGCGCGCGATCATCGTCGCCAGAAAGAGAATAGTGCGCGGCTGGAAGTCTTCCGTTGTTCCTGTGCGTCTTACGGCACTAACCACTTTGCGGGAGAGCGTCATGATTCGCGCCGAACGTCGGATCGTGTTCGCGGCCATCGCGGTATTCGTCGCGCTTGCCGGCATGGGAATAGTCATTCGCGGCGTGCTGTACGACACCCATAACGCCACGGTGTACGGAGGCGTATTGCTGGTGCTCGGCGTCGCGGTGCTGGCGGTGATGCTGACGCCGCGGCCGACGGACAAGTCTTGACGCAAAGTTGAAAACGCCCGCTTCAGCGCTTGCGGGAATCGCCTCCAGGCGATCCAGTTCGCGCAAGCAGTCTCTTTGCTGCGAGTGAAAAGGATGTGCCGCAACCGGATGTCGGTCAGAGCCGGCGTGTCCCGGCTGACGTAAGTATCCGTGAGCGGTTGATGAGCGGACGTCCGTCACGCAGCGGCTGCCAATGATCGGTCCGCACGCCGGTCGTCCGGAGCGGTCCTCACACCGCTCCAGATTCTCATGCGTTAGAAGAAACCCAACGGCTGGTTGCTATAGCTCACGAGCAGATTCTTGGTCTGCTGATAGTGGTCGAGCATCATCTTGTGGGTTTCGCGGCCAATGCCGGACTGTTTATAACCGCCGAACGCCGCATGCGCCGGATAGGCGTGGTAACAATTGGTCCACACGCGGCCTGCCTGAATCTGCCGGCCGAAGCGATAGGCACGTGTGCCGTCGCGCGTCCACACGCCCGCGCCGAGACCGTAGAGCGAATCGTTGGCGATTTCGAGCGCTTCTTCTTCGGTCTTGAACGTCGTGACCGATACCACAGGTCCGAAGATCTCCTCCTGAAAGATGCGCATCTTGTTGTTGCCGCGAAATACCGTCGGCTTCACGTAATAGCCTTTGCTCAACTCACCGCCCAGCGTATTGCGTTCACCGCCAATCAGACACTCGGCGCCTTCCTGTTTGCCGAGATCGATATACGAAAGAATCTTTTCAAGCTGTTCCTGCGAGGCCTGCGCGCCGATCATCGTTTTGGTATCGAGCGGATGCCCTTGCGCAATCGCCGCAACGCGCTTGAGCGCACGCTCCATGAAGCGGTCGTAGATCTTTTCATCGATCAATACGCGCGACGGACACGTGCACACTTCGCCCTGATTCAGCGCAAACATCGCAAAGCCTTCGAGCGCCTTGTCGAAATAGCCGTCGTCCTCATTCGTCACATCGGCGAAGAAAATATTCGGGCTTTTACCGCCGAGTTCGAGCGTGACGGGAATGATGTTCTGGCTCGCATACTGCATGATCAGACGACCGGTCGAAGTCTCACCGGTAAACGCGATCTTGGCGATGCGCTTGCTCGATGCCAGCGGTTTGCCGGCTTCGAGACCGAACCCGTTGACCACATTCAGCACACCCGGCGGCAGCAAATCCTGAATCAGTTCGATCAGAACGAGGATCGACGCGGGGGTTTGCTCCGCAGGCTTCAATACGATGCAGTTTCCGGCGGCCAGTGCGGGCGCGACCTTCCACACGGCCATCAGGATCGGGAAATTCCACGGAATGATCTGACCGACCACGCCCAGTGGCTCATGAAAATGATAAGCCACGGTATCCGCATCGATCTCGGAGAGGGTTCCTTCCTGGGCGCGAATGCAGCCGGCGAAATAGCGGAAGTGGTCGATCGCGAGCGGAATGTCGGCGGCGAGCGTTTCGCGGATCGGCTTGCCGTTGTCGATCGATTCGGCAAACGCGATGCGCGACAGGTTCTGCTCCATGCGATCCGCGATACGGTTCAGGATCGTCGCGCGCACGGCAGGCGCCGTATCGGCCCACGCCTGGCGCGCGCGGTGCGCCGCATCCAGCGCGAGTTCGATATCTTCTTCCGTCGAACGCGGGATCGACGTAAAGGGTTCGCCCGTGATCGGCGACACGTTGTCGAAGTACTCGCCCCGCACCGGCGGAACCCATTCGCCGCCGATGAAATTGGCGTACTGCCGCGCATACGGAAATTCGACGTCGAGAAACTGCATATCTGCGTGATTCATGCCTGACTCCTCCAATGATTGTGTGAGCGGTGCCGAGGGAGAAAGCCTGCTTTAGCGCGGCCTGCATGCGCTGCGGCGCTTCTTCATCGTGCGGAGCATTCAGCGAGAAGCGTGCCATTGCCCGACATGCGCGCCGCATGCATGGCGACGAGTGGCGGCGGCGTGTGCGTGGTCCGCTTGATCGGCGGGGAACTGTCATTTTTAGCAACACCTGCGCGCTCGAATGCGCCACGTTGCAACACCGTCGCCACGTCCTGCGAGCCGTTCCTGCGCGTGCATGCGTGCCGCTTTTCATCGGCCATCGTGGCCCCGGACGGAACCGCCGGCAATGGCACGCGACTTGCCTTGAATGGCCGGCAGCCAGTCTGCGTTCACTAGACGATGGCGCCGCACGGCCTCGCGTCGACAACTCAACAGGAGACAAGGATGAAAGCACGTTTAGCTTCGGCGACGCGGCCCACGGCGCTTGCAATGAGCGTGGCGACCGCCGTCGGTCTGGCACTCGGATCGGTAGCCGCGGGTGCCGCGGACGATTACCCGGCCGTCAGCTATGAACGTTTGACAGCCGCGCAAAGCGACCCAGGCTGGCTCACGTATTACCGCACCTACAACGGCCAGGCGCATTCGCCGCTCAAGCAGATCGACACCGCCAACGTGAAGAACCTCAAACAGGTCTGGAGCTACAAGTTTCCAGCGGACTTGCAGCAGGGGTTCGAAGCGACGCCGATCGTCAACGGACGCTATCTCTTCGTGACCACGCCGAAGGACAACGTCTACGCATTCGACGCGGCGACGGGCAAGCAACTGTGGAAGTTCGAACCGAAGCTCGGTGCGGAATCGTTCAAGACGGCGTGTTGCGACGTGATCAATCGCGGCGTGGCGCTATACGGCAAGAATGTGTACGTGGCGATGCTGAATGGCGACGTCGTCGCGCTCGACGCGCAGACAGGCGCGCTCGCGTGGCGCAAGCAGATGTTCGAGCCGGGTCTTGGCTACGCGTTCTCGCTCGCGCCGCTCGCGCTCGACGGTGCACTGGTGGTGGGTAGCGCGGGCGGCGAATACGGCGCGCGCGGCTTTATCGCGGCGTTGAATCCGGACGACGGCAACGTGCTATGGAAGCGCTTTACGGTGCCCGCCGCCGGAGAGAAGGGTGGCGAGACATGGCCGAACGGCATGCAGGAGCATGGCGGGGCGCCGGCCTGGTTGACGGGCACTTATGACGCCGCATCGAAAACACTCTACTGGGGCGTGGGCAACCCCGGCCCGTGGCTCGCCGATCTGCGTCCGGGCGACAACCTCTACTCCGATTCGCTGCTCGCACTCGATCCGAAAACCGGCAATCTCAAGTGGCATTACCAGTACACGAAGCACGACACATGGGACTACGACGGTGTGAATACGCCGGTGCTGGCGACGATCAAGTATCAGGACAAGGAGTACGACGCCATCATCCACGCGGACCGCAACGGCTTCTTTCACGCTATCGACCGCGGCACGGGCAAGCTGATCTACGCGAAGCCGTTCGTGACCGCGACTTCGGTAACGGGCTACACCGCGGAGGGCGCGCCGATTCAGGATGCGTCGAAGTACCCGAAGGCCGGCACGACGATCGAAACCTGCCCGAGCTTCCTCGGCGGCAAGAACTGGTGGTCGGTTTCATACGACCCGGACAAGCACATCGCCGTCGTTCCGGCGCTGCATGCGTGCATGTCGCTGTCGGGCAAGTCGGTGAACTACATGGAGGGGCTGCCGTATCTCGGCGAAGGCTTCGAAATCAAACCGGAGCCCGGCAGCAAGGGCTATGGCGAACTGCAGGCGATCAATGTCGACACGGGCAAGAAAGTCTGGAGCCATTGGAGCAAGCTGCCGTGGAACGGCGGCGTAGCGACCACGGCCGGCGGCCTTGCCTTTAGCGGTTCGCTCGACGGCCACCTGTATGCGTTCGATGTAACGACCGGCAAGGTGCTGTGGCAAAGCCCGAAACTTGCGAGCGGGATCGTCGCTCAACCTTCGGTGTTCGAGGTCGACGGCAAGGAGTATGTGGCCATTCTCGCGGGCTACGGCGGCGCGAATCCGATCTGGGGTGGTCCGATGGCCAAGGCTGCGGAGAAGGTTCCACGCGGCGGCACGCTGTATGTGTTTGCGCTCAACCACGGCTGATGTCCACGCGGCTGTCACGACAGTCTGGTTACGACCACATGGTCGTGGCGGCCCGGCCTCTTCTGGAAACAGGATCATGAAGACTCGACTCAATTGGTTCGCTTTCGCCGGTGTCTTGCTGGCCACCGGCACGCTCGCGCCGGGATTCGCCACTGCGGGCGTGCGCGCGTGCACCTTCCCCGGCAGTCCATCGACCGCGCTGGACGAAGCGGTGACGCGCGAAGCATTTCGCACGGCCGGGATTGCGTTGTCGCTCGGGCCCGGCGGATTCGACGGCGGTGACGATGACGGTGTGTCGCTCAAGGAACTCAACGCGGCGTTGGCGGGAAAGTGCGATGTCATTGCCGGCTTTCCGCGTTCGGCCATCGCGGATGGCGCCGGCAGCAAATTGACCTTCTCGCGCGGCTATCTGCGCTCCGGGTACGTGAGTGTCACCACGCGTGAATCGTCCACGCCCGCCGGCGAGGCCGAGGTGGTGGCGGCCACCTATGCGAGCCCCGCGCAACTGATCGCCGTGCAGCAACCGAACATCCGGCTCGACCTGGAGAACACCGCGGCGCTGACGGTCGACGCTCTCGCGCGCGGGCAGGCGCATCGCGCGATCGTCTGGTATCCGGCGGTCGTGGCCTACACGATCGCGCATCCCGAGCGGCACTTCCGGGTCGTCAAGACCGTCTCGCCGTACGCCGACTGGCAACTGGTGTTCGCCTTCGGCAAGAATGGCGCCGCATTGCAGCCGCGGATCGACGCCGCGCTCGCAAAGATGGCAGCGGATGGACGGCTGGCGTCGTTGTCGCGCCACTGGATGCTCCCTGATACGGCGCATGCGGCCGGTTCGCCAGCGGCCACATTTGCCTATCGTGACGGCCCCGCTCGCAACGATGCCGGATGGCGGCTCACATCGGCATCCAATCGCGGCTCGCAGGCGGGGCGCTTCATCAAGGTCGATGCGAGCGCAGCCGCTGATGCGCCGGGCTTCGATCGTGCGCAGGTCGCGCACGGCAAGACCCTGTATTCGAGTTCCTGCGCGAAATGCCATGGTCCGGACCTGCAGGGACTGAATGCGCCCGCGTTGCGCGGCCCGTCCTTTGCGCCGGCGGCCAATGCGAAGCTGACCATCGGCGGAGTGTACGGATACATGGCGAACAATATGCCGGCCGACCGTCCTGGCAAGATGAAACCGCAGGACTATGCGGACATCATGGCGTTCCTGCTGTATTCCAACGGCTATAGCGCCGGCAGCAGCAAGCTGACTGACGACAGCGCCAAGGCGTCCACCACACCGCTGAACGCCCGCACGCCGCAATAGCCCGGACAGTCTTCTTCACCTTCCTCACCGCACAAAAAAAGGCCCGGCGATCCCCTGTCATTCACGGGAACCGCCGGGCCGCCTGGAAGCAGTCACTTCATCCCAACCGCAATGCGTTCTCTGCGCCGCCGGCGGCGAGCTGATGATGTCAGTCCAGCCAGCCGCGCTGCCGCCCGTGGTCGATGAAACGGTACACGTCGGCGGCGAGATCGGATGCGCTGAACAGATCTTCCAGTTCCCCGATGATGTCGTCCAGTTCGCGGGTTCCGTCACAACGCGCGAGAATTTCCCCCGCGCTCGGATTGAGCTTTACCATGCCTTCCGGGTACAGAAGCACGTAGGCATCCTGAACGTCTTCCCATTGCAGCCGGAACATCGTGCGCAGACAGGGCCGAAGGCTGGCGTCGCGGTCGTGGTGCGGAGCGTTCATATGGGTTACGCCTTTTCGATCGCGTCGGGCATCGACCACAGAATGTCGAGTGTGAAGCGCGGGATGTCGAGGGGACGCTGTTGCACGTCGGCAATGCTGCACGGCGCGTGCCGCGTGAAGTCGTCGCAGGTGAGTCGGGATTCCCTCGTGGGATGACGCCGTTCGCACCCGAGATTTCACGAGCCATGCTCCGGACGCCGACACGCACGCTCGCAGACCGCGAGGGGCGTGCGGCGCCTGATCGTTGCTTTAGCGATTAGCGATATACATCGTGATTTCAAAACCGAAACGCAGATCGGAATAGGCGGGGGTGGTCCATTGCATAGCTGTCTCCTTGAGTACGACATGTGATTGAGGAACCGCGTGGTTCAAGCGGCCATGCTGAATAATGCAAAGTCTGTGCCGGACACATTAAATTCCGCTTCGCGGTCGCACAGATCGAAACACATCATTAGCATGGTCAATCGAATGCAAATTGAAAGAAAAGTCCGCGTTCGTCGGACGATAAACCGCCTCCGGCACTCGCGCACACCGAGGCGGGCTGTTCATTCCAGGCACAGCAGTGTTGCAAATTGGAGCACCTGTGACACACGGGTCAGGCCGCGTCTTCCGCGTCGTTCAAACCGTGCGCCGGCAGCTTTCTATAAATCGTGTTGCGCGAGATGCCGAGCGCGCGGGCAGCGGCCGACACATTGCCGCCATGCTGTGCGACGGTTCTGGCTATGACGCTGGTGGCGACATCTTCGAGACGTGCGCTTGGCAGCGGCAACGTTTCGGTGCCGGCCGCGCACACCGCGGGCTCAGTGCGCAAGCCGTCGAAGAAGTCGTCGGGCAAATGCTCGTGGCGAATCTGCCCGTCCGCATCGACCATTGCGGCGGCCGTGCGCAGCAGGTTGCCGAGCTGCCTGAAGTTGCCCGGCCATGCGCACTGCTCGAACAGCGCCATCACGTCCGGCGCGACGCTCAAAGGCTGCCCTTCGGCGCGTTCGGCCGACGCGCATTGCAGCATCTTGTGGATGACGGCGGATAGATCCGTGCGCTCGCGCAACGGCGGCAGTTTGACCACCATGCCGTTCAGGCGGTAGTACAGATCCTCGCGAAACCGTTTCTGCGCGATCATTTCACGCAAATCGCGATGGGTCGCGCAAATGATGGCGATGTCGACCGGTATCGACTTCGAAGAGCCAAGCGGATTGACAAGGCGTTCCTGCAACACGCGCAGTAGCCGCACCTGCAACGGGTAGGGCATGTCGCCGATTTCGTCGAGGAAGAGGGTGCCGCCATTGGCCTGCAGCAGTTTGCCGACCGCGCCTTTGCGCCGCGCGCCGGTGAACGCGCCTTCCTCGTAGCCGAACATTTCGGATTCGATCAGCGTTTCCGGGATCGACGCGCAATTGACCGCCACGAACGCGCCGCAGCGCCGCGGCGAGTCGTTGTGAATCGCCTGCGCGAGCAGTTCCTTGCCGGTCCCGGTTTCGCCGGTGATCAGGATCGGAATGTCCTTGCCCATCACCTTGCGCACTTTGCCGATGACCGCCGCGATCCGCGGGTCGCCCGTGTCGAGGTAGCTGAGCCTCGACATCGCGCTCGCGGCCGGCGCCGGCGGCTCCGCGCGGTGCGCCGTGCGCGCCTCGCGACGCTCCTGCGGCGGCCAGCTTTCTTCTGCGCGTGCGGCGCGCCGGAATTGGACGTGCGCGCAGGCCACCGAGCCGTTGTGCAGGTTCAGCGACAAATGCCGGTCGCGGCTGATTCGCAGGTCGTCGATCAGTTGCGCGGTGGTGCGCCCGAATAGCGACGACAAGGTATGCGCGCGCAAGCCCGCGAGCGGCATGCCCAACTGGAATTGCGCACTGCGATTGGCCGACAGGAAGCGGCCATCGCAGGTGAACGCGACGATGCCTTCCATCAAGGTGCCGAGAAACTCAGGGCGGCCATGAAAGGCGATTTGCAAGGTGTCGCGAAAGGTATTGGTAAACAGATGATTTTCGATCATCTGCACGGACATTTTCGCCAGCGCCATGGTGTGCTGGTGATAGCTGCGATAGTCGCCGGTGACGTCGAGCACGCCGATCGGATCGCCGTATGGATCGAGGATCGGCACGCTGGAGCAGGTCAGAAAGCGATTGGCCGCCAGGTAGTGCTGCTCGCCGCGAATCACGGTGGGGCATCGCTCTGCGAGCGCCGTGCCGATCGCGTTGGTGCCCTGGCGGTCTTCGGCCCAGTTCGCGCCCGGACGCAGCGCGACCTTCTCGGCCCGCCGCAGAAAGTCGTCGTCGCCGATCGAATGAAGGATCAGGCCTTCGGCGTCGGTCAGCACGATCATGCTCTGCGTGTTGACGATCTGCTCATGCAGTGTTTCCATCACCGGCGTGGCATGTGCGCAGAGCACACGGTTCTGCTCGAGCTTCAACGAGAGTTCGGCGGCCGGCAATACGTCGTAGTCCGGCCGCATCGAGGCGCTCAAGCCGAAGGTTTCGGAACGCTCGTGGGATTTCTGAATCGACGGCGTGAGCCAGCCAGGCTCACGTGGCGCCATTGACGTTACCGCGTGACAGACTTCATCGCGCATTGTCTCCTCCTGTTCAGCCCCGGTCGTTATGCCAAGGTGGTGCGGGTGTTACGACAGGCAAGTCCCATGCCAACGGAAACTGGCGGCGCGTCGGCGGTCGTTGCTGCCATGGCCGGTTTTGGGCGCTCTGTTCTGATCTGAAGTGCCGCGCGTCGTGCGGGCAGCGCCGACACTGGGGATAGTCGTCCCGAAACGCGTAGTCGGTTTGATTTGAATCAAGCACGGCATAGCCGCTCGTCTCTCGAACTGCCTCACGAGCCCGCGGGTTTTCCCCATACAAGCGATTCGGGATGCTGCTCCACGTAGTCGGAAAGTGCCTTCAACGAGGCAAGCGTGCGGCGTAATTCGGTCAACGCCCGTCGTATATCGGTTTGCATCGGCGAGTCCTGCTGCAGCGTGGCGTTGGCGGCGTTGAACGACTGTTCGGCTGTCTCAAGCGTTGTGCGTGCCTGCGGAACCAGTTCTGTGTCGATGCGCAGGAATAGCGCTTGAGCGTGCACGAGCGCCTGATTCAGATTGGCACCGATCTGCTCGATGGGCATGTTGTCGAGCCGGTCCACGAGGTTGGCGAGCTGATCCTGCAACTCCTCGAGCGTGTTGGGCACGGTCGGCAGTTCTACCGGCAGGCGCCGGGTGTCGATGCTGGCCGCCCGCGCGTGCGGGAAGAAGTCCAGCGCCACATAACGCTGGCCCGTCAGGACGCTGCCCATGCGCAACTGCCCGCGCAGACCTTGAGCCACCAGTTGATGCAAAAGCGCCTTGCCAGCCTCGCTCGATCCATGTCCGAGCGCCTCCCTGTAACGTCGCCCCAGACGATACGGGTACAGGTCGAGCGTTACGACCATGTCGAAGCGAACATCTTTGGGATTGAAGCCGACGTCGACGCCGGTGACCTCACCGAGTTCGACGCCTTCGAATTCGACCGGTGCGCCGATCGTCAGTCCGCGCACGGACCCGTCGAACCTCATGCGCACAGATGCAGCGGGGCCGTCGTCGGCGTGGTTCATGGCTTCGGCTTGCGTGGCGGCCAGCGCGAACGCGGCGCCGTCGGCGGCGCGTTCGGTCGAAGCCGGCGTGGCGGGCAGGTCGAACACCACGCCGCCGGAAAGCACGGCGGCGACGGATGGGATGTCGAGGCGCAATCCGCTGGCATCCAGACGCAGATCGATGCCGCTTGCGTGCCACCATCGGGTGCGTGAAGTGACGTAACGGTCGTAGGGCGTTTTCACGAAAACGTCGACAGCGACGCCCACACCGTTTCTGCTCGGCGAATAGTTCAGCACGCGGCCTGCTTGCACACGCCTGAAATAGACCGGCGAGCCCACGTTGAGCGAGCCGAGCGAGGCGGCGTGGAGGACGAAGCGTCCGCCGTTCTGGTCGCGAGCAACCGATGGCGGTGTCTCCATGCCTATGAACGTGTTGCATAGCGTCGACGCGCGGCCGACATCCACGGCGAGGTAAGGCGCGCTGACGAGCGTCGCCAGCCCGGTGACGCCCGTCATGCCGATGCGCGGGCGGACCACCCAGAAGCGCGTGTCGCACGTCGCGAACCGTTTGGCGGAGGGATCGAATTGCACGACGGCGAGCACGTGTGTCCGGTCTGCCGACAACCGCAATTTTTCCAGCCTGCCTATTTCGACGTTCTTGTAGCGCACGCGGGTCTTGCCGGCTTCGAGTCCTTCGGCGGTGAGGAAGCTGACCGCGACCTCCGGGCCCGAGTGCGCGACCCGCGAAATAAGGAATACTACGCAGATCGCGGCTGCGGCGAGAGAAGCAAGCCAGATCGATAAAGATGGCGGGCTCGTTTGCATTACAGTCTTCCGCAGATCACGTCGGCTATGCCCTCAAGCACCTTGCCCATGTGACGGGAGCCGATGGCCAGATACGCCCGCAGGCGGTACACGCCGCAGGTGACGGTGCGACGCGTCGTCTTTCGCGGGCCCCGAGCCATGCTGTTGTCCTGGCGGTGAAGGTTTGTCGGGTGCGGCCGGCGCATGATGTCCTAACCCTCTGAAGACGCCTGTGGGACTAGTGCCAACCGGCATGGCCATCCGGGCCAAAGCCCAGGATCAGCGTGATATAGACGAGCGCGGCGAAGATCCCGGCCAGCGTGCCCAACACGTCCCTGGCAGTTGGACCACGTGCGAAATGAAGCGGCATCCCGACTAGCAGGTACGCCACCGAAAAAACGATGACGACCATCAGCGTCGGCGGCGCACATGAAACGACGAACGCGACAAATCGGTGCATGTGCAGACCTCGCTGTCATCGGGAAAATCGAACCTGGCGTCGCCCCGGGTAGCGCAAACCGACATGTCGGCTCGATCGCGCCATATCGCTGCGCTGTCGCGAGCGAGACGGCAACCGGAACAGCCTCAGCGAATCTCGGCGACCAGCGCGTCGGCGCCCTTGTCGAGGCCGGTCTTTGCGGCGCTCAGGGAACCGAAGGCTGCCGGCAGGTTCATGGCGTTCGGATATTGCTTGGACACGTAGGCCTTCAGGAGTTGGCCGCTGACGCTGTCGTAGATCTCCACGGCGTAGGAGACCGAACCGCTGAAGGCGCCCTGTGCGCCGCGGATCGACTGCACGCCGTTGTACAGATTGCCCGCAAGGTCGAAATGCATCACCTGTCCGGCAAGCAGCGTCGTTTTCTCTGCGCCGGTGAGCGTCAGCTTGACGCGCAGCGTGTTCGGGCCGGCCTGCGTCGCGACGTCGAATCGTGTCGCCATTTTCTTCGAGAAGGTTTGCCCCATGTAATTGGCCAGCGCGCTGCGGTCGTCGCGCGTCAATTCGCCAAACTGGTTGTCGGCACCCTGATAGACGATAACCGGCTCCAGCATGACCTGCGTATATCGGGACCAGACGACCGGCGCCGCGTATTTGTAGGGCACCTTGCGTGAATCGTCGTCCCGGTTCTGCTTCAACTGCGACGACGATGAAATTCCCGTGTACGCGACGGGTTGCACCCCCGCGCATGCGGTGAGAGCGAGCATCGCAGCGACGGAGAAAAGAAGCGGGACGAGTTTGTGCGTGATCATGCGGCGGTCCTTGAGGGGCAACGGGAGGGGCGGGCGGCTTTCAGATCGGGCGAAGACCGATGAGGTCGAACAGTAGCACCGTCCCGGTCCAATTTAAACCGTCTATCCGGTTTGTTTAATAGCGACCGGTGGCGGTACAATCCATTCCTCGCGGCGGCCGCCCGCTTGCGGTAACGGTGGGGGAGCTTGTCTTCACGCATCCGCCGCACCGATTGACCCGCCAGACACCATCACTACGCGACAGCCACCGGCAAACAAAAACGCAGCCGTCGCGATGTCATCGATATCGAAAATGGACAACCAGACCCGCTCGGAGATTTCCCGCAGAAAAGCCATTGATGCGGCGCTCGCCATCCTGACCCGGGAAGGCGTGGGCGGACTGACGTTCGACTCTTTGTCGCGCGAAAGCGGCATCAGCAAGGGCGGCCTGTTGCATCAGTTTCGCACCAGGCAAGGCGTGCTGTGCGCGCTGCTTGAATATCAACGGCAGCAGTTCGAACAGATTGCACGCGAGTATGTGGCGAAGGAGGGCGCCTCGAAAGCCGAGCCGACGCTCGCGGCTCAGATCGCCATCTACCGGGAGTCGATCAATCAGCCGCATTCCGTGGCGAGAGCCGTGCTCGCAGCGCTCATCGAGAGTCCGAACCTGCTGGATGAAATGAAGAGCGCCGACGAAGCGAAAATGAAGTCGCTGCAGGACGAGGCAACAGATCTGGATTTGTCGTTGCTGCGCTACTTTGCCGCCAGCGGCCTCGCGTTTCACTCTCTGCTGGGCATGTCGCCTTTGACGGACACAGCCCGCAACCGGCTGTTCGATCGGCTTCTCGACGAAGAGCAGTGGCATGGGCAGAACACGCAAGGAAAACGTCGCAAACGATCCGCAGGATGACTCGCGGTGCGGGGCGCAAGAAAGCGCGCGTCACCGGCAAAAAAAGCGCCCGGTAACGGGCGCTTAAATTTATGCGAGGGGCGATTGCCGCGCAAATTGGCAGGCAGCCCAGTGCCGTTCCCTCGAACACGGTATGAGAGCGGTTTCGATCAAGCAGGCCGATTTTCCTTGCGCGTCACAAGGCCACCATCCCCATATTGCCGGATCACTTTCGCAATCACGACCCGATAGCCGTCCAACCAGTGAGCCTGCTTCGACTTCGCTTCGAGGTGTGTCGGATGCCTGATCAATTGCAGCAGTGCCTCTTCCGACTCCCAGTAGTAGACGTTCTGGATCAATCCGGCGGTGGCGTTCTCCCAGCTTTCCTCACCCAGATAGCCAGGCATTGCACGCGCGATTTCAGCGATCTTCCGGTCGAGGCGATGGAATTCCTCGTCGTACTGACCGGCCCTGAAAATAAAGGTGGAAGAGTACATAGGGCTCGCTCTGAGGATGAATGAAAGGGCACGCCGTCAGGACGTGAAGGGCTGGGCAAGGCCATCGCCGGCGCCTATCCGGAAGGCCACGCCGGAAGCCTGATTCGGGCAATCCCGAATCGCTTTATTCCGGCTTCTCCGCGGCCCGGGCGAGCATGGCGTCGCCAATCTGGAAGTTCTCGCGTGCCCTGAGCGCCTCACCGGCACCCCGAATATCCCGTGCTTCCTTGTTCTGGCCGAGCTTGCTTTTGCCGATCAGCCGCGTGATGTCGATCTGCAGGCCGATAATCGACTTGAGCATCGTATCGAGGTAGTCCTTCGGCGCGTCGGCCATTTTCCAGGGTTCGGGTTGCGAAGCCTCATGCGTGCGGGTCAGACGGCCGATCACGCCGCGCACGTATCGCTCGTCATCGCGAACGGAGACGCGTCCGTATGCATGCACCACGACGTAGTTCCAGGTCGGCACCTGCTTGTGCGACTCGTGCTTGCTGGGATACCAGTTTGGGGAGATATAGGCGTCTCCCGCGCGAAAGATCACGAGTACTTCGTCGCCGTTCGACACGTCCTGCCACACCGGGTTGGCCCGTGCGACATGGGCGTGCAGCACGCCTGAAACGCCTTCTTCCGCTGACAGTTCGAACGGAAGGTGATTGGCGTCCAATCCGCTCTTCCCATGCGTAATCAACGTGCCAAATGGATGCTCTGCGATACGCGCGTGCAGAATATCGAGGCGGGATTCATTGAAATGGGCGGGTACGTACATGTCTACTCCACGGAGGTGGCGATGCTCAGCGGTTCGAATTTCATCTGGACGCATTGTGATGGAAAACTGGTTTATGCTGCAGATCCAGTTTTGATCATTTTTGTAGAACCAGAATTATGGCGAGAACGGCAGGAGTCGCGGAAATTCCGTCGATCGGTACATTGGACCGCGCAGTAGGGAATCTGAGCCGTCAAGTGGCGCAGGCGTTGCGAGAGGCGGTACGCAAAGGGGACATCCAGCCTGGTGACGCATTGCCGTCCACGCGATTGCTGGCGGCTTCCCTGCAAGTCGCGCGCGGCACGGTGATCGAGGCCTACGAGCAGTTGATCGCCGAGGGCTTTCTTGAATCGAAGGGCGGTGTTGGCACACGCGTCGCTCAAGCATTGGCCGAGCCGCAGCCGGCGAGCGAGCCGCGCGCCTCGCGTCGGCGTATCGCGCGGCCGGGCTTGCCCGAGCCAGCCGCCACGTTTGCCCGGATTGCGCGGGAGTTCAGGCCGCTTGCGCCGGTGCCATTTGCGATTTCCGTTCCAATCGGTTTGACCGCGCCCGCCGACATCTGGCGCCGGCTCGGCAATCGTCTTCGCGCCAAGGGGCCCGGCGCTCCGGCCGGTTATACCGATCCGCTCGGCGCGCTGCCGCTGCGTGAAGCGATTGCCGGCTACGTGCGCAAGTCGCGCTCGGTGCGTTGCGATCCCGGTCAGGTCATCGTGACGAGTGGAACACAGCAGGGACTCTTTCTCGCATGTCAGGTGTTGCTGGCTTCGCGTGATCAAGCGTGGGTGGAAAACCCAGCCTACCGTGGCGTGACGGCCATACTCGAGAGCACGGGCCATCGCGACGCGATGATTCGCGTACCGGTCGACACCGAAGGCATCGATGTCGAAGCGGGGATCCGGATGGCCCCTCACGCGCGGGCCGCATTCGTTACGCCGTCGCATCAGTATCCGTTGGGCATGCCGATGAGCATGGCGCGGCGCAACGCTTTGCTCGCGTGGGCGCGCGCCAACCACGCGTGGGTCGTGGAAGACGACTACGATAGCGAGCTCCGCTATCAGGGTTATCCGTTTCCGTCGCTCCAGGGATTGGACCCGGATCGGGTCGTTTATCTCGGCACATTCAGCAAGATCCTGTTTCCGTCGTTGCGGTTGGGCTACGTGATCGTCCCCGATGATCTGGTCGATGCTTTTTGCGGCGCGCGCGTCCTGATGGACCGTCATCCGCCGAACGCCGATCAGCATGTGCTGGCGGCGTTCATGGCGGAGGGCCATCTGGAGCGCCACATTCGCAGAGTTCGCAACGTGTACGCGGATCATCGAGTCCAGTTGATGGAGACGCTCGATGCGTTGCTCCCCAAGGATCTGGCATGGCTGGAATCCGGCGACCAGGGCATGCACGTGATCCTTTGGCTGGCCGAAGGCATCGACGATCGCAAGGTGGTCGAACTGGCCGCCGCGGCCGGAGTCGCTGTGCGTCCTGTATCGCCGATGTTCGCGCCCGGAACGCAGCGGCCTGGCCTCGTCCTCGGGTTCGGAGGCTTTAGCCATGCACAAATGAAAGAGGCCGCGCGACGCCTTGCCTCGGTTATTGCCGAAGTGACGAAGTCACTCAAACGAAAACACGCTGCGTTAAGAAGACCGTCAATGCGAAGTGGCAAGAATTGAGGGAGCTTCGCGCACGAGCCCGAGCTCGTGCGTGCTGATCGTGATGAATCCACGTCCGTTCAAGGTCTGGCTCCGGGCTGTCATGGACCCGCAAACACGACATTTCAATTTAGCGGAAACACGACATCTGAACTTTGGACCAACATCAAAAATGTCGATAATTTATCTTATGTCAAATTACCGATCCCATTCGACATCACCCGTCGGCATCTACCACGCCACACACTGGAAACACCCAACCCGCCGCTCCGGATGTTCCCAAACCCCACCGACGAACCACACCCGCCCACCAGCCCCAAACGCTCCCCGGCTCGATCACCAGCGTAAAAGCCGCGGCCCCAGCACCGCGCCGATGATCGTCGGCACCAGCATCCCGAGCACATACCACACGCCCCAGAACGGAATGCCCATCTCAGGACAATGCAGGCAATACGCGAGCGTCGCGGTCGAACCGGCCAGCAAGCCTCCCGCCGCGCCCGTCAAAACGAGCCGGGTTGGCGCCAGCCCTCTGAGTGCCCAGAACACGGCGACGAAGCCTGGAATCGACAGCATGGCGATATTGAATGGGCACACGCGCCAGGTCTTGCCGAGCACCAGGGCGAGCCTTGCGTCGCCGGGCGCGGCCACGAGCACAAAGGCACCGGCCAGCCATACCGCCGCGATCGGCGCGGCGATCAGCCAACTGCTGCCACCCATACGCACGCCGGGACGGGCAAGCCGCGTCGACGTCCACAGCGAGCCGACCATCACACATAATGGCAACGCGATCTTGGCCCAGAAGATCGGCGTGACGGCCACTTCGGCCAGGTCGCGCCGGATGCCGAGCACCATCGCCATGATCAGCGTCGCACCGGCAGCACCGACCAGCACCGCGACGCCGAAGCGTTTCGTGAGCGCGTGACGGTCCACCGGCGCAACGCCGGTGGCAAGCAGCGAAATAAAGTCATCCGTTTTCATCGCGTACCTCGAATCTTTGCAGCCAATGCCTTGAGTCCACGATGTACGCCTATCTTGACCGCGGACTCCGACAAGCCGGTCAATTTCGCGGTCTCCGTCACGGACAGTCCTTCGAGTTTCACATGCACGATCGGCAAACGCTGGCGACCAGGCAACTGATCGAGCAGTTTCCCAAGGTCGCGCCTCGCTTGCGCCGGCTCGAGATCGGGCGCGGCGAGCAACTCGAATGCATCGTCAAGCGGATCGTTCAGCGCATCGTGCCGGGCGCGCGCCCGGAAGTAGTCCGTCAGCTTGTAACGCGCGATCGCGTGAATCCATGCCGTCAGCGGTTCCTGCGTGCGATAGGTATGCCGTGCGTTGTGCACCGCAAGCAATATTTCCTGCACGAGATCTTCGGCGTCGGACGCGCCATCGTAAAGCCGCCTGCGCAGGAAGCCGCGCAAGTGCGCACCCAACTCCGTGAGGAATTGCCGGTACGCGACACCGTCGCCGTCCAGCCCACTCAGGAACAGGGTTCGCAGATGCGCCTCTTTCGCCTGCGCTGCGGTGATATCGGTAGTTCGATTCATCTGGGGCGTCGGTTACAGGAAACAGGAGTTTATTCCATCGCCCACCCCTGGCGCTCGCGATCACGCCGCACCGCCCTCTTTTTCCGTTTCAGCAAAAAAAATCGCGCCTGCTGTAACCGCGCCGGCGCTGCTGGCGAACTACCTCACAGATGCGGGATGACGACGCATCGGTAGTTGCCGGAAAGCAGGTTCACCTCATCAACACTCGGACCCGATAGGCCGCTTCGGCCACGCGGTCCGATCAACAACATTCAAGGAGTTGCCATGAAACGCATTGCAATCGCAGCATTCGCCGCAGCGTTGCTCGTGAGCGGTGGTTCGGCGTTCGCCCAGGCGAGCGGCGCCATGTCCAACGATTCGATGTCGAAAGACGCAATGAGCAAAGACTCGATGGCCAAGAGTTCTATGTCCAAGGATTCGATGTCCAAGGACGCAATGAGCAAGGACTCGATGAGCAAGGACGGCAGCAAGATGAAGCCCGACGCGATGAAAAAAGGCGACGCGATGAGCAAGTAAGCCCCGAGGTGCATTCCCGGCCCGCCGGCCGGGAATGCACCTGCGAATCCTCATGCGCCTGTCCAGCGGGAGTCCGTCATGCGCTTCAAACCATTTCTGCCTGTCGCCGCGGCGCGGCTTGCCCGCGTCGCCGAAGGCTCGAGCCCGAGCGCCGCGACGATCCAACCCGCCTGGGTGCGTATCGCGCACTGGCTCAATGCGCTCGCGGCGGTGCTGATGATGCTTTCAGGCTGGCGAATCTACGACGCGTCGCCGGTGTTTCAAGGTTTCAGTATTCCGACCGGCGTCACGCTCGGCGGCTGGCTTGGCGGTGCGTTGCAATGGCACTTCGCGGCGATGTGGCTGCTGTTCTTCAACGCCCTCTTCTATCTGGCGATGAACCTCGTCACGGGCCGGCTCTGGTCGAAGTTCTTCCCGCTGTCGCCGCGCGCGATCCTGCACGACTTAGGTGAAGCACTGAAGGGCCACCTGTCGCACGCGGATCCGGCCCGCTACAACGCGGTGCAGAAATTCGCGTACCTGTTCGTGATGCTGGACATCGCCATCCTGATCATATCGGGACTTGCGATCTGGAAATCAGTGCAGTTCCCATTGCTGCGCGAACTGATGGGCGGCTATGACCGTGCGCGTGTCGTTCACTTCTGCGCGATGGCACTGCTGGCCGGTTTTATCGTCGTCCATCTGACGATGGTCGCGCTCGTGCCGCGTTCGTTGCTCACGATGATTCGTGGCCGCTAACCGAGGAGTACGATTGTGAAGCTTTTCAAACCTTCCTCTCCGGGCGTGGATCGCGAGTCGCTCAGTATCGACGTGCGTCGCGAGCTGGAGATGCCGTCACGGCGGCTCTTCGGCAAGCGCATCGTCACGCTCGGCGGCCTTGCCATGCTGACCGGATGCAGCCTGTCGGACGACAAGTCGGTCGAGACGTTCCTGTCGCGCGTGTCGAAAATCAACGACAGCGTGCAGGGCTGGCTGTTCGATCCGAACCGGCTCGCGCCGACCTACACGGAGGCGGAAATCACGCGTCCGTTTCCCTTCAATGCGTTCTACGGCATCGACGATGTGCCGCATGTGGACGGCCGCGATTTCCGCCTGAAGGTGAGCGGCCTCGTGCGGGAGAAAAAGGCTTGGGCCCTCGATGAACTTTACGCATTGCCGAAAGCCGAGCAGATCACGCGGCATATCTGCGTCGAAGGCTGGAGCGCGATCGGCCGATGGGGCGGCACGCCGTTTTCCGAGTTCCTCAAACGTGTCGGCGCAGACACGTCCGCGAAATACGTCGGCTTCAAATGTGCCGACGACTATTACGAAAGCATCGATATGCCGACGGCGCTGCATCCCCAGACACTCTTGACCTTCACGTATGACGGCGAGCAACTGCCGGCCAGATACGGCTATCCGATGAAGCTCAGGATGCCTACGAAACTCGGCTACAAGAACCCCAAGCACATCATGGAGATCTTCGTGACCAATACGTTCCCGGGTGGCTATTGGGTCGATCAAGGCTACAACTGGTTCGGCGGCTCCTGAACGGCGGCCCGAGTGCGGCTAGGTTCCGGCGCCGGAACGTGGAAAAAACCGGTTCTCAGGCCGTGGCAGCCCCAGATTTTCGCGCAGCGTGGTCCCTTCGTATTCGCGCCGGAACAGCCCGCGCCTCTGCAACTCGGGGATCACCTTGGCGACGAAATCGTCCAGACCGCCCGGCAGGTAAGGAAACATCACATTGAATCCATCGGAGCCCTCTTCCACCAGCCACTGCTCCATCTGATCGGCGATCATGGCGGCCGTGCCGACCATCTCCAGGCCCGCGTAACCGCCAATGCGCTGGGCCAGCTGGCGTATCGTCAGCCCCTCGCGCTCGGCCCATTCGATCACGCGTTGGCGCGCGGTACGGCTCGCATTGGTTTCGGGAATCTCGGGCAGCGGCCCGTCAGGATCGAAGCCGGACACGTCGTGTCCCAATGCAATTGACAATGAAGCAATGCCGCTATCGTCATGAACGAACGTGTCGAGCCGCGCTCGCGTGTCGAGCGCCTGCTCCAGCGTATCGCCCACCACGACAAAGGCGGCGGGAAGAATCTTCATGTGATCGCGTGGCCGCCCCAGCTTCTCCATGCGGCCTTTGACGTCGGCGTAAAAGCGCTTGCCGTCTGCCAGCCGTGTTTGCGCGGTGAACACCACCTCGGCGGTTTCGGCGGCGATCTGACGCCCTGCTTCCGACGATCCCGCCTGCACGATGACCGGCCAGCCCTGAACGGGGCGCGCGATATTCAACGGCCCGCGCACCGAAAAGTTCTCGCTCCTGTAGTTCAGCACATGCAGTTTCTCCGGATCGAAGAATGTGCCGGTGGCCGTATCGCGGATAAAAGCGTCGTCGGCCCAACTGTCCCAAAGTCCGGTGACGACGTCGAAAAACTCGCGGGCGCGCCGGTAGCGCTCGTCGTGCTCGACATGCTCGTCGAGCCCGAAATTGAGCGCGGCGTCCGGGTTCGATGTCGTCACGAGATTCCATCCCGCGCGGCCGCCGCTGATATGGTCGAGCGAGGCAAAGCGCCTTGCCACATGATATGGCGCGTCGAATGTCGTGGACGCGGTTGCAATGAGCCCCAGCCGCTCGGTGACCGCGGCGAGCGCGGCAAGCAGCGTGAGCGGCTCGAACGACGTGACGGTGTGGCTGTGCTTGAGCGCGTCGAGCGGCATGTTGAGCACCGCGAGGTGGTCGGCCATGAAAAACGCGTCGAAGCGGCCGCGCTCGAGCGTCTGCGCGAAACGCTTCAGATGCGCGAAATTGAAGTTGGCGTCGGGATAAGCGCCGGGATAACGCCATGCGCCGGTGTGAATGGTCGTGGGACGCATGAAGGCGCCGAGGCGAAGCTGACGTGACATGAAACGATCTCCGTCGCGAACGAGGTCGAGCCAGTTTAATCTGGCTTCGGCGCGGCTGCTTGCAAGCCGCCGGCGCCGCTATCTGACGCGGTGCGCCGGCCGCCGCAACCCGAGATTCTCGCGCAGTGTCCGGCCCTCGTAGTCTTCGCGGAACAAGCCGCGTCGCCGCAGTTCGGGCAACACCAGTTCGACGAAATCGTTCAGACCGGTGGGCAGCAACGGCGGCATCACGTTGAAGCCGTCCGCGCCGTAATTCACAAAACGCTCTTCGAGTTGATCGGCGATCTGCGCCGGGGTGCCGACGAGCTGCCAATGACCGCGCGCGCCCGCCACGCGCAAATAGAGCTGACGGATGGTCAGATTCTCGCGGCGCGCGATTTCGATCATCAGCGTTTGCCGGCTTTTGCTGGCATTTGTTTCGGGCAGATCCGGGATCGGACCGTCGAGCGGATACCCGGACAGATCGAAGCCGCCGGTCAGCCCCGAGACGAGTGCGAGCCCGACCTTGGGGTCGACGAGCGACTGCAATTGTTCGAACTTCTCTTGCGCTTCGTCTTCGGTGCGGCCGACAATCGGAAACACGCCGGGCATGATCTTCAGATCGTCTGGGTCACGGCCGTAGGTCTGCATGCGGCCTTTCACATCGGCATAGAAATCGATCGCGTCCTGCAGCGTCTGCTGCGCCGTGAAAATCACCTCGGCGGTCTGTGCGGCCAGATCCCGGCCGGCTTCGGACGACCCAGCCTGCACCGGATGCCCCTGGGGCGCGCGGGCGACATTGAGCGGCCCCTTGACCTGGAAGAAGCGTCCCTTGTGATCCAGCACATGCCGTTTGGCGGGGTCGAAGAAGCGGCCTTCCGCCTTGTTGCGAACGAAGGCGTCGTCCTCCCAGCTATCCCAGAGCCCCGCCGTTACTTCGGCGAACTCGGCGGCACGCGCATAGCGCTCGGCATGGTCGAAATGTTTGTCGCGATTGAAGTTCTTCGCTTCATGCTCGCTGGACGACGTGACCAGATTCCAGCCCGCGCGCCCCCCGCTGATGTGATCGAGCGACGCGAATTTGCGCGCAATGTGATACGGCTCGTTGAAACTCGTGGAGGCCGTGCCGACCAGGCCGATGCGCTCCGTCACGGCCGCCAGCGCCGAGAGCAAGGTGATCGGCTCGAACTGCGCGACGTAGCTGTGCGCGGTGCGGCTCAGAAAGTCGACGTTATCGCCCCGTGTGCCCACGCCGTCGGCAAGAAAGACCAGATCGAATTTTGCGGCTTCCGCGGCCCGCGCGAGCTGGACGTAGTGACGGAAATCAACGCCCGCGTCCGCGCGTGCATCGGGGTGCCGCCACGCCGCGATGTGATGTCCAGAGGGGTAAAGGAAAGCGCCGAGGCGCAAATGCCCGCTACGTCTGCTCATGAAAGCCCGCGAATCGAGTGTGGATGGGGACGCGCCGCGCCTGCGGGCTGTGTAACCCGAAGCTGTAGCCTGAAGCTGCAAGCGCGCGGCATCGCGTGTATTCGCCGAAGGACACCGCGGCATTCGACCACCGGTGACAGGCGAAGGCGTGCAACCGGTTCGATTCTCGTTGTGTTCGCCGCATTGCGCCACGAACAAATCGGCAGATCCATATTCGCCAGTGAACTAACGAAAACGGCTCGTAGTAGGCGGGAGCCCTGAAATCTCCGGCGAAAGCGCGTCACGCCCCGCCCAGGCCGCACAGCCGCTGCGCAAGCGGCATGTGCCGCCGGGATATGTACCGGCAGTGCGTGATGCGCCCTCGCCTCGCCACACTTAAAGCGCGGCGGTCTTGTCCCCCACCGCCTTGCTGCCCACCGCGTCCAGCTTGCTCTGCAATTCGGCTTTGCGGATTGCCATTTTTTCGCCCAGCGAGCGGAGGTTGCAATTCGACTTGCGCAGTTCCGGAAAGAGTTCCTGCTCCTCTTCCTCGACGTGATGGCCCACCATCTCGCTCATCACCTTGAAGGTCGCGTCGAATCCCCTGTCGCCGGCCTTCAGCGTTTCGAACTTCGCGATCAGCGTCTTGACGAGAAAATGTTCGATGTACGCTTCTTCCACGTCGATCGCGTCGCTGTCAGGCAGGGCGGCCTGCGCGGCGGGATACAGCAGTTCCTCTTCGAGCATCGTATGAATGGATAACTCTTCGCAGGCGCGCTGCGCCAGCGTCGCTTTCGCGTCCAGATCGTCGTCCGCGGTTTTCTTGAACGCCGCGAACAGCTTTTCTACCGCGCGATGTTCGGCCTCCAGAAATTCGACCGCATCTTGCGTAGCCGGATCGGTCGCTGTCTTGTCCTGTTTCGTCGTTTGCATCTTGCACTCCTCGTTCATGGGGTTGAACGAGTTGTCGCGCAAGCATCATGCCTGAGGGCTCAGGACCAGGGTAGTGTTGATGGCGAGCGAGAGCGCGCCGACCAGCACCAGACTCAGCGCCCACACCGTGTCCAGATTGAACCAGCTTCGCGAGACGAACTTGAGCCCGAGGTAGCGGTAGACCAGCCACGCCAGCAATCCGCCTGCCAGCATCATCGCGCACGCATGGACCGCCGAGACCAGCAACGCCATACCCAGATTCGCTTCGATCAGCGCCTGCGCGGCATGGTGCCCTTGATCGTCGTAGGCGCGGCAAAGCCCGAGGTAGATCGGCACGAGCATCAACCCGGCGCCGTGCGCCATGGCAATGGCGAAGGACCAGAGTGTCAGCCGCGAGGGAGGAATCCGCACGAGGACGCGCGGATGGCGTCGCCAGATCAGCAGAACTACGCCAAAGCCCATCACGAGCACACTGGCGCCGATCTGGATCGGGTGCTGCCAGGCGAGCAGGATGGTCAGCATGGCGAACGGCAGCATCACCAGCAACACCGCCAGCATGTGCCCCGCCGCGAGATAAAGGAGCGCGCGACACAGCGCCTGCGCGCGTCTTTCCATCAATCCGGCCGACACCGCGAGCGGCCATCCCATTGCCGGATTGACCCCGTGATAGAGGCCGCTCGCGAGAATGGCCAGCCACAGGCCGGTCTGCGACCAGCCTGCCCCGATCAAACGCCCACCGACGGGTAACAGAACGAATCGGTCGAGCAGTCTCCGCCTTCGAGCCGGATCTGATGCGCGCGGTATCCGTCGGGAAAGTCCACCCAGTAGTCATCTGTCAATGTCAGACCGCCGCCGGGTTCCGCCCGCGCCATGACCTGTGCCGCGGGCACGCCGTCCGGGTAAAACTGGTTGTCCCACGTCGAGTAGAGCGAGTTGGTCCAGTAGACACGCTTGCCGTCGCGGCTGATCTCCACCATCTGCGGACCACCCGCGAAGGTCTTGCCGTTCGAATGGGGCGTGCGCCGCGCGATGCCGCCGATGTGAACCGATCCCGTGAGCTTGGGCTTGCGGGGTTCCGTCACGTCGTACTGGCGCAGCTCTCCGGTTCCCCAGCAGGCGACATAGAGGAATCTGTCGTCGATGGAGAGATCGATATCGGTGACGAGCGGCGGCACCGCGCCGAAACCCTGGAGCAAGGGCGGCAGCAATTCCGTGGCTGCGGGCTCGGGCGGAATGGTGGCCGTCTTCTCGATGTGGAACTGCCCGCCTTCGCGCCACCATGTCCAGATCGATCCTTCCAGATTCGTCGTATCGACCACCACGCCGATAAAGCCGTATTCCCGGCTGGGATCGTGCGCGGGCCGCACTTCGAGCGCCATCTGGTGGTTCGCGCCGAGGTCGATGGTCTGCACGTTGCGCCTGCCGCTCAGATCCCAGAAATGAATGCGGTGGCCGTACTTGTTCGACAGCAGATCCTCGGGGACGATGCCGTTCTCGAATTGCGGCGGCAACGCCCATTCGCTCGACACCATGTAATCGCGCGGCAGGTTCCACCAGAAATCGTAGTGTTTCTTCTGCAATCCGCGGTCGAGCTCCCAGCGGCCGAGCACCTCGAACGTTTCGCAGTCCATGATGAAAATGCCCGGCGGCCCGTCGGTGCCATCCTTGCCGGCACCGCCGAGGGTGCTGATGTAAATCCCCTCAGGGCCGCAATGCACGGTATGCGGGCGCGAGTAGCCCGTCTTGCGGAAGATTTCCTCGGGCTCGATGATCTTGTGAATGCGCGCCTGGGTCGGGTGCGGATGCGTGTCCACAATGTAGATGCGCGAAGAACGCATGCCCGGAATGATCAGGTAGCGCCGCTCGAGGAACGCGTGGCCGGTCAGCGGCGACAATGCCGACGAGCATGCATTCCACCCGAAATGATGGAATTCGTCCCCTTTGTACGGCACCGGCACCGTATGCACCACCTGGCTGTAGGTTGGCGAACCGGGTTTCACATCGATGACGGCAAGCGCGTCAGGTTGCGAAAAATCGGGGCTGAGCAGTACGGTGTACGCGTACTCTTCCGCCGGCGCATCCATGGCGAGTTTCGGTGATGCATGGAACGTGGGATCCGGGCGCATACCCATGGCGGAAGTCTCCTTGTCTGTCTGGTTCGCAGGCCGTGGCACGGCTTTAGATTTGTAGTCCACGCCGGCAGCGAGAGCAACCGGAAGTTTCGACAATCTTTGTGCACTGCGCCGTCACCGCGCTCAGGCGCCCTTCGTTCATATCGTAGTCGCCAACACCGAATAGTTCTACAGAATCCTCGCGCGGCCTTCAGGTGGCCGGAGTGTGACCGAGGATGCGGCCCGTCAGTGCTGCACGCCCCAGCGCCGAACCGTCACGCGTTCGAGCGTATCGAACACCAGGTGCTCGATCAGCAAGCCGATCACGATCACCGCGGCAAGGCCCGCGAAAACGCGATCCGTATACAGCTCGTTGCGATTCTGGAAGATGTACCAGCCGAGGCCGCCGCTGCCGGAACTCGCGCCGAACACGAGTTCAGCCGCGATCAGCGTACGCCAGGCAAAAGCCCAGCCTACCCGCAAGCCCGCCAGAATCGCCGGCAACGCCGCCGGCACCAGAATCAGCAGCACATGGCGCATGCCGGTGAGCCCGTAGTTGCGGCCGGTCATGCGCAACGTCGCCGGCACCGATTGAAAACCGGAGTAGGTGTTCAGCGCCAGCGGCCAGAGGACGGAATGCACCAGCACGAACAGCAGGCTGCCGGTGCCGAGGCCGAACCACAGCAACGCGAGCGGCAGCAGCGCGATGGAAGGCAGCGGGTTGAACATCGCGGTCAGCATCGACAGGACATCGCGGCCCAGACGCGTCGAGACCGCGAGCGAGGTCAGCACGAAGGCGAGCGCGGCGCCGAGCAGATAGCCGCGCAGCAGCACCGACATCGACACGGCCGTTTTTTGCAGCAGTTCGCCGGACCACACGCCTTGCACGAATGCGCTGAACGTCGCGCCGAACGTGGGCAGCAGCAGGTCGTTGTCGAGCGCGCGCGCGGCGAACTCCCAGATGGCGATCAACACCAGCGCAATCAGCGTCTTGCGTATCCAGCCTTGCGCGAAGATGCGCTTGCCGAGCGGCAGCGGCGCTTCGAGAACGAGTTCGCCGAGCGGTTCGAGCGGGCGCTCGTATTCCTCGCGAACCGGCGGCAGCAAAGTGGCGGGCGAACTCATTGCACGGCCTCCGGCTCTTCAAACAGCAGGTGATGAATACGCGCGACGCTGCGCTGAAAATCGCCGCGCCCGAAACTGTCCTGAGAATACTGATGGCTGTTGAGCTCCGCGCGCACACGCCCCGGATGCGGCGACAGCAGCAAAATCCGGTTGCCGACCACGAGCGCCTCTTCGATGGAATGCGTGACGAACAGCAGCGTGAAGTTCACCTCCTCCCACAGACGCAATAGCTCTTCCTGCATCTTGCGGCGCGTGAGCGCATCGAGCGCGGCGAAGGGTTCATCCATCAGCAGCACGCGCGGCTGCATGGCCAGCGCGCGGGCGATGGCGACGCGCTGTTTCATGCCGCCCGACAAGGTATGCGGATAGGCGTTGGCGAAAGACGCCAGCCCTACCTTCTCCAGATAATGCAGCGCGCGCTCGTTGGCTTGCGCACGCGAGAGCTTCTTCGCGACGCGCAGCGGAAAGGCGACGTTCTGCAGCACGGTCTTCCACGGCGGCAATTGATCGAATTCCTGAAACACGACGATGCGATCGGCGCCGGGGCCGCGCACCACCTGGCCGTCGAGCGAGATACTGCCGGAGGTCGGTTGGATAAAGCCGGCCACTGCCTTGAGCAGGGTCGACTTGCCGCAGCCCGATGGGCCCAGCAGCACGAAGCGGTCGCCGCCATAGACGTCGAAGCTCACGTCATGGGTCGCGCGAACGATCCGCTCGCGTGTGCGGTATTCGAGGTTGACGTGCTCGACCGCGAGCAGCTTCTCGCTGGTCGCCGCAGCGGCCTCATCACCGTGGCGCGGAAACAGCAAGGCAGGATTGGCCACCATCAGATCGCTCCCTGTAAGCCGGCCACTCGGGCCGACGGAAAACCGGCGAAGCTCGGGGACGTGTTCACGGTCAGCTTCCCGCCGCGGTTGCCGGATCGTCGAAGAAGTAATCCTTCCAGGACTGCGGGTCGTTCTTGATCACGCCCACGCGATGCATGAATTGCGCCAGGCCGAACGTATTTTGCGGCGCGACCTTGAACTGCACCTGCGGATCCTTAATGACTTTCAGCAACAGCGTGCGGTCGATCTTCGACTGATTGGTGCGGATGTAGATATCGGCGGCGGCATCGGGATTGGCCGCGATGAAACGCGCCGCGTCCGCCAGTGCGTCGACGAAGGCGCGGTAGGTCTTGGGATTGCTGGCGCGGAATTTCTCCGTCGCATACAGCACGGTCGCCGAACTCGGTCCGCCGAGCACGTCGTACGAATTCAGCACGATGTGCGCTTTCGGATTGCCGGCCAGCTCCTGCTCCTGAAACGGCGGATTGCCGAAGTGCCCGGTGATTTCCGTACCGCCCGCGATGATCGCCGCTGCCGCATCGGGATGCGGCAGCGCCTGCGTGAATTTGTCGAGCCGGTTGTAATCCTTGTCGCCCCAGCGTTTCGCCGCCGCGTATTGCAGCACGCGCGACTGCACCGACACGTTGACGGCCGGCACCGCGATGCGGTCCTTGCCGGTGAAGTCGGCGATCGTCTTGACGTCGGGATTATTGCTGATGAGGTAATACGGCAGATTGCCGAGCGACGCTACGCCCTTCACGTTCTGCTTGCCGTGCGTGCGGTCCCAGATCGTCAGCAAGGGGCCGACGCCCGCACCGGCGATATCCACCGCGCCGGAGAGCAGCGCATCGTTGACGGCGGCGCCGCCGGAGAGCTTCACCCAGTCGACCTTGATATCGATGCCCTGCTTACGCCCTTCTTTCTCGACGAATTGCTGGTCACGCGCCACGTTCAGCAGCAGATAGACGATGCCGAACTGCTCGGCCACACGGATTTGCCCTTCGGCATGCGCGGGCACGCTCGCGCCGAGGCCGGCGGCCGCCACCGACAGGGTCAGCAGCGCCGCGGACAGGCGGCGAGCACAAGACGACCGCGCGGCGGTCGGGTGAAACCTGGCGAACATCGGAACTCCGGTCAGCGTATGAGAGTGGTGAAAACGGGCCACGTTGCCGTCAGAACGGCACGTTGCCTTCAATAGTCGTGCGATACAGTTTGCGGCGCAGATGATCGGGCGTGCCGGCCGCGAGATGCATCAGCGAGCGGTTGTCCCAGAACACCATGTCGTGTTCGGCCCACTGATGCCGGTACAGATGCTCGGGGCGCACGCTATGCGCGAAAATTTCCTCCAGCAATGACTGGCTTTCTTCTTCCGGCATGCCGATCACGCGGGTCGTGAAATGCTCGCTGACAAAGAGCGCCTTGCGTCCGGTCTCCGGATGCGTGCGTACGATCGGGTGCACCACCGGCTTGACCTGGGCGATCTGCTCGGCGGAAAGGTTCGGACGCCACGGGCTGCGCTTTTGCAGCTCGGCGTATTTGGCGAGATACGTGTGTTCCGCCGAGCGTCCTTCCACCGAGGCGCGCAAATGCGCGGGCAGCGTGTCCCACGCCAGATGCATGTTGGCGAACAGCGTGTCGCCGCCTTCCGAAGGCAGTTCCTGCGCATGCAGCAGTGAACCGAGGCTCGGCTTCTCCTTGTACGAGAGATCCGAATGCCAGTAATGCCCGGCGTCGCCCAGACCGATCGGCTGGCCGTTCTCGACAATGTTCGAGACGACCAGCACCTCGGGATGGCCCTGCAACTGGAACTGGTGCAGCACGTGGATCTGCAGCGGACCGAAGCGGCGGCTGAAAGCGATCTGCTGATCCGGGGTGATGCGCTGATCGCGGAACACCAGCACGTGATGGTCCAGGTGCGCGCGGTGAATACGGTCGAAATCGTCCTGGCTCAGCGGCCGGCCGAGATCGAGGCCGAGCACTTCCGCGCCGACGGGGCCGTCGAACGCGCGAATCTCGATGTGCTGGGCACGGTGGGCAAGGCCAGCAGCGCCGGCGTCGGTAGATGCAAAGGCAGTCGTCACAGGACACTCGTCGTCGAATCGGATCGGAACACGCCGGCACGGGCGCAGTCAGCCGAATTTACCGGCGCATGCGCGCGCCGGCAACGAAGCAAATCCGATACGGATATCTGCTGGAGTGATAAAGCCGATGTTCTAACGCGTTGCGGCCCCAAGCGTCCCGTGCGCTGCCCTGCGCCTCCCGTGCGCGGATGCGCCGGTCACGGCCGTCTCTGACGCCTCAGGCAGCTCCCGCGCTAGCCGCGCAGGTCGTAGTGGCTCTTGAGCATACGTTGCAGCTGCCGATTCCTCGCCTCATCCGCGCTGATCCTGCTCCAGGTGAGCCCAGGAATCCTGTAGTTGGACTTGAGCGCGCGCAGGCGTTGAGCGCGGGCCTTGTGCGTTGCCGGGTCGATGGTCACGCGCCACACGAGCTTGCCGTCGAGCCTGCGCGCTTCGAGCTGACTCGGCCCGTCGGCAACGACGCAATAGCCATCCTTGAACAGCAAGGCGGCGTTCTCGTCCGCCAGCCATTTCGCCGTCTTGCCGACCCCTTTCGCTGTCCACTTGCGGACGTAGTCGAGAAGGTTGTCCCACCGCTCGATGCCGGGCACTTGCGTGACGAATCGCGTCGTACCCGGCGGCAAGGCTGAATCCGGATTCTTCGCGAACTCGTAGAGCTGGAACCGGTTGCCCGCGGTGCTGCTCCAGAAGGTGTGCATGTTGATTGGCGGCGGCGTGACCGGCTTGCCGTCAAAACCGGTCATGCCCCATTCGGATCGGCTACCCAGGTTTTCTCTCGTGACATAGGGATAGAAAGAATACTTGCCGACACTGAGAAACTTGCGATCCTCGGCATGAATGAGGTGCTTTCCATCGTATTCGAAAACGCCGTTGCGATTGGTTCGCGCGGACGGCGCCGCACCGGTGTAAAGGTAGCCGCTGTTATCCACGCGAAGCACCCGGTTGTTGTCGCCGGCGAGGTGAAAACGGCCATCGTCGCCCATGACGAATTGGGTAGTGTTGCCCGGCACGTCGGCTCGGCGCGAATAATCGAAGTAAACGTCGCCCTTGTCGCCGGCGTACAGCTTGGTCTGCCATCTGGCATCGCCGTATCCCCACAGGGTCAGCGGGCCGCGATAGTCGAGGCGCCGCGCTTGCCGGCCGGCGAGATACTCCACCTGTGAGCGCGCATGATCGTAGAACTCGGCCTGCGTGCGATTCGGATCCTGATCGGGCCTCGGCACCGCGGGTTTGCCGTCGTACGAGACGCGTGACATGAACGGGCTGTGACGCTTGTCGTTCCACACGGGACTGTCGACCGGATAGCGCGCCAGTTGCGGCTGGGCACCGGCCGTTCGCGTCTGGTTATAGATATCCCAGCGGTAATCCGGATTGGCGACGAACGGCTGCAATCTGCCGTCCTGCATGCGCTGCCATCCCACGATCTGCGTGTAGTCGATACGTCCCATCGCTGCCTGTTCGTGGGTCTGCGGGTCACGGGCGCCCGCGCCGAGACTTCCGTCGACATCCACCATGTTCGGTGTCGGCGCCACCCGGTAGATGTACCCGTCGTTCGACCCGGACGCGAGGCGCTCCCGCGCCACGCTGCCACGCTCGAACGTGCCGAGATAGCCTGCTGAATCGACGGCTGACGGATCCGCACCGACGTCGAAATTGTGCATGGCAAGACTCACGTCTTTCAGCGGCGTGCTCTCCATGCTGAAACCGCCCTGTGCCTTCAACGCTTCGGGCGTCACGGTAGACGGGCGGAACAGCACGGTGTGAGGCGAGGCTTGTGGCGTGTCGGCAGACCGTTTCCTGACCTCTTCGCGAGGCATGCCGAGCCGCCCCATGTCAGGCTCAGGCGGCAGAGTGAGGGGCGGCACGGCCACGTGGTGCGCCTCCGCGATATCGGCCAACGTGACGTTGTTGATCGGCGATTCTGCCGCGACGACGAATTCCGCCTGGCTCGCGCCGTGCACCGGCCGGCTTCGCTTCAGATTGGCAAACCACGTGGTGCTCGCATGGTCGGTGTCGCCCTCTTCCGGGTACTCGGAACCATACCGACTGCTGATCGCGGACGACATATCGGCAAAATTCCGGTAGCTGAATACGCCGGCCGTCGGATCGTAGATCTGGTACGCGTCATTCAGATAGTTCGCGGACGGATTGATCCGTTGCACGATCACCGCCGGATCTCCGCAGGCGACGCTGCCTCGCGCGCGGGTCGTCCCGTCGTCAGCCGGATTGGCGCGGGACGTGAAACGGATTTCGACGAAGTCGTCGTCATAGCCCCGCAAGCTGTTGTCGCGGACATAGGGATGCCCGAAGTGCTGATCGAGATCGTCGGCCAACTGGGCGGCGTTTCGAATATTGCTTTGGCCTTCGTGCCTGATATGGTTCGGCACCGTCGACACCACCGAATACCGGTTCGCAGCCTGCAGGCCGTGGATCTCATCGATTGCGGCTTGACGCGTCGGCGGGTTGCGTAGCCGTTCGCCCAGATCGGCTGAAGCACCTGCCAGGTTTGCGACATGGCCACTGGCAACATTGACGAGCGCGTCGACGGCCATACCGGTGCCGGCATCGGCTATCGCGCCCGGGCCGCTCGTGGTCGTGGAACGAAGGTCCTGCGCCGATGTGTTCCGCTCGCGCGCGGTGGCCGCATACAGGCGAGACCGATAAGGTTCCGGCGAGGGGGCGGGCGGCACCAGCGGCTGCGGGGGAGCCGCTACGCGCCCGCGCGGCTGCGGCGCCCGATGGATCTCGATGCTGTGGGGCACGAGACCGAACCCTCTTTCGTTGTACGCGGAGTTCAGATACCCCGTCAGGGCGTGCGTCATGGCTTCCTCGTTCCGATACACGAATGCGCCGTTGTTCGGATCGAACAGGGTATACCTGCCGTCGGCTTCCCGCTCGAGCAGCATGGCATGGCCGCCGTGGCGGGACCCGTCACGGGTGGAGAGCCGGTCGAACCGCAAGTGCGCGATGTCGCCCGGTTGCATCCCGTCGTGGATACGGCTCATCAAGGTGGCGATGCGCTGGGCGCGATCCTGAGTTTCATCGAACGTATCGACGCGACCCTGCGCATACCGCCTGAGGGCGAGTGCCGACCCGTTCTCCTGAAACAGATCGATCCGATCGAACATGTCCCGGCTGGCGGCGGAGCGGGAATCCGCGTCGATCGAGATGCGGTTGACAGCGGATCGCAGGTCCGGCGTGTTCCCGCCGTCGGCCGGGTCGAGCGGGTCGCTCCGGTCGATGCGGCGCATCGCCTCGCGAACGAGGCCGTCGCAGGTTCCCCGGCCGCTCGCCCCGCGCGTGCGCCGGCGATCGTACTGATCGAACCGCTGATACGACTCGGCCGTTTCCTTCAATGCGTCGCCGCCGCGGCACTCGCGGAACTCGGACTGCGCACCGCACGTGCCGAGTACGCCGCCGCGCCGAATGCGGGAGAGGGTCGAGGCGGGCGCGGGGTCGGTGCCGGCGAGTCGCGGCTGACTGGCGACGCGCGCAGACGGTCTCTTCTGCGACCGCCTCACCGTATCCGCGCGTGGCGAATTCCGGTTCGGCGGGTCGCGCATTTCCGCCACATAGGCTGGTGCGTGAGTACGGCTTATTTCCATACGGCTCTCCCACGAAAGGACACGGTTAGCGTGCCGCGACGATGAAAGTCCACTATTTCGCTTTCCGAACGGACCGCGCTTGTGGACGGCACAAGACCAGTGTCGGGGAGCCTGCATCGCATGGGGAACTGAATAGCTGCTACAACGACGGCGGGCATCATCGGCCCGGGTCGTGGTATGCGTCGCGGAGCGACGCGAGGGGGCCGGCCGTGATCGCCCGGGCCATCAAACGATCAAGCGGTGGCGCCCGATCCCGCCAGGTATCGGCGCGAACCGATCACAACCGGCCCGGGCGGGGATCGGTCACGAATCCGCCGTGATTGGGCATCACCACGCGCGGCAGAGACGCCGCGTCGAGCCGCGTATTCGCCGCAACGATGCCGTTCTGGTTGAGCAGGAACGCGCTCACCGCATAGACCTCGTCAGCGGAAAGCGACTCGGGCGCGTTGTAGGGCATCGCGCGGCGGATATAGTCGAAGAGGGTCGTCGCATACGGCCAGTAGCTGCCCACCGTGCGCTTCGGCTTCGCGCTCGCCAGCGTGCCCTGCCCGCCCACCAGCGCGTCGCCGAGGCCACCCTGGCCCTGCGCGCCGTGACACGCCGCGCACTTCGTGGCGAACACGTGTGCGCCGGTCGCCACATCGCCGCTGCCCGCGGGCAAGCCGCGTCCATCCGGCGCGATATCGATGTTCCATGCGGCGAGGTCCTGATCCGTGAGCGGCGTACCGATGTCGTGCGCCGCGCCGTCGTTTCGCACCACCGCCGTGGTCGATGCACAGGACGCAAGCACCGCAAGCACCGCGACCGGCAGCAGCGCGGCCAGCACCATGCGCGCCGGCGTAGGCATCCGTTGGCGCTCACGCATTGCGCACCTCGCCGCGCTCGTCCACGCGCCATTGCTGGATCGCGTTGTAGTGGTATTGGGAATTCAGGCCGCGCGCGGCAACGAGTTCGGCGCGCGTCGGTTGCACATAGCCGGTCGAGTCGGTAGCGCGCGAGAGAATGGCCGCAGCGCCTCCGTCCCAGCGCCAGTCCGCCTCGAAACGCGTCAGCGCGCGATCGTGGATGGCGCCGACAAGACGCGCGGCACGCCATGTCGCCCCGGCATCGGTCGATACCTCGACCTTGCGGATCGTACCGCGTCCGGACCAGGCAAGCCCGGTGATCGGGTAATAGCCATGCGTGGTGAGGCGATGGCCAGGCGACGGCCGCGTGATCACCGACTTCGCGTCCATTTCGAAGGCGAACTGACGCGCGGTGCCGTTCGCGAGCAGGCTCGTATATTTCGAAGTTTCCTCGCGGGTTTGCAACGGCGCGTCGACCACCTTCAGGCGGCGCAGCCACTTGACGTTAGTATTGCCCTCGAAGCCGGGAACGATCAACCGCAGCGGATAGCCGTTCTCCGGGCGCAGGCGTTCGCCGTTTTGCGTATACACCACCAGCGCGCGCTCGAGAATACGATCGAGCGGCAAGCTGCGCGTCATCGCGGCGGCATCGGCGCCTTCGGCGAGCAACCAGCCGCCGCCGGTTGCTTTACCGGGGGCCGACAACCCGCCCACCTCTTCCAGCAGCGTGGATAAGCGCACACCGGTCCATTCGCAGCACGACAGCAGGCCGTGTGTGAGTTGCAGCGGCATGCCGCTCGGACCGTTCCATTCGTTGCCGGTATTGCCGGAGCATTCGAGAAAATGAACCCGCGATTCGGACGGCAGGCGCAGCAGGTCGTCCATCGTGAATAGTTTCGGCGTGCGCACGAGGCCGTGAACGGCCAGCCTGTGCTGATCGGGATCGATGTCGGGTACGCCGGCGTGATGGCGCTCGTAGACCAGACCGTTGGGCGTGAGCGTGCCGTGCAGATCGGCAAGCGGCGTCATCGACGAAGCCGCGCCGGGCAGCGGCCACGCGCGCGCACTGCGACGCACCACGGTCGCCTCGTGCGGCGACGGCACGCCATAAGGATGCTCGAGGATCGGCGCACCGGGCGCGCGGCTCGAAGGCGCGACCTCGAGCGGCTTGAGCAGTTCGCTTGCCGTCGCGGCGTGGGAAACGGCGAGACCGCCGGCCGCCAGACGGCCGAGCAACCGACGGCGCCCTCGCGACGGCGGCGTGTCCGGCTCTGGGATACGTAACGACATCATGCCCCGCCGCTAAGCCAGCACATTCGAGAACACCCGCTCGGCGAGGCGATTCGAGTCGGTGCCGCTGTTGAGCACGCCGACCGTCTTCAGGTCGTCCGCGTAGAGCGAGATTTCCTTCCTGAACGCGTCGCCCACCGGATGATGGCGATCGGTGTGGCTCCTGAGCATCGCGCTCAGTTGACCCACGTTCGCGGACGGCGTGTAGACCGAGAAAATCGCGGCGGCATCGTCCGGATGATTCGCCGTCCACTCGGTGGCTTCGAGCAGCGCCTGGGTCAACGCCTGCGCGGTGGGGCGATCCTTGCGCACCAGCGAACCGCGCACACCGAGCACGCAGCACGAACGCGTCTGGTATTCGCCGCACAGATTGTTCGACACTTCGTAGAGGTGGTCGGACTCGCGGATCGACCAGATGGTCGGGTCGCCATCGGCGATCGCCTGCACTTCGCCCTTTTTCAACGCCTCGCCCAGCAGGTTCGCCGGATACTGGCGCCAGTTCACGTCGCGCTCCGGATCCACGCCGATCTTCTTCAACACGATGGCGAAGAAGTTCTTGGTCGGGCTCGCCATGTCGCTCACACCGATCGTGCGGCCCTTCAGCCCCGCCACATCGACGATGCCCGACGCCCGCGAGGCCAGCAAACGCATGCAGCCGCCGTGAATGCCGGCGGTCAGTTTCACGTCGAAGCCCTGCTCCAGCGGCTTGATCCAGCGCAGCGCCATGCCGACGCCCGCGTCCGATTTGCCGGTCGCGATCGCTTCCAGCAGCTGGTCGGTCGAACCGGAAAAATTCACCAGTTCGACCTGCAAGCCGTGACGCTCGAAAAAACCCTGTTTCACCGCCACGGCCACGGGCGCGGTACAGATCGCACCCGCATTCCAGGAAAGCTTGAGCGGCTTGAGCGGAGCCTGCGGCGTTTGCGCGAAGGCCGGCGGGCCCGGCATCAGCACCGCCCCGCCCAGCGCCGCGGCGCCCGCGCTCCACGCCGTCTTGCACAGCCACGCGCGGCGAGCCGGGTTCGGCGGGGCTTCTTCGTAGGGATTCATGGTGAGTCTTCCTCAGGTCGTTTGTCGATCGTTATATTCGTTCAGGTATCCAGACCAAGCTGGCCGAGCACCTCGCGGCGCAGCGCCACCAGCTTCGGGTCGTCGCGATGGCGGGGATACGGCGCGTCGTTGCGCACTTCGGCGATCACCCGCGCCGGCCGCTCGCTCAACACGATCACGCGATTCGCCAGCAACAGCGCCTCTTCCACGTCGTGCGTCACCAGCAGCACGGAGAACCGCGCATCCTGCCAGAGTCGCGCCAGTTCGTTCTGCATGCGGATGCGCGTCAGGGAATCGAGCTTGCCGAACGGTTCGTCCAGCACCAGCAGCGCCGGGTCGTTGACGAGCGCGCGCGCCAGCGCCACACGCTGCGCCATGCCGCCCGACAGCTGATGCGGAAAGGCTTCGGCGAATTCAGTCAGGCCAACCAGTTCCAGCGCCGCGTCGATGCGTTGCCGCACGCGCGCGTCCTCGTCGCCGCCGCGGCGCGCCACGCCCCGGCGCTGCGCCTGCGGGCCGACGCCGACGTTGCCGCGCACCGTGCGCCACGGGTACAAGGTCGGATCCTGGAACACCACCACGCGCGACGGATCGGGACCGGTGATCGCGACGCCGTCGGCCTGCACACTGCCCTGGGTCGGCGTATCGAGGCCGGCGACCAGCCGCAGCAAGGTGGACTTGCCGCAGCCGCTCGGACCGAGCAGCGCGACGAACTCGCCCGGCTCGACGGCGAAACTCACGTCCTGCAATACGGGCAACGCGGCGCCACGCAGCGCGAATCGATGGCTGACGTGGCGCACGTCGATGCGCGCGCCGTCGCGGACCGGCGCGGTGGCGGCCGGCCGATTCAATATCTCGGGTACGGCTACCATTTGAGCAATCCTTTTTGCCAGGCCAGCAGGCGGTCACGCACGCGGAACAGCAGCGTGATCAGACCCGAGCACATCAGCGCCATCACCAGCAGCGCGGCGTACATATTCGAATACGCCGCCCAGCCCTGCGCCCATTGCAGATACCAGCCGAGCCCCGCTTTCACGCCCATCATCTCCGCGACGATCAGCACCGAGAACGATGCGCCGAGCCCCATGAACAGCCCGACGAACACCGACGGCAACGCGGCCGGAATCGCGACGCGCAGGATCAGGAACGACGGCCTCGCGCCGAGCGTGCGCGCAATGTCGTAGTACGCGGCGTTGACGCCCGCCACGCCCGACCACGTCAGCACCGCGACCGGGAACGTGGTCGCCAGCGCGATCAGGAATACGCTCGCGCTAAAGCTCGACGGAAAGAAGAAGAACGCGAGCGGCAGCCATGCGGTGGCGGGCAGCGGGCCGATCAGGCGCAGAACGGGATGCACCCAGTAACTCACCGCCTGCGACCAGCCGATGCTCACGCCGATCGTGAAACCCGCGACCGCGCCGAGCAGGTAACCGTAGGCAAGCAGCCCGAACGAATGGACGACGCTCGTGCCGAGCCGCGGATAGTCTTCGGCATAGACACCGATCAGCGCCTGCGGGGGCGCGAAGAACGGCCGCGGCAACCATTCGAGCTGCGCCGTGACGGCTTCCCAGGCGCTCACGCCGAGCGCCAGCGCGAGCAGCCAGGGCATCGCGGCGAGCCATGCACCGGCGCGCGTGGAAGCCGCCGCCTTGCGGTGCGATGGGTCGCGCCATGCCGCGAGCGCCGTCGCGACCGCGAAAGCCGCGAGCACCAGTTTGAGCGCGATGAATGTTTTCGCGTACGGCCAGTCGTCGAGACTCGGCCACCACTGGGTCAGCGCCGCGCTGCCTAGCCACGCGAGCGCGGCCAGCCAGGCGATCAGCACGCCGCGTGGCAGCGCGCGCCCTGTCGCCCGGCCGCCGGTATCGCCGGACTCCGTGTCGAGAGCCGGACCTCGCGTCGCGATCGATTCGAACTGGGTTGACATAGCCGTTTCAGCCTCCTGCCTTGTTGAGGGTTAGCGTGAAGTCGGCTTCACGCGAGGTCGAGGTCGGCGTCGACACCCGCGCGCTCGCGCTGCCAGACGCTGCGTGCATAGAGCGAAGCGTCGAAATCCGCGGCGATGTCGCCATGTATGCGTGCTTCATGCGCGTCCAGATCGGCGAGAAACAGATCGCGGCTGATTCGCTGCACCACGGCGGGAATGTCGCGTTTCATGCTCGGCACGTCGCCGACCGGCAGCCCGAAACTGACAAACGCGGCGGGGTTGTAGACGTGGATATGCTTCAGATAGGGCGCGCCGCCCTCCACCTTCTCGAGATATTCGAGCGCGGCGCCAAGATAAGGATGCGCGCCCAGCGCTTCGTCACCGTCACCCGCAGCGGGCACGTACTGATCGCGCCAGAGGCGGATATGCGCCGCGAACTCCGCGAGTTCCGGGCGCAGCGCAGGATTGACGACATAGCCCGTGCCGGCGATCACGAAGTCGAAGGCGAACCGCTCGCCTGCCACACTCGTCTCGACGCGCCCGTCTCGCACGCCGGCGTGGGTCCACGGCGCGCCGAGATGCAGGTGAAAGTTCGGAAAGCGCGTGACACGCTCCACGGCGTCGACAGGCGGCGTCGAACCGGCTTCGCGAAAGCGCCGCGCCTGCGACCAGCGAATCGGGTCGGGCAACTGGAAATAGTTGTCGTACGCCCCCGGATAGGCGCGCGTGCGCGTCACCGGCACCGAGGCGATACGCTCGCGCCGCACGAACAGATGCACCTGTCCGGCCCCGGCTTCGAGCGCCGTTGCGGCGGCGTCGAAGGCGGACGCGGCGCCACCGATCACCGCCACGGATTTGCCGCGCAGCGCGGCGAAATCGATCGCTTGCGAGGTGTGGGCAAAGAGTGCCGGCGGAAGATCTTTCAGCACAGCGGGAAGATGCGGCCCGCCGTTGCCCGCCACCCCGTTGCCGAGCACGATTTTGCGTGCCGTCTCCACGACGCTGCGCACGGCAGCGCCTTCGCGCACCTCCAGATGCAGACGGAAATGCTCGCCCACCGGTTCGATGCGCGTAAGACGCGTGCCGTAGCGAATCGGGATCTCCAGAAAATGACGGTACCACGCCAGATATTCCGCCCAACGCGTGCGCGCGATCCGGTCGATCTCCGCATACGAAGCGGCACCGAAGCGCGCTTCGTACCACGCCTGAAAACTCAGCCCCGGCAGGCCGCCTTCGGGACCCACCAAGGTTTTCGGCGTGCGCAATTTATTCATGCGCGCGCGATTCAGCCACACGCCGGCCTGCCCCTCGTCAGGCGCCGCGTCGATCACGCTGACCTGGCCGATGCCGGCACGCCGCAGCGCGAAAGCGAACGCCGCCCCGCTCTGTCCGCCACCGATGATCGCCACGTTATGGTCGATGCCGTCACGCGGCGGCACCCAGTTTTCGGGCGCGGGGCCGATCAGCCGCAACGTGTCGAGCGCGAGCTGATCGGGATGATTGATTTCCGTCATGGTGTCGATTCGGCCAGGATAGTGAGCGGCGGGCAAAGCCGCCGGGATCGCAGGGAACTGCCATCGGTGAATTCAGTATCGTGGCACCGATGGCTTGCCCAAACCAACTAATTTCGCTTTGCTTATTTGTTTTGCGAGGCGGTTCGCGGCAGCCTCCGGCGCCCGTCAGGCGCGCGCCGCTTTCGCTGTCATGGCGGGCTGCGCGTAGTCCTCGCCGTCGATGTCATAGCCCGACGGCTCCCACCGGATCACCAGCAACACGAGCAGCGAAGTCAACGGCGCGATCGCGATCAACCAGAACACCTTGGTGCCCAATGCGGCCGCCAGCACGGGGAACAGAAACAGCGACACGGTCGAGGCGCTGCGCACCAGCGTCTGATTGAAGCCCACGCCAATGCCGCGCAACGACGTGGGATAGCTGAGCGACGCATACGTCATCGAATGCGAGCCGGGTCCGAAACCCTGGCCGAACAGATAGCCGCCGAGCAGCAGGATCGCCGCCACGACGAGCGCGCCGCTGCCCGGTTTGCCAATCAGCGCGAGCCCGATCAGCGACGCGAACTGGAGCGTGTGGCCGAGCACCGTCATTTTCCAGGCGCCGACCGTCGGCGCCGTGCGCACGCCGATCAGGCCGCCCACGAATGCAAACGCCAGGTTCAAGCCCAGCGCCGCGATGATCGTGGTGAGCGGGCCCTGGTGAAAGAAGCTGGTGATGATCACCGGCAAGCCGAAGATGATCGCGTTGTAGCCGAACGAGGAAGCGCTGCCGATCACGGCGGCGAGAATCGTGCGGCGTCGATACGTGGCGTTAAAGAGCACGCCATAGTTGCGCCATGACGCGGCGCGCGGCGTGTTCGCCGGTGCGGCGCCGGGTTCGACCACCGCGTCCACGCCGTATGAGCGCTTGAGAATGCGCGCGGCTTCTTCGAGATTGCCCTGATTCGCGGCCCATACCGGCGATTCGCTGATATAGCGGCTGCGCACGAGAATGATCACGATGGCGGGCACCGCGCCGAACGCCAGCGTGAGACGCCATAACCAGCCAAGCTGATGCTCGGGCAGAATCGCGTAGAGCCCGAGAATCAGCAGATAGCAGGTGCTCGTGGCCGCATACCAGGCGGGGCACCACGCGGCGACGCTGGCCGCCTTGTTGCCCTTGCCCGCCACGCGCGAGAACTCCGCGAGAAAGGCCATCGCCACCGGCAAATCGAGCCCGACGCCGAACCCCATCAGAAACCGCGCGCCGCCGAGCACCCACGCATTGGGCGCAAGGCCCGCGGCAATCGCCGCGACCACGAAGAACAGCATGTCGGCCATGAACACACGGTAACGGCCGATACGGTCGGTCAGATAGCCGCCGAACAGTGCGCCGAGAATCGCCCCGAACGTGATGGCCGACGATACGAACCCCACCTGCACCGGCGACAGCGAGAACTGGCGCGCGATGTCCTTGATCCCGTACGCGAGCGAGGTCAGGTCGTAAGCATCCAGAAAGACGCCGCCGAGCGCGATCGCGATCACGATGCGCGCATTGCTGCCCTTGGCGGCGCCGGCGTTGACGATACGCGAGACATCTTGCGCATGACGGATGACAGTGGGCCGCGCGGCGCTAGCGGCGCTCGCTTGCGGGTCGACGGTGGTCGGCGGAAAAGCAACAGTGGACATGATCCGGACTTCGCATGAGTGGCTGAAGCGTTGCATGGTAGCCATGCGATCGATGCCGGCAAAACGACGAATTCAACTATGCAAATCGGGAATTCCGCGCTTGCTTCAATGCACCGCCATGAAGCGATGCGCAGCGCGCACGTTTCGCACTTCTGCAGATTTTCTTATCTGCAATGATTGGTTGGATTCGAGCGCACGCGAATCTAACGTGTAGTTCCGACTCGGCGCCGGCCTGAGCGCTTGCACCCGTTCGCACCCGTTCGCACCCGCTTGCACCGTTTGCACCCGTTCGCACCCGTTTCTTTTCCTCGACTGGTATTCGCGCATGCGCTATTTCCGTTTGCTGAAATCTTTCGTTGCCGTGGCTGCGCTCTCGCTTGCCGCCGCTCACGCTTACGCCGACAAGCCCGCGCTGATCCGCATCGGCGTCGCGCAACAAGGCACCGGCGACCCGCCCTCGTTCGGCGGTTCGCCGGCGGCGACCGTGCAGTTGCAGCAGTCGCTCGAAAAGGAATTCGCCGCCGACGGCATCAAGGTCGAATGGTTGTTTTTCAAGGGCGCGGGCCCGGCGGTCAACGAAGCGATCGCCGATAAATCGCTCGACTTCGCCTTCCAGGGCGATCTGCCCGCGGTGCTCGCGCGCGCCAATGGGCTGAAAACCCACCTTCTGCTCGCCTCGGGCGTGCGCACCGGCATCAAGGTCGCGGTGCCGGCGGATTCGGATGTGCACTCGCTCAAGGATCTGAAAGGCCGGCGCGTGTCGATCTTTCGCGGCACCAATCTGCAACTCGTCGCCGACAACGCGCTCGCCGCCAATCAGCTGAGCGAACGCGATCTGCGCGTGATCAACCTGGACACCGCCAGCTCGCTCGCGGCGCTGGCGTCCAGGGGCATCGACGCGTCGGTCAACGATTATCACGTGTACAAGCTGCGCGATCAGGGTCTCGCGAAAGTCGTCTACGAATCGCAGAACGACGGGCCGCAATTCACGCGTCAGTCCCACCTGCTCGTTCTCGACGACTTCGATCACGCGCATCCGGATGTCGTGCAGCGCGTCGTCAACGTGTTCGTGAAAGGCGCGCAATGGTCCTCCGACGAAGCCAACCGCGATGCGCTCTTCAAGCTGTGGGCGAAAAGCGGCGTGCCCTATTCGTCCTGGCAGGCCGAGTTCGCGAATCAGAACCTGAAGGACCGCAATTCGCCGCTGATCGACCCGTTCATCGTGGCGCGCTACAAAGCCGTGGCGGACGATGCGCTGAAGCTCAAGCTGATTCGGCAGCCGGTCGAAGTGGATAGCTGGTTCGAAACCAAATATCTCGACAACGCGCTGCGCTCGCAAAAGCTCGACCATTACTGGACGCGTTACGACGCCGCAGGCAAGCCGCTCGGCTGACGCCCAGCCAAACTCACCGGAGCGATCACGATGAGCGAAACCGCAATCCAGGTCGAACGCAAACGGCTCGCGCCCGCTGCCGCACCGCATGTGCCGCTGTCGCGCGATCCGCGGTTGCGCGCGCTTCTATGGCGACTCGCGCCGTGGCTGCTGCCCGCCCTGCTGCTCGCGTTGTGGACCGTCGGCTGCGAGCGCGGCTGGATCGCCCCGCAAATTCTGCCGCCGCCCGAGCGTGTGTTCGACACCCTCGTCGAACTCGCGAAGAGCGGCGACCTCGCGCGCAATACGCTGATCAGCCTGCAACGCGTGCTGCTGGGTTTCGGCGCGGGCACGCTGCTCGGCTTTGCGCTCGGCGCGGCGCTGGGTCTGTCGCGCACGCTCGAGGCCTACGTGCTGCCGAGTTTCAATGCGCTCGTGCAGATTCCGGTGCTCGGCTGGCTGCCGTTCCTGCTGTTGCTCGTGGGCGTGGGCGAACCGCTGAAATACATTCTGATCGCGCATGCGGCGCTCGTGCCGGTCACGTTGAGCACGCTGCAAGGGTTCCGGCAGACGCCCGCCGCACTCGATGAAGTCGCGCGCGTGCTCGAATACCGCGGCTGGCAGCGAATTGTCTACCTGGTGCTGCCGGCGGCCGTGCCGACGCTCGCCACCGGGGTGCGGCTCGCGTTCACCAAAGCGTGGCTCGCGCTGGTGGTCGTCGAACTGGTGGCGTCCTCCGAGGGGCTCGGCTATCTGATCGTCTACGGCCGGCAACTGTTTCAGCTCGACCTGGTGATGGCGTCGGTGGTCGTGGTCGGCGCGATCGGCTATGCAGTGAATCGGGCGCTCGACGCACTCGAAGCGCGTTTGCGGCGCGGGCAGCCGTCGGCGTTTCGCGAGTGATCGCACTCACTTGCACCCATTGGCACCAACACGCCACCAACACGCGCACCGACACGCACAACCACCCGTGATGCGGCCGACGCGACCCAAGGCAACCACGCCCGTGAGGACACTACGATGACTCTCGCCCTCTTCAAGCGCTCGAACCCGTCGGCGAAATCCGCCGACGCCGCTTGCGACTGCGCCGCGCCCGCCGCGTTCCGGCGGGCGGCGCGGCCGCGCCGCCCGCTGTCGGCGCGCTTCGATTGGCGCGGCATGGTCTTGCCCATCGTCGCGATCGCGATCTGGTGGGCCGTCTCGGAGGCGCACCTGATCAAAAGCGGGCTGCTGGTCAGTCCCGCGCAGGTGCTTGCCACCGCGTGGCAGCAGGTCGCGAGCGGCGCGCTTCTGAAGGCGCTCTCGGCCTCGCTCGCGCGCGAAGCGAGCGGCTTCGTGATCGGCACGCTAGGCGGCCTGCTGCTCGGCAGCGCGCTGGGCTTTTCACGGCTTGCGACACGCATGATCGGGCCGAGCTTCGACACCTTCAAACAGATCTCGCTGTTCGCGTGGATTCCGCTCATCTCTGTATGGTTCGGCCTGGGCGACGCGGCGAAAGTCGTGTTCCTCTCGCTCGCCGCGCTGCTGCCCGTCACCGCGCACACGTGCGACGGCATCCATGCGGTGCCGCGCGCCTATATCGAAGTCGCGCGGGCCTTCCGTTACTCGCGGTGGCAGCTCATCCGCGCCGTGATCCTGCCGGCCGCGCTGCCGTCGATCTTCACCGGCCTCTACCTCGCGTTGATCTATTCGTGGCTCGCCACGCTCGGCGCCGAATATCTGCTGGTGGCGGGCAGCGGCATCGGCAATACGCTGATCGACGGCAGCGAGCAGTTCCGCATGGATCTCGTGTTGTTCGGGGTGATCGTGGTGGGCGTGACGGGCTGGGCGTTGAACGCGCTCGCGCGCACCGTGGAGCGGGCCGTCTTCGCACCCCGAGTCCAGTCCGCCGTTCGATGAACCCGCGCCTGAACCCTTCTCTCCCGGACCGCTCATGACGTCTTCCACGCTCTCCGACAGCATCGACATTCTTCACGTCAGCAAGCGCTATGCGCAGCAAGGCGGCGCGCCGCTCGCGGTACTCGACGACATCAGCCTGCGGGTGCGCGCGGGCGAGTTCGTCAGCGTGCTCGGTTCGAGCGGCTGCGGCAAATCCACCTTGCTGCGGCTGATCGCGGGACTCGACACCGACTATAGCGGCGACATCGTGGTGGCGGGCGACAAGGTCCGCGACACGTCGCTCGAACGCGGGATCGTGTTCCAGGACCACCGCCTGTTTCCGTGGCTCACGGCCGCGCAAAACATTCTCGCCGCGTTGCGTAACGCCCCGCTTTCCGCGGCTGAAAAGCGCGAGGCCGTGGCGGAGCATATCGCGCTCGTCGGCCTCAAGGGTTTTGAAAATGCCTACCCGCATCAACTGTCGGGCGGCATGGCGCAGCGCGTGGCGATCGCGCGCGGCCTCGTCAACCGCCCGCGCGTGCTGCTGCTCGACGAGCCGTTCGGCGCACTCGACGCACTCACGCGCGGCCGCTTGCAAAACGAGTTGCAGCGCATCTGGGAACACGAACGCATCACGATGATCCTCGTCACGCACGATGTCGACGAAGCGCTTTACCTCGGTGAGCGCGTCGTCACGATGGCGCCGCGCCCGGGGCGCATCAAGCGGATCGTCGACGTGGCATTGCCGCGCCCGCGCGAGCGCCACGATCCCCGCTTCATCCGTTTGCGCGACGAAGTGCTGGCCGACTTCGCCGAGCATGTCGGCGCGCCACGCGAGCCGCACGCGGACGATACGCCGCCCGGCGGCACGCGCATTGCCGTGGCGAATCCGCCAATCTCCGAATGGCGGCTCGCGTGGTGACGCGTCCGCTCTCCCACCCGCACAACCCACCTTCACGGAGCTAACAATGAGCGGCGACAAACAGCCGAAGCGGCAGATCAGATTGGGCGCCTTTCTGATGGAGACCGGCCATCACATCGCGGCATGGCGGCATCCCGATGCGCATGCGGGCGGCGGGCTCGATTTCGCGCACTACGCCGAGCTCGCGCAGATCGCCGAGCGCGCCCGGTTCGATGCGATTTTTTTCGCCGACAGCGTGAGCGTGCGCGACACCCATCTGGCGTCGCTATCGCGCACCGCGCGCGCCGATCATTTCGAACCGCTTACCTTGCTGTCGGCGCTTTCGGTGGTGACGAAACACATCGGCCTGATCGCCACGGTCTCCACCACGTTCAACGAGCCGTATAACCTCGCGCGCAAATTCGCCTCGCTCGATCATCTGAGCGGCGGCCGCTCGGGCTGGAATCTCGTCACGTCGAGCACGGAATCCGAGGCGCTCAATTTCAGTTTCGATCGCCATCCCGAACACGCGCTGCGCTACGAGCGCGCCAGAGAGTTCTACGACGTGGTCGCGGGCCTCTGGGATAGCTGGGAAGACGATGCGTTCATCCGCGACAAGGCAAGCGGCGTCTATTTCGATCCGCACAAGCTGCACGTGCTCGGCCACGAGGGCAAGCACTTCAAGGTGCGCGGGCCGCTGAACGTGGCGCGTTCGCCGCAGGGCTGGCCGGTCGTCGTGCAGGCCGGCGCGTCCGAGGCCGGGCGCGAGCTCGCGGCGCAAACCGCGGAAGTGATCTTCGTCGCCCATCAGACGCTCGACGAAGCGCAGTCGTTCTATCGCGATGTCAAAGGACGGCTGGCGAAATACGGGCGCGCGCCGGACCATCTGAAGATCATGCCGGGGATCTTCCCGGTGGTCGGCCGCACCCAGGCGGAAGCCGAGGCGAAGTTCGCCGCGCTGCAGGACCTGATTCATCCGACTGTGGGCCTGTCGCTGCTGTCGAACATGTCGGGCGGCGTCGATCTGTCCCAGTACCCCGTCGACGGACCGTTGCCCGAATTGCCGGAAACCAACGGCGGCAAGAGCCGCCAACGTCTGCTATTCGATCTCGCGCGCCGCGAAAACCTGACGATCCGCGATCTTTATCTGCGTATCGCGGGCGCGCGTGGTCATCAGCAGGTGGTCGGCACGCCGCAGAGCATCGCGGACCAGTTACAGCAGTGGTTCGAAGAAGAAGGCGCGGACGGTTTCAACATCATGTCGCCGTGGTTGCCGGGCGGATTGACGGAATTTGCCGAACTGGTGGTGCCCGAGTTGCAGCGGCGTGGACTATTGCGCACCGAATACGAGGCCAGCACGCTGCGCGGCAATCTCGGTCTGCCGCGTCCCACCAACCGATACAGCGCCGCGGCGCAGCCGGTCGCGGCCGCCGCCGGCCGATAAAGCGACGGCACTCACGCCGTCACACCCGTTCTCTTTCGCAAGGAGCTTTCCATGAGTGCAGCCGCAGTGCAGGACGACCCGTCGATTCGAATCACGCCGCTTTCCGCGCATATCGGCGCGCAGATTGACGGCGTGGATCTCACGCAGAAGCTGGATGCGCGCCAGATCGCAGAAATTCGCACGGCGCTTCTGAAGTGGCGTGTGGTGTTCTTTCGCGAGCAGTTCCTGACGCACGAGCAGCATGTCGCTTTCTCGGCGCAGTTCGGCGAACTGACCCTGGGGCATCCGGTGTTCGGCCACGTGGAGGGGCATCCGGAGGTCTATTCGATCTCGAAGTACCGCAAGGCAACACGCTTCGAGGGGCAGGCGCTGCAACGCCCCTGGACTGGCTGGCACACGGACGTCACGGCCGCGGTCAATCCGCCCTGGGCGTCGATCCTGCGTGGCGTGACGATTCCCCCGTACGGCGGCGACACGCAGTGGACCAACCTGGTGGCCGCCTATCAGAAGCTGTCGGCACCGCTGCGCTCGTTCGTCGACGGTTTGCGCGGCGTTCACCGTTTTACGCCGCCGGCCGGTGCGAGCGGAACGCAGGCGTTCGTCCAGGCCGTCGAGCAGCGCACCCTCGTGACCGAGCATCCCCTTGTCAGGGTTCATCCGGAAACGGGCGAACGGGCGCTGTATGTCAGCCCGAGCTTCCTCAAATTGATTGTCGGCGTGAGCCCGCGCGAAAGCCAGGTGCTGCTCGAACTGCTGTGGGAACACGTGACGCGGCCGGAGTTCACCGTGCGCTTCAAATGGGAGGCCGGCAGCCTCGCGTTCTGGGACAACCGGGCAACGGCTCACCTCGCGCCCACGGATATTTTCGACCTCGACTTCGACCGGCAGCTGTATCGGACCACGCTCGTCGGCGACGTGCCCGTCGGCCCGGACGGCGCGCCATCGGTGGCGATCGAAGGCTCGCCGGTGAGCGCGGCCGCCGCCGTCGCCGTGAACTGAGGAGGCCGCCACACGCCGCGACCGGTACGATCGCACCAATCCGACACGCCATCGGTGCTCACTCGACTCGCCCCCCGTCTGCGGCTATCTTACGGACTGGGCGATCGAAGGACACAACATGGCGACGTTTCGTGGCATTGCCGCAGTCTTACTGATCACGCTGCTGTCCGCCTGCGCGAGCTTGCCGCCGCAGGCCGGCCGTAACGAGACGCACGCCCTGACGGACACGGACAGCACCCGGCTGGGCGCCGCCTTCGTGCCGCAGGGGCACAAGCATCCCGACACCAGTGCTTTTCACCTGCTGTCCAACGGCGTCGATGCCCTGCTCGCCCGCATCGTGCTGGCGGAAGCGGCCGAGCGCACGCTCGACCTGCAGTACTACATCTGGCACGACGATCTGACCGGCCGCCACCTGGCCTATGCGGTGCTCAAAGCCGCCGATCGCGGCGTGCGGGTTCGCGTTCTGCTCGACGATCTAGGCACGGGCGCCGACGACAAGGTTCTGCTCGCCGTCAGCTCGCACCCCAACGTCGAAATCCGGCTGTTCAATCCGATCGCCAACCGCACCTTCAAGAAGCTGGGCTCGGCGCTGGAGTTCAGCCGGATCAATCGCCGTATGCACAACAAGTCGCTGATCGCGGACAACCAGGCCGCCATTCTGGGCGGTCGCAATATCGGCGACGAATACTTCGGCGCATCCAGCGAGGTCGATTTCGGCGACCTCGACGTGCTGACGTTCGGACCCGTGGTTCATAAGGTGTCCAACGCCTTCGACGAATTCTGGAACTCGCAGGCCGCCTATCCGATCGTCAGCCTGACCGGACATGCCGCCGAGCCGGACGCGCTGCCGGCGTATCGCGCGAAGCTCGCGGCGTTCATTGCGTCCGAGCACGATTCGCCTTATGTCACCCAGGCGAGAACCAGGCTCGGCGAAACGCTGGCGGCGCGCGATACCGATTTCTCCTGGGGCAATGCCGCGCTGCTCTACGACGATCCCGCCAAGATCACCCGCTCGCCGGACGATCCCCAGGGACACTTGCTATCGCAGTTCAATGCGCTGAGTATCGAGCCCAGCAAGGAAGTGCTGATCATCTCGCCGTACTTCGTGCCCGGCAAAAAGGGCGTGGCGTGGATGCGCGCCCAGACGCAGCGCGGCGTGCGCGTCACCGTGCTGACGAACTCGCTCGCCGCGACCGATGTCGCCGCCGTTCACGCGGGCTATCAGCGCTATCGCCAGGATCTGCTCGACGCGGGGGTGCATCTCTACGAGTTGAAGCCGATCGCCGGTAACGACGGCGGCGACACGAAAAAATCGCTTCTCGGCTCCTCGAAAGCCTCGCTGCATGCAAAGACTTATGTGTTCGACAGAAGCAGTATCTTCATTGGCTCGATGAATCTCGATCCTCGTTCCGTCACCCTCAATACGGAGATCGGCGTGTACTGCGAAAGCGCCCCGCTCGCCGCTCAGGTCGCGGACGGACTCGAGCCGAAGCTGGACCAGATCGCCTGGCGGCTCGAAACCCGCGAGAATGCGAACGGCACGAGCCGGATCGTGTGGATCGACACGGCGCCCGATGGCAAGGTGACCGAGAGCGGCGAACCCGGCGTGTCCGGCATGAAGCGGATCGGCATCTGGTTGCTCGGCTTGCTGCCGATCGAATCGCAGCTGTGAGGCGCGGGGCCGTGCTGGTTCAGGGGATCAACGTTTGATCTTGAGATACGCCCGGCTGATCGTCGGCCGTGTGTGCACCCATAGCCGCGAGGCCAGCCACGAAGCCGGCTTGTTCCGCACTTCGAGGCGAGTGATCGAGCGCGCCGCGTCATCGTTGCGGCCCGCATAGTTCGAACCCGGTTCGCACGTGTAGAAGTGCCGGAAACCGGCCTGCGCCGCGATGCGGCGATAGTCGGCGTCGTGATAGCCCTGCGGCCAGCACAGATGATCCGACACGGCACCCAGGTTCTGCTCCAGCGCGGCGCGCGCGCTGGCGAGATCGCGTGACAGCCCCGCGCATTTCTCCTCCGCATGGGCCGACACCTGATCCCACCGCACGTGGCTATGCGTGTGACTGTGAAATTCGAATGTGCCGGCTTCGCGCATGGCATGAATCTCCGACCAGCGAAGAATCGCCCGGTCCGGCTCGCCGTTTTCAATCGCCCGTTCGCCCTCGTGGTGATTGAGTAGCGCCGGCATGGCGCCGCCCGAGCGGGCATGCGCGCGCACCGGCCCTTCGCCGATCCAGCTCGTCACGAGAAAGCACAATGCGGTCAATCCATGCGCCTGCAGAACCGGATGCGCATGCACCCAGTTGTCGAGGTAGCCGTCGTCGAATGTCAGCACGACGGACTTCTCCGGCAGGGGCTCACCCGCCAGATAGGCCGACAGTTGCGCGCTGCCGATGGTGGTGTAACCCGCGCCGGCCAGATACGCCATTTGCTCGGCAAAATGCTCGGGCGACACCGTGATCATGCCCGGCGACGTGCTGATGTGGTGATACATCAGCACGGGCACCGCGCGCGCGAACTTCGTCATGCCGTCGCCCGCCATTGGCTGTAGTAAGGGCGCCGGGCATAGATGCCGCGCATATAGCAGTCGACGGTCTCGCTGGCCATGGCCTCGACCGTAAAACGGCTGTCGGTCTTCAGACGCGCGGCCAGTCCCAGCCGCTCGCGCAGCGGCACATCGTCGATCAGACGCGCCAGCGCGCTTCTCAATGCCTCGACGTCGTGGGGCGGCACGAGCAGGCCGTTCACGCCGTCGTCGATCAACTCGGGCACCCCGTCCACGCGCGTGCCGATCACCGGCAGACCTGCCGCCATCGCTTCGATGAACGACTGGCCGAGCGCTTCCTGATGCGTGGGCAAAACGAAGAAATCGCAGCCGCGTAAGACGTTAGTAATGTCCTTGCGGAATCCCAGCAGATGGATGCGATCGGCGAGCCCCATGCCGTCGACAATCGCCTTGATCTTCTCGAACCACACGCCGTCGCCCGCCATCACGACATGCAGATTGGGCCGCTCGGCCAGCATCGGCTGAACGGCCGCGATGAGATCCTCATGGCCTTTTTTCTCGCGGATGATCGCCACCATGCCGGCGACGACGGCATCGGCGTCCAGTCCGAGCTCGTCACGCAGTGTGGAGCGGCTCAGCGCTTCCGGCTTCACGATGCCGTCGTAAATCGTCTCCACCCGGCTTTCGGGTACGCCCGCCGAAATCAGGTAATTGCGCACATGATGGCTCACGGCGACGACGCGATGAGGAATCCAGTTATACGTGGCCAACGACGTGATAGGCAACGCCAGGTGCCGCGTGCGCACGATGAACGGCGTGCGCGCGAGCCGCCCCGCGGTGCCGGCGACGAGACTGTCATGCCCGCTATGAGTGTTCAGCACATTGAAACGACGGCGCTCGAGCAGCGTCTGGATGGCCAGCATGGAGCGCAGATCGCCGCCGGTCCGCATGCGCGCATGATGCACGGCGAAGCCTTCGGCGCGCGCACGGATGCCGATACACGCATCGTCCGGGCAAACGAGTTCGACGTTATGACCGAGCGCGCGAAGCGCGATCATTTCCTTGAGCGTGCGAACCTCCTGGCCGCCCCATCCCTGCGACGACTCACTGTGGAGAACGCTTAATGCTTTCATTACGCTGACTTGCCTCCCGGCACCTTTTCTGTCTGCAACGACCGGATCGAAATAGTTCGTAATATTCACCTCGGACCACCGCGGCGGGGAGGCAAACGCTTGTTCATGGGGGCGCAGCGAGCTGGACGTGACATCGACCAGTTTGCGGTCGATGTCCGGTTAACGGACTAGCATGACTTTTCGTTGACACTCGCCTTTCAAGTCCACGTGGGAGTATTTCGATGACTTCTTATTTTGTAAATAGGCAAACACACCGTATCGGCGACCCTGGCCCGGCGCAAACGTTGTCGGATAAAAAGTGTTGTTTTTTGTGTTGTGAAAGCGTGAGGGAAAATCGAGCGCAGGTGAAAAGCGCTTGACTAATGATGATTTTTTCAGAGAACCGAAGTCCCTGTCGCCCTGGTGGTTGAGCGTCGCGATGCCGCTCGCACGGGTCGCGCCGTGTGCGCCCTCAATCTGCCGGTTCCGTGAACGGGTTCAACGGTCTAGGCAAGGTTTCTCCTTCCCGTTTCGACCTCGCGCGATCCGCGTTCCTGCGCAGAACCGCGGCGATGTCTTTCCAATGAGGAAAACGGCGCGCCTGGTCTCCCGCATAGTTCGACTCGACTGCGGCGATCAGCTTCGCGGCGTGCGGATCCGCGCCGGTATCGATATTATCGAGCCGCGCCGGACGGCCGAAGTCGCGTCCTCGGTCCATCCACGCATACAACGCGGGAATGGTCCGCCGCCGGTCTCCCTTGCGCGCGGTCATGGACAGTTTGCGCCAGGCGCGCGTATCGCTCGCCAACCAGCGCTTGCGCGCCTCGGTCAACGCGCGCTGACCCCGGCGCACGAAAGACGCGGCACGCGCGCGCAACGCGATCAGCAGGATCCCACCGAACACCACGAGACCGCCGGCGATGGCCTCACGAGCGTGTATCACGACGATGCGATGCGGCATACCCCCGCGCGTGACCTCCAGCGGAATGTCGAAGAGCGGTTTTTCGCGCGCGGCGGCGGCCGAAAATCGCACCGCCGGCAACACGATTGTTTCCTTGCGCCGCATGGTCGTGTTTCACCATTCGAGCGTCACCGGCGGCAGACTGAACGTGCCGCTGCGCTCGGCAACGTAGCTCGCGCTATCGGTTCGCTCGCCGGCCACGAGCCCCGCGCGGTCCTCGACGAAGTTGCGCGTTGCCGCGGGTCTCGCATAGCGCTTGAGTCCCGGCACCTCCGCGAGTACGGCAGGCGGAATCAGCATCGACTCGGTGCCGGCGGCCCGCTGCGTAATCGTACGGGTCAGCGGTGCACCGACGGCGAGATGGCCCGGTGCGGGTTCCAGTTTTTGTTCGACGGTGAGTTTGGGCGCGGCGAAAAACGGGGTCATGCCTTCCGCGCCAGGCGGCAACGTAGCGACGAACTTCAAGGCGGGCGTCGACACCTGCGCCGGGCCTGTCATACCGCCGGGGTAGACCGTGATGGCCACCGGCGCGATCTCGAAGGTCTTGGCCGCCTGCGGCGCGATCCGGTACGCGCGGCTCACGCCGAACCAGCGCGTGCCGTCTATGTCCTCCGACAGATTGACCGCGTGCTCGTCGGGCAGGTTCACGATCGCGTCGGCAACGGTGAACAATGGCCAGTTGGGCGCCTCGGTAAACCATGTGGTCGTCAACAGATCGACGACGAGCTTGACCTCGCTCCCCGCCACGACCGGGCCGGCCGGTTCGAGATGCGCGCGCGCCATGATGCGCGGCGCGGGATCGGCCGTCGCGGGTCCGCACGCCAGCAAGGACAGCAGCAATGCGGCAAGCAGCGCGAGGCTGCGAGCAAACCGCTTCATGGCGCACCGCCCGTCTTTGCCGAGGATTCCTGTTCGAAGCGCTGTTGCAGGAAGACCGCGGGCGAGGTGTTCAGATTGCGCATCCAGGCATCCTCGGCCGGACGCGGCGCGGCTTCGATCACCGCTGTCGTGCCTCTGCCCTTCTTCTTGTCCACCTGCACCTGGTCAGGCGGATCCTCCTCCGGGTCGGCCTCGTTCTGTTTGTCTCGCGCCAGCAGCGTCTGCATGGTCGCGCGATTGGCGGCGGCCTGCGCGAGCGACGGTTGCAGTTTGAGCGCGTTGTCGTATGCCTTGATCGCGCCGGCGTAGTCGTCGAGATGCGCCAGCGTATTGCCGATATAGAAATAGGATTGCGCCGTTTTCAGGTGCGAGAAGGTGTCGAGCGCGCCGGCGTAGTCGCCCGCGAGATATTGCGCGCGGCCCTTCCACACCGGATCGTCGAAGCGCCCGGCCGCGGCCTTGTAGCGGCCGTGTTCGAGATTCCAACGCCCTTGCTGGTCGTGGGTCGCGAACAGATCGAGCCAGTGCCATGACGCCGCTTGCGCGGGGTGCGGCAACGCGCCGAAGGTGAGCGAGATCAGCACGACGGGCAGCCACTTGACGGTCCAGCCGCGCCGGAAACTCCACAGCGCGAGCAGCAGCAACGGCAACACGAGCCAGTAGCCGCTCTCCTTCCAGCGCGGCTCGATTCTGGCCTCCTCCGCTTGCGCGAGGTAAGCCTGCGCGCGATGCTGGACCCATGACACGTCGTCGTCATCCGCACGCATGCTGGCAAGCGGAATGCCGGCCTCGCGCGCGACATTGCGGATCGCGTCGGCGTCGAACGTGCCCATCAGCGGATGGCCTTCGCGGTCCATCTGGATCAAGCCGTCTGGCCCGCGAATCGGCCCGCCGTGTTCCGTGCCGACCGCGAGCCAGAGCAACTGGTGCCGCAGCGCTTTCGCTTTCCGTACGAAAGCGTCCGCGCCGCTCGCATCGAAGCCGTCGCTCATGAAAACGATCGTGCCCGCCGCCGGGTCGTTCGCCAGCAACCGCTCGGCGACATCGAGACCGGCGCTCGCATTCTTGCCGTCGCGCGGCATCAGCGCGGGCGAGAGCGCGGGCACATAGAGTTCGAGCATCGCGGGGTCTTCGGTTGGCGGCACCACGAGGTGGGCCGTTGCCGCGAACACCACCAGTCCGGTTCGCGCGCCCTTGCGCGCTCTCGCGAGATCGAGCACCTTCTGCTTCGCGCGTTCGAGGCGGGTCGGCGCGATGTCGGTAGCTTCCATCGAATGAGCCAACTCCAGTACGACGACGAGCGGCGCCTTGTCCTGATTGAACGGCGGGCGCTCCTGCTGCCATGTCGGCCCCGCCGCGGCAAACGCGCCGATGCCGAGCAGCAGCGCCAACGTATGGACCGGCTGGATCACACGCCGCTGCGTGTCGCCGACGATCAGATGCTCGAGCAATTCCGGCGCGATCACACCGCGCCAGCGCGCACGGACGTCGTTGCGGCGCAGCCAGACGAACGGCAGCACGAGCGCCGGGATCAGCAACAGCAGCCATGCCGGCCGCAGGAAATGGAATGCGGTGAGGTCAATTTCCATGGCGCACCTCGCTGCCCGGCAAGCCTTGCGCGCGCCGCGCCCGCCGGGCCGAACGCAACAGCGCGATCAGCAATGCCAGCACGTGATAAAGCGCGAGCATGGACAAGCCCGCCGCGACAGGCACCCAGAAATAGTCGTGTTGCGGCCGGTAGATCTCGCGCTTGATTTTCTCGGGCGTCAGTTTGTCGAGCGTCGCGTACACATCGGCCAGATCTTTTTCATGACCCAGCGCGCGAAACGCACGCCCGCCGGTGAGGCTCGCAATATGCGCCAATGCATCGAGGTCGACCCGATCCTCGCCGGTGGTCGCGGGGTCGCCGATGCCCACCGTGTGCACCACCAGTTGATGCTGCTTCGCGATCTCGGCGGCTCGCTCCGGCGGGATCGCGCTGCTGGTGTCGTTGCCGTCGGTGAGCAGGATCAACACCTTCTCCTGCGCATGCGAATCCGCGCTCAGCTTGATGGTCAGTCCGATCGCGTCGCCGATCGCCGTGCGCGGCCCCGCCATGCCGATCTGCATCTGATCCAGCAGGATCCGCACGCTGTCGTGATCGAGCGTGAACGGCGCCTGCGGGTAAGCCGCGTCGCCGAACACCACGAGACCGATGCGGTCGCCCTTGCGCTTCGCCACGAAGTCGGCCACCACGCGCTTGACGGCGCTCAGCCGGTCCATGCGCTCGCCGGCCTCGTCGACGAAGTCGCGGGTGGCCATCGACCCGGACAGATCGATCGCGAGCATCAGGTCGCGTGCGGGTTCGTCGCGCACGATGGGCGGCTCGACGAATACGGGCTTCGCCGCGCCGGTCACGAGCAGTATCCACAGCACCGGCAGCAGCAAACGCAGCAGCCAGTGGCGGCGCAGCCGCACGCCGCCGGGCGCCGGTTTTTCACCCGCGGCCTGCGCCATTTCGTGAAAGAACGGCACGCGCACGGCCATCGCCGTGGTGCGATACGCCGGCGCCAGCCACCACACCAACACAGGCAGCGGCAACAGCGCGAACATCCACGGAAAATCAAACTTCCACATGATGATGCTCGATCCAGTCACGCGCGTGGCGGATCAGCGCGGCTGCCTCGTCCGGTGAAACGCGCGCCACCTGCTGGGGCGGCGCGTAGCTTGCCAGCGTGAGCAGCGGCCCCGTTTGAGCGTCGAAGCGGCCCTGCGTGCGGCGTAAAAACGCGAGCCATGCGTCGCCGGTGAGCGCCGCGACCTGGTCGCGCGGCGCGATTTCGAGCGACGTGCGCTTGAGCAGGCGAGGAATCGCAGCGAGCATGGCCGCGCGTTGCATCGGATCGGTCTGGCCGGAAGCAAGGCGTGCTTCGATGGCCGCCAGTTCGCGTAAAGCATTGCGCCGGTAACGCTGGCGCCCGTAGCGGCGCGAGGCCTTCCATGAAATCAGCAGGACCGCACCGAGCAACACGATTGCAACCGCCCACCAGCCGATAGTTTGGGGTGCATACGATACCGGCGCGGGCAATGGCAATTCCTGCAACCCCTGCAGTTGCGGCGACGAACCGGCCGGCGTGAGCGTGACGTCCGGCGTGCCGCTCATATACCGCTTCCCGCGGCAGGCCGCGCGCGTTCGCCAAAAAGACGGCGGACCTGATCGACGGCCGGCTCGTCGGTGGACAACGCCATCAGCGGCACGCCGCTCGTGCGCAGCAGTTCGGCCACTTCCGCGGTGCGGCCGCTGAACAGGCTCGACAGCGGCCGGCGCACGCGCTCCTGTTCGATGCGCAATTCGACCTGCAGGCGCCCTTCGCTGACCACCAGCGCACGGTGACCGGGCATCTGTTGCCACAGGGGATCGAAGATCATTGCCGCGACGACATCGTTGTGCGCGGCCAGTTGCCGCAATAGCCGCCGCGTGCGCTCGCCCGCGCCGGCGAAATCGCTGACTACGCAAACCAGATAGTCGTGCCCCGCGAGTTGAAGCACGCCTTCGAGCGCGGCGTCGAGTTGCTCATAATTGGTTCGGGTCTCGCTTTCGGCGTGCAGTGCGCCGTTCATCGCCGCGAGCGCGCCGAACAGCGTCTTGATACGGCTGCGGCTGCGCAACGGCTTGATGCGCGTGAGCTGGCTGTCGTTGAAGAGCACCCCGCCGACGCGGTCGCCCGCGACGAATCCCATCCACACGGCAAGCGCCGCCGTCTCGGCGGCCACGACCGATTTGAACGCGCGGCGCGAACCGAAAAACATGCTCATGCGTTGATCGACGACGACCAGCAACGGCCGGTCGCGTTCCTCGGTATAGGTGCGAACCTGGGGTTTGCCGAGCCGCAACGACGACTTCCAGTCGATATGACGGACATCGTCGCCCGGCAGATAGCCGCGAATCTCCTCGAAGTTCAGGCCGCGCCCGCGCAGACGCGACGCATGCGCGCCCGACAGCACGCTCGACACCGGCGCGGGCGCGACGAAACTCAGCCCGCGCGCCTGAAATTCGAGCTTTGCAAGATGCGCGGCGTCGACATACACGCTGCCGATCGCAGTTGAGGACATCACGGCCACGCCACTCCTTCGCATTGAGAAAACACCCGCTTCAGGCCGGCACCGCGACCTTTTCGATCAGCCGGTCGATGACCCGGTCGGCGCTGATGCTGTCCGCATTGGCGTCGTAAGACAGAATCAGCCGATGCCGCAGCACCGGATGAATGACGGCGCGCACGTCGTCCGGCGTCACGAAACCGCGCGCGTTCAGCCAGGCGTGCACGCGGCTCGCCCGGTCGAGGCCGATCGCGCCGCGCGGGCTCGCGCCGACCTCGATCCATTTGCCGAGTTCCGCGTCGATCTGCGCGCCGTGACGCGTCGCGTTGACGATCGACACGATATAGTCGTCGATCGCGGGTGCGACGACAATCTGCCGGACCTCTTCGCGCACCGCGAAAATGATGTCCTGTGACAGCATGGCCGGTGCCTCGGCGGACGCGCCGCTCTCCTGCCGCAGCAGGCGCAGCATGGCGACTTCGCTGTCGGGTGCCGGATAGCCGATTAGCACCTTGAGAAGAAAGCGGTCCATTTGCGCTTCCGGCAATGGATAAGTACCTTCCTGTTCAATCGGATTCTGAGTGGCCATGACGAGAAATAGCGCGGCCATGCGGTGCGTTTTTCCCCCGACGGATATCTGCCGCTCTTCCATTGCTTCGAGCAATGCGGATTGAACCTTGGCCGGCGCGCGGTTGATTTCGTCCGCAAGAATCAGATTGCCGAAAATCGGACCCGGCTGAAAACTGAGCGTGCGTTCGCTGCCCGATTGCAGCAGCGTTTCCGCTCCCGTGATGTCCGAGGGCAACAGGTCGGGCGTGAACTGGATCCGGCTCATGGTCGCGGCGAGCCGCGTGGCGATTGCCTTGACCGTGCGCGTTTTGGCGAGCCCGGGCAGACTCTCCAGCAGCACGTGACCGTCGGCCAGCAAGGCGATCAACACCTGGCGAACCACTGACTGCTGGCCCACCACAGCCTGATTCACGCTCGCTTCGAACTGCAGAACGGTATCGCGCATCGTCCTTTCTCTCAAGTCATTAATGTCGTATCTGATTGGACGACCCGGATGCCCATGCCCGTCGCCAGACACGTTAATGCAAGGCTGCGCATTCGTCAAAGTGTCTCAAGCGCATGCTAAAAAAAAGATAGGAAATCTCAGCAAAAAATTGCTAATCTCCAACTGGCTTGTTTGCGCTTATGGAAAATTCTTATTCTGTATCGCGAAGCTTGTCCTGTAGTTTGAAGTTGAAAGTCAAAAAAGAGAGTGGACGTCGCACACGACCCGGCCGTTTCACTGCAAGAGAGAAGATGAAGAGTGAAAAAGATCGAGGGCCCGCAAAGTCGTCCCGTTCCAACGGATCGGTCGTAACGCCCCCAATGCGCGCCGGCCGCGCGCGCAAGCTGGTGCTGTGGGGCGCCCTGCTCGTCATGCTGCCGGCATGTATCGGCGGCGCCGTCAGTTGGGCCTTCACGCCGCACACTCCCGCTCATCCGCAAATCGTCCTCGGCGACGGCACGCACGGGCCGCTCGGTATGGCGTGGGTGCCCGGCGGCCAGTTCCTCATGGGCAGCGACGCCAAACAGGCGCAACCGAACGAGCGTCCCGCGCACAAGGTCAAGGTGCATGGCTTCTGGATGGACCGCCATCATGTCACGAACGCGGAATTCCGCCGCTTCGTCGAAGCGACCGGCTACGTCACCACTGCCGAGAAAAAGCCTGACTGGGACACGCTGAAAGTCCAGCTACCGCCCGGCACACCGCGCCCGCCCGAAAGCGCGATGGTCGCGGGCGCAATGGTGTTCGTCGGCACCAGTCGCCCCGTGCCGCTGGAAGACTATTCGCAGTGGTGGCGCTATGTGCCGGGCGCCGACTGGCGTCATCCGACCGGGCCGGACAGCAACATCATCGGTAAAGACGATCATCCGGTGGTTCAGGTCTCCTACGAAGATGCGCAGGCTTATGCCAAATGGGCCGGCAAGCGCCTGCCGACGGAAGCCGAATGGGAGTTCGCCGCGCGCGGCGGCCTCGAACAGGCTACTTACGCCTGGGGCGAGCAGTTCTCGCCCAACGGCAAACAGATGGCCAACGTGTGGCAAGGCCAGCAGCCGCAGGCTTTCCCGGTCGTCAATCCGAAAGCCGGCGGCGCGCTCGGCACGAGCCCGGTGGGCACTTTTCCGGCCAACGGCTATGGCCTTTCCGACATGACCGGCAACGCCTGGCAATGGGTTGCCGACTGGTATCGCGCGGATCAGTTCAGACGCGAGGCCGTCAGTACGAGCGCGATCGACAACCCGGCGGGCCCGCGCGATTCGTGGGATCCCGCTGATCCGGGCGTGCCCGTCAACGCTCCCAAACGCGTGACCCGCGGCGGTTCGTTCCTCTGCAACGAAATCTATTGCCTGAGCTACCGGCCCAGCGCGAGACGCGGCACCGATCCCTACAACAGCATGTCGCATCTGGGCTTCCGGCTGGTGATGGACGAGGACATCTGGAAAGAAGCCGGTGCCCGTCAGGCGTCGGCAAAGGCCGCCGGCGCGCCTGCCATCCCCGGCGGTTAGCGCACACCGAGCCGTTGGCAAACCTCTTTTTTCGCGCTGCGATCTACGGGCGCGCGTTGCGATCGATCGTCTATTCAAATTGGAGTGTGAATGCATTTGCGCCGTCAGCCTGTGTGGTCGAGCCGTCCGCTGCGCCTGATCCGGGCCGTATGCGTGGCGCTGAGTCTCGCCGGCTGCGCCGCTTCTCACGACGGCCTCCCGCCTGTTCAAGCCACGGCGACACGCCCCGCCGCCACACTGAGCTCATGGCGCGACACGGCCGCCAAACAGGCGATCCAGTCCTTCGTTGCCGATGTCACCCGCGAGGGCTCGCCGTCGTTCGTGCCGCCGGCGCAACGCATTGCCGTATTCGACAACGACGGCACGCTGTGGAGCGAACAACCGCTGTATTTCCAGTTTGTCTTCATGCTCGAACAGGTGAAGGCGGCGGCCCCGCGGCATCCCGAATGGAAAGACAATCCGGCTTTCAAGGCGCTCGTCGCAAAAGACTACGATGCCCTCGCGAGCCAGCAGAAGGCGTTGCTGCAACTCGTCACGCTCGCCAATAGCGGCATGACCGTCGACGACTACCACAAGACCATCGGCGCGTGGCTGGCAAGCGCGCGCCACCCGAAATTCAACCGGCCCTATACCGACCTCGTCTATCAGCCGCAACTCGAATTGCTCGCCTACCTGCGTGCCAACGGCTTCAAGACCTTCATCGTTTCGGGCGGCACGGCCGAGTTCATGCGCGTCTGGGCCGAGAAGGCGTACGGCATTCCGCCCGAGCAGGTGATCGGCTCCAGCCAGGTGGTGCAGTACGAGGTGCGCAACGGCCAACCCGTACTCGTGCGCGAGCCGAAACTCGATTTCATCGACGACGGTCCAGGCAAACCCGTGGGCATCTATCGCCACATCGGCCACAAGCCGATTCTCGCGTTCGGCAATTCCGACGGCGATCTGCAAATGCTGCAGTACACCGCCGCGGGGCCCGGACGGCATCTCGCATTGCTGTTGCATCACGACGACGCCGCGCGTGAATTCGCTTACGACCGCACGTCGAAAGTGGGCAAGCTGGACAAGGCGTGGGACGAAGCGGTAGCCGACGGCTGGACGGTAGTGAGCATGAAGAACGATTGGCAAACAGTCTTTCCCGCGCCGAAGCAGTAAGCGGCGCGCGGCGAGTTCAGGCCGCGCACTGCCGGCGGCCGACGAGACGCGCCCCGCCACGCGGAGCACTGCGTAGTGGGAGATAAGAGTCAACTCCTTTGGAGCGACAAGATGACAAAGTTATTGAAAAGAGGGCGATACGCGTTGGGGGCCGGCGCGATTGCCCTTGCCGCGTTCGGCGCGGTGATTTTTCCATCCATCAACGCGCCGGCCCAAACCCAACCGGCGGCCAAACCCGCTGCGACGAGCGCGCCGCAACCGGTCGCGAAGTCGTCGGCGAAGCCGAACATCCTCGTGATTTTCGGCGATGACGTCGGGCAGGCGAATATCAGCGCGTACACGCGCGGCGTGGTGGGTTACAAGACGCCCAATATCGATCGGATTGCCAATGAAGGCATGATCTTCACGGACTATTACGCCGAGAACAGCTGTACGGCGGGCCGCTCTTCGTTCATCACAGGTCAGACGCCGTTGCGCACCGGGCTGTCCAAGGTCGGCGCGCCGGGTGCGCCGGTGGGTCTGCAAAAAGGCGACATGACCATCGCTCAGGCGCTCAAGCCGCTTGGCTATGCAACCGGCCAGTTCGGCAAGAATCATTTGGGCGACAAGAACGAGTACCTGCCGACCAATCACGGTTTCGACGAGTTCTACGGCAACCTGTACCACCTGAACGCCGAGGAAGAACCGGAGCGACCGTATTGGCCGAAGGACAAGAACGACCCGTACGTGAAGAATTTCTCGCCGCGCGGCGTGATTCATAGCACCTCGGACGGCAAGGTTCAGGACACCGGGCCGCTTACCACCAAACGCATGGAAACCATCGACGACGAAACCGGCGCGCACGCTGAGGAATTCATCCGCAAGCAGGTCAAGAACGGCACGCCCTTCTTCGTGTGGATGAACTTTACGCGCATGCACGTTTTCACCCACGTGCGGCCCGAGTTCAGAGGCAAGAGCGGCATGGCCGGCAACGAATATGCCGACGGCATGTGGGAGCACGACCAGGACGTCGGCAAACTGCTCAAGCTGCTCGATGACCTGAACATCTCGAAGAACACCATCGTCATCTACACGACCGACAACGGGCCGAACCAGTTCTCCTGGCCGGACGCGGCAACCACGCCGTTCCGCAGCGAGAAGGACTCCAATTGGGAAGGCGCGTTCCGTGTGCCGGCCATGGTGCGGTGGCCGGGTCACATCAAGGCGGGCGAGACATCCAATGGCATGTTCTCGGGGCTCGACTGGTTCCCGACGCTGCTCGCGGCGGCGGGCGACAACGGCGTGAAGGACCGTTTGCTGAAAGGATGGGCTCCCAAGGCGGGCGGCACCAGCTTCAAGAACCACCTCGACGGATACAACCAGTTGCCATACCTGACGGGCCAGACGGCTCAGGATCCACGAACCGAGTTTTACTACTTCAACGACGACGGCGAACTGGTGGCCATGCGCTGGGACAAGGATGGAAACGCGTGGAAGACCGTGTTCTGCGAGCAGCGCGCCAAGGGCAATCTGGATATCTGGCAGGATCCGTTCGTCTGCCTGCGTTTCCCGAAGGTGTTCAACCTGAGGATGGACCCCTATGAGCGAGCTGACGTGACGTCCGATCAGTACAACGACTGGCTGGTGAAGAACGCCTATCTCGTTGCAATCTCGACGATGAAAGCGACGGAATTCCTTCAGACATTCGTTCAGTACCCACCGAGCCAGCGTCCCGCGAGCTTCAGCGTCGACCAGGTGCGCAGGCAAGTCGACAGGAAAATCGACGAGTCGTTCAAGAAGCGCGGACTCGAGTAAGACGTTCAGGCGCGGCGCCTGCCGGTTGACTCTGGCAGGCGCTGCGCTTCCACGCCTCGGAACCGAAGTCCATTCACCTCGTCTCGACGCACGTTATCCGCGCACGTTATCCGCGCACGTTATCCGCGCACTTTATCCGCGCACTTTATCCGATGACCCAAACGTTGGCTCACCGCACCAAAAGCTCACGCCGCGAGCGCCGCACACAGGAACGCGCGCAGCGTCACGCCGAACCGCGCGAACGCGGCCCCGCCGAAGCGGACCCCATCCCTGCTTCGCCGGCCTTATCCATTGCGTGGCCGATGCTCCTGCTTTTCGCATCGGGTGCCGCGTCACTGATTTACCAGGTGCTGTGGATCAAACAATTGGCGCTCGTCGTGGGTGTCGACGTGCAGGCGGTCACCGCCGGCGTCAGCGCCTTCTTCGCGGGTCTCGCGATAGGCGGCTGGCTGCTTGGCAGGCTCGCCGACCGCCTCGCGCGGCCGTTGCTGCTTTACGCCGCACTGGAAGGCGGCGCGCTACTGCTGGCGCTGGCGGGCACCATTGCGCTGGCGCACGCGGCCGCGCCGTTCGCATGGCTGCAGAATCGTGCCGGACTACTTGCATGGGCATTGCCGTTCGCGCTGGTCGGCCTGCCTGCGGTACTGATGGGCGGCACGCTGCCGGTCTTGATGCGTGCGTTGGGCCCCCGTGCCACCCGGCTCGGCCGCGTTGGCGCGCGTCTGTACGCGGCCAATACGGGCGGCGCGATCGCCGGTACGCTCGCCGCCGCCTTCATGCTGATTCCATTGCTTGGCGTGCAAGGCAGCGCATTGGCCGCAGCCGCACTGAACGCGTTGGCCGCGCTGATCGCATTGCTCATTGGCCGCATCACTTCTGCCCGCTCGCCTGCCGATGGACAGCCGCTTGCCGCGGCCTCCTCCGTTGAAACAGCAGCGGGTCAAGCCGCACCCGGCGCACGCCTCGCCGTTGCCCTTTACGCGCTCGCCGGCGGCATCGCGCTGGGTTACGAAGTGGTGTGGTCACAACTGATTGTCCAGTTCATCAGCACCCGCAGCTTCGCTTTTGCGATCGTGCTCGCCACGTATCTACTCGGGCTCACGCTCGGCAGCGCGCTCAGTGCGCGACATGTCGATCGCGCGCGCGATCCGTGGGGCGTGTTCGCACTGCTGATCGTCGCCGCCGGACTCGTCGCGCTGCTGGAACTCGCCGCGTTGGGCGGCTGGCTGCTGCAATGGCAAAACCTCGCTCGCGAGGCGACATTCTCCGCCACCGGCAGCCTGCTCGCCGCCATGTGCGCGGGCTTCGCCGTCGCGGCGGCTTGTATCGTCTTCGTACCTACGCTGTTGCTGGGCGCGGCGTTCCCGTTCGCGCTGCGCGTGAGCGTGGATGCCCGGCACACCGGCCGCGATGTCGGCGCCGTGCTGGCGCTCAATACTGCGGGCGGTATCGGCGGCACGCTGCTAGCCGGCTTCCTGCTCGTGCCGGTACTCGGGCTGGTCCATGCGCTCGCGGCGCTTGCCGTGCTCGCCGGCGCAGTCGGCGCGCTCGCCGTGTGGCGCGGTGAGGGCGTGCGGCGCGGCGCTCGCTGGGGTGTGCCGGTGCTGACGGCGGCAACCCTGTGTGCCGTGCTGCTGACACCGTCGGAGCGTCTCGCCACCCTGCTCGCCGCCGCGCGCGGCGGCAACCTGGTCGCCTATGAGGAAAGCGCCGGCGGCACCGTCGCCGTCGTCGCACAGGGCGCGGGCCAGAAACAGTTCCGGCGCCTCTACATTCAGGGGGTCTCCAATTCCGGCGACGCGATGACCTCGTTGCGCTATATGCGTCTGCAAGCGCTGCTGCCGCTGCTGGTTCACCGCCACACGCCGCGCAGCGCGCTTGTCATCGGACTGGGTACGGGGATCACCGGTGGCGCGCTGCTCAGGTGGCCCGGCCTCGACCAACGCGTGGTTGCCGAGCTGCTGCCGGCGGTCGTGCGCGCCGCGCCGCAGTTCAACGGCAACTACGGCGTCAGCACCGACCCGCGCGTCGACATCCGCCTGCGCGACGGACGGCGTGAACTGTTGCGCAACAGCGAACGTTACGATCTGATCACGCTCGAACCGCCGCCGCCCTCGGCAGCCGGCGTGGTCAATCTCTACTCGTCGGATTTCTACCGGCTGGCGGCCTCGCGTCTGCGCCCGGATGGCATCGTCGCGCAGTGGCTGCCCCTGCCGACCCAAAATGAAGATGACACCCGCTCGCTGATCCAGAGCTTCATTCAGGTGTTTCCGTACGCCGCGCTGTGGACCACCGAGTTGCACGAGATGATGCTGATCGGTTCGATGCAGCCGATCGAACTCGATGTGCCGCGCATCGCATCGCGCTTTGCGCAACCGCAGGTGGCTGCGTCGCTGCGCGAGGTCGGCGTGGCTTCGCCCGCGGCGCTGCTGGCGACCTGGATCACCGATCGCGCAGGCCTTGCGTATTACACCGCGGATGCCCCGCCCGTGACCGACGACCGGCCACGCATCGAATACGCGGCATGGGTGCGGCGCGACGGTTTCCCGGACACGCTCACGCACCTGCTCGCGCTTCGCAGCGAGCCGCCGTTGCTCCACGCCGACGACACTTTCCGCGCGGCCTTGAACGCGGAGCGCGGTGCGCTGCAAAGCTTCTATGCCGCGGGGCTCGACGCCTATCGCGGCGAGCGTGAGGCGTGGTCTCGCGATATTGGCGACGCATTACAGGCGCAACCCGACAATCCCTACTTCCGGTGGTTCGTCGGCGACGAACCATAGGGTTGGAACTGGCTCGCGAACGTATCAATCCAGCCACACGAGCGCTGCCCACGGAGGAGTCGGATCATGAGCGACAAGTGCAACGATTGTGCGGGTACACGACTTATGGGACCGCGCCACGCATTGAATCATCACCCATTGAAGCAAAGTGAGCGTCGATTAGTTGATGCCATGCCCGGCCACCCGCACGAGGGAACCCCAGCGCTGCTATTGAACCGTATAGCCTTTGCCTTGCATGCACGCTCCGTAAGCGCGCCAATAGGTGCTCATTGCCGACTGCTGGTTGGCCTGTGCCGTTTGCGCCTGCGCGGCGTGTTGTTGACGGCTGCGTACGCCGCCGGCGAGCGCACCCGCGGTCGCGCCGACCGCGGCGCCATGCCCGGCGTCGTTGTCACTCACGTCACCCACGATTGCGCCCGCCGCCGCCCCGCGTGCCGCACCGCGGACGCGCGCGCCGGTCGGACCCGACGGTGTCGCAGGCGTTTGCGCGACCACGGCGGGGTCGATACCGGTGCTCTGCTTCGCCCACGCGTAACATGCTCCGTCGTCCGACATCTGCTGCTGTTGGCTTTGTCCGTGCGCGGGATAGACGGCCGGTTTTTGCGCCAGAGCGAGCGCGCTCATACTGGCCAGGGTCACCACGGCGAATCGTTTCATGGGAGTCTCTCATTGGGTTGAGCGTTCGAGTGGCAAGCGCTCGGATCAGCCGTGATCGCACGCACATTTCGCCGCTTTACAGACTGACGGCGAGCAAACCGCAGATTAGCCGACAGGATTCGAAAAATACCTGATGAAATTGTGTTTTCACGTGAATCGATCGATATCGAGCCGCGCTAATATTTCGTCGATTCGCGCATACGCTTTTGAACAACACTCATCAACGCGTCGATAACTGATGCAACAAGAAGCTGTCCATGCGCCATGATTCGAACAATGCGGTTGGGCCCCTCGTCCCCGCGAATGGATGAAGGAATGTTTCGTGCGGCCCGTCGGTTAAGAAGGGGCGAACGCTGCGGCCTGCAACTTTCTTCAGAAAGTAAACAGGGCAGGCTGAGTCAATATGCGGCTTGACCTATTCGGGCAGCACGGCGACTATTTCACCGTGCTTCAATTACCCTATGAGACCTTTTCACGAAACGCAATAACATTGTTAGATAAGCTGACGATCGATAGAGGCGAAGCAAGCGGCGATCCACTAATCCATCAACAACGGAAATTCAACAAGAATTTATTTGAGAAAAGATTGCACATTTCGTGGGAAAGGGTTTATTAATCTTGCCATCATGCGAGCACCGCCTGCAACACGATTCGGAGTCCATTTGAAGCGCGCTTTTCGCGGGTCTTATGCCGGCATCGATTGGCAGTGCGGGCAGTGCGCCGCACCGGTTATCAAACCCGCCACAAAGGACCACCCTTCCCGGTGGCTTCCGACTTCGACGTCTCACGCACCGTACCCGTGCGTCATACACAACTTCCAAAAAGGGAGACTTGATCGTGAAACGATCCAGGGCATACCAGAGAAGGTCACGGATTCTACTCGCCACATTGACCGCACTGGCCGGCGCGCCGTTCTTCCTCGAGGTCACCGCGCCTGCCGCGTACGCACAGGCGCCGGCAAAGATCTCGAACCAGCAGCTGGACGCGCTGACCGCGCCGGTCGCGCTCTACCCGGACGCTCTCCTCGCCCAGGTGCTGATGGCTTCCACGTTTCCACAAGACGTGCCGGCGGCGGCGGCATGGTCGAAAGCCAATCCGAACCTCAAGGGTGACGACGCCGTGAAGGCAGTCGGCGCCGAGCCGTGGGATCCGAGCGTGCAATCGCTGGTGGCGTTTCCGCAGGTGCTGGCCACCATGGCGTCGAAACCGGACTGGGTCACGCAGTTGGGCAATGCCTTCCTCGCCCAGCCGAACGACGTAATGGATTCGGTGCAGCGATTGCGCAAGCAGGCGCAGCAGGCCGGCAACCTGCAAACCAACCAGCAGCAGAAAGTGGTGGTCGAGCAGAGCACCATCCAGATCGTGCCGGTGAACCCACAGGTCGTCTATGTGCCGACATACAACCCCACGGTCGTCTACGGTACATGGCCGTATCCGGCCTATCCCCCGGTGTATGTGCCGCCTCCGCCGGGCTATGCGGTGGCGAGCGGCCTCGCCGCCGGACTCGCATTCGGCGCCGGCGTTGCGATCACCAGTTCGCTGTGGAGCAACGTCAACTGGAACAATCACAGCGTCAACATCAACGTCAATCAGTACAACAACATCAATGTGAATCGCCGGCTCGACGTGAACAGCAGCACGACGAACTGGAACCGTAACTCGACCTTCAACCGCAATACCACGGCCAACGTGAATAGTGCGCAGCGCGACGCGTATCGCGGGCGCGATACGTCGGCCTCGCGCGCGCAGGCGCAGCAGACGCTGCAGAATCGCACCGGCCAGAACCTGAGCGGAACGGCAAGTCAGCGCCTCGAAGGTATCCAGCATGGCGGCAACAATGCCGCCGACATTCGCAACAACGCGCAGAACGTGAACCGTGACAATGCGCTGCGCGGCGCGGGCGACGGCGGGGCCGCGAAGCAGGACATGCAGCGCGGGCAAGCAAGCCGGCAGCAGTTGGCGAACAATCGCGGCGGCGGTGCCGGCGCGAATGGCGGGGCTCAGCCACGTAGCGGCAATCTGGGAGCGGGTGGCGGTGGCGAACGCGCCGGCGGCGGCTTCGGTGCGGGCGGCGGTGGACAACCGCCCGGCGGCGGCTTTGGCGCAGGCGGCGGCGGACAGCAGCGCGGCGGCGGCCTGGGTGCGGGCGGCGGCGGTCAGCGTCACTTCGGCCGGCAACATTAAACCGATCTCACAGGAGCCGCTCATGACCCGTATTCGCATCTTCCAGACCTTCGGTACACGCGTTGCCGACCCGATTGTGCACACCCACGTCTGTGCTCTCAAGCCGCGGCTTGCGCGCAGCGCTCTCGGGCTTGCCGCGCTGCTGTTCGGCGCGTCCATGGCGCACGCACAAGCCGTTTATCCGACACCCGAGGCCGCCTCCAACGCTTTCGTCGACGCGCTTTCCCGCAACGACCACCCGGCGATGCAGCACGTGCTCGGCAAGGACTTCACGCGCTTCATTCCCACCACCAATGTAGGCGAAGACGATATCTACGCGTTTCTCGGCGCGTGGGCGGCAGGACACCAGATCGTCGACGATCCGGCGCCGCTCAATGGTCACGCGAGCAAGCATCTGTCGGTCGGCAACAGCGGCTGGACGCTGCCGATTCCGCTCGTCGAGGCCTCCAACGGCTGGCGCTTCGATCCCGCTGCCGGCCGCGAGGAAATCATGACCCGCCGCATTGGCCGCAACGAGCGCGCGGCAATGCTGACCTCGCTCGCCTATCTGGATGCGCAGCACGACTATCGGGAATTGACCCAGCATTACGCGCAGCACATTCTCAGCACACCGGGCCAGCATGACGGCTTGTACTGGCCGACTGCGCCGGGTGAACCGGACAGCCCCCTTGGCCCGCTCGCCGCGGCAATGCCGCACACCGGCTCCGTCTCGAAGGAGGGTTATCACGGTTATCACTTCCGCATCCTGAGCGCGCAAGGGCCGCATGCGAAAGGCGGAAGCCAGAATTACGTCGAGAACGGCACGATGACGAAAGGTTACGGCCTCGTCGCGTGGCCCGCCGAGTATGGCAAGACGGGCGTGATGAGCTTCATCGTCAATCAGGACGGGCAGATTTTTCAGAAGAACCTGGGGCCTCAGTCCGCGCGTGCCGCGGCGACGCTTAAATCGTTCGACCCGGACTCATCGTGGGAAGCCGTGCAGCCCTGAGCGGGGCATGCGCGCCGCGGGCGCCGTCCCGGTCCCGTGTGTGGCGCGTCGCGCGCTACACACCGGGTAAAGGGCAATGCGGGGGAACGGCGAAACGGTGGGAACGCAGATAAAGGGGGAACGCGAGGTGAGCTCGCGGCGGCCGGCACGAGGGTGAGCGCGAGGTGAACGCGAGATGAGCACCAGATGAGCACGGCGCTGCAGTTGCCCCGCCCCCGCATTCAGGAGCGCGTGGCGAGCGAAAGCCGGGACGCAGCCAGTCACGAGTCACGCTTCGGAGCCCAGTCATGAGTAGCCCGCAAGAACCCCTCTTACCTCCCGATCTGCCCGACCCTGACATCGCGCCACGGCGCAGCTGGCTACCCTCGCTTGTCTGGGTCGTGCCGCTGATCGCGGCGTTGATCGGTATCGCGCTTGTCGTCAAGTCCGTCACGGAGCGCGGCCCCGCGATCACGATCGTGTTCGATAACGCGGAGGGCCTCGAACCTGGCAAGACCCAGGTCAAATACAAGGACGTGGAAATAGGTTCGGTGAAAGCGATCACGCTGTCGAAGGATCAGACGCACGTGGAGATCGCCGTGCAACTCACCAAGCAGGCGGAAAACTTCGCGGTCAAGGACACGCGCTTCTGGGTGGTTCGTCCGCGCGTGGGTGCCGCTGGCGTGTCGGGCATCGGCACGCTGCTCTCGGGTGCGTATATCGGCGTGGACGTCGGCCACTCGAAGGAAACACAAACCAGGTTCGCCGGACTCGAGACGCCGCCTCCCATCACCGCCGACCAGAAAGGCCACCGCTTCATCCTGCATGGCGATTCGCTCGGCTCGATCGACATCGGCTCGCCGATCTTCTACCGGCGTGTGCAGGTCGGTCAGGTCTACGGCATCGCGCTCGACAAGGAAGGCACGGGCGTGACCATGCAGGTGTTCGTCGCCGCGCCTTACGACCAGTACGTCGGCACCAATTCGCGCTGGTGGCATGCAAGCGGCGTCAACGTCCGGCTCGACTCGGCCGGCTTCGTCGTCAACACGCAGTCGCTCGCGGCCATTCTGGTGGGCGGACTCGCTTTCCAGACGCCACCGGGCCAGCCAATGGGCGAGCAAGCGGCCGAGAAATTCGACTTCCGCCTCGCCTCCGACGAAGCGGACGCCATGCGTGCGCCGGACGGTATCCCGGTGCGCGCCGTGATGAATTTCAACCAGTCGTTGCGAGGGCTTTCGGTGGGCGCGGTGGTCGACTTCCGCGGCATCGCACTGGGCCAGGTGACCGGCATCGGCGTCGAATACGATCCGCAGACGCAGAACTTCACGATGCCGGTCACGCTGGACCTGTACCCGGACCGGCTCAGGCGGCGCGCGCGCAACGCGACGATGCCGCAGGCCCGTACGGCCGCCAGCGGCGAACTGCTGCGGCGTCTCGTCGAACGCGGCCTGCGCGGCCAGTTGCGCACCGGCAACCTGCTGACGGGCCAGTTATACATCGCGCTCGACATCTTCCCGCAGGCGGCGCCCGTCAAGTTCGATATCGGCGCCGAGCCGGTCGAACTGCCGACCATTCCGAACACGCTCGACGCGCTGCAGGTGCAGGTAGCCGACATTGCGAAGAAGCTCGACCGGATTCCGTTCGACCAGATCGGCGCGAACCTGAGCACGTCGCTGAAAAATGCCGATGCGCTGTTCAATCGGCTCAACACCGAGGTCGTGCCGCAGGCGCGCGACACGCTCGCCGCCGCAAGGCAAACCTTCGGCTCGGCAGAGGCGACTTTGCAGCGCGACTCGCCGATGGTGTCGGATGTGCACCAGGCGCTGCAGGAATTGACCCGCACGCTGCAATCGCTGAACGCGCTGGCCGATTATCTCGAGCGCCATCCGGAGTCGCTCGTGCGCGGAAAGCCGGCAGACAAGCCATGACCGCTTCGCGGCGCGCGCTCGCGAGGCGCGCCGCCGCCCTCTTTGCCGCCCCCGGCGGTTTGCCGCGCGCAGCGCCGGCCGGCGCTCCGTCGGGTCGCCCATTGCGTGGGCACCCCGGCGGCGCACCCTGCCCCGTGGATCGACCGGACCCGACGGTTCCTCCTCGTCAAACCCCGCCACGCGGACAGCCAGCCGCGCTCATCGCCTGTCCGCCCTGGCCCGTGACAAGCCGCCATTCTCGCCGCATTGCCCGCTAGAATGACCGGCTTTGCCCGCTTCAGGGGCGCCACAAGGCAAAATACGGGTTTTGTTGCGCGCCAGAGGCGCCGTGCGGCCGGATCGATCAGATGCCGGCGGCATGTCAGCCGGCGGCCTTCGCCAGGACGCATGTCGGCGGCCCGCTCAAACCCGGCGCAGCTTCGCGGCCCGTCGCGTGCAACGCAGCCAGGACAGCTCGTCCTTTAACAGAGCACCTCAGGAGCATTTATGACCGATTCGAACCCATCCTTCCTCGGCCGGATTTCCCTGGCCGTGGGCACGTTCTTCCGCATTCTCGGCGACGGCGAATTCGCCGCCGGGGTGCTGCGTCTGCGCGCTAGCGGCGCCACCGCCGGCGCCGCGCCCTCACCGGCACCCGCGCCGGCGCCCGCCCCCGCACCGCAACCCGCGCCCGTGCTGAAGGAAGCGAGCCCCGACGCGGCGCTGCAACTGCTCGGCCTGCTGCAACGCGACGCGCGTTTCATCGATTTCGTCGAGGAAGACATCAAGAGCTATAGCGACGCCGACATCGGCGCGGCCGCGCGCCTCGTGCATGACGGTTGCCGCGCGACGCTGCGCGAACACTTCACGATCCGCCCGGTGCGCGACGAAGCCGAAGGCAGTCGCGTCACGCTGGCCGAGGGTTTCGACGCGGCCTCGATCCGCCTGACCGGCAATGTGGTCGGCCACGCACCGTTTAACGGCAGCATCAGCCATCGCGGCTGGCGGGTCGACGAAGTACGTTTGCCGAAGCTCGCGGACAGCCACAACGCCAAGGTGATCGCACCGGCCGAGGTGGAGCTATGAGCGACGCACGCCAATCACGCTACGCCATCGGTATCGATCTCGGCACTACCCACTGCGCGCTCTCCTACGTGGACACGAGCGCCAGCGACGGCGAAAAGACCGCCCAGGGCGTACTGTCGATCGCCCAGCTCACGGGCCCGGGCGCAATCGACAACCTCGATCTGCTGCCTTCGTTTCTCTATCTGCCGCATCCGGACGAACTGGCCTCGGGCGACCTCTATCTGCCGTGGACCGGCCAGCGCGAATTCGCGGTCGGCGAGTTCGCCCGCAGCCGCGGCGCGGCCACGCCGATCCGCCTCGTATCGAGCGCGAAGAGCTGGCTGTGCCATCCGGGCGTCGACCGGCGCGCCGCGATTCTGCCCAACGACGCGCCGCCCGAAGTCGCGCGCGTCTCGCCGCTCGAAAGCTCGGTACGTTATCTGACCCACTTGCGTGAAGCCTGGGATCATGCGCATCCCGACGCGCCGTTCAGCGAACAGGACATCACGGTGACGATCCCGGCCTCGTTCGATCCGGCCGCGCGCGAACTGACCGCCGAAGCGGCCACAGCCGCCGGCTACGGCAGCATGACACTGCTGGAAGAGCCGCAGGCCGCGCTGTATAGCTGGATCCAGAAGAGCGGCGGCCAGTGGCGCAAGCAGGTCAAGGTCGGCGACATCATTCTCGTGGTGGACGTGGGCGGCGGCACGACCGACCTCTCGCTGATCGCCGTGATCGAACGCGAAGGCAATCTCGAACTGCATCGTGTCGCGGTGGGCGAACATATTCTGCTCGGCGGCGACAACATGGATCTCGCGCTCGCGCACGTGGTCGCGCGCAAGCTCGCGGCGCAAGGCACCCAGGCCGACGCGTGGCAACTGCGCGCCCTCACCTACGCATGCCGCTCCGCCAAGGAAACGCTGCTCAGCGATCCCACCGCCGATACCGTGCCGCTCGTCGTGCCGAGCCGCGGCTCGAAGCTGATCGGCGGCTCGATCCGCACCGAGCTCACGCGCGCCGAATTGACCCAGACGATTCTCGAAGGCTTCTTCCCGCAGGTGGAGAGCGCCGCGCGTCCGGTGAGCCGCGCGCGCGCCGGTCTGACGCAACTCGGCCTGCCGTATGCGCAGGACGCGGGCATCACGCGGCATCTGGCGGCGTTTCTCGGCCGTCAGGTGGGCGCGCTCGCCGAGCTCGACGGGCTGCGCGACATCGCCACGCCGCAAAACGCCAGCTTCCTGCATCCCACTGCCGTGCTGTTCAACGGCGGCGTGTTCAAGTCGCCGTTGCTGGTCGAACGCATCATGGGCACGCTCAACGGCTGGCTCACCGCGGAAGGCGCGGCGCCGGCGCGGCTCCTCGAAGGCGCCGATCTGGATCTCGCCGTCGCGCGCGGCGCAGCTTACTACGGTTACGTGCGACGCGGCCAGGGTGTGCGGATTCGCGGCGGCACGGCACGCGCGTACTACATCGCGATCGAATCGGCGATGCCCGCGGTGCCCGGCCTCGAACCGCCTATCCAGGCGCTGTGCGTGGCACCGTTCGGCATGGAAGAAGGCACCGAAGCCGAACTGCCCGCGCAGGAATTCGGGCTGGTGGTCGGCGAGCCCGTGCATTTCCGCTTCTTCGGCTCGTCGGTGCGGCGGCAGGACCAGGTCGGCACGCTGCTCGACTTCTGGGGTCCTGATGAATTGCAGGAACTGGAAGAGATTCAGGCGACGCTGCCCGCCGCCGGCCGCACCGCCGGTGAAGTCGTGCCGGTGAAGCTGCATGCCCGCGTCACCGAAGCGGGCACGCTCGAACTCGAAGCCATGCCGCGTGGGACTGACGAGCGCTGGAAAGTCGAGTTCGACGTGCGCGGCAACGCAAATGCATGAATGAGATGAAGCGGTACAGCGTCGGCATCGATCTCGGCACCAGCAACACGGTGCTCGCCTATGCGCAGATGGGAGCACCGGATGGGTCGCGGGTCGAGTCGCCACGCATTCACGTCTTCGAGATCGAGCAACTGGTGAGTCCAGGCGAAGTGGCCGCGCGGCCGCTTCTGCCCTCGGTGCGCTATCACGCGGCGCAAGGCGAACTGAACCCCGGCGATCTGCAATTGCCGTGGTCCGGTGCGGACCAGGCCGGCGCCCGGACCGAAGCGCAGAGCAAAGCGCAGTCGGGCGCACGGTCAAAAGCAGGCGAAGAAGCAAACAAAGAAGCAAACAAAGAAGCGCAGCCGGTCGTGATCGGCCGGCTCGCGCGCCTGCTGGGCGCCCAGGTGCCGGGGCGGCTGGTGACGAGCGCGAAGAGCTGGCTCTCGCATGCGTCGGTCGACCGCGTTGCGCCGATCCTGCCGTGGGGCGCCGCCGACGACATCCTCAAAGTCTCGCCGGTCGAAGCCAGCGCGAGCTATCTGGCGCATGTGCGCGCCGCCTGGAACCATCGTTTTCCGGACGCGCCGCTCGAACGTCAGGAGGTGGTGCTCACGGTGCCGGCGTCCTTCGACGAAGGTGCGCGCGCATTGACCGTGCAAGCGGCACGCATGGCCGGCCTGCACAACCTGAAGCTGCTGGAAGAGCCGCAAGCGGCGTTCTACGACTGGCTGTTTCATCACCGTGACCGGCTGGCAAGCGAACTCGCTGCCACCCGTCTGGTCCTCATCTGCGACGTCGGCGGCGGCACCACGGACCTCACGCTGATCGAAGTGGGCCTGAGCGACGGCGAGCCTCGGCTCACGCGAATCGGCGTAGGCAATCACCTGATGCTCGGCGGCGACAACATGGATCTGGCGCTCGCGCATCTGGTGGAAGCGCGGCTGCCGGGCGCGGACCAGGCGGGCGGGCGCACGCGCCTGTCGGCGGCGAGCCTGTCGCAGCTGGTCGAGCGTTGCCGCAACGCGAAGGAGCTTCTGCTCGGTCGGCAGGCGCCCGACTCCACATCGGTCACGCTGCTTGGCGCCGGCTCGAAGTTGATCGGCGGTGCGCGCACGGTGCAGGTCACGCGCGAGGAGGTGGAGCGGATCATCGTCGACGGCTTCTTTCCGGCGGTGGCGTCGAACGAACGGCCTGGCAGACCGCGTGGCGCGATCGTCGAGTTCGGCCTGCCCTATGCCACTGACGCCGCCGTCACACGTCATGTCGCGGCGTTCCTCGGACGCTTCGCGGCGCAGTCGCGCAAAGCGCTGGGCGCTGCGGTATCGGGCACGCCGGACGCTACCGACGAAAACACCTTGCCGGTGCCCGACACACTGCTGCTGAACGGCGGCGTGTTCCGCGCCGAAGCGCTCACGCAGCGTCTGGCGAGCACGCTGGGCACGTGGCGCGGCGCGGCGCTCAACGTGCTGCACAACGACAACCCCGACGTGGCCGTAGCACGCGGCGCGGTTGCTTATGCGCTCGCGCGCGCGGGCAACGCGCCGAAAATCGGCGGCGGCTCGCCGCGCAGCTACTTCCTCGTGCTCGACGAAACCAGCGACGGCAAGCACGAAGCCGAGCCCGTGCAACGCGGCATCTGCCTGCTGCCGCGCGGCACGGAAGAAGGCCGCGAGATCCTGATCGCGGATCGCACCTTCGCGCTGCGGCTCGGACATCCGGTGCGTTTTCATCTGGTCTCGTCGAGCGCGGACACGGTGTACCGGCCAGGCGAGTTGATCGATCTCGCCGGTGGCGATTTCGTTCGCCTGCCGCCGATCGCGACCATCGTGCAGCCGCGCGGCGCGAGCACCGCGCGCGAAACCGCGGTGCAGATCGCGACGTCGTTCACCGAGGTGGGCACGCTCGAAGTCCACTGCATCGAACGGGACAATCCGGCGCAGCGCTGGCTGCTCGAATTCCAGTTGCGCCGTGAAGACGCGCAAGTGAACCTGACGGCCGATGCCGCACCCGCCCGCCACCCCGCGCTCGACGAGGCCATCGAACATATCGACCGCAGCTTCGGCTCGCGCTCGCAAAACGTCGGCCCGAAAGAAGTCAAACGCCTGCGCTCGCAACTCGAACAATTGCTGGGCCCGCGCGAGAGCTGGAACAGTGCGTTGCTGCGCGAACTGTTCGGCGCGCTGTGGGAACGCGCGCGCCGGCGGCGCCGGTCGGCGGATCACGAGCGCCTCTGGCTGAATCTCGCGGGTTATTGCGTGCGGCCGGGTTTCGGCTATCCGCTCGACGAATGGCGGGTCGAACAACTCTGGTCGCTGTTCGACGACGGCATTCAGTACGTCAACGAAAGCCAGGTCTGGTCCGAATGGTGGACGCTCTGGCGGCGCGCCGCCGGCGGCCTCGACGAAAGCGCGCAATTGCGCGTGCTCGACGCGATGGCGTATCTGCAAAAAGCCGCGCATTCGCGTCACAAGCTGCCGTTCGACGTCGCGAAAACCGGCTTCACCGATATGGTCCGCCTGAGTGCGTCGCTCGAACGGATTCCCGTGGAGCGCAAGATCGAGCTTGGCGAGTCGGTGCTGGCCCGCCTGAAGAAGCCCGCTGAAAATCATCAAAGCTGGTGGGCTGTCGGCCGTATCGGCGCACGCCGGCCGTTCTACGGCAGCGCGCATAGCGTCGTGCCGCCGGAGATTGCCGGCGCGTGGCTCGACGCGATACTCGCGCTCGACTGGAAGAAGGTCGATCCCGCCGCCTTTGCCGCCGTGCAGATCGCTCGCATGACCGGCGACCGTTCGCGCGACTTGCCCGAGGACATGCGTCGTACGGTGGTGCGGCGGCTGGACGCGGCCAATGCGCCGCGCGCGTGGATCACGATGGTGAGCGAGAGCGTGGAGCTCGATAACGCCGACGAAGGCCGCGTGTTTGGCGAATCGCTGCCGGCGGGGTTGACGCTGCTCACGAGTTGAACGGGCGTCACTGCGGCTTCGTGTTGCGTTGCGCTGCCTTGCCTTGGCCGCCGCTTTACACCTGCACGCTGGCGCCGCGAACGAACACCCGGCGCTCGTCAGGCCGCGCGCTCCATTCATCAAAGACACCCTCCCGCATACAGATAAACGCTACATCCGCTGACTTTGCTCATGCTGCAATGTCGCCAGCAGCGTCTTGCTTCTCCGTGATTCGCTGCGCCGATCATTCAGAGGAGTTCCGCAAGATGACGAAATCATCAGTAGGCAGCCCGACGTCCGCGGTTTGGGATGAATTTCGGATACCTGACGAAGGCAACAACAAGGCTCAGACTACAGGACATGTTTCGCGCGGCACAGCCTCCCATTCCCCACCACGATCGCACACGACACACGGGAACCGCGATGCGTCCCATCCTCCTGGCGCGCCCTCCGTGCTCGCCCGCGGACTAGCGGCCGCCGCGTTCTCACGTCAAACTTCCGGCCAGGGATTAACCGGAAACACAGCTGCCTCGCCTGGCAGAGCAAGCGGCGGCGTCCGCACCCGGGATGCGCTGCTGCGCCGGACCGGCTCCGTCCACGGCACATACGCGCGCAGGCCCGTCCGGGCAGCACGGAGTGATGACACGTCCCGACCGATCGCGGAAACGGAGCCCATCAGCATCAAAGAGTTCAACGAACTCAACAATAATTACGACACCGTGGACGGTTATCCTCGCAACAGCGAGGCCAACGGCGAGATCGCACAGAAAATCGAAGACGGCATCGGGCAGGAAATGACCGGCTATCCGCCCGAGGTGATCCAGTTCCAGCAGAGAGAAACCCACCTGCAAGGCATGCTGGCCGACCTGCCCGAGAGCGAACGCCAGTTCTACGCCGCCGCGGCCGCCATGCTGGGCACGGCCTACCCGCTAGAAACGGGCAGCGACAGCCGCTACGAAATCGGGCAGAAGATGACCGCGCTGGAAGACGCCGTTCGTGACGAAGCGAACCGCGTTCGCAACGATCCCGTCGATCGGGCCCTGAGTATCTTTAACCCGCCTATGGGCGTTGCCTGGCTGAACAAGGAAGATCGGGACAATGTCGATTACCTCGATAAATTGCGCGACGACTTTCTCGACGCGACCAACGCCGACGAACGGGACGAAATATTCGAGGAAGCCAGCGAACTCAAAGACGGGCTGCAACGCAGCATCTCGGCCGAAGTCGACCGGCGCCGGCTTACGGCGGACGGCCAGTGGAAAGAAGCCAATGGCGAAGTCGACCGGATCCTGAGTGAAGCGCGGGCACAGACCGACCCCGCGAAACGTTACGAGTTGATTGGCCGCCAACTCTATGAGGGCGATCCCGGGCAGGACACGCTGAAGGACAAGGTCGTTCTGGCCTTCACGCAGCGCATGCAGGACTCCGCGGAACTACGCGACACGCTCGATACCTGGCACGCCCAGGTCAGCGGCCCTTTGAATGCCCACTCGGTGGGCGCCGCAAAGCGATATACGGACATTCTCAGGAACCTCCCGCCGGCGAGCGGCGACTACGTGCGCGATCTCAGCGATCAATACAATGCCGTCCTCAAGGATACGAGCTACAAGGACTATTCCATCACCCCCGCCGCCCGCTCGGAGAAACTGGCTGGACAAGTGCTGGAAGGCATTGCACGCGTGCTGTTGGGCGTGACGCCGCTGGCTCCGCTGGCCGATCTGCTACCTTCCACATTGCCGGCCGGCATCCGCATGGGTCTCGATTATGGCTCGGCACTGCTAGGCATGATTGCCGGCGAAGCCCCGGCCATTCTCAACGATGTCGGTCTCGCGGGTAAAGCCCTTGCCACGGCCGCCAAAGATGCCGAAGCGGCCAACCTGGCTTCAAAAGACGGCGCAGCGACGGGGGAAAACCTGGCGCAAAGCGCCGGTCGAATCGCTGACAGGACGAAAGCTGGTCCCAGCGCTGGCCGGGACGCGCAGGCCGCCGGCCAGGCAATCGACGACAAGCCAGCGGTGGACGCCGGACCGTCCATCGACCCGACCAGCCAACTTGCGCATCAACGCGCCGGCGACTACCCCTATGGATCACTCGAGGCCTATGCCGATCCCAACGTCCACCCGGCAGATTTACATTCCGGGGCGCGGCCCGGCATCCTCGAAGATGCCCGAGGCGACCGATATGTCGCGATGCATGGAAAGGCTTATCACGTGCGCTTTGACAATCAGAGCGACACCTGGCGGGTATTCATGAAAGGCGCCGATCTCAAGCCGCAATATCCGGTTCGTCTGAATGAGATAACCCACCGTTGGGAAATCAATACGGAAGTGGGTTTGACCGGCGGGGCGCCAAAAATTAGCGAGCAGACGCGAAAGGAAATCATCAGACTCCTCAAGGAGGGGAACCTGTCGCGCGCGAAAATCGCAGCCACGCTGGGGATTTCTACGAATCCGGTAGCAAGGATCATGAACGAGGAGAAAATCGTGCTGACTGCTCCTGATTCTCTGCGTACCCTGAAAATCACGCCGGCGGATGAGCGCGAGATTGTCAGACTGCTAGAAGACGGAGTTCTCACGCGCGTTGAGATAGCAAAAAAAATGGGGATTTCCCCCAGCATGGTAGGCAAAATCTCGAAGCGGAATAACCTTGGTCTGCACGGCAAGTACCTTCCGCCCGCAATCCGAAGGAAGGCTGAGAACCTGCTCAGAGAGGGAAAACTAACCAACGCTCAGATAGCGGCAGAAACAAAAATTTCATCACGTACGGTGACCAGGATCAAGAAAGACATGCATCTTGCCAAATTCGTCCGCAGGCGAAGAATCACGCCGGAGATCCGGCAAGACGTCATCCAGCGGATCAATGACGGATTGACGTATGACGAGATAGCCGCAGCCACTGGCGTAAGCAAAATGACCGTTCGGCGAATCGCCCAGCAAACGAATACGTTCCGCGGAGTGGTCCGGACTTCACCCGAACAGATCGACCGGGTCTTTACACTGAAAGACGAGGGGAAAACCCCTCAGGAAGTCGCCGATGCGGTCGGGATCTCCGTCAGGAAAGTCAGGGACATCTATGCCAATGTCAATGCCGACTCTTACAAAAGGATCTGGTGGGACACGACGCCAGAAAAGCGAACCGCCGCCATCCGTCAACTCGATGAAGGCAAAAACGCAAACCAGGTGGCCAAAGATCTAGGCCTCCAGATCGAGACAGTGCGCGGGATTGCCAATCAGCACCGCGTCGCAAGAGATTCGCTGGCAAGCGAACTTCTGGCAGAAGGCCGATCGCCTGAAGATGTGGCCGCTTCTCTAAACATATCGCCGAAGTATGTGGCCAAGCTCACAAAAGGTGTGCCCGAAAGCACTCACGAAATCCGTTTCACCGCAAAAGATCGCGATGCCGCAATGGAGATGTTCGAGAAGGGTTATAGCCGCGAGGACGTTGCCACGAAACTCGGCATTTCTCCGTGGAAAGCCCATAGTCTTGCCAATGAGTTCCGCACGAATACGATGAACTCGGTGACGCCGCAACAACTCGACGATATTGCACGGGCGCTGGGCCTCCCGGACTACGACTTTACGACCGGCGATCTGGCGAGAGCGACCCAGCTACCGGAAACCACGGTGAGAGTCGTCGAACAGGAATACGCACGCGGCCTGCTGGTATCGCGCCCCTCGTCTCCCGTAGCCGGCACGTCATCGGCAATGCCGGCTGCCGAACACTACGAATGGTTGCCGCCGCTTTCGGCAGCCCAGGAAATCGAGGCGATTCGCGCCATGGACGAAGGCCTCAGCCTGACGGACATTGCCGCTCAACTCAAGGAACCCGGCGCCGTGATTCAGCAATTGTACGAAGACGATCTGCCTCTCATGATGTCGAGAGATGATCCGCCCGATGCTCCGCCAGCACAGCCGCCCGCCCCGCAAACCCGGGTGCTCAGCAAGGAGGACGAGGCCGAAGTGCAGGAAATCGTGCAGCGAACAGGCCTGCGTCGATCATTCGTTACCAGTCTGTTTTTTACGTGAGCGCGTAGGCGCAAGCCGTTCGGCAGGCCTGCCGGGCACCGTGCCGGCGCCGAAGCCCGGCACGAATGACTACGCCATCGTCACCTGATTCCTGCCGCCATGTTTCGAGCGATACAACGCCCGGTCGGCGCTCGCGAATCCGTCGCGATATGCCGGCCGTGAGGTCTCGGTGATGCGCGTGAGCGCCGCGCCCACGCTCACCGTCACCGTGCCGAGCGGCGACGCGCGATGCTCGATCGCCAGATCCTCCACCCCCTGGCGCAGCGCTTCGAGCGTGTTTTCGAGCGCAGCCGTTCCGGCGCGCAGCATCAGCAGGCCGAATTCCTCGCCGCCCATGCGCCCGACGATAACGCGTTCGCCATCGGCGGCCGCCTGCATGACCGAGGCCACTTTGCGCAGACAGTGATCGCCCGCCTGGTGGCCGTAGGTGTCGTTGTATTGCTTGAACCAGTCCACGTCGACCACGACCGAACCCATCACGTCGCCGTCACGCGCTTCTTTCCATCGGCGGGTAACGCTTTCCAGCAGGAAACGGCGGTTATACAACTGCGTGAGCGGATCGATCGCGGTGGCCGTGCGCATCTTCAGATCGTTTTCGATCATCGCCCGCAGGTGGTAGAACACCGCCCGCTGTCCCGCATCGAGCCGGCCGGGCGACGGGCCCATCGCGCACAACGCGCCGACGATTTCACCATTGGGCGCGCGCAGCGCGATCGCCGCATAGAAACGCACGAACGGATGACGCTGCACCAGCATGCATTCGCCGAAGCGGGTATCGCTGTGCGCATCTTCAATGACGAACAGCTCGGCATCGCGCACCGCATAGTCGGCAAGCGAGCGGGCGCGCGTGACGAGCGGCATCGCCATGCCGACCTCGGCGCGGTAGTGCTGATATTCCTCGTCGAGCAGCGTAATCGCCGTGATCGCCGCGCCCGTCACGCTCTTGAGGATTTCCGCTGCGTGGGTGAAGCATTCGCGCATCACCTGATCGTCGTGCAGCAGCCATTCAATGACCGACGATTCCACCTCGGGTTCGCCGGTGGCGGACGGATCGAACTGCATCCGGCTGGACAGACGGTCGTTACTGAAGGCGAGTTGCACGGCGCGATCCCAGAATGTATTTAGCTCGTGTCAACGGCAGATACTCACCAAACTTGAGTGCCCGAACGCCAGAACCGCGTGGATAGCCCGCGCGGTTCCACGAAGTACAATTCACGCGCCGTCTTTCATTGCCCGCCGGGTCGGCGACACGTCTATTGGTCAGACAATTGAACGCGTCTTCGATCGTGCACCACCGGCCTCTGTCTCTCGCATAACAACCGCCCTGCTTTCATGCCCACGACCGCTTCCGACCTTCCGCCGACCGGCCTGCTGATCACCGACGTCCGTATGGCGGACGGCGCGCGCGTCGACGTGTCGATCGCCGCCGGCCGCATCGCCGCGCTCGGTCCCGACCTGCCGCGCGAGCCGAACCTGACCGTCGAGGACGGCGCCGGCGCGTTGCTGCTGCCGGGTTTTGTCGAAGGGCATACGCACCTGGATAAAACCAACTGGGGCTTGCCGTGGTATCGCAACGAGGTCGGCCCGAAGCTCACCGACCGCATCGAAAACGAACGGCGCTGGCGAGCGCAAAGCGGACATGACGCGGGACAGCAATCGCTCGCGCTCGCCCGCGCGTTCATGCAGGCGGGCACGACGCGCCTGCGCACGCACGTCGATATCGACACCGCTGCCGGGTTGCGTCATCTGGAAGGCGTGCTTGCCACGCGCGAAACGCTCGGCGACGTGCTCGACATGCAGATCGTCGCGTTTCCGCAATCGGGCGTGCTTGGCCGCCCCGGCACCGAAGCGCTGCTCGGCGACGCCCTGAAGGCAGGCGCCGACGTGCTCGGCGCGCTCGATCCCGCGTTGATCGACGGCGACCCGGTGGCGTCGCTCGATCTGACTTTCGATCTCGCGCAGCGGCATGCGAAGCCGATCGACATCCATCTGCACGAGCCGGGCGAAATCGGCGCGTTCACGCTCGGTCTGCTGCTCGACCGGGTTGCGGCGCTCGGCATGCAAGGGCAAGTGGTGGTGAGCCATGCGTTCTGTCTCGGCGCGTTGCCCGAGCGCGAACGCGACGCCCTGCTCGAACGGCTGGCCGCTCTGCGCGTTGCGTTGCTCACCACCGCTCCGCCATCGACAACCGTTCCGCCGCTCAAGGCCTGCCTCGAAAAAGGCGTGACCTTGTTCGGCGGCAACGACGGCGTGCGCGACACGTGGACGCCCTACGGCTCGCCCGACATGCTCGAACGCGCGATGCTGATCGCAATGCGCTACGGCCTGCGCCGCGACGACGACCTCGCCATCGCATTCGACTGCGTCAGCACCACCGCCGCGCAGGCCTGCGGATTCGCCGACTATGGCTTGCACGCGGGCGCGCGCGCCGACCTCGTGCTGGTGGACGCGGACACGGTCGCGCATGCGCTCGTCGCCCGGCCGCCGAGAAAGCTCGTGGTGTCGCACGGCCGGATCGTCGCGCGTAGCAGCACGCACGCAAGCCACTGAAAAACGCGCGGCAGAGGCCGGCCGTATTCCGATTTACACGGCGGCGTACACACCGGCCATCGTCGTGAACCCGTCGAGCCGTTTGAGCCGCATGCTCCAGCGTCTCAACGCCGGATAGTCGATCGATTCGATCTCCGCTTCGTCGAGCAGCGCGACCGGCACGAAGCACGCAATCGCAACTTGCCGCTCTGATCCTTCAACGGTCCGGCAAACGGATCGAGGCGGATCGAGGCGGCCCGCGACGAGCGCGGCGCGTTTGTCGGCCAGCGCGCGCTGCGCATCCGCGGCTCTCGAAACGGCGCGCGTCCTGCATCACGCTAATCACATGACGGGCGAACACTTCACCCGCGGCGGTCAGCGCGAGCCCGGAGGCGAACCGCTCGAAGAGCGGCGTGCCGACCTCGGCTTCGAGCTTGAGCAATTGCCGCTTGACCGCCGACGGCGCCACATGCAATTGCCGCGCGGCTTCACGAATCGAACCGCAGCGGCGAATCGCATCGAAATAGCGCAAGGAGCGTGCGTGAATGTGCCACGCGAGCGTATCGGCGGGGGTGGATTTCGGCATGCGGGTTGGCGCGCGTGAAAAATCAAAACCCTCACCATACCCCGTCAAAAACGCTCACTCCGCGTCAATCTCTGTGCCATGTAGCGATAGGTGCTACATCCGTGAACACGCTCCGTGCTGCAATGTATCCAGCCGCGTCGTACCTCTCATCACGTCGCCGGCTAATCTCTTGCAACAGGAGTTCAGGAAAATGACGACATCAACGGTGGGCAACTCGATGTCCGCAGTTCAGGATGGTACGGCTTCAGCCTTTCCCTCATCTGCAGGCACCGTATCGAACAGGCATGAAGTACCGAACCACCCGTGTGCCCCTTCTCCAGCCGCTCATGAAAAAGCGGCCGCGGTATTCTCCCGTCACACTTCCGGCGAAGCGATTGCGGCACATACTCCTTTGCCGGACAGGGCCGCGCCGGGCCTCCGCACCCAGGATGTTCTATCGCGTTCGATCCGTCCTGCAACGGCTCTGCTCGCGCGTACGCCCGCTGCGTCGCGACAGAACCTCGACAGACCCAATGGGTCGCTTTCCGCCGGAAGCGAGAAAGCGTCACCGACCGCGCCCGCCATTCAGCCCACGCCAGGCGCCTATACGCTGCCCGGCGCGAGTATCGAAGAGTTCGACCGGCTCAACAAGGACTACGACACCCAGCAGGGCTACCTCCCCCGCAATAGCGAGGCCAACGCCGGGATTGCACTAAAAATCGAAGACGGCCTCCAGCAGGAAATGACCGGATATCCTCCTCAGGTAATCCAGTTCCAGCAAAGACAGATCCATCTGCAAGGCATGCTCGCCGAACTGCCCGACAGTGAACGCCAGTTCTACGGCGGCGTGATTGCTACCCTGGCCGCGGCGTACCAGTTGGAAACCAGCAACGACAGGCGCTACGCGATCGATCAGAAATTGACCAGTCTGGAGAACGCCGTTCGTGAAGAAGCGAACCGCGTGCGCAACGATCCTGTCGACCGCGTATTGAGCCAGTTCAACCCGCCTATGGGCGCCGCCTGGCTGAACAAGGAAGATCGGGAAAACGTCGACCGCCTCGATAAATTGCGCGACGACTTTTTCGACGCAGAGGATGCCGGTGAACGGGAAGAGATATTCCAGGAGGCCAGCGACCTCAAGGGGAAATTGCAGGAACGGATCTCCACCGAAGTCGGCAAACGCCAGCGCGTAAAAAGCGCCCAGTGGAAAGAAGCCAATGCGGAGGTGGACCGTATCCTCAACGAAGCGCAGGCGCAAACCGACCCCGCAAAACGCTACGAACTGATTGGCCGTCAGCTCTTTCAGATCAACCCTGGACAGGACGAGTTGAAAGACAAGGTGGTTCTGGCCTTCACGCAACGCATGCATGATTCGTCCGCGTTGCGCGACCAACTCGATACCTGGCATGATCAGGTCAGCCGCCCGCTCAATATTCACTCTGTGGGGGCCGCTAAAAGATATACGGACATTCTCAAGGATCTCCCGGCCGTAAGCGGCGACTATGTGCGCGATCTCAGTGACCGGTACACCGCAGTGCTTAAGGACACCGGCTACAAGAACTACTCGATTACTCCGGCCGCGCGCGCGGAGAAACTGGCCGGACAGGTTCTCGAAGGCATCGACCGCGTGCTTCTGGGTCTGACGCCCTTGGCTCCGCTCGCCGATCTCCTGCCTTCGACCCTGCCCGCCAATGTCCGGATGGGACTCGATTACGGATCCGCGTTTCTTGGCATTCTGGGTGGCGAAGGCACGGGGCTTGCCAAAGAGATCAGTCTTGCGGGCAAAGCCGTTTCCGCGGCAGCCCGAGACGCGGAAGCGACCAACATGGCCGGCAGAGGCGGCGGCGTTTCGAGCAAAGATCTCGTTCAGGCTGCGGGCCAGGGCCTCGTCAAGGCGAGCCAGGCAGAGCCCACCCTGAGCCTGGAAGCGCGCGCCGCCGAGAAAGCACTCGCGGAACAGACGCTCGCCGAAGCGGGCCCCGCGGTCGATCCCACCAGCCAGCTCGCGCATCAGGGCGTGGGCAGCAGTCCGTACGGGTCGCTCGAGACCTACGCCGATCCGGACGTTTCGATTAAAGATCTCCGTTTGGCAGACAAGCCGGGCATCCGGCTCGATGCCAAAGGCGACCGGTATATCGAACTGCGCGGCAAGGCTTATCACGTCCGTTACGACAAAGACTACGAAAGCTGGCGCGTGTTCAAGAAAGGTATCGATCTGAAACCACAGTATTCCGTCCACCTGAATGATTCAACGGGGCATTGGGAACTCAGTACTGATGCACCCGCCGCTGGAGGACGGCCAAAAATCGACGACAAGGTGCGCAACGAAGTGATCAGGCTCGTTCGCGAGGGCGAATTGACCAGCCGCCAGATAGCTGAAAAACTAGGGATAAGCCAGGGGACTGTAACAAGAGTCGCGCAGGAAGAACGTATGACGTTTTCCGCCCCCGATTCTCTGCGTAGATTGCCACTCACGCCTGCGACCCGGCAGGAAATCCTCGACCTGCTACGGGAGGGGCGTGAATCGCGTAAGCAGATAGCCGCGAGATTTGACGTCAACCGTGGCACCGTAAGTAAGATCGCCAGGGAGAACGGCATCCGGCCCAACGCTGCCTATGGCCGTCCAGTCAGTCCGGAAATACGCCAGCAAGCGATCAACCTGTTAAAGAAGGGGGAGTCGTCCTGCAGCCAAATCGGAAAGCAACTTGGCATATCCACTGTAACAGTACTCAATATCGCGAGAAAAGAAGGTATCTCCCTCTCGGCAGCCGCCTCTTTACGTGGTATGAAAATCACATCAGGGACGCGGCAGCAAATCGTCGGATTGCTAAAGGACGGAGCACCGGTGAAAGAAGTCATGGCACAGGCGAGCGTATCCGAACGTACAGTGAGAAAGATTGCCGCGCAGAATGGTATACGTCCGTCCTTACCCAGGGGCGTTACGCCCGATCAGATCGACCAGGTATTTGCCTTGAAAGACCAGGGAAAATCCACTCGCGAAGTTGCCGATGCGGTCAAGCTATCAACCCAAAAAGTCCGGGACGTTTTCGCGAACTACAACGCCAATACCTACAAGAGGTCGTGGTGGAATACGACGCCAGAGAACCGGACTGCCGCCATTCGGCAACTGGATGAAGGCAAAGCCCCAAAAGACATTGCCAAGGGCCTGAATCTCCCGCTGGAAACCGTGCGAGGCATAGCCAATCAGCACCGGATCGCGAGAGATTCATTAGCCAGTGAGCTGCTGGCCGAAGGGAAACCAGCCGATGAGGTGGCTCAATCTCTCGGCATGTCTTCCAGCTATACGAGGCGGCTGGCCCAACGCGTGCCTGAAGGCAGCCACGATATCCGCTTCACTTCGGAAGACCGGAATGCGGCAATGGATATGTTCGAAAAAGGCTACACCAGAGAAGACGTCGCCGCGAAACTCGGCATCTCACCGTGGAAATCCCATAGTCTTGCTAACGAATTTCTCAAGAAAACCATGGACTCCGTGACGCCACAACAACTTGACGACATTGTGCGAGCGCTCGAGATCCGCGATTACAATTTTGCAACCGGCGATCTGGCCCGTGCGACCCATTTGGCGGAGAGTACGATAACGGTCATCGAGCAGGAATATGCGGGCGGCTTTTTTGTGGCACGATCGCGGCCTCCTCAACCTGGCTCATCCACGGGCTTCTCGCCGACGCCTGTCGATCATTACGAATGGGTCCCGCCACTTTCGCCGGAGGACGAAATTCACGCGATTCGCGCAATAGATGAAGGCCGTAGCCTGAAGGATGTTGCCGATCAGATCAATCAGCCTTACGCGGCCATTGCGCGGCTGCATGAAGAGGATCTACCGCTTGTCGCGTCGGCGGACGATATTGCCGGGGCCGAGCCGGCAGACCTGCCTCAACGGGCAACGACCGCATTCAGCGAAGACGACATGAACGAAATCCGAAACCTTGCGAAAGGCAGCGGTCTGAGCGCGTCATTTATCGCCAACTGGTTTAATGCGTCAGTGGAAGACATTCAAAAGATCCTGAACCCGCATCCTTGAGCAAGCTGCATAAAACGGGAAAAGCGCCTGCCGGATGATTCAGGCGCTTCCCCATGCGACGACGCGCGCCGGTCAAATTCGGCTGACCGCAACGCTGCCCCTCACGGCCGCTCGCCCCGCGCCAGTCTCGCTTCGATGTCGTACACCACCGGCATCAGATCCGCGACGCTGTCGATCACATAATGCGCGCCCGCCGCCTGCAGCTTCTGGATCGCCGCGTTGCGGCGCCATGCGAACTCGTCCGGCGCGAGCGCCTTGACGTCGTCTTCGGCCATACCGAACGCATTGCCGCTCACCGAGACTCCAACCGTCCACGTGCCGCCGTTGATTCCTTCTTCAATGCCGACCTCGGTGTCGTCGACCTTGATCGCTTCCTTTGCGCGCCAGACGCCCAGCTCCGGCAACGTCCTGTAGATCATGTACGGCGACGGCCGCCCTTCCGCCGTGTCGCCGGTGCACACGATGCTGTCCGGCGAAAACCCCTGCGCCGCCGCACCCGGCACGATCTCGGCCATGATCTCGCGCGTATAGCCGGTGGTCGTGCCGATCCGGATATCGTCGCCGCGCAGCGCGCTCGCCACGTCGGCCACGCCCGGAATCACCGAGCTATAGCTCGCCGCCACCGCGATGTTCTTCGGCACGAACACGTCGTACACGGCGTCGATATCCGCGTCAGCCGGCGCGTGCCCGTACTTGTCGGTCCATGCCTGCGCGACGCGGGGCAGCGCCATCAGCGCCGCGATATGCGGGCGCTTGGCCATGCCCATCGGACCGCGCGCTTCGTCGATCGTGATCGGCACGCCGAACTGCCCGAAGGTCTCCACAAAGGCGCCCATCGGCGCCAACGAACCGTAATCGACCACCGTGCCGGCCCAATCGAAAATCACCGCTTTTACATGCTTCATCGACTTCTATCCTTCGGAGGTTCCAACGCTCGCGCGGCGTGCCGCGCGTTATTCATGACGTGCTGTCCGGCCGTCCGCGTGCCGGCTACCCGGTCCACGCGCCGCACGGCTAAACGCTGATCTTCAGGCCTCCTCGGCCAGTGTCCTGCGTTCTTCGAGCGCCGCCGCGGGCGGTGCCGCATGCTCGACACCCATCGTGCGCAGCGAGTTGGCGCACGCCTCGACGACGCGGCGCATGACGTGTTCATCCACCTGCCCGATGCAGCCGATACGGAAGCTGTCCACCACCGTCAATTTGCCCGGATAGATGATGAAGCCCTGCTGCTTCATCAACTCATAGAAGGTCTCGAACCTGAACGACGGATGTGCCGGCGCAAAAAATGTCACGATGATCGGCGAGCGCCAGCGTGCGTTCAGCAACGGCTCGAAGCCGAGCTCTTGCATGCCGGCCACCAGCACGTCGCGATTGTTCGCGTAGCGCGCGAGACGCCCCGCCTGTCCGCCTTCGAGTTTGAACAGACGCAAGGCTTCGATAAACGCGGCCACCGTGTGCGTGGGCGGTGTGAAACGCCACTGGCCGGTGCGATTCATCACGTCCCATTGATCGTAGACGTCGAGCGCGAGCGAGTGGCTGCGGCCCTTCGCCTCCTGCAACGCGTGCTTGCGCGCAATCACGAAGCCGAACCCGGGCACTCCCTCGATGCATTTATTCGCCGACGACACAAACGCTTCGCAGGCGAACTCGCGCACGTCGAGCGGCACCGCGCCAAACGCGCTCATCGAATCGATCAGCAGCTTGCGGCCCTGCTTAGCGGTGGCGGCGGCGATCTCTTCGAGCGGATTCAGAATCCCCGAACTGGTTTCGCAATGCACCGCGACCACATGCGTAATGCGCGGATCGGCGGCCAGCATGCGTTCGACTTCGGCGCCGCGCGGCGGCAGATAGTCGCCCTTGTCCAGCACCGTGCAGGCGCGGCCGAGATAGCCGAGCGTGGTCGCAATGCGCTTGCCGTAGGCCCCGTTGGCCAGCACGAGCGCGTGAGCGTCGCGTGGAACGAGGCTGCCGAGCATCGCTTCGACGCAGTAGCTGCCGCTGCCTTGCAGCGGCACGCAGTCGAACTCACCCGCCGTGTCGCCGGCGATGTCCAGCAGGCTGCTACGCAGCAGCGCGGTCATCGCGCGGAAGTCGCCGTCCCACGAGCCCCAGTCGCGCAACATCGCTTCCTTGGTCGAGAACGCCGTGGTGAGGGGCCCGGGCGTCAGCAGATAGGGCTCGCCCCTGGCCGGCGGCGCGCACGTGAGCGCGGAGGACCCGGCGGCGCTGGCGGCTGGGGAACGGTCGATCACGCTGTCCATGTTCGGAATCTCCGATGTCGCTGTTTCGGTTCCTCACACAGTACAGAAGCGCACCGCATCGGTAAAATCGATATAATTGATGCTGGTATCGCAATAACTTATACACGAGCGAGGCACACGTGCAATACGCGCAGTTGCGGGCATTTCATGCGGTCGCGGAACACGGCGGGTTCTCTAAAGCGGCACAGGCGCTCTCGCTCACGCAGCCGGCCGTGTCGGATCATGTGCGGCGGCTGGAACAGGATTACGGCGTCAAACTGTTCGAGCGCGGGCCGCGCGGCGTCGAGACCACCGAACTCGGTCTGCGCCTCTTCAGCGTGACGCGGCAGATGGTCCGTTGCGAGCGCGACGCGCGGCAACTGCTCGAATCGGCGGGCGGGCTCGAATCCGGTTCGCTCTCGCTGGTGGCGGACGCGCCCGATCTGGCGGTTGCGCTGATCAGCGCATTTCGCAAGCTGCATCCGGGGATTGTCGTCACGCTGTCCATCGCCAACGCCGCGGACTGCATGCAGCGCGTGCTATCGAGCGCCGTGGACGCGGCCATCACCGCCGCGCCGCAGGTGCATAGCCGGCTGGAGTCGCGCGTACTGCGGCGCGATCCCTTGGTGGCGATGGTGCCGGCCAGCTATCCGGTCGCGAAGAAACGCAAGCTGAGTTACACCGAACTGGTGCGGCAGCCGATGATTTTCCGCGAGTCGCAATCCGTCACCCAGCAGTTGCTCGAAATCGAACTGGTGCGCGAAGCGCTGCAGGTCGAACCGGTGATGTACGTGGACGGCCGCGAGGCGCTCGAAGAAGCGGTCGCGCAAGGCATGGGCGTGGGGGTGATCGCGCGCGCCGAGTTCAACGAGTCGCGGCGGATCAGAATGATTCCGCTGGAAGACTGTCAGGTGCAGATGATCGAATCGCTCACGCGGCTTGCCGAGCGGCCGGGATCGAATCTGCTGGATGCGTTCTTCGCGGTGGAGTTGGCGAACCCCACGCCCGCGGCTGCGGCCGGATAAAGTGCAAAGCCGCCCGCGGCGCCCGCTAAATTCAGCCCGCGGGCGGCTTGCTCGTTGCCGCGTGAGGCGGCGTGACGCTATCGGGCCGCGCCACGCCCTCACGCGCGGCAGCGCTTAGCGCGAACCACCGCTTGCAATCAGGCTTTCGCCCGTCAGCCAGCGTGCGTCGTCGGAGGCGAGGAAGGCGACCACATCGGCGATATCGTCGGGCTGGCCGATACGGCCGAGCGGCGTCGTGCTGATAGCCCACGTTTCAAGATCGGAACCGACAAAGCCCGCGCTATGCGTGCCTTCGGTGGCGACCATGCCGGGATTCACGGAGTTGACGCGGATCTTGCGCGGGCCGAGCTCGCGCGCAAGCACGCCGGTAATGCCGTCCACGGCGCCCTTGGTGGCCGTATAGACCGCACTGCCCGGCGGCGTGATGCGGCTCACCACCGAACTGATGTTGACGATGCTCGCGCCTTCGCCCAGATGCTTGACCGCGGCCTGCGTGGTCAACAGCAGACCCAGCACGTTGACGTTGAAGTGCTTATGGAAATGCTCTTCGGTGATCTCTTCGATCGTCGCGAATTCATACACGCCCGAGTTGTTGACGAGAATGTCGAGACGGCCATACGTTTCGACAGCCGCATCGATGATGCCCTGCGCATCCGCCGCTTTGGACACGTCGCCGCCAACCGCCACGGCCTTGCCGCCCGCAGTGGTAATCGCGGCCACCACGTCATCCGCGCCCGTTTTGCTCGACGCGTAATTCACCACCACCGAGGCCCCTTGCGCCGCCAATGCCTTGGCGATCGCCGCTCCGATACCTTTCGATGCGCCGGTTACAACTGCAACTTTGCCTGTGAGCTTGCTCATGATCGATTCCTATAGATGGGATTCGCGCCGACGCTGCCGCGACGATTCGCGGGCCGCGTTGGACATGCCGTGGCGCTGTCACTGGAGACAATGTAGGCAGGTTGAGCGAGCGGATAAAGCGGCTGGCGGCGAATAGATACGTCGGTTGAGCCGAACAATCGGAGCGCCTGCACGCAGATGGCTGGAAAAGCGTGATGAGCGAGGCGCGGTGATTCGCTGCCTCGTGCGCGCGGAACACGAGTAAGCACGCACATAAAATCGGCCGGCAGCCGCTGCCGGCGGACGCCGCGAAGCTCGTGGCCGGCAAGCGCGAACTCGGCGAAGACGCGGTGCGTCTGCTGCAAACCATCCCGTTGCGCGGCAGCATTCCGGGCGGCGTGCCAACCGATTCGACCATCTACCGGTTCTACGAAATGGTGCAGATTGACGGTTCGACCCTGAAGGCGCTCGCGCATGAGCAATTCGGCCACGGCATCATCAGTGCGATCAACCTCAAGCTCGACATCAGGAAAGTCGACGATCCGCAAGGCGCTCAGCGCGCCGTGATCACGCTCGACGGAAAGTATCTGCCGACCAGACCGTTCTGCAACGGCAGCGAAGCCGTTGCCGCGAAAACGGCTCCATGTCGGCCATATAGACGGCACGGCTTGCCGCGCATTGATTCAGCACTTAAGCATCAACATGATCTGCACGGCCACGCTGACGAGCACCGCCAGCGCACCGAGCGTATCGAGAATAGCGGACCACACAATATCGCTCCTTCCACGTTCGCTTTTACCTTCGCTTGATTAAACGAATGCGCGCGCCATCAATTGAATGCCCAGTCCGAGCAGACAGATGAAGAACCAGCGCCTGAAGGTCTGCGCGCTGATGCGTCCGCGCACGCGCTGTCCGATCCACATGCCGAGCAGCGCCGGGGCTACGGCGAAGAGCGACTCGCCCAGATCGCCGGGCGCGAACGCGTGCTCTCTGGTGAGCCCGATCGCGAGCGCGAGGGTGGACACCGTGAACGAAAGCCCGAGCGCCTGCACCAGATCCTCTTTCTTCAACGCCAACCCTTGCAGATAAGGTACGGCCGGCACGACAAACACGCCGGTGCCGCCAGTGACGACGCCCGTCACCGCGCCGATCAGCGGCGACAACCAGCGCTCGTGCCGCGCCGGCACCGAAAAGCGCCACGCCAGCAAACCGGCCGCGGCGTAGAGCGTGAGCGCGGCACCGAGCCCGGCCACGGCCCACTCGCCGCCGCCCGCAATGAACGACGCGGCCGCGACCGTGCCGGCGACGATGCCCAGCATCATCGGCCACAAGCGTCTGACCAGCAGCCGCACACTCGGCCCCGCCACCAGTTGCCAGAGGTTCGTGATGAAGGACGGCAACAGCAGCATCGCGGCGGCTTGCGCCGGCAGCATCAGCGTGCCGAGCACACCCATTGCGACCGTCGGCAGTCCCATGCCGGTCACGCCCTTGACGAAGCCGGCGACAACGAAAGTCACGGCCACCACACCCGCACGCATCGCAAACGAAGAGATCATCGGCATGTCGTTATTGAAGTGATGCGGCAATTCTCAATCGCCGCAAGGCCGGCCACAATGCGTAAGATACTTACCGTGACTTAGGCTGGGGCTAAGGCATGCGCCCCCCATGAAACCGCACCTCAACCTGCTCGCCATGCGCTTCGACCTGATCGACCTACGCCTCTTTCTGCATATCCTCGACACCGGCAGCATCACGCACGGCGCGGCGCGCGCGAACATGTCGCTGCCCTCGGCGAGCGCGCGGCTGCGCGGCATGGAAGACGCACTCGGCATGCCGCTGCTCGAACGCGGCCGGCGCGGCGTCGAATCCACGCCGACCGGCGACACGCTCGCGCATCACGCGCGGCTCGTGCTCGGTCAGATCGAAAGAATGCAGGGCGAACTGGGCGAGCATCAGGAGGGCCGCAAGGCCTGCATACGGTTGTGGACCAACACGGCGGCCATCACCGAGTTCCTGCCCTCCGCGATCGGCCTCTTTCTGCGCGATCACCCCAACGTGCAGATCGACCTGAAGGAGCGTCAAAGCAGCGAAACGGTCAAGGCGGTGCTGAGCGGCGCGGCTGAAATCGGCATCATTTCCGATGCGGTCGAACACGGCGCGTTGCAGACCTTCCCCTTCGCCATCGACAAACTGGTGCTCATCACGAGCCGTGACGATGCGCTCGCCACATGCCGCCGTACGACGCTGGCCGAGGTGGCGGATCGGGCGTTCATCGGGCTGAGCGCGGACAGCGCGTTGCAGGCCTACTTGGGCGAGCGCGCGCTGCTGGCGGGCCAGCCGCTCAGCTTCCGCACCCACGTGCGGACCTTCGACGCCATCTGCTGCATGGTCGACCAGGGCGCCGGCGTGGGTATCGTGCCGGCCACGGCAGCGAAGCGTTACCGTGGCAGGCCAGGCATCCGCACGATCGAGCTGACCGATAGCTGGGCCGCGCGCCAGTTGCTGATCTGCATGCGCGATCTGAACGCGATGGCGCGGCCGGAAAAGGCGCTGGTCCGGCATCTGGCGGGGATTTGAGTTGCGATTCAGCGCACGACCGTGGCGTGGGCTTTTAATTATCAGTCCGGCTTATCTGACCGACCATTTTTAATCGATTTGCCTGATTTAGCGCGGTTTCCTATCCTTGACGCACCACCGCATGCGCATAAGCGCATGCGCCGCCCGCTCAATTTGCCGGCTATATCATGGAAAGAACCACCTTCAACGTGCGCGTCGACAGCGTCCGTGACGAAGCGCGCGGCGTGCGCTCGTTCAGCGTATCGCGTCTGGACGGCCAGCCGTTCGACCACTACGAACCCGGTGCGCATATCGACGTTACCGGCCCCTCGGGCGTCACGCGCCAATACTCGCTGTGCGGCGATCCGGATCGTCGCGAAGCCCATCTGTTTGCCGTGAAGCGCGAAGACGCTTCGCGCGGCGGTTCGCGTTCGCTGCATGACGACGTCACGGTCGGCAGCGAATTGACCATCGGCGCACCGCGCAATCTGTTCCAACTCGCGCCGGGCGCCGAAGAACATGTGCTGATTGCCGCGGGTATCGGCGTCACACCGCTCTTGAGCATGGCGTACCGTCTGCTCAAGCAGCAACAGCGCTTCGTGCTGCACTATTTCGCGCGCAGCGCGGAGCATGCGGCGTTTTTGCCGCTGCTCACGCGCGCGCCGTTCAGTGACTATGTGAAGCTGCATTTCGGCGTCGAGCGCGAGCGGCTCGATGCCGTACTCGGCGATTGTCTTGCGAATGCGCGCGACGGCACGCACGTGTACACATGCGGCCCGTCGGCGTTCATGGAACGCGCGGTGGCGATCGGCGAAACGCGTGTCCAGCCGGAAGCGATTCACCTCGAGCGATTCGCAGCCGCGCCGGCTCCGCCCGCGAGCGCCGGATCCGCCACGCTCGATACTTTCGACGTGCAAATCGCAAGCAGCGGCGCGACGGTGCGTGTCGACAAGGACACGACCATCGTCGCGGCCCTGGCGTCGATCGGCATCGAAGTGGATACGTCGTGCGGCGAAGGGGTATGTGGCACGTGCATGGTCGACGTGGTGAGCGGCACGCCCGAACATCGCGACCATTGCCTGAGCAAAGCGGAACGCGCGAGCGGCAAGGTGATCTGCTGCTGCATCTCGCGTGCCGCGTCGCCGGTTCTGGTGCTGGATCTTTGAAGCTGAATAGAGTCTGAATCAGGTCTGAATAAGGTGCTGCAAACGCAGCACCTTTGCCAACCGCCGCTTCTCACCGGTCGTCGTCGCGAATCGACGACGCATGCCGGCACAGCGCGCGCACGTCGACATCCATATACGGAAACAACGGCAACTGGCTCAGCACGTCGTGCAGATGCGCGGGACTCTCCACGTCGAATACGCTGATATTCGCGTAGCGGCCGGCAATGCGCCACAAATGCCGCCACACGCCTTCCTGTTGCAGCCTTTGCGACATCGCTTTCTCATCGGCCTTCAGGCGCGCGGCGCGTTCGGCGTCCATATCGGCCGGCAGATTGACGGTCATTTCAACGTGAAACAGCATGCTTGCTCCTATTCCTGATCGGTAACACCCAGCCCTGGCGGCCCGGCCGATCTCGCCGCGCAACCAGGGTCGACGGATTCATGCGGTACCTCCAGCCGTTTTCTTTCGGCAATCAGGCTTCCGCGCGCAGACGCTCCACTTCGGCGGCCGGAAGATCGCCGCGCTCCTTGAACAGCGTGAAGTCGAAATCGATCAGCGCGAAGTTGCCGTCCACGCCATACGGTTTGCCTTCGGCGCCCTCCGCCTGCTTGAGCGCCGGCACGAGTCCGTCGCGCGTGGCGAACGCGAAGTCGTCCCACAGATACGGATCACCGTCGATATTGATCTGCGTGGTCAGCTTGCGGAACCCCGGCGCGGAAACGAAAAAGTGAATATGCGCCGGACGATGCCCATGACGGCCGAGCTGGTCGAGCAGCAGTTGCGTCTGTCCTTGCGGCGGCACGCTATAGCCGACCGGCACGACGCTGCGGAAGCTGTACTTGCCTTCGGCGTCGGTACGGATCGAACGGCGCAGATTGAAGGCCGGCTGCGATTTGTCGAAGTACGAGTAATTGCCGAGATGATTCGCGTGCCACACTTCGACGAGCGCATGCGCCAATGGCTTGCCGTCTTCGCCCAGCACGCGGCCGCGCATGATCAGCGTCTGACCGGGATCGGTGCCGTCGTCAAGACGTGCGTGCCCTTCGGCAAGCGGCGCGCCGGCCACGTACAACGGCCCTTCGATGGTACGCGGCGTGCCGCCTTCGATGCCGGCCTTCGCTTCCGCTTCATCCAGGCGCACATCGAGAAAATGTTCGAAACCCAGGCCCGCGGCCAGCAAACCGAGCTCGCCGCTCTTGCCCGCATCGCCGAGATAGTTCAGCGCGGTCCAGAATTCAGCGGGCTGCACGTCGAGGTCCTCGATCGTATAGAACAGATCCTGCACGATCCGGTTGACGATCTGCTTGGTGCGCGGATTGCCTTCTTGGGTGGCGCTGTCGTTGATCTTCTGGAGCAACGCGTCGATAGTTTGCCTGTTCATGGGTATCTCCTTCGTATGATGTTCTGGATGGCTAACGGATGAGCCTTCAGTTCGCGGTAACGCTGGCGCCGCGGCGCGTGTCGCGCCGCAGACGGTCGATCTTGTCCCAGTCGAGCGTGATACCAAGACCCGGACCTTGAGGCAGGTGCAGCGCAAAATTCTCGTAGCGCAGCGGTTCGGTAAGAATCTCTTCGGTCAGCAGCAAGGGGCCGAACAGTTCGGTGCCCCACTTCAATTCGCCGAATGTGCTGAACAGTTGCGCGGAGGCCATCGTGCCCACCGCGCCTTCGAGCATGGTCCCGCCATACAGGTCGATATTCGCGGCCGCGGCGATGGCCGCCACCTGCGCGGCGCCCGCGAGGCCGCCCGATTGCGCGATCTTCACGGCAAAGACATCGGCGGCGCGGGCACTGGCCATCGCGAACGCGTCGGCCGGACCATGCAGCGCTTCGTCGGCCATGATCGGCACTTGAGCAAGGTCGGTCAGACGCTTGAGGCCGGCGCGGTTTTCCGCGGCGATGGGCTGCTCGATCAGCGCCACGCCGGCTTCCTCGAAACGCCGCGCGGCCCGGATCGCCTCCGCTTCGGTCCACGCCTGGTTCACATCGACCCGCACTTCGCCGACCCCTCTTAGCGCGTTACGGATCGCGACGACGTGCGCGACGTCGTCCGCCACCGCGCGCGTTCCGATCTTCAGCTTGAACACCCGGTGGCGCTTCGTCTCGTACACCTGCTCGGCTTCGGCGATATCGCGTTTCGTGTCACCGCTCGCGAGCGTCCACGCCACCTCCACGCAATCGCGCACACGGCCGCCGAACAACTCCGACAGCGGCACACCGAGGCGTTGGGCCTGCGCGTCGAACAAGGCCGTTTCCAGCGCGGACTTCGCAAAGCGGTTGCCCTGAAACAGTTCGCGCAGTTTCGCCATCGCCGCGCCCGGACGGGTCGCGTCCATCCCTTTGAGCAGCGGTGCGAAATAGCTGTCGATGTTGACCTTGATACTTTCCGGGCTTTCCTCGCCATACGCGAGGCCGCCGATCGTGGTGCCCTCGCCCACACCGACCAACCCGTCGGCGCAACGGATGCGCACCAGCACCAGCGTCTGGCAGTTCATCGTTGCGACCGACAGCCGGTGCGGACGGATCGTCGGCACGTCGACGAGAATCGTCTCCACGCTTTCGATCTTCACGGGTGTTGCTATCATTCGCTGCTCTCCTGAACTGCCTGACGGGGAGCCCCATATTAGAAACAAACCCGCGAAGCAGTCCAACACCGATTCCGACTACTTCCATACCTCAGGGGTATGCATGGAACTTCGCCAACTCCGCTACTTCATTGCGGTCGCGGAAGAAATGAACATCACGCGGGCCGCGCATCGCCTGCATATGACGCAGCCGCCGCTTAGCCGCCAGATCCAGCAGATTGAGGAAAACGTCGGCCTGTCGCTGTTCGAACGCGGCTCGCGGCCGCTGCGCCTGACCGAGGCCGGCCGCATTTTCTATGCGCAGGCGAGGCGCCTCGTCGACGAAGCGGACGAACTCGCCCCGCTTACGCGGCGCCTCGCGCAACTGGCCGAGCGCGTCGTGATCGGTTTCGTGCCGTCCACGCTGTACGGCGCGCTGCCCGCGGTGATCCGTGCGTTTCGCGAAGCCGCGCCGCATATCGAACTGTCGCTGATCGAAATGTTCACGATCGAGCAACTCGCGGCGCTCAAGGGCGGCCGTATCGACGTGGGCTTCGGCCGCCTGCGTTTGGACGACGCGCAACTCGCGCGCGAAGTCCTCGTCGAAGAACGGATGATTGCCACGCTGCCACAAGACCATCCTCTCGCGCGGCAGAAGAAGCCGCTGACGCTGGCGGCGCTCGCACAGGAAACGCTGATCGTCTATCCGAGCACGCCGCGGCCGAGCTATGCCGACCAGCAGCTATCGGCCATGCACGACCATGCGTTGGAGCCCAAAGCGATTCATGAGGTGCGGGAGTTGCAGACCGCGTTGGGTCTGGTCGCGGCGCAAGTGGGCGTGTGTCTCGTGCCGGAAAGTGTGGAAGGTTTGCGCGCGCACGGCGTGGTGTACCGGCCTATTCCCGCGGCCAATGTCGCTTCGCCGATCATCATGAGCCGCCGCCTGCAGGACGAATCGCCGACCACCACGCTGCTCTGTTCGCTCGCGCGGGACCTGTTCAAACGGGCCTGACGCGGCACGGTGGTCACTTCTCGTCGAAGCGCCGCACGATATCCGCCATCAGATTGCGCAACCACACATTGCCCTCGTCCTGATCGAAATGCTCATGCCAGTGCATCGTGACGGCCGCGATCGGCAAGGTCACGGGCAAGTCGTAGATCTGGAAGCCGCCGTCGCGATTGAAAATATGCGCAAGGCGCCGCGGCAGCGTGGCGAACAGGTCGGTGACGGCCAGCACGCTCGGCAGAGCCACGAAATGCGGTAGTTCCAGCGCGATATGACGCCCGACGCCCTGGCTGCGGAACTCGTCGTCGAGCGCGTGGTGGCTGTGTTCGATCGATGTGATCTGCACGTGCGAAGCGTCCAGAAACGCCTTCAGGCTCAGCTCTTTGGTGCGCGGCAAGCCGCGCCGCTTGCGCGTCATACACACGTAGGTCTCTTCAAATAGCGCCTGATGCCGCGTGCGCGCGGTCAGCGTGGGCAGATTGCCGATGGCGAAATCGAGCCGGCTCGCGCGCAGCGCATCTTCTATTTCCTCGACCGGCAGCGGCTCGATGCGCAATCTCACGCGCGGCGCCTGCCGGTGCAGCGCCTCGCAAATGGGCGGCAAATAGGCCAGTTCGCCCGCATCCGACAGCGATAGGCGGAACGTGCGCGTGCTCACCGCCGGGTCGAAATGCTCCGCGTAACGCAGCGCCTCGCGCACCGTGTCCAGCGCGCGAGCCACGATGGTCGACAACTCCAGCGCAATCGGCGTGGGCTGCATGCCGGCGCGCGTGCGGATGAAGAGCGGATCGTCGAACAGCGTGCGCAAACGCCCCAGCGAATAACTGATGGCCGGCTGAGACAACGCGAGCCGCTCGCCCGCGCGAGTCAGGCTGCGCTCTTCGACAATCGCCTGAAAAACGCGCAGCAGGTTGAGGTCGACGTGATCCAGCGAGTTCATCGAGATATCCATGCGGTTGATCTTACATTTCATTTTAGATCAATTTGACGCATATCAACCAGTCGACGAAACTTTGCTTCATCGATCACCCCACCTGCACAGCCATGAGCGAATCCCCCTATCAGACCGTCGACACGAGCGCGTTGTATCAGCGCGCGCAGCCGGATCGCATAGCCCCGTCGCTGTATTACGACCCGGCCATTTTCGAAGCGGAACTCGAACGCATTTTCTACAAGACGTGGATCTGGGTTGCGCACGAAAGCGAATTGCCCCATCCCGGCGACTTCCGCACCACCACGATCGGCCGCCAGCCGGTGATCGTGGTGCGCGACAGGAGCGGCGCGATCAACGTCCTGCAGAACCGCTGCCGCCACCGTGGCGCGACCGTCTGCGAACAGCACAAGGGCAACGCGAAAGGCTTCACGTGCCCGTATCACAGCTGGACTTACGGCCTCGACGGCGCGTTGCGCGCGCTGCCGTACGGCGACGGCTATGAAGGCGTGGTCGACAAGACCGAACTGCCGCTCGCCAGTCTGCGCGTGGGCATCTATCAAGGGCTGATCTTCGCGAGCTTCAATCAGGAGATCGAGCCGCTGGAAGATTTTCTGGGCGGCGCGAAACCGTGGATCGACCTCTTCATGAAGCAGGGCGCGGGCTATCCGGTCAAGGCCAACGGCGAACATCGCTTCCGCTTTAACGGCAACTGGAAGATCCAGCTCGAGAACACCACGGACCTCTATCACTTCCCCGTGGTCCACAAGTCGTGGATGAAATCGATCGACGACGAAACCGCCGCCGCGATCACGAGCTTCATGACGAGCGACCAGGCCTTCTGCCGCTCGCTCGGCAACGGCCACAGCCTCGCGGTGCTGGTGCCGGAACTCGTCGATCTCGACAAGGACGACGGCGCGCCGATCCCCGAACGCTTCGAAGAACTCGCTGCGTCGCTCGCGAAGGACCACACGCCGGAAGCAGTGCGCCGCATCGTGCGCTCGCTGATGGGCGTCGGCTTCAATCTGAACCTGTTTCCGAACCTCGCGCTGTCGATGGCATTTTTCCGCGTCCTGCGGCCCATTTCCGCGAACGAGACCGAGATCCGTCACGTCGCCCTCGCCATGGACGGCGGCCCCGAAGAAGCGAACCGCGTACGCCTGCGCATTCACGAACACTTCCAGGGCCCGTTCGGTTTCGGCAGTCCGGACGACGCCGAAGCGTGGGAGCGCGTGCAGCGCGGCTCGCACGCCGGCCCCGATCTGCCGATTCTCGTGAACCGCGGCTTGAATCGCGAAAGCACAGCGCCGAACGGTGAAAAAACCGCCCACGCCACCGATGAAACCGGCATGCGTGAAGCGTACGCGCAATGGCGCACGATGATGGAGCAAGCATGATGGACGACCGGAACACGCTTTCCTCGCAGCAGACTTTTGCCGGCGCGATCGAACTCATCTGGCGCGAGGCGGAACTGCTGGACCGCAAGGACTATCGCGAGTGGCTGTCGCTGTGGGACCCGGCGGGCTTCTACGTGGTGCCGATCGAGCACGACACCAGCGACTTCGCCGCCACGCTGAACTACGCTTACGACGATCACGACATGCGCGAAAAGCGCGTGCAACGCATGCTGTCCGGCTATTCGGTGTCGGCGGCCGACGCCGCGCGCACTGTTCGGACCGTATCGCGTTTCACGCTGGCAAGCGACGCGAGCGATGAAGTCACGGTGAACTCCGCGCAAGTCATCGTCGCCTACAAACGCGGCAAGTCGACGCTCTTCGCGGCGGACCTTACGCATCGCATCGGTTTCGCGAGCGGCGAGCCGCGCATCGTGCAAAAGGTCATCCGCCTGATCGACTCGACCGAAGCGTTGAGCGCAATCGGTTTCCTGCTCTGATCCCCGACAACCAGCGAGCACGACAATGCCAAACGACACCTTTTCTCCCACGGCCGGCTCGCCCGCGGCATCCGCGCCGCCTGCCACCTCGCGAACCTTGCGGCGGATCATCGTCGCCTCCGTCCTCGGCAATGCGCTCGAGTGGTACGACTTTTTTCTGTACGGCACCGCCGCCGCACTGATCTTCGGACCGCTGTTCTTCCCGCTGCACGGCGACCCGCTACTCGGCACCCTCGCCGCTTTCGCCGGCTTCGCGATCGGTTTTCTGGCACGCCCGCTGGGCGGCATCGTGTTCGGCCATATCGGCGATCGCCATGGCCGCAAACGCGCGCTCGTCGTCACGCTGATGATGATGGGCGTGGCGACCTTCGGCATCGGCCTGCTGCCGACGTTCTCGCAAATCGGCTTTCTCGCGCCCACCGCGCTCGTGTGTCTGCGCGTCGTGCAAGGTATCGCGTCGGGCGGCGAATGGGGCGGCGGCGTCCTGCTGATCAGCGAGAGCGCCCCGGCCAATCGGCGCGGCTACTATGCGGCGTTCAGCCAGTTGGGCGTGGCGGGCGGCTTCGTGTTGTCCGCGGCCGCGTTCTATCTGGTGCAGCGCCTGCCGCTCGAGAGCTTCATGTCGTGGGGCTGGCGCGTGCCGTTTCTTGCGAGCGTGCTGATTTTCGGTGTCGGCGTATACATTCGCCGGCGCTTGCCGGAAAGCCGCGACTTCAGGGCCGCCAAACCGAAGCACCTGCCCGTGCTGACGGTGCTGCGCAATCATCCGAAACAGGTGCTGCAGGCGATGGGGCTGCGTGTCGCTGAAAACGGCGGGACCTATATCTTTCTTTCGTTCGTGCTGGTGTACGGCAAGACGATCGGCGTGCCCGTTTCGGTGATGCTCGGCGGCGTGATGATCGCCATGCTGCTCGAACTCGCCACGATCGTGTTGTGGGGGCGACTGTCGGACGTGATCGGGCGGCGGCCGGTGTATATGATCGGCGCGCTCGGGCTGGTGGTGATCGCGTTTCCGGCGTTCTGGCTGATCGACACGCACCAGCCGATGCTCGTGTTCCTGTCGCTCGCGCTGGGCTTGCCGTTCTGCCACGCCGCGATGATCGGCACGCAACCGGCGCTGATGGGCGAACTGTTCCCCACCGAAGTACGTTACTCGGGCATGGCGCTCGGCCACGAGATCGCTTCGGTATTTTCCGGCGGACTCGCGCCGCTCGTCGCCACCGCGCTCTATGCGAAAGTGCGCGCGCCGTGGCCCGTCGCGCTGATGCTGATCGGCTTCGGCCTGATTACCGCGCTCACGCTTCTGACGATTCCTCGCAACACCGGCGCCACGCACGATTGAGCGGCGATCCGCCATCGGGTGACGGCTGCCGTGTCTCGCCGTGTCTCGCCGTGTCTCGCCGTGGCTCGCCGCGCCGCAAGGCGCGCGTGAACGTGCGCGGCTCGTGCAGCGCGCGTACCGTCCCGGCGGCACGGTGGCGACCCACCGTGCGAGCGTCCGCACGATAACCCCTGCAAGGAACCCAACCTCATGTCCGACACCTCAACACCGCCGCTGCGTGTTCTATTCTGCTGCGGCGTCACGCAGAATTTCTTCGACCTGCCGCGCGAGCGGATCGGTGAAGTCTGGCAGGCCTACGGCAAGATGCTGGCCGCGGTCGAATCGATGGCAGGCGTCGAGGTGCTCGGCATCATGGACGACGACCGCCTCACCGTGGGCCATGCCGACAACTCGCCGTGGACCTTCTACATCATGGCCGACGTGCGCGATTTCGACACCGCCGCGGCGGTGTGCAATCTGTACCGCACTACGCCGGTGGGCGAATACAACCTATGGCGCTACGGCAAGATCGAAGCGCGTGTCGGCCGCGCGTTGCAGGTGCCGCCGCAACATGCCAACCTGCCCTGAGCGTGCCGCAATGACCGCCACCGCTGAAACGCTCGCCACGTTGACTGAACGGCTTACCGCGCTCGAAGCCGAAGCCGCGGTCCGCCGCACGATGGCGCGTTATATGTCGCTATGCGACGTGCCGTCCGGCGCGCTCGAAGGCGAGACGCTCGCGGCCCTCTTCACCGCCGACGCCATCTGGGAAGGCATCGGCCCACAGTATGCGAGCAAGTTCGGCCGTCTGACGGGCCACGCCGCGATCCTCGCGATGCTCACGCGCTACCTGCCGCCGTCGCCGCATTTTTCGGTGAACGTGCACTTCCTCACCTCGGAAACCATCGACGTGCGGGGCGCGAGCGCAAAAGGCCGCTGGATCATGCTGCAGGCCTCAGGCTATGTCGATGCGCGAGCCGAGCTGATTTCGGCACGCCTCGAAGTCGATTTCGCGCCGGCCGCCAACGGCCGCGACTGGCTCATCGCGCACTTTCGCACCGAGCGCCTGTTCGACGCGCCGTGGCAAGTCAATGCAAGGAAACCGAATCCATGAACGAGTTTATCCAGCGCCTGTCGTTAGGCGGCGCCGGGCCGAGCATCGCGATCAAGGACACGATCGATATCGCCGGCTACCCCACCACCGCCGCGAGCCGCGCACTGGCCGATGCGCCGCCCGCCCGACGCCACGCTGAAGTCGTCGAACGATTGCTCGCGGCCGGCTGGCGCATTGCCGGCAAGGCGAACATGCATGAACTGGCGTTCGGCATGACCGGCATCAACGACTACACCGGCACGCCGCGCAATCCGCAAGACGCCACGCGCATTCCGGGCGGATCGTCGAGCGGGTCGGCGGCCGCGGTCGGATTGAAGCTTGCCGACGCCGCGCTCGGCACCGACACCGGCGGCTCGATTCGCGGGCCCGCCGCATGCTGCGGCGTGATCGGCCTGAAACCCACCTTCGGGCGCGTGTCGCGAGTCGGCGTGGCGCCGCGGGAATCCACGCTCGATTGCGTCGGGCCGTTTGCGCGCGACATGCGCATGCTCACAGCCGCGATGCTCGCCATCGCCCCGGACTTCGACGCGAACGCCGCGCACGCGTGGCAAGGCGCGTGCAGAGTCGGCATTGTGCAAGCCGACGCAGCGGCCGATATCCGCGAAGCCGTCACGCTCGCGGCCGACACGGCCGGCTGCAGCACGCACACGCTGCCGCTCGCCGGTCTTGCAGCCGCTTTCGACGCGGGCCTTGCCGTCATCAATGCCGAGACCTGGCGCGCGTTCGGCCATCTGGTGGCAAGCGGGAAAATCGGCGCGGATCTCGACGCGCGCCTGCGCGCGGCGGCCAACACCACCGCCGCGCAGCTCGAAGCAGCGGAACAGGTGCGCCGCCAATTCACGGCGGCAGTCGACCACGCGCTCGACAACGCCGACGTGCTGATTCTGCCCACGCTGCCCGCCCTGCCCATCACACTCGACGAAGCACGCGGCGGTATGTCCGTGATCGCGATGTCGTCGCTGATCCGGCCGTTCAATCTGAGCGGCCATCCCGCGTTGAGTTTGCCGCTGCCTGTTCAGGGCTCGCCGCTCAAGGCGGGATTGCAGATCGTCGGGCGCAAGGGGCAGGATGAGCAGGTCTGCGCGATCGCAGCCCGTTTCGAAGCCGCGCTCGCCGCTTGAGTCGTGTGTCGACTCATGTGTTGAGCCATGTGTCGGGCCGTGTGTTGAGCCATGTGTCGGGCCGCATATCGAGCCGTCTTTCGGGCCGTGTTTCGAGCCATGCGTTGAGCCATGTCTCGAGCCATCTGTCGATTCACGGCTCGCGTCACGTGCGTCGAACCGCTGCCACAGCGGCCGTTCTATCCGGAGTGCAAGCCATGCAGAAAAGAGTCGTTCTTGTCACCGGCGCCGCGCGCGGGCTGGGCGCCGCGATTGCCGCGCGCTTTCATGCGGCGGGTTACGCGGTCGCCGTCGGCGATATCGCGTTCGATGCGGCGCAAGCCCTTGCACGCGATCTGAGCGCCGACGGTTCCAGCGCATTCGCACTGAATCTCGACGTCACCGCGAAAGCCGCTTTTAGCGCGGCGCGAGACGCGCTCCTTCAGCGCTGGGGACGAGTCGATGCGTTGGTCAATAACGCGGGCGCTTCCAAAGTCGTCCCCGTAATGGACATTACCGCCGAGCAGTTCGATCAGGTGGTCAACGTCAACCTGCGCAGCGTGCTGTTCGGTTGCCAGGTGTTCGGCCAGCATTTCGCCGACACGGGCGCGGGCCGTATCGTGAATATCGCGTCGCTCGCGGGACAGAACGGCGGCTCGGCAACCGGCGCGCACTATGCGGCTGCGAAAGGCGGGGTGATCACGCTCACCAAGGTCTTCGCGCGCGATCTCGGCGCAGCGGGTGTCACCGTCAACGCCATTTCGCCCGGACCGCTGGATCTGCCGGTCGTGCATGAAAGCGTCGCGCCCGACAAACTGAAGGCGGTGATCGACGTCATTGCAGCGGGACGTCTGGGCTCGGCCGCTTACGTCGCCGATGTCGCCGTGATGCTGGCGGCCGAAAATGCTTACTTTGCAAACGGCGCATGCTGGGATCTGAACGGCGGGCTGTTCATGCGCTGACGCTAAAAGCCGCCTCGCGCCACGGGCGGCACCTACTCAATGCGCGTCGACGGCCTTCACGCTGATCGACCGATCGCTGGCAATGAGCTTGCGCCATTCAGTCTCGATGCGGTGGGACAGGCGTGCGGTCATCGAGCCTGTTCGTGTGTCGCTGAAGGCGAGGCCGGCAACGGGCTGTCAATTCCTAACGCATGGTGTTCGCGCCGCGCCAGTGTGGGCGGCAATACGCACGCGCGCCGTGCCGCCGCGGCGAGGTAGTCCTGCGGCGCGAACAGACCCAGAACCTCCGGCACCGGCTCCGACGCGGCGAAGTCAGCATCCGGGTCCGCCGCGAGCGGGCCAAAGACGTCTTCCATGAAACGCGCACCGGACAGCAGCGCCTCGATCGAGCCGATGTGCGGCGCCTGGACAGCCGCCGGTGCGTCGTGATGCGAAGCCGGATGCACGCCCTCTGAGAACGCGGGCTGCGCTTCCCAACTTCCCGCAAGCGAAGCATGGGGATCAGAAAGTGCGCGGCAATACTGCGCGTGCAGCGCCTCGATCAGATCGGCGGCGCCATTGCTTTCATCGCCTCGTTCCCAGCGCGACACCCTGTCTTCGGAGGACAGCGTTGTGCCGATCAGACCGAAGACCGCATGGCTTCCTCGTGGGTTGTCGTCAAGGCTGTATTCGGGATCGGCTTCGCACGCGCGCGATTGTTCGTCATTGGGCGGGTGGGCAAGGCGCGTGTCTCCCGGCCGCTGCCATTCCGGTTGCGTTGGGTCCGGTTGAATGCGCGTGGACGCGTTGACGTCACGCCTGATTAGTCTGCCTACCCACATGTCATTGTCCGAACTTTCCTGATTGGCGAGATTCGCATTCTAAACGCAACTTGCGAGCATCATTCCATTGCCCATTTAATATAACCCTACTCCGATGACGCCTCCTATTTTTTTGATAAGCAATCAAGAAAATAGATTGCGATACTTTTACAAAATTTCACAACTACCACGCATTTTATAGAGCGAGAGCTAAATCGTATAAATTTCGTAAAAACAATTATTTACACATCCACGATCGGACAAGCAGCGCTGCTTTTACAGAGAAAAATCTCTATCCCTCACCGAATTTTCGCAACGTTAGCCATTTGCAGTTTTTTTAGACCTACGTCAATTGACGGGTAACGCGACTCATCGTTTAATAGAATCCTGACGGATTTATTTCAACCGGCGACTTCAGTTCCACCGGAATGCGATTTCATTTAGTCAAAATAAGTTGAGCAGGCTATATCGATAGTTACGGCTGCCATTTGTGCAAATCAGCAATTGCGTTGCCCGTCTACGGTTGAAAGCACAACACCAATAGCAGATTCAGAGAAACCACATGACGATCTCGCGTCAGGCACTTTTCGGCAAGCTTGGCACCACGCTGTACAGAAGCATCGAGTCGGCCGCCGCCTTCTGCAAGTTGCGCGGCAACCCGTATATCGAACTCGTGCATTGGCTGCATCAGCTGCTGCAACAACCCGATTCGGACCTGCACCGGATCGCGCGGCACTGGGGTATCGATCGTGACACGCTCGATCGCCATATGGCGCGCGCGCTGGCCGCCCTGCCCGCGGGCGCCAGTTCGATCAGCGATTTTTCCCATCATGTCGAATCGGCGATCGAGCGGGCCTGGGTGTTGGCCACCCTCAGCTTCAACGACCGGCGCATTCGCGGTGCGTGGCTCATCGCCGCACTCGCGCAGACGCCGCCATTGCGGCGCGTGCTGCTTTCCGTCTCACCGGCGTTCGGCAAGCTGCCGGCCGAAGGTCTGAACGAATCTCTGCTGGCATGCATAGACGGGTCGCCCGAAGCTGTTGAAGCACCCTACGACGACAGCGACTTCCTGCCCTCGGTGCCAGGCGCGCCTTCTCATGCCTTTCCCGCGCCATCCAAAGCTTCGCCACTCGAACAGTTCTGCACGGATCTGACCGCGTGTGCGCACCGTGGCGAAATTGATCCGGTTATCGGGCGTGAACTGGAGATTCGCACCATGGTCGACGTGCTGCTGCGCCGGCGGCAAAACAATCCGTTGCTGACCGGCGAGGCGGGCGTGGGCAAGACAGCCATCGTCGAGGGGCTCGCGTGCGCCATCGCCACCGGCGACGTGCCGCCCAGGCTGATCGGCGTGCGCCTGCTGAATCTCGATGTGGGCGCGCTGCTCGCCGGCGCAAGCATGAAGGGCGAATTCGAGTCGCGTCTGAGAAGCGTGCTGGAGGGCGTGTCGAAGTCGGCCGGCCCAGTGATCCTGTTCGTCGATGAAATTCACACGCTGATCGGTGCGGGCGGCCAGGCCGGCACCGGCGACGCAGCCAATCTGCTTAAACCCGCACTCGCGCGCGGCTCGATTCGCATGATCGGCGCGACAACCTGGGCGGAATACAAACGCCACATCGAAAAAGATGCCGCGCTTACCCGGCGTTTCCAGGTCCTGCAGGTGCCGGAACCGGAAGAAATGGCGGCTATCCACATGGTGCGCGGTCTCGCCAGAACGTTCTCGCGGCATCACGAGGTCGTCGTGCGCGACCAGGCGATTCGCGCGGCGGTCACGCTGTCGCATCGATACATTCCTTCACGTCAACTGCCGGACAAAGCCATCAGTCTTCTCGACACCGCGTGCGCGCGTGTCGCACTGTCCCAGCATGCGCCTCCGCGAGAACTGCAGCACGCGCGTCAACGCGTGCAGGCGGCTCGCGTCGAATGCGAGTTGCTCACCGCGGAATCGCGCGTCGGGCTCGATGCCGGCCGCGCGCTGGCGGCGGCCCGGGCGCGCATCGATGAACTCGTCGCCGCCGAGGCGCGCATCGACGCGCGCTGGAAAGCGCAACGCGAGGCGGCGCAAGCCTTGTTCGCCGCCCGTGAGGCACTCGGCGTGGATCACGGCGCGCCGCAATCGGACACGGGCAACGAGGCGCCCGCATCGCTTCAGCCGCTCAAGGATCTGGAGCGCGCCCTCACGCAGTTGCAAGGCGACGCGCCACTGGTGTTTCCGGAGGTGAGCGAAGCAATCGTCGCCCAGGTCGTGTCGGATTGGACGGGCATCCCCGTCGGCCGCATGGTCACCGACGAAGTGGCCGCCGTGCGGTCGCTGCCGGCCACGCTCGCGGCGCGCGTGATCGGCCAGCCCGATGCCTTGCGCCAGATCGGCGAGCGGGTGCAGACCGCGCGCGCCGGGCTCACGGATCCGAACAAGCCGCTCGGCGTATTCCTGCTCGCGGGGCCGTCCGGTGTCGGCAAGACCGAGACGGCGCTCGCACTCGCCGAGGCGCTCTACGGCGGCGAGCAGAACCTGATCACCGTCAATATGAGCGAGTACCAGGAGGCGCATACCGTTTCCGGACTGAGAGGCGCCCCGCCCGGCTATGTCGGTTATGGCGAGGGCGGCGTGCTCACCGAGGCGGTGCGGCGCCGCCCCTATTCGGTCGTGCTGCTCGACGAAATCGAGAAGGCCCACCGCGACGTGCATGAGATGTTCTTCCAGGTCTTCGACAAGGGCTATATGGAAGATGGCGACGGCCGCTACATCGATTTCCGCAACACGACGATTCTGCTCACGAGCAACGCCGGCGCGCAACTGACTGCAAGCCTGTACGCCGATGCGTCGCTCGCGCCCGATGCCGACACCTTGCGTGAAGCCCTCACGCCCGCGCTGCTCGCGGCGTTTCCCGCGGCATTTCTCGGCCGCGTCACCGTGGTGCCGTACCGGTCGCTCGCGCACGAGTCGCTTGCGCACGTCGTGCGGCTGCATCTGGAGCGCGTTGTCGCGCGCATGGCCGACGTTCACGGCATTGCACTTGTCTACGGGCGGCAAGTGGTCGACTACATCGTCGGCAGGTGTCTGGTCCAGGAAACCGGGGCTCGCGTGCTGATCGGATTCATCGAACAACACGTGCTGCCACGTCTTTCCGCGCTATGGCTCGACGCATTTTCGTCGAAACGGCCCATCACGCGCATTGAAATCGATGTCGTGGACGCGAGCGCGCCCCCCGTCGCGGCGCTCGCTTTGCGGTGCACGTACGCGCACGCCCCGGCAGACGCATCCGCCGCCGAGTCACACACCGTATCCGTCGAGCAGCTTGACTGAACGCTGCCGACTCTTCACCACCGTCACGGAGACCTCAATGTCCGTTCCCAGCAGTTCGCAGAAATTCATCGCGCTCAATCGGGCGCCACGTGTGCAGATCGAGTACGACGTCGAAGTCTACGGATCCGAGAAGAAGGTCGAACTGCCGTTCGTCATGGGCGTGCTGTCGGACCTCTCCGGCCAGCCCCGCGAGCCGCTGCCGCCGGTAGCCGCGCGCGGCTTCCTCAATATCGATATCGACAATTTCGATGAACGGATGAAGGCAATCGAGCCGCGCGTCGCCTTCACGGTGCCCAATACCCTTTCTGGCGAAGGACAGCTGATGGTCGATATGACCTTCGAGAGCATGGAAGACTTCTCGCCTGCGGCCGTCGCCCGCAAGGTTGATTCGTTGCGGCAACTGCTCGAAGCCCGTACGCAGCTCGCGAACCTGCAAACGTATATGGACGGCAAGTCCGGCGCGGAATCGCTCGTCAACCGGTTGCTGCAGGACCCGGCGCTGCTGAAATCGCTTGCGGCCACACCGAAACCCCGGGCTGCGAACGCAACCGGCGACGCAATGGAATCTTCGGACGCGACCATCTGATCGACCGGATAGAACAGTTCTGAGGGACATGACATGGCAAGACAGCAAACGCACGCGGCCACCGCGGAAATCGCTACGCAATCCGACTTTACCCAGTTACTCAACCAGGAATTCAGGCCGAAAACCGACCAGGCCCGCGTGGCCGTCGAACACGCCGTGCAAACGCTCGCCGAGCAGGCATTGCTGCAATCGGCCACGATCAGCGACGACGCCTACAAGAGCATCGAGGCGATCATCGCCCAGATCGATCACAAGCTTTCCGAGCAGATCAACCTCATTCTGCACCATGACGAGTTCCAGAAACTGGAGTCCGCCTGGCGCGGCATGCACCATCTGGTCGCGAACACGGAAACCGACGACCGTCTGAAAATCCGCTTCATGGATGTGTCGAAAGACGAGTTGCGGCGCACCATGAAACGCTATAAAGGCATCGCCTGGGATCAGAGCCCGCTGTTCAAGCAGATCTATGAAGAAGAGTACGGCCAGCTTGGCGGCGAGCCTTACGGGTGCCTCGTGGCCGACTACTATTTCGACCACACGCCGCCCGACATCGATCTGCTCAGCTCAATCGCCAAGGTGGCCGCGGCGGCGCACACGCCGTTCATTTCCGGCGCGTCACCCGCGGTCCTGCAGATGGAGTCATGGCAGGAACTCGCCAACCCGCGCGACCTGACCAAAATCTTCACGCAAAACCTCGAGTACGCACCGTGGAACTCGTTGCGCAATAGCGAAGACGCACGCTATGTCGGTCTTGCGATGCCCCGCTTCTTAGCCCGGCTGCCCTATGGCGCGAGGACCAATCCCGTCGACGAGTTCGATTTCGAAGAGGACACGAACGGCTCCGATCACCGTCGCTACGCGTGGGCCAACGCGGCCTATGCGATGGGCGTGAATATCAACCGTTCGTTCAAGCTGTATGGCTGGTGTTCGCTGATCCGCGGCGTGGAATCGGGCGGGACGGTCGAGAATCTGCCGTGTCATTCATTCCCCACCGACGACGGCGGCGTCGACATGAAATGCCCGACCGAGATCGCGATCTCGGACCGGCGCGAAGCGGAGTTGTCGAAGAACGGTTTCATCCCCTTGATCCACCGCAAGAACACCGATCATGCGACTTTCATCGGCGCGCAGTCCTTGCAGAAGCCGGCCGAATACTACGACGCGGACGCCACCGCGAACGCGAATCTATCCGCGCGCCTGCCCTATCTGTTTGCGTGTTCGCGCTTCGCGCATTACCTCAAGTGCATCGTGCGCGACAAGGTCGGCGCGTTCAAGGAACGCGAGGAAATGCAGCGTTGGCTGAACGAGTGGGTCATGCATTACGTCGACGCGGACCCGGCCAACTCATCGCAGGAAACCAAAGCGCGGCGCCCGCTCGCCGCGGCGGAGGTGGTGGTGGAGGACGTGGAAGGCAACCCCGGCTACTACCAGGCGAAGTTCTTCCTGCGTCCGCACTTCCAGCTCGAAGGGCTGACGGTGTCTTTGCGCCTCGTCGCGAAACTGCCGTCCATCAAGGAAGCGGCGTGACTGGGACATCCGGGCGCGGGTTTCTGGAGGCGGACCGTGTCGGCGCTCCATGAAAAGGTGTGTGCCCAGGTGTCGAGCCGCTTCCCGTTCGTGATTTTTAACCGCTTGCGATCCGATTCAAGACGTTGATATGACCGATCAAAATTTCGATGTCGATGCTGCGGTCAGGCATCTGAACGCTCACGCCCATGCGGATTCCACTGGCCGATGCGCGGCCTACGTCAGGCAGGCGCTTGCAGCCGGCGGAATCGTCATTGCCCAGGGGCCGGCAGTCAATTACGCGAAGAATTACGGTCCGGTTCTGCGCGAGCACGGATTCGTCGAGGTCTCCTCGAGCGAGCTGATTACGCCGCGCAAAGGGGACACGGCCGTCATCCAGCCCTATCCCGGCGGCAATATCGCCGGCCATATCACCATGTACAACGGCCAGCGGTGGGTCTCGGACTTTCGCCAGAACGATATGTGGGGTGGCCCCGGCTATCGTCAAAACAAGCCTGCGTACAAGGTGTATCGGTGGCAGGAGGCGCAATGATCCGATTGCGGGCGTGCGCATTGGCGGCGATTGCCTGGGCTGTGCTGGGCCTGCATCCGGCCCTTGCACAAAGCGCCGATTCGGCGAAGCGGTTTCTGCAAAGCGTCTACGGCACCTATACGTTCAACGGCGATCCTCCCGGCATCGAAGCGTCGGGTTCTCACGCCATTGCCTCACCTTCGCTTCTGCAGTTGATCGGGAAGAACCAACGGGCGTTAAAGGGAGAGGCCGGCTATCTGGACATGGACCCGGTTTGCCGTTGCCAGGACTTCGATGTGAAGACGACCCGCATCGATATTACGGTGGCAAAACGCCGCAACGCGACAGCCGTCGTTTCATTCACGAACTTCAAGGCGCCGCAAAAGGTGGAGCTCAAGCTGGTTTGGGTCCGTGGCAGATGGCTGATCGACGACATCAAAGGCGGCGACGATCGGCGCAGCCTTCGTGAGGCGCTGCAGGCGGAAATGGCGGATGTAACCAGGCACTAGTGCACAGCAGACTTTAGTTATTCAACTCGAAGGAGTTTTAGATGGCACAGGACATTTTTCTCAAGATCAACGGTATCGATGGCGAATCACCGGATGCGTCGCACAAGAACGAGATCGAGGTGAGGAGCTTTGGCTGGCGAGTATCCCAGCAAGCGAACATGCACGCGGGCTCCGGTGGCGGCGCAGGCAAGGCCACGGTCGACGACCTCGAATTCGAGCATCTCGTGGATCGGGCAAGCCCGAACCTGATGAAGTACTGCCTGACCGGCAAACACGTCGACCAGGCGGTGCTGGTTGTCCGCAAAGCCGGCGGCAACCCGCTCGAATATCTGAAGTTCACGATGAGCGATGTGATCGTGACTCAGGTTCATCCGTCCGGCAGCAACGCCGACGAAGGTATTCACGAGCACGTTCGCCTCTCGTTCGCGAAGGTCAAACAGGAGTACGTGGTTCAGAACGCACAAGGCGGCAGCGGCGGCGCCGTGACAGCCGGTTACGACATCAAGGGCAATAAGGAAACCTGAGCCGACTTGCCGGTCGCCGTGCGTCGCCCGGGCAGGCTCTGGCCTGCCCGGACCTTGCCGGTGTGCTTCCCCGCGGCGTTTCAATCGCGCCTCTTTTTGCGTTGCCCAATGCGCCTGTTCACCCACGTTATTGCCCTCGCCCTCGCCTTTGTCTTTGCCTGTGCGCTGAGCGCGTGCGCCAGCGGCGAAACGAAAACCGATAAAGCAGCCCTCAAGCTCGACCTGTCGGTTGTCGCGTCCGCCGGTGTCAATCCAGACGACCAGAAGCGCGCGGCGCCGATCGTCATACGCGTCTATGAATTGAAAACCGATGGCGCATTCACTTCCGCCGACTTTTTTTCCTTGCAGGACAAGGACAAGACCGTCCTCGCCGACGACCTCGTCACGCGGGCGCAGTTCCAGTTGCGGCCCGGCGAGAGCAAAACCATCCGGACGAGAGCCGATCCTGCCACGACCGTCGTCGGGGTACTCGCGGCCTATCGGGATCTGCCCAACTCGGTATGGCGCGCGGTCTATCCGCTGCCGGCGGCGCCCAGGGCGGTGTGGTATCGCGCCTCGCCCGAACTGAAACTGACGATCGATCTTGAACCGAATGCAATCAGGATTACCGAGACTAAATAGTGGAATGAACGCATGAACTGGCACAACAAGGTGGTCTGGAGCGAGGGGCTTTTTCTGCGCCCGCAGCTTTTCCAGCAACAGGAGCGCTATCTCGAACATTACGCGCACAAACGCGCGGCAACGCTCTCGCCGTTTTTCTTCGGCTTCAGTCACTACAGTCTCGATAGCGAGGCACTGGCGCTCGGCAAGGTGATCGTGAAGTCGGCCGGCGGCGTGTTCGCGGACGGCACGCCGTTCGACACGCCCGGCAGCACGTCCCCGCCCGCGCCGCTCACCATCCGCGCGGAACACCTGGATCAGCTCATCTATCTCGCTGTGCCCGTGCGTGTGCCGAACAGCGAGGAGACGACGTTCGACGACGCCGCTGACTCGCTCGCCCGCAATGTCGTATTCGATACCGAACTGCGCGACACGAATTCGATCGGACAAGGGCCGAAGACTGTGCAGTTGTCGAATCTGCGCCTGCGGCTCGTACCGGAGAAGGAGTTGACCGATGCGTGGATCGGGCTGGCCCTCACTCGTGTCAAGACGATTCATGCGGACAGCAGCATCGTGCTCGACGAAACATTGATTCCGCCGGTGGCGGGCTACGGGGCAAGCGAGCTGCTCGCGAGCTGGCTCGCGAAGATTCACGAACTCACGCGCCTGCGCGCAACGGCGCTCGCCACCCGGCTGACTGGCGCGAACGGCAACGCCGGCACTACCGCGGAAGTCTCCGACTATCTGTTGTTGCAAACGCTCAACCGTTACGAGCCCTTGCTGCAGCATCTGCGCCGGGTGCCGACCACGTCGCCGGCCGACCTTTACGCGCTGCTGCTGAGCATGGCGGGAGAGCTGTCGACCTACGTGCGCACCGATAGCCGGCGCCCGCTCGACTCCCACCCGGCTTACCAGCACACCACGCCGCACCTTTGTCTGAAGCCTCTGGTGGACGACACGCATCTGCTGCTCAATGCGGTGCTGGTGCGCAGCGCACAGAGCATCGCGCTGAAGGAGCTGGGGCATGGGATGCGCAACGCGGTGGTCGATCCCGTCGACATGCGCGGCTTCGCCGCCGTGGTGCTCGCGGTGCACGCGGCGATGCCGCCAGACCTGCTCCAGCAACAGTTCGCCGCTCAGGCAAAAGCCGGCCCGTCCGAGCGGCTGCCTGACCTGGTGCGTGGACATCTGCCGGGCATCGCGCTACAGGCGTTGCCGGTGCCGCCGCGACAGATCCCGTTCAACGCGGGCTTCGTCTACTACGAACTCGCCCGTAGCGGTCCGTTATGGGAAGAAGTCGCGCGGCACGGTGGACTCGCCCTGCATGTCGCCGGCGAGTTCCCGTCGCTGAAGCTTGAACTGTGGGGCGTGCGCGGTTAGCGCGCATGAGCCGTATCAAGCAACGCGCACGGGGCATGCCTCAAGCCAGGGCTGCGACGAAAATCCAGAGAATAAAGGTCAGTCAGTGAATTCAGACGTAGCGAACCGTGCGGGCGAGCCTGACCGCTGGTCAGGCAGCGAGGGCGGCATGCACGCTCCCTTCCCGGAGGGCGCGCCGGGACAAGCGGCTCCTCGAAGCGCGGGCGCGGCGGCGTCCGGCTCGACTTCTCATCGCGATGTGCCGCCGGGTGAATCGATCGAGGAGCGCCTTGCGGCCGTCCGAACATCCCGCAACCCGTTGCTCGAGGCCGCCCGCCCACTGCTGCGGGCGCTCGCGGACCTCCCCGACCAGCTGGAACAGGAGGGCGTGGAACAGCTGCGAGTTCTGCTGAGCCAGGAAGTGCGGCTTTTCCAGAAACTCTGCGATCAGAGCAACATCCGGCGCGATCATATGCTCGGCGCGCGTTATTGCCTGTGCACGGCACTCGACGAAGCCGCGATGCAAACGGTATGGGGCAAAGGCGGAGAAACCGGCGTCGAATGGAATACTAACGGACTTGCCACGCTCTTTCACGAGGACCGGCAAGGCGGCACCAAAGTCTATCTGTTGGTCGGCCGCTTGATGAGCGAGGCGCACGACCATCTCGACCTGCTCGAACTCATTTACCGGATTCTCAGCCTGGGCTTCGAAGGCCGCTACCGCTACGAGGCCGATGGACGGCGCAAACATGAGACCGTGCGTCAGCGGCTCTATAACGAGATCATGACGCGGCGCGGGAGTCTTGCCGTCGCGCTATCACCGCACTGGCAATCGCGCGTGAAGAGCAATCGCGTGTCGTTCTTCGACTTTCCGGTCTGGATCACGCTGACCGTTCTGTCAGTGATCCTGATCGGTCTGTTCGGCTATTTCAAATACGAATTGCTGAACCGGAGCGCGCAGGTGCAAAAACAGATCGCCGACATCGGGCGCATGACGCCCCCGCCTGCGCCGCGCACGCTTCACCTGAAGGAACTCTTGAAGGATGAGATTGCCGCACGCACCGTGAGTGTCGACGAAGACGCCCATCACAGTGCGGTGACGTTCCGCGGCGATTCGATGTTCCCGCCGGGCGCCGCCGCAGTGAAGACCACGATGGTCCCATTGATCGCGAAGATCGCGGGCGAGATTGTCAAGGTGCCGGGCAAGGTGACGGTATTGGGTTATACCGACAACCTGCCGATCAGGAGCCGCCAGTTTGCATCGAACGAAGCCCTCTCCGAAGAGCGCGCCACCCAGATCATGCAGATGCTCCAGACGGCGGGCGTGCCGGCGGCACGACTCGAAGCCACAGGAAAGGGGGCTGCCGATCCGGTTGGCAATAACGCTACCGCACAGGGCCGTGCGCAAAATCGCCGCGTCGAAATTACGGTCGCGCAATAGCGGATCAATCAGGCCACTCGGGAAATTCAAGCATGAAGAAGTTGTCGTTTCTGGTGTCGCGCCAGTTCCTTGCTCTCGTCGCGCTGCTGGTCGTCGCGCTGGTGATCTGGTTCGTGGGCCCACTTGTGGCGTTCGGTGGCCTGAAGCCGCTCGCAACCGCCGGCATGCGTGTGCTGGTGATCGCACTCATGCTGGCGGGTGTGCTGCTGTGGCTGGCAGGCTGGTCCGTCAGTGTCTTACTCGTGGCGCTACTGTGCCTGCTGATCTGGCAGGCCTCGCCGCTCCTCGCGCTCGGCGGTGAACAACCGTTCGTGCCCGCTTCGGCGCGCCTTGCCGCGATTGCGATCGTGCTGGCGCTGTTCGTCGCGTACTGGGCCTGGCGGCTCTGGCAGAAAATGCGCACCGACGCGCAATTCCTCAAGAGCCTGCTCGAATTCGGCGGCAAGAAGGAACAGTCGCCCGCTGCGGCCCAGCTGGAAAACGTGCAGGCGATCGTATCGACCGCGCTGGCGCGACTGAAGGCGATGCGCACGGGAGCACGTGGTATCGGGCGTCTGTTTCAGGGCAAGCGTTACCTGTATGAACTGCCGTGGTACATCACGCTCGGCTCGCGGGGTTCCGGTAAAACCGCCGCCTTGCTCAATGCCGGACTGTCGCTCCCGCTGGCGGCGCAGATGCAGCGCACGGTCGGCGCGCGCGCCGGCACGGAGTCCGTCGACTGGTGGCTGACCAACGACGCCGTGCTGATCGATACCGCGGGGCACTACACGCGTCACGGCACCTCACGGCATGGACAACTCGCGTCGACGCTCGCTACGGTGACGGGAAACGCCGCCATGGCGAAGACCGCGTCGAAGAATGAAGCCGCGAACGCGAGGGGCAAACCGGCCGTCTCGTTCTCCACGCCGGCCGCTGCCGCCACGGTCCCCACCGCTCATCATCCGGATGCGAGTCTGTTGCACGAGACAGCGGATGCGGCCGAGTGGTTCGGTTTTCTCGCGCTGCTGCGCAGGCACCGGCCTCGCGCGCCGATCAATGGCGCGATACTGACGCTGGAGCTTGCCGCGCTGACGAGTCCGGACGACACCGCGCGCATGGCCGAAGCGGCCGCGTTGCGCGGCCGTCTCGCAGAGCTGCGCGAAACGCTCGGGATCCGCTTTCCGGTCTATCTGGTCGTGACGAAAATGGACCGGCTGCCCGGCTTTAGCGAATACTTCGCTTCCTTGACGGCGGAAGGACGAGCCCAGCCCTGGGGATTCACGCTGCCCTACGGCAAGGAGACCATTGCGGCCCAAAGCGTCCAGGCTCGCTGCGAGGAGGAACTCGGCCTGTTGACCCAGCGTCTGGCCGACGGCGTCAACACGCGTTTGCAGGACGAGTTCGATGCCGCCCGGCGCCGCGAGCTTGTCGCGCTATCCGAGGAATTCGCGGCGCTTTCCCGACCGCTAGGCGAATTGATCGAACGCGTGTTCCTCGATTCACGCTACGACGATACCCAGCTTCACGCCACCCTGCGCGGCGTGTATTTCACGAGCGCGATGCAGGCAGGCGACGCACTGGTCGCCGAGCGGCGCACCATCGCACAGCGGCTGGCAGCGCCGCTCGACCGGGCCGCGGGCATGCGGGCGGGCAGCACGGCGGGCAATCAGAGCTACTTCCTGCACGATCTGCTCACCAAAGTCGTCTTCGCCGAAGCGCGGCTCGTGCGGCCCAACCTGCGCTGGGAATTCCGATTCCGGCTGCTGAGGCTGATCGGCCATACGCTCGCCGCACTCCTCTTCGCATGGCTCGCAATCGGCCTGCGGCTCGGCTTCGGCCACAACAGTGACTATCTTTCCCTGATCGGCCGCAAGACGCAGACGCTGGCCGCGAAGGTCGCCCAACTGTACAACGAGCCGAAACCCGAAGCGATTCCCGATACGCTCAGCGAGGCTAGCAACCTGCCGGCCTTCCCCGGCCTCGACCTGGCGGACCCGGATAGCGCGTACCGTTTCGGCCTTTACACGGCGCCCGGCGTCGTCACGGAAAGCCGGCACACCTATGACGTGCTCGAAGACAACCTGCTGCTGCCCCAGATCGTCCGGCGTCTGGAACATGTCATCTCGCAGGCCGTGGCTGACAAGGATTCGAAGGCGGCTTATGACGCGCTACGCGTCTACCTGATGCTCTACGACAAGGCGAAATTCCACGCCGATGACGTGAAAGCCTGGGTGCTCGACGACTGGTCGCACACGGATAGCGCAGCGGCTTTCGGTGGCCGGGCCTCGATGATCGAGCACGTTGATCAGCTCTTTTCCGGCAGCCGTGTGGTTCAGTCACCGTTGATCCGCAACGACGCACTGGTGCAGCAGGCGCGCTCGTTTCTCGATGCAAGCAATGCCACCGAACGTCTTTACGAACGGGCCAGGACTTCAATGCAAAAGGAAGCGCCCGACGAGTTCACGCTGATCCGCGCGGTCGGGCCGCAAGCGGGACTCGTCTTTACGCGTGCGAGCGGAACGCCCCTCTCGCGCGGCGTGCCGGGGCTTTTCACCTTCGATGGATACCGGCAGCTGTTCGACAAGCGCCTGACGGAGTTCGTCGAAGCCGCGCGCGACGACGACGCCTGGGTGATGGGCCGCTCCTATCTCGGCGAGGCTCAAAAAAAAACGGCTGAATTCGTCAACGTGGCGGCCGGCGCCGACGATCCGCTCACGGACGCCATTCGCCGGCAATATCTGACGGAATATGCGCGACAGTGGGATGCGTTTCTCGGCGACATCCGCACCGTCAGCGGAACCAGTCTGCAGTTCGATCTGCAGGTGCTGCGCAGCTTCGCGGCGCCGGATTCGCCGCTTGCCCGGCTGGCGCGCGCGGCGGTGCGCGAGACCACGCTGACGCAAGCCGCCGCCGCGGCCGACGGCTCCCTCCCGCCAAAGGCGACGGACACGTTAGGCCAGAAAGCGGACAAGTTGCTCGGGATACGCGCCTCGGAAATCATCGAACGCGAACTGGTCGACAGTCACTTCGCCGCGTTGCGCGAGGTCGTGACGGGCAATGCGGATGGACAGGGCACGGCGCAGGCGGGCACCGCGCAAACCGGCAAGACCGGGCTCGACGGCGTGGCGAACCTGCTGAACGACCACTACACGTCGTTGACCGTCGCCGAGAACGCCCTCACCAACAACAGCATGCCGCCCGCGAGCGACACGGCCGCGAAACTCAAGATGGCCGCCAATACCCTGCCGCCGCCGCTTCGCGCCGTCTTGCTGGCGCTTGCGGGCGACGGCTCGCGCGAGGTGAATCAGGGCATCGGCCAATTGCTGTCGCGCCAGATGCAGGCGGTGGTCGGCGACACCTGCCGCCTGACCATCGAAGGCAACTATCCGTTCGCGGCCGACAGCAGGCGCGAAGTGCGGATCGACGACTTCACGCGCGTGTTCGCGCAGGGCGGTGTCATCGACGACTTCTTCACGAAGACGCTGTCGGCGTTCGTGGACACGTCGGCAAAACCCTGGCGCTACAAGACGTTGGCCGGCGCCACGCAGCCTGTCCAGGGTCCGGACCTCGAACCCTTCCAGCACGCGAAGGCGATTCGCGAGATCTTCTTTGCCGACCCTGATCAGAAACAGTTGTCCTGGAAGTCGGAGATCCGGATTCCGGAACTCGATCCGACGATTACGGGTTTGATGATCGATATCGACGGCCAAACCACGCTCTATCAGCATGGGCCGCTCAGGTCGCTGCCGGTGACGTGGCCTGGTCCGCGCGGCGGTGGACATGCGGAGTTGACGGCCGAGCCGCGTATCCGGCCGGAGACCTCGACGCTCGCCGCCGACGGCCCGTGGGCGCTAATGCGGCTGGTCCAGAAAGGCCAGGTCGTGGAGACGACGACACCGGGCCGCATACGTGTCGAATTCGACTTCGACGGTCGCAAAGCGGTACTCGATGTCGCGGGTGTGGGCAGCGTCGCCAATCCCCTCACGAGCGATGTGCTGAAAACGTTCAGGTGCCCGAGTTCAATGCCGATGCTCACCCTCACGGACAGCGGGCCGCCGCCGGGACTGCCGCCAGGGGCTCCGCCCGCGGCGCCGGGCGCGCCCTATTGATCTTCCATGCGATATCGGAGGCCTGCCCCCGTGATGGATGTCATTGCAACAGGATCAAGCGATCAGGACTTCATTGCAGCCAGCGAGAGCGCATGAAAAGCCGATGCATCGACATCATGGCGACGCGGTAGCGGCCTGGTCGCGAAGCCATTGATACCATCCTTCCATGCCCTCTCCGGTTTGCGCGCAGACCTGGAGAATCCGCATCTCAGGATTGACGTGCTTCGCATATTCGATGCACCGCTCGACATCGAAGCGCAAATGGGGCAGCAAGTCGATCTTGTTCAGCAACAACAACGAACAGGCGCGAAACATATGCGGATATTTGAGCGGCTTGTCTTCGCCTTCAGTGACCGAAAGGATCAGCACCTTGGCCGCTTCGCCGAGATCGAATAACGCGGGACACACGAGGTTGCCGACGTTTTCGATCATCACCACCGAATGCAAGGGCGGGTCGAGCTGGGTCAGCGCTCTGGATGCCATCGCCGCGTCCAGATGACAGCCGGTGCCGGTGTTGATCTGCACCACTCGCGCGCCGGTTGCGCGAATGCGCTCGGCGTCGTTGAGGGTGGCCTGATCGCCTTCGATCACCGTCAGCGGGATCGTCTCGCCCAGATCGCGGATCGTGCGTTCGAGCAGCGTGGTCTTGCCGGCGCCCGGCGAACTCATCAGGTTCAGCGCAAGGATGGAACGACCGGCGAGCCAGCCGCGATTACGTTCGGCCAATAGCTGGTTTTTTTCGAGGATGTCGCGTTCGAGGTTGATCGAGGTGCCGTGTTCGCGTTCGTGTTCGTGGTGGTGGACATGGCCGTGCCCATGCCCATGCTCATGCCCATGCCCATGCTCATGCTCATGCTCATGCCCATGCTCATGCCCATGCCCATGCCCATGCCCATGCTCATGCTCATGCTCATGCTCATGCTCATGCTCGTGCTCATGCTCGTGCTCGTGCTCATGCTGGTGCTCGTGCTCGTGCTCGTGCTCATCGTGGTGGCTGTGCGCGTGCGTATGAGCATGCGAATGCGCGCTTGCACTCGCATGAAAATGCCCGTCCACTCGCCGATAAGCAATTCCTGCCGGCCCGCCTACGCCAGCCTTAGCCGCCGACCGCGGTTGCGAGCCCGGGCCGGCGTCTTCCTTACCGGCCCGCGCCTCATCCAGATCGGTGAGCGCAGCGCGCTGCGTAGTCGAGCATCCGCATGTCGTACACATCACACCACCTCCATCTGCCGGATCTTCAACTGCTGACCGGAAATCAATTCGAGATTCTCACTGCCGCACGCACACTGCCCGAACGGCACGTCGAGCGCCAGCGTGGCGCCGCATGCGAGGCAGCGCGCCGCGCCCGGCATCACGACAATATCCAGCGTCGCGCCCTCCACCACGGTGTCTTTCGCGCAGACGTCGAAGCAGAACCGGATCGCCTCCGGCATCACCGCCGACAATTGCCCGATCTCCAGCGTGACGCGCCGCACCCGCGCGCCTTGCGCCTGTTGCGCGCAAATCTCGACGACGCTGCCCGCGATACTCAACTCGTGCACCGCACGCTCCCGTTGGCCGCTCAGCAGATGCGCGGCAGTTGCTCGCCCACCAGCATATCGACGATACGTTGCCCGCCGAACGCCGTTTGCATGACGACGAGCCCGCTCGTGTCCAGCTCGCCGCGCTCCACCGTGCCGATCACCGCCGCCTCGCGTCCGTCCGGATGCGCGCGCATGGCCGCGAGCACGCGGCCGGCGGCATCGGCGGGCACGACGGCCACCAGCTTGCCTTCATTGGCCAGATAGAGCGGGTCGAGCCCGAGAATCTCGCACGCGCCCTGCACCTGTTCACGCAAGGGCAGCGCGGCTTCATCGAGCCGTATCGTCACATTGGAGCCTTGCGCGAATTCGTTGAGCACCGTGGCGACTCCGCCGCGCGTCGCGTCGCGCAGACAGTGAATCCGCGGGCTCGCGTCGAGCATCGCCGCGATCAGACCGTTCAACGGCCGGCAGTCGCTCTCTATGTCGGCTTCGAGAGCAAGCTGTTGACGCGCTACCAGAATCGCCGCGCCGTGATCGCCGAGATAGCCGTTGACGATCACCACGTCGCCCGGACATGCGTGGCGCGCCGAGATCGACACATCCCGGCGCACCACGCCGACGCCCGCGGTATTGATGAACAGCTTGTCGGCGCAGCCACGCTCCACCACCTTCGTGTCGCCCGTGACGATCGCGACGCCCGCTGCGCGCGCGACGCGTTGTATGCTCGCCGCGACACGGCGCAGCAGATCGACCGCGAAGCCCTCTTCGATCACCACCGCGCACGACAGAAACAAAGGCGTCGCGCCACACACCGCCAGATCGTTGACCGTACCGGACACGGCCAGCGTGCCGATGTCGCCGCCCGGAAAGAACAGCGGATCGACCACGTAGCTATCGGTCGTAAAGGCGAGCCGGTCGCCATGCGCGGCGAGGTCGGCAAGCGCGAAGACGGCCTGATCCTCCAGCGCGGCAAGCGTGGGATTGTCGAAGGTCGACACGAACACGTCTTCGATCAGATCGCGCATCGCGCGCCCGCCGCTGCCATGCGCGAGATTGACGCAAGCGTCCCGCACGCGTTGCGCGCGCCGCGGCGTGACGGGATCGATGGAAGTCGACGCGCGGTCGTTCATAGTCGGCCTCGCACGGTGGGTGCGGCAGCCGTATCGGCAAGCGCTTCAGCAACCGCAGCCGCATCAGCTACTGGAGCCGTTCCAGGGATTGCAACCGTTCCAGCTATTGGAGCCGCCCCGGCAACCATAGCCGCCCCGGCCATACCGCCCGCGCCCAGACAAGCCGCGGCCGGCGCCGCCGCTTGCCGCGCGTTGCGCCGCTCGTCCAGACGCGACGTATCGATCCGTCCATAGTTGTAATACGCCGCACACGCCCCTTCGCTCGACACCATCAGCGAGCCGAGCGGCGACTCGGGCGTGCAGGCCGTGCCGAACACCTTGCATTGATGCGGCTTGATCACGCCCTTGAGCACCTCGCCACACTGACAGGCCTTAGGGTCGGCGATCTTCAGGTTCGGCACCGCGAATTTGCGTTCCGCGTCGAATTCCGCGAACGCCTCGCGCACCCGAACCCCCGAATGATCGATCGAGCCCAGGCCGCGCCATTCGAAAAACTCCCGCGTCTCGAACACGCGCACCACCGCCGCCAAGGCCTGCGCGTTGCCGTCCTCGGGCACGACCCGCCCATACTGATTCTCGACCTCGCAGCGGCCGTCCGCGATTTGCCTGAGCACCATCCACAGCGACTGCATCACGTCGAGCGGTTCGAAACCGGCCACCGTGATCGGCTTGCGATAGTGCCGCGCAATGAACTCATAGGGCCGCGTGCCGATCACCATGCTGACGTGTCCGGGGCCGAGAAAGCCGTCGAGGTGCAAGTCCGGCGAATCGAGGATCGCCTTGATGGTCGGAATGATCGTGATGTGATTGCAGAACAGCGAGAAATTCTTGATCTTGCGCGCGTGCGCCTGCAGGACGGTCATGGCGGTGCTCGGCATGGTCGTCTCGAAGCCGAGGCCGAAGAAGATCACTTCCCGCTCGGGATTGAGTTGCGCGATCTTCAAGGCGTCGAGCGGCGAATAGACCATGCGCACGTCGGCGCCGTCGGCTTTCGCCTTGAGCAGGCTCTTCTTCGACCCGGGCACCCGCATCGCGTCGCCGAACGTCGTGAAGATCACGTCCGCACGCTCGGCCAGGGCGACGCAGTCGTCGACGCGGCCCATCGGCAGCACGCATACCGGGCAGCCGGGACCGTGAACGAACTCCACCGCGTCGGGCAGCAACTGCTGGATGCCGTAGCGGAAGATCGTGTGCGTATGGCCTCCGCACACTTCCATGATCTGCAGCGGCCGCTGCTTTGCGCGCTCGATGCGCGCCACCAGCGCGCGGATTTCCCGCGCGAGCGTTTTCGCCTTGTGCGGGTCGCGAAACTCATCGACATATTTCACGGCGTACCTCCCGCCACCGAAGGATCGGTCGCCTCGGGCGAAACGCCGAGTCCGCCACGATCGTCGGCCAGCAGCGTATGCACGAGGTCCCACACGATGTGATAGATCGCGACATGGGTCTCCTGCACGCGATGAATGCTGTCGCTTTTCACCACGAGGCAATGATCGAGCGCGGCGCTCATGGCCATGCGCCCGCCATCGTGACCGGACAGGCCGATGGTCAGCACTTGCATCTCTTTGGCTTTCGCGAACGCGGCCAGCAGGTTCTCCGAATTGCCGCTCGTCGACACGCCGATCAGCGCATCGCCGCGTCGCGCCTGCGCCACCAGTTGCCGCACGAAAATATGATTGAAGCCGACATCGTTGCCGACCGCCGTCAGCATGGCCATGTCCGCCACGAGGCTGATGGCGGTGAGCGCGGGGCGCCCCGTGGTCACGGGATGCAGGAACTCCACGGCAATATGCGCCGCATCGCAACTGGAGCCGCCGTTACCCATCGCGAAGAGCCGGCCGCCGCGCCGGTACGTGTCCGCAATCGCGTGAGCGACGCGCACGACCGCCGGCGCGCTTTCCTCGAAAAAGCGTGTCTTCGTATCGGCGCTGTCCCGCGCTTTACGATGCACCGATTCGAGCAAGGTGGCGTCGAGCCGGTCCGCATCCTGACGGGCGCCATGCAGGAACGGATACAGCGCTTGCAGCGATTCGTGTTCGGGCATGACAGCTCTCCGTATCCAATGGCCGCGCGCTCACGGCGCGCCGCGCAGTTCATCCATCTCGCGCTGCGCAACGCCCAATTCGTGCAGCAGCGCGAGCGTTTGCGCCGCGTCCTCTTCGTCGAGCCGGCTCATCGCGAAGCCCACATGGACCAGCACCCATTCGCCGATGCACGCGCTCGCCGGACGGTCTTCGTCGCTCACGAACGCGATGTTGATCACGCGCCGCACACCGCCTATGTCGACGAGCGCGAGGTGGTTCGCCGCGTCCGTCACTTCGACGATCTGCCCCGGAATGCCTAGACACATGTCCTTCTCCCGTTTGTCAGCATCGATCGCGCGTCGATCCGTGCGTCGATCGCCCGTCTAACGCGCCCGCTGCGCCGCCGCGACGACCGCCTGCCCGAGCGACAGTCCGCCGTCGTTGGCGGGCACCTGGCGGTGTGCCAGCACGCGAAAGCCCGCCTCCGCAAGGCGCGTGGCCACCTGTTCGAACAGAATGCGATTCTGGAACACGCCGCCCGACAGCGCGACACTGCGCGCGTCGGCCGGCCCGGTCAGCAGATCGGCGAGACACGCCACCATTCGCACGATCGCAATCGCCACACCTTTATGAAATCGCGCGGCGATCACCGGCGCCGGCGCGCCGCGCAGCAGATCGTCGAGCAAAGCCTCCCACATCGGCCGTGGTTCGATGCAGCGCAAACCTCCCGGCAAGGTGTTGGTCAACTCGAACGGGTACGCATGGGCGTCGCTATCGTTGCGCAGCGCGTGCTGATCGACCAGCGCTTCCAGTTCGATCGCGGCCTGCCCTTCGTAGAGCACGCGCTCACGGCACACCCCGAGCGTGGCCGCCGCCGCGTCGAACAGACGCCCCGCCGAACTTGCCAATGGACTGTTCACCTGCTGCGCGATCATGGCGTCGAGCGCCTCGCGCGGCCGGCTGCTCAGGAACTGCTGCCACTCCAGGCCGCCGTAGTGCCGCGTGAATCCCGGCCAGTCGAATGCCGCCCGCAGATGCGCATAGGCACTGCGCCACGGCTCGTCGATCGCGCGTGTGCCGCCGGGCATCGCCACCGGTTTGAAGCGGCCGAGCCGCGTATAGCCGCGATAGTCGGCCAGCATGAATTCGCCGCCCCACAGCGTGCCGTCGTCGCCGTAACCCAGGCCGTCGAGCGCGACGCCGAGCATCGGCAACGCGTCGAACGCGACACCGTTTTCGGCCATGCACGCGGCAAGATGCGCGTGGTGATGCTGCACTTCCACCACGGCAATCCGCGAGGCTCGCGCGAGCTCGTAGCCGATCTTGCGCGACAGGTACTCGGGATGCAGGTCGAGCGCGATGACCCGAGGCTCATGTTCGAACAGACGCAGATACTCCGGCACCGCGCGACGGTAGTCCGCATAGGTCAACGCATCCTCCAGATCGCCGAGGTGATGCGAGACGATTGCCTGCGCGTCGCGCGCGAGGCAGAAGGTGTTCTTGAGTTCGCCGCCCATCGCGAGCACCGGCGGGGTCGCGGCGAAACCTTCGGGCAGCAGCAACGGCGCCGGCGCATAGCCGCGCGCGCGCCGCACGCTACGCGCCGCACCGTGCACCACGCGCGCCACGGAATCGTCGACGCGGCGCGCAATCTCGCGATCGTGCATCAGGAAGACATCGGCGATACGGCCGAGCCGCGCGCGAGCGTCGGCGTTGTCGATGCACGGCGGCTCGTCGCTGATGTTGCCGCTCGTCACCACCAGCGCGGAATCGATCGACTCCATCAGCAGCCGGTGCAGCGGCGTGGTCGGCAGCATGAAGCCGAGCGTGCCGACGCCCGGCGCGACGCTCGCCGCGACGCATTCGGCACCGTCGGCGCGCAGGATCACGATTGGCCCGGCGGCGCACGCGAGCAGCGCGCGTTCCGCTTCGTTCGGGCTGCAATAGCGGTGCACGGCTTGCAGGTCGCGCGCCATCAGCGCAAAGGGTTTGCGCTCGCGCCGTTTCAGGCGTCGCAAGCGGGCGACCGCGCTTTCATCGCTCGCGTGGCAGGCCAGCTGAAAACCGCCCAGGCCCTTGAGCGCGATGATCGCGCCGTGCCGCAGCAGCAGGCTCGCCGCGCGGCAGGGGTCGTCGCCATCGACACGCGCGCCGTCGCGGCTTTCCAGCCAGACACGCGGGCCGCAGACCGGGCATGCGATGGGTTGCGCGTGAAAGCGGCGGTCGGCGGGATCGTCGTATTCCGCGCGGCAGGCATCGCACATGACGAACGACGCCATGGTCGTGTTCGCGCGATCGTAGGGAATGGCCCGCACGATGGAGAGCCGGGGGCCGCAGTGCGTGCAGTTCGTCAACGGATAGCGATAGCGGCGGTTCGCCGGGTCGGCGATTTCCGCGGCGCACGCGGCGCACACGGCCGCGTCCGGCGTGACGCCGGTCTGCGCGGGGCCGCTCACGCTCGGCATGATACGAAAGTCGTTCGCTTCGGCCGCTTCGTTCAGTCGATGCCGCTCGATCGCATCGATCCGCGCGAGCGGCGGACACTCGGTGCTCAGGCTGTCGATGAAACGCTGCAGCGTCCACGCGTCGCCCCATGCGTGAATCAGCACGCCGTCGCTGTCGTTGCGCACGTCGCCGACCACGCCGCAGGCATGGGCGAGCCGCCACACGGTCGGCCGGAAGCCGACGCCCTGCACCAGTCCGCGCACGCGGATTTCTTCCCCGACCGGCCCGAGGACCGCCGGATGCTGCGTCGAACCCCGTCCGGCAGGGTGTGCATGCGTGCCCATCGCCCTCTCCCTGGCGGCTGCCGCCTACATGTTGCGAATGCGGATATAGCGCTTGATGTCCTTCATATTCGCCAATACGCCGACCACGAGGACCGGCAACAACAAATACTTCAGAAACCCTTTCATGATGTCTCCCGCTTCGGTCGTTTCACATCGTCCGCCTGCCGGCGCCGGGGTGCGCCCGGCGGCTCAGGCCACGCGCGCGGTGTGCTGAGCCAGCCTCGCCGTCACGAGCCGCACCACCACTTCGGCCGCGTGCTCCACCGCCGCCGCCACGGGGCGGCTCAAACTCATGCGCCCTTCTTCGCCATCCTCACAACCGAAATCCTGCGGCTCGCAACCGAGCACGACGATGTCTTCGCATGCGCCGCCCACCATCCGCACGGTTTGCAGCACGCTGGCCGGATCCATCTCATGCGGCGACATCAGGATCGGCACGGCGTAGGGATCGCCGCGTGCCGCGCCAACCGGCTCTTCGATGCATGGCTCGATCACGTACAGCGTGCCGGGCGCGCCGCCGCGCTGGGTCGCGTCGATCAGGATCGCGCTCTGCACGCCGTCGAGCAGCGCGTAACACAGATCGACGCCGCGAATGCCGAAGTCCGCCACGTCGACCTGCCCCGCGAGTGCCGGCCATTCGCCCGCGGCCAGCTGCGCCTGCAAACGCCGCACCACTTCGACGCCGAAGCCGTCGTCGCCGAGAAACACGTTGCCGATGCCGGCCACCAGAATGGCGCTCATGCAAGTCCCCGCCGATCGCCGCAAGCCTGGCCGAGCGGCTCGATCTCATCCGGGCCGAAGAAGAACCGATGCCCCGGCATGCGTTGCATGCCGAAGTCCTTGCCGGGGTCGTCGTCGATGGTCACGGCCACATGCACGTGGTCGTCGAAATCGCGTTCGATCGATTCGATTGTCGCGACCATGCCGCTCAACGCGATATCGAAGATGTCCGCGCGCCCGCGCGGCCGCAAGCGCACGTGATCGCCCGTGCGGATCTCCACGCCCGCGACCCGCACGCAGGCCAGATGCGGCCGCGCGTCGAGGTCGGCCCACGGCGAGACGGGCATGGCGCTGCGCGCCACCGGGACGCACGCGCTCACGCTCGCCGCGTCGAGCGCGCGCACCTGGCGCAAGGTGCCGTGCAGCTTCTGCATCTGCCCGGCGCCGAGACCTTCGGTGCGCGCGAGCAACGCGCGGGCGCGCTCGTCGGTGGCGATCATCTCGCGCTTTTCTTCGTCCGTCATGGTGAGAATGCGCAGCGTGAGAATCTCGTCGATCTCCGTTGCGTCGAACAGATCGCCGGCGCTTTCGGGCGCGATCTGCGGAAAATCGTACAGAATGATCGGCGAGGCCAGCATGGTGTCGGGCTGCTGTTCATCGCCGACCAGCACCGGCCACACGCCGATATTGCGGCACGCGGCGCACGCCGCCGCGAGCTCGTCGGGTGGATCGATCGACGAGATCCATGTGCCGCGCTCGACGCTCAGCACGGTGTGGCACGACACCAGCGCATAGAGCGAAGCGGCCTCGCGCGTGAGACTGCGCGCATGATCGAGCGGCGTCTCGTTGACGATCCGCACCTTCAACCGGTAGACGCCGCCCGTCACGCTCGCCGCGCTCATTTCGACACGGCCCTGCAGAGACGCGCGCGTGCGGCGCAACGCGCCGCGCAGCGTGCCGTGCCGGTCCGCCAGCAGTTCGAGTTCGTTGCCGGCATCGAATGCGAAGGGAATGTCGCGCGGGGCTTGCAGCAATTCGCCCAGCGCGAGCACGGGCAACGCAATGTGCCGTTCAGCCGCTTCCTGCCACGGCGTATAGCGCCGCTCGTCGATCTCGAGCACGGGCACCGTGCGCCACACCGGCTCGCCCGGCTCCGGCCGCACGGCGGCGCTCTCCGGGAGCGCCAGCACGGTACGCTCGATCACCTGCAGGAGACCGGGCCGCACCGCCACGCGCGTCTGTTCGTCGCCCCGCAGGAGACACTCGCTCTGCGTCACCCACGGATCACTGCCCGACGCCTCCGCATAAGCGCGCGGATAAACGCCGCCGAAAGTCCAGCGTTGCCGGTTCTTCACGGAAGTCGGCCGGTACGGATACAGCATGTAGCCTTCGTACAGCACCGCCTGCACCACGCTTTGCACCGCGTTCACGATATGTCCTCCTCGAGCTTGTCGAGCAGGCTGCTGATCGCCTGCTCCCAACTCGTGAGCCCCTGCCGGGTTTTAAAGCGCGACAGGCGATCGAACACGTCGCGATGCAAACATAGCCACGTGCCGTTCGGGTAATAGCGCGCCATCATCTCGCGCCACAACGCCACCGGCAGCCGGTACGCCGCCTCCTTGTGCCACGGAATCGGCGCGACCTGCAACGCGCCGTCGCCCTCGCGATAGAACACCGTGCCGCTGAACTGCAGCATCAGCGGAATCTCGCCGTCTTCGAGTCCGTGAAAATAACGGGTGGCGGCTACGTTGAAGTCGTAGCTGCACGGCACGGGCAGATCGAGCGTGCATTCGCCGGTAAAGGGCGGCGCCACCGCCGACGTATGCGTCCACAGCAGCGTGCGTAACGTCTCGCCCCAGCGCGGTGGACTGCCGAACAGGTCTTCGAGGCCATACTGCTCCGCCGGCGTGTAGCGGCGCCTGGTGGCCTCGATCTGGATCTGGCATTGCAACGTGATGCTGGCGATCTCGCCGCGCGCCGACCGGTCCGCGGACGTATCTACGATACGCAGCTTGAACATCAGCAGCGGTGCAGCGGCGAGCCGCACCACTTCCGCCGACTCGACAGTGAATTCGAGATCAGGCATGGAGCAAACCCTCCGGCACGCGGCCATGCGCCTTGAGCGCCGCGAAGCAACGATGAATCGAGTCCCACGCCTGCCGGCCGCCCGAGACCCCGCGCCAGCGCGCGCGAATCACGCCGGTCAGTGCGTAGCATTGGTCGATCGGCACGCGGTAATACTCGCGCGCGCCTGCGCTGCGGTTCACGAGCAGCGCTTCGACGTCGGGCTCCAGTTGCGCGAGCCACGGATTGCCGGCGACGAGTTCGTCCCACGCCCGTAGCTCCAGCAGCGACTGCGTGCCGCCCGCCGGTCCGGGATACAGCGCGACGATGCGCTGCGCCGAACTGTCGTGAAAGAAGAACGCGATGTCGATGGGTATCGCCAGCGCGTCCCACTGCGCATCGCTCATGCGGAAGCCGTCGAGATAATGCGCGTCGCGCGGCACAGGGCGATAGCGCGCGTTCTGCTGACTGCCGAACAACAGCGCGCAGGTCCGGCAGCAGCAATACAGTCGCCGCTGCGCGGTTTCGAACAGATGAGGATGGTCGGCCAGCAGCAGCGCGCCGCATAGCTCGCAATGCGTGTCGCCGGCCTGGCGCACGAAATGGCGCACGCCCGCGACCCAGCCGCGCGCCGTCGCGGCCGGCATCATTGCGTGCCGGCCTCGGTCCGGCTGGCAACCTCGGTGCGTCCTGCGGGTACTGCGGGTACTGCGGGTACTGCGGGTACTGCGGGTTCTGCGGGTCCTGTCTGTCCACCAGGCACGAAACGCAGCTCATGCACGTTGACGTCCTGCAACCCTGCAATGTCGACGCGTATTGCCTCGGGCGCCGCTTCGAAAAGGGCATGCTCGATTACCTGCTGCAATTCGCCGACCGAGTTGTGCGGGCCCTCCAGGCGGCCCGATACTTTCACGCGCACCGCTTCTTCCGCGGCGTCGAGCAGTTCGATCCGGACGCCCTGCACGCCGAGCAGCGGCCGCAACTTCTCCACCGCGCGCGCCACGCGCGTCGGCAACGCCTGCGGATGCAAACCGTGCAGCAGCAGCATTGCCGAGACGCCCGCATCGCGCTCGAACGCTTCGATCATGGCATTGTCCAGCGCGCCCGCAGAGGAAACGATTTCCATCAGACGCGCGAGCCCGTTCGTGTGCAGATCGAGCACCACCTGCAGCAGTTCCTGAGCGCTCGCGCGCGCGGGCGGATCGTCGAGCGCTTCCAGCGCCGCAATCAGTTCCTCGATGCGGCGTTGCTGGGCGGCCACCGCGCACTGCTCGCTCATCTGTGCGCTCCCTGCATCACGCCGAAGGTCGGCGAATGCGAAGTGTCGATCGTCCTGCCGTTGCCCACGTACATATGCACGCCGCACGGCAGGCAGGGATCGAAGCTGCGCACCGCGCGCATGATGTCGATGCCCTTGAATCGGTCGGGCCCGTTTTCTTCGAAGATCGGCGTGTTCTGCACCGCGTCCTCATAGGGTCCGGGCGTGCCGTAGATATCGCGCGGATTGGCGTTCCACGGCGTAGGCGGATACGGATGATAATTGGCGATCTTGCCGTCGCGAATTACGAGATGATGCGAGAGCACGCCACGCACCGCCTCATGGAAACCGCAGCCGATGCCTTCTTCGGGCACCGTGAAATCGCTGAAGGTGCGCGTGCGGCCCGCGTGCAATTCGGCGAGCGCCTGCTCGGCGAAATACAATGCCGCCGCGGCGGAATAAGCCTGAAAATAGGTGCGCGCGCGATTGCGTTCGAGCGCGTTACTCCACTTCGGAATCTTCCATTCGAATTCCACCTCGGGCTTGAGCGCGGTCTTCGGCAAATAGATCTTCACGCTGTGGCCGGTCGCCTTGATATAGCCGATATCGACCAGCCCCGCCAACGCCGTGGCCCACAGGCGCGCAATCGGGCCGCCGCCGGTGTCGAGCGCGAGGTGGTCGCCCGTGCGTGTGTCGAGCCAGCGCGGCGACATGACCCACGTGTAATTGCCGTCGAATTTGCGCTTCTGCGGATGCGGCAGCGTGGTCTGATTCCACGGATGCTTACGGTCCACCGGATTGCCGAGCGGGTCGTTCTTTACGAAGGTCTCTTCGTGATCCCAGTCGTCGTAATAGGAACTGCCGAGCAGGATGCGGATATTCAGGTTGATGTCGACGAGGTCGGTCGTGACCAGTTCGCCGTCCACCACCACGCCCGGCGTGACGAACATGCCGCGGCCCCATTGCGTCATGGTGTTGTAGTTGTAGTCGCACACGTTCGGGTCCTGAAACGAGCCCCAGCAGCCGAGCAGGACACGGCGCCGCCCCACTTCCTCGTAGCCGGGCAAGGCCTCGTAGAAGAAGTCGAACAGATCGTCGTGCAACGGCACGACCTTCTTCATGAACTCCACGTATCTCATCAAACGCGTGATGTAGTCGGTGAAGAGCTGAATGGTGGGCACGGTGCCCACGCCGCCGGGATAAAGCGTCGACGGGTGCACGTGGCGCCCTTCCATCAGGCAGAACATTTCGCGCGTGTAGCGGCTCACCATCAGCGTTTCGCGGTAGAACTCGCCGGTAAACGGATTGAGCGCGCTCATGATCTGCGCGATGGTTTGATAGCCGTGCTTGTCCGCGTTCGGCGCGGGCGTTTTCTGCGCCTTGGCCCACACGCCCGGATTGGTCTCCTTGACCATCGTCTCGCAGAAGTCCACGCCCACCAGGTTGTCCTGGAAGATGTTGTGATCGAACATGTATTCGGCCGCTTCGCCGAGGTTGACGATCCACTCGGCGATCGGCGGCGGCTTCACGCCGTAAGCCATGTTCTGCGCGTAGACCGAGCAGGTGGCGTGATTGTCGCCGCAGATGCCGCAAATGCGGCTCGTGATGAAATGCGCGTCGCGCGGGTCCTTGCCCTTCATGAAAATGCTGTAGCCGCGAAAGATCGACGACGTGCTGTAGCACTCCGCCACCCGGCGGTTCGCAAAATCGATCTTGGTATAAATCCCCAGACTGCCGACGATCCGCGTAATCGGATCCCAATTCATTTCGACCAGCTTGCCCGGCGCTGGCTGGGTGCTGGAGGTCGCTTCAGGTGCGGTGCTCACGGCCATGACCTTCTCCCTGCAGACGATGCTGACGACACTGTCTACGCGCTGCGCCCGGTCAGCGACGGTAACCCGTGGTGAGTTCTGAACGGTTGTGACGCCATTTCGGCTCGTCGTTGAGCGTGTTCCTGGTCAGCTTGCGCAAGCTGCGAATCAGCGGGCCATAACTCCTGATCAGATTCGACGACAACACCGCGCCGGGCGGCTCGTCCATGAACGGCATGAACTTGTCCGGAAAGCCCGGCATGGTGCAGCCGATGCAGATCCCGCCTACGTTCGGACAACCGCCCATGCCCGCCATCCAGCCGCGTTTGGGCACGTTGCATTGCACGACCGGCCCCCAGCAGCCGAGCTTGACGATGCAATTGGGGCTGCCGTATTCGGTCGCGAAGATCGCCTGCTCGTACGAACCGGCGCGGTCGCAACCGTCGTGCACGGTGCGGGTGAATAGCCACTTCGGCCGCAACGCGTCGTCCAGTGGAATCATCGGCGCGAGGCCCGCGAGTTGATACAGCAGATAGAGCAGCGTTTCCATGAAGTTGTCCGGCTGCACCGGACATCCCGGCACGTTGACGATCGGCAGACCCGCTTTCGACTTCCAGTCCCAGCCGAGATAATCGGCAAGGCCCATGCAGCCGGTCGGGTTGCCTTGCATCGCGTGAATGCCGCCATAGGTCGCGCAGGTGCCCGCGCCGACCACCGCCAGCGCGCGTGGCGCGAGCCGGTCGAGCCATTGCGGAATCGTGATCGGGTCGCCCGTATCGGGGTCGGTGCCCAACGCGGCCCAATACCCCTCGCGATTGATGCGCTCGTTGGGAATCGAGCCTTCCATCACCAGCACGAAGTCTTCCAGTTCGCCACGCGCGGCCTGATGAAACGGTTTCAGAAACTCGTCGCCGTTCTCATACGCCAGCACCGGATTGTGTAAATGCACTTTCGGCAAACCCGGAATCGCGCCGAGAATCACGTCCTCGATGCTCGGCTGGGTCGCCGCGGTGATCGATACCGAATCGCCGTCGCAGCCGAGGCCCGCGGTAATCCAGATGATGTGCACTTCCTTCAGAGCCGGCGCGTGCTGAGTCTTACGCCCATAGGGGACGTTGTCTGCTTCTGCCATGATGTGTCTCCACTGCGTTCACGTTCTTTTTGGTGCAGGCAAAAGATACGTGGCGAGCGTGCACGGCAGTCACGTTTCCAGCAAGCGATCGGAAGAAATCCGCGCGAGGGCGGCCAAAAAAAGATCGGATTTGCTGCATGTTTTAGTTCGAGTGATGCCCACCGCGATGAGCCCGAAAAACTTTTTCGAGTATAGGTCAGCGATACGGAATAACCCAGCTTTCATGGCTTGCCCACGCGACTTCGCGCCCTGCGATAACGGTTGCGCGCGCCGTTCAATTCTCTGACGATAGCCCTGGAACGTACTGCCCCTTCAAGTGCAATAGCGCCGCAATCACGAACGGATTTCCACTTCATCCAGGCGCTGCCATTTGTAGACCGCCGCGGACAGGATCCATGCGCCCGCGAACACGCCGACGATCGCATAGCCGAGTATGCCGAAGTGATCGTTGAGAACCGCCACCGTCTGCCAGAATCCGCCACTCAGATGCAGCTTGTCGGCCGCCAGCGCGAGACCTTCTATGCTGCCGACCAGCAGCGCCACCAGCACCGACATCGCCGTGATCGTGAGGTTGTAGTACAGCTTGCGCACGGGCTTGACGAAGGCCCAACCGTAGGCGCCCAGCATGAGGATGTTGTCGGTGGTGTCGATCAGCGCCATGCCTGCCGTAAACAGCACCGCAAACACGAGAATCGACCAGACCGGCATGCCTTGCGCGGCGCCCGCCGCGGAGATGCCGAGCACGCCGACTTCGGTTGCGGTATCGAAACCGAGTCCGAACAGAAACCCCAGCGGGTACATGTGCCAGCTGCGCGTAATGAGGCGCAACAGCGGCCGGAACAGGCGCGAGAGAAAGCCGCGATTGGCGAGCAGCAGGTCGAGGTCTTCGTCGACGCAACGCTCGCCACGGCGCACCCGCCGCAACGCTTGCAGCGCGGAGCGCAGCACGACGAGGTTCAGCAATGCGATGGCGAACAGGAAGAACGTCGACACCAGCGTGCCGATCAGCGCGCCCGTTTCCCTGAATCCGCTCAGGCGCGATTGCAGTGCCATCGCGGAGACGGCAATGCCGAGTGTCGCCAGTACGACGATGGTGGAATGGCCGAGCGAGAACATCAGCCCTGCCGTCAGCGGGCGCTCGCCGCACTGCATGAGCTTGCGCGTCACGTTGTCGATGGCGGCGATGTGGTCCGCATCCACCGCGTGCCGCAGGCCGAACGAGTAAGCGAGCAGACAGGAGCCCATCAACAGCGGATAGCCGCGAAACGCGATGAAAGCGGCGGCCCAGGCGGCGACGTTGAATGCCAGCAGTGACGCGTACAGCCAGACGACGCGCCTTCGATGGTGGCCGACGGCCGCGCTGGGGAACGCCTTCACGAACTCCGCCATGTGGTCTTCTCCCGCAAGCCGAAAGGCCGCTGCGTTGCACAGCCGGGCGCGCGTTGCGTGTCGTCGATGATAGACCTTTTCAGGCGCTGCGCCATCGCGCGATGGATGGCGCAGCGTGTGCGCGCTGGCGGCTACTTCACGTTGAACGCATAGTCGCCGTGCGTGCGATGTCCGTCCGAAGCGACGGCCACCCAATGCACCGTGTAGTGACCCGCGGCGAGCGGCGGCAACGGCACGGCGATCTGCGCCGGTTGATGTTCGTCGACCGCGGCTTTCTGCGTGTTGACCTGCTTGCCGCTCGCGTCGGTCACCGTCAGCGTACTGAACGCCGCTTCGAGCGGCCCGTCGAAAGTCACCCGCACCTGCGCGGGCGAAGCCACCGTCGCGCCCGCTCCCGGCTCCTGCTTCTGCGGGAAGACATGGGCGAAGGCAAGACTCGCCACCGCGAAACCGGCGAGCAGCGCCGCCAGTTTTATGGCTGCGCGCATACCGCTGCGACGCGGGTTTCTGAGCGTGTTTTTCATATTCATTATGAGCCTCTGCTTTTACTGGAATAGAGGTTTGCCGATCGTCGTCGGCGCGACATCGTCGAAGAAGATATGCGTCTGAACCAGAATGCCCACGTGCGAGCCGCTCGCACGATTGATGGGGATCTGCGCCTCCACGCCGAACTGCCCATAACGATTGATCCAGATAAAACCCGGATTGACCGTGCCGGTCGTCTGCCCCTGGCTGCGCGACAGCGGAATCTCCACCAGCGGAATCAGATTCGCGAACGGCCGCGGCAGACCGACATCGCGCACGTGCTGCTGCAGATACGGCAAGCTGTATTGCACCGTGAAGCCGTAGTTGAATGCGTTCGGCTGTCCCGCGCCGGTCGTCAGCGCCGGCCCCGCTTCACCCGTGATGGCGAGCGGGCGCAGATACGCGAGCGCCTCGGGCAGATCGCCCATGCCCTTGCCGGCGTACACGGTGGGCGAGATTGTCGAGAAGTTGTCGGCGATCGCGCGGCTGCCCGTGCCGCCGAGTTCGGCATTCACGCCGATCGAGGTCATGAACTCGTGCGCGTCGTTGACGTACAGCAGGTACTTCAGGCCCACGCCGAAATTGTCGAAGCCGCGCGCCCGCGGATTGTTTTGCATCGCATAGCTGCCGTCCACGGAGAGCGCGAGCCGCGGCGTGATCAGCTTGTCGTACTCGAAGTCGAAGGTGTTGATGCTCTGGTCGCCGTTCTCGCCCGCCACGCGTTGATGGCCGAATTCAAGGTTGGCCTCGTCGCCGACGCCGGGGTCGTCGACGGCCATCGTCGAGGGGAAAATGCGATTGCCCGCAATCGCGTGGGCACCGGCGAGCGAAGGCGCACACAACAAAACGCTGGCGGCCGCGACGAGCGCCGTCGCGCGCGGCGGTTTCCCGCTGCGCGTTGTCTGGGTAAACATGATTCATCCTGTTTGATGGGTCGTAACAAGGCCGGCGCGCACGCTTGGTGAAGACGTGCGGCGGCCACGGCGATGCACTCGATGCATCGCGCGTGATGACTCGGATCAGGATGCGAACGGAGGAGCGCGGGGCTGCGCGAAGGTGAGCGGTTCGACACGGCGCACGCTCTCGAAGCGCGTCGCGACGGTGTGCTGCAACGTACGGACGGTGACGACGAACAGCCCCTCGACGCTCGGCACGACGGGCATGTGGGCAAGCAGGCTGCAATAGCCGCAGGCGTCGCCATCGGACATGGCGGTGTGGTGCGTGGGGTCGTTGCCGGTTTGGTCGGGCGGGCTGGATGTGAGCGATGACGCATGCGGTGCGTCTTCCTGCATCGCGGGCATCGCATGCGGCGCATTCATCGCGGGCATGGAGTCCATCGAACCCATGGACGCCATCGACGGCATATCGCAATGCTCGCCCGACATGGCGCCTTCATCGCCGCGGGTGGCGAGCGTATGCGAGATCGTCGGGGCAAGCGTGGCCATCAGGATCGCGAACAATCCCAGCCAACTGCCGATCTTCCGATAGAAACGACTCACGATGCGCCCGCGACAGAAGGAAAGCTGTCGCGGATTATGCCACGGTCACGGCGTATTCCACCTGCCGAGGCGCCCGTTATGCCGCGCACTTCAGCGACCCGCTACGCGCGCCGCGCCCGCTCCTTGAACGCCTGGCATGGGCCGCCCCGCTCCCGTCGAACCCATGCGCATCACCGCACAGCGCAAACCGCGCGCGCACCCGGTCAATAGAGCAAACTGCCGACGGCAAACGCCCCGCGGACAGTGGACAATGCAATCATCCCGGCTCCCGGCATGGAGTATCCATGAAAGCGCAGCGCCCGCGTCCCCCGCAGTTCTCCGGCGAACCACCCCATGCCGAGTGGCGCGATCACATGGTGCCTTATATCGCCGTGGCCGCGGTCATCGCGCTCATGGTCACGCTGATCGTGTGGGTGATCGATCCGGCGCCGCCCAGAACGATCACCATGAGCGCCGGCCCGCACGACAGCTCGTTCTTCGTCGCCGCGAATCAATACAGGACAATCCTTGCTCGCAATGGCATCAAGCTGAACGTGCAGGAGTCCGACGGCTCCGTGCAGAACCTGCACCGTCTGCTGGATCCGAAGCAGCACGTCGACATCGCCCTAGTGCAAGGCGGCGCGGCCGACGGCCTGAATACGTCGTCGCTGATATCGCTCGGCAGCGTGTTCTATATCCCGGTGGTGGTGTTCTATCGCGGCACGGGCCTGAGCCAGTTGTCGCAACTGGAAGGCAAACGGATCGCGGTGGGCCGCGAAGGCAGCGGCACGCGGCTCCTCGCGCTCAAACTGCTCGATGCCAATGGCATCGAGCCGGGCGGCAGCACCGTACTGGTCCCGACCGACGGCTTGCAGGCCGCCACGCAGTTGGTCACGGGCGAAGTGGACGCGGCGATCCTGAACGGCGATTCCGCGACTCGCGGCCTGATGCTGCGCCTGCTCAGGGTGCCCGGCGTGTCGGTCATGAACTTCGCCGAGGCAAGCGCCTATGCGCGGCTCTTTCCGTATCTGGACGAGATCGACCTGCCGGCCGGCGTGCTGGATCTGAAGCGCAGGATTCCGCCTGAAACGGTGCATCTGATCAGCCCGACCGTCGAACTGGTGGCCCGCAACACGCTGCATCCGGCCATCTCCGACCTGCTGATCGAAGCAGCGCAGGAAGTGCATGGCATGCCGGGGCTATTGCAGCGCGCGGGGCAGTTCCCGAGTCCGGTCGCGCGCGACTATCAGATCAGCGAGGACGCGCAGCGCTATTACAGGACGGGCAAGAGCTTTCTCTACCGCATGCTGCCTTTCTGGCTGGCGAGCATCGGCGACCGCACGCTCGTTCTGCTGCTGCCGATGGCAGTGCTGCTGTTCCCGGCCATGCGCCTGATTCCGGCGCTCTACCGTTGGCGGGTGCGCTCGCGCATCTATCGCTATTATGGTTCGCTGATTGCGATCGAACGCGGCGCGCTCGCCGATTCGACCGACGAGGAGCGCAGGCGGCTCTTCGCGGAGTTGGATCAGATCGAGGATTCGTTGAATCGGCTGCGCATGCCGCTCGCTTACGCCGACGCGTTCTATGTGCTGCGCGAACACGTCGGCTTCGTGCGCAGCCGGCTAGGGGCTGCGGCGCGGCAAGGCGGCCACCCCTAGGCCGGGGTGGCGGGTTTTACGCTTCGCGGGGGGCTGGCGTGCTGGCCGGTTCCGCGGCGGCTTCGTGAGCGGCTTCGTGAGCGGTTTGCTCCGCGGTGACGCGCTCAGCCGGCGTATCCGCCGAGCCGGCTTGCGGATTGCCCGCTTCGCCGCCTTGGGAGGCCGCTGCGGCTGCTGACACAACGGCTGCCTCGGCCGGAGCATTAGGCGCTTCGGCCTGCGCTTGCGCTGCCCCGGTGGTGGCTTGCGTGGCTGCCTCGGCGCCCGCATTTGCAGTTGCGCTTGCAGTTGAATTTGCCGTTACACTCGCCGCGCCGGCCGCCTTCGCGCCCTTGCCTGCCCGATGCGCCTGCAGACGCTGCGCGCCGGCCGCTTCCTGCGCCGTGACCTTGCCCGCCTCGGCGCCCGTCAGGTCGACGCGAGCCGCGCCTTCGACGAGACATTTCCAGTAGCGGCTGCCACGGCACCACGTCTTGATCGCGTCGCGCAATTCGGTTTCGCTCAGCGACAGTTCTTTCGCGTGCACCATGAGGTCTTCAAAAATACCGACCTTCAGCGGCAGCTTGGGCGCCGGATTCTTGGGGAAAGCAACGGGGAAGCGCTTCTGCAGCCGCCCGATCGATTTCACCACCGGGTCAACCGGCTTCGCATCCACGGCCGGCTTCGCATCCACGGCCGGCCTGGCGTCCGCGGCCGGCTTGGCGCCGGACCCGGCTGCGGGCGCGGCACGGCGCGGCGGCGCGGGCTTGCGGGCAGGCCTCGCGCCCGGCTTGGAAGCATCTTTCGAAGCCGGCTTGGAAGCGTCCTTCGAAGCAGGCTTGGCGCCGGACCTGGCGGCGGGCGCAGCCTCGCCGCGAGCCGCGGCCAGTTGCTTCTTCAGTTCAGCGAGTTGTTCGAAACCCATAGCGCACAATCGATCGAGAAAGACGAGATTGTAGCAGCGTAAAGAGACACGCTCGCGACGATGCGCCGAGCCCCGCCGCGCGGGCTGCCCCAAGGGCGCGGCGCGCGCCGGTCAGGCGCCGCGTTTCGCGCGCCCCGCGCCCGTTTCCGCGCTCCATGAACCTCGAGCAAATTCAGTATTTCATCGCACATTTCGGAGACACTTCGGCCACGCGCGCGGCAAAACGGCACGATATCGTGCAAGCGGGCGAACCGGTGTTCCGCTAGCGCGCCAACACGTCGCCAAAGCCGCCGAGCCGCACCCCGGCGCGGCGAATCGCCGTGGCGACCTTTGCCGACAACAGCGCCTGCAGCTCCGCCTCATGCCGGTAATCCCGCATGCCGTCGCTCAACGCCCGTTCCCCCGCCACCGCGGGATGGCAATAAATCTCCCCCACGCCGTGAGGCAGATCGGCGAGCGCCGCAAGCCACGCCGCTTCGTCCATCCGGCCGCTCTGCGCGATCCCCACCACGTAATCGTTATGCGCGATGCCCGCGCGATCCAGACGCGCCTCGACCCGCGCGATCCACGGCCGCAACCAGCGCGGCGCGTTCGCTTCGAACGGCAAGCGCATGGCCTTCATCCCGTACTCGCGGCCGATCTCCAGAATCAGGCCGAGCACCGTCGGGTGCAAATGAAAATGCTTGTGGGTGTTGACATGATCGAGGCTCAAGCCGGTTTTCGCGAAAGCCTCGAACTGCGCGCGAATCTCCCGCGCAAGCTGCCTGCGCACATGCGGCAGGAAAAAGAACCTCGCCCCGTCGCGCACCATGTTGCTGCCGAAGCGGCCATGCTCGTCGACCAGTGCCGCAATCCGCTCGCGCGGCGCGATCGCGTCGCCGTCGGCCAGCACCAGATGCAGACCGACCCGCAGCTGCGGCAAGGCCCGCGCGCGCGCCACCGCGTCGCCTGCGGCCGGCGCGCCGATCATCAGGCTCGCGGCGCGCAGCACGCCGTCGCGATGCGCGCGCTCGACCGCCTCATTCACCCGCGTGTGCAGGCCGAAATCGTCGGCGGTCACGATCAGTCCGCGTGGTCTAGCCGCCATCGGACGCTTCCATGACATCCATCACGTTCAGCGCGCCTTTTCGTGGCGCCGTCGACGTGGCGCTCTCCACGGGGACCCGCGCGCCGCGCCACATCACATGCGAGCCGAATGCGCCGGCCAGCCATTGCAACGCCAGCAGCGCGTCACGCAGCGGCACGAGCGGCAGATCGCGCCAGAAGGTACGCCCATGGCGCGCGGAGCGCCAATGCATCAGCAAACGCGCAGCCAGTCCGAGCGCCGTGCCGGTGGCGCTCGTGAGCGCGGCCCACGGGTGGAACGCGTCGGCCCCATTGCCCGCGGGGCCGGCGCTGAGCCACGCGCCGATCAGCAGCCAGGGGGTGGGAAAGGTGATGAAGAGGAAGGCGAAGCCCAGTGGATTCACCGAGCGGATCGTGCGCAGCCAGCGCGTTTCGCGCTGCCATAGGGCGGAAAAGGTCGGCTCGATCACGTCGGTCGCGACGATCACGCGCGAGAGCACCGTTTGCAGGCCGAGCGCGCGTACGTGTTCGGCCAGCCAGTAATCGTCCGCGAGACAGTTTTTCAGCGCCTCGAAACCGCCGATGCGCTCGAGCGTCGCGCGCCGCAACGCGAGCGTCGCACCGAAGCCGAAGCGGCGCGAGCCGGCCGCGTGCGCGACGCGCACCGACGGCGCGAACCATTCGTTGATGAAGAGCGCGCCGACGCGCGGCCAGAAGCCGCCAACCCCTTGCGCCACGTAAAGACACGTGACCACGCCGACGCGCGGATCCGCGAGCGGCGCGGCCACGCTGTCGAGATAATCGGCTTCGACGGCGATGTCGCTGTCGGCAATCACGATCACGTCATGGCGAGCCCGCTCCGCCATGTTGATCAGGTTGCTGACCTTGAGATTGCTGCCGTGCACGCGCGTGTCGATCGCGAGTTCGATGTCGTGCAATGGATAAGCCGCCTGCAGACGGCGGACGACGGCAATGGCGGGATCGTCCGGCGAAGACACGCCGAGCACGAGCTGGAAATAGCGATGGCGCTGCTCGCAGAAGGTCTGCAGATTTTCGTAGAGCCGCGGCTCGGCGCCGCACAGCGGCTTGAGCACGCTAACCCCGACGTGCGAGAAAGGATGCGGCGCGGGAGAGTTTCGCAAGGCGCGCTGAGCGGGACTACCCGCTACGCCACGCGTGGCGAAAAACGGCATCGCGACTGCCGCGAACAACGCATAAAGCGACGCGCCGGCGCAGCCGGTGAACAGAAGCCATTGGCATGCCGTCAATGCGTGCGCCGCCATCGTCCAATGCCGTCAGTGCTCAGCGAGCTCGAACGGTCTGCCTGCCAGGCGCAGATGCAGAATCACGAGCCAACGCCGCGGACAGTTCGAGGCGATCGCGACAGACTGCGCGGGCCGGCCGCCGCCTGATGCGTAATGTCCTCGCAGCGCGAATTCGAAGGCGAGATGGGCGACGTGGCGCGTCACGATCACGCCGCTGACGATCACCGCGACGGCCAGCAAGCGGAACGACGTTGAACCGAAGGCGTACCGGGAAACCGGCAGCAACAGCAGTCCGAGGCATACCAGCACCTCGGCGCCCATGGCCGTGAGCGAAGCCACCATCAGGTGGGCGCGCAGCATGTCGACGGTGACTGGCTTCATGACGGAGTCTGGTTGCCTGACGAAATGCACGACGCCTTGCACCGGCGCGAGCAGTCGGTCTCAACCAGCACCGACTGTGCATCTCATCGATATGCTTACGATTGAACTGCAATGATGTGAGGACAGACCCGACGCCGCCTGCCCGCAATGGCGCTGCGACCCTGATCTGTTGAGGGCCGATAGTAGCGAGTCAAGCTGAAGGAAACCTTAAGAAAGAAGGCGTATAAAGCGGGTTAGGGACGGCATGGGTAAGCTTTGGGTTGCGGTTCGGCCCTTGCCCCACCCTGCCGGCCGCCATGCAAAAATCATCGAATGGAATCAACGGAGCTATGCGTGTACTCCTCGTAGAAGACGACGACCTGATCGGCTGCGGTGTCGAAGCGGGACTGCGTCAAGCCGGCTTCACAGTCGACTGGGCCCGCGACGGCCACAAGGCCGGTCTCGCGCTCGACACCACCGCGTATGCGCTGGTGGTGCTCGATCTCGGTTTACCTCGCGTATCGGGCACGGAACTGCTGAAACGGCTGCGCGATTCGGGTAAGGACGTGCCGGTGCTGGTGCTGACCGCCCGGGGCACGGTGGTCGACCGGGTCGGCGGCCTCGAAGCGGGCGCCGACGACTACATGGGCAAGCCATTCGATCTGACGGAACTGATCGCCCGCTGCCGGGCCTTGCTGCGCCGCGCGCAAGGCCGCAGCGTCGAGCAGATCCGCTATCAGGACCTGACCATCAATCCGACCGCGCAAACCGTCGAAGTGGGCACGAAGCGCGTGCCGGTCACCTCGCGCGAATGGGCGATCCTCATGCAGTTGCTGACCAACCAGGGCATTCCGCAGTCGCGCTCGCGTCTCGAAGAGAGCCTGTATGGCTGGCAGGAGGAAATCGAGAGCAACGCCATCGAGGTGCACGTGTCCAATCTGCGCAAGAAACTCGGCGCGAAGCTGATCAAGACCGTGCGCAATATCGGCTACGTGGTGGAGAAGGAATGATCGGCGCGTCGATCCGTCGGCGCCTCATGCTGCTGGTTCTCGCCAGCATCGTGCTGATGTGGGGCATTGCGCTCGTGTCCAGCTATCGTCAGGCCGTACGCGAAGTGAGCGAATGGGAAGGGGCGCGGCTCGCCGAACTCGCGCAGATACTCGCGCTGCTCGATGAACGCAATCTGACCACGCTCGCCAACGCACGCATCGACGTGCGCGAAGAAGAAAAAGGCGGTGAGCCCGGCGCCAACGACAGCGACGACGACGACTCGCTGCCGCGCGACGCACTGTTTCAGGTGCGCGGCCCGCGCGGCGAAGTGCTGGCGGGCAGCCCGCAATTGCATGCACTCGACGCGTGGGATCTGCCGGTGCCGGCCGTGAGCGGCGCGCAGGACATCACGCTGGGCGGCCAGATGTATCACTCGTTCACCTTGCGTGACACCCTGCTCGGCCACACCGTGCGCGTCTTCGAACCCGCCAACACGCGCAGCGACCTGGTGAGCGGCGTCGCGAGCCGGATCGCGCGCCCCACGCTGATCGCGCTGCCCGTGCTGGCGGTGCTGGTGTGGCTGAGCATCGGCTGGAGCCTCGCGCCGCTCGGGGTGCTGTCGCGCGCGATCCGTACGCGCGGCGTGAACCGGCTCGAACCGGTGGATATCGGCCGCTCGCCGACCGAGGTGCGCCCGCTCGTCGACGCGATCAATCAGCTCCTGGCGCGCTTGCTGCACTCGCTGGAGCGCGAGCGCGCGTTCACCGCCGACGCCGCCCATGAGCTGAAAACGCCGCTGGCCGCGATCAAGGTGCAGGCACAGGTGGCGCTGGCCGAGATGGACGGCGCGCGGCAGCGGCTCGCCATGGAGCGCGTGGTGCAAGGGGTCGATCGCAGCGCGCGGCTCGCGGAGCAGTTGCTGCTGCTCGCGCGGCTGGACGCGCACGAAAAAATGTCGACGGCGCCGCTCAAACCCGCCGCGGTGGCGAAAGACGCGCTGCTCGCCAACGAACGCAATGCCCAGCAGAAGAACATCCACGTGATGCTCAAGGGCGACATGCGCGCGGAGATCAGCGCGGAGCCCGTGCTGATCGGCATCCTGCTCGACAATCTGCTCGATAACGCGATCAAGTACGGGCGCGCCGGCGGCAGCATCGAAGTCGCGGTGCAGCATGCCGAAGACCGCGTGCGGGTGAGCGTGCGCGACGACGGCCCTGGCGTTGCGCCGCACGATCTCGACCGTCTGACCAATCGTTTTTTCCGCGCGACCGGCACTCAGGCCACCGGCAGCGGCCTGGGGCTGTCCATCGTCGCGCGGATCGCCGAGCATTTCGGTGCGAGCCTGCGACTGGGCGCGGGTATCGGCGAGCGGGGCCTCACGGTCGAGGTCTCGTTTCCCGCCTATGCACAGGTGAGCTGAGGAGACTGCGGCCGGGCTTAGGCCGGGCGGCGGAGGCCCCGCGCTCGTCCATTCGCCGCGCCAACTTGGGCGCTCGCCGTTCGAACCGGCTAAGGCGAGCGCTCGAAGGCCCGCTGAGGCGCCCGATTCGACGACTCCGCGAACTGCCACGCGATCAGCCCCGGCACGAACATCACGAGGTCGCGAATGCGCCGCGCGCCGGCCAGCGCGAGACAGGTGGAGGGGTCGAGGCCGAGCGCGCCGCCGATCAGAATGAAGCCGCCCTCCTGCACGCCGAGCCCGCCCGGCACGAAGAAGGCCGCGCTGCTGATCGCCTGGATCAGCGACTCGATCACCACCGCTTCGACGAGCGTGACATGCACGCCGAGAAAGTACAGCGCCAGCCAGATTTCCAGCGACGTGAGGAAGCACTGCAGCGGCTGCCAGAAGAACAGATAGCGCAGCACCGCGCCCCGCCGGCGCCAGATCAGCTTGATGGCCTGATCGATCTGCGCCGACTGCCCGACCAGCGCGGCAAGCTTGCCGCTCGTCATATGATTGAGCGTGCGGGTGATGCGCTCGAACGGACTGGCGTGCTGCACGAGCGCGAACAGCACGAGGAGCGGCGTGAGCACCACCACGCCCCACGCGAGTTGCCCGGCAAGGCGCAGCGTGTCGGAATGCGCATGCGCGAACAGGAAGCCGATGCCGACCATCGTGAACAGCAACTGGCTGATCACCGTGAGCTGCATATCGACGATGATGCTGCCCACCGCCGTGGACGGCCGCACGCCCCAGCGCCTGAGCATGCGATACGACACCACTTCCCCGCCGATGCGCGCCACCGGCAGCATGCTATTGACCGATTCGCGCACCCACACGAGGTGCAGCATCTGCAACACGCCGGGACGGTTCGCGCCGCGAATCAGCAAACGCCAGTCGCAGGCATTGGCGAGCATCGGCAGCACGTGGGCGAGCGCGGCCAGCAGCAGTCCGGCGCCGGCCGCGCGTAGCGCGCCGAGCACGGCGCCGGGATTGTCCTGCCAGACGAGCCAGAGCGACACCAGCAAGCCGGCCAGCGCGGCCACGCGGCCGAGGTGCTTCATCACGCGGGCACCTCGCGCGTGAGCGTCAGGCGCGTTGCCCCGGGTTCAAAAGCTGTTTGAAAAAAACGACCCATCATTGCCGATCCTGGCTGCCCTTCATCCGTCATTCGTCCTGCGCCGCCGTCAACAGGCCGTCGCCGTCCACCTTGAAGCTGAAGCCTCGCCAGATCACCCGCGACGACCAGAAGCTCGCGACGAAAATCGAAAACGATACGATATCCCATAATGGCAGCAGCCACAGGTCGCGATACGCCTGCTTCAACGCGCGATCGGACAACAGCTTCAGGGCGAACCGCGCGCACATGGCGGCCAGCGCGAGCCCCCACGCCCACCCGCTGCCCGCCGAAAAGATCACCGCGAGCAGCGCGAACGCGAACGGATGAACCAGCGCCGAGCCGACATGGCCGAGCGGATCGATGCGGCGGATCGTGCGGCTCCAGCGCAGTTCATGCTCGATCAATTGCGCCGCGCTCGATTCGACGCAGGCATGCGAAATGGTAAACGGCGGGATCACCACCTTCTCGCCACTCAGGCGCACCGCTTCACCGATGGCGTGATCTTCCGCCAGATGCCGCACGAACGGCGTCAAGCCGCCGATGTTCTCGAGCGTATCGCGCCGCATCGCGATGGTCTGGCCGAAACACGGGCGTGCGAGCCCGAGCGCGAGGCCGGTGACGACGCCCGGCAGAAACTGGTAGTTGGTCGCCTTGGCCGACAGGCGCGGCCAGAAACCGGGATCGGGCTGTCCGCGATACGCGCAGGTGACGAGCCCCACACCGGGCTTCTGCAATTCGCCGATCACATTGCGCAGATAGTCCGGACCGACGCTCACGTCGCTGTCGGCGAAGACGAGCACGTCGTGACGCGCCTGCGGCAGCATATTGAGGATGTTGCTGATCTTGCGGTTCGGCCCATAGAGACGCGTATCGGCCACCATGGTGATGTGCGCTTCGGGATGGAGACGCCGCAACTCTTCGACGGTTTGCAGCGCGGGATCGGCCGGGTCGTGCACGCCGAACAGAAACTGCACCGGACCCGGATAGTCCTGCCGGCAGAAGCTGGAGAGATTGTCGAGCAGCGCCCACTCAGTGCCGTGCAGCGGTTTGACGATCGTGACCGGCACGAAGTCGCTCGGCTCGGACACCGCCCGGGCGAAGAACCGCCCGATCAGTGCGCCGGCGAGCGCGGTATAGCCGATGCCGAGAACCGCGGCCGCCGCACACGCGCAGGCCAGCGTGACGGCGACCAGATGCACGGCGCTCACGCCTCGCGGGCGCGCAGGAACCGGAAGAATTCGACGCCTTCACGCAGGCGCCGCTTCATCATGTCCCAGCTCGTGAGCATCTCGCGCAGGATTTCCCAGATCTTCGAGGGCCGGAAATAGAAACGCTTGTAGAAATTTTCGAGCTGATGGTAGATCTCGTCGCGCGACAGATGCGGATAGCCGATCGCCGCGAGCTGCACCCCCGACTTGCTGACCAGGTTGATCACCTTGTTCTCTTCGAGCCAGCCGTTTTCGACCGCCTGGTTGTACAGCGTCGTGCCCGGATACGGCGCGGCGAGCGACACCTGAATGGTGTGCGGGTTGATCTCCTTGGCGTACTCGATCGTCTTCTGGATCGTGTCCTGCGTCTCGCCCGGCAGACCGAGAATGAAGGTGCCGTGAATCTTGATGCCGAGTTTGCGGCAATCGTCGCTGAAGCGGCGCGCGATGTCCGTGCGCAAACCCTTCTTGATGTTCAGCAGGATCTGGTCGTCGCCCGACTCGTAGCCGACCAGCAGCAGGCGCAGGCCGTTTTCCTTCATGATCTTCAGCGTCGAGTACGGCACGTTCGCCTTCGCGTTGCACGACCACGTCACGCCCAGCTGCCCAAGACCGCGGGCGATTTCCTCGACGCGCGGCTTGAAGTCGGTGAAGGTGTCGTCGTCGAACATGATCTCCTTGACTTCAGGCATGTTGTCGCGAATCCACTTCACTTCGGCCAGCACGTTCTCCACCGAGCGCGTGCGGTAACGATGGCCGCCCACGGTCTGCGGCCACAGGCAGAAGGTGCATTTGGAGCGGCAGCCGCGGCCCGTGTAGATGGACACGTACGGGTGCTTCAGGTAGCCGATGAAGTAGTTCTCGATCTTCAGGTCGCGCTTGTAGACGGGCGCCACGAACGGCAGTTCGTCCATGTTCTCGAGGATCGGACGCGCCTCGTTGTGCTCGATCGAGCCGTCCGCGGCGCGATAGCTGAGGCCCTTGATCTGCGCCAATGGCTTGCCTTCGGCGACTTCCTGACACGTAATGTCGAACTCTTCGCGGCACACGAAATCGATCGCTTCAGTGGCCGTCAGCGAATTGTGGGGATCGACGGCGACCTTCGCGCCCACCATGCCGATCAATATCGACGGTTTGCGCTTCTTCAGGTCTTCGGCGAACAGCGCGTCGGTGGGAAAGGACGGCGTGCTGGTGTGGATCACTACCAGATCGTATTGCTGCGCAATGTGCAGCGATGCTTCGACGGACAGGCCGTCCGCGGGCGCGTCGAGTACGCGGCTGTCCGGCACCAGCGCGGCGGGTTGCGCAAGCCACGTCGGATACCAGAATGAGCGGACTTCGCGTTTGGCCTGATAGCGCGAACCCGCGCCACCATCGAAGCCGTCGTACGACGGCGCCTGCAAGAACAGGGTTTTCATGGATGCTCCGGCAAGCCTTGTATCGGCGCTTTCAGTTCTTTATCAACAAACTATCGGAACTATTTCCCGCCGGGCGGCGGGCAATCGCGCAGATACTACGGAGCAAAGCTGAAGGAAACCTTAAGGAAACACGGGCCGGCTGCACGCGAGCCGCGCGCGAACCGGCCCATGACTTCAGACCGGCTTGATATCCGCCGCCTGTTTGCCCTTCGGCCCCTGCTTGATTTCAAAGCTGACCTTCTGGTTTTCCTGCAAGGACTTGAAACCCTCGGAGCGGATCTCCGAGAAGTGCGCGAACAGGTCTTCACCGCCGTCGTCGGGGGTAATGAAGCCAAAGCCTTTCGCGTCGTTGAACCACTTCACTGTACCGGTTGGCATGTCGATTCCTCGTGTGCATCTGGGTTGATTGAGCTGCATTCGCCGGGCTTCGCTCGCCGCTGCGAACGTCGCCTTACGCGCTGCTTCGCGTACCACCTTTGCGTACTGCCTGAACACCGCCTTTGCGTACTGCCTGCGCCTCATTGCGCCTGCCTCGAGCAACATCCACGGCTGCGGGTGCGCGCCGGTTCCTGCCACTGCTGTTCGACTCTACGCTTCTTTGCGCAGCGCCGCATTGGGCACTTTCCCGCCTGCGCATCGGGCCCGCCGCTAGACGCATGCCGCGCGCCGCGGTCTGGCCGGCCGTCGGTACGATTTCGCACAATCAGATAAGATGATTGGTATCGGCAGTCCACCCCCGGCCGCGCGGATCCAATCCAATGATTCACGATCGCGCAGCCTGTCGTTTCCCATATACAGGAACCCAGCATGGCCATCTCGAGCTATACCGATACCCGACTTCTGATCAACGGCGAGTGGTGCGACGCCGCCAGCGGCAAAACCCTCGACGTCCTCAACCCGGCCACCGGCCAGGTCATCGGCAAAGTGGCGCACGCCGGCATTGCCGATCTGGACCGGGCGCTGGCCGCCGCGCAGCGCGGCTTCGAAGCCTGGCGCAAGGTGCCGGCCAACGACCGCGCCAACACCATGCGCCGCGCCGCCGCGCTGGTGCGCGAGCGCGCCTCGGACATCGGCCGCCTGATGACGCAGGAACAGGGCAAGCCGTTTGCCGAAGCGCGCATCGAAGTGCTGTCGGCCGCGGACATCATCGAATGGTTTGCCGACGAAGGCCGCCGCGTCTATGGCCGCGTCGTGCCCTCGCGCAACCTCGCTGCGCAGCAGCTGGTGTTGAAGGAACCGATCGGCCCGGTGGCCGCTTTCACGCCGTGGAATTTCCCGGTCAACCAGGTCGTGCGCAAGCTGAGCGCGGCGCTCGCATCCGGCTGCTCGTTCCTCGTCAAGGCGCCGGAAGAAACCCCGGCATCGCCGGCAGCGCTGCTGCAGGCCTTCGTCGAAGCCGGCGTGCCGGCGGGCACGGTCGGCCTGGTGTTCGGCGACCCGGCGGAAATCTCCAGCTACCTGATTCCGCATCCGGTGATCCGCAAGGTCACGTTCACCGGCTCGACACCGGTCGGCAAGCAACTGGCGGCACTGGCCGGCGCGCACATGAAGCGCGCAACCATGGAGCTGGGCGGTCATGCGCCCGTCATCGTGGCTGAAGACGCCGACGTGGCGCTCGCCGTGAAGGCCGCGGGCGGCGCGAAGTTCCGCAACGCCGGCCAGGTCTGCATCTCGCCCACGCGCTTTCTCGTGCACAACAGCATCCGCGAAGAGTTCGCCGCGGCGCTCGTCAAGCACGCTGAAAGCCTCAAGCTGGGCGACGGGCTTGCCGAAGGCACGACCCTCGGGCCGCTCGCCAACGCGCGCCGTCTGACGGCAATGAGCAAGGTGCTCGACGACGCGCGTAAGACCGGCGCCAAGGTCGAAACGGGCGGCGAACGCGTCGGTTCGGAGGGTAACTTCTTTGCGCCGACCGTGCTGACCAACGTGTCGCTCGAAGCCGACGTGTTCAACAACGAGCCGTTCGGCCCGATCGCCGCGATTCGCGGCTTCGACAAGCTGGAAGAAGCGATCGCCGAAGCCAACCGTCTGCCGTACGGTCTCGCCGGTTACGCGTTCACCAAGTCGTTCGCCAACGTGCATCAGCTGTCGCAGGAACTGGAAGTCGGCATGCTGTGGATCAACCAGCCGGCCACGCCGACGGCGGAAATGCCGTTTGGCGGCGTGAAGGATTCGGGCTACGGTTCGGAAGGCGGGCCGGAAGCCATGGAAGGCTATCTGGTCACCAAGTCGGTCACGGTGATGGCGGTATAAGGTTCGCGCAGGCGGCGCTTTCGCCGCCTCCCACGAACTTCCTTGTCTCTGCCCCGGGTCCGCGAGCCGCCGCTCGCGGACTTTTTTATTGTCATGAACGACACCAGCCTGCCACTCCTGCAACCCACGCTGACCGGCAAGACCGTGGAACTTCGGCCGCTTCGGCGCGAACACGCGCAAGGCTTGCTCGACGCCGCCGCCGACGGGCAGTTGTGGACCATGAAGCTGACCGTGGTGCCGGGGCCCGGCACCATCGAAGGCTATGTCGCGACCGCGCTCGAGGGCCGCGCGGCCGGCACCGTGATGCCGTTCGTGATCGTCCGGCGCGAAACCGGTGCGATTCTCGGCAGCACGCGTTTCTGGAAAATCGACCGGGTCAACCGCAAGCTCGAAATCGGCCATACGTGGTTGAGCGAATCGGTGCAGCGCTCGGCGGTCAACACCGAGGCGAAATACCTGTTGCTGAGCCACGCGATCGACGTGATGCAATGCGTGCGCGTGCAGTTCACCACCGACGAACTCAACGACAAGTCGCGCGCGGCGATCCTGCGCATCGGCGCCAGACAGGAAGGCGTGGTCCGGCACGAACGCATCATGCCGGACGGACGCAGGCGCAACTCGGTGCGCTTTAGCATCATCGACGACGAATGGGCCGACGTGAAAGCGATGCTCGAGGCGAAGCTGGCGCGGTAAAGGCAGGCGCGAGTCAAAGCCTGTCAGCGCCGGAAAGCGCTGCAAAACACGGCCAATCGCGTAAACACCAGCGGCCCGCTTGCGCCACTAGAGAACGCAAACGAGCCGCCTTCACCCCGCCCTACACATGCACGTCCCGCTCGTTGAGCGGCGGCGCGCTCGCCGCCGCGAACTCCTCGCGCAACGCGTCGCGCGCATGATGCCGGCGCACCCAGAGCGCCGTGAGGATCGGCACCAGAATCGCCGTGACGAGACAGGCGGTGGCCACCATCGCGGTCGCGGCCGGCACCAGCGGCTTGAAACTCGGAATCATCTCGCCGATGATCGCCGGATTCGCCACCGCGGCCCCCGCCGTCGACGAAGCCGCCAGCCCCGCCGCGCCATTGCCGCCCGCAATCCAGCGGTCCGCGAGAATCAGCGGAATGCCCGTCACCACGATCACGCCGAGGCCCAGCACGATCCCCGGCAAGCCGCTTTTCGCGATCACGCCGAGGTCGATGCCGTTACCGAGCGCGAAGCCGAAGAACGGAATCAGCGGATGCACGCAACGGCCGAAGAATTCGCGCAGGTCGCCGTCCAGATTACCCAGCACGAAGCCGATCAGAAACGGCAGCACCGCGCCGACGAACAGACGCGGCTCGAAGAACGCCACGCCGGTCGCGCCGAGAATGATCATGCTGACGAGCGGCCCCGATTCGATCGACATCAGCACGAACGCCCCCGCCTCTTCCCGCGTCCCGTATTGCTGCATCACGGCCGCATAGAGACCGCCGTTGGTCATGTCCATCGAGGTCGTGATCGCCAGCACCGAGAGGCCGGCAAAGAGCCCCGCCTTGACGCCGTCGATCGGAATGAAGTGCGACGCCACGATCGTCGCGATCCACGCCACGACCATCTTCGTGACCAGCAGGGTGCCCGATTTGCGCAGCACGGTGCCGGTCGCGCGAAGATCGATGGTCGCGCCCATGCAGAAGAACCACACCGCCAGAATCGGCACGGTCCCGGTAATCAACCCGTTGCTGAACGACCCGAAGTACTTGCCCGCGCCCGGAGCGAACGTGTGAACGCAAGCGCCGAGCAGCAACGGCACCAGCATCAGGCCGCCAGGAATGCGGTCGATGGTCTTCTTGAGCTTCATGCCTCCTCCATGGACTTTGCGTCCCGTTATCGGGTGGATCACCCGGGGTAATGTCCCGTTCTCGCGCCGGGCTGCTCCCTTTCGGCGCAATATAGCATCGCGATAGGAACACCGTTCCGTTTCTGGCGTAATTTGCGTTCATCGTTTACCCGTGTGCGTCATGAAACCCTTGCCAGTCATGATGCGGCCTCACAATGTTTCCGGACCACTGTTCCGAAAACCTGTTTCTGCGCTACAGTCGAGCCCAGAACGGCGCCGCGCGCAAATACGGCCGGGCGCCCCAACCGAGCGGAGACAGAGCAATGGAAGTGAGACAGGCCATCAACAGCGAATACGCGAAGACCCTCGATACCGCTGGGCTGCGCCAGGCATTTCTGGTGGATCGGGTATTCGAGCGCGATGCGTTGAAGCTCACCTATAGCCATATCGACCGGATCATCGTCGGCGGCGTGTTGCCGGTGGCGCGCGCGCTCGAGGTGCCCGGCTCGCTCGGCAAGGCGATCGGCGTGAGCCATCTGCTGGAGCGGCGCGAACTCGGCGCGATCAACATCGGCGGCGACGGCTGGGTGGAGGTGGACGGCACACGGCATCCGGTGCGCAACGAAGAGGCGATCTACATCGGCAAAGGTGCGCAGGCCATCGCCTTCGGCAGCGACGAGGCCGCGCGGCCCGCCCGCTTCTACCTGAACTGCGCCCCCGCTCACACCTCGTATCCGACCCGCACGATAACGCTCGCGCAAGCCTCGCCGCAAACGCTCGGCGACGCCGCCACGAGCAACCGCCGCACCATCTACAAGTTCATCGTTCCCGAAGTGCTGCCCACCTGCCAGCTTTCCATGGGCATGACGAAACTCGAACCGGGCAGCCTGTGGAACACCATGCCGTGCCATACGCACGAACGCCGCATGGAGGTGTATTTCTATTTCAACCTCGCCGACGACGCCGCCGTCTTTCACATGATGGGCGAGCCGAACGAAACGCGGCACATTCTCGTGCACAACGAGCAGGCGGTGATTTCGCCGAGCTGGTCGATTCACTCGGGCGTGGGCACGCGGGCGTATACGTTCATCTGGGGCATGGTCGGCGAAAACCAGGTGTTCAGCGACATGGATCACATCGCCGTGGGGGACTTGCGTTGACGGGGTGGTTATTTCACTGCTTCTTTCACTGCTTCTTCCACTGCTTCTTTCGCATCAGGAACGCCGGGCGCACGACATGGGCTTGAACACCGTGAACACTTTCGACCTCACCGGCCGCGTCGCCATCGTCACCGGCAGCAACACGGGCCTCGGCGCCGGCATGGCGCTCGCGCTGGCCAAAGCGGGCTGCGACATCGTCGGCGTGAGCCGGGCCGACGCCGGCGACACGCCCGCGCGCGTCGCCGCCGCCGGCCGGCGCTTCGCGGACGTGCGTGCCGATCTCGGCTCGATCGCGCCGGTCGAGGACATCGTGCGCGCCGCTGTCGAAGCCTTCGGCCGAATCGACGTGCTGGTGAACAACGCGGGCATCATCCGCCGCGAGAACGCGCTCGACTTCACCGAAGCCGACTGGGACGCGGTGATGGACATCAATCTGAAGAGCCTGTTCTTTCTGTCGCAGGCCGCGGCGCGGCAGTTCGTCAAGCAGCGAAGCGGCGGCAAGATCATCAATGTCGCGTCGATGCTGTCGTTTCAGGGCGGCATACGGGTCGCGTCCTATACGGCATCGAAAAGCGGCGTGCTCGGCCTCACGCGGCTGCTCGCAAACGAATGGGCGGCGCAACGCATCAACGTGAATGCGATCGCGCCGGGCTACATGGCCACCGCCAACACGGCGGCCTTGCGCGAGGACGCCCAGCGCAACGACGAAATTCTCGGCCGCATTCCGGCCGCCCGCTGGGGCACGCCGGACGATCTCGCGGGGCCGGTCGTGTTTCTGGCGTCATCGGCTTCGGACTATGTGCATGGGCATACACTGGCGGTGGACGGCGGCTGGCTTGCGCGCTGACTCGGCAGCGGACGCGGGACGCGGTATGCTCTCGGCGCGTCGCCGGCGTGCGCGTCGGCCGCGCGGGAACGCATAGACAGGGAAGACGCAGATGGCAGCAGCAGGCAAACAGCGCAAGGACGACGCCCTCGCACATGCGCGCGACGCGGAGAGCGCGGACTTGGGCGGCATGGGTGGGATGGTTTGCGAGAAGGGCGAATCGGCCTCGTCGATCGGCCGCGTATTCGCCATTCTTGGCGCGATCGGCGACAGCGGACAGACTGGCATCAGCGAATTGTCGCAACGGCTCGGCATGTCGAAGACCACCGTGCATCGCGTGATCCAGACCTTGAAGGCGCTCGGCTACGTGACGCAGGAAGTGGAAACCGAGCGCTACCGGCTCACCATCCGGCTATTCGAGCTCGGCGCGAAGGCGCTGGAAAGCGTCGACCTGGTGCGCGAGGCCGACGTCGAGATGCGCCGCATCGGCGCGGCGACTCGCGAGGCGGTGCACCTGGGCGCCTTCGACGAAGACGCCATCATCTACATTCACAAGATCGACGCCGATTACGGCTTGCGCATGCAGTCGCGTATCGGCCGGCGCAATCCGCTGCACAGCACGGCAATCGGCAAGGTCTTGCTCGCCTGGATGGACCCGGCCGACGCGCGCGACGTGCTCTCCCACGTCGAATTCCGCAAGTCGACGCAAAAGACGCTAGCGTCCGCCGAAGCGGTGCTCAGCATCCTGCCGCGCGTGCGCGAGCAAGGCTATGGCGAGGACAACGAGGAACAGGAAGAAGGCCTGCAGTGTCTCGCCGTGCCGGTGTTCGACCGCTTCGGCCGGGTGATCGCCGGCTTGTCGATTTCATTTCCGACCATGCGTTGCGGCGCCGACACGAAGTCGCATTACGTCGCGCTGCTCAGAAAGGCGGGCCTCGCGATCTCGACGCGGCTCGGCTATCGGGAAACCACGGCGCCCGAGCAGTTCGCCACCGAATAGCGCCGGGAAGCGGCGATCCCAACGCCGCTCGCGAGCCATCGCGGTGACGGCGACGCTCAGGCCGCCTTCGCGGCCGGCTTCGGTTCGACGCTGCGCGTAAAGCTGCGGCGGCCGTCGACGCTCACCGGCACATCGCCCTTGAGCGTTACGCGCCGCACCACACGATGGGCGTCGCCGTAGTCGTTGACCGCATAGTGCTGGGTCGCGCGGTTGTCCCAGATCGCGACGTCGCCGGTCTGCCAGCGCCAGCGCACGATGTTCTCCAGACGCGTCACGTAGCCTTGCAGCAGTTCGAGCACATGTGCCGACGCGCTCGGCGTGAGACCCACGAAACTTTTCACGAAGTGCCCGAGAATCAAGGTCTTTTCGCCCGACTCCGGGTGCACGCGCACGACCGGATGCTCGGTCTCGTAACGCGTGGACACGAACGCCTCGCGGTAACGCTTGAACGCCTCGGTATCGCGCCCGCGGGCGCCGACGTTCGCGTGATTCGCATAGTCGTATTCGTTGCTGTGCACGGCCCACAGTTGTTCGGCGAGCGCCTTGAGCGGTGGCGGCAGATCGTCGTAGGCGGTGGCCGTGTTGGCCCAGACCGTGTCGCCGCCCACTTCCGGAATCGTCACGCCGCGCAGGATCGACGCCTGCGGATAGGCATCGACGAAGGTCACGTCCGTGTGCCATGAATTGGCGCGCCCGCCGCGATGCGAGTCGAGTTCGAGCAGATAGTCCGTGCCGTCCACCACCGGCACCGTGGGGTGCGAAACCGGCTCGCCGAGCAGTCTGGCGAACGCTTCCTGATCGGCGTCCTGCAAGTGCGTCTGGCCGCGGAAAAAGATCACCTTGTGACGCACCAGCGCCGCACGAATCGCTTCGACGATGGCCGGCTCGATCTGGCCGGACAGCCGTAGGCCGCGAACTTCCGCGCCGATGCGGCCGGTGACGGGATGAATGTCCAGTGCGTTGGACGTCGCGAGACTGAGGTTCGACATGTTATGCAGCTCCCGGTTTGAGGACGAGACAGGTCTGAATCGACGAGTCATTATCGACAGAGCGGGCGCGGCGAATCTATCGCGCTTTGGACACTTGATAGAAGCGCTTTTCATATCGTTATCAGTTTTTCACGCCGCCTCGCTCAGCTCGCGCAGCGCCTTCATGTCGAGCACGGTCAAGCGGCTATAACGCACGTCGACGATCCCGTTACGCACCAGCCAGCGCAGTTCCTTGTTGACGCTCTGCCGCGACGCGGCCAGCAGCGCCGCGAGATCCTCCTGCGAAAGCCGGATCGTCAGCTCGACGCCCCGCTGCGTCGGCCTGCCGTGCCATTCGGCGAGCGCGAGCAACTGGTCCGCCATGCGCGCGCGAAAGCCCGCGAGCGCGGCCCGGCCCATGCGGCCATGCAGCGCGCGGCTGCGCACGCAGATCAGGTCGAGCACGTTGCGCAACAGCGCGGGCTCGCGGGCGAACAGATCGAACAAGGCCGCGCCGGGGATGTGAAACAGCGTGGTCGAACCGTGCGCGCGCTGATCGTGCATCGAGCCGCGCCGATCCAGCACCGGAATGAAGTTGATGACCTCGTTCGGCCACATATACACCGCCACCGCGCGTACGCCGGCCGAATTGCTCCAGCTCATTTCGATCGCGCCTGACAACACCACCTGAATCTCGTCGCAGGGCTCGTCGCGCGCGAAAATCAGCTCGCCGTTGGTCCACGTGCGGAGCTGGCCGGCGTCGCACAGCGAGTCGATCGCATGGACGGGCCAGCTCTGCAGGCACGGGTTGGCGGTGAAGGCCGCGTGGATCGCGTCGCGCCCAGCGGCGTCGAGCATGCGCCCATCGCGCCGCGACCATTCCGATGTCGCCGCACGCTCCGGCGTCCGGCGCGCGGCGAGTGTGGCGGCGTCCGGGTTGAACGCTTCGGTAATTGTGCTCATGGCTGACCGGCAAGCAAGGCGGTTGAACAGGATCGGCTGACGCAGCGTCGACCCTGCGATCTAACCAGTCCTGGCGGCGCACGTAAAAGACTTGTTTTTTATGTGCTTATCACGCGTCACGTCTTGAGGATCGCGCGGGGATGTCATGGTGTCGATATCGACGTGATCCTGTCATGCGCGCCCTACTCTGCAACTGAATGTATCCGTGCGGCATAGATGCGCTGATAAGGTCCGCGACCGGCCTGAGCGCGGTTCATCCGTGCCCGATTCGACTCGCAGCACCCTGCGAGACTTGCGGCCGCCGGCTCTTTTTCACAGTGTGTTCAATGGCTTGCGCGCCGCGTGCCGCACCGCCCGCCCTCTTGGCATCACGCTCCCGCATGCGCGATTCACGCGGTATGCGCGCTGCCGCCGCGCGTGGCGATCGACACGTCCTGTTACACACGAACACACCGGTAATGCGGCCGGTCAGTAGAGTTCGGGTCACAAGGAAACAGGAGCAATGTCATGAAAAGAATTTTCGCGCTGGCCATTCTCGCCGTCACGCTCGGCGGTGCATTGAGCGGCTGCATCGTCGTTCCTGACGGCGGCTACCACGACCACTACCGCTATCACGATCGCTATTGAGCATGAGCGGCACAAGACTTTCCACTCCACAACGTAGAAGGCGGAAATAACACATGAACAAATCAACAAACCGCTGGCTGTCCATGGCGATCGTTGCGGGTCTCGGAATCGGCGCATCGTCAGTCGCGCTGGCGCACGTCGATGTGGGTGTGAACATCGGCATTCCAGGCGTCGCCTATGCGCCCGAACCCGTGTATGCGCCGCCACCGCCGCCGATCTACGCGCCGGCGCCGCCGGTGGTCGTGGTGAGTCCGGGCTGGTACGGCGAGCGCTATTACGACGGTCACCGCTACTGGGAACGCCGCGAGTGGGAGGAGCGCCATCGCGACGGCCGCGACTGGCGCGAGGCGCGCGGTCCGCACGGCGACTGGCGCGATCACGATAACGGCTGGCATGGCCATGGCGACGACCGTGGCCACGGTCACGGCGATCATTGATGCATACGCCCCGGCCGCGCCGATGATGCGGCCGGGGCGCGCACGCATTCGCGCCACCCCTTCTGCAGGAGCGACGATTTGCTACGCAACGATCCACGACGAGTCACCGCGCAAATCAACGACACGCTGATCTGCGCCGAATACAGCGAGCAGACCGGCCAATTGTGTTTGCGTCAGGACGGCACACTGTTGCGCGAATGGTTTCCACCTCATTCGTGGATCGCGATTGCGTCAGTGGCGGGCGCGCGGCATTGGGGCACGCGGCCTAGTGATGATGATCTGCTGGCGCTGCTGCGCAACGAGATGGCACTGTTGCGCGCGCCCTGGAAAACAGCCTGATTGCGCGCGGCGATGCATTCGCCGCGCGCTTCGTCGTTTGCTTAACGTACGTTGTAGATCGGCGGCGAATACGTGCTCACCGTCGTGTCGTTACCGTGACCGGCTTGCCACGTGCCACGGCTGCCTGAACCATAACCGCCGTTGTCCGCCTGAGCCGATTGCTGCTGGCCCGAAGGCTGCGCTTGCACGGCTTGCGTGCCTTGCGACGCGGTGTCATTGGACGATTGAGCAAACGACGCTATCGGCGCGGCAAGAACAACGGCGATAGCAACAGCTTGAATGAGCGACTTCATGAAACCACCTCCAAAGATTGTCTTTCTACGCGCTGCGGATGGGGCTGTCGTTGCAGCGGTAAAGACAGTGTAGGTGTCAGGCGAGGTGGAATAAATCCGTCAATCCTGAATTCACTGTTGCTGCCGCCACTACAATGAAAAACGGTCGAGCGGCGAGCAGTTTGCACAGTCATTTGCTCGAAAAATGCGGTCTCCCCGGATGCATCGTGAAGACTGTTCTACATGGCGCGCACAGTGCCGCTCCTGTTTTGCAGCGCAGCAGCGCTGAGGCGCGACCCGCCAGAAGGATTTGCGCGTTTCACCAGGTTCGGCGGCCGAGTCCGCGAGCATTCCTGCGTCCGACATTGCGCGCATGGCGATGAACGGCATGTCAGCGAAAATGCAGAGAAATTATCTTTTTTATAAGATGTGCTCCTTTCTCAATCCGCAGCGCAATTACGCTGCCACCTGCGCTTCAGGAGCAAGCATGCGGTGGTTTATTCTCATCTGGTTTACGGCAAGTGCGATATATGTTTCAAAGCGCGGCACAGTTCGATTTGGATTCTGGCGACAGTTATCAGACCATTCGACATTCATGGCCCCCATCAATTGCATCTGGTACATGCTGTCGACACTGAAGTCCAGCGCCTTCATCGATAAAAAGCTTTTTCCGGAACTGGCGACATTACAGGCCAATTGGCAAACAATCCGCGACGAGGCGCTCGCCGTGGATGCCGCGCAAAAGATATCCGCGTCGACTAACTACGACGATATTGGCTTCAATTCGTTCTTCAAGACCGGTTGGCGGCGCTTTTATCTGAAATGGTACGACGCGCCTCACCCATCGGCCGAAGCCCTGTGCCCCGTCACCACGCAGTTGCTGCAAGGAATCCCGGCCGTCAAGGCCGCCATGTTCGCGCAATTGCCGCCGGGCGCGAGCCTCGTTCGCCACCGTGATCCGTATGCGGGCTCGATTCGCTATCACCTCGGACTCGTCACCCCGGACGACCCCAAATGCTTTATCGACGTGGATGGCCAGCATTATTACTGGCGCGACGGCGAGGTCGTGCTGTTCGACGAAACCTATATTCACTACGCGAAGAATGAAACGGATAAGTCGCGCATCGTGCTGTTCTGCGACATCGAGCGCCCTATGTATTTTCGTTGGGCGGCCGCGCTCAATCGACTGTTTTCCGCCATTCTGCTTCGCGCGGCAGCTTCGCCGAACCAGGCCGGAGATCGCGTCGGGTTTCTGAATCGCATATTCAAATACCTGTACGCCGTGCGGCGGCTCGGAAAGCGTATCAAGGCGTGGCACCGGCCCACGTACTACATCATCAAATGGATTCTGTTCGGCGCGATTATGGCCGGGATATTCGCCGCGCTGTGATCCGGTGAGGCGCGTAGCTAACGCGCCTCTTATCCGCTCAAGGGGCGAGCGCCACGGAAAAAGCCGGCCGGCTTTTAATCGTCTGAAGCCAGCGGTCCAGCGAAGCCAACGGCCGCGGCGCATCCAGCGCGTCGGGAAACCGTTGCGCCAGTTGCACCCAGCGGTGCGCCGCGAGGCCGACGCCGATATCGGCCACGGTAAAACGGTCCTGCGCGAGATAGTCGTGTTTCGAGAGCACCTCGTCGGCAATGCCCAAGAGCCGCGTTCCTTCGCGATATGAGCGCCTGATGGCGTCATGGTCGCGTTGCGCCTGCGGCACACGCGTCAGCCCGAGGAACGCAACGCGCAACGTTGCCCAGAGTGCGCCGAGTTGCCAGTCCATCCAGCGCTCGACGTCGGCACGCGCAGCGGGTTCGGCCGGCAATAAGGCCTGCGCGTGATATTTCGCGGCCAGATAACGCACAATCGTATTGGACTCCCACAGCACGCACTCGCCATCCACGAGCGTGGGCACCAGTGCGTTCGGATTGAGCGCGCGATACTGTGGCGTGTCGATCACGCCGAACTCGAGCCCCGCATCGATCCGCGAAAATTCCCGCCCTTCCGTGAAGCCCAATTCCGCGAGACACCACAGCACTTTCTGTACGTTGATCGAACTGCGCCGGCCATAGACCTGCATTGCCATACCTCGTTAGCGAATGTGTTTATCGACCTCGGCGCTGACGCACTAAGCGCGTTCGGTCAGCGCCCCATGCGTGCCTCTATCCAATCAGTTCCCGATGCAACGCCATGAATTCATGCGCAAGCTTGTGCCGCGGATCGAAGTGAATCATCGGCTTGGCGTATTGATGCGACTCGCGAATTTTCACGGACGTCGACAAACGCGACTCCAGCACAGGCAGACCTTCGCTGATCAACTCCTCGACCAGTTGAAGCGGCAGGCTTGCGCGTGGCTGAAACTGGTTGATTACGATGCCCTCGACCTCCAACCCGGCGTTGTGGTCCTGTTGAATCTCCTTCACGTTGTCGAGCAGCGTGTACAACGCGCGACGCGAAAAGTCGTCGCAGTCGAAAGGGATCAGGCAGCGCTCCACCGCAATCAACGCCGAACGCGTATAGAAATTCAACGCCGGCGGCGTGTCGATGTAAATCGCGTCGTACTCATCCAGCTCGTTCAACGCATCACGCAGCTTGTAGATCTTGTAGCGCGACTCGAGCTTGCCGTGAAGCGTATCGAGATCCGGATGAGAGGGCATCACATCGAGGTTCTCGAACGGCGTGCGGTGAATGAAAGTCGAGACGGGCGTCGGCCTGAAGCTGAAGCTCAAGGCCGTTTCGAAGAAGTCCGCGACGTTGGGCTTGAGGTCGGTCGCCTCTTTGCCAAGCAGATACTGGCTGGAGTTGCCTTGCGGGTCGAGATCGATGACAAGCGTACGCAGGTTCTCGCTGGCGTTGATGGCCGCCAGGTTGCATACGATAGTCGATTTGCCCACCCCGCCCTTCTGGTTGAATATGACACGCCGCATTTGCCTCTGCCCCTTTTTTCGAAAATCGCGCTAAAGGGAGAGCATACCCCGGCAAAATCACAGCGCGAACTTAGGCGGCGCGCGTTGCCTCCCGCCGCATCCGCGCGAGAAGCTTCCATCCATGTCGAAGCGTTCGCCGGCCGGGCGCGTTTCGCGGCCCGGCCGCGGCATCTCCGCCCTTTATGAGCGCCGCGCGAGTGCGCGCCGCGCGGGTTCTCCTGGCGTAACCCGGGACCGGCCGACGCATGTCGCCCGCACACGGCACACAGCGCGCCGCTCGCTTACATCTGCGCGCCGGCGACGCCGACATAATTTTCCGCCATGGCGGTGGCCGCCGCGCGCGAGGTCGTCACGTACTCGAGTTCGGCAACCTGAAGCTGCTGTTCGAACGGCGACGCGCCCTCGATACGGTGCATCATGCTCGTCATCCAGTACGAAAAGTGTTCGGCGCGCCAGATGCGTTTGAGCGCGGTGGCGCTGTAGCTGTCGAGCAGATCCGTGCGGTTTTCAACGTAAAACGCTTTGAGCGCCTGGGTCAGCACGCGCACGTCGGCCACCGCCAGATTCATGCCCTTCGCGCCGGTGGGCGGCACGATATGCGCCGCGTCGCCCGCGAGAAAAAGCCGGCCGTGCTGCATGGTGTTCGACACGAAACTGCGCATGCCGACAATATTCTTCTGAAAGATCTTGCCGTCGACTAATGTCTGGCCATCGTGCGAATCGACGCGTGCATGCAGCTCCGCCCAGATCCGGTCGTCGGACCAATTGTCCACCGAGTCTTTCGGATCGCACTGGAAGTACATGCGCTGCACATTCGGCGAGCGCGTGCTGATCAGCGCGAAGCCGCGCTCGTGACGCGCGTAGATCAGTTCGTCCGACGACGGCGGCGCTTCGCACAGGATACCGAACCAACCGAACGGATACACACGTTCGAAGTCCCTGCGCAATGCCTGCGGAATCGATGCGCGCGAGACGCCCTGCGAACCGTCGCAGCCGATCACGAAGTCGCATTGCAGTTCATACGCTTCGCCCTCGTGGCGATACCGGATCGACGGCTTGTCGGTATCGACGCCGTGAATGGACGTGTCCGACACGCTGAAAAACAGCTTGCCGCCGTCGGCCATGCGTGCGGCGACGATGTCCTTGATCACTTCGTGCTGCGCGTAGACCGTAATCGAATGCCCAGTGAGTGCGGTCAGATCGATACGGCGCCGCTTGCCTTCGAAAGCCAGTTCGAAGCCGTGATGCAGCGCGCCTTCGGCCTTCATGCGGGCGCCGAGGCCCGCTTCGGTCAACAGGTCCATCGTGCCCTGCTCCAGCACGCCGGCGCGGATGGTGGATTCGATCTGATCGCGAGCGCGCGACTCGAGCACGACCGAATCGATGCCACGCTGATGAAGAAGATGGGAAAGCAGCAGGCCCGCGGGCCCGGCACCGATGATGCCAACTTGAGTGCGCATGAGTCGTCTCCTGAATGCGGCGTTAGATTTGCATTCAGTGTGACGACCACGCGCTATATCGCGCAACGCGATATAGCGGATAGGCCGCATCTCAATTTGAGATAGTACGTCTGGTTGCGCCCGCACGGCGGTTAGCCAAAACCGGGCGCTAACGCCGTCCGGACGGGGCTTGTGCCTGATTCGCCAGGCGACTCATCCCGCGCGCGGCGTCGCGCTGCGTCAAGGTAAACCCCGAGCGGCCCTACGACGCCAGAAACAGCCGATACACCGGGTTCTGCGTCTCTTCCCAGTTCGGATAGCCGAGGGTGGCGAGAAAACGCTCGAACGCCTCGTTCTCGCTTTCGGGCACCTGGATGCCGACCAGGATCGAGCTGTAGTCCGCGCCCTGATTGCGGTAGTGGAACAGGCTGATATTCCAGTTCGGCGCCATCGACGAGAGGAACTTCATCAGTGCGCCCGGACGTTCCGGAAACTCGAAGCGGAACAGCCGTTCGTCGTGCGCCAATGGCGAGCGGCCGCCCACCATGTAGCGGATGTGCTGCTTCGAGAGTTCGTCGAAAGTCAGATCGACGGTGGCAAAGCCGTGTGCCTCGAACGCGCCCGCGATCTGCGCGGATTCGCTGCGATTCCTGATCTGCACGCCCACGAAGATATGGGCGGAATGCGCGTCCGCAATGCGGTAGTTGAACTCGGTGACGCTGCGCGTGCCCACCAGTTCGCAGAAGCGCCGGAAACTGCCGCGCTCTTCGGGGATCGTCACGGCGAACACCGCTTCGCGCGCTTCGCCGACTTCGGCGCGCTCGGCCACGAAGCGCATGCGGTCGAAGTTCATGTTCGCACCGGACGTGATCGCGATCAGCGTCTGGTTCTCGATGCCTTCACGCTCCGCGTACTGTTTCGCGCCCGCCACCGCGAGCGAGCCGGCGGGCTCCAGCACGCTGCGGGTATCCTGGAACACGTCCTTGATCGCCGCGCAGAGTGCGTCGGTATTCACGAGCAGCACGTCGTCGAGATATTCGCTGCACAGGCGGAAGGTCTCTTCACCCACCAGCTTCACCGCCGTGCCGTCCGAGAACAGACCCACTTCGTTTAACGTGACCCGCTCGCCGGCTTTCAGCGAGGCGGCCATCGCGCACGAATCATCGGTCTGCACGCCGATCACCTTGATCTCGGGGCGCACCGATTTCACATAGGCGGCCACGCCCGCCGCGAGTCCGCCGCCGCCGATCGGCACGAAGATCGCGTGAATCGGGCCTTGATGCTGGCTGAGAATTTCCATGGCGACGGTGCCCTGGCCGGCGATCACGTAGGGATCGTCGAACGGATGCACGAAGGTCAGGCCGCGCTCTTCCTGCAGCTTCACCGCGTGCCCATACGCGTCGCTATACGATTCGCCGAACTGCACGACTTCCACGGTCGGGCCGCCATGCGCGCGCACCGCATCGACCTTGACCTGCGGCGTGGTCACCGGCACCACGATGATCGCCTTCACGCCCATGCGCGCCGCCGACAGCGCGACGCCCTGCGCGTGATTGCCCGCCGACGCGGTAATCACCCCGCGCTCCAGCGCCTCGGCCGGAATGTGCGCCATCTTGTTGTACGCGCCGCGCACCTTGAACGAGAACACCGGCTGGTTGTCCTCGCGCTTCAGGTAGACCGGATTGCGCAGACGTGCCGACAGGTTCGGCGCGCGTTCGAGTTCGGTCTCGCGGGCCACGTCGTAGACGCGCGCGGTCAGGGTTTTCTTCAGGTAGTCGTGACGAAGCGCGACGCTATCGGCGGCTTCGGCCGCCTGTTTGAGTTCGTGTAACGGCAAGGCAAGCTCCTGTGCGGCAAGGACGAATCAGCAGAGGGTTCACAGGAGGCAGGTTGCGAGCGGACATAAAAAAACCCGCCTCGTGTGGCGGGTTATGTGTCACTGCTATCAGACGCGCGCTAACCCACCATTCGATGAATGATGCTAATAATCAGCGCAATACGGATGTCGAGGCAGTTCATGCGTTCGATCTTCGTTGACTTGACGCGCTTTGTCAATCCCTGTCGATTGCAATGCACGCCGCCGCGTGCCGGCCGGATAACGGCGATGCGTACCCGCGGCGGTGCCACGGGCAGGTAGCGGCCACGTAGCGGGCAGCATGAAAGACGGCCTCATTATCGGTCGATCTCAACGCCGGCTAGGCCCGCGCGACGCGTAGCTCACGCTGTGGCGCAGCGGCCGAACGCCGCGCCTTCAACATACGCTCGCGCAAAAACTGCTCGAACTGCGCCATCACCGCATGGCGCGCGGACTGTGAGAAAAGCGCGTGGTCGACCTTGCCGACCAGTTTCACGTCGATGTGCTTCAGCTTGCTCAGGCGATTACCACGGGGTCCGAAATGAATTTCCAGCGCGTCCAGTCCTTCATCGAGCGAACCATAAATCAATGTAGTCTGTACGCCTTTGCGCTCCAGTTCGCGCATGAGGGCGCGCACCATACCGCCCGGCGTGCGCTGGCCGAGCAGCCACTCGAACGCTCTGCCGGCGCGCGCGGCCATGCGCGTGCCCAGACGGCGTGCGAGTTCGGTCGCGATCATCCGGCCGTTCGCCTCGCCGCTCAACAGACGCAGCCATTTGCGTGGATTGCGCATGGCGCGGCGGTAGACGACGCTCGCCGCCACATGCCGCGCTCCGGGCCGCGTTCGCGCGCCATCCCAGCTGAAAAACGGCAGATTGACGGCCGCGCAGCCGACCACTGCCGGGTGCGCCCGCGCCGTATGCAGGCTGACGTAGGCACCCGTGCACACGCCGAACATCACGATTTCCGGATATCCCGCCGCCACGAGCCAATCGACGCCCGCTTGCGCGTCGGCGACGGCGTACTGCTCATAGACCTTATCGAGCGACAGCGCTGCGTCACGACGCTGACTATCGCCGAGGCCGCTCAGGTCCATGCGCAACGAGGCAATCCCTTGAGCCGCCAGATAGCGCGCCATCAGCACCGTGAAGCGCCCGTCGCCCACCCGATGCACCCCGCCCGTGTTGACGAACAACACGGCCGGCGCGGTTTCCAGTGCCTGCCGCGGCTGACAGAACACGCCGGCATAGCCGCCGCCCTCGAACACCACCGGCGTCTCGCGTCCGTGCGCGAAGACGATCTGCGCACTGGTTGCGCCTGCAAGCACCGCGACGGCCGGCTCGCGCTCCGTGAGCGCGTCGGCACCCAACCAGGCGAGCACGCTTGCGAACGCATGCGCCGGCATTTCGCTGTGAGTGGGATTGACGAGGAACTTGTCGTATTCGCCGAAAAATCGCAGATCCGTTTGCGCACCGAGCGCCTGATAATGCGCTGCCATGCGCTTCAAACGCGCGCTCTCGTTCAGATCGTGCAGCAACACTCGCCGTGCGGGAGAATGCGTAGTCCGTTCGAGATCGACCTTCGCGAGCGGCTCGAGCGTATCCGCATATAGCCGGAAGCCGTGCGCGCCGACCGTGTTGTCGGCCTCGGCATCGAGGCTGAGTCCTAGCGCCTGCTGCGCACTCCGCCAACTGTGATGCTGAAGCGCCAGTTCGCGGATGTAGCCCTTGCCCGATGTCACCGGCATGAGCAGCACAAGATCGTCGACGCCGCCCATCTGTTCGGCGGCCAATGCCGCCAGCGTCGCGCCGAAACGCAGTCCGCACAGGCCGAGGCGCGTCACAGCGGTTTCCTGGCGCAGCCAGAGCGCAGCCGCCTCGATACTGTCGAGCCACGCGCGCATGCGCTGCGGATCGTCTTCGTTGCCGCTCGAATCGCCGGTGCCGGGATAGTCGAAGCGCAGCACCGCGATACCGCGAGCGGCAAGCCTGTCGGCGAACTCACGCCAGCCTCGGTAGGTGCACAGCGCTTCATAGCCGAACGGGTTGCACAGCACGACGCCCGTTTCGGCGTGCGTGCCTGCCGGACGGTGCAGCCAGCCGAAACAGCCGCCGAACGTAACGGGTGTCATGGTGAGCCGAGCCGGCATGAGCGGGCGACGCGGCGCCACGTCAGATTCGCGTAGCAATCGACTCCTCCCGCACGATGAGCGCGATCACGCTTGCGAGGGAATCGATGCTTTCAAACATCTCGTGCGTGATCAGCGCGCCCGGAATTTCAATGCCGCATTCGTCTTCGATCGCCATCATCACGCGGACCGCACCGAGCGACGACAGGCCGGCAGCGTAGAGATCGTCGCCATCGCCGAGTGTATCGACCGGCACGGCGAGACAGGCGGTCCCGTGAAGCATACGGCGCACATGTGTCTTCATTCTAATTTCCCCGCTACTTTAATTTTTCAACGCGGCATCGATCCATCGAGAACGCACAAGGAGACGCTAGCGCACCGCGATCAGCTGAGCATGCCGCCGGTCACACAGTGTTCGGCGAGCGCCCTTCTGTCGACCTTGCCATTGACGTTCAGCGGCAGCGTGTCCAGCATCACGACCCGTTGCGGCACGGCATACGCCGGCAAGCGCTGACGGCATGCGTGAAGAATCCGTGCGGCGCCGCCTTGCGCATGCGTGACGAAAGCGATCAGGCCAGCCGCATGGCCCGATTCGTCGACAGGCCAGGCGATGACCGCGCACAGCGCCGCCTGACTGGATGATCGAACCACATGCTCGACTTCTTCGAGCTCGATACGGTTGCCGCGAATCTTGATCTGCGTATCCAGCCGGCCTTGAAACACGATTCCATGACCGGCCACCTCGCGCGCGGCGTCCGCGCTTCGATACCAGCGCGACGGGCTGCAGCCCGGATAGCGCTTCGAAATGAAACGGCGATTGCCCGGGTCGTCCGCCGACAGGTAGCCCGCCGCGACCTGCGGACCGCCGATCAGCAATTCGCCGCACTCGCCGGGCGCAACCGGTTCGAGCGCGGCGTCGACGATCAGCAACGCCATGCCGGGCAACGCGCGGCCAAGCGGCATGACGGCATGGCCCGGCCCGGCGAGAAACTTCGCTGTGACTTCGAATGCCGCGCATGCAACGGTCGCTTCGGTCGGCCCGTACATGTTCAGAACCCGGCTGTTCGGCGCGGCGCGCTGCCACGCTTGCACCAGCAAACGCGGCAGCGGTTCACCGCCGAACAGCGTGACGCGCAGGCTGGGAAATTCGTCTGGCTGCAGTTTGCGGAACTGCTGCATGAAGGCCGCGACCGAAGGCACGCTGCTCCAATGCGTGATCGCGTGCTCCTTGATGAAGGCCGCGTTGTAGATCGGCTCCACGGTCTTCGGTACGTACAGGCATGCGCCGTTGGCCCAGCACACGAACATGTCGTGCACCGAAGGATCGAAGGAAAGCTCGCATAACTGCACGTAGCGTGCGCCGGGGAGGCTTCCGATCAGACCCAATTGCCCCGCCACATAGGCGCAAGCATTCTCGTGCGAGATCGGCACGCCCTTGGGCGCGCCGGTGGAGCCCGATGTGAACAGGATATAGGCCTGATCGTGCGGCGCGCGAGGGTTGGCCGCTCCGGTCTCGCCTGGCTCGTCAGGCAGCCGCCTCAGGCCACCACTGGCCCATGCCTCGCAGCCCGGCAGGGCGTTCCCGGAACCAGGAGAGAGTTTTTTGACTTCTATGCCTGCGTCATCAAGCAGGAAAATCTTCGGCGACTCGTCCAGCCGCGATACCACTTCGTCGAGCAAGGCGGCGCAGCGCCGGTCCACCAGCATGACAGGCGCGCCCGACTTCCCGATTACAGCGGCAATCCGCGCGGCGGGCATGTTGGGATTGAGCGGCACGTAAGCGCAGCCGGCCTTAAGGATTCCTAGCAACCCGGCGTAGGCGGCCACGCTGCGATGCGCGAACAACAGGCAGCGCCGTGCCCGGCCGGCCGGCAACACCGACGATAAGGCGGTAGCGATCCCACACGCACGCGAGGCAACCTCGCCGTACGAGTACGCGCGCTCGTCGACCCACAGCGCGGGACCATCCGGATCGCGCGCGGCAGTATCGAAGAAGAATGAATCCAGCATTCACGGCCTCGATGCATGGGGCACAGTGCCAGCGTTGCCGGCCGGTCGCACGAGCGCGCCGGAGAGGCTGCCAGCCATGCCAGCAGCCCACGGCCGGGCGGCTCTGCTACCCGGCGGCGCGCTGCATTATCGTAGGAGAATTCACAAGACAAAGACGCGGACGACAACCTGCCACGCAGGCTCGTCACGCGCTATTGCTTGACGAGCCTGACGGTCAGGTCTTTGTAAGGATCATAGATGCCGGTGAGAGCGGCCTATGTGCGATAGCGCTCTCAACAGACGAATGAGTATTCGAGGGCGCGCCGTCGGCGGCGCGCACGCGCCAAGCGGCAATCTCAGTTGCGCACGCCGCTTTGCTTCCTGAAAGCGCTGAGAATGCGCTGTTCCAGCGCGTTGTAATCGCGACCGAAGTGGTGATCGCCCGAGGTGCGGATCACCTCGACCCCCGTCTTCGTCAGCGACGGACACAGGGTGTCTTTTTCATTCTCGCCGTAGAAGCACTGCACGATCGCGGGTGGCACACGGGTCAACTCCGGCTGGACTTTCAACGCCTTGTCGCTCGCCGGCATGCCGAGCCAGCCGCCCACGCGGATCTGAAAATCGGCGTCGGGCGCGAAGCCGAGCAGCGCGATCAACGATACCTTCGCGCGCAACGCCGCCGGCAGACGGTTATAGGCGAACGGCATCACGTCCGCGCCGAATGAATAGCCGACCAGTGCGATGTGCTGCGCGTTCCAGCGCGCGCCGTAGGTCTGCATCACCCGCGCGAGATCGCGGCTCGTCTGGGCGGGCGGCTTTTCGCTCCAGAAATAGCGCAGGCTGTCCCAGCCGATCACGGAGACGCCGTCTTTTTGCAATGCCTGGGCGATCGTCTTGTCGAGATCGCGCCAACCGCCGTCGCCGGAAATCACGATCGCCATCAGGCCGTTCGGATGCGCCGCCGGCAATTCGATCAGCGGCAGGTCGGAGACGTCGTCGTCGCTCGTCGAGACCGCCTGCAGATGCGGCGAGACCAGCGCGACGAGGCGCGTGCGATCCGCGCTGCCCGTAGCCGCCTTTTCGACGAAGCCCGGCACCTTGTCGCGGATGATGGTCGGATCGGGCGGACAGGGTTGGAAGCGCGGATCGAGCGTGCGCTCGGCATCCACCGCGACCGCGCCCGCAACCGTATTCGACGGCGCCTGTTCGAGCACGTGCATGGCGAGCGTCGCGCCCTGCCCGGTACCCGCGACGATCGGCGCGAAATAGTGGCTCGATTGCGATTGCCGCTCGAGTTGGTGGCTCAAGGCTTCGGCATCGCCCACCAACTGGTGGCAGGCTTCCTTCTTCGCGACCAGATTGGCGGCGTAGCGAGCGGTATCCACGCCGACGGTCAACGCGCCGGCCTTCGCAAGCGCATCGGCGCTCTGCTGATCCGCTGCGCTCCAGCCGCCTGCCTGCGAATACAGCACCACGAAGCCGCGCAGCGGGCCTTCCGGCTGGGTGACCCTGACGTCGCCATAACGGCCGCCGGGGACGGTTGTAGTCGCGGCGTGCGCGAGCGCGCCGCCGGTCACGAGCCCCGCCGCCACGGCGAGCCTGAAAAGCGAATGCAGTGTCATGAACGCCGGCCTCCCGCCAGCAATGACAGGTCCGCGAGCGTGAAAAACACGCCCACCGAACCCGACGCCGCAAGATAACGCGGCTCCCAGCGCGGCTGGAATTTACTCTTGAAAGCGCGCAGTCCGCGGAAGTTATAGAACCGGCCGCCGAAACGCCACACGATGCCGGCGAAGCGGTGCCAGCGCGAGGCCAGCGGCGTGGGCTGCATGCCGGACAGCGGCGCGATGCCGAGGCTCAGCGAGCGGAAACCCGCCTGCTTCAGATGCAGCGCGAGTTGCGTGAACAGATATTCCATTGCATACGGCGACGCGCTTTCCACGTGACGCATCACGCCGACCGTCGCCTCGGTGTTCATATCGGTCGTCATGAAGGTGACGAACGCGGCCGGCTCGCCGTTCTGGCGCACCAGCATCACCGACTGCGCAGCGAGGTACTCGTCGGTGAATGCGGCGACCGAGAAGCTCTTTTCGCGCGCGTCGCGGCTGTCGAGCCAGCCATCGGAAATCTCGCGCAGCGTGTCGAGCGACGCCGGCACGTTCGCCTGGTCGATCACTTCGACGGCGAAGCCGTCACGTTCGCCGCGTTTGAGCGCATAGCGAAGATGCGCGCGATGCGAGCCCTTCAGGTCGAAGTCGTCGAGCACGACGTGCGCTTCTTCACCGAGCTTCATCAGCGTGAGACCGGCGTCGAGATAAAGCGGCAACGCGTTGGCGCGCACCTGATAGAACGCCGCGCGCCCGCCGTGCGCATGCGCGAGCGCGACGAACTTGCTGATCAGGCCGGCCCACTCTTCGCGCGGACCCACCGGATCGTGCAAAGCGGCCCACGTGCGGCCGTATTTGGCATACATCAGAAACGCTTCGCGCGACTCGGAGAACAGAAAGCTCTTGTCGCCCATCAGCGCGAGGCCGGCGTCGCTGCGCTCCTGCGCACGTACGATGCGCGCCGCGTCTTGCAGATCTTCCCGCGCCGGCTTGACGAAGTGGCCCGGCGCCGGACGCAACAATTGCCAGAACGAAAAGGTCGCGGCAAAGAGGCTTGCGGCCAGCGTCGCGCGCAGCGCACGCGGGGCGCGTTCGTCGAAGGCGAATTGCCACCACAGGTCGCGCGTGTACGGCACGTCGCGGAAAGCGAACAGCATGACCCACGTGGCGAGCATCAGCACCATCGCCACCGACACCAGCCAGCCCGCCGTGAAGCGCTCGGCGAACAGCGAGGAATGACGGTTGAAGCGCTGACGCGTGGACAGCAACAGCACGATCAGCATGCCGAGCACGCCGGCTTCGACGAACGCCAGACCTTTGGTCAATGACAACGCGAGACTCAGCACCGCCAGCAGGAGCGTCATCCACCACGCGGCGTCCAGCCGCCGCAGCAAACCACGCGCGACGAACAGGAGCAGCACGCCGAGCACGCTGCAGAGCATCTGCGAGCTTTCGAGCACCCACAGCGGCAGCACGTCGCGCAGAATGCGGATGCGTTGCCAGAACGCGGGCGTCGCGCTGGAAATCACCAGCATGCCACCCACCACGAATGTGACGAGACTCAGGAACAGCGGCGCAAGCTTCGACGCGGCGGCCGCATGTTGCAGCGGCAGACGGCTTTTCAGCGCGCGGCCTTCGAAGCCGGCGAGCAGCGCGGCCGAGACGATCAACGGGACACCGAAGTAAATCGCGCGATACGCGAGCAACGCGGCCACCATCTGATGCGTCTGCACGCTGCCGTTCAGCGTGAACACCATCGCCGCCTCGAACACGCCGACGCCGCCGGGCGTATGGCCGATCATGCCGAGCAGCATGGCCGCGGCGTAGACCGTGATGAAGGTCACGAAGCTCACGTCCGCGTGCGGCAGCAACGCCCATAAGGCAAGGCCCGCGGCCACCACGTCGAGAACCGCGAGCGCCACTTGGGCGAGCAGATCGCGGCGCGCGGGAATGTCGAACGAGAGCCACTGCCAGCGCGTGCGGACCGGGCGCGTTTCGCTGCGGCACGCGGTGGCGGCCAGCACGAGTGCGATGAGCAGCGCCGCGCCGCTCCAGCGCAGCGCGACGGGTTCGAGATGCAGCATCGGCGCGAGCGTACCGGCCACGCCGAGCATGCCGAGCGCGGTCATCAGCACCAGCGCGAGCGCGAGCGAGACGCTCGTGAACACGGTCATGCGCCCGATCTGCGCGGGCGTCACGCCCGCCACGCCGTAGACGCGCGCGCGCACGGCGCCGCCCGTGAGCGCGCCGAAACCGGTGGCATTGCCGAGTGCGGAGCCCGCGGTCGCGCCGATCCACAGCGCCACACGCGGCACGACGGCACCCAGATAGCGCAAACCAACCGCGTCGCGCCCGACCAGCGCCACGTAGCTGAGCGCGGTGGCGCCGAGCGCGGCGGCCCACTCGCCGGCCGTCAACTCACGCAACTGACGCATCACCGAGCGATAGTCGACCGCTTGCGAGAGATGTTGCAAGACGACCAGCAGCAGCACGCCAATCACCAGCGCGAGCAAGGGCGAGAGAAGCCCCCGGTTGCCGAGCGCTGTCGATGTACGGTCGAACATCGCGCCTAGCCGGTCGAATTTATTGTTATATCGATGGAACATGGTCAATGCAGGGCCTTGCGTGGAGCTGTCACGACGACGATTCGTCCGCCGCGGCGTCGCCGGTTATGGGCGATTACAAATGGATAACGGCACAGGGGTGAAAAGGTTGACAGTGTCAGGCCCGCAGCGGGGTTTAACCTGGGGGCAGCCGCGTCGCCATGGGGCCTGCCGCGCGACACGTATGAATGAAACGGTCGATATTGCCGATCGGATCGGATTGCAAGGACGCGCAGCCGCTTCGACAGGGGCTGAAGTTTAAACGCTATTTGCGCGCTGCGAATGAAGAATCGACGCCGTGTGGTGACGGCGAGTCACGATCGGGCGATCGTGAGCGCGGATCTGGCGGCAAGCGTGCCGATGTGGCTGCCGATGGCGCTTCCAACCAGCGCGCTGGCGGCCCGAGCGACGAGTGTGCGCAAAGCAACGCCAACGCTCCTGAGCGGAACCGCGTTGAACGCATGCGAGGGCATGTGAATACATGCCGGATGAACGGCCAAACAGGAACGCCGTCACTCACGACATGACGGGCGTAACGCGTGAATCGCGCATGGACGACCCGGGCCATGGCGTTCGCGCGACATACGGGTATGAATGACCGAACCACGGCCCACGAAGACGAGGCGCCTACGCGCCGCGCAGCGGGAGCGACGCGTAGGCGCGCCCATTTCTGTCGATCAGCGCGCGCGTGCCGCGCAACGTCCTTTCCTGTTACTGCGGACGACGATGCGCTTCAGCGATCACAGCGCAATTTTGCAGGTGCAGGTTGAGTGCCTGCAGCGCCAGGGCGCGCAGCTTGCCGAAGAACGTGGTTTGAGCGGAGACGGTGGCGCGAGCAGCAGCGTTGGAAGCGGTGTTCATGAAAGACTCCTGTATAGGGTTTATACCTAGGCAATAACCCGATTATAAACACCTTCTGCCGCACCGCAACAAATATCAATAAAGTTCGATGCCTCCGGGGCGCACGGTCGCGCCGCGATCAGGGCAATCTTAAAAAGGGTGACATCGCAACGTTGTCTTTTAACAACCCGCACCGTACAGGTGCAATAATGCCCCTTTGCCCGCGAACGCCCGAGGCAGCCCGCCTTCATGACCGTCGTCCAGAAAGCCCTGATTGCGCCACTGATCGTCGCGTGCGCGATGTTCATGGAAAGCGTCGACGCGAATGTGATCGTCACGGCGTTGCCGGCCATGGCGCGCGACTTCGGGCGCGATCCGGTCACGCTGAAAATCGCGGTGACGAGCTATGTGCTGGGACTCGGCGTGTTCATTCCGGTGTGCGGATGGCTCGCCGACCGGTTCGGGGCACGCACGATCTTCCGCACGGCGATCGGCATCTTCGTGACGGGCTCGCTGCTGTGCGCCGCGTCGAACTCGCTTGCCACCTTCACGCTCGCGCGCTTCGTGCAAGGGGTGGGCGGCGCGATGATGGTGCCGGTCGGGCGGATCATCATTTTCCGTGTGGTGCACAAGTCCGACTTCATCCGCGCGATGAACTATCTGAGCGTCCCCGCGATGCTCGGCCCCGCCGCCGGGCCGCTGCTCGGCGGATTCATCACCACGTATCTGCACTGGCGCCTGATTTTCTTCATTAACGTGCCGATCGGCATTCTCGGCATCTATCTGACCAACAAGCACATCGCCAACACCCGCGAGCCGGACCCCGGTCCGCTCGACTGGATCGGCTTTTTTCTCTCGGCGGCGGGCGCCGTGCTGCTTCTGCTCGGGCTGTCGCTGGTCGGCGGCGAACTGATTTCGAATCGCGACGCGCTCGGCATGTGCGCGTGCGGCGCCGTACTGCTCGCCGCCTATGTCGCTTACGCGCAGCGCGTCCCGCTGCCGCTGCTGGATCTGCGCTTTTTCAAGGTGCCGACGTTCCAGGCGAGCGTGCTCGGCGGTTCGATGTTTCGTATCGGACTCGGCGCGTTGCCGTTTCTACTGCCGCTGATGCTGCAGGAGGGCCACGGCATGAGCGCGTTCAAATCCGGCCTGATTACCTGCGCGTCCGCGTTCGGCGGCATGTTCATGCGCACGATCGCTTCGAGCGTGCTGCATCGCTTCGGCTTTCGCTCGGTGCTGGTGGTCAACGCCGCGTTGTCGGGGCTCGCGATCGCGGCCTGCGGACTGTTTTTCCCCGGCACGCCGACCTGGATCATCTGGGTGGTGGTGCTGCTCGGCGGATTCTTCCCGGCGTTGCAGTTCACGAGTCTGAACTCGCTGACTTACGCGGAAATCGCCAGCCGCGACGTGGGCCGCGCCACGAGTCTGGGCAGCGTGGTGCAGCAGATGTCGCTCGGCCTGGGCGTGACGATCGGCGGCATCGTGCTGCAGATTTCGCGGGTGCTGCACGGCCATCCCGGCATCATGTGGTCGGATTTCTGGCCAGCGTTTCTGGTGGTCGGCCTGTGCTCGTTTGCTTCGATTCCGGTCACGCTGCGCATGCCGCATCGGGCGGGCGAGGAAATCTCGCGCGGCGGCCGCGGTTGACCGGCTGATCGAACGGTTGGGCGTGCTGGACGTCTGTTCTGCTGAACGGCTGACCGCCCGCTACCGGCAGGCTTCAAACCTTCTTCCGGATCACGCTCACTTCGCCGTTGCGTTCGAGAATCGCCGCGGCTACGTCATCCATTGAACGTGAGCCGGTCTTCTGGCGCACGCTTTCATGAACATCGGTCGGCGTGATGAGCGCGGCGTCCATTTCGCGGGCGTTGAACGCGCCATTGCTGAACACCTCTCGCTCGACGCCGCCCACCAGCCGTTCGAGCACGGGCGAGCGCATGCAAGCCCATGCCAGCAAGCGATGGCAGACGACGATCGCGAACGACGCCGCCACCGTGGCGATAAACGGCGACGCACCGACGATCGCCCGGCTGAGCGTCGCGCCGAGCAGGATCACCACCACCGAATCGAATGGCGAGCGCTGGCCGAACGAGCGCCGGCCCGAGACCCGGATCAGCACCAGCGCGATCAGAAACACGACGATCGAGCGCAAGCCCATCTGTAGCGGGTCGAGTGTTCTGCCTTGACCGAACAGCAGGTAAATGGCATCCATCATGACGCCCTCCTCGCGGTTCGCTGCCGTCTTGAGCGAGCGCCGTCGAATCGCGTTTGCGGCATTGGGCGGTCGCTACGCGGTTTATACGGCTGCTTTGCTCAACCCCTTCAGCCAACCCTTCTGCCAACCCTTCTGCCAACCCTTCTGCCAACCCTTCAACCAACCGCCCACCCCGTCAGCGTATCGCCGAACCCACCACGCGCGCGGGCCGCCGCGCGCGCACTCGTAATGACGCGCGGCGCCGCGCTCCATGCGATACGGGCGCCGATCGCAATCAGCCGGTCCACCAGCGCGACATCCTCACTGCACGTCAGCGGCGGAAAGCCGCCCGCGCGCCGGTACGCGTCCGCCGACACGCCGAGATTCGCGCCGTGAACGTGACGATGGCCATCGGCGTCCACGTAGGTCTTGCGAAAATATTCACGCACGCTGTGCGGATGCGGGGTCCAGTCGTCGACGGCAATCGAGCCGCACACCGCGTCCGCCTCCAGCGAAAGCTGCGCGACCAGCCAGCCTGGCGACACGCGGCTGTCGGCATCGGTAAACGCGAGCCAGCGCGCGCCGTCCGCCAGCAGAAAGTCCGCGCCGCTCGCCCGCGCAATGCCGACATTGCGCGCCTTCAGCGTCAGCGTCTCGACGCCGTAAGCTCGCGCGATAGCGCCGGTAAAGTCGTCGCAGGCGTCGAGCACCACCACGATGCGCACCGTTTCGCCCGCCAGCTCCTCGTGGCGTGAAGCTTCGATCAAAGCCGCGAGGCAAGGCGCCAGCAGCGCCTCTTCGTTATGTGCCGGAACGATCACGCCGATCATAGGAGCCCCTCGCGTTGCGCGACCGAACGGGCGTCGCGCGACCAGACGTCGATCAGCAGATCGGCTTCATCGTGATGCGCGAGACGCGACAAGCCGCAGCGCGCATCGAACAGCGCATGCGCGGCGTCGGCGGATTCGAGCGCTTCGGCGAAGGGCCGGCGCCAATGACAGGCGAGCAGCGTACCGTCGGTCGTGAGTGAAGCGGCGACTCGCGAAGCCAGCGTTTCGAGCTCAGCTGCGTCGAGGTAGTAGGCGAATTCGCTAATGACGATCAGATCGAATGGGCCGGCCTCGGTCGGCCACTCGCCCGGCACCGTGCGCTGTTCGACACGAACCTGCGGCGCGTCGGCGACGCGCTCGCGTGTGAGCTCGACGGCGCGCGCGTGCAGATCCGCGGCGAGCAGCATATCGCAGCGCCTCGCCAGCTCGGCGGTCAGCTCGCCGTTGGCGCAGCCGGGTTCGAACGCGTTGCGGTAGCGCGGGCGCGGCAGCAGCGCGAGCGTGAGCGAACGCTTGCGGCATTCGTACCAGCCCTCGCGCAGCCTCCACGGGTCGTCGCTCTGTTGATAGAGTTCATCGAAGTAGGTTGCCGGCGAGCTCATGTCAGCGGCCCTCCGTGCATGTTGTCAGAGCAGCCACGGATCACCTCCGGCACCAGCCTCGTCGCGGCCCTCGCCTGCTCCAGCCGCCGCGCTCAATTCGCCGAGGGCCTCAAGATCGCGCTCTGCGTGGCTCTGCCGCAGGAACACCGGCAGGTCCGCGAGCGCGCGAGCAAAGCGGGCATTGCGGCACAACGGGCCGGCGCCGAGCGTGCGGGTAGCGTGATGCATCACGGCGCTCGCGGCTTGCTCCACCACGAGGCGGGCACGCATGGCCTCGCGTTGCGAGTCGGCGAGCGGATTCGCGTCGATGTGCGCGGCGGTTTCGCGCAATACCGCGGCGGCGCCCGCGAGGGCGACCTCGATCGCACCGAGATGCGCGAGCCGATGCGAATCCGCGCGCTGGGTGGACGCCTCGCGCAGCGTCCGCCCGATCTGCGCGGCGGCGCCGTACCAGCACGCGGCGATACCGGCGCCGCCATGCCAGAAGCCCGGGCGGCGCACATAGTCATGCGCGGCTCCCACCAGCGTCGCGGACGTCTGGGCGAACGTCACGTCGGCGCTCGCCGTGGCCTGCATGCCCACAGCCTGCCATTTCGACGTATCGATCGAGATCGACGGCTGATTCATCGCTACGGCCGCGAGTACCGGTTCGCCCTCCAGCCACGCGGTCACGAGCGCATGCGTGACGACACCGGCGCCCGAACACCAGGCTTTCGTGCCGGCGAGACGAAGGCCCTCGCCATCGCTTCGGAATCCTACTTTGAGCGCCTGCACGCGCGCGTCGGGCGGCTCCGCTGCCCATACCCCCCAGCGGCTTCCCGCCGGCGGCTCGGGAGCCTGCAATTCCGCGAGAATGGCAAGCGCGTCGGTGTGGCCTTCGAAGAGTTTGACAAGGCCGAGATCGCACGCCGCCACTGCGGCGAGAGCGCGCCAGCGCGCGAGCGTATCGCCGTGGCCCGGCAGGGGCACGGCCGGCGCACGGTCATAACCGCGTTCGACCAGCGCGCGCAGCACCGTGCCCAAGGCGGCGGGGTCGCTCGCATCGAAACGCGTGTCATGCAAATAGTCTTCGAGCGGCCCGTCAACTTTCACGGCGCGGCGCATGCGCCGCGCCGCGGCCCGCGCGCCACCGGATGCGCCGAGGCCAGGGCTTTGCAGCGGCCGGGCATTGACGCCGGCCGCACGATCACGCGTATCGAGCATCGTGCCTCCCTGAAGCTGTTCGATCCATGGGCAGCGGATCCTCGAGGGACCGCTGCGCCTACGAGGCGGACAGCAAGCGGCGTGCCTCAGCCGGCGAAAGCCGGGCGAGGCCACGATTTCTTCAGGAATGGAAAGGCGCGCTGCGCCTTGAACGCTCTGGTATGAAGGAAGCGCGGCGTGTTTCGACCGCTAGCCGGGCGCGCGCCCGCTGCGCCGTGCTTCGACTTCAGCGAGCAACGTATCGAACAGGGCGAGTTCGACCGGCTTCACGAGGTGCGTATGGAATCCGGCCTCGCGGGTACGCTCGCGATCGGTTGCATGGCCGAAGCCGGTCATGGCGGCATACGTCGTATCGGCAAGCTTGGGCATTTCGCGCAGCGCGGCGATGGTCGCGTAGCCATCCATCTTCGGCATGGCAATGTCGATCACCGCGAGGTGGGGCACGAAGCGTGGCGCGACCTCCAGCGCCTGCTCACCCTCGTAGGCGATGCGCACATCGTGGCCTTTGAGTTCGAGCAGCATCGCGAGGCTGTCGGCCGAATCGCGATTGTCGTCGACCAGCAGGATGCGCAGTGGCGCGACCTGCCCGCCTGCCGCGTTCGCCTCGTCACCGGCCGCCTCGGGGGGCGCGGCGGCCAACGGCAGGCTCAGCGTGAACGTGCTGCCGGTGCCCGGCCCTGCGCTGCTCGCGACAATGCTGCCGCCGTGCATCTCGACGAGCGATTTGCACAACGTGAGACCGATGCCCAGACCGCCCTCTCCCGCACTCTGCGCATCTTTTTCCTGGGCGAACAGTTCGAAGATCTTGTCGAGCGAGCGCAGAGCAATCCCGCAGCCCGCGTCGCGCACTTCGAGCACGGCCATATGGAAATCGATACGGGACACGATGTCCACAACACTGCCCACGGGCGAGAATTTAGATGCGTTGTGCAACAGGTTTTGCAGCACCTGCACGAGACGCGTCATGTCGCCACGAACGAAGATCGGCTCGGCCGGCATGTGCGGCACGACGCGCTGCTCGTGCGCGTCTGTAAATGGCCGGGCCGCCTCGATCCCGCGCGCCACCACCTCGGCCAGATCGATCCGGCCAAGGCGCAGCTCGACCTTGTTCGACATGATCCGGCCGACGTCGAGCAGGTCGTCGACCAGCCGAGTGAGGTGGGTGATCTGGCGGTCGATCAGGTCGCGTGAACGCGCGAGCGTAGGGCTCATGCCGGTTTCGAGCTGCATCACGCCGATCGCATTGCGCACCGGCGCGAGCGGGTTGCGCAATTCATGCGCAAGGGTCGCGAGAAACTGACGCATGCGTTCGCCCGAACGCTCCAGTTCTTCGCGCTGACGCCGCTCGGTCAGATCGCGCGTGACCTTGGCGAAACCACGCAGCCGCCTCGATTCGTCGTACACGGCGGTGATATTGACGTTGGCCCAGAACGTCGTGCCGTCCTTGCGCACCCGCCAGCCTTCGTCCTCGACGTGGCCGACCTGCTGCGCAATCGCCAGTTCGCGGGCGGGCTTGCCCGCCGCCGCTTCTTCCGGCACATAGAAGACCGAGAAATGCTGGCCGACGATTTCCTCGCGCGTGTAGCCTTTGATGCGCGCGGCGCCCTCATTCCAGCTCACCACGTAGCCCTGCGGGTCGAGCATGAATATCGCGTAGTCCTTGACACTGTCGACCAGCAAACGGAAACGCTCTTCGCTTTGCCGGAGCGCCTCCACGTATTCGCGTCGCGCGGTCAGATCGCGCGTGATCTTGGCGAAGCCGGTGAGAATGCCGGCGTCGTTGCGGATCGCCGTGATGACGACATTCGACCAGAAGGTCGTGCCGTCCTTGCGAACCCGCCAGCCTTCGTCCTCGAAGCGGCCGATCAGCGACGCCTGTTGCAGTTCATAGGCGGGCCACCCGCGCGCCACGGCTTCCTCGGTGTAGAAGCGTGAAAAGTGCTGACCGATGATTTCCGTGTCCCTGTAACCCACCACCTTCAACGCCCCGGCGTTGCAACTGACGATCCGCCCGGTCGCATCGAGCAGGAAGATCGCATAGTCTTCGATCGCCTGCATCAGCGCCCAGTAATCGACATCGGCAGCGGGGTTCATGCGGGCCGGTGCCGGGACCTTGGCAGGCTCGCCGTTTTCACCGGCGGAGGGGACATCGAGGTGTTTCATGGTCTCAAAGGTTCAAGGCTATGTGCAAAAGCATACACCGCCGCGCCGCGGTTGCTTCGCTCAGGTTTCACCTGATTTCCACCTGAAGGGCGCGGTGCGGCCACGCGCATGGAAAAACGTAGTCCGGATCGTCAGGCCTCGCAATTGCTACTCCCCAAGCGCAGCATTCATCATGACAACAGGAGTCGCAATTGAAACGAGCATTCACCACCTTCGCTTTTGCCGCTGCACTGGCAATCACTCACACCGCGGCGCACGCCGAAGGCTGTACTAAAGGCGCGGTCGTGGGCGGCGTGGCCGGCCATGTCGCCGGTGATCACGGCGTAGCGGGTGCGGCCGCCGGCTGCGCGATCGGCCATCACGAAGCCAAAAAGAAGGATAAGGCAGCGAGCGCGGCTGCGGCGGCCAGCCAGCCGGCCGGGAAATAAGCCCCTTGTAAAAAGAGCCGGTAGTGACCTCTCTCGATCAGTACCGGCTCGATCAGTGAAGACTGGTTCCGACAGAACCGTCATCCGGCCGCACTGACCTTTTCCGCCAGCTTCGCGTCGTAACTCGAATGGACGTGCACCCGCTTTTTCTCCGGATAGGCGTACGAGTATGCCTTGCGCAGCGCTAGCGACGCCTCATGAAAACCGGACAGAATCAGCTTCTGCTTGTTCGGATAGTTGGCAATGTCGCCGACCGCGAAGATGCCGGGGCGCGAGCTCTCGTAGCTGGATGTATCGACATCGACACGGCCCGCGTGAATCGACAGGCCCCATTGCGCGATCGGCCCGAGATCGGCGACCAGTCCATACAACGCGACGACATGCTCGGCCGCGAGTCGAGTCTCGCCGTCGATCTGCCGCAACGTGATCGACTTCAATGCATCGCCCTCGACATCCAGCCCGGCAATCGCGCCGACAACGAAGTCCATCTCGCCCGCCTCGACTGCGCGTCGCATCGACTCGACACTCGAATTCGCCGCACTGAAGCCGCTGCGCCGATGCACCAGCGTCACCCGGCGCGCGACCTTGCGCAGCGCGAGCGCCCAATCGAGCGCGGAGTCGCCGCCGCCCGCCACGACCACGGTCTTGCCGGCAAAGTCGGCAAGGCGCCGCACGCTGTAATGCACATGGCGCGACTCCAGCGGCACGGCTTCCGGCAGCGTTAGTTTTTGCGGCACGAACGCGCCGTTGCCGGCCGCCAGCAGGATCGCGGCGACATCGAATACGAGACCGCGCTGGGTGCGTACGGTCCAGCGCCCGTCGGCGCCCTGCTCGACCGACTCGACCCGTTGTTCGAGATGAATCGGCGGGTTGAACGGCTTGCATTGCGCCAGCAGGCGCTCGACCAGTTCACGCGCCGTGCAGGACACAATGGCGGGGATATCGTAGATCGGCTTGTCAGGATAGAGCTCGATGCATTGGCCGCCGATTTTGTCGAGCCCGTCGACGATCTGGCAGGACAGGCCGATCACGCCCGCCTCGAAAGCGGCAAAGAGCCCCACGGGGCCCGCGCCCACGATCAGGACGTCGGTGCGGATCGGCGACGGTGGCGGGGTGGCGGCGGAAGTCATGCGCGATCTCTTCGGATGGGTAGATGGCCCACCATACCGAATCGCCCGATGCCCGGCAACGATGCCATTACCATCGGTAAGGACGCTCGGTTCGCGCCACCCGGCTGTCGTTGCGCGAGCGGCCTGTATGAAGGGCGTTGCCTGAAGGTAGTCGTGAAAGCGGCTTGCCCGAACTCCGATCGCCGTAAGCGGCCTAAACAGCGGCCCGCGCGAGCGCCATTGCTCAAAGATGGCCTAGAAAGCGGCCTCGCGCCGCGCAGCATCGCTTGCAACCTTGAACGCCGCGGTCAATTCGCTCAACTGGCGCGCCTGATCCGCGAGCGAGTTCGCGCTCGCCGCGCTTTCTTCAACCAGCGCCGCATTGTGCTGCGTGACCTCGTCCATCTGCGTGACGGCGAGGCTCACCTGCTTGATGCCTTCGCTCTGCTCCCGTGACGCCGCCGCGATTTCGCCGACGAGACGCGCCACGCGTCCGACCGCGGCTTCGATGTCCTGCATCGTGTCGCCCGCCTGGTTGACGAGCCCGGCGCCGCTCTCCACACGCGAGGTCGACTCCGCGATCAGCGCGCCGATTTCCTTCGCGGCAGCCGCCGAACGCTGCGCGAGACTGCGCACCTCGCCCGCCACCACCGCGAAGCCGCGCCCTTCCTCACCCGCGCGCGCCGCCTCGACGGCCGCGTTCAGCGCGAGGATATTGGTCTGAAACGCAATGCCTTCGATCGCGGTGATGATGCCGGTCATCTTCGACGACCCAGCGTGAATCACGCGCATGGTCTCGACCATGCTGCCGACCGACTGGCGCCCGCGCGCGGCCATCTCCGAGGCGCTCAACGCGAGATCGCTCGCGTGCCGCGCGTTCTCGGCATTCAGTTGCACAGTCGACGTGAGCTGCTCCATCGCCGCCGCGGTTTGTTCGAGCGAAGCCGCCTGTTCCTCGGTGCGTTGCGACAGATCGAGATTACCCGCGGCGATCTGCTGCGTCGACGACGCGATCGAATGCGAACCGGCACGCACCGTGGTGACGGTCGCGCCGAGCTTGTCCTGCATCGACGCGACACCGCGCAACAGCATCGCCATTTCGTCATTCGAACGAATCGGCACGTGGGTCGTCAATTCGCCGGCGGCGATCGCATCGAACTGACGCAGCGCGTCGTTCAGCGGCGCCATGATCGCGCGGCGCAACGTGCGCCAGCTGATGAACGCCACCGTCAGCCCCACCAGGATGCTGCCGATGCACGCGTACAACAGCACATGAAAGAGCGTGGCGGAGCGCTCGTTCGCGTCGCTCGCCTGCTGGTTCAGATAATTCTCCAGCGCCCCCTGGCTCGCGTTCATGGCCGTATAGAGGCCGATCAGATGATTCGCGCGGCTTTCGTCCATCCAGCTCGCGTCGCCGCTGCGAATCGCCTCGATCAGCTTGTCGATGCCGTCGCGGCGCACAGCCGTGCGCTTCGCGTCGAGGTCGTCGGTGAGGCTTTGCAGTTCAGGCGTTTTCGGCAGCTCGCGAAAGCTGTTCCACCACTTGTCCGACTCGCCGAGCAGCATGCGGGCGCGCTCGAGTTGCGCGGCCAGTTGCGGCGAGTGCGGATTGCTCATGGCCCAGTCGAGTCCGAAGCGGGCCCGCGACATTGCCGTACCCGACTTGCCGAGCGCGACGACCGAGGCGAAATGGACCGCGTAGGCGTCGTGCTGCGCCTCGTTGCTCCGGCTCATGCCGAGAATGCCGAGCGAACCGGTGGCGATCAGCAGCACGCCGAGAAACGCAATGGTGATCGCGATCCGTAGATTGATGGTCAGGTTCCTGGTCATGGTGGTTTTAGTTGCTCTGGCTGGTTTTTGACGCTCTGGCTCATGACGTGCGGCCCCGCGCACGTGAACGGTTAATTGTTCCTTATTTGGAACAATTAACCGTATATGGAAAGTATAGCGACTCAGCTCTTTGGCGAAAAATAATCTTTGGCGGGCGCGGTAAACGCGCAACAGGCCGTCGGTCCACGTTCCGCCCGTGGGCGAAGCCATCGCGATTGAATAGATTCAATTTATGGAACTATAAAAAAACAACATTATTTTTATAGCGGCTCACTTCGTATAGTCGAGCCCAATTCAAATACGCCTCACGCCAGGCACCCTCCTCTCCCGCTACTGGACCACGATGAAACTAATCAAGTTCGCCCCTCTCGCGATTGCCGGCGCGCTCTCCAGCGCCGCGCATGCGCAAAGCAGCGTGACGCTGTACGGCCTGATTTCGGCGGGCGTCGGCTATGCGACGAACCAGGGCGGCAAAAACGCATGGCAGGCACTGTCGGGCACCAACCAGAATCCGCGCTGGGGTTTGAAGGGCGTCGAAGATCTGGGCGGCGGTATGAGCGCGATCTTCCAGTTGGAAAACGGCTTTAACGTGATGACCGGCACCGCATCGCAGAACGGCCGCGAATTCGGCCGCCAGGCATTCGTCGGGCTCGCCAGCAAGAAGTACGGCACGCTGACCTTCGGCCGTCAGTACGACACGGTGCACGATTACGTCGGCCCCGTGATCATCGCGAGTAACGGCGTGAACATTGGCGACAACGACAACGGCTACAACGACATTCGCGTGCAGAACGCCGTGAAGTACGTCACGCCCGACTATCGCGGCCTGAAGGCCACCGCCGAATACGGTTTCAGCAACGCAACCGGTTTCGCCAACAACAATGCGTACAGCTTCGGCGCGGGCTACGACCACGGCCCGCTGAAGTGGAGCGTGGTGTACGCGCAGTACAACAATCCGTACAGCGCGACCAACCCCGACGGCGCGATTTCGAACGACTACGCCTCGTCGCTGCTGATCTTCTCGAAGAGCGCGCTGCATCCCGCCGCGTACGCGAGCAAACAGCGCATCTTCGGCACCGGTGGTTTCTATACGGTCGGCGCCGCGCAATTCGCGGCGCTCTTCACGGATGTCCGCTACGATTACCTCGATCATTCGCATCTGCATTTGCAGAACTACAACCTGAACCTGAACTATCACGTCACGCCCGCCTTCATTCTCGGCTCCGCGTATGCCTTCACCGACGGCAAGTACGACGTGATCAACACGAGGCCCAAATGGCATCAGGTGAATCTGCAGGCCGACTACTTCCTGTCGAAGCGCACCGACGTGGCGCTCACGGTGATCGCGCAGCAGGCGGCCGGCGAAGCGCAGCACGCGCAGATTTTCGCCTATGCCCAATCCGCCAGCACCCGTCAGATGATCGCGACGGTCGGCATGCGCCACGCGTTCTGACCATGATGAACGTCTTCGAGACGAAACAGGACCGCCGCGCGTTTCTGCGCACGGCGATGGGCCTCGCGGCCGGCGCGTCGGCCTGGCCGATGCTGGCGGGCGCGGCGGCTTCCGCGACCGCATCCGGCGCGGCGGATACATCGAACGGCGTGTCGTCCAGCGCGACTGCATCGCAAGCCGGCGCGCGCCGCAGCGTGATCATCGATTGCGATCCGGGTCAGGACGACGCGATTGCGATTCTCTTCGCGCTCGGCGCGAGCGAGCGTCTCGACGTGCGCGCGCTCACGAGCGTGGCGGGCAATGTGCCGCTGGATCTCACCGAACGCAATGCGCGCATCGTGCGCGACTGGGCCGGGCGCACGCATTCGCTGCCGGTTTACGCAGGCTGCCCGCGGCCGCTCGCGCGCGATCTGATCACCGCCGCCAACGTGCACGGCAAGACCGGGCTCGAAGGCGTGCCGCTGCATGAGCCGCTTGCCCCGCTCGCGCCGCAACACGCGGTCGCGTTTCTGATCGACACGCTGCGCACCGCGCCGCCGCGCGGCGTGACGCTCTGCGCGCTCGGACCGCTGACCAATCTCGCTACCGCGCTCACCGAGGCGCCGGAGATTCGCAACGGCATCCGCGAAATCGTGCTGATGGGCGGCGCGTTCTTCGAGCGCGGCAACATTACGCCCGCGGCCGAGTTCAACATCTATGTCGATCCGCAGGCCGCGCAGATCGTGTTCGCGAGCGGCGTGCCGATCGTGGTGCTGCCGCGCGACGTGGCCGTGAAAGCACCGATCACGCCCGCGCGCATCGCGCCGATCCGCGCGCTCGGCAATTGCTGCGGCGCCATGGCCGCCGACATCATGGCCGCCGAAGTGGCTTACCAGAAAGGACGCCGCGGTATCGAGTCCGCGCCGATGTACGACCCGTGCGCAACCGGTTACCTGATCGAACCGTCCTTGTTCAAGGGCCGCGAAGTCAACGTGATGATCGAAACGGTGGGCGAATGGACGCTCGGCGAAACCGTGGTGGACTGGAGCGGCCACAGCGGCCGCAAACCGAACGCGACGTGGATCACCGAGGTCGACGCGGACGGCTTCTACGCGGCGCTGCGGGCGCGGCTCGCCACGCTGCCGTGAACGTGAGCGTGAGCGAAGGCGTCGGGACAAACGTGCGGCAAACCGTGCGCGCCGTGTCAGATATGCGCGGCGATCCACTCGCGGCACGCGCGAACATGCGGGCCGCGATCGTCGCCGGCAAGCGAGATCAGCGCGATCGAACGGCTCACGCGCGGCTTGTCGAGCCGCAATGCCACCAGTTCCGCGTCGTGCAGATGCATCGTGTAGAGGCTCGGCAGCACGGCGATGGCGAGGCGGTTGCGCACCAGTTCGTACAACGGTTCGGTGTACTCCACGCGATAGGCGACGTTCAGTTGCAAACCTTCCGCGCCGCCGGTGCGCTGCAACGCGTCGCTCACGCTGCCGCGCACGAACGCGGCAAGATCGCGGCCGACCAGCTTCGACCAGGCGAGGCTCTTCTTCTGCGCGAGCGGATCGTCGCGCCGCACCACCACGACGATCTGATCCTCGAACAGATCCTGGTAGCGCAGCGCGGCGTCGCCGTCATCGGCAGCGGACGCATCGGGCTCATGCACGCCGACGCCGAAATCCGCCGCGCCCTGGCGCACGGCGTCCAGCAACGCGGTGTTCGGCATATCGTTCAACGTGAAGCGCAGCGACGGCTGCTGCGCGCGCAACGCGCCGAGCGCGGGCAACAGACGCGCCGCGGCCGACGGAATCAGTCCGATGCGCACCGTCTGCACGCGTTCGGCGAAGGTGCTGGCCATGTCGTCGAAGGTGCCGCGCGCCTGGTTGAGCAGGCGTTCGGCGAGCGGCAACACGCTCGCGCCCGCGTGAGTCAGCGTCAACCGATGCGCGGAGCGCGCGAACAATGGGCCGCCGAGCAGGAATTCGATCTGGCGGATCGCCGCGGTCAGCGCGGGCTGCGTCAACGCGAGGGACTGCGCGGCCTGAGTGAAGCTGCGCGCATGGGCGAGCGTGACGAAGTACTGGATTTGCCGCAGCGTAAGCGCGGGCAACAGGGAAGAACGGTCGGTCATGGAAAGCAATGCATCGACACAATGCGCAGCAGTATAAATGGCATGGTTACAGGATGAATCAATTGATCAATAACGAATCTTCCATCGCCGAAGCAAAGCACGGCGCGACGTCTGCGGGCGGCGGCTGGCTCGAACGGCGTTTCGCGCTCGGCGCGCGCAAGACCAGCGTGCGGGTCGAGACGATCGCGGGCATCACCTCGTTTCTCGCGGCCGCGTATTTGCTGGTGGTGATTCCGTCACTGCTCGCCGCGGGCGGCATGGATCGCGGCGCGGCCACCACCGCGACGATCCTCGTGTTCGTGCTGAGCACGGTGCTGATGGCGCTGTATGCGAACCTGCCGTTTCTGGTCGGCCCGGGTATCGGCGGCTCGGTGATTCTCGGCGTGACGCTCGCGGGCGAACACGTTGCGTGGCAAACGGGGCTTGGCATCGCTTTCGTGTCCGGCGTGCTGTTTCTGATCCTGACGCTGGTGGGCGCGCGCAGTCTGGTGGTGCGCCTGATTCCCGCCCAGATCAAACTGGGGCTCGGCGCGTCGATCGGCTTGTTCATCGCGGTGCTCGGCTTTCGCAACGCGGGCATGGTGATCGCCAACGCGAAGACCAACGCGCTCGCGCTCGGCGACTTCTCACGGCCGGGAACGCTCATCGCGCTGGTCGGACTCGGCGCGGCAGTCGTCCTGCAAGGACGCCGCGTGCCCGGCGCGATCCTGTGGGCAATCCTGATCGCGGCCGCGGTGGGCCTGCCGCTCGGCGTCACGCATAGCCCGGCGTCGTTTCTATCGTGGCCTCACGGCATCGCGCCGATCGCGTTCAAACTCGATATCGGCAGCGCGCTGAGCGTCGCTTCCGTTCCGTATCTGTTCGTGTTCTTCGCGGCCGAATTTTTCTCGACGCTCGGCACCACGCTCGCGGTCGGCGCCAAAGCGGATCTGCTCGACGAAAACGCCAATCTGCCCAACATCAACCGGCCGTTTCTGGTCGATTCGATTGCCGCGACGCTCGGCCCGGTGTTCGGCATTCCGGCGCTCACCGCCTTGGTGGAATCGGCGGCGGGCGTGGAAGCGGGAGGCCGCTCCGGCCTGTCGTCGCTCGCCGCGGCCGCCATGTTCGCGCTGATGCTGCTGTTCGTGCCGCTCGCGCTGGCGATTCCGAAGGAAGCAACCGCGCCGGCGTTGATCCTGATCGGCCTGTCGATGTTCAGCACGATCCGCCACACCCATTTCGACGACTTCACCGACTCGCTGCCGGTGCTCTCGATGGTATTGCTCACGCTGATGTCGAACAGCTTCGGCACCGGCATTGCGGGCGGCCTGCTCTGCTACGTGCTCGTGAAGCTGCTCGCGGGACGATTCCGCGAAGTGCCCTGGGGTTTGTACGTGCTGGCCGTGCCGCTCGGCTACTACTTCTATACCGTGGTCAAGCCGCATTGAGGCCCGCCACTTCGCACCACGATTTCACCTTGCATTCGCACTACGCTGAGTTTTGCGCACTACCGACAACCATACCGACATGAATGAGACCTTGGGCAACGTGCCCGCATCGCGTCTGAACATCGAGCTGACGGACGCGCATCGCGCCTTCTTCCAGGCGCTGCCGAAAGCCGAATTGCATTGCCACCTGCTGGGCGCGGTGCGTCACGAGACTTTTATCGCGCTGGCCGAAAAGAGCCGCGCGCCGATCAGCCGCGAGGAAATCGATTCGTTCTACACGCGTGGCGAGAAACCGGTCGGCGTGCTGCGTGTGCTGCGCGCGCTCGACCAACATCTGCTCACGCAAGCGGACGATCTGCACCGTATCGCCTACGAATATCTCGCCGATGCCGCCGCGCATCGGGTGCGCCATAGCGAATTCTTCTGGAATCCTACCGGAACGGTGCGCGTCTCGCACATTCCCTATGCCGATGCGCAAGCGGCAATCGTCACCGCCATTCGCGACGCGGCGCGCGACTTCGGCATCAGCGCGCGGCTGATCCCGAGCATCGACCGCGAAGCCGATCCCGATGAAGCCGTCGCGCTAGTCGAATGGATGTGCGCGAACCGCGCGCCGGAAGTGGCGGGCCTCGGCATCGACTATCGCGAGAACGACCGGCCGCCGGAATTGTTCTGGAAAGCGTATCGCCACGCCCGCAACGCCGGCTTCAAAACCACCGCGCACGCGGGTGAATTCGGCATGCCGTGGCGCAATGTCGAGACCGCGGTCGATCTGCTTCAGTGCGACCGTATCGATCACGGCTATACGATCGTCGACAACCCGCGGCTGGCCGCGCAATACGCCGAGCGCGGCATCGTCTTCACCGTGGTGCCGACCAACTCTTATTACCTGCGCACGCTGGCGCCGCACGTGTGGGCGCAACACCATCCGCTGCGGCGCATGCCGGGCCTCGGCCTGAAGATCCATCCGAATACCGACGACCCCACGCTGCACAAGGTGACCCCGAGCGAAGCATGGCAGCTGATGTTCAGCCACTTTGGTTTCAGCGTCGCGGAGCTGCGCCAGTTCATGCTGAACGGCATCGACGCCGCATGGGTCGACGAAGCCACGCGCAGCGCGTGGCGCGCGGCGTGGACAACGGAGTTCGACATACTCGCCTCGACGCTTCCCGCCTGAGCGGAACGCACGAGGGCAGCACGAGGGCAACAAGCGGCATCGCGCGCGTGTCGCCCGCGCATCGTCATTCCCCGATCCACGACCCGCGCAGATCGCTGTCATGCAGCAGTTGCAGCAGCGTGCCCGCCGGGCGGCTGAGCCGCTTTGCCGCCAGGGCGATGAATTCCACCGACGGCAGCGTCGGCAGACTGGCCGTGTTCAGCGGCGGCGCGAGGCCCCGCGCGGCCAGATACTGCGGACGAACCGTAATGCCGAGCCCGCCGCGCGCCGCCGCGATACACCCCGCGTGACTGCTGCTCGTGCACACCAGTTGCCAGCTGAACCCGGCCTCGGCGAGCGCGTCGAGCACGACGGCTCGCGTCACGCTCGGCTCGGCGACCAGAATCAGCGGCAACGGCTGGCTCAGGTCGACCAGCGTGCCGGTCCGGGCCAGCCACTCGAGCCGCCCGGTGAAGAGCGGCACGCCGCGCCGGTCGCCGAGCCGCCGCTTGCCGACCAGCAGATCGATCGACCCCGCGTCGAGCAGCTCGTACAGCTTGCCGGTCATGCCGATGGTGATTTCCAGTTCGACATCCGGATGCGCGTTGCGAAACGCGGCTAGCACCGTCGGCAACGGGCCGAGCGCGACGTCGTCCGAGGAACCGAGGCGCACGCGGCCTTTCAGGCGCGGCGCGCGAAACTGCGACTCCGCCCGCGCCAGCGCCTGCAGAATCACGCTGGCGTGCGCGAGCATGGCTTCGCCGTCCGGCGTCATCGCGAGCGAATGGGTGTCGCGCACGAACAGGCGCCGGCCGACGCTCTCTTCGAGCCGCCGGATATGTTCGCTGACGCTCGATTGCGTGAGGTCGAGCCGCCGCCCCGCCTCGGTGAAGCTGTGGCAAGCGGCGACGGTCGAAAAGGTCTTGAGCCAGATGGGATTGAGCATGAGCCATTGTCGCCTCGCTTATCGACAAAGTCGATAACAGTCAGCGCCCCTAGTGGGGTTCCCGATTGACGAGGATGTCAATATCATGACGGAATCGCCCCACCGAATGCTCCGGTCCCGGCGGCCGCCGCTCATGCCGCCGCCCCGCCGCCCGTTAAAGATGACCAAGGATTCTTCCCAGACCGCACTGCTGTGGATCGTCGCCGCTGGCTTTTTCATGCAGTCGCTCGACACGACGATCGTCAATACGGCGTTGCCGTCGATTGCAAACAGCCTGCACGTCGCGCCACTCGCCATGCAGCCGATCGTGGTCGCGTACACCTTGACCATGGCGATGCTCACGCCGGCCTCCGGCTGGCTCGCCGACCGCTTCGGCACGCGGCGCGTCTATTTCGTGGCGATCCTGCTGTTCGTGATCGGCTCGATCTGCTGCGCGAGCGCGCATACACTCGGCCAGTTGGTGCTGGCGCGCGTGCTGCAAGGTGTGGGCGGCTCGATGCTGCTGCCGATCGGACGGCTCGCGGTCTTACGCAGCGTGACGGGCGAGCAGTACGTGGCGGCACTCGCGTTCATTTCGGTCGCGGGACAACTGGGGCCGATCGCCGGGCCGACGCTCGGCGGCTGGTTCGTTCAGGCGATCACGTGGCACTGGATTTTCCTGATCAACGTGCCGATCGGCGCGGTGGGCCTGTACGCGGTGCAACGCTTCCTGCCGGCGCATGGCGCAACCCAGGCGCCGCCGTTCGACTTCATTGGCTGCGCGCTGCTGTCGCTGTGCATGATCGCGTTTTCGCTCGCTGTCGACGCGCCCATGCCGACGCATCGGCTGGCCTGGTCGGCGGCGCTCTTCGTGCTCGCCGCCGTGAGCGCGCTCGCCTACATTCCGTACGCGAAACGCCGCGCCAATCCGCTCTTCAAGCTTGCGCTCTTTCGCGAGCCGAATTTCAGCGTCGGTCTGATCGGCAACCTGGTGTGCCGCATCGGTTCGAGTGCCGTACCGTTCCTCGTGCCCTTGCTGCTGCAATTGCAACTGGGCTATTCGCCGCTGCATTCGGGGTTGATGATGCTGCCCGCGGCGCTGGCCGGCACCGTCGCCAAACGCTGGATCGCGCCGCTCGTGCGCCGTTATGGCTATGACACGTTCCTGCTCGTCAATACCGTGATCGTCGGCTCGTCGATCGTGGCCTTTGCACTGATCACGCGCGACACGCCGCTCGTGGTCGGGATCGCGATTCTGGCGGTGTTCGGGGCGTCCAACTCCATGCAATTCGCGGCGATGAACAGCGTCACGCTCAAAGACCTTTCGCATGCCGATGCCGGCAGCGGCAACAGCCTCTTTTCCATGGTGCAGATGCTCGCGATCGGGTTGGGCGTCTCGATCGGCGGCGGCCTCGTGAATCTCTTTTCCGCGCAAGTGGGATCGGCCGCGCTCGGGTTTCGGCTCGCCTTCGTGTGTGTCGGCGTGATCACGCTGGTGTCAGCCTGGGTGTTTCGTCACCTCGACGAAACGCCTGCCTCGCGCACCGTGCGCGCGCAAGCGACCCAAGGCACGGGCCCCTAACGAGACCATCGGCGGCGCCGCGCAATAAAAATACGCGCGATGCCGAGTTGTCCGCTATTCCATCCAAGTATGCCCAATGCATGACGAGAGCCGCATGTTCCTGTTGCATCGGACGAGCTCATGCAGATTGACGCCCGCCGCGTGATTGACGCGGTAGCGCGGCTATCATTCCACTCATGACATGACATCATTCGTCCGCCTTACCAGGCGGCGTTTCCCCGTTTTGGCGCGTGAATTCAAACGGACTTTCGCGTTAGCATGTCACGCATTAATGCATAACAAAGGACTCTCACATGCCATTTGACGAGCGCATGCTGAACGGCATGGGCGTCTTGACGGCGATCGTCGATTGCGGCAGTTTTGCGGCCGCTGGCGAAGCGCTCGACATGTCGCAATCCGGGGTCAGCCGTTCGGTCGCACGGCTCGAAGCGCGGCTCGGCATCCGGCTTTTCGATCGCACCACGCGTTCGGTCGCGTTGACCGACGAGGGCCGGCGCTTCTACGAACAGATCGTGCCGCTTCTGGGCGGACTCGAAGAAGCCGCGGCATCCGCCGCGCAGGGCGCGACCGCTGTTCGCGGACGTTTGCGCGTGAACATGGATCCGTTCTTTTCGCGGCTCGTACTTGGGCCGAGGCTGGGCGGGTTTGTCGACCGGCACCCCGACCTGCAGCTCGAACTGATCACCCGCGACCAACTGGGCGATATGGTCGCCGACGGTTTCGATCTCGCGATCCGTTTCGGCGATCCGCCAGTATCGACGCTGATTGCCCGCAAGCTGCTGGACACGCGAATTCTCACCGTGGCCGCGCCGTCGTATCTGAAGAAGCATGGGCATCCGGTGAATCCGGCCGAACTCGAAAGCGGCAAGCATGTGTGCATCAAATTCCGCGATCCGCTGACGGGCTACCCGTTCAGCTGGGAATTTCATCGCGGCCGCAAAAAGACCGTGATTACGCCGCAAGGCCGTTTGACCGTCAACGACGTGGGCACCTTGCATAGTGCCTGCGCAGCCGGCCAGGGCGTCGCGCAGATTCTCGCGCTCGGCGCCGAATCGCTCATGGCGAGCGGCAAACTGGTCGAGCTCTTTCCGGATTGGGGCGACGAGCTTTATCCGCTGTATGCGCTCTATCCTTCACGGCATCATCCGCCCGCGAAGGTCCGTGCGTTTTTCGAATTTGTCGTTTCGCTCACGGGCGGCGCGCCGCGCGAACCGGCGGCCTGAGTCTCGCTTCGGCGACGTTTGCACGGCACGCCGCGCCGCGTCAGGAAATCGTGTAGCGGTTTTGCGGGCCGCCGAGATACAGCCCGCGAGCGAGCGTCAGGATTTGCTCGCGATGCCGGTCGAACGCCGCGAGCACGGCCGGTTCGTCGGCGCCCACACTGGGGCTCAGATTCGAAATCACCGAACGGGTGACGACGAAAGCGATTTCGCGCGCATTGTCATAGCCCCAGAAATTGACGCAGTGGTGCGAGGCGTCATAGCTGCGGCTTGGGTTCGGGAAGTTGAGGGACATTTCGTACTCCCGCGAGAAAGGGTTCTCGTCCACGGTGCGCTGAATGACGGGCATGGTCAAGCGCTTGTTTGTAAGTAAGGAGGTCAGCCTGTTCTGGAGTCGGGCTTGCGGCAGCAATGCTTGCGCGTCTTCGCTCGACGGCAGTCACCGGAGATGCGTGTCGCGCTCGCATGGTCATCCTCCGGTAACACACGGCGCCCTGTCCGAGGTGTTTTCATCGTTATGGCAATCCGCCTCAATGGGTTGCAACGCAGCGTCCCTTCAACATAACGAAATGCCCTATGACAAACTCCGTCTCCGATTTTCGCATTCCGTCCGGGAACGCACCCGGCACGCTGCCGAGCCAGCACAACGCTGTCGCGCCGAAGCCCGCAGTCGTGGCGTCGAAAGACACGACCACGCCGGCCGAATTCGCCCAAACCATGCTGAACAAGTATGACGGTGGCAACCAATCGATCAACTACGCAAACGACACGAAAGTAACGCAAGCTCAGGAATCGACGACGAACCTGCTGATGACCGGCTACCCGCGAGGCTTCGCTAACGCGCGGATGCGTCTGGAGGGTCTCGCGGCCGCTACGGCGCAGATGGACGAGGAAACCCGTGAGGGCTTCGCCGCGCGGGCGAAAGCCGTGATCGGCGAACCGGACGCCCAACGTGACGCCGATATCCAGCAACTTAAAGCAGACGTGATTTCCCAGCTGAAGCAGACTCGCGCCGATCCGCTCAAACGCATGAATGCCGTGTTCAATATGCCGACTGGCGCCGGGCTGCTCGGCGACGCCGGCACTCAACGCTTGCAGCAATTGCGCGGCCAGTACAGCGCATTCAGCGCACCGGCCGCGACAGCGCAGCAACGCGAGGCCAGCTTCGCGCAGGCCGTCAAGATCAAGACTGACATGCAGCGCGATATCCTCAACAAGGCTGGCGACATCTACGCGGCGACTCAGAAATCATGGAACGAATCGGCCGCCCGCGTGAACGACATTCTCGACGCGGCGCAACAGTACAAGCCTGACAAAATCCAACTGCCGAAAACCTCAGACGATCCCGACTGGGATGACAATACGCGCAAGCCCGCCTATGCGAAGACCTTCCCGTACCAGTCGGTAATGGAGAAGCTGCTTTCCGACGACGGCTATTCGAGCCAGGAGCGCGCCTCATCATCGGTGCGTCAGCGCCCGCCTGAGCAGGTCGCGCAAGATCTGCTGACGTTCCAGCAGGGCATGACGGATCCAGACTCGTCGATACATCGTCGCATGCAGGCCTTGCAGGACCAGGCGCTGACGACCATGGACAAGCCCGGAGAGGGCCTGAGCCACGTTGGCAGGCCGCAGACCTACGAGGACGCCGCGAAAAATCCACCTGCACCCGACAAGGACTACGTCAACAATCTCGCGAAGAACTACGGCGGCGCGCTCAAGGACATCGACCAGAAAAACCGCGAGATGCTGCGCGAGGATGTTCCCGGCCTTGCTGACAAGATTCTCTACGGCATTGGCCGCGTGTTCGCCGACCTGTCGCCGATCCCGGGCGCGGACTGGCTGGCCACCAGGTTGCTCGATGCCGAATTTCCCGATCATGGCGGATTGAGCCGTGGACAGGTGGGTCTGATCGACGCCGGAACGGCAATCGGCGGCCTGTTGCTCGGCGGTCTGGGACCCGAAGGGGAACACCTCGCCGGCGTCGGCGAGCACCCTTCGTCGTCGCTGCCCGCCGGTTCGGTGGACATGTTCGAGCGCAATTTCGCGGGCAGCGGCAGCGAGGCGAAAGACCCGAGCCCCACCGGATCCGACCATCAACACACGCCGGATACGCCCGTGCTGCCATCGCGCTACGCGGCACAGCCTTCAGGCACGTTGCAGTCTGACCCGGCGCAGGCCGGCGTCCTGATCGATGCAACGGGGCAGAGGTACATCCAGGATCACGGCCAGAGCTATCCGGTGCGCTACGACACGGCCAACCAGACGTGGCGCGTCGTGCAACGGGACAAACCGGCCGAGCCGGGCGTTCCGGTCGAGCGTCAGCCGGACGGCAGCTGGAAGCCGCATGACGCTGTCGGCCTGCGAGGCGGCGGAAACGAGTTCAGAGAACGAACCACTGCCGTGGGCGACGAGCAGAAGGCCTACCAGATCCAGCAGGCACAACAGACAATGGATCACTTGCGAACGCAACTGCACACCGTCACGCAGGATCTGGTGTCGACCGGGCGAAGGCTTGAGGAGATACGGGGGCTTCAAACAACGACGGAACAACGGAAGGCGAATCTGTTGCAGCGGAAAACTCAGACAGAGCAGGAGAGCGCCAACCTGAGCGCCCAGCTTCAACAACTCGAAAGCACAGGGCAGCCTCGCGACGCGCAAACGGAGATGCGCATCCGCGACCTCATTGATCGAAGGGAATCCATTAAAGCGGAGGTCATCCGCTTCAACGACGATATGGCGAGACTGAGAAGGGAGTTGAAGACTCTACTCCCCCAAATCCGGCAACTTAACGACCAGCGGCGGCAATACCAGGAAATGGAAAGACAACTTCAGATGCGAATAGGGGTAGCGCAGTTTGAATTGAGCCAGTTGCTGCACTAGTCAGCGGCAGCCGATGCGGCAGCACTGGCCGCATCGGCTGCCCCGCCGACAGGCCCGCGTTTCACCGCGCTGTCGGCGGTGTTGCCTCACACCACCTCCTCCAGCAACTCCCGCACAGCCGCCCTCGCCTCGCGCGCCAGTTCCTTGAGATCGACACCGTCGATCCGGTCATCGGCCACCACGCGCTTTCCAGCAGAAAACAGCGCCGCGAGCGATGGCCTGCCGCCCGACGCCACCGGCCCGATCGCCGGATCGTGCAAGCCGAAATAGCGCGGGTCGTCGAGCCGATATACCGCGAGATCCGCGGCGAAACCCACCGCAATCCTGCCGACTTCGTCGAGGCCCATGATCCGCGCGCCACCCGCCGTGCCCCAGTGAATCACATCGGCCACACTCGCGGCGTTCGCGCCGCCTTCGAAATTCCCGCCGCGAAACGTGGGTTGCGCGAGCATGCCGCGGCGCGCGCGTTGCGCGAGCCATGTCATGTGCACTTCGGAGATCATGTCGGCCGCTTCGTTCGACGCCGCGCCGTCGACGCCGATCGACACCGGCACGCCCGCATCGGCCATTTCGCGCACCGGACAAATGCCGCTGCCGAGGCGCCCGTTGCTCTGCGGACAATGGGCGACGCCCGTGCCGGTTTGCGCCAGCAGCGCGATCTCGTCGGCATCGACCTTGACGAGATGCGCGTACCAGACGTCGCTGCCTAGCCAGTTGTGCTCGCCGCAAAATGCAACCGGCGATTGCCGGTACATTGCATGCGCGCTGTCCTGGTAGCCCACCGTCTCCGAGAGATGGCTATGCAGACGCAGACCGAGGCGGCGCGCCACCGCCGCCGTCGCGCGCATTTCGGCAGGCGAGATCGAATACAGCACGGTGGTCGGCGCCATCACGACACGCTGCATCGCGCGCGGCGACGCGTCGTGGAAACGGGCGGCGAGCCGTTCGATATCGGCAATGTAGGCGTCGAGTGTTTCAGGGCGCAACGCGGTCGGCAGTTCGGCCTCGAGCTGGCGCGTTTGCGTCGCGCCGCCGCGCAGCAACACGAAACGCAAGCCGAGCTTCCCGGCCTCTTCGAAGAGAATCGCCGAACTGTCGAACGGCATGTTCGGGTAGTACACGTAGTTGTGGTCGGCCACCGTCGCGCAGCCCGAGCGCGCCAGTTCGATCAGGCCGATGCGCGCCGCGAGCCGGAAGCGCCGCTCGTCGAAGAGCGCCCGGAAGCGATACGGCGTCGCGGCGAGCCACGGCGTGAGCGTGGCGTCCAGTCCCGCCGTGTCGCCCTTGAGCAGCGACTGGAACAGGTGATGATGCGTGTTGACCCATGCCGGATAGACGACGCAATCGGTGGCGTCGACGATCGTCTCGCCCGGCCGCGGGGTGAGCGCGCCGATCGCGTCGATCGTGTCGCCGACAATGCGAATGTCAGGACCGCTCACGCGCGCGGGATCGTCGGCCGATCCGCGGCCGCCGGTCATGATCGCCGCCGCGTTGCGGATCAGCGTGCCAGGTGTCGTGTGGTGTGTCGTATCGTGTGTCGTCATGAGTTCGAGCGAGAGTGTGAAGCTGAGTTCGAGACCGCGTCGTTCAAAGCTGGCTGTCGTGCCAGCCGCGCAAACCCGCGCGCGACACCCACGCCGTGATGGCGAACAGCACCACGCCCGTCACGGTGATCAGCAGTAGCGCCGCGAACAGACGCGGAATATTCAGCTGAAAACCCGCCTGCAAGATCTGATAGGCGAGCCCCGCGCCGCTGCCGCCCGTACCGGCGACGAACTCCGCCACCACCGCGCCGATCAGCGACAACCCGCTCGAAATGCGCAGGCCGCCGAAGAAATACGGCAACGCGCTCGGAATCCGCAAACGCACCAACGTCTGCCAGCGGGTCGCCCGATTGATCCTGAAGAGGTTGATCAAGCCGGGGTTCACGCTGCGCAAGCCGAGCACCGTGTTCGAGATGATCGGGAACAACGCCACCAGCGTCGCGCACAAGACCAGCGCGACGTTCATGTCCTTGACCCAGATGATGATCAACGGCGCGATCGCCACGACCGGCGTGACCTGCAACAGGATCGCGTAGGGAAAGAGGCTCGCCTCGATCAGTGGACTCTGCACGAACAGCAACGCGATGACGACGCCCAGCACCGTGGCCAGCGCGAACGCCAACAGCGTGATCTTCAGGGTCGCAAGCAGGCTGCCGAACAGCAGCGGCGCGTCCTGCACCAGCTCGCTCACGATCGCCGCCGGCGACGGCACCAGATACGCCGGCACCTTCATCACCACGCACCAGGCTTGCCAGCACGCCAGCACCACGACGCCGACCATCCACGGCGCGAGCGCCTTCATCACGCCGGGGCGTTGCAACCATGGCTGCCGCTGGGAACTGATAGCCGGCCTCGCGGCGGATTTCGCACGCTGCCCTGCGCCCTGCGCTGCAGCCGCCGCTGTCGACGACGCGGCAGCCGCCCCGCGTCCCGACTTGCCCGAATGACCCGCAAGCACTTCGCCCGTCATGATTGCACTCCTGTTTCTTCGTTCGCCAACGACGCGCGATGCGCATCGGCAATCAACTCCGAGAGCGTCTTGCAATGCTGCATGAACGGCTCGCTGACGCGATAGGCGTCGTCGCGTTCGAGCGGACCTTCGATCGGCACTTCGGCGATGATGCGGCCCGGCCGCGCCTGCATCACGACCACGCGGCTCGACAGATACACCGCCTCGTAAATGCTGTGCGTGACGAACACCACCGTCATGCCGCGCCGCTGCCACAACGCGCGCAAATCGCTGTCGAGGCAGTTGCGGGTGAATTCGTCGAGCGCGCCGAACGGCTCGTCGAGCAGCAGCAGATCCGGCTCGGTCACGAGCGCGCGCGCCAGCGACGCGCGCATCTGCATGCCGCCCGACAATTCACGCGGCAGCACGTGGCCGAATTTCGCGAGCCCCACGCCGTCGAGCGCGGCGGCCACGCGCGCGTCGGCTTCGCGGCGCGGCACATGCGCGAGATCGAGCGGCAAGCGCACGTTGTCGGCGACCGTGGCCCACGGCATCAGCGTCGCCTCCTGAAACACCATCGACATGCGCCGCCCCGGCGAGCCGACCGTCTCGAACGCTTGCCCCCACCAGCGCAGATGGCCGTGCGTGGGCGTTTCGATGCCGGCAAACATTTTCAGCAGCGTGCTTTTGCCGCAACCCGACGGGCCGAGCAGCGAAACGAACTCGCCGGGTTCGATGGCGAGGCGCACGTCCTGCAGTGCGATCGTGCCGTTCGCATAGCGCTTGTCGACGCGCTGCACCGAGAGCGACGGCGCGGCCACGTCAGCGATAAGGGCTTGAGTCGCCGCCATGATCATTCCTCCACGTGAATGGGCAATACTTCGCGAAATACTTCGGACTCGCCATGATCGTTCAGCAGCTTGAGCAGCATGCGGCGCATCAGCAAGCCGGGCTGATCCGATTCCATATGGCACTCCTGCTGACGCCGCACGTCGATGCACGCGTCGTAGTCGGTGGCTTCGAGAATGTCGCGGTCTTCGTCGGTGATCGGGCGATCCCAGTCGATCAGTTCCTGCGTCGAACACGCGTCTTCGGTGTCGTTGCGATAGAGCCATTGCGACAGCATCAGCGTGCGGTCGTCGATCGGCGTCGCGCAGTTGTAGATAATGTGATGGATGCCGCTCACCGGATACACGCAGCCAAAGCGCCGCGCGAACGGCATGAACCAGCGGTTGATCAGATGCCGCTCGGTGACTTCCTCGGTCGTGCCGGTGATGCGGTAGCTCGCCGGCGGATTGCGCACGGGCACATGCGTCTCGGCTTCGAAGCCCCAATCGTGCGGACGGAATTCGTACTTCGACGGTTTCGGATTGTCGAACAGGCCGAAGTTGCCTTTATGCACAAAGCTGAAATGCGAGTTGTCGAACGAGTTTTCCATCATGCGCAGCGGACTCGTTTCCCAACGCTCGTAAAACTGCAGGATGCGGCGATAGCCGGGCGCACCGTCTTCGGGAAACTCGGGGATGGGCTGCAACGGGTCCTCTAGCGCGACCCACGCGTAGCCGTAGCGTTCTTCGCAGCGATATGACGGCACCACGGCGCGCGACGGAATCGCGCCGCCGCCGTTCTGCGGAATTTTCACGCATTGGCCCGAGCAGTCGTAGGTCCAGCCGTGATAGCCGCAGGCGATATTGCCGTCGCTATCGACGAATCCCTTCGACAGTTTCGCCGTGCGATGGCAGCAACGATCGCGCAACGCGTGCGGCTTGCCGCCCGCGCCTTTCCATAACACGATCGGCTCGCCGAGCAAGGTGAAGGGCTGCGGTCCGGCGTCGAGTTGCGCCATCGGCATGATGGCGTACCAGAAGCGGCGCAGGACGTTTTGACGGGTGACCAGCATGTGATGCTCCTTCTTTCAGGCGTTCAGGCGTCGGGGCGAGGTGCGATGTCTGCGTGGAGGGCGGGCCTCAAGGCATCACCTTCGCGTTCTGAATGAATTGCAGCGTGTAGGCCGCGTGATAGTCGGTAGCGGGCTTGAGCAGTTTCGCGTCGACCATGTAATCGAAGGTCTTTTTCCAGCGCGCGTCGCTCATCGTGCCGATGCCTTGCGCGGCCGCATCGCCGCCGGTTACGAGCTTGAGTTTCTTCAGTTGCGCCACGCCGTAGGCGAGTTGGGCGTCGCTCATCTGCGGGTTGTCTTTCTTGATCAACGCATTGCCTGGTGCGGGATCGTTCAGATAGCTCTTCCACCCTTCCATCGACGCCTTCACGAAACGCGCCACGACGTCCGGCTTGTTTTTCATCGTGTCGCGCATCGTGACGATGGTCGAGTTGTACGGCGGATAGCCGTCATCGGCGAACAGGAAGAAGTGCGCGTTCGCATGAGCCTGCTCCGCCTGGAACGTTTCCGACGACGGATACGCCTGCATCGCCACGTTCGGATCGGCAAAGAACGGTTGCAGGTTGAAGGTGTACGGACGCGCTTGAGCCTCGGTGTAGCCGTACTTCGCCTTCAGCCACGGCCACCACGTCGTGCGGCCCGAACCGGCGACGAGGATCGTCTTGTTCTTCAGGCCGGCGAGACTGGTCACGTCGGCGTGGGTCATCATGCCTTGCGGGTCGTACTGGAACGCGGCGGCCACGGTGGTGACAGGAATGCCGGCTTCCACGCTGGAGAGCACCTGGAAGTCGTAGCCGAGCAGAAAGTCCGCCTGCCCGCCGGCCAGCAATTGCATGCCGTTGACCTGCGGACCGCCCATTTTGATCGTGACGTCGAGCCCGTATTTCTTGTAGATGCCGGTCGCGACGGCCTGATAGAAACCGCCGTGCTCGGCTTGCGCATACCAGCTCGTCAGCAGGCTGACGTGGTCGTCGGCGTGAGCCGGCGGCGCAACGAATACGCCAAGCGCAGCGCCGGCCAGGACGGCGGCGCTAGCGGCACGGGCCGCGATTGAACGAGCGGACACTGCAATGCGGGAGAGAAGATGCAACACGCGCATGACTGAACTCCGTGTGAATGTGGGAAGAGTTGGGATCGTGAGAAGGCAAGGCCGGATGCCGTAGAAGGAACGGGCGATGTGACTGCCACGCTGCGCGCATGCTCGATCGATACGACGCGTGGGTATGGATGAACGCAAAAGCGAACGCACAAGCGAACGCAACTCGCCGCGTGTGATTGCGGTGATGCACGACAATCGGGTGAACATTTGGGGCAACTGCATCGCACGCTCCTTGTTGGCGGAACCGGACAGTTCCGTTCAAACGCCGAATTGCTTCGACGTGGGCGCACGATGCGCCCCAAGAGCAATGCCCCACGGTGACCGGCATGGACATGCCGGCTCGCTAGCCGCTTCTACTCTGATTTTCCTTTAAGCGAATGTTGTGCCAGCTGCTGCGAAGCAGCATGCCACGCGTGCAGTGGGCGTTCAGGCGCAATGCGTCAGCGGCCTCCGCGTCGCACTGGCGTACGACTGCACTCGGGCAATGCGCGCCGGCACTGTCCAGGTGCAGATACGGCGCGAATGCTTCGCTAATGACGCGCCGGATCGCGAGCCGGGCCTGCCGCTTGCTGCATGGAACATGTCATCCAATCAGGAGAGAAACATGAGCGAAACGAAAGTGCGTGGCGATCAGAAACCGGCTGACATGGAACATCCGCAGCCGGTCGTACACAGCGACAACGAGAAAAGCAAGCTGCCCGAACGCGACGACGAGGGCCGCAATCAGTCGCCCGCAGACCGTCCGGGCAAAAAACCCGGCGAGGGAGAACCCTCGGTTAGTTGAAATCGTGCGTGTTGGAGGGCGAGCGGCTTTGCTGCTTTTTTTCAGCGAAGCCGCATAAATATTCCCCTTCAGCGCGCTTTCATACGGCAAACATTTCTTCCTTATTTTTACCGATTATTTTTTTGGTGTGATGGACTATTTTTCTGCTTGCAGCGACGTGTGCGTCAAGCGGACCAGCTGCCGCCCCTCAACAGATAACAAAGGCGACGCTTATGTCCATCACTTCGACCCCCTCCACCCACCCCAAGGTTTCCATCTGTCTGCCCACTTGCGACCGCCCTGATCTGCTCGTGACGTGCATCGACTCGTGCCTGACGCAAAGCTACGGCAATCTGGAAATCCTGATCGGCGACGACTCGGCGGACAGGCGCACGGAGCGGTTGATCACAACGCGTTATGCACGCGAGCCACGCGTGCGCTATATGAGGAATCAGCCTTCACTCGGCCAGGCGCGCAATGTCGCGAACCTGTTCAGGCGCGCGAGCGGCGACAAGATTCTGCTGATCCACGACGACGACCTGCTCACCACGGACGGCGTCGAAAAACTCGTGTCGTTATGGACGCTGCATCCGCGACTCGAAGTGGCATTCGGCGATCAGTATGAAGCCGACCATGGCGGCGCCATCGATTTCGCGGCGAGCGCGAAGCTGAACGCCGCGTTTCGACGCTCGAAGGATGCCGAGGGCCTGCAATCCCTGCCGGGTAGAACCGGGCTCATTCAGATGTTCCCGAACAACGGCTGGATGGCCAACGCCGAACTCGTGAAGCGGATCGGCTACAAAGACACGTACGGCGTGTGCTGCGACTTCGTGTTCGGCACCGAGCTGTGTCTCGCGGCGCGCGAGGTCTTCTACCTGCACGACTACGTGTCCGTGTATCGCAAGACGGCAAGCTCGATCTCGCACAGCACGCGCGGCACGACGGCCGCGGCGACGCTCTGCGCGTATGCGTACGTCAAGGCATTGAAGCTGCCGGCGCAACTCGAGCCGTCACGCAGATTGGCGTTGCGCCGTCTCGCGCCGATCGTGGTGTCGGCTCACGCGAAGAACCGTCAGGCGCTCGCCGGACTCAAGGTCGCCTTCGCCCATCTGTTCGCGTACCGCTATGGGCTGAACGCGCGGCTTTACTACCATCTTCTGATGCTCGCGCGTGGCGCGTTGAGCGCGCGCCAGCAGGCCGTGGCGGCGGCCGCGGTCGCTGCGGTGGCTACGGCGCCTGCGGTGGGCGTGGATCCGGCCGCCGTCGTCAAGGAGTTGGTCCCGGAGTTCGCGAGCGATCATTCGGAGCCGGTGTAACGCGGCGCCGGCGCTGAACGCCGGTCAGCGCGAGGGCAATAAGCGGGTTTTCTGCTAAGCATCCGCTGCTAAGCAAACGCGTATTTGTTGCTTGGTCTCACGCAACACGCTGACTAGGATAGGTGTGATCCATCACCAGACCTGAGGCGATACGCCATGTCCGACAGTGCCTGTTTCAAGCCGCGTGTGATCGAACCGGTCGTTGTCAACCAGCCTGAAGGATTGGGGCTCGCAGTGGAGTTGTGGCTCGCGCAACCCGTCGACGGAATCACCGGGCGGGCGCTGCAGATTCACTTGCGCAGCGGCGCGAAAATGGCGCAGGCCGAAGCGCTGCGCGATCTGCTGCACGCGTTGGGCACCGAGATCATCGTGGCGTGAGCGTGTGCCGTGCGGTCGATACGCCTTCCGCTCAAAGCGTTAAGGCCGCGAAAACGGCGCTCCGGGCCTCCCTGGAGCGCCGCTCGCGAACCGCTGCGGTCGTGCGTAATGGTGCCTTGAAGCCTCAAGGCTCGTGACGCAAATACCCTTCTTTCGACGGATCGCGCATACGCAGCGAGACGATGCCGGCAATCGCGCAGAGCGCAGTGACGTACCAGTAGAACGCGGACTCGCTGCCGACCGACTTCAACCACAGCGCGACATACTCCGCCGAGCCGCCGAAGATCGCATTGGCCACCGCATACGACAACCCCACGCCCAGCGCGCGCACTTCCGGTGGGAACATTTCCGCCTTGATCAGACCGCTGATCGACGTGTAGAAGCTCACAATGGCGAGCGCCAGCACCACCAGGCCAAATGCCGCATACGGGCTCGTCACGTCTTTCAGCGCATGCAGCAACGGCACCGTGCCGATGGTCGCGAAAAAGCCGAAGAACAGCATCGAACGGCGGCGGCCGATGCGGTCCGACAATGCACCGAACGCCGGCTGCATTACCATATACACGAACAGCGCCGCGGTCATCACGTTGCTGGCCGTCTTGGCATGCATGCCTGCCGTGTTGACCAGGTACTTCTGCATGTACGTCGTGAACGTGTAGAAAATCAGCGAGCCGCCGGCCGTGAAGCCGAGCACGGTCATGAACGCGCCTTTATGCACCCACAGACCGCGCAACGTGCCCGCTTCCTTGCGATGACGCGTCTCGGCCGTGGTGGTTTCGTCGAGCGATTTACGCAGATACAGCGCGATCAAGGCCGCCAGCGCGCCGATCACGAACGGCACGCGCCAGCCCCACGCCTTCAGCTCTTCGGTGGAGAGCGTTTGTTGCAGCACCACCAGCACGAGCAGTGCGCACAACTGGCCGCCGATCAGCGTGACATACTGGAACGACGCAAAAAAGCCGCGCCGCCCCTTGAGCGCGACTTCACTCATATAGGTCGCGCTGGTGCCGTATTCGCCACCCACCGACAACCCCTGGAACAGCCGCGCAACCAGCAGCAGCGCCGGCGCGAGCGCGCCGATCTGCGCGTAGGTGGGCAAGAGCGCGATCACCAGCGAGCCGCCGCACATCATGAACACCGACACCATCATCGCCCTGCGGCGGCCGTGCTTGTCGGCGAGACGGCCGAAGAACCAGCCGCCGATCGGACGCATCAGGAAGCCGGCCGCGAACACGCCGGCGGTGTTGAGCAACTGCGTGGTCGGATTGCCGCTCGGGAAGAACGCCGGCGCGAAGTACAGCGCGCAGAACGAATACACGTAAAAGTCGAACCACTCGACGAGATTGCCCGATGAAGCGCCAACGATCGCGAAGATGCGGCGCCGTGTGTCGTGAGCCGAAGCCACGGTTTGGTCGGTTAGGTCGGTCATGCTTGTTCTCTTTCCTTGTCTTTGAACGGAGGTAACGGTCGTGGCGCCGTCTTCACAACGCGCGAGCCGAGATGCCGTGGCGGCATGCTTCGCACGTGCGCGAATTTTACAGAAGTGCAAGGGAAAGATGGTGGTTTGTCAGGCCGCGATAAAAAAGCCCCTGCCAGTCGCACGATTGGCAGGGGCTTCTCACAGATCACGCTAATGTCCAAACGACCGCAGCTTCAGGACGGCGTCACACCCTCACCGCCGGCGGTACATAGCGGCACTCGTAACGCTTGCGAACCGTGCCGTTCTCATCGACGCTTTCCAGGTAGACGTCGAATTGCCACAGGCGCGCCATATGCTTGAGCACTTCGTCACTGTCACCGGAAAGATGCCGGTTGTCGCTCATGAAATGCCGTAGCGTCAAACTCCGGTCGCCGCGCGTATTTACCGCCCACACCTGAATGTTCGGCTCGCGATGATGCATGTCGTACTGCCGCGACAACGCCTGGCGCACGTACTGATAACCGCTGTCGTCGTGAATCGCCGAGACTTCGAGCGCGTCGCGCATGTCGTCGTCGAGCACCGAGAAGAGGCGCATTTCGCGGATCAGATGCGGCGACAGATACTGCGCGACAAAACTCTCGTCCTTGAAGTTGCGCATCGCGTAGTGCATGGCCGGTAGCCACGGGCTGCCCGCGAGTTCCGGGAACCACTTGCGGTCCTCTTCCGTGGGCGCTTCGCAGATCCGGCGAATGTCGCTCATCATCGAAAAGCCGAGCGCGTACGGATTGATGCCGCTGTAGTATGGCTTGGTGACCGGCGGCTGGTAGACCACATTGCTGTGCGAATGGAGAAACTCCATCATGAAGCCGTCTTCCAGCTTGCCCTGGTTGTACATGGTGTTGAGCAACGTGTAGTGCCAGAACGTCGCCCACCCCTCGTTCATCACCTGGGTTTGCCGTTGCGGATAGAAATACTGCCCGACCTTGCGCACGATGCGGATCACTTCCCGCTCCCACGGCTCCAGCAACGGCGCGTTCTTCTCCGCGAAATACAGCAGATTTTCCTGCGGCTCGGGCGGATAGCGCTCCTCGATTTCCTCCGGCAGCGGCGTATGCCGGGTCGGCAGGGTACGCCACAGTTCGTTGACCTGCGACTGCAGATAAGCCTCGCGTTCGCGGCGCGCCGCGAACTCCTTTTCCAGCGAGAGCTTTTGCGGACGTTTGTAGCGATCCACGCCGTAGTTCATCAACGCGTGGCACGAATCGAGCAGTTCTTCGACCCGGTCGAGCCCGAAGCGCTCCTCGCACTCCGCGATGTAGTTCTTCGCGTAGACGAGGTAGTCGATGATCGCGTGCGCATCCGTCCACAGCCGGAATAGATAGTTGCCCTTGAAAAACGAGTTGTGCCCATAGGCCGCGTGGGCGATGACGAGCGCCTGCATCGTCATCGTGTTCTCTTCCATCAGATACGCGATGCAGGGGTTCGAATTGATGACGATCTCGTACGCGAGGCCCATCTGCCCGCGACGGTAGCTCTTTTCGGTAGAGAGAAAGTGTTTGCCGAACGACCAGTGACGGTAGTTCACCGGCATGCCGACGGACGCGTACGCATCCATCATCTGTTCGGCGCTGATGAGTTCGAGCTGGATCGGATACACGTCGAGTTCATATTGCTCTGCAACACGGGCAATATGCGAGTCGTACTCTTCGATCAATTCGAAGGTCCAGTCGGACGGGCACGGCAGAGGCCGTCTATCGGCTACGTTCATACGGACTTCCCTTTGCCCCTCGGTGGGCGTTCCGGTGTGTCCCCGTGCTGCAGCAGTGTCGACTGCTCCGGCCGTGGCGGCTCCCGTATCGTCCGCCTTCGCCTCGGCATGCCCCGACTGTTGCTGCTGCGGCACGCCTTTCCCGCGCTCCGGCGCGCCGTTCTCTGGCTCGCCGCGCGCTTCGTTGTGCGGGGGCTTGTTCGTCATGAATTAGCCGCCTGCTTTTCAAACAATTCACGAAACACCGGATAAATGTCAGCCGCGGTCTCGACCTTCTTCATCGCCATGTGCGGCTGGCTCAGGGCTAATTGCGCATATTCCAGCCACAAGTTCTGCTCTTCCGGCGTCACCTGAATATACGCAAAATAGCGCACCTTCTCCAGGATGTCATCAGAGAGAATCTTGCGGCACTTTGGCGAGTCGTCGGTCCAGTTGTCGCCGTCCGAAGCCTGAGCGCCGTAAATATTCCATTCAGTCGGCGAATAGCGCTCGTCCATTACCTTCTGCATCAGCTCCAGCGCGCTCGACACGACCGTGCCGCCGCTTTCGGTCGAGTGGAAGAAGGTGTCTTCGTCGACTTCCTCGGCGCGCGTATGGTGGCGAATGAACACCACTTCGATCTTCTCGTAGTTACGCTTGAGAAACAGATACAGCAGAATGAAGAAGCGCTTGGCGAGATCCTTGCGCTGCTCGTCCATGGAACCGGACACATCCATCAGACAAAACATCACCGCCTGGCTGGACGGCGTGGGCTGCTTCACGCGGTTCACATAGCGCAAATCGAACGGATCGATAAACGGAATCCGCCAGATGCGCCCACGCAAATGGTGAATTTCCTCTTCGAGCAATTTGATCTCGTCGCGACGATCGTCGGGATCGGCTTTCATCACCTCCAGTTGCCGTTCCATCTCGTGCAACTGGTTGACGAGCGGCGCACCGAGCGCAATGCGGCGGCCAAGTGCGCTGCGCAGCGAACGAACCACGTCGATGTTGTTCGGCGTGCCTTCGGCGGCCCAGCCCGCGCGGATGCTCTTCCACGTGGGCACGGCCATCAGATGGGTTTTGACGAGACGCGGCAGTTCGAGATCGTCGAAGAAATACTGCATGAATTCTTCGCGGCTCAGCTCGAACACGAAGTCGTCCTGACCCTCGCCTTCATTGCTGGCCTGGTTGCCCCCGCCTCCACCACCGCCGCCTTGCGGGCGCTGGATCTTGTCGCCACGAATGTAGTCGGCATTGCCCGGATGCACCATTTCCCGCTTGCCGCCGGGGCCATGCCGGAACGACGGTTCCGCGATGTCCTTGCGCGGAATGGTGATGCTCTGGGTGTTCTGAATATCCTTGATGCTGCGATCGCGCACGGCTTCCGAAACGGCGCGACGAATATAGTTCTTAACGCGACGCAAAAAGCGTTCGCGATTCGCAATGCTCTTGTTCTTGCCTGCCAACCTGCGGTCGATGATTTGATGAAGCACGCCCGGTCTCCGATCCCATGCAGCTGCACTCATTTCGGGTGCGCGAGACGCACGCTGCCTGAAGCAACGCTATGTCCATGCAATTCGCGCCTCGCACGGTGCCCGCACGGAAGGACCGCGCGGGCGGCACGCAATGCGCATCATGACGACTTGCGCACGCGCAAATACCAGTCACACAGCAAGCGCACCTGCTTCGGCGTATAGCCCTTCGTCACCATGCGATTGACGAAGTCTTCGTGCTTGCGTTGCTCTTCCGCCGAGCCCTTGGCGTTGAACGAGATCACCGGCAACAACTCTTCCGTGTTCGAGAACATCTTCTTTTCGATCACGACGCGCAGCTTCTCATAGCTGACCCATGCCGGATTCTTCCCGCCATTGGCAGCACGCGCACGCAGCACGAAGTTCACGATCTCGTTGCGGAAGTCCTTCGGGTTGCTGATGCCCGCGGGTTTCTCGATCTTCTCCAGTTCAGCGTTCAGCGCCGCGCGGTCGAAACTCTCGCCGGTGTCGTGGTCGCGGAACTCCTGATCCTGAATCCAGAAGTCCGCATACGTCACGTAGCGATCGAAAATGTTCTGACCGTACTCGGAATACGACTCCAGATACGCGGTCTGAATCTCCTTGCCGATAAACTCCGCATAGCGCGAGGCGAGCACGTCCTTGATGAACGACAGATACTTCTGCTCGGTTTCCGGTGGGAACTGCTCACGTTCGATCTGCTGTTCGAGCACGTACATGAGGTGCACCGGATTGGCCGCGACCTCCGTCGAATCGAAGTTGAACACGCGCGAGAGGATCTTGAACGCGAACCGGGTCGACACGCCGGTCATCCCTTCGTCCACGCCCGCGAAATCGCGGTACTCCTGATAAGACTTGGCCTTCGGATCGGTGTCCTTCAGGTTCTCACCGTCGTACACCTGCATCTTCGAGAACAGGCTCGAATTCTCCGGCTCCTGCAAACGCGTGAGCACGGACATCTGCGCCATCATCTTCAACGTGCCCGGCGCGCACACCGCATTCGCCAGCGACGAATTACGCAGCAGCTTCTCGTAGATCTTGATCTCTTCACCGTAGCGCAGGCAGTACGGCACCTTCACCACGAAGATCCGGTCGAGCAGTGCTTCGTTGTTACGGTTGTTGCGGAACGCCTTCCATTCGGACTCGTTCGAGTGAGCCAGAATCACGCCGTCGAACGGGATCGCGCCAAACCCTTCCGTGCCCTTGAAGTTGCCTTCCTGGGTTGCAGTCAGCAGCGGGTGCAGGACCTTGATCGGCGCCTTGAACATTTCGACGAACTCGAGCAGGCCCTGATTGGCAAGACACAGACCACCGGAGTAGCTGTAAGCGTCCGCGTCGTCCTGTGCGTACTGTTCGAGCTTGCGGATGTCGACCTTACCGACCAGCGACGAAATGTCCTGATTGTTTTCGTCACCCGGCTCGGTCTTGGCGATACCGATCTGGCGAAGGATCGACGGATAGCGGCGCACCACGCGGAACTTGCGGATGTCGCCGTTGTATTCGTGCAGGCGCTTGACCGCCCACGGGCTGAGGATACTTTTCAGGTAACGGCGCGGAATGCCGTACTGTTCTTCGAGAATCGGGCCGTCTTCCTCGTAGTCGAACAGACCGAGTGGCGACTCGTTCACGGGCGAGCCCTTGATCGCGTAGAACGGCACGCGCTCCATGAGCTGCTTGAGACGTTCCGCGATCGACGATTTACCGCCGCCGACCGGGCCCAACAGATACAGAATCTGCTTCTTTTCTTCAAGCCCCTGGGCCGAGTGCCGGAAGTAGGCGACCACCTGCTCGATCACCTCTTCCATTCCGTAGAACTCACGGAATGCGGGGTATACCTTGATGACCTTGTTCGCGAAGATGCGCGACATGCGCGGATCGTTACGCGTGTCGATCTGTTCCGGCTCCCCGATTGCCGTCAACATGCGTTCGCCAGCCGTGGCGTACGCGGCGGGATTGTCTTTGCAGAGCGCGAGATACTCCTCGAGCGAGAGCTCATCTTCTCGCGTTTTCTCGAAGCGGGTCGCGAAACTGCTGTAGATATCCATGCTACCTCCTCGCCGAAGTCTAGACCGATGTCGTGCGCGGCGCGCTATTCGGAAACGACATCGCTCGAATTCATCCTAAACCCTTTTAAATTTTTTTTCACGAACTACGTTGCGAAAATCGCGCCGCATTCGCCTCCCGACATTCCTCACTTGGAAACAAAGTTTCGACCACCTACAATCTTGCACTCGTATCGCAGCAATTGCACTTACACGTCACTGCCTTTCCCTCGCGCCTTGCCGCCGTATCAGCACTCTGAAGCAGTGCTGCTCATTGCTTCTGCTTCAGTGTCGTGCCTCAGTGTCCTGCCTCAGTATCCTGCAATACTGCCCTGCGCGATCCGCTACGTTCATCGAACAATCCCACTGCTGTATCGGACAGCGTGTCTGCACACACGCACTTTGTTGCTGAAAGCGCGGACGCCTGCCCGCTTTATGTGTCCGGCCACTTTTTTCCTCAACGCGCGACACAAGCGTTCGGTCTACACAAACAGTGGCCTGTTACATGTTCGTGGACCGGTCATGCGGCATGTCAATGCCGGCATGTATTCCGGCCGCGCTGTTTCAAGCGTTCGTCAATGCGCGAGCGGTTTTGTTCCGCGCCCTTTCACGAGGCGTGTCATCCACTTCAGCGAGAGCGGAGCATGCTTCGTACCTCCTACGTCGCTCGACATTAACCGCGCCGGCGGCAGGGTTAGCCGCATGCACTCCTGTTCAACTGGATGACGGCCCGAGCCCGCCTCGTTCCAATAGGTGTATACGGCACGGTCGCCGACACAGATGCGATAAATGCAAAACGGCCGCCCGCAGGCAGCCGTTTGAAAGGAGCTTCGTAATGCGCTGTTACAAGCGCGGCCTTTCAGGTCAGTTCAATCTCCACTTCACCAAGGCCGTCGATATGCCCACGCACGATGCCCGCTTTGTCCAGTCTGTGTGCGCCGACGTACGAACCGGTGGTGAGCGTCCATTCCGGCTCGATGGTGATGCCCATGGCGGCGCAATGGTTGACGAACCACACCAGTAGTTCGCGCGGGTCGCCGGCCGGATTGCCGGTAGCCTCCGGGATCAGCGAATCACCATCGAAGCTTAGCTCCAGTTCGGGTGAAACGAAGTCGAAGCCACGCGCGAGCCCCGCATACGCGACGGGATGACCCGTGATCAACGCGCCGTTGTTCTGGGCGTCGGCCAGTTGCGCAAGCGGTGCGACATTGGGCCACTCGGCGAAGCGGCTGTCGACGATCTCGATGGCCGGCAGCACGACGCCGACCTTCGCCAGCACCTCGTCGCGCGCATAGGCCCGGCCGCGCGGCTCGATCGCCTCCGCGAAGCGGAAGGCGATTTCCAGCTCCACCAGCACCCGGAAAAAGCCGGCATGCGCGACGCGCGCCGGCGACGGCAGCACCAGCGAGGCCGGAATCGGCGCGCCGGAGGCGGCGCCGCCCGGCACTTTGGCGCCGATCTTCCAGCCACCGGTCGATTCGCCGAGACCGGCGATGACCGCCTGCTGGATCGCGTACGCGGTTGCCGCATCGGGCGGCAGGCTGTCGGGTGCGGGGACATCGATCGGGCGATGCTGCCGGCGTGCTTCGACGAGGCGGTGCGCGAGGTCGTGAGGCGTCATGTCGGTCCTTTGTGGCTGGCGCATTGAGCGGTTGAGTGTGGCGTGGCGGGGTGGCCAGAGATGGCAGCGCTCGACAGCGCGTCACGGGCCTCGTCGAATGGACGAGCCGCGTCAGCGATTGGCGCTACATGCCTGGCTGCGTCCCCAATGGGTGCTTTCTTCGGGGCGCCCCAAGGAGACATCGCCGGGGCCGCCCCCAAGGCGAATTTCTCAGGGCGTCCGTCAATGTACCGGATCATGGCGCTTGCCAGGGGACGGACTGCCAGCGCAAACGTTACTTAGTGCGCACACCATGAAAAAGACCGCGAATGCGCGCGCAATCACGGTCTCTTTTCGAGCGGCGCGGTGCGCTGCGCCTGAGCCGACCCATTTAGTGGGCACTACTGCCATTTCGGGAACGGATGTTGCAACTGCCGTCCGTTCAGAACGTTTCCCAATCCTGATCGCCGCCAGCACCAGCGCTGACCGCAGCGCGGGCGGGCGCGCGTGCCGTTGCGGCAACGGCCGGCGTCGCGGCGGCCGGCGCGTTCGGCACGGCTGCGGGTTGCGGCGCGGGCTTGACGGCGGGAGCGCGCGAAACCTTGCGTGCGACCACCGAGCGCAGCGGTGCCGGCGCGCGCTGGGGCGCCGCGCTCACAACAGGGCTGGACCCGCCGTCTTGCAGCTGAAAGACGGCGACTGCCTGACGCAGCTTGCCGGCCTGATCTTCGAGCGAAGAGGCTGCGGCCGCCGCCTCTTCGACCAGTGCAGCGTTTTGCTGCGTGACTTCGTCCATTTGCGTGACGGCGCGTGCCACCTGATCGATGCCGCCGCTCTGCTCTTCCGAAGCCGCGGCGATTTCGCCCATGATGTCGGTCACGCGCTGCACCGCGCCGATGATGTCGGTCATGGTGCGGCCGGCTTCGTCGACCAGCGCCGAGCCCGACTGCACGCGCTCGACCGAGGTATCGATCAGCTCCTTGATTTCCTTCGCCGCCGCCGACGAACGCTGTGCGAGGCTGCGCACTTCGCCCGCCACGACCGCGAAACCGCGGCCTTCTTCGCCGGCGCGCGCCGCTTCGACGGCCGCGTTCAAGGCCAGGATATTGGTCTGGAACGCAATTCCCTCGATGATCGAAATAATGTCGGCGATTTTCGCGGAGCTCTGATTGATGTCGCCCATCGTGCCGACCACCTTGTCGACCACGGCGCTGCCCTTGTTGGCGATCTCCGACGCGTTGGCCGCCAGCGAGCTCGCCTGACGGGCGTTGTCGGCGTTCTGCTTGACCGTGCCGGTCAGCTCTTCCATGCTCGACGCGGTTTGCTGCAGCGCCGAAGCCTGCTCTTCGGTGCGCGAGGACAGATCGATATTGCCGGCTGCGATCTGGCGGGTGGCCGTCGCAATCGATTCGCTGCCGCTGCGCACCGTGCGCACCGTTTCGGTGAGGCTGCGCTGCATTTTGGCGATACCTTCGAGCAGTTGCCCCATCTCGTCGCGCGAAGTCACGACCACCGGGCGGCGCAGATCGCCCGCCGAGATCGCCTCGAAATGATCGAGCGCCGCGTCGAGCGGCCGGGCGATCGCGCGGCTGAGCGTCAGATACGAGATCGCCGCGGCCAGCACGCCGATCAGCAACGCGCCCGCGCTGACGAGGCGAAACAGTTCGAAGCTGCTCTGCGCCGCGTCGTAGCCGTCTTTGGCCGACGTGAACTGGTACTTGCGCAGGGCGTCGTCGGCATTGGCGAGCTCGTTGTAGGCGGCTTGCAGGCGCTTGGCGCCGTCGACCAGCTTGCTTTGGTCGTTCGCGGTGATGATCGCCGCAAAGGCATCCAGTTGCTGATGCAGCCCTTCACGTTTGGCGACGACCTCCTGTGCGAGGCGCTCTTCATCCGCGTCGCGCGGCAGGTCCATATACTTTTTCCACCACATGTCGGAGGTGGCGCGCATGCCGCGCGCGCGCTCGAGCGTCGACGCCACTTCCGGCGAGCCGATCATGAACGCCGCCCGGTCGAGCGCGAGCCGCTCGCGCGCCGCGTAAAGCTCGGCGTTACCGATATCGACCGCGCTCGGCATGGCGTTCGTGAAGGTGTCCCTGTAAGCGTCGTTCGAACGGCTCATGCCGAACAAACCGAAGACGCCGATCGCCACCAGCAACGCGGAGAGAAAAGCCATCGTGAGGCCTATGCGCGCCTTGATCGTAATGCCCTTGTTCAACATGTCTGGTTCCTGTGCTTGAAAATGAGAGTGGCAGACGCAGCGGGTGGCGTGTGGCGGCTGCGTGTCGGCGCTCATTCGAAGGGGCGCTCTAATATCCCCTGTTTACGGCACAGCGATTCGTTCCTTGAAGCATTTATATGGTATGAGGAAAGGTGCCGAACAAGACGGGAAGAAATTACAAATTGCTGACGGCAAAGGGCGTCGCGGGCGCGGGACGCGCACAAACACGCACGGAAGAGAGTCCGAGGGAACGTGCGGTGGCTGTGGCATTCGGCGCAGGCACCGCGCTGAAGGCAAGCGCTACGCAAGCATCGCGAACTCGGTGCCCGTGCTCTTGACAGCGGTTACGCACGAATGCGTCGCGCGAGCGAGCGTCGCTGCGCAAAGGCGCGCCTGAAATGCGCGCGCGGTTATCGGCTCAGGCCGCCCTAGGTTACCGGCTCACGCCGCCGGGTCAGGCCGCCAGATCGCGTTTGGCCGCGCCGCCCCAGGTCGCGGTGGACTCGCGCACGATCAGGCGCGGCGTCACGACGCGGCGGCGGCCGAGCGGACGCGCACTGTCGGACGAGCCGCCGGCAATGCGCTCGATCAATGTCTGCGCGGCCATGTCGCCGAGCGCGCGCACCGATTGTCCGACGGTCGAGAGCGCCGGATAGGTGAAGCGCCCCAGTTCGATATCGTCGAAACCGATGATCGAGCAATCGCGCGGCACGCTGATATTGCGTTCCGCCGCGGCGCGCAGCGCGCCGATGCCCATCATGTCGTTGCAGGCGAAAATCGCCGACGGCTTGATCGTGTCGAACAACTGGCCGGCCGCGCGGTAGCCGCCGGTGCCCGTATAGTCGCTTTCCACGATCGCGTCGGGCGGAATCTCGATGCCGCGCTCCGTCATCGCGCGGATAAAGCCGTGCACGCGCATCGCGCTGACCGCCGTCTGAACCGGGCCGGTAATGCAGCCGATCCGTACGTGGCCCAGTTCGAGCAAATGCCGGGTGGCCAGATACGCGCCCTTATCGTGGTCGATCTGCACGAGATCCGCATTCAGCCCTTCGATGTTGCGGTCCAGAATCACCAGCGGCTCGCGCGAGTCGGCGAGCGTCTGCGCGAGCACGGCGTCGTCGCCGGCGGACGCGACGATCAGACCGTCGATCCGCTTCTCCTGCAGCACGCGCAGGTAGTTACGCTGTTTGGCCGGATCGTCGTCGGAATTGCAGAAGAACACGCAGTAGCCGTTGCGCGAGCACCCGTCCTCGATCCCGCGCGCCAGTTCCGCGAAATACGGGTTCGTGGTGTTCGGCACGACGAGCCCGATCGTCGCCGTTGCCCGTGCTTTCAGCGAGCGGGCCACCGCAGACGGAACATAGTGAAGCTGACGGATCGCGTGTTCGACCTTCGCGCGCACGTCAGCCGACACCGGCCGCGAGTTGTTCACCACGTGCGATACCGTCGTGAACGACACGCCCGCCGCGGCCGCTACATCCTTGATCGTCGCCATAACCTGTTGCTCTCCTGCCTCTTTTTACCCGCCGGCCGCGCCACCTGGCGACCGAGCGGCCGTTCTCTTCGAAGACCGACTAAACCCGTGAAAACCGACGCTTTGATGCTCGCTTCGCTGCGAATGTTGCCTGTGCTGCTCCTGTTGCCTGTGCTGCTTGCGCTGCTTGTGCTGCCTGTACTGTGTGTGCTGCCTGTACCGCCCGTGTTCTCCGCCACTTTCCGCGCTGCTTATCCCTGAGCTGCCCGTACCGCCCTTGCCGGGCCTGCTGCCCTTGCCGCGGCTACCGCGACAGCCGGCCGCGCCACCGCGTGCCGGCTTGCGCCGGCACCCGATCAGGCGCGCTTGCGGCGGCTGCGATACGTATCCAGCACCACCGCCACCACGATCACCGCGCCAGTGATCATGCGCTTGGTCGGCTCGTTCGCGCCGATCTGCGCAAGGCCGGCCGCCAGCACCGAAATGATCAAGACCCCGAAAAAGGTGCTGATCACCGAGCCGCGCCCGCCCATCAGGCTGGTGCCGCCGATCACCACGGCCGCGATCACCTGCAGTTCCACGCCCTGGCCCGCATTCGGATCCGCCGCTTCCAGACGCGAAATCTGGAACAGCGCGGCCAGTCCGGCGAGCGCGCCCATCAGCGCGAACACGATGACCTTGTACGGCCGCGGGTTCACGCCCGCGAGGCGCACGGCCTCCTCGTTGGTGCCGATGCCGACCAGGTAGCGGCCGAACACCGTGCGCGTGAGCACCAGTTGCGCGATCACCATCACCGCCACCGCGATCAGGAACGCGGGCGAGATGCCCAGCGCGATCGGGTTCGACAGAAAGTCGAACGCGTCGCCGATATAGGCGGTGCGCGAATTCGTCATCTGATACGCCATGCCGCGCGCGGCTTCCAGCACGCCGAGCGAGACGATGAACGACGGAATCCGCCAGCCCACCGTCACCGCGCCGGTGACGGTGCCGGTCAGCGCCGCCGCGGCGACGCCGAGCAACGCCGACGGCAGCGGCCCCCAGCCCCACTTCAGCGCGGCCACGCTCACCACCGACGCGCCCAGCGCCAGCACCGACCCCACCGACAGGTCGATCCCGGCGATGATCAGCACGAAGGTCATGCCCACCGACATCACCACCAGATCGGGAATCTGATTTGCGATCGTGCTGAACGTGTCGTACGTCAGAAAATGCGAACTCAGCAGCGAGAACAGCACGATCATCGCCAGCAACGCGCCGGCGAGCCCAAGGTAATTCGAAAAGCCAAGCCGCGTGCCGGCGGGCTTGCCGCTCGCGAGCGGCGCCGACGGGTCGGCGGGCGGCGCGACGCCACCCACGCCACCCACGCCACCCGCGCCACCCGCGGCACCCGCGGCATTCGCGCCCGGCTGGTCGCCCGACGCTTCAGGCAACGATTGGTCGTTCATGACAGACTCCCTGCTTCGCTGGTGTCGGGGGCGGGGTGCAGCAACGCTTCGCGGCTGCGGTAGCCGGCGAAAGCCGCGGCCAGCAACGCGTCCTGCGACCAGTTGCCGCGCTCGAACACCCCCGTCATGCGGCCCGCGGACATCACGCCGATCCGGTCGCAGATCAGCATCAGCTCACGCAGGTCGCTCGACACCACCACGAGCGCCCGCCCTTCGCGGGCCAGCGCACCCATCAAGCCATAAATATCGAACTTCGCGCCGACGTCGATGCCGCGCGTCGGTTCGTCGAATAACAGCACGCGGCAGTCGCGCGCCAGCCAGCGGCCGATCACGACTTTCTGCTGGTTGCCGCCCGACAGTTCGCCGACAATCTGCCCCGGCCCGGACGTGCGGATCCGCATCGCGGCGATTTGCGTCTGCGCCAGCGCGTTCTCCCGCTTCGCATCGACGATGCCGTGCCGCGCCACGCTGCCGATATTGCCGAGCGACACGTTGGCCGCGATCGGTTGCGGCAGCAGCAGCCCCTCGCCTTTGCGGTCTTCGGTGATCAGCGCGATGCCCGCGCGCACCGCGTCCGAGGGCGAAGCGATCTGCACCAGCGTGGGCGGCGCGCCCGGCGTTCGGGCCAGCGCGACGCTGCCGCTATCCTTTTGATCGGCGCCGTAGATCAGCCGCATCAACTCCGTACGGCCCGCGCCGATCAGGCCGCTGATGCCGAAAATCTCGCCCGCGCGCACGTCGAACGACACGTCGCGCACCACCTTGCCGCGCGTAAGCCGCTCCACTTTCAGAAGCGGCGCGCCGATGTTGCGCACGCCCAGATCGATCCGCTCGCCGAGTTCGCGGCCGACCATCCAGGTGACGATTTCGTCGCTGGTCAGGTTGGCCATGGCGTCGACATGCACCAGCCGTCCATCGCGCAAGACCGCGATCTGCTCCGCCACCCGCGCCAGTTCCTCGAGCCGGTGCGAGATATAGACGAGCGCCACGCCGCGCGCCTTGAGCCGGTCGATCTGTTCGAACAGCAGATCGACCTCGCGCGCGGTCAGCATCGCGGTCGGCTCATCGAGGATCAGCACGCGGCAATCGTCGATCAGATTGCGCGCGATTTCCACCATCTGCTGATGGCCGATACCGAGTTCGCCGACCAGCGTGTCCGGATCGATCGCGTCGAGGCCGACCTGCGCCATGGCCTGCCGCGCGTCTTCACGCAGCTTGCGCCGGTCGATCCAGCCGAAGCTGAACGCGCCGACCCGCGGCAGGCGGTTCAGGAACAGGTTTTCGGCCACCGACAAAGTGGGCAGCAGATTCAGCTCCTGCATGACCATGCGCACGCCGAGCGCCTCGGCTTCGGTACGGCTTGCCGGCGCGTAAGGCTCGCCGCCCAGGCGCATCGTGCCGGCGGTCGGTTCGACCAGCCCACCGATGATTTTGGACAGCGTACTCTTGCCCGCGCCGTTCTCGCCTGTCAACGCCAATACCTCGCCGGCGCGCAGCGACAACGAGATGTCGGCGAGCACCGGCTCGGCGTAGGTCTTGCCGATGCCGCTGACGGACAGCACGGCAGGCACGGCGTCGTGGTCGGTTGAATCCATCGCAATCCTGGTTCCAAGGCGGCGGCGCCGGCCTCGCGCGATCCGCTCGCAGGAAGCCGCCGCCGGCGGTCTCGTGTCATGCGGCCCAATGCGCGGAATGCGCCGGCGCCAGCCGCCACGCCCCTCCCGTCGCGCGGCGCCGTCATGACGCTTACCTCTGGAATTAACGGCGGCGCGGCAGGTTTCTTGAGCGCTTATTGAATAGCCGCGGGTTCGCGAGCGCACAACATGCAACGAGCATGAAACGGCGTTGCTGCGAACCTGCGTTCCGACTATCCCGGCAGTCACCGGGCCATGCTTACTTCGTGACCAGATCGCACGGCGTTTCCACCACGCCGGACAGATCCGACTGCTTCTTGTGCTCGCTGAGCGCCTTCAGCGCGGTGTCGATACCGAACACGGCCTGCTTGGCGGCGTATTGATCCGCGGTGGCGAGCACGCGGCCGTCCTTGAGCATCGGCCTGATCGCGTTGATGTTGTCATAGCCGACCACCAGCACCTTACCCTGCTTGCCCGCCGCGCGCACGGCCGAGACCGCGCCGATCGCCATGTTGTCGTTGCCGGCGAGGAGCGCCTTCAGGTTCGGGTATTCGTTGAGCATGGCCGAGGCCACCGCGTTGCCCTTGTCGATTTCCCAGTCGCCCGATTGCACCGAGACGACCTTCGCGCCGACCTTCTGCATGGCGTCCTTGAAGCCGGCGGTGCGCTGCTGTGCGTTGGTGGTGGTCGACACGCCTTCGATAATGCCGACCTCGTCGCCCGCCTTGAGCTTCTTGCCCAGATAATCGCCGACCTTCTGCGCGCCCTTGCGGTTATCCGGGCCGACGAACGGCACGTTCAGATCCTTCGACTTGAGCACGTCCGGGTCGAGCCGGTTGTCGATATTCACGACGATGATGCCCGCATCCACCGCTTTCTTGACGACCGGCACCAGCGCCTTCGAATCGGCCGGGGCCAGCACGATCGCATCGACCTTCGACACGATCATCTGCTCGACGATGCGGATCTGGTTGGCCGTATCGGTTTCGTCCTTGATGCCGTTGGTGATCAGGTCGAACTGGGAGGGATTGTGCTTCTGATAGTCCTTCGCGCCGTTCTCCATGGTCAGGAAGAACTCGTTGGCGAGCGACTTCATCACCAGCGCGACCTTCGGCTTGTGAGCGGGCGCGGTCTGCGCGTATGCGGAGGAAAACGGCAAAGCAGCGCTAGCGGTGGCAAGGACCGCAGCCGTCAGGATGCGGCGGCGAATGCGTTGATTCATGCATATCTCCAGAATCTGTCCGGCTCCCGGGAGAGCCTTGTTCTTAATAGTGCGCAAACGTTTGCGTGGCCCATTCTCAGCGCAGTCCAATCGGCTTGTCAACGCCGCGCGATAGTGCGGCGCACCCGATCGATTCGAACTGGCGCGCCGGTTCAGCGCGCCGGCAGATAACGTGTGGCAAAGGGTCCCTCGCTTGGTCCGTGCATGGCGGATTTGCCGCGGCCTGCAAGATCACGGGCCGACGGGCCGCCTATGCTGGACTTTTATTGCGCGCGATGCAAGCGGCGACAACGCGGGACAGCGCCACCGGGTGCCGCCCTGCCAGACGGTCAGAGCCAGCCGGCTTTACGGAACCGCCAGTACAGCACGATGTCGACGGTCAGCATGACCGCCAGACAGATTGGATAGCCGTACTTGTAGTGCAGCTCGGGGATAGTCTGGAAGTTCATCCCATAGATGCCGGCGATCATGGTGGGCACCGCGAACAGCGCCGCGAACGAGCCGAGCCGTTTGGTCACCTCGCTCTCGGCGAGCGAAATCATGCCGAGATTCACCTGCACGGCAGTCACGACCATTTCACGCCGGCCGTCGATGATTCTGACGATCCGCTCGAGGTGGTCGTAGACGTCGCGGAAGTAGGCCTGCATGCCCTCGCAGATACTCGGAATGCGGCCGCCCGTCAGTTTGCTGATGGCCTCCTGCAGCGGTGCGATATGGTGCTGCAGGATCACGAGGCGGCGTTTGAGCGAGTACAGATCCTGGATGATCGCGCGCGAGGCCGCCGAGTTGTTGCGATCGAAGATGCGGTCTTCGAGCGCTTCGATCTCGCTGTTCATCGTCTCGATAATCGGGAAATAGCGGTCGACGATGTCGTCGGCGAGCGCATACAGCACGAACGCGGAGCCTTCCTTAAGCAATTGCGGCTCGCGTTCGCAGCGCGCGCGCACGTTCTGAAAGCCCATGCGCGTACCGCGCCGCACCGAAAGCACATAGTTGCGCCCCACGAACACATCGACTTCGCCGATCAGCAGTTCACCGTCTTCGTCCATTTCCACCGTGTGCATCACGGCGAACAGCGACTCGCCGTACTCCTCGATCTTGGGGCGCTGGTGGCCATTCTGCGCATCTTCGATTGCGAGGTCGTGCAAGCCGAACTCGTGTTTCATCACGGCCAGTTCGCCCGGGCCCGGGTCCTTCAGCGCTACCCAGACAAAACATTCGGGCCGCGCCACGTAGTCGCTGATGCTATCGATGTCGATATCTGCCAGCTTCCGGCCGTCCTGATAGGCGGCGCAATTGATCAGCATGTTTGGATTACCTTGAAAACGGTACAGACCGGCCGAACACTTACGGCGCGTAAGCCAGGCGCCCGGTCTGCATGAACGGATCAGCATGAGCCGCCATGTTAACGGCACTGCGGGGACGTCATGTATCGAATTGTTAAGCCGCGCGGGCCCGTTGATCTGAAGGCCCGCGCGACAGAAAACGCTATTGGGCGACCCGCTGCAGCGCGATGCGGTGATCTTCGCCGAACGTGACCGACGCGCGGTTGGTGTAGCGCGTATCCGCCGTCACCGTGAAACGCATTTCGACGACCGGATCGAACTGCGTCGACACGGCGATGCGGTGCACACCCGGGCTCAGATAAAAGACGACATGCTCGCCGTTCATCAGGTCGGTGACCTGCTCGCCGTCGACGTAGACCAGCGCATCGCGAAACCGGACGATCACGTCGCGCGAGCGCTCACGCCGGACGTCCACGGCGACGAGCCCCGCCCCCGGCTCCGTGTAGCCGGGCTGGACGATGCGCCCGGCCGGCACCGCCTTGAACGGAACAGGCTCGGCGGGAGTCGAGGCGCAGCCGGCGAGCACCCCGAAGCTCAACGCGGCAAGCGTACCTAGCCGGGCCATGGCGACCAGCGCGGCTTTGCGGTGGCAATCCAGACGCATCGGCATGCGGGTTCTCCCGTGTTGTTGATTGTGGTCCCGCTTCTCTGTTTCTTCTGACAGGCGTGCCGCACGTGCCTTGCCGGTGAGACCGCTACCGCCCATTGCCGCGGCATGTTGCCAGCGCGCGTTGCTGCCGCTCGTTGCAGCGGTTCATCGCCGCGGCTTACTGCCGCGGCTTGCTTGTTCCGCTCACCCACTGGCATGCATGATAGCAACGCGCGCCCGTTCTGCCAGCCTGGCCGAATGGACGACCCCAACGCCCCCTTGCGTGGCGCCGCGTTCTTCTTCATGATCGCTGCAAAGGGCAGTTCCGTCAGCTGCCGACCAAGGAGACCGCAATGTGGTATTTCACCTGGATTCTCGGCATCGGCGTGGCCTTGGGCTTCGGCATCATCAACGTGATGTGGCTGGAGGCCGGCGGCAAGTTCGCGCGTGACCCGCAGAGCGCCGGCGCCGTACCGGCCACGCCCGAGGACGCGCCTTCGTGACCCATCTGGTTTTCTTTTGCGGCCACGCAGGCACGGGCAAGACCACGCTGGCAAAGAAACTGCATGCCCCGCTGACGAAAGCGCTCGGCACGCCCTTCTGCCTGCTCGATAAAGATACGCTCTACGGCGGCTACAGCGCGGCCGCCATGGCCATGCTGACCGGTGACCCGAACGACCGCGACAGCCCGCTGTTTCTGCAGCATCTGCGCGATCCCGAGTACCGCGGCCTGCTCGATACCGCCCGCGACAATCTCGAACTCGGCGTGAGCGCACTGGTGGTCGGGCCGCTTTCGCGCGAAGTGCGCGAGCGGCGCCTGTTCGATCGCGCGTGGCTGGGCGTCGGCGCGGACGTGGCGCTTCGGGTCGTGTGGGTTTATACGTCGGAAGAGACCGCGCATCGGCGGATCGTGGAGCGCGCGAATCCGAACGACGCCTATAAACTCGCGCACTGGGACGAGTATCGGCAGCGCCGCTTCGTGCCCAGCGGCGATATCCGCGACGACCTGCTGATGTTCGACAATACCGCGCCTGCTACGGCGGACTACGAAGCGCTGCTCGCACGCATCGTCGGCGAGCCGCGGGCGGCGTTGATCATGCCGCCGGTGCCGGTGTAGCCTGCAGTCGCATCCAATCAAGAAATACGCCCCGCGTCGCGGGGCGTATTAGAAGCTCTCTGCGGAGCCTTCGTTTCCGTTTGCAGCAGGCTATGCCTGCTGCCACGTTGTCGCACAGCCCTCGGAGTGGGTCGTCAGACGGTAGCCATCGCCTCCAGCGACTGCCCCTCGTACAACTGCCCGAAACGGTTCGCGAGGAAGTCGCGCAGCGACACCTGCTCCTGGCGCACGAAGCCCTTTTGCGGCAGCTTCTGTTCGCGGAACAGATCGAGCACCGCGCACATCGCGCCGGCCGTGGTGATCTGGATCGCGCTCATCGGCACGCCGCACACCGTCTTCGCGAAGATCTTGCGGGTGAAGACTTCCTGCACCAGTTGACCGTCGCGCATGCCGCTCACCGTGATGAACACCAGCACCACGTCTTGCGCGGTGGACGGCACCGAGCGGCGCATGATGTTCTTGAGGGTGTCGCGGTCGCTGGCAAGACGCAGGTCTTCCAGCAGGAACTGCATCAGGTTGCGGTGGCCCGGGTAGCGCACCGACTTGTAGTCGAGCGACTCCACCCGGCCCGACAAGGTCTCGCACAGCGTGCCCAGGCCGCCGGAGGTATTGAAGGCTTCATATTCGGTGCCGTCGAGCGAGAAATGTTCGAGGCCTTCGAGCGGCTGCACCCATTGCGTGCGGCTGTCGCGAATCGCTTCGCACGGCTGGCAGTATTCGTTGATCAGACCGTCGACGCTCCACGTCAGGTTGTACTTCAGCGCATTGGTCGGGAATTCCGGCAGCGCGCCCACGCGCATCTTGACGTCGCGGATTTCCGTGAAGCGGTTCGCCAGCTCGTGCGCGGCGATACCGATGAAGCCCGGCGCGAGACCGCACTGCGGCATGAAAGCGTGATCGGCGTCGTCGGCGATCGCGCGGATCGCATGCGTGGCGCGCACGTCTTCCGTCAGATCGAAGTAATGCACGCCCGCGCCCTTGGCTGCCGAAGCCACGTTCACCGCGAGGTAGTAAGGCAGCGCGTTGACGAGCGCGTCGAAACCTTGCACGGCGGCGCGCAGCGCGGCGGCATCGGCGGAATCCACGCGGCGGGTCGGTATGCCCTGGGCGGCGAGCTTGTCGAGCGCGTGCTGGTCGCGGTCGAACGCGACGACCTCATAGTCGCCGGTCTCGCGCAACATATGGGCGATGGTGTGACCGATCAGACCTGCGCCAACAATAGCTACTTTCATACGCTTCTCCTTAGTCGGCCGGAGTTGGCGCTTTGGCTGACGATGCAAAGCACTGACCCCGGTCCCATGCAAGATGATTGCTGTTATCTGTGTTCTGGCTCCAGCCGGGGAAGTGCGCCGCGCTTGCGGCGCGGCGCCCGTCGGGCTGAACCCATACGTCACAGTTTAGGGAGAAGCAAAAACACTTCATACGCGCAAAATGCTGCGCTATGACCACGAAGTTCGACGTTATGACGAAGCTGTCAGTCGATATGTCGAAAAGCTGTCAAAACGGCGTAAACGGATTCCACTCCGCGGATTCCACTGCGCGGATTGCACTGCGCGGATTGCACTGTGCAGATCGCTCTGCAGATCGCACTGTGCGGTTTGGACAGCACGTTTGGACAGCGCGGAGCGAACGGCGCAGGCTAAGCAGCTCACACCATGCCGCGGTCGATCTTGCGCGCGAGAATGATCGAAGTCGTGGTCCGCTCCACGCCTTCCAGACCGCCAATCTGGTCGAGCAGATCGTTCAGACGATCGGGCGAATCGGCGCGCAGCCACGCGACATAGTCGAACTCGCCGCTCACCGCGCACAGCAGTTGCACTTCCGGCATCTTGCCGAGGCGTTTCTGCACCGCCGGCCCGTGTTTGGGCGCAATGATGATGCCGACGTAGGCCATGATGCTCGAGTCGAGCACGTCCTGGCCGAGCCGCACGCTGTAGCCGGCGATCACGTTGCTGCGCTCGAGCCGCGCGATTCGCGCGATCACCGTGGTACGCGCCACGTCCAGTTGGCGCGCGAGATTGGCGACGCTCTCCCGGGCATTGGCTTGCAGCAGCGCAACCAGGTTGCGGTCGAGTTCGTCGAGTTGGTCGAGGCGCGGAGGTCTCATCGAAGGCAAAGGAAGTGGTTCGGGTGAGGCGGATTATCGCGCGTCTGCGGCGGCACATGGAGAAGTCTCCGGGCCGATCGTCATGAAGCGCCATGCACGTCGCGGCCGCGATGGCAGGCGCCCGGGCCTGTCACGGATGGTCAGGGCCGCCGCCTCGCCTACGCCCCGAACCGCTCGATCACGAAGTCGATGAAGCTCGTGAGCTTGGCCGTGGCGCGGCGATCGCGTGGATACACCAGATGGACCGGCGCGCCCTCGGGCAAATAGTCCTCCAGCACCGACACCAGTTCGCCGCTGGCAATTTCCCTTGCAAGCAGCGCCTCGGGCTGCAACACCAGCCCGAAACCGTGCAACGCGGCGACCTTGAGCGCCTGGCCATTGTTCGCGCGAAAGCGTCCGGCGCGCAGCTGGTTTTCGTCCGCGCTCTCGCCGCCCAGACGCCACAAACCTTCGCGGCCCCAGTGCAGAAACCCCAAACATTCATGCTGCCCGAGATCTTCCGGCGTGCGCGGCGTGCCGGCGCGCGCCAGATACGCCGGCGAAGCGCACGCGCGCATCCGGTAGGGCTTCAACGGCCGCGCGACCAGACCTGAATCCGGCAGCTGGCCGATCCGCACCGATGCGTCGAAGCCCTCTTCCACCAGGTCGATCACGCGATTCGAAAGATCGAGTTCGAGCGTGATGTCCGGCCATGCGGTGAGGTACTCGGTCATCGCCGGGGCAAAGACCTCGACGCCGTAGGTGAGCGGCACTGTCACCTTGAGCACGCCGCGCGGCGCTGCGGCCATCGCTTCGGCGAGCGACTCGGCCGCCTTGACGTCGGCCAGAATGCGCCGGCATTGTTCGTAATACTGCCGGCCGATTTCCGTCAGGCTTTGCCGACGCGTCGTACGCGTCAAGAGCCGCGTGGCGAGCCGGGTTTCGAGCGAACGGATATGCTTGCCCACCATCGCCGACGAAATGTCGAAGCGCTCGGCAGCCGCCGTCAGACTGCCCGCCTCGACCACGGCGACGAAGATTTCCATGCTGACGAATTTATCCACCCGCTATTTCCTGTTCGTTTCGGTTGTAAGCGTTTGTCGCACAAGAGCCGCATTGTAGGGATATCGTGATACTAATAGCGGCGACGGCAAAGTGGGCAGCCGGCCGCCATACGTCTCAATGACTGGCGCATGACGGGCCGCTCGCTCGCGAGCCTTGTCCCAATTCGAACAGACATCAGGAGTTTCGATGAAAAAAGCACTGGTAATGCTGGCCACCGCAGTCGCCATGAGCGGCGCGTTCGCACAAACTTCCGCGCCGGCGTCGGCACCGGTGAGCGCCGCTTCGGCACCCGCCGCCAAGGCCGGCCACGAGCGCAATGTCGAAGACCGCATCGCCTACCTGCATTCGCAACTGAAGATCACGTCGGCGCAGGAATCGCAGTGGAATGCATTCGCCGACGTCATGCGCAGCAATGGCCAGACGATGGGCGAGCTATTCAAGCAACGCCGGGCCGCGACCAACGTATCGGCGCTCGACGACATGCAGCAATATGCAACGATCGCGCAAGCGCATGCGGACGGCATGAAGAAATTGGTCGACGCATTCAGTCCGCTGTACAACAGCTTCTCGCCGGAACAGAAGAAGCTGGCTGACGTGACCTTCCACCAGCCTGGCGGCGTGGAAGGCCATGGTCATCATGGCAAGGGCAAGGGTAAAGGTGGGAAATCCGCCGCAGACCCGGCAAGCGATGCCACTGTCAAGCCGTAACGAGAACCGCGACAAAAAGCCGTCACTCGAGCCGTAACGAACCAACGGTGCGCCGCGCGGATTTGCCGCGGCGCACACCCGGCTTTGCCCGGGGCGCGGCACGTGTCGCCCCGCCTCCCGCCCCTCGAATCTTCCTCGACTGCGCGCGCCCGTCCGGCGACTTTCCGTCCTTGCTATGACCCACCATGGACGGACGATCCGTGGTGTGCTCGCTCGCAAAAGAAGCCGTTCGTTGGATGCATCTGGCATGATGCGAGTCGTATGCGGCCTGAAGTCCTGCGCCGCCGCCCTACTCCTCATACCCGCTCGCTCTATGACCGAACTCAAAAATGTCGATCTGAACCAAGACGCTAACGCCTGCCGTGTCGTAAAAGACGAAACGGTGAGCGTGGAATTCGCCGTCGCCGAAGGTGAATTGATGAGCCTCGAAGGCCTGAACCGCTATGTGCGCGGCGACGCGCTGATCACCGGATCGACGGGCGACCGCTGGGTCGTCTCATGCGAGCGCTTCGACGCCAAATACCTTCCCGCCGACGCAGCCGTCTCGCACGGCCAGGCGGGTGCGTACCGCAACCGCCCCGCCGTCGTGCTGGCCAAACAGATGCATGAAGCGTTCACGCTCGCACGCTCGGCGAACGGCGGCGACGTGCTGCACGGCGCCGCCGGCGACTGGGTCATGCAGTACGCGCCGGGCGACTACGGTGTCGTGCAGGCCGCACGATTCGCGAAAGTGTATCGCGCGGCGAGTTAGGTACGTTCAGCGACGCTGACCGCGCAAGCCTGGGCCGTAACGGCGAAGCTTGCGCGACAAGCGCATGTTCCCAGGCTCTGCATAGGGCTCACGGTTCGTGCCGCAGATAGCCCTCTTTCGACGGATCGCGCATACGCAGCGAGACGACGCCCGCAATCGCGCACATTGCCGTCACATACCAGTAGAACGTGGATTCGCTGCCGACCGACTTCAGCCACAGCGCCACATATTCCGCCGAGCCGCCGAAGATCGCGTTTGCCACCGCATACGACAGCCCCACGCCCAGCGCGCGCACTTCCGGCGGGAACATTTCCGCCTTGATCAGACCGCTGATCGACGTGTAGAAGCTCACAATGGCGAGCGCCAACACCACCAGGCCAAATGCCGCATACGGGCTCGTCACGTCTTTCAGCGCATGCAGCAACGGCACCGTGCCGATGGTCGCGAAAAAGCCGAAGAACAGCATCGAACGGCGGCGGCCGATGCGGTCCGACAGCGCGCCGAACGCCGGCTGCATCACCATATACACGAACAGCGCCGCGGTCATCACGTTGCTGGCCGTCTTGGCGTGCATGCCCGCCGTGTTGACCAGGTACTTCTGCATGTACGTCGTGAACGTGTAGAAAATCAGCGAGCCCCCGGCCGTGAAGCCGAGCACGGTCATGAACGCGCCCTTGTGCAGCCACAGGCCGCGCAGCGTGCCCGCTTCCTTGCGGCGCCGCGTTTCGGCCGTGGTGGTTTCGTCGAGCGATTTACGCAGATACAGCGCGATCAAGGCGGCCAGCGCGCCGATCACGAACGGCACGCGCCAGCCCCACGCCTTCAGCTCTTCGGTGGACAGCGTTTGTTGCAGCACCACCAGCACCAGCAGCGCGCACAACTGGCCGCCGATCAGCGTGACATACTGGAACGACGCAAAAAAACCGCGCCGCCCCTTGAGCGCGACTTCACTCATATAGGTCGCGCTGGTGCCGTATTCGCCACCCACCGACAACCCCTGGAACAGCCGCGCAACCAGCAGCAGCGCCGGCGCGAGCGCGCCGATCTGCGCGTAGGTGGGCAGCACGGCGATCACCAGCGAGCCGCCGCACATCATGAACACCGACACCATCATCGCCCTGCGGCGGCCGTGCTTGTCGGCGAGACGGCCGAAGAACCAGCCGCCGATCGGGCGCATCAGGAAGCCTGCCGCGAACACGCCGGCGGTGTTCAGCAACTGCGTGGTGGGGTTGCCGCTCGGGAAGAACGCCGGCGCGAAATACAGCGCGCAGAACGAATACACGTAAAAGTCGAACCACTCGACGAGATTGCCCGATGAAGCGCCAACGATCGCAAAGATGCGGCGCCGCGTGTCGTCTGTGGAAATTGCCACCGGTATATTGAGATTTGTCATCGGTCTTTGTACTCCTGATGTCCCCTGTTGATTGTATTGATAGTGCACGGTTCTGCCGCGCTTATGCGTCTCTTGGTTCGGCATTCTAAATGAATATTATGTATTCGTGACCACGATTCTGCATATCTAATTAATCGCCGATTGCGTCGAGCGGCGAGTTTTTGTCACAAAATGTTTGTTCACTTCTGCTGGGCCAAACGGCGGCGCGAATATGAGACTCCGTTCAACGGGCGCCGTCGACATGATGATGCGACTGAACGAGGCGCCTTCCAGCAGGAGTTTCAATGAAAGTCAATGCAACCTCTCATCCGTTCTGGGCAGGCCGTGCGTCGGATAATCAGGACAACGCACGCAACTCACCGAGCCGCGCGGCTGCGGCGCGTGAGCGCAACCCAGGCACAAACGCCGCCGACGAAGTCGATGACGAAGCCAGCACGATTGCGACGCAGGCGGTGTTAGGCAACGAGATCGCGGCCGATATGGAAACCTTCAACGCATCGCTGGCCGCAGTCGATCAAGATATCGACCAGGGCCGTGATACGACCGACCACATGATCGCAGCCGCGTCGGCCTACAAGCAGATGTGCCTCGTGAACGCATCGGACAAACCGGCGCCCGAACTGCAGTCGAAGATCGACCGGCTCAAGACCGCCCTGCGCGACGCCCAAGCCGGCGAATCGCTGGATGCCACCGCGCAGAAAGCGCACGTCGACCTGTCCGCGCTGACGCATCCCGCGGGCGCCGCTTCAACCTACGGCAAATATGGCAAGGCGGCGAGCACCTATACACGCGCGTTCATCTTCGACGAAGCGCGCTTCAACAACTCCGCGCTACTGAAGAACACGCCGCTCGCGGCGTGGCAGCGACCGAATCAAAGCGTGCTCGACCCGCTTGGGCCGAACGGGCGACTAGGTATTTTGACAGGCACCCGTCTGAATGCCGTCGCGAGTTATTTCACAAAAGGCGCGCAGTCTTTTCTGTCCGGAATGGAGAAATTGCGCAACGGCCAGGATCCAACGAAGGACTTCGTCCTCGCGGGCGCGACCACGGCACAAGGTATCAACGAACTCACCGTCGGCATCGGTACCGATGTGGGCAATCACCTGGTGAAGCTGCGACAGGCGAAAGCCGCGTCGCCATTGGTCGGCAGGCCTAGCCCCGCGACTGGCGGATCGCCGCGACAGCCGGCTGCAGGCCAGAGCGGCGCGACGCAAGGCCCGGCGGAACCGGTCGCCGGCCCCAGCCGCGGCGCGGAGTTCGCCGAATTCGATCCGCACGGCAAGCTCGATGCCGATATCGACGATCTCGAAACCAAAACCGCTGGACACATCGACGACCAGCTCACGCAACAACAAAAAAGCTTGCGCGACAACGTCATTGAAAAGCTTGCGAACACGAAGCCCGACGTACGGCAACTCGAATTGCAGGACGCGACGAACGATATCGCCCCCCAGTATTTCGAGATGCAAGACATGGCGAAGCAATTCAAGAGTTCGGCGGCCGATGCCGCGAACGACGCCCACCACAACATCAAGACCATCGACGCAAAAGCTCAGGACGTCATCGCCCGGCTCAAACGCCAGGGGTTCGATACAGCGGACGCCGCACGCCAGTCGGGCAAGCCGGAGGCGATCGAACTCGGCAAGCAGCTCGATCAGCTGGCGGCCCTGAAGCAGGCGGCCTACGACCAGTTCAACAGCGCGATGCAGGAGCGGGAAAACGCGCTCGGCGACGCCCGCATCGCTTTCGGCGACCTCGGCAAGCTGCTGAAGGACACGCCCGCGAGCGAGCGTCCATCGAAATTGAAGGCGTGGTCCGACAAATACACGGATTTCTTCGCGCGGCGTCAAGCCAACTTCCTCTCGAAAACGGACAACTGGCCGGACTGGATGAAGATATCGAAGCCGCTGCGCATGCAAATGGTGCCGGCCGCGATCAATACCGTTCTGGGCGGCGTAACGTTTGGCGTCGCGCTGGACACCTATCTGGGCAAGCAGAAGGCGGGCACGCTGACGCCTAAGGACCGGCTCGAGTTCGGTTCATCGGTCGTCAATCTGGCGAGCGGCATGATTGGATTCGTGCCGGTCGTCGGGCCTGCCCTGTCGTTCGCGCTTGCGACCATCGGCTTCGTCCTCGGCGGCATGGCGGATCAGTACGACGCCCGCACGCGCGAAACCGATACGTACAACCTGAAGGAAAAGATGCGCGAGGAATACAACGCGAAGCACCCCGGCAGTCAGATCGCCGAGCCGTTCGACGGAGATTGAGCCGCGCCGACGCGCGGAACGGCGCCGTTCGCGCGTCGGGCTATCCCATGCTCGCCCGAACGGGAAACGACCTCGCATCGCTCCGCCCTGGCGGCATCGCGAGGAGCGATCTTCGCGTGATTCGCGAGAGCGCCGTTACGCAAACTCGTCGCCGAGATCGATCGTGACTTCGCGCGGTACCGCCTCGCCGTTCGCATACTGTTCCTCCAGCGAACCCAGCGAGGCCTCGACATACGCGCGCAGCACCGCGAAACTGCGCCCGCGCAGCCGCGCCGGCATCGCGCGATAACGCGCGAGCGCCGCCGGCGCAATCACCACGCTCATCACGATTCGGCGCGCCGTCGCGCCGAAGCGCATCGCCACCCAGTGAATCGCCAGCGTGGGCGTGCCGTCTTCCGCGGCGCGCTGGATGAACTGCGTCTGCTCGGGAAACAGATCGCTGATGACGCGCGCCAGTTCCTCGAACTCGGGATTGGCGCAGTCGTATTGGTAAGCTTCCATGGGGTGTGCCGAAAGGATGGGCGTGAAGGGAGGCCGATTGTAGAGAACGATAGGGAGCGGTAGAGAGCGGCCAACGGTTCAACGAGGAACGCGCATCACGCAGCCGCCACACGCGCGGCATGCCACGCTCATGCGGCGCTCATGCGACGATCCGGCGCGGCCATCAGGCGGCCAGCGCCGGACGCCTGAACGCGCGAACCAGCAGCCCCGCGACGATCACCGCCCCGAGCGCATACACGGCGTCCACGGCGGCGAGCGGTACGAGTTGTGCCTGGAACAACGCGGCGGGCACGTCCACCAGTGCATGCAATGCAATCGCGAGCGGCAGGATGCCGCGCCAGCCGGCCCGCAAGCCACGCCACATCAGCACCGACAGGCCGATCTGGAACACCAGCGCGGCGACCCGTTCGAGCGCGAAAATGCCGGCCGTCTGTGGCGTCAGGCTGGCGAGAATCAGGTGGATGCGCATCAGCGAATCGGTCGGCAGATTGCTCAGATAGCCGTCCAGTTCGCCGCGGTTTTCGAAGACCGCGAACAGGATCCATTGAATCTGCACCAGCACGCCGACGAGCCAGGCTTCAGCACCGCCGTGGCCAAGGCCGTAGGTCAGCGCGGTGCCGTTCGCGCCGGGATCGGCGTTGCCTGCCATCAGCGCCGCGGAGCCGGCCTTCGCCGCCGCGCGTTTGAGCAGCAGCCGCATGCCGATGAACCGCCCCACTTCCTCGCAGATACCCGCGGCCAGCGCACCATACACCACGAAAGCAACCGGATTCGACAGAAACGCCGCCGTCGCTTCGTTCCGATGTAGCACGTAGTCGTTCAGCGCGCGCTCGATCACCATCGCGAACAGCGCGAACACGGCGACGCCGGTGATCGCGTCGCGCGGCTTGAGCGCGAGCGGCCGGCGCAGACGGCGGTAGATCAGGAAGGGTAAAGCGGCGACGAGCAGCGTCGCGAGGGCGAGGCTCGAGAGCGTAAGCGGTGCAACAACCATGAGTTTCCTTGCGATGTCCGGCGCGCACCCACTGCGCGCCGCAGCCCGAATGATCGCAGATCGGCGCGAATTCAGCGCAAAGTGGAGGCGCGGACGATCAGCTCGCCCGGCAGCAGGCAGTCGCGCGCGGTGGTCTGAACGCCTTCGATGCGCTCATGCAGGAACTCGACCGCCCGGTAGCCGATCTCGTAGGTCGGCTGGCGGATCGTCGTCACGCCGGTCAATTCGGCCCAGTCGGGGTCGTCGATGGACAGCAGCGCGGCGCGGGCCTGCCAGTCGGCGCCGTAGCGCGCCTTCAGATGCAAGGCGAGGCGCAGCGCGACAGGCGCGTTGGCCGCGAACAGCGCGACGCGCGCGGCCTTGCCCGTGGCGCCGGCGGCTTCGCGCGCGTGGGCGGCCGCATCGATCGCACGGTCCAGTTCGGCGAGGCTGCGTTCCACCTCGCCGGCATCCGCGAGGTTCAGCACGAGCGTGTGACCGCGCGCGGCGGCCTTCTCACCGCGCGTTCCCGCTCTGCCGGCATGAGCGCGCATGGCCTCGCGAAACGCCGCTTCGCGCAGCTGCCGGGAGCTGACCTGCTCGAACGGCTGGACCACGAACCAGATATCGTCGAAACCGTTGTCCAGCAGATGCCGCGTGCCGAGCTCGGCCGCCGCCCGGTTGTCGAGACCGACCATATCCGCGACGAGCCCGTCCACCAGGCGGTCGACCAGGACCGCCGGAATCCCGCCTCCGCCCACCGGCCGCAAGGTTTCCTCGCGCACGCCGAGGGCGTTGACGATCACGCCTTCCACCCGGTACGTGGTGAGCAGTTGCAGGTAGCGCCGCTCCATCTCCACTTCGTTCGCCGCATGGCAAATCAGCGGCATCAGGCCGAGCGCGTGACACGCCGCTTCCACGCCTTGCAGCACTTCGACGGTGTAGGGATTGGTCAGGTCGGCCAGCAGCATGCCGATCAGGCGGTTGCGGCCGCGCTTGAGACCGCGCGCCATCTGGTTCGGCTGATAGTCGAGGCGCGCGATCGCGGCCTCGATGCGCGCGCGCAGTTCCGGCGACAGCACGCTCATCTCGCCGTTCAGATAGCGCGAGATGCTGGTCTTGCCGGTGCCGGCTTCGCGCGCGACGTCGGTGATCGTCGCGCGGCGCGGCGTGGCCTGCGGGGTCGTGCTCATGGGTGTCTCGCAGCTCGGTGCGTGGTTTCGCTCACCGTGATCCGGCGAGAACCTCGCGATTGACGATGTTGTCGGCCAGCGTGCCCTCGAGCGCGGCGACGAGGTTTTCCGCCGCGTTGCGCGCCATCGCGTGACGGGTTTCGTGAGTCGCCGAACCGATATGCGGCAGCGCCACCACGTTCGCGAGCTTCAGGAGCGGCGAGTCGGCCGGCAGCGGTTCGGTCTCGAACACGTCGAGACCGGCGCCGTGGATCGTGCCGTTCTGCAGCGCCTCGATCAGCGCCGTTTCGTCGACGGTCGCGCCGCGCGAGGCGTTGATCAGGATCGCGCTCTTCTTCATCGACTTGAGTTCGGCCGCGCCGATCAGATGCTTCGTCTGTGCCGTGAGCGGCACTTGCAGGCAGACGAAGTCCGAGGTCGCGAGCAGTTCCGCCAGCTCGACGCGCCGGGCGCCGTATGCCGCCTCGGCTTGCGGATTGGCGGAGCGGTTGGTGTACAGCACCTTCATGTTGAAGCCGAGCGCCGCGCGCCGCGCCACCGCGCCGCCGATCCGCCCGAGCCCGACGATGCCGAGCGTCTTGCCCTGCACATCCACGCCGAACTGGGCCGGGCCGATGCTGTGCTGCCAGTGCCCTGCCTTCACCCACCCGGCGAGTTCCACCACCCGCCGCGCCGACGCGAGGATCAGCGAGAACACCGTGTCCGCGGTGGACTCGGTCAACACGTCCGGCGTGTGCGCGAGCACGATGCCGCGGCGCGTGAGATCGGCCACGTCGAACTGGTCGAAGCCCACCGAGATGGTCGAGAGCGCCTTCAGGCGCGTCGCGCCTCCGAGCATTGCCGGCGTGATCTTCACGCTCGAACCGATGCCGCCGTCCGCGTCGTTCAGCGCGGCCACGAACGTGTCGTGCTGCGCGGCGTCGACCTGCACGACTTGCGCGTGCTGTTGCAGATACGCGAGCACATCTTCGGGCAACGACTTCCAGGCGACGATCTTCTTCATCAGCTTATTTTCCTTGCAACGGTGTGGCGAGCGGCGGCGCCGCGTTCAGCGCCTGCTGCTGCGGCTTGACGATCAGCGTCAGAATCACGGCGGCGATCAGCGCCACGCTCATGAATGCGTACGACGCGGCGGGCGAACCGGTGGCGCCGTTCAGATAGCCGACCACATACGAGCCGACGAACGAACCGAGCGCGCCCATGCTATTGATCAGCGCCATCGCGCCGCCCGCGACGTTCTTCGGCAGCAGTTCCGGCACGATCGCGAAGAACGGGCCATACGGCGCGTACATCGCGGCGCCGGCGATCACCAGCAGCGCATACGAGAGCCAGAAGTGCGTGGAGCCGAGCGCGTACGACGCCGCGAACGCCACCGCGCCGACCAGCAGGAACGGCCACACGAATACCTTGCGGCGGTTGAGTTTATCCGAAGCCCACGAAGCTGCAAGCATCGCGATGGTCGCGGCCAGGTACGGCAGCGCCGAGAGCCAGCCGGTTTCGACCATGCCGAGCGTCGAACCGTTCTTCAGGATGGACGGCAGCCACAGCACGAAGCCATACACGCCGATGCTCCAGCAGAAATATTGCGCGCACAACTTGATCACCGCGGGCGTGCGGAACGCCTCGCTGTAGTTGCGCATCGGCTTGATCGCGGCCTGTTCGGCGCGCAGCGTGTCGGCCAGGTCGTCCTTCTGCTGCTGCGTGAGCCACGCGACCTGCTGCGGCTTGTCCTGCACGATGAACCACCAGCACACGGCCCACAGGATCGCGGGCGCGCCTTCGGCGATGAACATGTTGCGCCAGCCGAACGAATGCACCAGATAGCCCGACAGCACCGACATCCACAGCACCGTCACCGGATTGCCGAGAATCAGGAAGGTGTTGGCGCGCGAGCGCTCGCTTTTGGTGAACCAGTTGCTGATGAAGATCAGCATGGCCGGCATCACGGCGGCTTCGACCACGCCGAGCACGAAGCGGATCACCATCAGCGACGGGATATTGCTGACCATGCCGGTCAGCGCCGCGCAACCGCCCCACAGAACCAGACTCCAGAACACCAGCTTCTTGACGCTGCGGCGTTCCGCGTAGATCGCGCCGGGAATCTGGAAGAAGAAATAACCGAGGAAGAACAGCGCGCCGATCAGCGACGACAGTCCCTTGCTGATACCGAGATCCTGATTGATGCCGGCGGCGGCCGCGAAACCGAAGTTCGCGCGATCCAGATAAGCGAGGCTATACGTGATGAATACGATCGGCATGATCGTCCACCAGCGGCGAATCGCAAGCGATGAGGTCATGGGTGTCTCCTTTGACAGCTTCCCTAAACAATGATGGACGGTCGCGGGGCGCTGTTCGAGCGCTCTTGCTGTTATTGAATGAACGTGGCTGGGCGCGGCGCGCGGACCTCTCGGCCCTTCAAGCCGCCGCGGCGATGGACGGCGTGTCGGCCAATTCCAGCGCGTCGAGTTCGGCGCGCTGCGGCAGCCCTTCCGAATCGCCGATCACCTGGACCGCCAGCGCGCCGATGCGGTTGCCCCGCGCCACGGCTTGCCGCAGCGGCTTGCCTTCGAGCAGCGCGCTGACCACGCCGACCGCGAAACCATCGCCCGCGCCGACCGTGTCCACGACTTTCGCGACCGGCTGGCCGGCAATGACGGCGGCATCGCCGGCGGTGCGGAAATACGCGCCCTGCGCGCCGAGCTTGATGATCACACCGCGCGCGCCCTGGTCGAGATAAAACGCGGCGATATCTTCGGGCCGCGTATAGCCGGTCAGAATCTCGCCCTCGCCGATGCCGGGCAGCACCCAGTCGGCCAGTGCGGCGAGCGCGTTCAGGCCTTCGACCATCGCGGCGCGCGAGCGCCACAGCGTCGGACGCAGGTTCGGGTCGAACGAAATCGTCTTGCCGGCGGCACGCATTTCACGCGCCAGATGGAACGCGAGTTCGCGCGAGCTCGCCGAGATCGCGGGCGCGACGCCGGTCAGATGCAGATGACGCGCCGGCAGCACGTAATCCGCCGCATAGTCGTCCAGCGACAGATGGCTCGCCGCCGAGCCTCTGCGGAAATACTCGACCGCCGGGTCGCTGCCGTCGTCGTTTTTCGACTTCAGCTGGAAGCCGGTCGGATAGCGCTCGTCGGTGCTCACGCAGCGCTGGTCGATGCCCTCTTTCGTCAACGTGTCGCGCACGTATTGGCCGAACGAATCGTTGCCGACGCGGCTCATCCAGCCCACCTTGAAGCCGAGCCGCGTGAGGCCGATCGCCACGTTCAGGTCGGCGCCGGCGATGCGCTTCGTGAACTGGCCGACGCCCGCGAGCGGACCGCTCTCGGCGGCCACGAACATGGCCATCGCTTCACCGTAGGTAATGACATCGAGTGCTGCGCTTGTGTTGCTCATGCTTCGCTCCTGCGGGTTTCCTTTTGCTGCCGGTCTGGTGTGGGCATTCGCTAAGTGCCGTTCGCTACGTGCCGTTTGCTGCATGCCGTTCGCCGCGTGCTCGTTGCCGCGTGCTGTTTTCGGCTCTACTGCGCTCTCAGGTCCTACCCGCCGCTCACGCGGCGGCCAGCCATGCCACGTAATGCGCCGCGTCCGTTTCGATACGGCTCGCATCGAACGGGAACTCGATGCCGCGCGGCACATGGCGCGGCAGTGTGTCGAGCACCGCGCCGAACTGGGTGTCGTCGGCGGCCGGGGCGGCGGGAAAACGCCGCGCGCCGTCGCCCACCGCCGTCTTGCAATGGATGTATTCCACGTGCGCCGCCAGCGGCGCGGCAGCCTCGAGCGGCGCGACATCGCACCATGCCCAGTTGCCGATGTCGAAGGTCATGCCGAGTACCTCCGCGTGGCCTTCACGCGTCAGCGCGTCGAACAGGCCGGTGAACTGCGCGAGCGAGCCGCCTTGCGCCAGCTGCCCGTTTTCCACGACGAGCCGCAACTCCGCGCAGCGCATGTGATCGGCAATCACGGCGGCATTGGCGTAGGTGGCGAAGCCGCCCAGCTGCAACTTGACGAAGCGCGCGCCGAGCGCGAGTGCTTCCTCGATCGAAAGCCGCAGCGCGTCGGCGTCGAGCTTGCCGTGCGCCGTGTACAGCGAAGCCGGCGTGGAATATACGGACCACAAACCGAGTTCCGCAATCCGCTGGCCCAGCGCGCGCAGGTTGTGCGGCGCGGCGTCGGCTTCGTCGGCGAACAGTTCGCGGCGCACTTCGAAACCCGCCGCGCCGGCCTGCCTGCTCGCCCGCGCCCACTTCAGATGACCGTGCGTGCGGACCGCGTCCATCCCGAATGCGCTTGCGACGATCACCACGTCTACAGCATCGACCATGTCGAATTTACTCAATTCCGTCTCGTTGCCGGCATTTGGAACCGGTTCCAAACCCAGTTCGAAAAAAAGCGCCGAGGCGCTTGCGATGCCCGAATAGTGCGCCGAGGTCGGCGTTACGCACCATAGTGGAATTCCCCAGGCGCGTCTGGCATGGACGCCGGCGGTCTCGCGTCAGCGCCCTTGGTCCAGGCACAGCGCCAGAAACCGCTCCACCACCCGCGACGGCGCACTCGCATGGGGCACGAGAATTGACAGCCGCCGCGTGAGCGGCTCCGGACTGAGCGATAGCAGGCACAGCGCGCGGTCCTCGTGGCGCATCGACATGGCCGAGACGAAGCCGATCCCCATGCCCGCCCGCACCGCCTCCTTGACCCCTTCGACGCCCGCGATCTCGAGCGCCACGCGCATCGGCACGCCGGCCCGCGCGAAGGCCCGCTCGACGATCTGCCGCACGCCCGAGCCCGCCTCGCGCAACACCAATGGATGCTCGCCGAAAGCCGCAAGGTCGGCGGGCCCGCTGTCGCCCGAGTGCGCCAACGGATGCGAGCGCGGCATGATCGCGACAATTTCGTCCTCGCGCCACGCATGCACCGCGGTGTCCGGCGGCAGATCCTCGCCGACCGGCCCCTCGATCAGCGCGATATCCACCGAACCGAGCGCGGCGACGATCTCCGTGGTGTTGCCGTCGGCGGTATGCAGCGTGACGTCCGGGTAACGGCGATGGAAGTCGGCGATCAGATACGGCAGCAGGTAGCTCGCCGGCGTGGTGCTCGCGCCGATCCGCAAGGTGCCCTGCTCGAGACCGCGCAAGGCGTCGCGGTAAGCATGCGCCTGCCGCCAGGTGTCGCGCAGCCGCGTGGCGTAGCTGGCGAGCTGCTCGCCCGCGGGCGTGAGACGCACGCCGCGGCCGTCGCGCTGATACAGCGGCTCGCCGAACTCGTCCTGCAACTGCCGCAACTGGCCGGACACGGCCGGCTGCGACAGATGCAGCGCCACCGCCGCCCGGCTGATGTTGCGATGTTCGGCGACGGCAGCGAAAGTTATAAGTTGGTCTGCGGTCATGATGGTCCAAGTATCGGCTCAAGCGATACTTGACATTCTAAATCATGATTTTTCATATCGATATATCTAATTTAGGATTAGCCCCATCGAATCCAGTCAGTCACAGAAAAGGGCTGCGTCATGTCCACCGCTCATCTCACCGCTTCCAGTACAGCGCCCGCCGGGTTTTCCACCCGTGGCCAACTCAACGGGATCCTCTTTGTCGCGCTGTTCGCCGCCGCCGTCACGCGGATCGCCGCGATTCCCGCCATCGCCGGACTGGGCCTGAGCCCGCTGATCGTCGGCATCGTGGCCGGCGCCATTTACGGCAACGCGCTGCGCGACGGCATGCCCGCCAGTTGGGCGGCCGGCGTCAACTTTTCGGCGCGCAAGCTGTTGCGCATTGCCGTGGCGTTCTTCGGGCTGCGCGTGAGCCTGCAGGAAATCGCGCAGGTCGGCGTGCCCGGTCTCGCGGAATCCGTCCTGATCGTGGTGAGCACGCTCGTGATCGGCACGTGGGCCGGCATGAAGATCATGAAGCTCGACCGCGACACGGCCTTGCTGACCGCCGCGGGCAGCGCGATCTGCGGCGCGGCCGCCGTGCTCGCCTTCGAAACGACGCTGCAATCAAAGCCGCACAAGAGCGCAATGGCCGTGGGCAGCGTGGTGTTGTTCGGCACCCTCTCCATGTTCATGTACCCGGTTCTGTTCAAGGCAGGCTGGCTGCATCTGGACACGGTAGGCGCGGGGCTCTTCTTCGGCGGCACGATCCATGAAGTGGCGCAGGTGGTCGGCGCGGCCAGCAATGTGAGCCCGGAAGCGACGCACATTGCCACCATCGTCAAGATGACTCGCGTGATGTTGCTGGTGCCGGTGCTGCTCGTGGTCGGCATGTGGGTGAACCGCTCCGCGCGCCGCAGCGCCGCTTCGGCCGGCGCGGGAGACAGCGCCCACGCGCCCCGCAAACTGGCGATTCCCTGGTTCGCGCTCGGCTTTCTCGCCTTCGTCGTCATCAACTCGCTGCACGTGCTGCCGGAAACGGCGACCAGCACGCTGAACATGCTGGACACCTTCGCGCTAACCATGGCCATGACCGCGCTCGGCATCGAAACGCGCATCTCGCAGGTCCGTCAGGCCGGCCCCCGCGCGCTGACCACCGGCTTCATTCTGTATGTGTGGCTGATTGCCGGCGGACTGGGTATCACATGGACCGTCCAGCACCTGTTCGGCTAAGCCGCCCTCGCCTTCACGCCCACCCCGCCGCGCGCGGGGTTTTGCGCATTCTGCAGACCCATCCGCCCCGCTCGCGCGGCATACTGGTTGCTGAAGCCGTCAGCCCATGCAGTGCGCTCAGGCGCGCTGTCCATGCAACCGGAATGAGGATCGATCGATGAGCCTGGAACTCTATTACTGGGACGGCCTGCAGGGCCGCGGCGAATTCGTGCGGCTCGCCCTGGAGGAAGCCGGCGCCGACTATGTGGAAGTGGCGCGCGGCGAAGCGTCGGAAGGTCTCGGCACGAAGGCGATGATGGCGGTGATGAAGAGCAGGGACGAGCCCTATCCGCCGTTCGCACCGCCGTTTCTGAAAGACGGCGATCTGGTGATCGCGCAGACCGCCAACATCCTGTTCTATCTCGGCCCGCGGCTGAACCTCGCGCCCATGGTGGACAGCCTGCGCTACGTGGCCAACGGCCTGCAACTGACGATCGCCGACATGGTCACCGAAGCGCACGACACCCACCACCCGCTCGCCAGTTCGCTCTACTACGAAGACCAGAAGGACGCCGCCAGAGTGCGTGCGCACGACTTCATCGACAACCGCATTCCCAAGTTCATGTCGTACTTCGAGCGCGTGCTCAAACAGAATCCGGCCGGCGATCAGTTCATGGTGGGCGACACCCTCACCTACGTCGACCTGTCCATGTTCCAGTTGATCGACGGCTTGCTGTACGCGTTTCCGCGCGCGCTCAAGCGGTTCGGCGAACACTATCCGCGGCTTGCCGCGTTGCACGACGCGGTGATCGAGCGGCCGAACATCGCCGCGTATCTGCGGTCCGAGCGGCGCATCGAACACAACGAGGCCTGCATCTTCCGGCACTATCCGGAACTCGACAAGGCGGCCCCTTGACCCGCGCCGTTTTCCCTCGCTCACGCAGCGTAGCGCGCCCGCCGTCCGAAGCGGGCGCGCTGCTGTTGCCGTGCGCGCTTTTCAACCCACTCTCACGCCCCGTACCGTCGACGTGCTTTCATTCCTGCTGAAGCTGCGCACTCGCGCACAAGATCTGTTCCGCCTCTCCGAAGCCCACACCATGCTGGTCTGGTCGGTGGTGGTCGGCATTGCGGGGGCCTTTGCCACGATCGCCTTTCGTGAGGCCATTGCGCTGCTGCAATTCGCGGCGGTCGGCAAGGCCGGCAGCTTCGTCGAAATGGCGCGCGGCCTGCCGTGGACCGTGCGGATCTGGATGCCCGCCGCCGGCGGTCTGATCGCCGGCTTCTTTCTGCTGATCGCGCAGCGTCACGCGGACAAGTGCAACCACATCGACTACATGGAAGCGGTCGCGATCGGCGACGGCGTGGTGCCGGTGAAGCTGAGCTTCTGGCGCAGCGTGTCGTCGCTGTTTACGATCTCGAGCGGCGGCTCGATCGGCCGCGAAGGTCCGATGGTGCAACTGGCGGCGCTGGCCGCGTCGCTGATCGGACGCTGGGTGCATTTCGATCCGGCACGGCTGCGCCTGCTCGTGGCATGCGGCGCGGCGGCCGGGATCACCTCCGCGTACAGCGCGCCGATTGCGGGCGCGTTCTTCGTCACCGAAATCGTGCTCGGCTCGATTGCGATGGAAAGCTTCGGGCCCGTGGTGGTTTCGGCGGTGGTGGCCAACATCACGATGCGTGAATTCGCCGGCTACAAGCCGCCGTACGAAATGCCGGTGTTTCCGCCGGTGGCCGGAGTGGAGGTGCTGCTGTTCGTCGCGCTCGGCTTGTTGTGCGGCGCGACGGCTCCGCAGTTTCTGCGCCTGCTCGACGTGTCGAAGCGAAACTTCCGCAAGCTGCCGGTGCCGCTGCCCGTGAGGCTCGCGCTCGGCGGCCTGGTGGTCGGCGTGCTGTCGGTCTGGACGCCGGAGGTGTGGGGCAACGGCTATAGCGTCGTCAACTCGATACTGCATTCGCCGTGGACGTGGACCGCCCTCGTGCTCGTGCTGGGCTTCAAGATCGTCGCCACCGCGGCTACGTCGGGCTCCGGCGCGATCGGCGGGGTGTTTACGCCCACGCTCTTCGTCGGCGCGGTGGTCGGCTCGCTGTTCGGCCAGGGCATGCATGCGCTGTGGCCGCACGGCACGTCGGCGCCGTTCGCCTATGCGATGGTCGGCATGGGCGCGTTTCTGGCGGGCGCCACCCAGGCGCCGCTGATGGCGATCCTGATGATCTTCGAGATGACGCTCAGCTACCAGGTGGTGCTGCCGCTCATGCTCTCCTGCGTGGTCGCCTACTTCGTGTCGCGCGCGATCGGCAAGACGTCCATGTACGAAATCACCTTGCGGCGCAATCAGGAGGAACAGGAACGCTCGCGCCTGCGCGCCACGCAAATGCGCGAGCTGATCCGCCCCGCCGAAACCGTCGTGCTGCCCAACGCGACCGTGCAGGCCATGACGCGCGTGTTCCTCGAATATCCGGTGAAATATCTCTACGTTGCCGACGAGGCCGGCGCGTTTCTCGGCGTGGTCGCGCTCAAGGACATCACCTCCGACCTGCTCGACGGCCGCGACACCTCGGCGAAGACGGCGGCCGACTATCTGCAGCCGCATTTCGACGTGCTCACGCCGGACATGCCGCTCGGCGTGGCGTTGCAGCACTTCCTGGCGTTCCAGGGCGAGCGCCTCCCGGTAATCGAAAGCATCGCGCATCCCTTGCTGGCCGGCGTGGTTTATAAAACCTCGTTGCTCGATGCGTACTTCCGCATGAATCCGACGCGCTAGCCGCCGCGCTCCGTTCGCTTGCAGGCCGCGCCCGACGTCTCTTGCGTGCCGTGCAAAGCGCGGCAAATTCTCTACAATGGACAGACCGCTGCGGCGAACGCCGACAGCGCGCGTTACGCCAGAACGGGCGCACCGAGACGCCCGTCCTTCGATCGGAGCGAAGATGAGCGAACCGTCCCTCGATGCCGTGCGCCGCGATCAGGCGGGCTGGATTTTCCTGCATATCGAAGGCGAGCCCTACGACCGCGGCGAGCAGCACGGCCAGTTGCTCGCCACTGAAATCCGCAACGCGATCCACACGGCCCGCTACCTTGCGAAGTGGGACACCGGCGAAGACTTCGACACCTTTGTCAACGCCGCGGTCTCCCAGTTCGCCAACAAACTCGACACCGAATTCGCCGACGAAATCCAGGGTATCGCCGACGGCGCGAAGCTGCCGTTCGCCGAAGTGCTGGCTTGGAACGGCTACATGGATCTGCTGCAAAGCTGGTGGCCCTCGCACGCGGCGCAACAGCAGCCGAGCCTCGGCATGAAACCGTGGCGCGGACGGCGCGGGCACCACTGCAGTGCCTTCATCGCCACCGGCAACGCGACCCGCGATGGCCGCATCGTGATGGCGCACAACTCGTGGGACCGCTACGCGGCGGGCGACGCGTTCAACGTCGTGTTCGACATCGTGCCCGACCGGGGCAACCGCATCCTGATGCAAGGCTTGCCCGGCTGCATCTCCAGCCTCACGGATTTCTGGGTCACCGCCGCCGGACTGATGGTGACCGAAACCACCATCTCCAACTTCGCCGGCTACAACGCGGCGGGCGCACCCGAGTTCTACCGCTCGCGGCGCGCGTCGCAGTACGCGAACAGCATCGGCGAATGGTGCGAAATGTTCGCGATCGCCAACAACGGCGGCTATGCGAATAGCTGGCTGCTCGGCGACACCAAGACCGGCGAGATCGCGCGCTACGAACTGGGCCTGCACTTCTCCGGTTTCGAAAGCACCAGGGACGGTTTTTATAGCGGCTACAACACCGCGACCGATCTGAAGATCCGCAACCAGGAATGCCTCGGCGAAGGTGAAGACTTTACGGACGTGCGCAAGAACGGCGCGCGCCGTCTGCGCTTCATGCAGCTGGAAGAGTTGCATCGCGGCAAGATCGACGTGGAACTCGCCAAGGAGATGATCGCCGACCACCACGACGTCTATCTCGACCGTAACGACAACCCTTGCTCACGCACCATCTGCGGGCATCTGGAACTGGACGACGCGCGTTTTGGCGGTACCGATCACGGACCGTTCAATCCGTGGGGCGCCAACGACGGCAAAGTGGTCGACAGCGAAATGGCCCGCGAGATGGCATTCAGCGCCCGCTGGGGCCATCCGTGCGGGCGGCCGTTCGACGCTCAGGCGTTCATGAAGCGGCATCCGCAGTGGAACTGGCTGAACGGCTACATGCGCGACCGGCCTTCGTGGCCGTGGACGCGCTTCGAGGTATTGCGCTAGAAAGCGCGTCTGCCGCACCGCAACATGCCCGCCGCATGACCGTTCGCGACGGCGCTGCTGCGTTGTCGGCTGGTTTCTGCCATCATCTGGAATCGACAATGCCGTTTTGTCGGGAACGCGCGTGCGCCGCAAGATTGCCTTCCACGCGGGGGCAACAGGCGCGCAACGCCGCGTGTAGCGTGGGCCGTCCTTTCGACGCGGGGACGGCACAGCGCTTGCTCTACAGTCAGCGCCGCATGAGCTTAGGAGGTCGGGAGATGAAAACCTCGACGCTGTTGACCATGGTGACGCTGTCAGCCTCTTGTTTTGCCGCGCCGGTTCACACCGCGCCCGACAGCACGACCGCCAGTAGTCTTGCCGAACGCGCTGACGCCGCACCCGTCGCGCCCGCGGCGCCGGATGTCGCCGCCACGGACAGCAATCGTCCGCAACGATGGGAACATATCGCGCTGCCCAAATCGCGACATCTGGACCGAAGCTTTACCGGGCAGAACGAGCATCTGCAGACGTGAGACTACTTGTCGCGGACCGACATGCGTGCCGGGTTGCATGCTTGAGCTTTCTGGCGCATCAAGCCGCGCCGGGGGCGGAAGCAGGCGTGTGCTACTGGCGTGGTATTGTCCGACCGGTATCCCGGGCATTGCCCTGAGCCTGTCCGCCGGCCCGGCGGCAACCGTCACGTCCAACCGTATCACCAGGAGCGTTTGCATGACCGCATCGGCCATTCCCGGCGAGTCGATTGACCTTCAGATCGCCGATCTTCTGAGCGACGTCCAGTTTCCCACCAACAAAGACGCCCTGGTCGACGCCGCGCGCGAAGCCGGCGCGAGCAACGAGGTGCTGTCGATGCTCGACGGCATGCCGGAACAGGATTACGTCGACATCGCCTCCGTGACGCGCCTGATCAGCGGCAATTACAGTCCGGGCCTCGGCGCATGAGCGACGAGCCGGCTTCGTCGCCGCCTCGCTCCCGCGCGCCTTCTCCTTCGGTTTCCCTTGCGCTTTCGTCCGGCGAAAAGCACGGGTCCGACTGGATCTATCGCTCGCCGCAAACGGCAGGCGCGAACGGCATCGAACGGATCGAGGCTTTCTTTCATCATGCCGGCTACGCGATGCACCGGCACGATACTTATGCGATCGGCCGCACGCTGGCCGGCGTTCAGAGTTTTCGTTATCGCGGCAGTATGCGAAGCAGTCTGCCGGGCGGCACGATGGTGCTCCATCCCGACGAACCACACGACGGCCAGGCCGGCACCGGCTACGGTTTCCACTACCGCATGATCTATGTCGATCCGGCGCTGTTCCAGCAGGCGCTCGGCGGCAAGCCGCTGCCCTTCCTGGAAGGCGGGCTGTCGAACGATCCGCGCCTCTTCGCCGCCACCGAGGGCCTGTTGCGCGCAATGGAGAGCGCGATCGACCCGCTCGAACAGGACGGCGCGCTCCATGAACTGGCCGTCGCCCTCGACACGGTGGCGGGCGGCCGGGATACGCCGCGACCGGTCGATTATCGCGCGGCAAGGCTTGCGCGCGATTACCTGCTGGCGTCGCTCGATCGCGCCGTCACGCTCGACGAACTGGCTGCGGCATCGGGTCGCGACCGCTGGAGTCTGTCGCGGGATTTTCGCGCGCTGTTCGGCACCAGTCCGCACCGCTATCTGACCATGCGGCGTCTCGATCTCGTGCGGCAACTGGTGCTCAAAGGCGTGTCGCTTGCCGACGCCGCCGCGGCCAGCGGCTTTGCCGATCAGAGTCACATGACGCGGCATTTCAAGCACGCCTGGGGCGTTGCGCCCGCGCAGTGGCTGAAGATGCTTGGGTCGTCGGTGCACGGCGGGCGCTGAGCGAGGGCGGGCAGGCAGGTGTGCATTCGTGCATTCGTGCATGCGCGCTTTCGTACTCTCGTACCTCCGTACCTCCGTACCTCCGTGCTTCCGTGCTTCCGTGCCGGTGACTCGCCTGCCCGACCGCCCGCATTCCTGCCTGCCTGATCGCGCGGCGCGCAACGCCGCGCGCACAAACGTTCAAGACCCGTCTATACGTCGCGCCGTACGCTTCCCGCCTGACATAACCGCTCAGGAGGAGCACCGAGATGTCCAACGCCCAACTCACTCAACGGCCGTATCAGGCCGTCAATTTCGCGGAAAAACTGGGGCTCTTCAACGACCAGTGGCAAGCGCGCGTGGTCGCCGAAATGAACGACTATCAGTTCAAGCTGGTGCGGATCGAAGGGGACTTCATCTGGCACGAGCACGCCGACACCGACGAAACGTTCATCGTGCTCGACGGGCAACTTCGCATCGACATGCGCGACGGTTTCGTGCTGATTTCGCCTGGTGAAATGTTCGTGGTGCCGAAGGGCACCGAGCACAAGCCGTACGCCGAACGCGAAGTGAAGCTGCTACTGATCGAGCCGCGCGGCGTAAAGAATACCGGCGAGGAAGTCAGCGAACGGACGGCGGCAAACGACGTGTGGATTTAGGCCATCCGGCAGTTCGCCGCGGCTGCGGGCGACGAGCCCATCCCGCAGTTCGCCGCGGCTGCGGCCAACACGCGGCGCACCTACGATGATTCCTTTGCGCGTCTCGCTCGCGTCAAAGGCCGGGACCTTTGGCGCGCGCCGCGGCAAATGTCAGCGCGCCTCGCGCTCGGCATCAAAACGGCGACGACGCCACGATCCGCGAACGCGCCACCTTGTGCAACGCAGGCGCGCCATCGGCATCGACGGACAATTCCGGCTCGGGCGAGCGCTTCAGGCCCTTCATCACCTCCGCTGCCCCGCTCGCGGCACCCGCCTGGGTCCGCGCGCGCGGATCGCGCGTTTGCTGACCCTGCGGCTGAAAATGCTCGACCAGATGGTCGATGAAAGTCCGCACCTTCGCCGGCAAATGCAGCCGGCTCGGATAGGCGATCGTGATGTCGATCTGCGGCAAATGGTAGTTGCAAAGCAGCGGCACGAGCCGCCCGGAAGCCAGATCGCGGCCGATCAGATAGCTCGGCAGGATCGCCACGCCCATGCCCAGTAGCGCGAACTGCCTGAGCATCTCCGTATTGTTCGCGACGATCGCATTCGTGGGCCGCACCCGCACGTCGCCGTCCGGCCCGCTGAAGAGGCGTTCTTCGCCACCCTGCTCGGACGGCCGGCTCAGGCACGGATGCGCGAGCAGATGCTCGGGCCGCGTCGGCGTGCCGTGCTGGGCCAGATAAGCGGGCGTCGCGCAGACCGTCATATAGCCGGTGGTCAGCCGCCGCATGACGATACTCGCGCTGCGCATGGGCCGCGCAACGAGGATGCCGACGTCGAACCCTTCTTCCACCAGATCGACATGGCGATCGGCGAGCGTGACATCGGGCACGACCTCCGGATAGCGCGCGGCGTAAGACTGCACCACCGGCGCGAGGCTATGCAGCCCGAACACCACCGGCGCGACGATGCGCAAGGTGCCGACCGGCTCGTGATTGCGCGCCACCACCATCTGCTCCACGCCTTCCAGGTCATCGAGAATATGGCGCACGCGCTCCAGATAGGTCATGCCCGATTCGGTCAGCGACAGACGGCGCGTGGTGCGATTGAGCAGGCGCGTGCCGAGGCGCGCTTCCAGATCGGCGACGTGGCGCGTCACGACCGCGGTGGAAAGATCCAGCGCGCCGGCCGCGCGGACGAAACTGCCGAGGTCGGCCACTTTGACGAATACGCGCATCGACTGCAATTGGTTCATGGGACGACTCCTGCCACGGTAAAGCCGGGCCGGCGCACCTCGCGCGCCTGTGTCGACCCGGCGGCAAGGCGCGCGCGGGTTTGCCCAACGATCCGATTGTATCGACCCGATCATGTCCCAACCCTGACCTGAACATGACATTCCCGACAGGTTTGCCGAAGACGCCAGCGTGGCCGTCGCGAGATCTCTTGTGCGGTTTATGGCAAAAGCTATTGCGGATTTCGACTAGGTATAAACCCTAGGATGCTGGTATCATAGCGCCCGAATGGGAAATCAATTGCAATCGCTATGACACATCGTTTTCAGCTTTTCGAAAAAATCGCGTTCTCGCTGGTTTGCTGGTCCGCGGCGGCCTGCTCGGCTTTCATTGCGTACGAACGCTGCCCGGACATCAAGGTGGTGCTGCATGTGGGCGAAGAAGTCCTGCGCTACAGCGGCCAGTATTCGTTCGTGTGCGCAACGCCGGTTGCCGACGCCTGCGCGCAATTGGCGACCAACTGATCCAGCGCTTTACGCTTTACGCTTTACGCTTTACGCTTCGCGCCCGAACACCACGCGCGCGAAAAATCCCGCCAGCACCGTTTCAGCCATCTCCGCCGGCACGTTCTGCGGGTCGACCGTGTAGAAAAACTGCACGCCGTCGCACAACCCCATCAAGCCGATCGCCAGCGTCTCCGGCGGCATCAGCATCGGCGTGCCCACGCGTGCCGAAAACTCGCGGATATACGCGCTCAACTGCTCGAGTTTTTCGTGCATGAACGCGTTAAAGCGAAGCCGGAAACGGCCGTCGCGCACCGCCAGCAACTTCGCCTCCACCCACAGCAAGAAACACTTGTTCTCGCGATGCAGGTTGCTGTAGTAGCGCAGCACGCGCGCCTCCATTTCTTCACGCGATGCCGCATTCGCGAAGATAGCCTGCAACCCCGCCTGCATGACCTCGTGGTCGCGCCGCAGTAGTTCGAGGAACAACTCGCTCTTGCTGCGGAAGTTCGAATAGAACGCGCCGCGCGTATAACCCGCCGCCGCCGCGATGTCTTCGACACTCGCCGCGACAAAACCCTTCTTCATAAAAATGGCTTGCGCAGCGTCGAGCAGACGCTCGCGCGTCTGGTCTTTGCTCTGCTCGCGGGTGAGTCGTTGCCGTTTCATGGGCGCAAGTCTAGCACTGAAAAGAATCCCAATTCACCCCAACATTCAAATACAGGTGTGTATTAGAATGCAAAGCGTCATTCGAAGTCAGACGCGTATGCCAATTGCATATTGGCCGGCGCGTCTTCGCTGGCGGGCCACTGCGGCTTGCCGTGTTCGTTCGCTGTCTCCAGTTGGGGTAATTGTGAAGCGTCCCGGTCTCTGCGCATCGCCCGCGATGCGCCCGCAGTCCCATCCACATGGCCGTCCCGAGCGCCTGCGCCATGCAGCATTCGCCCTGGTTCTCGCGGGCGTCGTCACGCTCGCCGCGTGTTCGAAGAAAGAAGCCGCGGCACCCGAGCCGCGCCCGGTGGTCGCAGTCGCCGTGCATGCGGACGGCAGCGAGGCGCCGGCAGCCTCGTTGCCCGGCGAAGTGCAGGCGCGTTATTCGACGCCGCTGTCCTTTCGTGTCGGCGGCAAGATCGTCGAGCGGCGCGTGCGTCTCGGCGACGTGGTGAAGAACGGTCAGATCGTCGCCCGGCTCGATCCGGCCGACGCGCAAAAAAATGCCGCGAGCGCGCAGGCGCAGCTCGCCGCCGCCCAGCACAGCCTCGTCTATGCGAAGCAGCAGCTCGATCGGGATCAGGCGCAGGCCAAAGAAAACCTGATCGCCCCCGCGCAGCTCGAACAGACCACCAATGCGTACGCATCCGCCGTCGCGCAGCGCGATCAAGCCGCGCAGCAGGCCGCGCTGTCGAAAGACCAGCTGCACTACACCACGCTCGCCGCCGACCACGCCGGCGTGATCACCGCCGAACAGGCCGACACCGGCCAGAACGTGTCCGCGGGCCAGGCCGTCTACAACCTCGCCTGGAGCGGCGACATCGACGTGGTGTGCGACGTGCCGGAAAGCGCGCTCGCCGCGCTCTCGCTCGGCCAAACCGCCCACGTCACGCTCGCGGCGCTGCCTGGGCGCAAGTTCGCCGCGCGCGTGCGCGAACTCTCACCCGCCGCCGATCCGCAAAGCCGCACCTACCGCGCGAGACTCACGCTCGAGAATCCCGGCGCGGACGTGCGCCTCGGCATGACCGCGGATATCGAACTCGCCGCCTGGGCCAACACCGCGGCCCGACAGAACGCTTCATTCACCGTGCCCGCCACCGCACTGTTTCACGACGGCACCCATCCCGCCGTATGGATCGTGCGAGCCGCGGACAACGCGCTGGAACTGCGCCGCGTCACGGTCACGCGCTACAACGAGCGCACGGTCGTGATCGCTCAGGGCCTCAAGGACGGCGAACGCGTGGTGCTGCAAGGCGTGCATACGGTGAGCGCCGGCGAAAAAGTCCGCGCGATCGCGCCGCTGCATCCCGAGGACTTCGCTTCATGAGCACCACCCATGAAGAGGGCCGCTTCAACCTGTCCGCCTGGGCGCTGCGCCACCAGGCGCTGGTCGTCTTCCTGATCGCGCTCGCGACCGCCTTCGGCATTCTTGCCTATACGCGGCTCGCGCAATCCGAAGACCCACCCTTCACGTTCCGCGTGATGGTGATCCGCACCTTCTGGCCGGGCGCGACCGCGCGCCAGGTGCAGGAACAGGTGACGGACCGCATCGGCCGCAAATTGCAGGAAACGCCCGCCATCGATTTCGTGCGCAGCTATTCGCGCCCCGGCGAATCGCTGATGTTCTTCTCGATGAAAGACTCGGCGCCGGTCAAGGACGTGCCAGAAACCTGGTACCAGGTGCGCAAGAAAGTCGGCGACATCGCGGCCACACTGCCGCAAGGCGTTCAAGGCCCGTTCTTCAACGACGAATTCGGCGACGTCTACACCAACATCTACACGCTCGAAGGCGACGGCTTTTCGGCCGCGCAACTGCACGACTACGCGGACCAGTTGCGCACCGTGCTGCTGCGCGTGCCGGGCGTTGGCAAGGTCGATTACTTCGGCGATCCGGACCAGCACATTTACATCGAGATCGCCAACACGCAGCTCACGCGTCTGGGCATCTCGCCGCAGCAGCTCGGCCAGGCGATCAACTCGCAGAACAGCGTCGCTCAGGCCGGCACGCTGACCACCGCCGACGACCGCGTGTTCGTGCGTCCCACCGGCCAGTTCAAGGACGTCAACGCGCTCGCCGACACGCTGATCCGCATCAACAACCGCTCGTTCCGTCTCGGCGATATCGCCACGATCAAACGCGGCTACGACGACCCTGTCGTCACCCAGATGCGCGCCGGCGGCAAAGCCGTGCTCGGCATCGGCGTGACCATGCAGCCGGGCGGCGACGTGATCCGTCTCGGCAAGGCGCTCGATCAGCAGATGGTCCAGTTGCGCCGCGCGCTGCCCGCCGGCTTGCAACTGGTCGAAGTGTCGAGCATGCCGAACGCGGTCGCGCAGTCGGTCGACGACTTTCTCGAAGCCGTCGCCGAAGCCGTGGCGATCGTGCTGGTGGTGAGCCTCGTTTCGCTCGGCGTGCGCACCGGCATGGTGGTCGTGATCTCGATCCCGGTGGTGCTCGCCGTCACCGCGTTGTGCATGTACCTGTTCGACATCGGCTTGCACAAGGTGTCGCTCGGCACGCTGGTGCTCGCGTTGGGGCTGCTCGTCGACGACGCGATCATCGCCGTCGAGATGATGTCGGTGAAGCTGGAGCAAGGCTGGAACCGCACGCGCGCGGCGGCCTTTGCGTACACCAGCACCGCGTTTCCGATGCTGACCGGCACGCTCGTCACCGTCTCCGGTTTCCTGCCGATCGCGTTGGCGAAGTCCAGCACCGGCGAATACACGCGCTCCATCTTCGAAGTATCGGCCATCGCGCTGATCGCCTCGTGGCTTGCGGCGGTCGTGCTGATTCCGCTGCTCGGCTATCACCTGCTGCCGGAGCGCAAACGCGAGGCGCACGAGACGCATCTGCCCGACGATCACGAGCACGACATCTACGACACGCGTTTCTACCGCCGCCTGCGCGGCTGGATCGGCTGGTGCATCGAGCGGCGCTTCGTCGTGCTGGCGATCACGGTCGTGCTGTTCGTGCTGGCCATGGCCGGCTTCACGCTGGTGCCGCAACAGTTCTTCCCGAGTTCGGACCGCCCCGAGTTGCTGGTGGACGTGCGCCTGCCCGAAGGCGCGTCGTTCGAAGCCACGCTGCGTGAGGCCACGCGGCTCGAAAAAGCGCTGGCGGGCCGCCCGGAGATCGATCATACGGTGGACTTTGTCGGCACCGGCGCGCCACGTTTCTATCTGCCGCTCGATCAGCAGTTGCCGCAACCCAATTTCGCGCAATTCGTGATTACGGCGAAGTCGGTGAAGGATCGCGAAAAGCTCGCGCAATGGCTCGAACCGCAATTGCGCGATCACTTTCCAGCGATCCGCACGCGTCTGTCGCGTCTCGAGAATGGACCGCCCGTGGGCTATCCGGTGCAGTTCCGCGTGAGCGGCGACGATATCGCCACCGTGCGCTCGATCGCCGAGCGCGTCGCCGCCACCCTGCGTGCGGACCGCGGCACCCGCAACGTGCAGTTCGATTGGGACGAACCCGCCGAGCGCTCGGTGCGCTTCGAAGTCGATCAGAAAAAAGCGCGCGAACTGGGCGTGAGCTCCGAAGATATTTCGAGCTTCCTCGCGATGACGCTCTCCGGCTACACCGTCACGCAATACCGCGAACGGGACAAGCTGATCAGCGTCGATCTGCGCGCGCCCAAGACCGAACGCGTGGATCCCGCGCAACTCGTCACGCTGGCCATGCCCACGCCGAACGGCCCGGTGCCGCTCGGCACGCTCGGCCATCTGCGCAACGACCTCGAATACGGTGTGATCTGGGAGCGCGACCGTCAGCCGACCATCACCGTGCAGTCCGACGTCGCGCCCGGCGCGCAAGGCATCGACGTCACCCATGGCGTGGACAAGGCGTTGAGCCAGATTCGCGGCAGCTTGCCGGTCGGCTACCGGATCGAAATCGGCGGCTCGGTCGAGGAAAGCGGCAAAGGCCAGACGTCGATCAATGCGCAGATGCCGATCATGATCATCGCCGTGCTCACGTTGCTGATGATCCAGTTGCAAAGTTTCGCGCGCGTGTTGATGGTCGTGCTGACCGCCCCGCTCGGGCTGATCGGCGTGGTGCTCACACTGCTGCTGTTCGGCCAGCCGTTCGGCTTTGTCGCCATGCTCGGCGTGATCGCGATGTTCGGCATCATCATGCGCAACTCGGTGATTCTGGTCGATCAGATCGAGCAGGACATTGCCGCGGGGCATAAGCGTTTCGATGCGATCGTCGGCGCGACCGTGAGGCGTTTCCGGCCGATCACGCTGACTGCGGCGGCGGCCGTGCTCGCGCTGATTCCGCTGCTGCGCTCGAATTTCTTCGGCCCGATGGCGACCGCGCTGATGGGCGGCATTACGAGCGCCACCATCCTCACGCTGTTTTATTTGCCCGCGTTGTACGCCACGTCGTTCCGCGTGCGTGTCGATGAACGCGAGCCGCAGACGCCGTCCGCGTCCGGCACGAAGCATACGGGGAATTGAGCATGGTCACTCCCACCCTCTTGCGATACTCGCGCGTCGCCGCCCTCACCGGCATGGCATGCGCGCTCGCCGCCTGTTCGTTCGGACCGAGCGGCGAGCCGCCCGCGATGCCGCAGCCGGCGCACTACGGCGCCCAGGCGCAGCCGACGCAAACCGTGCCCGCGCAAGGCGTCACGCAGCAGTTCGTGGTCGGCGCGAAGCCGGTGCCCGAATGGTGGACGCTGTATCAGTCGGACGCGCTGAACGCGTTGGTCGACGAAGGCCTGCGCAACAGTCCGACGCTCGCCGCAACGGACCGGAGCCTTGCCGCCGCGCGCGAACAGTTGCGCGCGCAGATCGGCAGTTCGATGCTGCCGACCATCGACGCCGGCGGCCAGGCGACGCGCAATCGTGCGCTGGCGATCCCGGAGATCGGACCCAACACGTTTCTGTACAACGTCTTTGTCGGTCAATTGCAGGCGCACTACACATTCGACCTGTTCGGCGCCGCGCGCCTCGCCGATGCCGCGCTCGCCGCGCGCGTGAACGTTCAGGCCTATCAATTCGATGCCGCGCGCCGCGCGCTCGCCGCCAACATTGTGACCGCGGCAATCACGAGCGCCGCGCTGCATGCGCAGATCGAGACGACCGAACGGCTCGTGACGATCGCCAACGATCAGGCGCGCGACACGCAGCGGCGCTATGCGCTGGGCGCGGTCTCGCATGCCGATCAGTTGAGCGCGCAACAGAGTGCGGCCAGTTTGTCCGCGAGCTTGCCGGGGCTGAAGCAGCAATGGCTGAGCACGCGCCACGCGCTGGCGGTGCTGCTCGGCCGGACGCCCGACGCGGCGCCGGACGATCTCGCGCTCGCGCAATTGCATGTGCCTGAACAGGTGCCGGTGGTGGTGCCGTCGGAGCTGCTGCGCACCCGTCCCGACATTCAGGCCGCCGACGCCGCGTTGAAAGCCGCGGCCGCCGACGTGGGCGTCGCCACGGCGCAGATGTTTCCGAGCCTGTCGTTGAGCGCGTCGATGGGACAAGGCGGCTTTAGCTGGCCGGTGGCGCTCTCCGGCGCGGGCGCGATCTGGAGCATCGGTGCGTCGCTGTCGCAGCCGTTGTTTCATGGCGGCGCACTGTTTGCGCAACGGCGCGCGGCGGTCGATACCTACGACGCCACGGTCTCGCAGTACAAGCAAACGGTATTGGCCGCGTTCCAGAACGTCGCGGACACGCTCGCGGCGCTGGAGCACGACTCGCAAGCGCTGGACGCCGCGAACATTGCCGCGCGCTCCGCGCAAGGCATCTTCGATGAAACCTCCGGGCGCTACCGGCTGGGCGCGCTGCCTGTCGCGTCGGCGCGCTCGAGCGAACAGCAGTTCCGCAATGCGCAGCTCGATGAGATTCGCTATACGAGCGCGCGTCTGACGGACACGGCGGCGCTGTTCCAGGCGATGGGGAATCCGCCGGTTGAGACGGGGGTGGGTGGAGCTTCGACGGCGAGCGCGGGCACTGCCGAGTAGCTAAACCTGGGATTCCGTACCGACGGCCGGGAAGTTATCCCCACTTTTTGTTGACAGACCTGTTGATAACACCCGGAGATACCGGCTAAGTCCTTGGCCAGGCGGCACATTCTTCTGTAGACGCGTTTAGCGACGCGTCGCGCTCGATCTCGCGTCCGCAGCGGCCCGCGCATTGTCGTCCCTCGCCGCCGCGCAGCATCAATACACACTCGCCTCACCCGCCGGCCGATTCTTGAAACGTTTGTGCACCCAGTAATATTGATCAGGAATCCGTCTAACCTGCGTCTCGAGAAATGCGGTGATACGCCGCGCGTCGACCGTCACATCGTCGGATGGGAAATCACCCAGCGCTTCGAAGATGCTCAATTTGTAGCCGCGATAATCCGGCAGCACTTCCGTCACGAACGGCACCACGCGCGCATTCGCCGCACGCGCCAACCGCGAGACGGAAGTCAGCGTGCAGGCCGGCACGCCGAAAAACGGCACGAACACCGAGTCCCGCAAACCGAAATCCATATCCGCGGCCAGCATCACCGGCTTGCCGTCGCGCAGCGTGCGCAACGCCCGCCGCACGCTATCGCTGCGCGGGATCATCTCCGTGCCGAAACGGCCGCGCTGGCGCTTGGCCATCGCGTCAAAGAGCAGGTTCGACATCGGCGTGTAGAGCGAGGCGACCGGATGCCGCGTCGAATACATCATGCAGCCCGCCTCGATGCCGACGAAATGAAAGCCGACGAAAATAGTCGGTTGGCCTGTCATATCCGACAGATCGATCGCGCTCTCCACCTCGACGAGACGCGCGAGCGCCTGCGCATTGCCGAACCATTGTGGCCCGCGCTCGACGTAACTGCGGATCACGTGACAAAAGTGCGCGCGCGCCAGACGTTCGCGCGCCTCGTCGCTCATGTCAGGGAAGCACAGTTTCAGATTGGTATGCACGACGCCCCGGCGCGTGCTCGGAATGCGGTAGAGCAACGCGCCGATACCTGTGCCAATCCGCGCGACAACGCTGTACGGCAGAAAGGCAAACGCGCGCAGTAGACCCGTCATCAGACAGATCAGGATTCGACTTTTCACAAGGCGGGACCCGGTGGATGCTGGATGGCAAACACACCGCCCGCGGCAACCTCAACGGTGCCTGCGGACGAAGTGACAGACGCGCGCGCGTCATACCGGGTCTCGCGCGGCGCGGAGTTCGAGAATGGACGCCCCGCTCGCGGCGCGACGTAGTGGTGCTGGAGGCTGAAACCGTCTAGGAATCAGGCGTCCTTTAGGACCCTTGATAAATGCACCGCAGGCGTGATTAAAACACACTGCGTATGCCATGCACACAATCCGCCGGGTGGCCCACCCGGCAAGCGGCGCGAACGCCACGCCAGGCGGCGCGTCCGCTCTCTTTCAAAAACTTGCGTGTGCGAAGCGGGCGAGCTTCGCGGCCCGTACACGCCTAACAGCCCGCAAGAACTCCGCTTAGGGGCACTCAGGGCTTGTTCGACTCGAACAGATCCATGATCTGCTTCTTCTCGTTCGACGAAACGCTCGGCGGAGGCACGGTCGGCGGCGTCATGCCCGCGGGCCCCACGCCGCCAACCGCGTCGCTCACGCCCGCGGTCGGGTTCGCCGAATCGAGACCGATGCTCGCCACGAAGCCGTTGCCCGGCGTCATGTCCGTATAGAACAACTCGCCGTCGACGGCGGTGACGCCGTCCGGTTGCGCCGGTTCGCTTTGCGGCACACCGCGCAGCGCGCGCTGCATGTATTCCACCCAGATCGGCAAGGCCAGCTGCGCACCGAATTCGCGGCTGCCGAGCGTCTTCGGCTGGTCATAACCCATCCACGCCACCGCCACGAGCGATTGCTGGTAGCCGGCGAACCAGCCGTCCTTCGCGTCGTTGGTCGTACCCGTCTTGCCCTGCAGGTCCGAGCGATGCAGCGCATTGGTGCCCGCGCCCGTGCCGGCCGTCGCCACCGAATGCAGCAGGCTGTTCATGATGTACGCGTTACGCGGTTCGAGCGTGCGTGGCGCGTCGCGGCCGGCCGTGAGCGGCTGCGCTTTGGAGAGCGCCTCTCCGCGCGCATCCGTCACCTCGTTGATGAGATACGGATTGATCCGGTAGCCGCCGTTCGCGAACACCGAATACGCACCCGCCGACTGTAGCGGCGTGACGAGGCCCGCGCCGAGCGCCATCGGCAGATACGGCGGGGTCTTGTCGGCGTCGAAGCCGAAACGCTGCGTGACGAAGTCTTGCGCGTATTTGGTGCCGATGAACGACAGAATGCGGATCGACACGAGGTTCTTCGACTTCTGCAGCGCGAGACGCATCGGCATCGGACCGTCCGGCTGGTCGTCGTCCTTCGGCTCCCACGCGTCGCCGCCCGGCGTGCTCGACGGGAAGTACAGCGGCGCGTCGTTGATGATGGTGGCCGGTCCGAGACCCTTGTCGAGCGCGGCCGAATAGATGAACGGCTTGAAGCTCGAACCCGGCTGACGCCACGCCTGCGTGACGTGGTTGAACTTGTTCTTGTTGAAGTCGAAGCCGCCCACCAGCGCGCGGATCGCGCCGTCCTGCGGCGTGAGCGACACCAGCGCGCCTTCCACCTGCGGCAGTTGCGTGATCTGCCAGTTGCCTTTGTCGTCGGCGAGAACACGCACGATCGAGCCGACCTTGATCTTCGTGGCCGCCGCCGCGCGCGCGCTCAGCGCGCCCGCCGCGAAGCGCAGACCGTCGCCGCTGATCGCGAGCTGCGTGCCGTCCACCAGTTGCGCCTTCACCAGCTTCGGCGTTGCGTCCGTCACCACGGCGGCGATGATCTCGCCGTTGTCGGGGTGATCCGTGAGCGCGTCGTCGATAGTCTGATCGCGGTCGTCGCCCGGCGCGGGCAGCTGCACGAAACCTTCCGGCCCGCGATAACCGTGGCGCCGCTCGTAATCCATCACACCCTTGCGTACCGCGCGATAGGCGGCGTCCTGGTCGGCGGAGTCGATCGTGGTGATGACGTTCAGGCCGCGCGTATAGGTTTCGTCCTTGTACTGCGCGTACATCATCTGCCGGACCATTTCGGCGATGTACTCGGCATGCACGCTATATTCGTTGCCCGGATTCTTGGTGTGGATCTCTTCCTTCACCGCCTGGTCGTATTGTTCCTGACTGATGTACCTGAGCTCGAGCATGCGCCGCAGAATGTACTCCTGACGGATCTTCGCGCGCTTCGGATTGACCACCGGGTTATACGCGGACGGCGCCTTCGGCAAGCCGGCCAGCATCGCCGATTCCGCCAGCGTGATGTCTTTCAGATCCTTGCCGAAGTACACGCGCGCGGCCGCGGCAAAACCATAGGCGCGTTCGCCCAGATAAATCTGGTTCATGTACAGCTCGAGAATCTGATCCTTGGTGAGCGCGCGCTCGATCTTGTACGCGAGCAGCATTTCGTAGATCTTGCGCGTGTAGGTCTTCTCGCTGGAGAGGAAGAAGTTGCGCGCCACCTGCATGGTGATCGTGCTCGCGCCCTGCGAGGCGCCGCCGTGCGAAAGGTCGGACACGCCCGCGCGCAGAATGCCGATGAAGTCGACGCCGCCGTGCTCGTAGAAGCGATAGTCTTCGATCGCGAGCACCGCTTTCTTCATCTGATCCGGAATGTCCTGGAAGCGCACGAGACTGCGCCGCTCTTCGCCGAACTCGCCGATCAGCACGTGGTCCGCCGTGTAGACGCGCAGCGGCACCTTCGGGCGATAGTCGGTGAGCGCGTCGAGCGACGGCAGTTGCGGCCCCATCACCACCAGCGCATAGCCGATGATCAGCGCGCCCACCACCGCGATGGTTGCGATCAGGCCGGCGAACCAGATGGCGATGGTCGCACCGATGGAACGGCGGCCGGCCTCGGCGTCGCGCGAAGCTGCATTGCGTCCTGGCGTGCGCTGGTAGGAATCCCGGTCTTCACCAGACGGAGAATTGGATGAATGCGGTCGTTTGATGATTGGCATGACTGGAATAGTGGGCGCGTAACCGAACGCCTTTCTGCACGCGCTCGTGGCGCGTGCATGGATCGTGATCGGGCATCCTGGACCGAGGCGCAAACCACCGCGCGGCCCTGTGCCCCCGGCCGGCCGCACGGCACGCCCGGGACCATGTCCGGCGCAACGTAACAGCGCATTTTAAAAGAAATCGAGCGCGGTCCAAGTTAGTTTTTTTGTAAGAATTCCCTTCGTGCGAAAGGAGTCTGTAGTTCCGGGCAGTCATATGAGCGCTTTTGCGCCGGCTCGGAGTTATTCACAGAAAATGTTGAAAGGCCTGTGGACAAGCCGCCCGCAAACACTACAACTCGTTGATGTCACGGGATTTTCATGTCGCGCCCGTTCCGCAGCGGGGCAACTCGTCATATGATGGACTCCGCGCGCGCCAACACCTGCGCGCGTTGCGGCGTTCGCCAAATGTCCGCTTTGAACCGCCCATGCCAACAAGTATGCGAGCCGACCATGAACAAGCCCAGCGAACGCATCGTCGTATTCGTCACGACCGCGCAGAAACGCGCGATTACCGCCACCGCGGAGAATCTGGGCATTAGCGTCAGCGAGCTGATGCGGCGCGCGGTGCTGAGCTTCGGCGCGACCAGCGAACAGGTGAAGGCGGCGAGCATCGTCGACCGGCTGCGGGCCCCGCGTGCGCCCGATGCGCTCGACGCAGCGCTGCAGCGGGTCGCGCGCGGCACACGGCACGCGCGCGCCGCACTGCCGCCGGCCTTGCAGACGCGCGGCGACGGCGCTACCGGCGAGTCCGCCGACAGCGCGGCGGGTTCCGCTGCGTCCACGCCGGCTGCGAGCGCGCCGGCGCGCACCGTCATCGACGATGCGCCCGCGCCGCTGCTGCCGGCGGGTGTCGCCGCCGCCCTCGCCGCTGACATCGACGAGGAAGCCGTGGCCACAGCGGAGGCGGTCGCGCGGGTGGCGGCGGCCAAAGCGGCTTCGACAGAAGGAGCCACGCTCCAGCCAACCGATTCCGAAGCGCAATTGCGCAGCGTGCTCAAGCGCCCCCGCGTCGACAGCGTGCGCGAAGACGACGATCCGCTCGGCGAGCCAAGCACAAAGGGCGGCCGCTTTGCTTGACGAGGCGGCGCAGCGTACCTGATATGAGACGCGAGTCCGCGCATTGCCGTTGCATGTCGTTACATCTGCACGCATTCGAATGCGTGCGCGTTGCGCATGGCGCGCAAGCGAACCTCGTGAATCTGTCATCGCTCCCTTTAAGGCGGTTTTAAGAGAGCACGTGGTGTAATATCCGCGAGCGTCAGAATGACGCGCCGCGCGATTTAACCTTTTGAACTGCTCGCAGCCCGATATCCGAATCGAACAATTTACGTCGCCGCTATTGCATTCGCCGCGTGCGCCCCGAACTCCGGTCCGAACGCTGCGCAGCTTCGTGCGCAGCGGCGTAAAGTAGCAGTTGAATGCAGTTGGGCGCGCGGGGTTATTCAGCGCCGTTTACATTCTTTGGAGGTTTTCATGTCGCTTTTTGACAGCATTTCGCGCACGCTCAAAGGTCTCCTGAACGACGCAGCCGATTCCGTGCAGGATCCGTCGCGCGACTCGCGCCAGATCGTGCGCGAACTCGACGAAAGCATCGCCAAAGCCGAGAACTCGCTGATCGAGATCCAGGCGCAAGTGGCCACGCAGCAAAGCAAGCGCGATGTTGCCGCCGACAAGGCGAAGAAGTATGAAGACGGCGCCAAACGCGCGCTGCAATCCGGCGACGAAGCGCTCGCGCGCGAGGCCCTCGGCGCGCAGGCCACGGCCGAAGCCGAACGCGATGCGCTGGCGAAGGAATTGACCACGCTGGAGCCGTCGGTGGCGCAGTTGAAGAGTCAGATCGAAGACATGCGCACCCGTCGCAACGACCTGAATGCGCGCTCGAACATTCTGCAAGCCAAGCAGCAGATCGCTCAGGCGAAAGACGTGGCGGCCACGGCGTTGGGCGGCATCGGCGGCAAGAATCTGTCCGAAGATTTCCAGAAGCTGGAAGACAAGGTTGCGCTGTCGAATGCCCGTTCGGACGCCCGCCTGAATTCGGCCGACGTGAAGAGCGGCAAGGCGCTCGACGACAAGCTCGCGGATCTGAACCGCGGCCCGTCCGTCGAAGATCGTCTCGAAGCATTGAAGAAGCAGATCAATACGCCGGCCCAGTAATTGCGTCGGCAGCAGTACATACCGGCGGCCTTCGTGTGAGCCGCCGGAATCGACTGAAGGAGACGGGCGCAACGCGCCCGGTCCGTAAATGAAAAAATTTCTTGCAACCGCATTTGCCTCACTGCTGTTCGTGTCGGCTGCGGCGTTCGCCGTGCCCACCGTCCAGCAGATCGAATCGGCCATGTCGCAAGGCAACTGGCAACAGGCCGATGCGGGCCTGAGCGAAGTGCTGCAGGCGCATCCGAACAATGCGCGCGCGCATTATCTGTACGCGCAGGTGCTCGACCGCGAAGGCCGTTCCGCCGACGCGCTCGCCCAGGTGCAGCAGGCCAAGACACTCGACCCGCAAATCCGCTTCACCGACCCGACCCGTTTCGCGCAAACCGAAGCGCGTATTCGCAAGGACGCGGAACGGGCAGGCGCCGCGACCGCGAACACCACCAGCCACGCGGCCAACCCGTTCGTGCAGCAGACGACGCCGGCCGTGCAGCAGCAGTCGGCCATGATGTCGCAGGCGCCGCAACGGCATGGTCCGGGCATGGGCATGTGGATCGGCATCCTTGTCCTGATCGGCGTGATCGCGCTGGTGCTGCGCTGGACCTTGCGCCGCGCCCGCACGCAAGGCGATACGCGCGCCGACGACGATCGTCGCGTGCAACTCAAGCGCGCCACCGACATGCTCAACACCGTGCGTTCGCTCAAGCTCGACGTGAAGCTTTCCACGGTGCCAGGGCACGAGGCGCTGGAAAAGGAAGTCGAAGCGACCGAAGACCAGTTGCGCGGCCTCGTCGAAACCTTGTCGAACAGCAAGAGTCCGGTGCCGCCGTATCAGCTCGACGAACTCGAACAGCGCCTCGGCAGCCTGCGCGCGCGGGCGGACGGCAAGCCCGATCCGTATGCCGCGCCGGCCGCCGGCACGCAACCCTCCCCCTATGCGCAGGAAGCCGAACGTTTCGGCAATCCGCCGCAAGCGCCCTATCCGCAGCAAGGGCCGTATCAGCAACAGCCGCAGGTTATCGTGCAGCAAGGCGGTGGCGGTTTCGGCGGCGGCATGGGCGGTTTGCTGACCGGCGTGCTGCTCGGCGAAGCGCTGAATTCCGGGCGTGAGCGCGTGGTCGAACGTGACGTGATCGTCGACGACGAAACGCGCCGCCGTGGCAACGACGGCGGCAATGGCGGCGGCCTCGACTTCGGCCAGGGTTCGAACGACTGGAGTGACAACAGCGGCGGCGTCGATATGGGCAGCAACGACGACTCCGGCGGCTGGAACGATACCTGAGCTGCGTCGCGGCTGAGATCACATCAGTCGTGCAGGCAGGCGTAGATGAAAACAGGCTCCTTCACGGAGCCTGTTTCGTTTTGCGCTTCTTCGTTTTGCGCTTCTCAGGCCTCAGGCCCACATCGACGACGGCGCCCTGCCCGGCTCATGCTGCGCGACCAACACCGAACCCGCGAACAGCCTCACGATAAAACGCTCCGCATAGGCGACCAGCGCATCGCGGCGCGCTTCGTTTGCGTCGATATACTCAGCCGATAGATGGAACAGTTGCAGAACGGTCTGCGTGCAGACTTCGTCGACGGTTTCGCGTGAAAGCGTCGGCATCAATTCCAGTTGAACGACGTCGTCGGCCATTTCCGCCGAGACCTCGTGCAGGTTCGCGCGCACGGCCTCGCGCAACGCGCGCGAGGTGCCATGATATTCGGCCAGCGCGCTGAGAAACGCCTCGCGGTTTTCCAGCGCGAACGCAAAGAACGCGACGCACGCACGACGCGGCACGCTATACGGCTCGTCATGCGCGGCGAGCCAGCGCTCGCGCCGCAACATGGGCCGCAAACGGCGGCTCACCGATTCGACGGCTTCGCGCGCCAGATCGTCGAGCGTGTCGAAATGGCGATAGAACGTGTTGGGATTGAGCCCCGCCTCACGCGCCAGTTCGCGCAAACCCAGACTCGCAAAAGCGCGGCCGCCCGCGGTCAGACGCAACGCGGCTTCGATCAGTTTGCGCTTGCCGGCCGGCAATTCCTGCCCCGCGGCTACGCCATGCTCGGCGGCGGCTGCCGCTTCGGGTATGGATGTCATGTGATTTCAATCAATGCGCGCCACGCGCGTTTAATAGCAATACTCTAAACGATCTTGACGCCAGGTGCACAGTTGTCTACCCTGCGCGTTATGCTGCGTAGACACCCGTAGACGCCGTAGATGCCTGAAATTCGCCCCCTCCCGGAGACCGCCGTGACGCCTGCCTCAACTGCCCCATCCGCCGCGCCACGCATTGCGATTGTCGGGAGCGGCTTTGCCGGCATCGGCATGGCGATTCGGCTGCAGCGAATGGGCATCACGTCGTTCACGATCTACGAGGCGGCCGGCGACATTGGCGGCACGTGGCGCGACAACACCTATCCCGGCGCGGCCTGCGACGTACCTTCGCATCTCTATTCGTTTTCGTTCGAACCGAATCCGGCGTGGTCGCGTGCGTTCGGTGGCCAGGCGGAGATTTTCGCTTACCTGAAGCATTGCGCCCGCAAATATGGCGTGGACCGCTACGTGCGCTACCACGCGCGCGTGGCCGCCGCGCGTTTCGACGAAGCGCGCCAGGTCTGGTGCGTCGAGCTCGATGTGAACGGCGTGCGCGAACACGTCGAGGCCGACGTGGTGATCGCCGCGAGCGGCCCCTTGTCGCGCCCTGCGATGCCGCGAATCGCCGGGCTCGAACGTTTCCAAGGCAAGCTGTTTCATTCGGCCCGCTGGGACCACGCGTATCCACTCGACGGCAAACGCGTCGCGGTGATCGGCACCGGCGCGAGCGCGATCCAGTTCGTGCCGCAAATCCAGGCGCGCGTCGCGCATCTCGATCTGTTCCAGCGCACCGCGCCGTGGATCATGCCCAAACCCGACAAGCCAGTGAACGCGCGCACCCAATGGCTGTTCCGGCATTTGCCGTTCACCCAGCGCTTCGTGCGCAGCGCGATCTACTGGCAACTCGAATCGCGCGCCATTGCGTTCGTGCTCAATCCGGAACTGATGAAGCTGCCGATGAAATTCGGCCTGAGCTACCTCGAACGACGCGTCAAAGACCCTGCCCTGCGCGCCAAGCTCACGCCGAACTACCGGCTCGGCTGCAAGCGCGTGCTGCTTTCGAGCGACTACTATCCTGCGTTGAATCAGCCGAACGTCGACGTGGTGACGAGCGGCATTCGCGAGATCGTCGCCGACGGCGTCGTGACCGAAGACGGTGTGCATCGTCGCGCCGACGCGATCATTTGCGGCACGGGCTTCCAGGTCAACGACGTCGGCGCGCCGTTCGACGTCACCGGCCTCGACGGCGCGGACCTCGGCGCCCTGTGGCTGCGCGACGGCCCGGAGGCCTATCTCGGCGTCAGCATTGCGAACTTCCCGAACTTCTTCATGATCGTCGGTCCGAATACCGGACTCGGCCACAACTCGATGATCTACATGATCGAGTCGCAAGTGCAATACATCGCCGATTGCCTGCGCGTACTGCGCCGCCGTCGAGCACGTACGATGAATCTGCGGCCCGACGTGCAGCGTGATTTCAACGCGCGTTTGCAAAAGGACATGCAGCGCTCAGTATGGGTGAGCGGATGTCACAGCTGGTACCAGACCCGAAGCGGCAAAGTCACCGCATTGTGGCCCGGGTTCACCTTCAGCTTTCGCAAACGCACGCGGCGCGTGCGTGCGCACGACTATCGCTTCGTGCCCTGACGACATGAGCGGTGGCCGATAACCGGCAGAGCGAGACGCCGCCGATGCCATCCGATTCGAAGCCAATCGAACTAACAGGGAGACAACCAGCATGGCAAGCATCGACTCCACCACGCCCGCCTCGACCACCCCGCTGCCGTCGCGCTCGCTCGCCGCGCGCCTCGGCATCACCAGCGTGCCGCGCGACGAATTGCGGCGTCGCTATACGCAAAGCGGCTCCAGCTTCGTGGAGATCATGGGCGCCGATGTGCATTACATCGACGAAGGCAGCGGCGACATCATCGTGATGATCCACGGTTTCGCGTCTTCGCTGCATACGTGGAATCGGCTCGCCGATGAACTCAAGCGCGAGCATCGCGTGATCCGCCTCGATCTGCCGCCGTTCGGCGTGACAGGGCCGTTGCGCTCAACCAGCGGCGACATCGAAACGATGAATCTGCCGGCCTACCGGCGCTTCATCGACACGTTCATGCAGGCGCTCGGCATCTCGCGCGCGACCTTTATCGGCAATTCGCTCGGCGGACTGATTTCGTGGGACTACGCGGCGCGCCACCGTGAAGCCGTCGAGCGGCTCGTGCTGATCGACTCGGCCGGTTTTCCGATGAAGCTGCCGATATACATCGGCCTGTTCAATAGCGCGCTGGTGCGGGTCAGCTCGCCGTGGTGGCTGCCCGAGGCCATCATCAAGAGCGCGGTGCGCAATGTCTATGGCGATCCGCGCAAGCTCGACGCGCTAACGCTGCGCCGCTACGTCGAGTTCTTTCACGGCGAGGGGACGCGCGAAGCGATCGGCAAAATGGTGCCCACGCTCGACTTCAAGGAAGTCGACACCGACGTGCTGACGACACTCGACGTGCCGGCGCTGGTGCTCTGGGGCGCGAAAGATCGCTGGATTCCACCCGCGCACGCCACCGAATTCGCCAGCCGCATTCCGGGCGCGAAGTCGGTTATGTATCCGGGGCTCGGCCACATTCCAATGGAAGAAGCGCCCGAGCGCGTCATGGCCGATCTGCGCGCGTTTCTCGGAACAGGTGACGCGCGGGTTCCGGCCGACAAAGGGGCGTATCGCGCGCCGGCCTGATCTGACGCCTGCTTGCGCGCCTTTTTCCCGCTTTCTCCTGATTTCTCCCGCTTTCGCGCTGATCACTCAATCGACGATTCGCGCGCTGAAGTCGTGCGAATCCCGCCCGCCCTTCGCATGCGCCGCGCCGGCGCGCTCAGCCGCCACCGAGCAAACGCAACAGGCCCCACAGGAATTTGCAGAGCATGACGATCAGCTCCCACAGGTGGTAGAGCTGTTGCCAGCCGGAAACGCGCGCGAAGCCGTCGATCATGGATGCCGGTAAGAGAAGGAAAGGTCCGCGCTGACGCTACGAACCGGGGTTGGACCGCACATGATAACGACTGCGGGATACCCCGTATCAAGTCGATTGAAAGTCTGCCGTCAAAGCATCTGGAGGACGCTGCATCCGCGCTGGATGACTGTGTCGATTGACTGCGCCAAGGGCGCCATCCCAGGAGACGACCATGACGCGTTTCAGCTTTCGCCGCGCGGCCCGTTCGCAGACGGTCGTCGGCGATATTGCCGCGCAAGCCGGCAAGCTGGGCATCGAGATCTGCGACGTATCGGGCCACGTCGAGGAAGTGGCCGCGCGCGTGCAGCGCCAGGCGCACGTGTGCCTGGCGCTGCGCGAATCGGCGGCGCAGACGCTCGCCGGCAACCATCGCATTGCCGCCGCCGCGCGGAAGATGAGCCACGTATCCGCCGAAGCCGCAACCGGCGTGCAGGATTCGCAGCAAACGCTCGAAGCGTCGCTGGCCGACATCCACGGACTCGTGGAAGGCGTGACCGTCATCGAAACCCAGATCGGCGCGCTGCGCAGCGCGCTGGCGCATGTGAGCCGCGTTTCCGAGGAGATTTCGCTGATCGCCCGCCAGACGCATCTGCTCGCGCTGAATGCCGCGATCGAAGCCGCGCGCGCCGGCGACTCCGGCAAGAGCTTCGCGGTGGTGGCGGCCGAGGTGAAAAACCTCTCGGCGAAGACCGCGCAAGCCACCGGGCAGATCGAGACGACACTCGCGCAACTCACGCAGCAGACCGAGCAGTTGATCACCGAGGGTTCCGCGAACACCGCGCGAGCACACCGGGTGCGCGAAGGCACGCGCAAGATCGGCGAGGTCGTGCATGCAACCGGCGATGCGATCGCGCATTTGAACGATGAAGCAGAACAGATCGCGGTGCTGACCGGCGAGATAGAAACGCAGTGCGACGGACTCGAGGCGCAGGTGCTGGAGATGGCGAGCGGCGTCGAGGATTCGAGCGAAAACTTCGTACAGGCGAAGGATCGCCTGGGGAACCTGCTCGGCGTCTCCGAAACCTTGATCGAACTGACCGCCGCGACCGGCGTGGAAACGGCGGATACCCGCTTTATCGACGCGGTGCGAAAGGCGGCGGCCGCCGTGAGCAAGACATTCGAAACGGCCGTGGCGCGCGGTGAAATATCGCTCGACGATCTGTTCGATCAGCATTATGTGCCCGTGGCCGGGAGCAATCCGCCGCAGTTCATGACGCGCTTTACCGCATTCACCGACCGGGTGTTGCCGGCGATTCAGGAGCCTTTGCTCGATCTCGACCCGCGAGTGGCGTTTTGTGCGGCGATCGATTCGCGCGGTTATCTGCCGACGCACAATCTGAAGTTTTCTTTACCGCAGCGTGATGATGTGGTCTGGAATATGGCGAATTGCCGTAACCGGCGCAGGTTCGATGATCGCACCGGGCTGGCGGCTGCTTCACATACGAAACCGTTCCTGTTGCAGACCTATCGGCGCGATATGGGCGGCGGCGAGTTCGTGCTGATGAAGGATGCGTCCGCACCTGTTTTCGTCGGGGGACGCCATTGGGGCGGAGTTCGGATGGGGTATAAGGTTTGAGGTTTTTAGGTGGTGGGCGGCCGGGTCCGTTGCGGAGGGCACGCCCCACCACCTCACGCCCTAAACCGCCATGACCGCCCGCTTCCGCTCGGCCCGCTGCATAAAGTAGTTAGCGAGCACCACGCCAACGGTCACCACCGCTATAAACAGCGTAGCCAATGCATTCATTTCCGGATTCAGCCCCAACCGGACGCGCGAGAACACGACGAGGGGCAAGGTCGTCGAACCCGGCCCGGACAGAAACGCCGACAGCACCAGATCGTCGATCGACAAAGTGAACGACAACAACCACCCGGAAACGAGCGCCTGCGAAATCAACGGCAACGTAATGAAGAAAAACACGCGCAACGGCGTGGCCCCAAGATCCAGCGCCGCCTCTTCGAGCGAAGGATGCAACTCCTTCACCCGCGACTGCACGATGATCGCCACGTAAGAGATACACAGCATCACGTGCCCGATCCAGATCGTGAAAATGCCACGTCCGGCCGGCCACCCCAGCCACTTGGCCATTTCGATAAAGAGGAGCAGCAACGAGATCCCCTGAATCACCTCGGGAATCACCAACGGCGCATTGATCATGCCGGTATACAGCGTGAAGCCGCGAAACCGCCCCATGCGCGCGAGCACGAACCCCGCCCACGTACCGATGATCACCGACGCGAACGCCGTCAACAACGCCACGCGCAACGACAACCACGCGGCCGCGATCAGCTCGTCATCCTGCAGCAACGCCGCATACCAGCGCGTCGAAAAACGCGTCCACACCGTGACCAGCTGCGATTCGTTGAACGAATACACAATCAGACTCACGATCGGCACATACAGAAACAGAAACCCGATCCCCAGGGCAATGAACTGCAAAATCCGGTTCGGCTTCATCAGCGCCTTTCCTCCATCGCCTTCGCCTGCGCATACTGGAAAAACGCCATCGGCACCAACAACAACAACACCATTGCGCACGTCACGGCGGACGCCATCGGCCAATCGGCATTGTCGAAGAACTCATTCCACATCACGCGGCCGATCATGAGCGTATTCGCGCCGCCCAGCAATTCGGGAATCACGTACTCGCCCACCGCCGGAATGAACACCAGCAAACAGCCGGCGATGATGCCGTTCTTCGAGAGCGGCAAGGTGATCTGCCAGAATGCCTTCCATGGCCTCGCGCCGAGGTCGTAGGCGGCCTCCAGCAGCGTCATGTCCATCTTCACCAGATGCGCGTACAGCGGCATGACGAGAAACGGCAGATACGAATAGACCATGCCGATATAAACGGCGGTATTGGTGTGATACAGCTCGATCGGCGTGTGAATCAGCCCGACCGACATCAGGAAATTGTTCAGCAAGCCGTTGTTCTTCAGGATTCCGATCCATGCATACACGCGAATCAGAAACGACGTCCAGAACGGCAGCATCACGGCCATCATCAGCAGATTGCGGCTGGCCGGATTCGACCGCGCGATGTAATACGCCATCGGATAGCCGATCAGCAAACACAGGAGCGTCGAGATCGCGGCCACCACCACGGAATTCACATAGGTGGCGAAATAGAGGCTGTCGGTCAGCAGAAACGCGTAATGCGACAGATCGAGCGTGATGTGAACCGCGCCGTCCGCGAACTTCGTCAACTCCGTGTAGGGCGGAATGCCGAGCTGCAAATCGGCGAAGCTGATCTTGACCACCAGCAGGAACGGCACGAGGAAAAACAGCAGCAGCCAGACGAACGGACCGGCGACCACCGCGGTACGGCCGCTCAGGTTGAAGCGCCGCACCGGCCAGGTGGCGAAGGAATTGAACGAGCGCTTCATGACGTCAGCACCACACCGGCCGACGCGCTCCAGCGCACGTACACTTCGTCGCCCCACGTGGGCGGATCGATCTCGGTCAGCGCGAGGCTCGTCACGTTGGCAATCACTGTTTTACCGCCATCGAGCTTCACGTGATAGAGCGAATAGCCTCCCATGTACGCGATATTCGTGACCACGCCCTTGCCCCAGTTGTACGCGCCCTCCGGCGGTTTGCGGGTGAGCGCGATGCGCTCGGGGCGCACCGAGATCGTCACCGGCATGCCGAGCGGACCGGTGATACCGTGGCTCACATACAGACGGCACGGCAGATCGGGCGTTTCGATGAATACGTGATCGGGCTCGTCTTCGACCGTATGGCCTTCGAACAGATTGGTCGAGCCGATGAACTCGGCCGAGAAGCGGCTATTCGGATACTCATAGACTTCGTGCGGCGTGCCGAGCTGGACGATCTCGCCTTCGCTCATCACGGCGAGGCGGGCCGCCATGGTCATCGCCTCTTCCTGATCGTGCGTGACCATCACGCAGGTCACGCCGACCTTGTCGAGAATGTTCACCAGTTCGATCTGGGTGCGTTGACGGATCTGCTTGTCGAGCGCGGACATCGGCTCGTCGAGCAGCAACAGCTTGGGCCGCTTGACCAGCGATCGCGCCAGCGCGACGCGCTGCTGCTGGCCGCCCGAAAGCTGATTCGGCTTGCGCTTCGCGAAGCGGCCCATCTGCACGAGTTCGAGCGCGGTCTGCACGCGCTCCTTCAGTTCGGCCTTCGGCACGCCTTCCTGCTTCAGGCCAAAGGCGACGTTACCCTCCACCGTCATATGCGGAAAGAGCGCGTACGACTGAAACATCATGTTGACCGGCCGGCGGTACGGCGGCAATTGCGCGAGGTCTTCGCCGTCGATCAGGATCTTGCCCGAGGTCACGCTTTCGAGCCCGGCCATCATGCGCAACAAGGTGGACTTGCCGCAGCCGGAACTGCCTAGCAGCGCGAACAGCTCGCCCTTCTTCACCGACAGGTTGACGCCTTTGACCGCCACGGTCTCACCGAACTTCTTCACGACGTCGACGATCTGGACGAAGTTGTCCGTGGCGTCGCCCGCAACGGCGTTCAGGCTCGGGGACGGCGCGGCGGCCCCCGCCAGCGCGCCCGACTGGTCACTACTCATCACAATGCTTTACTCCGGCGTTTGACGAACAAAGCCCCCGGTGAACACCGAGGGCTTCATGATGATGCTTACCTGTTCACACCGGCCGCGGGTCAGCGGCCGGACTTGAATTCAGTCCACAGCCGCGTTTGCAGCCGCTGGATTTCCGGCGGCAGCGGCTTGAGCAGGAACAGGGTCTTGATGACTTCAGGCGACGGATACACGGCCGGGTCGTTCGCCACGTCCTTGTCCACATATTTGCGCGCTTCGAGGTTGGCGCTCGGATAATAGACGGCGTTGGTGATCGCGGCATGAACCTGCGGCGTTTCGATGTAGTTGATCCACTCGAGCGCGGCGTCCTTGTTCTTCGCGTCCTTCGGAATCGCCATCACGTCGAACCACACCGGCGCGCCGCCCTTCGGAATGTAATACTCGACCTTGTAAGGCTTCTTCGCCTCGAGCGCGCGATGCTTGGCGATCACGACGTCGCCCGACCAGCCGTACGCAAAGCACACGTCGCCGCCAACCAGGTCGTTGATGTAGCCCGACGAGTTGAACTGCGTGATGTATGGGCGGATCTTCTTCATCATCTCGAGCGCGGCGCGATAGTCGGCCGGGTTCGTGCTCATCGGATCCTTGCCGATGTAGTGCAGCGCGGCGGCGAACATCTGGTCCGGTGCGTCGAGCACGGAAACGCCGCACGCCTTCAGCTTCGAGATGTTTTCCGGCTTGAAGAGCACGTCCCAGCTGTCGAGCGGCACGCCTTTGCCGAGGATCTGCTGCGCCTTGGTGACGTTGTAGCCGAGGCCGGTCGTGCCGTAAGCCCAGGGCACGGTGAATTTGTTGCCTGGATCGGCGCCGGCGACGAGCGCCATCAGCGACGGATCGAGGTACTTGAGGTTCGGCAGCTTCGATTTGTCGAGCGGCGCAAAGATGCCGGCGGCGATCTGCTTGCCGGCGTAATTGCTGGTCGGCACGACGATGTCGTAGCCGGAATTGCCGGTGAGGAGCTTGGCTTGCAGCGTGTCGTCGCTGTCGTAGTTGTCGTACTTGACCTGGACGCCGGTCTGCTTGGTGAAGTTCGGAATGGTGTCCTTGGCGATGTAATCGGACCAGTTATATACGTTCAGCTGCGTGTCTTTCGCAGCGGCCGTCAACCACGGCGTCGCGCACAAGACCAGCGCCGCCACTTGCCCCACTACCCGTCTTTTCATCCCGTTCTCCGTTCCTGACCGGCCGAGCCGGCCGTCTCACCTACGCCGCGCCACCGCGCGCGGCTCCCCTGAAAAACCCGAAAAGTACCACCAATTATTGCGCGCTCCAAAAAAAATCCCGGGCTGTCGCGCAAACGGCACAGCGCAAGCCGCGCCGCTGGAAATTTGGCCGCAATTTTAGCGGGTTATGGGCGCGTGTCTACCCGAAAAAAACACCTGTATCGGCCGCACGGTTATCTCACGGTCGAATTGCCGCCGTGAAGGCGCGCCGCGCCCGCGCAAAGGGGGGTGACCCAAGGCGGCTTGCCCTCACCCGCATCCCGCGCGGCGCGGGTGCGGCGAGGTCGATATGAGGTCGAGCCGCCTGACGTGCGACGGTGCACAATAGTCCTCGAGAGCCGTCGACAACGCGCCGCCCGGCGCGTGTCGGTGCGGCCCCGCCCACGCCCGCCGGGCACGCGGCTTGCAAGAGGATGCAGTCTTGAACCTCAGGCACCGATGAACACCAATCCGTCCGCATTGCGACCCCACCGCCGCCGGCGTCTGCCGGCCAATGGGCCGGCGCGTCCGGCGCACTGGTTTTCGTTCGTCGGCGCGGGGGCTTTGATCGCGGTCGGTTATATCGATCCGGGCAACTGGGCGACCGCGCTCGGCGCCGGGGCGGGCTACGGCTACCGCCTGCTCGGCATCGTGCTGCTATCGAGCCTGATGGCCATGCTGCTGCAATGGCTGTCGTCGCGCCTTGGCGTCGTGACCGGGCGCGACCTCGCGCAGATCTGCCGCGAACGCACGAGCCGCCGCGGCACCCTTTTCCTGTGGGTGACCAGCGAGGTCGCGATCATCGCGTGCGACGTCGCCGAGGTGGTCGGCAGCGCCGTCGCGTTGCAATTGCTACTCGGCGTGTCGCTCACGGCAGGCGTGTTGATGTCGGCAGTGTGCACCTTCGCGCTGCTCGCGCTCAAGCAGAAAGGCGGCCGCAAGCTCGAAGCGGTGATCGCGGCGCTGATCGGCTTCGTCGGCCTGTGCTTCGTGGTGCAGCTCGCGCTGGCGCGGCCGGACTGGCACGCGGCGCTGGCCGGCACCGTGCCGAGCGTCGAGTTGCTGCGCAACGCGGGCATGGTGTGGCTCGCGGCGGGCATCGTGGGCGCGACGGTCATGCCGCACAACCTTTATCTGCATTCGGCGCTCGTCAAGCACCACGCGCCGGACGGCAGCGACGCACAGATCAGGGCGGCGTTGCACGTCGTCAATCTCGACACCTTCGGCGCGCTTTCGTTTGCGTTCGTGATCAACGCGGCGCTGCTGATCGTGGCCGCGGCCGTGTTCTACCTCAGCGGCCATCGCGACGTGACCGATCTCGCGGATGCCCACCGGCTGATCGCGCCGCTCGTCGGCACGCACTGGGCCGGCATCCTGTTCGCGGCGGCGCTGCTCGCCTGCGGACTGAGTGCAACGGTCACCGGCACGCTGGCCGGCCAGGCGGTCATGGAAGGCTTTCTGCGCATTCGCCTGCCGCGCTGGCAGCGCGCCTTGCTGACCCGAGCACTCGCGATCGGGCCGGCGCTCTTCGCGGTCGCGATGTTCGGCCAGCACGGTTCCAATCAACTGCTGGTGGCAAGCCAGGTGGTGCTGAGCCTGCAATTGCCGCTCGCGGTCGTGCCGTTGATCCGCTACACCTCGGACGCCGGGCTGATGCGCGGCTGGCGCGTACGCGGCATACCGCTCGCGCTGGCGTGGCTGTCGGCCGCGTTCATCGTCATGCTCAATAGCGCGTTGTTGTGGCAACTGGCCTTCGGCAGCTGAACCGCCGTTTTTTGACGAGGCAAGATGAAGTGAGTTTGTAAGCAATCTTCAAGTATCTCGACATGACCGGCGACGCCGCCAAACATACGGCGGATGCGGCCAAGCGTGCGCGGACGGCGGCCACGCCGTTCGCGCACGGCACGGCGCTTGCCGCGCATCGGTTAACATAGCGGAACTTCGCCTCTTCGCCCCAAGGTTTCCGATGGCTTCGAATCTTCACGATCTTCCCGACAGCCCGTGTATCGGCGTCTGTTCCACGCTGTTCGACGACATATGCAAAGGCTGCGGCCGCACCGCCGCCGAAGTGTCCAACTGGGTCTTTCTGAGCGACGAGGAAAAGCGCGCCGTGTGGGTTCGCATCGAGCGGCAAGGCACGGCGATGCGGTTCGCCAACGACAAGCTATAGGTCTCGTCGAATGCGTCGTGCCGCGCGTATGCGGCAGCGTCGCGCTCAGGTCGACGCACCAATGGAAACGCCGGGATATCCCGGCGTTTCCATTGGTGTATGCGGTCGAACACGCACGCACGAACCGCGCGCGAAACTCAGAAGCGCATCCCGACACCGAGGCCGACCACTACCGGATCGATGCTCAAGCGGCCAAGCGCCTGTCCGCCGAGCGTCGCATCCGTGTGCATCCAGATCTTCTTGATGTCCGCGTTGACGAACAGCGACTTGGTCACCTGAACGTCGACGCCGGCTTGCAACGCCGGGCCCCAACTGTGATTGGTGACCCCGATCGACTGACCGCCCGCGTTCAGGCCGTTGTTATAGAACAGCGTGTAGTTCACGCCCGCGCCGAGATACGGACGAATCCGTCCTGCGTGGTTGAAGTGATATTGCAGCAGCAGCGTGGGCGGCAATACGTTCACGCCGCCGAGATTGCCGAGGCTCGAAGTCAACTGATGCCTCGAGGTGGCGAGAATCAGCTCGACGCCGAGGTAATCGCGGATCATGTACGTCAGGTCCAGCTCCGGCACGATGGCGTTGTTCACATCCACGTTGAGCGCCGACAACGATTGGGTGGTGCTCACATTCGGCATGATGCTGATGGCGCGCAAACGCACCAGCACGTCGCCGGCGTGAATGCCGCTTATCGTGTCGTCGCCCGCGGCGTGCACCTGCGGGGCAAAAGTGCCTGCGCACAACAGGCTCGATGCAATGGCGGCGGCCCGAAGTCGGTTCCTTAACGAGTGGTTCATCTGCTTCCCCAAGTAGTTGTTTGCGTGTGGGGATTGTCGAAGTTCTCGTCGCGCGGCATGTTGACGCGTATCAAGTCAGAGAAAACGCCCAACGTCCTGCGACAGCCGGTCGCGCCGCTCCCGTGAGCAGCAGTTCGAGCAGGTCGTGCACGCTGCGAATGGCGGAGCCGAACGGCAACGCTTCGCGGCCACGGAAGAACAGACCGTTTGCCACGTCCCCGCGCAACGCCGCCGCGAGCCGCGTGTCGATGCAGAAGTGCCCGAACTTCTCGATACCGTCGCGCCAGCCGCAAGCGCTCAGACATTCGAGCGCGGTCGGGCAAGCGTGTTTGAGCGCGCCGGCTTTCTCGCGAATTTTCGTCTCGTGCCGCAAATACCGCATCAGCCAGGGCGTTTTCACGGCACGCGCCGGCAGCCCCGTCACGCTGACGAACTCCACGATGTCCTCGGGCAAAGCGTCGGCCAGCACGCGCTTGAAGTTCGGATGCGCGTCGCCTTCCTCGGTGACGGCGAACGGCGTGCCGAGTTGCACGCCGCTTGCGCCCGCATTCAGCAGCGCACGCACCGCCTCATGACTATTGATGCCGCCCGCGACGATCAAAGGCACGTCCTGCCGGTTCAAACCGAGCGACGTGAAAACCGTGTCGAGCTCTTCGAGGACGCGCAGGAAATCGAAGCGTCGATCGTGTTGATCGGCCAGGTTGTTGACGCCGAGATGGCCGCCCGCGTGCGCTGGATGTTCGATCACGACGGCGTCGGGCAAACGGCCTTTCTTCATCCACTTCTTCAGCACGAGCGCGACGCCGCGGCTATCCGACAGAATCGGAATCAGTGCGACGTCGTGGCCTTGGGTCATGTCCGGCAAATCGAGCGGCAGACCCGCGCCCATGACGATCGCATCGGCACCGTTCGCACACGCGACGCGCACGTAGTCGGCCTGCGCGCTGACCGCTTTCATCACGTTGACGGCGATCATGCCGCGGCCCTCGCTCAGCGCTTTGGCGGCCTGGATCTCGCGGGCCAGCGCGGTGAGATTGGCCTGTTCGAGCGTGGCACGCTCGGGCGACTCGCGGCAACGTTCGATCAAATCGCGATGATGATGTCGCAGGTCGATACTGGCGATCGTGCCCAGCGCGCCTTCACGAGCGACGCTGCCGGCCAGCCGGTGCGCCGAGATACCGACGCCCATGCCGCCTTGCACGATAGGCAGCAGCGAGCGGCCACGAATGACGAGCGGCGGGAAAGAATGAGAGTTGAGCATGACTGGCCCAATGGCGGATTATCGAAGCGGTGATAATCGTTGGTTGGGCGCAGCCTGCGTTGTTTCAGGTCAATGTGCCGGTAAATGGCCGAGTCGTATGTGCCGATCCGTTGATGCCGGTCATGTGAATCGGATCACGCCTTGAATTGCATGGACTTGAGTTCGAGATACTCTTCGAGTCCATAGACGCCGTTCTCGCGCCCGAATCCCGACTGCTTGAAGCCGCCGAACGGCGCGGCCATGTTCCATGCACCGCCATTGATATCCACCTGACCGGTCCGGATCCGCCGCGCGATGCCGACCGCACGCTCGTCGCTGCCGGCCCATACCGCGCCGCCGAGGCCATACGGCGAATCATTGGCAATCCGAACCGCTTCCTCTTCGTCCTTGTAGGTGAGAATCGACAGGACCGGGCCGAAGATTTCCTCCTGAGCGATCGTCGCCTTGGGATGCACGCGGCCGAACACGGTGGGTTTGACGAAGAAGCCCTTCGACACCCCGTCAGGCAAGCCCGCGCCCCCCGTCACCAGCTCGGCGCCCTCCTCGATTCCCTTCGCGATGTAGTGCAGCACGCGCGCCTGCTGCGCCGCCGACGCCAGCGGGCCGAGACGGGTCGTTTCATGGCGCGGGTCGCCCGCCACGTATGTCTCGGCGACCTGCTTCGCCAGCGCGCGCGCTTCGTCGTAACGCGTCTCGGGCACCAGCATGCGCGTGTGCGCCGAGCATGTTTGTCCGGAATTCAGGAAACACGCGCTGACCGTGCCCTTGACCGCCGCGGCGAAATCCGCATCGTCGAGAATCACCGACGCCGACTTGCCGCCGAGTTCGAGCGCCACGCGTTTGACCGTCGCCGACGCCAGCTCGGACACCCGTTTTCCCGCGCGCGTCGAGCCGGTAAACGACACCATGTCGACCGACGGATGGCTCGCCAGCATTTCGCCCACCACCGGCCCATAACCGCTCACCAGGTTGAACACGCCGGCCGGCAGCCCGGCCTCGTGGATCGCCTCGGCAAGCACGAACGCGTTCAGCGGCGCGATCTCCGAGGGCTTGAGCACCACCGTGCAACCGGCGGCGAGCGCCGCCGCGACCTTCAGCGTGACCTGATTGAGCGGATAGTTCCACGGCGTGATCGCCGCCACCACGCCGACCGGCTCGCGCACCACCAGCGAATTGCCGACGCGTTCCTCATACTGGAACTCGCTCGCGAGCTTCGCATACGCGCCCCAGTTGTAGACAGGACCGCCCACCTGAATCGCGCGAGCGAGCTTGAGCGGCATGCCGACCTCGCCGGCGATCAAACTGGCCAGTTCGTCGGTGCGCGCTTTCAGGTTCGCCGCGATTTTGCGCAGAAACTCGCCACGCCCGGCGGCGGGCGTGGCGGCCCAGCCGTCGAACGCGACGCGCGCGGCGGCGATCGCGCTTTCGGCGTCGGCCTCGATACCTGCGGGGATGCGGCCCATGATCTCTTCCGTGCCCGAGTCGATCACGTCGATCGTGCTCGTGCCGCTCGGCGCGATCCACTTGCCGTCGATATAGAGTTGGTCGTAGGTCTTCATGATGGTCGGTCCCCTGTCTGCGTCTCCGGAATGGTCTTCTATTCTAACCAGCCAGCATGGGAAGGTTGATGCGGGTGCACGACCATCAAATAGCGAAAGCCGGATGTAGTACGATTGCATTGCAATGCGAAGCGCACGCCCGGAAAGCCCCGTCCAAGGGAACAACTATTATGAATATGCTTTCGATATGGCCAACCCTGGTCATTATCGGTGTCACGATCCTCATTCTGTCGGTGAAGCGAGTCTTTTCGTGCCTGGATACCGCGCCCGTTGCACATCAACACCGTCTGGATTCAATCGACGGATTGCGTGGCATTCTTGCATCAGCGGTTGTATTTCATCATTTCGTGATGACAGCCTACAACTTGAAGAACAGGACATCAGGGCTGCCGCCATCACCCTTTTACTCGTTCATCGGGCCGGGCGCCGTGGCCGTGTTCTTCATGATCACGGGTTATTTATTTTGGGGACGCCTGATCGATCGACAGGGCAACATCAAATGGCTTGAACTGTATGTCAACCGCGCATTCCGGATTTACCCGCTCTACCTGCTTCTGATCGTCGCGTATTTCATATTTGTCATTCGCCATGTCGGCATTGCGGCGACTCAGACAATGGGTCAAACGGCCGCGCAACTCTCGCAATGGCTTTTCTTCGGCATCGTCAACCAGCCGACACCGTTCCTCAATCGTCCCGAGTATCTGGGGCTGGTCGGGCAAACATGGAGCCTTCATTATGAATGGCTCTTCTACATGGCGCTTCCGCTGCTCGCTATTGTGGCCCGCGAGAAGGCTACGGTTGCCATCACTGCTTCAGCCTTCATTTTCATGCTGTTCGGCAATGCAGTGATCACCGATCTGTCCGTAGTCTTCATCGAACACTTCCTGATCGGCATGCTCACGGCGAGCCTGCTTCGGACATATCCCAAACTGAAGGGCAATGGCGCCGTCCGCTCGTTTGTTGCGATTGTTGCCGGCGCATTTGCGATCCTGATATCGGGCGGTCCTTATACGAATCTGGCAACCGTGCTTCTCGGCATATCGTTCTTTTGCATTGCTTCAGGGGCCTCGGCATTCGGCATCCTGACCGCAGCGGGCACGAAACGGCTCGGCAATATCAGTTACAGCATCTACCTGCTGCACGGGCTGATCATCAATCTGCTGATGCAGTTCCCCCGATACAACGCCAATCTTGTGTTCACCACCCAGCGATTCTGGCTTGTCACGTTTCTGACCTACGGTTGCATCATTGCCGTCTCGATTGCGACTTATTATGTGATCGAACGAGGTGGCATTAACCTCGGGCGCCGGATCATTCAAAATCTGCCGGCTAACGCCACGAGATCGAATAGCGCGCTGGCGGAATAGAAGCCGTTCGGATCGACAGGCGCGATTCGGGCGCCGGCGAGCACCGTTCGATGCTCGGAAAACAAAAGGCGTGCAACCGTTGCCGGTTGCACGCCCTTGGTCCTCAGAAAATCGACTCGCTACAGGATCACGTCCCTACTGTGCCACAGAGACGAAGCCCCTTATGAGCGAGCAATTTCGGACGCTTACTGCACGCCCTGACTCAACAGGAAGTCTTCGTAATTGCCGCCGAAATCGTTCAGCGTGCCGTTCGTCTTCACCTCGATGATCCGGTTCGCGAGGCCGCTCACGAATTCACGATCGTGTGAAACGAAGATCAGCGTGCCTTCGAACTTGTCGAGCGCGATCTGCAGCGACTCGATCGATTCCATGTCCATGTGGTTGGTCGGCTCGTCCATCAGCAGCACGTTGTGGCGGCCCAGCATGAGCTTGCCCCAGATCATGCGGCCCTTCTCGCCGCCGGAGAGCACCTTGACCGACTTGCGGATGTCGTCGGCGTTGAACAGCAGCCGGCCGAGCGTGCCGCGCACCATCTGCTCGTCGTCGCCTTCCTTGCGATAGACGTCGATCCAGTCCATCAGCGTGACGTCGTCCGGAAACTCCTCGTACGTATCCTGCGGCATGTAACCGATGTTCGCGTTCTCGGCCCACTTCACCGTGCCGTGATCGAGCTCCAGCTTGCCGAGCAGCGAGCGCAGCAGCGTGGTCTTGCCCGCGCCGTTCTCGCCGATGATCGCGATACGCTCGCCCGGCTGCACGCTGATGCTGAAGTCGTTAAAAATCTGACGATCGTACTTCTTCGAGATCTTCTCGGCCACCACCGCGATGTTGTGCAGCTTCTTCTCGTACTCGAAGCGGATGAACGGGTTCTGCCGCGACGACGGCTTGAATTCCTCGATCTTGATCTTGTCGATCATCTTCAGACGGCTGGTGGCCTGACGCGCCTTCGACTTGTTCGCCGAGAAGCGGCGCACGAAGTCCTGCAGGTCGGCGACGCGTTCCTTCGCCTTCGCGTTGGCGTTCTGCTGACGCTCGCGCGCCTGCGTGCTCGCCAGCATGTAGTCGTCGTAGTTGCCCGGATAGACCTTCAGCGTGCCGAAGTCCATGTCGGCCATGTGCGTGCAGACCTGGTTCAGGAAGTGGCGATCGTGCGAGATGATGATCATCGTCGAGTTGTACTGGTTGAGCACGTCTTCCAGCCAACGGATCGAGTTGATGTCCAGGTTGTTGGTCGGCTCGTCCAGCAGCAGCACGTCCGGCTTCGAGAACAGCGCCTGCGCGAGCAGCACGCGCAGCTTCCAGCCCGGCGCGACGTTGCTCATCGGGCCGTTGTGGTCCTCGATCGCGATGCCGATGCCGAGCAGCAGCTCGCCCGCGCGCGCTTCGGCCGTGTAGCCGTCGTACTCGGCGAACTTCGCTTCGAGCTCGGCGGCGTGCATGTAGTCGTCGTCCGTCGCGTCGGGGTTCGCGTAGATCGCGTCGCGCTCGGTCATGGCGGCCCACATTTCCGTGTGGCCCATCATCACGACGTCGAGCACGCGTACGTCTTCGTATGCGAACTGGTCCTGACGCAGTTTGCCGAGGCGCACGTTCGGCTCGAGCATGACGGTGCCGGAGCTCGGCTCCAGGTCGCTGCCCAGAATCTTCATGAAGGTGGACTTGCCGCAGCCGTTCGCACCGATCAGGCCATAGCGGTTCCCTTCCCCGAATTTGACCGAGATGTTCTCGAAGAGGGGCTTCGGCCCGAATTGCATGGTGATATTGACGGTAGACAGCACGGCGCGTCCCTTTGAATGTGATATCGGCGAAAAACCCAATATTTTAGCAGGTTATCGCGATTTCAACCCGCGCGCGCGTCGCGCTACTGCCTTTGGCCGCCTCTTGGCGTCTGCAAAACGTCGATGAAGGCCGACAGGTCGGCCTCGCCGAGCCCCATCGCCGCGCCGAGCCGCAGCAATTGCTGAACCGTCGACGATACCGGCATCGGCGTGCCGGTCTCATACGCGGTCGCCGCCACCGTGTCGACGTCCTTTTGAAAGGTCCGGAACGCGCCGATCGGCGCGAGGCCGCTTTGCGTCATGCGCGGCACGAAAAGCTGCAGCAGCACCGAGTCGGCCCAGCCGCCGGCGAGACCCTCGGTCAGCCGGGAGGCGTCGAGCCCGCTGCGCTGCGCGAGACTGACCGCCTCGGCGATCGCCGCCAGCGTCGCGGTGACGATGGTCTGATTGCACAGCTTGGCGGTTTGTCCGGCGCCGACCTCGCCCATGTGCGTGACGCGCGCCGCGTAGGCGCCGAGCAGCGGCCTGACGGCTTCGACATCCGCGGCCGCGCCGCCCGCCATGACGGCCAGCGTGCCGGCCGTGGCGCCGGCCACGCCGCCCGAGACCGGCGCGTCGATCCAGCCGGGCCCGCCGGCCAGCTCGCCCGCGACTTTGCCCGCGCTTTCGCCCGCGCTGTCGGCCGCGCTTTCGCCTGCTCGAACCGCCGACAGCGCCGCCGCGCGCTGCGCGAAGGCGCGCGTCGCGGCAGGCGGAATGCTGGAGTGATCGACGATCCAGCGCAAGCGGCCCGATACGGGCGCATCCGCGCTCAGGAGGCCCAACGCACCGAAAACGGTCTGTTCGACCGCGGCGGCGTCCGCGACGCACAGCAGCACCGCCTCGCAGCGCGCCGCGAGCTCACGCGGCGTGTCGACCACCTGGGCGCCGTCCGCCCGCAGCGCTTCGGCCTTGGCCCGCGTGCGATTCCACACATGCACGAGATGCCCCGCGCGCAGCAGATGCCGGATCATCGGCGCGCCCATCAAACCGGGACCGCAAAAACCAATTTCCACTTTCGAACCTCGTCGGATTTCAGATTGAGTTGCGCGTACATGATAACGGCCGTGTCCGGCTACGGCATACCGGGCACGGCATGTGCGACATGATCCGCTCAAGCGAGAGCCATTCGCGGCGCTGGCGTTGCCTATACTTTTCGAACACCAACGAAGATCAAAGGAGGAAGTTCATGTCCGAACACGTCTACAAACAGATCGAACTGACCGGCTCGTCGACCAAATCGATCGACGACGCCATCAGCACGGCCATTGCGAAAGCGTCGAAAACGCTACGCAATCTGCACTGGTTCGAAGTGACGGAGACTCGGGGCCAGATCGAGAACGACAAGGTTGCTTACTGGCAGGTGACCATCAAGGTCGGCTTGCGCATCGACTGAAGTATGGCCGGCGCGCAAGCCGGCGCGAAAAATCCACAATGAAAAAAAGCTGCGTCCGTACCGGACGCAGCTTCTCGAAGCGGTTGCCAAGACCGCCGCCTGATCGGGCTGTTCGACGCCGCTTCAGGCATCGTTTCCCGACGCCGCTACACAGCCGACGCCCTCACTTCGGCAGCGACCCGTCCACGCCTTCCACATACCAGTTCAGGCGTTGCAGTTCCGGATCGGTCAGCGTCTTGCCCGCCGGCACCTTCACCGCGCCGGCTTGATCCTTGATCGGACCGGTGAACACGTCCCACTTGCCGCCCGCCAGTTCGTCGCGTTTGGTCGAGACCTGCTTCTGCGCGTCGGCCGGAATCGCGGCCGTATTCAGATCTTCGAGATTGACGGCCTTCTGCGGAATGCCCCACCACACCGGGTCGTTCTTCCACTTGCCGTCCAGCACCTGCTGGATCGCCGCGTTGTAATACACGCCCCAGTGCGCGACCACCGAACCAAGATGCGCGTCAGGACCGAACTTCTTCATGTCCGAATCCCAGCCGAACGCGTGCACGTGCTTTTCCGATGCCGTGGCGAGCGTGGCGCTCGAATCGGTGTTTTGCAGCAGCACGTCGGCGCCCTGACCGATCAGCGTTTCCGCCGCCTGCTTTTCCTTGCCCGGATCGAACCAGCTGTTGATCCAGATGACCTTGGTGTGCACCTTCGGATTCACCGAACGCGCGCCCAGCGTGTACGCGTTGATGTTGCGGATCACTTCCGGAATCGGCACCGACGCCACGAAGCCGAGCGTGTTGGTCTTCGTCACATAACCCGCGGCGACGCCGGCGAGATACGCGCCCTGATACATGCGCACGTCATAGGTGCCGAAGTTCGGCGCCTTCTTGTAGCCGGTCGCGTGCAGGAAAACGGTGTCCGGGAAATCCTTGGCGACCTTCAGTTCAAAGTCCTGGTAGCCGAAGCTCGAACCGATGATGATCTTGTTGCCCTTGTTCGCCAGATCGCGGAACACGCGCTCGGAGTCGGCCGATTCCGGCACGTTTTCGATGCGGGTGATCTTGATCTTGCTGCCGAACTTCGCTTCCGCTTCCTTCGAGCCCTGGTCGTGCGCGAAGGTCCAGCCGGCATCGCCCGGATTGCCGAGGTAGACGAACGCGACGCCCGGCGCATCGGCGGCCTGCGCGCTTTGCGCGAGCGGCGCCGCGAGCGCCAGCGAGGCCGCGCCCCACGCGAAAGCGGTCAGCAGATTTCTTCTCTTCATGTTTTCTCCTGTCGTGTTTATCGAATGATGTGAAGCGTATGGCCGATGGGTGGCCGATCAGCCCGCCGAGAAGAACGGCTTGCCGAGCGAAGCAGGTGCATTCAGCCGGATCGTATTCGGATTGCGCGAGATCAGCACCAGCACGACGATCGTCGCGACGTACGGCAGCATCGCGAGGAACTGCGTCGGCACCGGCACGCCGATCGCCTGCGCGTAGAACTGCAGGCCGGTCACGGCGCCGAACAACAGCGCGCCGATCAGCAGGCGCCCCGGGCGCCACGTCGCGAACACGACCAGCGCGAGCGCGATCCAGCCGCGCCCCGAGGTGAGCTGCTCCTGCCACAGGTGCAGATTGACGATCGAATAATAGCCGCCCGCGAGCCCGGCCATGCCACCGCCGAAGGCCACCGCGCCGTAGCGCACGCCGACCACCGGAAAGCCGACCGAGTGCGCCACTTGCGGCGATTCGCCCACCGAGCGCAGCACGAGGCCCGCGCGCGTGCGATACAGGAACCAGCCGATCACCGCGAACATCAGGAACGCGAGGTAATCGAGCGGCGTGAGGCTGAACAGCGCGGGGCCGAGCACCGGAATCTTCGAAAGGCCGGGAATGGTCCATGTGTCGATGGTCGCGCGCACCGCCGCCGACGTATAGGGCTTGCCGACATACGCCGAGAGGCCGATGCCGAAGATCGTCAGCGACAGGCCGGTGGCGACCTGGTTGGCGAGCATGGTGAGCGTGAGAAAGGCGAACAGCAGCGACATGGCGAGACCGGCGCCGATCGCGGCGAGCACGCCGAGCCACGGGTTGCCGGTGATCGCGGTGACCGCGTAGCCGGTCACCGCGCCCATCAGCATCATGCCTTCGACGCCGAGGTTGAGGACGCCCGATTTTTCGGTGACGAGTTCGCCGGCGCCCGCGAACATCAGCGGAATCGCGGCGGTGACGGCGCTCGAGGTGAGCGAGCTGGCTTGTTGAATGTCCATGGGGATCCGGCGGAATCAGTTAGCAGTGAGCGAATGTCGGCGAGCCGATCAGTGAGCCAGGGCGGCCAGCGTTCGGCGCCGCACCCGGTAGTTCACGAACAGGTCGGCGCCCAGCAGGCAGAACAGCAACAGCCCCTGGAACACGCCGGACAGCGCCTGCGGCAGTTGCATCGAGGTCTGCACCGCTTCGCCGCCGAGATACAGCAACGCCATCAGCAGGCTCGCGAGCACGATGCCAAGCGGATGCAGCCGCCCCACGAACACGACGATGATCGCCGTGAAGCCGTAACCCGGCGACCACGTGGCCTGCAATTGCCCGATCGGGCCGGCGATCTCCCCCATGCCGGCGAGGCCAGCCAGGCCGCCGCTGATCAGCAGCGAGGTCCAGATGGTCTTCTTGTCGGAGAAGCCGGCGTAGCGCGCGGCGAGCGGCGCGAGACCGCCGACGTTCATGCGGTAGCCCGCGAAGCTCTTGCGCATGAAGACCCACACGAGCGGAATCGCGATCAGCGTGACGAACACCGACGCGTTCAGGCGCGTGCCGCGCAGCCATTTGATGTGCCAGTCGCCGGAGAAAGTCGGATAGAGCGCGTCGCCGCTGAACATCTCCGAGAGCGGGAAGTTCATGCCCTGCGGATCGCGCCACGGGCCGCTCACCAGGTAGATCAGCAGTTGCGTGGCCACATAGGTGAGCATCAGGCTGACCAGAATCTCGTTGGTGTTGAAGCGGCTCTTGAGCAGTGCCGGAATCGCCGCCCACGCCATGCCGCCGAGCACGCCGGCGATCATCATGGTCGGCAGGATCCACCAGCCGGTGGCCTGATCGAAGTAGATGGCGACGCCGCTCGCGGCGATACCGCCGAGCAGCATCTGCCCTTCGGCGCCGATGTTCCAGACATTGGCGCGATAGCCGATGGCAAGACCGAGGCCGATCAGGCACAACGGCGACGCCTTGAGCAGCAGTTCGGACCAGCCGTTCACGCTGGAGAGCGGTTCGATGAAAAACGCGTGCATGGCCTGCAACGGATCACGCCCGACGAGGCTGAAGATCAGAAAGCCGATCGCGAGCGTGAGCAACGCGGCGATCAGCGGCACGGCGAGCTGCATGGTGCGCGAGGGCGTCGTGCGTGCTTCGAGTCGATACGGAAGAGTCATGGGTAGCGTGTGCTTATCTGGGTTCTGGTTCTGGTCCTGATACCGGGCGACCTGACGCGCGTGCGCCGCAGGCCGGATCAGGCGTGCGCCGGCTGTTCCGCGGAAGGCGCCGCACCCTCGCGGTCGCCGAACAGGCCCGCCATCCAGCGGCCGATTTCCTCGGCATTGGTCGCCCCCGTGGCGCGCACCGGCGAGAGCCTGCCGCCCGCGAGCACCGCGATGCGGTCGCAGATGTCGAACAGCTCTTCCAGTTCCTCCGAGATCACCAGAATCGCCACACCGCGCGCCGACAGGTCGAGCAGCTGCTGGCGAATGAACGCCGCCGCGCCGACGTCGACGCCCCACGTAGGCTGCGCGACCACCAGCACCTTGGGCGCCTGCAGAATCTCGCGGCCCATGATGTACTTCTGCAGATTGCCGCCCGACAGGCTCTGCGCGAGCGCTTCGGAGCCGCCGCAGCGCACGTCGAAAGCGTCGATGCAGCGTTTCGCGAACGCGCGCATCGCGCCCGCCTTGATCCAGCCCGAACTCACCATCTGCTGACGATGCGCGGTGAGCAGCGCGTTTTCCGACAGCGTCATGGCCGGCACCGCGCCGCGCCCGAGGCGCTCTTCTGGCACGAAGCCGAAACCGAGCGCGCGCCGGCCTCCCGCGCCGAGGCGCCCGGCCGCCTTGCCGCAAATCGTCACGGCGTCGGCGCGCACGCCCCGCTTTTCGCCCGACAGCGCCGACAGCAGTTCGGCCTGCCCGTTGCCCGAGACGCCCGCAATGCCGAAGATCTCGCCGGCATGCACGCCGAACGACACGTCACGCAGCGAGGTGCCGAACGGGTCGTCGCTTTCCACCGAGAGTCGCTTCACGTCGAGCAGCACCGCGCCCGGGTTGTGCTCGCGCCGCGTGTAGTCCGGCAGCGAATGGCCGACCATCAGTTGCGCGAGCGACGCGTGGGTTTCGCCCTTCGGCTTCACGTGGCCGGTCACGCGGCCGCCGCGCATCACCGTCGCGGTGTCGCACAGTTCCTGGATTTCGTCGAGCTTGTGGCTGATGTAGAGAATGCTGCAGCCTTCGGCGGCCAGCCGCCGCAGCGTCTCGAACAGCTTGCGGACCGCTTGCGGCGTCAGCACCGAGGTCGGCTCGTCCATGATCAGCAGACGCGGGTTCTGCAGCAGGCAGCGCACGATCTCGACGCGTTGCCGCTCGCCTACCGTCAGGCTGTGCACGTGGCGCTGCGGGTCGATATCGAGGCCGTAGTCGGCGGAGACTTCGCGAATGCGTTTCGAGAGCGTCTTCAGATCGAACGGTTCGTCGAGCGCGAGCGCGATGTTTTCGCCGACCGTGAGCGTCTCGAACAGCGAAAAATGCTGGAACACCATGCCGATGCCGAGCTTGCGCGCGGCCGCGGGGCTCGCGATCTCGACCGACTGGCCTTCCCACTGGATCTCGCCCGCGTCCGGCCGCACGGCGCCGTAGATGATTTTCATCAGCGTGCTTTTGCCGGCGCCGTTTTCGCCGAGCACGGCATGGATTTCGCCCGGCGCGACGATCAACGTGACGTCGTCGTTGGCTCGCACGGCCGGATATTGTTTGGTGATGCCCTGAAGCACCAACCGGGGCGCCGCCTGTTCCGGCCTGGGTGCCGGCTGCGCGGCGGCGCCGTTGCTATAAGAAGAGTCGCTCATGTGATTCCGTAGTACGTCAGTGACTGCCGGTTACAGCGCGCCCGCCCGCCTTGCCGGCAAGCGATCCGTCACCACAACCGGATGACAATACCTAATTCGACCTACTCAGTCGAGCCGTCAAAATTCCCGCAAACCCGCGCCGCAGCGTGCTTTGCGGGTATCCCACTCTTGACGCGGCTTTGTGTTCATATTAAAAGTCATATACCCCCACGCCCATTCGATCAGCCAGAACATATATTTCGGAGAAGTCATGAGTCAGCAACGCGAGGCGATCGATACGTACCTACTGCGCGTCTTGCACACCCTGTTGATGGAACGCAGCGTCACGCGCGCGGCCGTCAAACTGAATCAATCGCAACCCGCCATCAGCGCGGCGCTGCGCCGTTTGCGCGACATCACCGGCGACCCGCTGCTGGTGCGCGGCAAATCCGGCATGGTGCCGACGGAATACGGCCTGCGCCTGCTCGAACCGGTGCAAAACGCGCTGCGCGAAATCGAACGCATCAAGTTCCAGCAGCACAACTTCGATCCGGCGACCTCGATCCGCTGCTACCGGATCGGCTGCCCGGACTACCTGAACGTGCTGTTCGTGCCGACGGTAGTCGAACGTTTTCGCCAGGCCGCGCCGAACGCGACGCTCGAGTTTCATTCGCTCGGGCCGGCCTTCGACTACGAACTCGCGCTCGAAGACGGCAAGCTCGACATCGTGGTCGGCAACTGGCCGGAGCCGCCGGAGCAGTTGCACCTGTCGAACCTGTTCGTCGATCAGATCGTCTGCCTGATGAGCAACACGCATCCGTTCGCCAAACGCGGCGGACTCACGCTCGACCAGTACCTGAACGCTCCGCATCTCGCGCCTACTCCTTATTCGGTGGGCCAGCGCGGCGCGATCGACGTGCATCTCGCGCGCGAGCGGCTAAAGCGTCATGTGGTCGTGACGTTGCCGTACTTCAATCTGGCGCCGTACGTGCTGATCAAGTCCGATCTGATCTTCACGACGACCCGCCTCTTTGCCGATTACTACGCGAAATTCCTGCCGCTCACCGTGGTGCCCGCACCGCTCGATTTCCCGCCGATGCAGTACTACCAGTTGTGGCACGAGCGCGTGCATTACTCCGACGAAGTGCGCTGGCTGCGCAGCCTGGTCGCCGAAGCGACCAAGACGTTGATCGACAAGCCTTAAGCCTTTGCTTTGCGGATTACCGGCGGCCACCTGTCTCGCCGCCGACAACCTTGCCCTGGTCCGTTACGCCGCCGCCTCGTATAGCGTTTTCGCCAACCGGTTGTGCTGCTCGATGACGGGTCCGAGTTCCAGCGTCGTCAACTGCCCGTCTTTTACGATCACCTTGCCGCCGATCACGCTGTAGCTCACCTGCGACGGCGCGCAGAACACCAGCGCCGCGACCGGGTCATGCAACGCGCCGGCGAACAGCGGTTGGCGCAGGTCGAACGACACGAAGTCCGCCGCCATGCCCGGCGCCAGCGCGCCGATATCGTCGCGGTTGAGCACCTTCGCGCCGCCGAGCGTCGCGATTTCCAATGCCTCGCGCGCGGTCATCGCATCCGGACCGAAACCGACCCGCTGCAGTAATAAAGCCTGACGCACTTCGGCGACCATCTGCGCGCCGTCGTTCGACGCTGAACCGTCGACGCCCAGGCCCACCGGCACGCCCGCCAGACGCATGCGCCTGACCGGCGCGATCCCCGACGCGAGCCGCATGTTCGAACACGGACAATGCGCGACGCCGGTGCCGGTGCGAGCGAACAGTTCGATGCCGGCGTCGTCGAGTTGCACGCAGTGCGCATGCCAGACGTCGCGGCCGACCCAGCCGAGATCTTCCGCATACTCCGCCGGCGTCATGCCGAACTTCTCGCGGCTATACGCGATGTCGTTGACGTTCTCCGCCAGGTGCGTATGCATCGACACGCCGTACTCTCTCGCCATGATGGCCGATTCGCGCATCAGATCGCGGCTCACCGAGAACGGCGAACATGGCGCGACCACCACGCGCAGCATCGCGTAACGCCCTTCGTCGTGGTACGTCTCGATCAGGCGCTGCGTATCCTTCAGAATGTCCGCCTCGCGTTCGACCACCGAATCCGGCGGCAGCCCGCCGTCTTTCTGCCCCACGCTCATGCTGCCGCGCGCCGCGTGAAAACGCATGCCGATGCGGCGTGCCGCGGCGATGCTGTCGTCGAGCCGGCTGCCGTTCGGATAGATATACAAATGGTCGCTCGAGGTCGTGCAACCGGACAGCAACAGCTCAGCCATGGCCGTGAGCGTCGAGACTTCGATCATCTGCGGCGTGAGGTTCGCCCACACCTTGTAGAGGCTCGTCAGCCAGCCGAACAACTCGGCATTCTGCGCGGCGGGAATCGCGCGCGTCAGGCTCTGATACATGTGGTGGTGCGTGTTCACGAGACCCGGAATCACCAGATGCCCGCGCATGTCCAGCACTTCGTCGGCCGTTTGCGGCAGCTCCGCCGTCGGCCCGACCGCGACGATGCGGCTGTCCTCGATATACAGGCCGCCGTCGCGCAGTTCGCGCCGGGCGCCGTCCATTGTGACCAGCACGTCCGCGTGCTTGACCAGCATCGTTTTCTTCGGCTTGTTCGTTTGATTAGCCGCTTGTTCCATCGTCATTCGTTTCTCCGCTTCATTGCTTCCGTGCAAAGCCGTTCGAACGCGATGTGACGGCACACCACCGTGCCGCCGCGTCGTGTTGAACGCCGTTGGCCCGGTTACCCAGCGTGTTGCCGCCGTCTTCGGGGTGTGCTGCGGCTGAATCGCCGTCGATTCATGTTTGCTGCAACGCACAGACGTAACCTTCGACGGCCAAAATAATGCTGACAACTCACGCCAATGCGATACCCAACTTCACGCCGCCGATATAGTGGGCCTTTTTTGGCGCCGGTACGATCCGCCGGTAAGACAAATGCATGGTGATCGTCGAAAAAATAGGCTCGTTGCGGCTTTCAACGGGCTGTCTGTCATGCGCCAGCTATTATCTTTCCTATCTCGCGCGCGCTGAGCGGAACAACCTTTTTACAATGGCTGCCACGGCGCTCGCTTCAATTCGCCGACGGGTATGTAGCCACTGACGTGGAGCCTCGATCCGCCGCAAACGTATCTGGATCGGGCTGCCGCCGAAACCTCGCATTCACATAAGGAAAATTGCGAATGGGAAAGCTCACTACCCATGTGCTCGACACTGCCAACGGCCGTCCCGGCGCGGGCATCAAGGTCGAACTCTTCGCGCTCTCAGGCGACACGCGCCGCGCGCTCAAAACCACGCTGACCAATGACGATGGTCGTTGCGACCAGCCGCTGCTCGAAGGCGACGCGCTAGTCGCGGGCGAATACGAACTCGTGTTCGGCGCCGGCGATTACTTCGCGTCGATCGGCACGAAGGTGCCGGAGCCGCGTTTCGTCGATCGCGTCGTGTTGCGCTTCGGCGTGGCCGATGCCAGTGCGCACTATCACGTGCCGCTGCTCGTGTCGCCGTGGTCGTACAGCACCTATCGCGGCAGCTAAGGAGACGTCTGCCGAGGCGTCGGGAAAGGGAGGTCGAGTTCGCGCCGCCTGCCCAGCGCACTCGATTGCATTGCGCAGATGCTCACGAACGCACATGTGAGCACCCGCGAAACGCAATCGAACGCAAGCGGTCCTGTCGTCTCGATCCGACCCGACGAGCCAATAAAAAAACGGCGCCGTGCGAACTGAGCGCACCGCGTCTTTCCCCCCAAGGGCGTAGCCCTGAAAGAAATCCCCTGGGGGACACCCCGCAGTCTGCGTAGCGACGTTTTTTGCCTGTCATCGGGCCGCCAGCCGGGTTCCACAAGGCGCCAAACGCCGTTGCGTGTACAACGAATCAGAAGTGGAGGAGTTTCATGGAAGGCTTTATCACAGACTGGTTGAATCTGGCGATTCGCTGGTTCCACGTCATCGCCGCGATCGCATGGATCGGCGAATCGTTTTATTTCGTGGCCCTCGACAACAGCCTGAAACCGCCAACCGACCCGAACCAGCGCAAACGCGGCGTGTTCGGCGAACTGTGGCACGTGCATGGCGGCGGCTTCTACAACATGCAGAAGTACACCGTCGCGCCGCCGGAAATGCCGGAGGATCTGCACTGGTCGAAGTGGCCGTCGTATACCACGTGGCTGTCTGGCTTCGGTCTGTTCACCGTGCTGTATCTGTTCTCGCCGAGTACCTATCTGATCGACAGGAACGTGCTGGATATGGGGCCGGTCGTCGCGGTTGCCTCCGCGCTCGGCTTCCTTGCCGCCGGCTGGATCGTGTACGACTCGTTGTGCCGCATCCTCGGTAACAAGGACAAGGTGCTGGGAATTTGCGTCGGCGTGTACGTGTTGATCGCGGCGTGGCTCGCGTGCCATATCTTCGCGGGTCGTGCGGCTTACCTGATCATGGGTGCGATGCTGGCAACGATCATGTCCGCCAACGTGTTTTTCGTGATCATTCCGGGTCAGCGCAAGATGGTCGACGCCATGCTCAAGGGCGACACGCCGAACCCGATCTACGGCAAGCGCGGCAAACAGCGCTCGGTGCACAACACGTATTTCACCTTGCCGGTGGTGTTCGCCATGCTGTCGAACCACTACGCGATGACCTATACGCATCCGTACAACTGGGCCGTGCTGCTGGTCATCATGCTGGCCGGCGCGCTGATTCGCCAGTTCTTCGTGATGCGCCACCGTGGCCAGGTGCTGTGGTATCTGCCGCTGGTGGGTATCGCGTTGATGTTCGGCGCCCTCTTCTGGACCATGCCGAAGCCGGTCGTGCCGCAAGCGCAAGCCGCGAACTCGCCGGCGGTCAAGGTGGCCGATATCGCACCGGTTCTGCAACAGCGCTGCGTGGCTTGCCACTCCGCCCATCCGACGATGATGGGAAGCGCTCCCGCCGGCGTGCTGCTGGATACGCCGGATGAGATCTCGCAGAACGCGCAGCGGATCTATCAGCAGGCCGTGACGCTGAAAGCCATGCCGCTTGGCAATGTGACGCATATGACCGACGACGAGCGGATGAAGATCGCCGCATGGTTCGAAGGGGGCGCCGCGAAGTGACTACCGGCCGGGCTTGCTGCCCGGCGCGGCGAAGGATGTACCAGCAGGATGAAGCGGGCTTCGCGCGAGCGGGAGGCCCGCTTTTTTTGTTCCGCTTGCCGTAGGCCCCTCGAGGACGAGATCAGCTGTTTTGTAGCCCATAGGCTACAAAACAGCTGATCTCGGCGTAAAATGTAGCCCACAAGGCACAATCTCCACCGGTGATTTTGTGTCTCATGGGCTACAATAATCATTAAATACGCCAAAATTGACGCCGTGGGGCTACAAATGACCAACCTCGCCGATGTATCGGACATGTTGAAGGCCGCGCGCCGCGCAAGCAATCTATCGCAAGAGGAACTGGCGCAGCGGGCAGGCGTCGCGCGCACCACCGTCGCGCGTATGGAAACGCTCGCCAAAAACGACATGAGCGTGTCCGTGCTCGTGCGCCTGCTCGAAGCGGCAGGCTACGACCTCAAATTCGTCGCGCACGGACACGGGCGCACGCTCGAAGACATCCTCGCTGAACAACGCAATCCGGACGCTAACTCATGAGGCTCGACGTTCAGGTACTGGGCAAGAACGTCGCCACGCTATTTCGCGAGCGCGATGACTATGTCCTCAAATACAACCGTGACGCAAGCGCGGCGGATTTCGTCAGCCTGACCATGCCGGTGCGCGAAGAGGCCTGGCGCTGGCCGCGCGACCTGCATCCGTTTTTCCGGCAAAACCTGCCGGAGGGTTACCTGCTGAACCTGATCCGCGAGCAATTCGGGCCTCTGCTCGACGGTACTGACCTGTCGCTGCTCGCCGTGGTCGGCGGCATGGGGATCGGCCGCGTCACCGTGACACCCGAAGGCGTGGCGCCGGGCACGGAACTGCAAGCGCTCGACGTGCAAGACATTCTGCATGGCGACAACACCGCGGAACATTTCGCGCGACTCGTGCGCGAATATGCGCGTGCCGCCATCTCGGGCGCGGTGCCGAAATTCATCGCACCTGAGAGTGGGACGTCCGGCATGACCACGCCGATGCCGCTCGGCAAACCGACCATCAGGACGAGCCGCCACATCGTCAAAGGCTCGGACGACAGCACGCCATTTCTCGGCTTCAACGAGTTCTATTCCATGCGCGTGCTGGAGCGGCTCGGCGTCGCGCCGGTCGCGCGCACGCACATGTCGGACGATGGCCGGGCGTTGATCGTCGAACGCTTCGACGTCGACGCACAGGGATTGCCGGCCTACGGCGTCGAGGACATGTGCGGTTTATTGGGTTTGCCGCCCCACGAAAAATACAACTCGACCAGCGAGAAAATGCTCAATGCCGGGCGAGCCTATCTGCTGGATCGCGCCACCATGAGGCAGCAACTCGAACATCTCGGCTGGCATTTGCTGACGAACTATGTGGTACGCAACGCGGACTGTCATACGAAGAACGTCGCGTTGTTCTACACGTCGGTCGATGATGTCGCGTTCACGCCCGTCTACGACATCGTCACGACGCAGGCATACCCGCGCTTCGCGGCCAATCCGCCTGGCTTGCCGATCGACGGACGCAAAACCTGGGCGGCCGGCAAGAGCCTGGAGCGCTTTTTCAACACGCGCATGGGTATCGCGCCGCGGCAATACGCGCAGATGGTCGAGGCGTTGTGCGATTCGGCTGTGGCCGTCGGCCACGAGTTGATCGAAGCGGCGCGCAACGAGTCGCAATGGCACACCGTCGCCAAGCACATGCTTCACGCCTGGGACGACGGCATGGCGTCGCTGCGCTCGCCGAAAAAGAGCCTGCAATTCAAAGGACTCAAACCGGCAATCGAGGCCGCGGGGTTTTCCGCGCCTGAACCGGCGGAACGCGCGCGCGAGGTGATCGGGCATTCGCCGCTTCTTGCCAAACGGAACTGAGCGCGCCACGACGGCGTCGCCACTAACGTTGTGGTTCGCGGCCAAAACAAAAAAACCCACGGCCTTGAACCGTGGGTTTCTTTTACGTCCACCTGCCCGCTACGTCAAGGCGCAGCACTCAGGCAGCCAGCGCGCTCAACGCATCTTCCGTGAGCCACAACGACTCCGCGAGATCCTGCTCATTGAGGTTGAGTCCGTCGCCACCGCGATCGACGACGATAAAGTCGCTCACCTCGCCCAACGCAATCAGCGGATGGTGCCACACACCCTTCGCATAGTTCACGCCCTGCCAGCCGCTCGTCACGAACGCGCGAATCTTCGCCACGTCCAACTCGCCCGCCGGCGCCACGACCACCAGATACGGCTTGTCGTTTAGCGGCACGAACGCCTGGCTGCCGAGCGGATGCCGCTCGAGCATCTTCACTTCGAACGGCAGCGTGCGCGGTTGCCCGCGAAACAGGTTCACGAGCGTACGGCCGTTCTCGTCGGCGACGTCCACTTTCGCGAGATCGTGATAGCGGATCGTCGTGCCGAGGTTGATCGGGATCTGCTTCGCGCCTTCGAGTTCGATCACGTCGCCGAATGTGGCGAACGCTTCCTTCGTCAATGGTTCGATCGCGAGCGTTTTCATGATGCGAGCGTGCCCCACAGCCGCAGACGCGACACGCCGCCGTCCGGAATGATGTTGAAGCGTACATGCGTCACCGGACCCAGTGCCGCGATTTCGCTTTCGAAATAGTGCTGATTGTCCATCTTCAACTTCTGCTCGCCGAGCAGCACGGGCCAGAACATGGCTTGCGTGATCAGCGAACTGTCCGTGCCGCCCGTCACGTACGCAGCCTGGATCGAGCAGCGGTCCGGAAAGTTGCCCTTGAAGTGCGCCGTATCGACTTCGATCTTCCTGATCACCCCCGGTTGCGCCAGCGCGACGATCGCCCAGTCGTTGCCCGGTTCGCGACGGCGGCGCGTTTCCCAACCGTCACCCATGTTCACGCCACGGCCCGGCATCAGGATCGTCGATGCTGCGCCGAAGTGCTGGTTGTTCGCCGCGACCAGATAGGCGCCGTTTTCCATTGCGGCCAGATCGAACTGCTCAGTGCGGCTCGCGCCGGCCCAGTCGACCTGCGGTTGACCATACACGCGCAGACGCGCGATCCCGCCGTCCGGATAGATGTTCACGCGCAGATGCGTATACGCGTTCGCGTCGCTGACTTCGTGATAGTGATGGCTATTGCCTTGCAACGTGGTCGACGGCACGATTTCGGTCCATTGCGTCGACTGGTTCGGTGCGCCGTCCACCACGCGCGCGGCTTCCACCGACGCCGCCGGCGGGAAATTGCCCGTGAAGTGGCTGGTGTCGAGATCCAGCCCCTTGATCACGCCCGGACGCGCCAGCTTCACCAGGCACCAGTCATAGCCGGTCGCGCGCTTGCGGCGCGTTTCCCAGCCGTCCATCCACTTGCCGTTGTCGTCGTACTTGCCCGGAATGAAAACGGCCGGCTCCGGATTCAGCATGCGCTCCTTCGGTGCGAAGAAGTCGTCGCTGGCCTCGAGCGCCTGCGCGCCCAGACGCGGGTCCGCCAGGTTCACATAGCGGCGCGTGAATTCCGGTGCGTTGGGGTCGAGAATCGGGAGTGCCATTTTTGTCTTCCTTGAAATTTGCCAGTGCTGAAAAAACGTTTCGGCTCGAGGTCCGCGACGCGTGGTTGAACCTCACGCGTCGATCAGATCGTCGAGCCTGAAACGTGCGATGCGGTAGATCTGATCGAGACTCGCGCGCAGCTCTTCGGCGCGGCTATTGTTCACGCGCGCCTCGAAGTTCGCGATGATGCCGTGACGGTCATACCCGCGCACGGCGAGGATGAACGGAAAGCCGAACTTCTCGCGATAAGCGGCGTTCAGCGCGAGCAGCTTGTCGAACTCTGCCTGCGTGCATTGCGCGAGGCCGGCGCCGCTCTGCTCACGCGTGGACTCGGCCGTCAGTTCGCCGCGCACCGCGGCCTTGCCGGCGAGTTCCGGGTGAGCGTTGATCAACGCCAGTTGCTTCTCTTCGCCGGCCGTTTCGACGATGCTCGACATCTTGCGATGCAACTCGTCGACGCTGGCGAAAGGCCGTTGCTGCGCGGCGATTTCCGCGACCCACGGCGAGTGCTCGAAAATGCCCGACAGCGTTGCCACGAATGCGTCGGTCGAGGTGCTGTTGAGTTGATCCAGAGTGTATTGCATCGCCTTCATGCCGCTGGCCCGCGGTTGTTTTGCTGGTAAGGGTGATGTTCGCGCCAGTGGCGCGCGATATCGACGCGCCGCGTCACCCACACGCGATCGTGCTGTTCGATATGGTCGAGAAAACGCTGCAGCGCGCGAAAACGCCCAGGGCGCCCGAGCAGGCGGCAATGCATGCCGATAGAAAGCATCTTCGGCGCTTCGTCGCCTTCTTCGTAGAGCACGTCGAATGCATCGCGCAGGTACGTGAAGAAATGGTCCGCCGTGTTGAAGCCTTGCGGGCTGGCAAAGCGCATGTCGTTGGTGTCGAGCGTGTACGGCACGATCAGCTGCGGCACTGTCGCGCCGCCGGTAACGTTCACGTCCATCCAGAACGGTAGATCGTCGCCGTAGTAGTCCGAGTCGTACAGGAAGCCGCCGTATTCGGCAACCAGACGATGCGTGTTGGGACTGTCGCGACCGGTGTACCAGCCAAGCGGACGCTCGCCCGTCACGCGTTCGATCGCTTCCATGCCAAGACGCATGTGCTCCGCTTCTTTCTCCGGCGACACGTCCTGATAGTGAATCCAGCGATACCCGTGACAAGCAATCTCATGCCCGAGTTCGACGAAGGCGCGCGCGAGGTCCGGATGCCGTTCGATCGCCATGCCGACGCCGAACACAGTAAGCGGCAGCCCGCGCTTCTCGAATTCACGCAGAATGCGCCACACCCCCGCGCGCGAGCCGTATTCGTAGATCGATTCCATGCTCATGTGACGAGCCGGATAAGCGGCGGCGCCGACGATTTCCGACAGGAACTGCTCCGAGCCGGGATCGCCGTGCAACACGCAGTTTTCACCGCCCTCTTCGTAATTCAGGACGAATTGCACCGCGACTCGGGCCCGACCCGGCCAGTTGGCCTGCACCGGGTGGCGGCCATAGCCGATCAGATCGCGTGGGTAGTTCGGGTCGAGTGGCATGGTTTGACGAATGCGTGGTGAAGGTACGTAAAATTCGCGTGGCGCTCACGTGCATGCACGTGGGAATGGCGCGGCCGAAACAGCCTTGGAGACAACGCCTGAAGCAGCAGAAAAACCTTTCAGGCACCCCGCGCCGAGTTGGACCAGTGTAGCGAAAACACCCGGGTGCGCCCATACACCGGGGCAGATAGTGCATGTCACACGGAATGTATGTGCCGCCCCGGTTCCGTAGTGTTTACCCGCAGCAAATCCGACGTTGCCGCATTTTCCGGCGCACTGGCGGCGGAAAGTTCGGCAGATCCGCGCGTCGGAAGCGGCTTCGAATCGGTATCGGCCGGACTGAAGGATTCCAGCGCGCCGTCGTAGCGCTTGGGTAGCGGCCGCGCATAGTCGCCGCGTTTGGCCGTCGAAAGACGCAGCGCGACCAGCGCCTCGGTCCATTTGACCGCCGCGGTCACGCCCTCGATCACCGGCGCGCCGAGCGCGTCTTCAATCTCCGCGCACAGTTCGGCCATGCCCGCGCAGCCGAGCACGATCGCATCCGAACCATCTTCCGCGAGCGCACGCCGGCATTCGTCGAGGATGATGCGGCGCGCCGCCGAGCCGGGCTTGTCGAGGTCGAGGACGGCGACGTCGGTGGCGCGAACGTTGCGGCAAAACCGCTTCATGCCGTAGCGCTCGGCCAGGTGCCACGCCATGCCGCAGGTGCGCGCCAGCGTGGTGACCACCGAGAACCCCGGCGCCAGCACGCTGGCCGCGTGCATCGCCGCCTCGGCAATGCCGATCACCGGACCGCGCGCCAGTTCACGCGCGGCGTACAGACCGGGGTCGCCGAAGCAGGCAATCACGTAACCGTCGCAGCCTTCGCGCTCGCCGGCGGCGACCTCCGCCAGCAAGCCCGGCGTCGCCAGCGCTTCGTCGTAATAGCCCTCGATCGACGGCGGCCCCATGGTCGGATTCACCGCGATGACTTCGGTGCCCGGCGCGGCGACTTCGCGCGCGCAGCGGCCCATTGCCTCCGTCATGCGCTGGGTCGTATTCGGGTTGATTAGTTTGATGCGCATATCGACTCCTGTTGCATCCGCAAGATTCAGCGTGCGATGACGCGATAGAACAGCGCGGCAAGCCCGGCGCCGATGAACCACGAGAAATTCGCCATGCCGTCGAGCGCCGGCACCATCACGCAGATCACGGCGATCACGGCAGCCGGCAGCAACGCGGCGACGGCGCGGTAGTTGACGCCGTTGCGATACCAGTACGAGCCGGTAGGCGCGACCGTGTACAGATCGTCGAGGACGATTTTCTGACGCTTGACGAGGTAGTAGTCGACGATCAGGACACCGTACAAAGGTCCAATGAAGCTACCGAGAACATCGAGCGTGTAATGGATCACGGCGGGGTTGTTGAACAGATTCCACGGCGTGATGAAGATCGACGCCACCGCCGCGAGCATGCCGCCAGCGCGCCAGCTGATCAGGCGCGGCGCGACGTTGGAGAAGTCGAATGCCGGCGAGACGAAATTGGCGACGATGTTGATGCCGATGGTCGCAATCGTGAAGGTCAACGCGCCGAGAATCACCGCAGTCGGATAGTCGATACGGCCCACGGTTTCGACCGGGTCCGTGATCAGTTGGCCGAACACCGGCAGCGTGGCCGCGGTCGTGATCACCGTCACCAGCGAGAAGGCCAGAAAGTTGACCGGCAGTCCCCAGAAGTTGCCGCGCTGCACGCTGCGAAAGCTCTTGCCATAGCGCGAAAAGTCGCCGAAGTTGAGCATCGGCCCGGAGAAGTACGACACCACCAGCGAAGTCGCCGTGATCATCACCGGCACGACCTGCATGCCGTGATATTTGACGCCGCCCAGGTTGATGCCGATGTTGCGCCATCCCGCGCGATACACCATGTAGCCGGCGAGAATGAACATCACCACGTAGACGGCCGGGCCGGCGAAGTCGATGAACTTCTTGATGGTCTCCATGCCATGCCAAAACACCAGCGCCTGCAATACCCACAGCAGCATGAAACCGGCCCAGCCGAGCGTCGACAACCCCATGAAGCCGTGATGATGCACATCGGCATACGGCAGCAGCTGCGGAACGAACTTCAGCACCACGATCACCAGTGCGCTCGACGCCAGATAGGTCTGAATGCCGTACCACGCGACCGCGATCAGGCCGCGAATCACCGCGGGAATATTCGCGCCGAGCACACCGAAGGTCGCGCGGCACGCCACCGGATACGGCACGCCGTTCGCCTGGCTCGGCTTGGCGATCAGGTTGCACAACAGGTTGACGATCGTGATGCCGACCAGCAGCGCAATCAGCACCTGCCAGCTCGTCAGGCCGAGCGCGAACAGACTGCCCGCGAACACATAGCCGCCGACGCTATGCACGTCCGACATCCAGAACGCGAAGATGTTGTAGGCGCCCCAGGTTTGATGGCGCAACGGCGCGAGGTCTTCGTTGTAGAGCCGCTCGCTGTAGCCTGCCGGTATCGACGTATCGCCGGACGCGCCGCCGTCTGCATAAGTGGGAATTGCGGGACTGCCGGGCGCTGCACTGAACTGAGCCATGATTCCTCCTTGGGATAGGGACCCTCGATAGCGAATCGAAGGACGTTGCATCGGCCATGCCAGTCATTGCGCGCTCTTTGCCCGCTCGGGACAAAGCACCTGCGCGCCGCCTGGTTGGCCGTGCCGCGGATGCCTCCGTACTGAAGTACTTGTGGTTATCGCACCGCCGGCAGCCGCGGATCACCGCCGATGCGTTACTGCCTTCGAAGTCCGTCGCCCGGCGGCGCACACGCGTGCGCAAGCCGGCAGCGCTCACGCCGAGCCGCCTTGCAACGCTTGATTCGTTCAGTTCAATTCAGTGCGGCGCGCACCAGTAAAGCGCGCACGCCGGCCGCTTGCCTCAGCCTGGCGCGGCCTTCGTCGTGGATCCATCTCTGGGCGCACCATGGTGCGCGCCGAACACTTCACGCAGATCGGCCGCGCCGCGCGCGGGGCGATCCAGCATCTTCAACTCGACGCTTTGCAGATGGCGCGACATCAGGGCCGCCGCCTCTTTTGCATCGCCGGCGTCGAGCGCGGCGAGAATGGCTTCGTGGTCTTCGAACGAGCATGGGCTGCGTCCGAGCGACTCGTAAAGCGCGGAAATCAGCGTGGAGCGCGCCACCAGCCCGTTCAGGCAATCGCACAACACGGTGTTGCCGGTGAGCCCCGCCAACTCGGTGTGAAACTCGCCCGACAGACGAATCCACGCCGGAAAATCACGCGTTTCGAACGCTTTGCGTTCCCGGCCGATCATGCTGCCAATGCTCTTCAAGCGGCGCATGCCGTGACCGCTGCAAATCTTTTCCACCACCGCCAGTTCGATGATGCGGCGCATCTCGAACACCTCATGCACTTCCTGTAGCGACGGGCTCGCCACGAACGCCCCGCGATTCGGTTCGAGGTCGATCAGGTGGTCGGTCGCCAGTTGCGCGAGCGCCTGCCGGATCGGGCCGCGCTTCACGCCGAATACTTCGCATAACTGTGCTTCTGTCAGCTTGGCGCCGGGCGCGAGCCGATGCTCGAGGATCGCGGCGCGGATGCGCTCGGCGATCGCTTCAGGTTTCGAACTACTCGTGGCGGCGGACTCTGTGTCGGACATGATGTGCGTCTCGGTATGTTGGCCATCTTAGGATGGACATAAAGATTGTCAACAATTTTTATCTTTAATTTTGACAATGCTGGCGTCGGCGCTGGACCGACGGGCAACTGGGCTGGCATCGCAGCCTAGTACTGCCTACATATCAGTTTAATAAGAAGAGAGAGGGGCACCAAGTTGAGGGCCGGTTTTGTCAACAAAACGGAAGGACCTTCACGAAGACCTCTGCGCGCTGTGAAGGATAGGAATAGGCCGTTAGTTGCGTTAATGAATCAAAAGAAAACGGGCATCCACCCGCTTCTCTGCCGCGCCCGATCACGCGAGGTACGGATAGCCCGACACGCTCAGTTTGAATCCGTGCGCGTCGGCCACGAGATGCGCATCCGCGCCGACCGGCAGCGTCAGCATGTTGCGAACATGTCCGAACTGCAGGCCTGTGACGATCGGAATGCCGATCACCGTCCGCGCCTGCTCGATCACGGAGTGCAGGTCGTAGCCATTGTCGTAGTCGTAGGGTTTGGCACCGGAGAAATCGCCCAAAACGAGCGCCTGTTGCTGCGCGAGAATGCCGGACAAGTGCAGTTGATAGATCATCCGCTCGACCCGGAAAGGTTGCTCGTTGACGTCCTCGATAAACAGGATGCCGCCCTTCACCGGCGGCATATACGGCGTGCCGATCAGCGACGCCAACACCGCCAGGTTGCCGCCCCACAACATGCCCGACACGTCCACCGGCTGCGCCTGCGGCGTGTTGCTCGAGACCGTCATGGTCGGCTTCGTCAACGTCGACCAGAAGTGCTGCATGGTGAATTCGCTGAGCTCCTCCGCGCCGAAGTCGCTCATCAACATCGGACCGCCGAAGGTTTTCACGCCGGCGCGCGCCAGCAACGCAAGCTGGATCGCGGTGAAATCGCTGTGCCCCACCAGGGCGATGGGCTGATCGGTCAGCCGCCGTTGCAGCCCTTCGTAGTCGAGCCCGTGCAGAATGCGCACCGCGCCATAACCGCCGCGCACGGCCAGCACGATGTCCGGCAACTCGCGCGACGGGTCGGCGAGCCGGTTCAGATCGGCTGCGCGCTGGCCGTCGGTGCCGGCGAAGCGCTGAAAGCGCCGCCTCGCTGCTTCCGCGCCTTCGATGCGATGACCCTGCGCATGAAAACGCTGCAGCGCGCGTTGCAGCACCTCCAGATCATGCGGATACCCCGACGGCGCGATCAATTCGATAGTGCGATGGACGCTCATGAGCAAGACCTTGTTGGACGTTGTTGTTTCAGACCACCTCGGCCGGCCCCGGTTCGCTACCCGGATCGCTGCCCGCTTCGGCGCGTGCCGACGCGCGTGCTGCGCGGCTTGCGCGCCGACGCTCGGCAAAGAACGACTTGAGCGCGGCGCCGCATTCGCTTTCGAGCACGCCGCCGGTCACCGTGGTGTGATGATTCAACTGCGGATTCGCGAAGGCATCGACGACACTGCCGCACGCGCCGGTTTTCGGATCGCGCGCCCCGAACACGACTCGGGCGATGCGCGCGTGCATGATCGCGCCGGCGCACATCAGGCAAGGCTCGAGCGTCACGTAGAGTTCGCAGCCCGGCAGACGATAGTTTTGGACGGCGAGCGCCGCGGCGCGCAACGCGGCCATTTCCGCATGCGCCGACGGGTCGTGCGCGCCGATCGGATGATTGAAACCTTTGGCGATGACTTCGTCCCCTCGCACGAGGACCGCGCCGACGGGCACTTCGCCGGCAGCGCGCGCCTCTTCGGCGGCGGCTTGCGCGAGCGCCATGAAGCGGCGATCGCGCTCGGAGACAACGGGAGATGCGCACGGACCACCGGGAGCGGCCTCGGCATTCGCCGTGACCGCGGCTGCGCCTGAATCCGTCGCAATCGATCCGTCTGCACCATTTGCCAAGGCCTGAGAACTCATCGCATGCGGCGCTTCGTGAGATTGAAAAGAATCTGCGTCCGGCCCGATGGAGCGGGCAAGCGGCTCGCTCACGGCGAACCCGCTTTTGCCGCATCCAGGCTGCCGACGCGTTCGGACAGCCGTTCGGCAATGCGCCTGCAGTATTCGCGCGGCAGAACCAGTGGCCCGCCGCGCAGCGATTCGAGCGCCATATCGAGCGCGAGCATGCGCGCCTGGAGACGGCAGCGGGTAGCCTGGTCGCTCACGGCATCCAGCTCCGCTTGCAAGTCGCGCAACGCGCGCAACTGCTCGACAGCGGGCGGCACAAAACCCGCATTCTTCAAAATCCGGTTGGCGACGCGCACCTCTTCGGGAACCAGAGCGTCATCGCCCAGAGAGAGGAGCGGCGCGCCCGCGCCCGGTAACTCGTCGAACTCACCGCGCGCGGCGGCGGCAATGCGCTGTTCGACCAATGCATCAAGCAATTTCATCTGCGATCCACTACGTTGCGGCCCAAGCATTCTATCAGGCAGCGCACGCTCGTTCAGGCTCGACAACCGACGAAACCTCCTACGTTTTCAGAATCTTCGCAATTCGTACGCACGCGCTGCTGCGCTAGGTTAAGGGGTCCGCGGCCACGCCGCGTGCGTCCGTCCGTGCGTCCGTGCGTCCGTGCGTGCGCAGTTTTAAGCCGCGACCCGACAAACGACTTTCAATGGCCGACGCCGTTCGCCCTTTGCTCGCCGCTCCTCCAAACCACCGCCAACATGCGATCCGGAATGATTCACTCAAGCCGTAACCACGCCGCCATCACGCTAGACACCGCCGTAGCCACGCGCCCTCCACGCCCCGACAAACGCATTTTCAGACCATGCCTGCGCGCGACGCTGGCCGCCGTGACCATGTCGCTTGCGCTATCCGGCTGCGGCGTATTCTGCGGCGGCGCAGGCGGCAGCGGTGGCGGCTTCGCCGGCGGCTGCGCAACCGGCCTGCGTTTCTGAGCCGTCGCGCTGTGACACGCCAGCATCGAGTGAAGCGCCGCGCGCTATGCCCCGGCGTTCGCCAAAGGCCATCGGGCCAGCATGACATGCCGTGTGCGCCCGAGCAAACTGTGCATCAACGCAAACTCGCGCACGTTCCAGCACAGCGGTTCCACCGGGCGCGCAGCGGCCCACGGCATGCCATACGCCAGCGTGACGTGCGGCGTATAGTCCACCGCGGCGGAGGCGGCATGCTCCCCGCAACCGGCGTCGCGCAACGCGCGACACAAGGCGTCGTGCAGCCTATGCAGGCCAGCCACGCCCTCGCCGCCTGCCAATACCAGCGGTCCCGGCCGAGGCTTGGACGCGAAGCTCACCACCTTATCGAATTCGACGCTGAACGGCTCCATCTTGATCGACGCGGCAGCTTTGATGGCTGCGTCGACTCGCGCCTGAGGCAAACCGCCCGCGAAATTCCCGAGGTGCTGCAAGGTGACGTGCAAACGGGCCGCCGCCAGCGGTTTGCTGCGCGCGCGCGTTTCCCCGCAAAGCCGCTGCGCGAGCCTGGAGATGCTGACCGCTGTATTGGCGTCAGGAAAGACGGCGAAAAACAGGCCGTCGGTCGGTGTTGGCGGCGCCTCGAGTCCGGGCAGCCACAATTGTTCAGGCATGAGGTTTCTGACCAGATAGAGCCGGCATGTAAATGAATCTCCGTTCATTGTGCGGGCTTGCCTGAGCCCTGATCGATTCGGGCCACTCGACCATGCGAATTTGCACGATCGCCTTGCTACGGCAAGCCCGGGGATTCGCAAGATTTGGCCGGGCCGCCGGCAAAAACGTGCTCATTTTGCGAGCACACATTTTCCGCCATGGCGCTTCTGCTTCCGGTTCCCACTCAAGAAACCACTTTGCCGTGGTCGGCCCACGCCCAGCACTGTACATCCATACAGTACGAACGACAACCGGAACGGGACAAAAAAACAGAAACCATCGAGCGGATATGAACGGGCTGGCCGACGCGCCCCGGTCGACAACCGCCTCCGCCACACCCGCAGCTTTTTCGACGCGATCAAATCGACTGGGTAGGCCCAGGCGAGACGCATTCAGTCGCAGGAGGCGAGACTGATCATTGAAATTGCATTTCGGGTTACGCACCGCGCAGCCACCCCGCTCGCCGACGCCATTGCCGGGCATCGCACAGTACCCTGGCAGCGCCTCGGTGATCAGCTGCAGTTCGGCCGCGTGTGGAATCGGCTTATGGGTCGAGTCGATGTGGATGGCACCCACGCCGACCACACTGACTTCGTCGTGTCCCAGATAACGACACGATCCATGCCGCCGCGCCGCCTCATCTGTCCAGCATTGAACCGTTCGCGAGGCCGGCGGCGCGGCGCGAGAACGGAACCACGGCGGCCCGCCGGGTCATACGCGGCCCCGCCTGAGACGGCGGACTTCGATCAGCACGCGCTCGATCACCTCCTCCACCACGGCGGCAACTTCCATTGCCATGCTCGCGCCTCTCTCGAAACAGGCGCCTTCGACCGCGTAGATAACCATGTCGCGCGGCGCGAGTCCGAGCGTACGGGCGAGCGCGATCGCATCGGCCACGCCGAGAGCATGACTCGACGCTGACGCCCTGCCCCGCTGCAACTCGTCCGTTGCCAGATCGATCCGGTGAAGGCGGCCTCGGGCGATTGCAGGAGAGGCGGCGTCCACCAGCACGAGCGCATCGAACCCGGCCCAGTCCTCGATCAGCGACAGCGCGTCGCCGCTGCGCACGAGCACTGTCACGTCGGCGGGCAGCCGGCCCGCGAGGCCGCGCGCGACGATCGCGCCGATGCCGTCGTCAGCTCGGTCGGCATTGCCGATGCCGACCACCAGCACCTTGCGCGGCGCGGCGCATCGAGTGTCGATCGCCGTCATGCCCGGTGCAGCGAAAGTTTGAGGAAGTGGGCGGAGCATGAGATACACGGATCGTAGTTGCGGATGGTCTGTTCACATCGATCCCGCAGCACGTCGTCGGGTTGATCCAGCATGGCGGTGGCGACCGCGACCAGATCAGCCTCGATGCTCGGTTGATTCTGCGAGGTCGGCGGCACGATGCGCGCCTCGACAATGGCGCCGTCCGGGTCGCAACGATAGCGATGCCAGCAGATTCCGCGCGGTGCCTCGGTACAGCCGAAACCCGTGCCCGCGCGCGTTTCGACCGGCACCGAAGCAAGCGCCGGAGGCTCATAAGCCGCGATCAGCCGCAGCGCCTCTTCGCACGCGTAGACGATTTCGAGCGCCCGCACGACGATGCTGCGGAACGGATTGCGGCACGTCGGGCCGAGCCCGGCTTCGCGCGCGAGGGTCTGAACCGACTGCGGCAGGCGATCGAAATTGAGCGCATACCTTGCCAGCGGTCCGACGAGATACGCGCCCCGCTCTTTCACCAGCGCATGCAGCGCGGTGGAGTGCGCGACGTGCCGCTCCTCAAAGTGGCTGTCGTAGTCGGCCACGTCGATATCCATGCCGCGACTCGATACGATTCGCCCTTCGTTGAACGGATATTCGTCCGCGTGCCGCAGCGCCACGAACTCGTAATCCTGCTCGAAATCCGGAAAGTCGAAGGCCGCGACCCAGCGCACCAGTCCCACCGCAAGTTCGCGCGCGCGCTCGAGTTGCCCGGCGACCGGCGCAAGTTCGACGCGATCCGGCACGCGATAAAACCCGCCGATCCTCACATTCACGGGGTGTATCTCGCGCCCTCCAAGCACTCTCATCAGCTCGTTGCCGGTCTTCTTCAAAGCCAGCCCCTGGCGAACCGCTTCACCCTGTTCGCGCGCCATCTGGATCACGTCCGGGAATCCGAGGAAATCCGGCGCGTGCAACATCACGACATGCAGCGCATGACTGCCGATCCATTCGCCGCAGTAAACCAGCCGGCGCAGCGCGCGCAGCTGTCCGCCGACCTGGATCCCGAAGGCATTTTCGATCGCATGCACCGCACTCATCTGATAGGCAATCGGGCAGATGCCGCAGATGCGGGCGACGATATCGGGCAGCTCGGCCACCTGCCTGCCGCGCAACAGCGCTTCGAAAAGGCGCGGCGGTTCGAAGATATTGAGCTGCGCCGAGCTCACGCGGCCGTCCTTGATCTGCAGATCGAGCGCGCCTTCGCCCTCCACGCGCGTCAGGTAATCGACCCGTATCGTCTTAGTCGTCACGAGGTTCGCTCTCCTTCAGGAACGCCGGCGCCATCGCGTTGAATGTGCGCAAAGCACGGCGGATGAGCTGCGGCCGGGCGCCGAGCGCCTGCCATTCGCGCGCGAGCGCGGGCACATTCGGTGTCTCCATCGGACCGTAGCAGCCATAGCAGCCGCGCCGGAAGGCGGGGCAAATCGCGCCGCAGCCGGCATGGGTTACCGGCCCGAGGCACGGCGTGCCCAGCACCATCACGCAGACCGTGCCGCGCTGCTTGCACTCCACGCAGACACTGTGACTGGCAATAGCCGGTTTGCGGCCGGCCAGAAATGCCGAGATGACCTCCAGCAGTTGCCTCTTGTCGATCGGGCAGCCGTGCAGTTCATAGTCGACCGGCACATGCGCGGAGATCGGCGTGGAGGTGGCAAGCGTCTCGATGAATTGCGGCGACGCATAGACCGCGGCCACGAACTCCCGCACGTCGGCGAAATTGCGCAGCGCCTGGACGCCGCCCGCGGTCGCACAGGCGCCGATCGTCACCAGCACTTTCGATTGCCTGCGCACCATCCGGATGCGCTCGGCGTCGTGCGCGGTGGTGATCGAGCCTTCGACCAGCGATAGATCGTACGGCCCTTTGCCGATGGCGCTCGAGGCTTCCGGGAAATTGGCGATCTCGATGGCGTCGGCGAGCGCGAGGAGTTCGTCTTCGCAATCCAGCAACGAGAGCTGGCAGCCGTCGCAGGACGCGAATTTCCATACCGCGAGCCGAGGGCGTGCCTTTGCCCTTGCCGGCTTTGCCGCATACGTGTCGGCCGCGCTCATGTCAGATCTCCCGGATCGCGAAGATGCCGGCCATCGTGTCGAAGCGCATCACGGGACCGTCCTTGCACAGGAAAGCCGGGCCGAACTGACAATGACCGCACAGTCCGATTGCGCATTTCATGTTGCGCTCCATCGAAAGATAGATGCGTTCGGGCGAGACGCCCGCATCGAGCAATGCATTCGCCGTGAAGCGCATCATCACCTCGGGGCCGCAAACCAGCGCCACCGTCTCGCGCGGGTCGAAGCCGGCGCGCGCGATCAATGCGGGCACCACGCCCACATGGCCATGCCAGCCGGTGTCCGCGTGATCGACGGTGATGTCCACCTGGACATCCGGGCGATTGCGCCACTGCTCCAGCTCCCGGCGATAAAGCAGATCCTTAGGACTACGACTGCCGACCAGAATGACCACGCGGCCATAGCTGCGCCGTCTCGCCAGCAGCTGGTAAATCGCCGGGCGCAGCGGCGCAAGGCCGAGACCGCCGGCAACGATAACGATGTCAGCGCCCTCGGCGAGCGCGATCGGCCAGCCCGTCCCGAACGGTCCGCGCAGCCCGATCGTCGCGCCCGTCCTGAGCCGGGTAAGCGCCGCGCTGACGGCACCGACGTTGCGAACGGTGTGGACAAACACCCGCTGGTCAGCCGGACTGCCGCTCATGCTGACCGGCACCTCGCCGACGCCGAACACATACAACATATTGAACTGCCCGGCCTCGGCCGCCGGACAGGAACCGGCGGGCGGAACGCACTCCAGCGTCGCCGTGTCAGACAGCTCGCGGCGCACCCGCCCGACCCGATAGATCTCGGGGACGAACGGGTTCGGAGCGTCCGCCGCGACCATGTCAGCGTTTCCCGTAGACATCGAGAAGCTGGAGCCTGGTGGCGTCCAGACGCTTCAGGAAAACGGGCAGGAAGCGCTTCATCATCTCGTAGCCGAGATCGTGGTCCGCCTCGCATTTCCCGCGCAGACATTCCGCATTGATACCGATTGCGCGTGTCAGCTCGACTGCCCGGGCATCGAAAGTCCAGCGATACGGCGGCACCAGCCAGGATGCGCCCACGATCTCGCCTGCGCCCAGGGTCGTGACCACGACAGGCGCCTGACCGGGTGCCGCGATTTCGAGCGCCACCTTGCCGTGCCGGATCACAAAGAACTCATTGGCCGGCTCGCCCTCCCTGAACAGGTAATGCTCCGCCTGGAAAAGATGGTTTCTCGCGCAACCGCCTATGAGGCGCTTGTGTGCGTCAGGAAAACCCGCGAAGAAAGGCTGTTCGCCGAGTATCCGTTCAAGCCCCTCCATGTTGTTCCTCCCCGCCGGCTTTGCCGGTGGCGCGAATCGCCGCGGCCTCCTCGGTGATGTCGATACCGACCGGACACCAGGTAATGCAACGGCCACACCCCACACAGCCGGACGTGCCGAACTGGTCGATCCAGCTCGCGAGCTTGTGCGTCATCCATTGCCGGTAGCGCGCGCGCGTCGTGCTGCGCACGCTGCCGCCGTGGATGTAGGAGAAGTCCATCGTGAAACACGAATCCCACTTGCGAATCCGCTCGGCGGATTGCCCGGCGAGATCGCTGTGGTCTTCGACGGTCGTGCAGAAACAGGTCGGACACACCATCGTGCAGTTCCCGCAACTCAGGCAGCGCTCGGCAACCTCGTCCCAGCGCGGATGGTTGGGATTGCCTTGCAGCAGTTCCCTGATGCCGTCCGTCTCGAGGGTGCGGCCCATCTGGGTCGCGGTGTGCGCGACAACCGCCTCCGCGGCCGCACGGTGCGCGTCAGACGCCGGCCGATGCGGGATGTGCCTGAGCGCCTCGGCGCCTGCCTCACTGCCCGCTTCCACCAGAAACGCGTGGCCGTTACCGTCGAGCAATTCGGTCAGCGCGAGATCGAAGCCCGCGTCGGCCTTCGGTCCGGTTTGCATCGACACGCAGAAACAGGTTCCCCCGGCCTGCGCGCAGTTGACGGCAACGATGAACGCGTCGCGGCGGCGCAGCGCATAGACCGGATCCGTGTACGGTCCGTCGCAAAACACCCGGTCCTGGATCGCGATCGCATGGATTTCACAAGCACGCACGCCGATGAACGCAAATCTGGGCGCCGGCTCGTCCGCGGCGGCTATCGTGAGTCCCTGCCCGGTATTGCTCGCCTCCCACAGTTTCTGGATCGGCGGATGCAAAAAGCGCTTCCACGAGTGGGGGCCCACAGCAAAGCCGAACACCGCCGCATCGTTGCGACGCTCCAGCCGATAGCGCCCTGCCTCCTGACGATCGGTCCAGCCGGCCGGCAAATCGCCGACGCGGGCGATCCGGTCATAGACGATCGCACCGTCACGCACGGTCGGCCCCAGCACTTGATAATGGCTGGCGGCGAGAAAGTCGATAAGCGACTGCAGAGCATCGAGGGTGATCACGCCCCCTTCGCTCTCTGAGATTGGATGCTCCGCCATCGCTCCTCCTCCGAAAACAATCGGATGGACACCCCACGCCATCGCCATCGGCTCTCGAAGTGGGGAGGCACTCGAGCGCACGATAGACGAAAGCGCCCGCATGACGACTACAACACTAGACCAGATTTGAGGGAATCGAGTGCTGCGCCGGCAGCGCGGCACGGGACCGGCTCAATGCATCAACCATGCCGTATCGCGGCCAATTCACCGCGACCCGGCCCCTACCGGGTTTCAACTTGACTTGAGTCAATTGGCCGGAGCGGTCACGGCTCTATCTTCAGCAGACGCAACATAGAAAAGTGAGCGGCCTCCGGTTTCGCATGCTCCATCCGGAAGCGCTTCAACCGAGCCGAAAACATGGCCCTATCGAAACACCGCACGCAGGCCCTGCTCGCGCTAGTCGCCATTGCGGCGGCCGGCATCGTGGCGTGGCGTTGGCCAGTGCTGTTCGGCTCCCGTCATGATACGACCCATATCGTGGTGTCCGGCAACATCGAGGCTCACGAAAGCGTTCTGAGCGTCACCCAGGTCCAGGCGCCGATCGTGTATCTGCCGTTCGACGAAGGCGCCTATGTCGAGCGCGGCACCGTGCTCGCGCGCGTCGACGATCGCCTGTACCGCCAGCAGACGGAAATCGACCGTACCAACCTGCAGGTCGCCACGGCGCAGATCAGCGCCAATGAGAGCACGCTCGCCGCGGCACGCCACAACGTGGTGAGCGATCAGTTCGACCTCAGCGAAAAGCAACTGGATTTGGGGCGCGCGGAGAATCTGGTGAAAGGCAACGCCATTCCGCGCCAGGTGCGTGACCTCGCCTATACCGCCGAGCGGCAATCCGCCACGACCCTGGCACACGACAAGGCGCTGGTGGAGGTCGCGAGCAACAACATCGCGCTCGCGCGCGCCAACCAGGCCGCCGCCGAGGCGAAGCTCGAGCTCGACGAAATCACGCTCTCCTATACCGAGCTGCGCGCGCCGTTCAACGGCGTCATCGCAGTACGCGAAGCGGAGCTCGGGCAGCTCGCGGGGCCGGGCGTCGCGATCTTCACGCTCGATGAACTCGATCACGTCTGGCTGCGTGCGTATGTGAACGAGCCCGACATCGGCAAAATCCGTCTGAACGAACCCGCCACCGTGACGACCGACACCTACGCCGGCAAGACTTACCAGGGGCGCATCAGCTTCATTTCCCCGCAGGCCGAGTTCACGCCGAAAACCGTCGAGACGCACGCCGAACGCGTGACGCTGGTCTACCGGATCCGCATCGACATCGACAACCCGACGCATGAACTGCTGCCGGGCATGCCCGCCGACGCGTCGATCGCCTTGCTGGCGGCCGGGCAATGAACCCCGCCCCCGCAGCAATCTCCGTCCACGCCCAGGACCTGGTCCGCGGATTCGGGGCGGTGCAGGCAGTGCGTGGTGTCAGCTTCGATATCGAACGCGGGGAAATCTTCGGCCTCGTCGGCCCAGACGGCGCCGGCAAGACCACCATCATGCGCATGCTGGCGGGTGTGCTGCGGCCGGACGCCGGTCGGATCTCGCTCGAGAATATCGACGTGATAGCGGCACCCGAGCGCGCGAAAGCGGCCCTTAGCTATATGCCTCAGCGTTTCGGTCTGTACGAAGACCTGAGCGTCGCCGAAAACATTTTCTTCTACGGCGAACTCTTCGGGGTGTCGCGCAAAGCCAATCGAATCCGCAGCGGCGAACTTCTGGAGGCCGCCGGCCTCGTGCCATTCCGGGATCGTCTCGCCGGGCAACTGTCGGGCGGCATGAAACAGAAACTCGGCCTCGTGTGCGCGTTGATTCACACACCACGCGTGCTGCTGCTGGATGAGCCGACCACCGGCGTGGACCCGGTGTCGCGGCGCGATTTTTGGGCAATCCTGTACAGCCTGCGCGAGAGCGGTGTCACTATCGTGCTGTCCACTGCATATATGGACGAAGCCGAACGCTGTTCGCGGCTCGCGCTGCTGCATACCGGGCAAATCCGCCAGTGCGACACGCCGGCACGGTTAAAGCAGGCCATGCCCGGGGCCCTGTTCGCCATCGCCGCGGCCGACCCGCGCGCGGTACACGGCGCGCTGGGGGACGCGCCCGGTGTGCTCAGCGCCTTGCTGATGGGCGACCGTGTGCACGTGCGCGTGGACGACGCCGCGCGCCGCCTGCCAGAGTTGCAGGCCCGGCTTGCCGGACGTGCCGTTGCACACGCAACCATCACGGCCATCGAGCCGGGCATCGAAGACGTCTTCGTCGCGCTCGTCGGCTCAGGGAGCCCGACATGAGCGCCGCTGCGCCCGTCGTCGAGGCAATCGGCCTGACCAAGCGGTTTGGCTCGTTCACGGCGGTCGACCGGCTCGACCTGTCGATCGCGAGAGGCGAAGTGGTTGGCTTCATCGGGCCGAACGGCGCGGGCAAATCGACCACCATCCGCCTGCTGTGCGGGCTGCTTTCGCCCAGTGCCGGGCGCGCATCCGTGGCCGGCTTCGACGTCGCCACCCAGGCCGAGGCGCTACGCTCGCACATCGGCTACATGTCGCAGAAGTTCTCGCTGTACGGCGACTTGACCTGCCACGAAAACCTGCGCTTTTTTTGCGGCATCTACCGGGTTCCCCGGCACGAAATCGCCGAGCGTATCCAACTCGCCATTTCGACCGCGGGACTCGAGGGACGTGAAAATATCCTGGTGCGCACGCTCGCGGGCGGCTGGAAGCAGCGGCTCGCACTCGGCTGCGCGAATCTGCACCGCCCGCCCGTGCTGTTTCTCGATGAACCGACCTCAGGCGTCGAGCCCGAGGCGCGCCGCCGCTTCTGGGACCTGATTCACGGCCTTGCCGCGGGCGGCGTCACCGTGCTGGTGTCCACGCATTACATGGACGAAGCGGAATACTGCCACCGCATCGCGCTGATCGATGCGGGACATCTGGTTGCGATCGGCAGCCCCAATGAGCTGCGCGAACACAATCTCGGAGGCAGCCTGTTCGAGGTGGTGTGCGCGCCGCTTGGCGCGGCCCTCGCGGCGCTGCGCGAAGCGCCCGAGGTGATCGACGCCGCGATCTTTGGCGACAGGCTCCACGTGCTGATGCACCTGGGCGTGCCTGAAACCGTGCTTCAGCAACGTCTTGCGCAACGGCATATCGCCTTGACGACGGTGCGGGCGATCCGGGCGAGCCTTGAAGATGTGTTCGTCCAGCTCGTCACCCACGCGGACCAGGGAGCGCACGCACCATGAGCCTGCGGCGACTGCTGGCGATGGCTTTCAAGGAAACGCTGCAGATCTGGCGCGATCCGCGCAGTCTCGCCATCGCGCTGCTGATGCCGTTGTTGCAGATGGTGCTGCTCGGCTATGGCGTCAGCCTCGACATCCGGCGCGTGCCGCTGTGCATCAACGACGAGGAACACAGCCAGCTCAGCCGTGAGCTCGTGCAGGACTTCGTGTCGTCGCGCTGGTTCGTGGCGGTCCGCAATGTCGACAACGAGCGCGAACTGCGCGATGCGATGGATCGCGGCACGTGTGCGGGTGTCGTCACCATCCCGGTCGATTTTTCCCGCGTCTTCACCACGACAGGCAATGCATCGGTGCAAACCGTGTTCGATGCGACCGATGCCAATACGACCAACATTGCGATCGGCTACGCGCAGAACGTCATCGCGCGAGTCACGGCGGAGTTTCAGTTGCGCTGGCAGCAAACCCACGGCATACGGGCCCACACCGTCGGGACGGTCGACCTCGAACCGCGTGTCTGGTTCAACGAGACGCTCGACAGCCGCAACTTCATCATCCCCGGCGTCGTCGCGGTCATTCTGGCGCTGGTCGGCGCGCAGCTCACGTCGCTGACCATCTCGCGCGAGTGGGAGCGCGGCACGATGGAGCAACTCATCTCGACGCCCGTTACCGCGCTCGAAGTCATGCTCGGCAAGCTGCTCCCGTACTTCGTGATCGGACTCGTGAATGCCGCATTCTGTCTGCTCAGCACGGTTTACTGGTTCCACGTCCCGTTGCGCGGCAGTGTCGGCACCCTGATCGCCACCACCGCGCTGTTTACGCTCGTGGTGCTGGGCATCGGCTATCTGGTGTCGGTTCACATTCGCAGCCAGCTCGGCGCCAGCCAGGTGGCGCTGCTGCTGACGATGCTGCCGACCAGCATGCTGTCGGGTTACACCTTCGCCATCGACCAGATGCCCGCGCCGATCCAGCTCGCCACGCTGCTCGTCTACGCTCGCTACTACATCACCATCCTGCGGGCGGTGTTCCTGAAAGGCAGCAACCTTGCCGACCTCGCCATGCCGATTCTCGCGCTGGCCGTGTATGCGCTGGCCATCATCTGGCTCGCCGCGCGGGCGTTCCGCAAACATCTGGACTAGCACATCATGTTCGACCGCCTGCAGGTCATGTTGATGAAGGAGTTCCTCGAACTCAGGCGCGACCCGTGGGCGATCTTCCGGCTGGTCGTGCCGCTGCTGCTGCAGGTGATCATCTATGGCTACGCCGCGACCTTCACCGTCAATCATGTGAGCCTCGCCATACTCGATCTGGACCGCAGCGAGGCCAGCCGGAACCTCGCCTCGCATTTCGTCGCCACCGGCAAGTTCGATGTCGTCGATCACGCGATGACAGAACGCGACATTACGCATGACATCGATAGCGACAAGGCGACGATGGCGCTCGTGATCCATGCGGGCTTCGCGCAGCATCTGCGCAACGGCCAGAGCGCACCGCTGCAGGTCATCGTGGACGGCACGAACTCCAACACGGCGCTGATCGCGCTCGGCTATGTCAGCCGCATCGTCACGCAGTTCCAGACCGATCAGATGAGCGACCCGTGGTCGAACTATACGGGCGCCTCGCCGCCTGAAGTCGCCGTGACCCTGCGCGAGCGGCCCTGGTATAACGACACTATCGACGATCGCTGGTTCTTCATCCCAGGCGTGGTCGGCACGCTCACGCTGATGCAGGTGGTCAGCCTCACCGCGTTTGCCGTGGTTCGCGAACGGGAGATCGGCACGCTGGAGCAGATCATGGTGAGTCCGATCAGGCCGGTCGAGTTTATCCTCGGCAAGACCGTGCCGTTCTTTCTGATCGGCCTTGGCGACGTGGCCCTCGTGACGGTGGTGGGTATAGGATGGTTTCGGGTTCCGTTCGTCGGCAACCCGCTCGTCATGCTGGTCGGCGCATCACTGTTTCTGTTCGCCGCACTCGGTCTCGGTTTGCTGCTGTCCACCTTCTCGCGCACACAGCAACAGGCATTCGCACTCAACTTCTTTCTGATTAACCCGCTTTTTATTCTGTCGGGTTTCGCATTTCCTATTGCCGCAATGCCTAAAGTCCTCCAATGGATTACGCTGATCAACCCACTGCGTTACTTTCTCGTCGTGCTGCGCTCGGTTTTTCTGAAAGGCACCGGCTTTGCAGTGCTGTGGCCGCAACTCGCCGCAATGGCGGCGCTCGGCGCGTTCATGCTCACGCTAAGCGTATTGCGCTTTCGCAAATCGCTCGACTGAATCGCCGGGTTTTCGGGGCGCGAGTGCGTTGCCGTTGCCGTTGCCTTTGCTGATGCCGAGAAGCGGAGATTGCGCACCGCAGGCTACTCGCTCGAATCAAGGCGCGCGGAGCCCATCATGCTGGCAGGCGTGGATGCGGTGCAGTGGGTAATACCGGGCAGTGGGTATCGTGCGCCGGGCACTGCAGCACCTCTCCATTCAGTACGTCAGCGCGCCCGCCAGCAAGCCGGAGTCCATACCCGAACAAATAGGCATGTGGCCGGAATTGCAAGCGAGGATGTCCTGTTCAACCTGCATGGCGAATCTGAGTTCGGGACATCTTTCGTAGGCGATAAATACCGAGCAGACAAAGGCCGACAATACGACCATCGAAAACGCAATTTTTTCCAGAATTCGATACTGATGCGGCATATCAATGCCCCCAAATTGTCATTCGCCCGGTGGTCGCTTCGAGCGACGCAGGCTTGATCCGGCGAACCGCGCTCCGGATGGCTACATGGACTGCGTGATCCCGACAGATGCGGCCGTCACATGTCATGCGATATGTCGGCTTCGGCGCACACTCCGGGTTGAGACTACGCGGACTTTCTCAAGTCCCCTTGACGTACCGCAACGGATCGGAAAGGTTGAAAAACGGCCACGAACGACAAACGCACTCAACGCGAGATGAGCGATTTCTATCCATCGCCGCGACGTAGCGCGGGGTTTCTTGACTTCGCTCAAACGAGAGCAACCCTTCTTTCGTGAAGATGTGAATTACCGTGACTAATGCCATGGCAGTGAGCATGTGCATTAATCGACAGTGGACGTTGCGTCATGCATTTGCCGGGTCACGCATACGTTAGAACAGATCGCATAATTCGACCGAAGTCGTCCATCGACCGATCATGACCATCACGCTCAACGACAGGAATCCACCGCGCCCCGCGCCACGCGCGCGACTCGCCGGCTGGGTGTCCAGGCGCACTTTCAAGCGGGATATTGTCATTGTGCTCGCCGTCAAATTTGCACTGCTGATGGCGCTCAAATACACCTTCTTCAATCATCCACAGGCGGAGCACATGTCGCTCCCGCCTGAGCAAGTCGCGCAGGCGCTGCTGTCCGTGCCTGCTTCGCATCCGTCCCAAGGTGATCAACATGCCCGTTAGCGAAGTCGTAGAACTGTCGCGCCTCCAGTTCGCCATCACGGCGCTCTATCACTTCCTGTTCGTCCCGCTCACGCTCGGCCTGTCCTGGCTGCTCGTCATCATGGAGTCGGTCTACGTGATGACCGGCAAGCAGATCTACAAGGACATGACCCAGTTCTGGGGCAAGCTCTTCGGCATCAACTTTGCCATGGGCGTCACCACCGGTCTCACGCTCGAATTCCAGTTCGGCACCAACTGGTCCTACTACTCGCATTATGTCGGCGACATCTTCGGCGTGCCGCTCGCCGTCGAAGGCCTGATGGCGTTCTTCCTCGAGTCGACCTTCGTCGGGCTGTTCTTCTTCGGCTGGAAGCGGCTCTCCAAGGTCCAGCACGTGGCCGTGACCTTCCTCGTCGCGCTCGGCTCGAACCTGTCGGCGCTGTGGATTCTGGTGGCCAACGGCTGGATGAACAATCCGGTCGGCGCCACCTTCAACTACCAGACCATGCGCATGGAACTCGACAGCATCTTCTCCGTGCTGTTCAATCCGGTCGCGCAGGTCAAGTTCGTCCACACCGTCTCGGCCGGCTATGTGACGGCCTCGATGTTCGTGCTCGGCGTGTCGTCGTGGTATCTGCTCAAGCGCCGCGACACCGAATTCGCGCTGCGCTCGTTCGCGATCGCCGCCGGATTCGGCCTCGCGTCCACGCTGTGCGTGATCGTGCTCGGCGACGAATCCGGCTACCGCACCGGCGAAGTCCAGCAGGTCAAGCTCGCCGCGATCGAATCCGAATGGGAAACCGCCCCCGCGCCGGCCCCGTTCACGATCATCGGGATTCCGAACCAGAAGGAAGAGCGCACCGACTACGCGATCCGGGTCCCTTACGCGCTCGGCCTGATCGCCACGCGATCGCTCGACGAACCCGTGGTCGGCCTGAAGGACCTCATGGTGCGCAACGAGGCGCGCATCCGCAACGGCATGCTGGCCTACGCCGCGCTGCAGAAGCTGAAACAGGGCGACGTCACCGACGAAGCCAGAGCCGCCTTCGACGCGCACAAGCAGGATCTGGGCTATGGCCTGATGCTCAAGCAGTTCACCGCGAACGTCACCGACGCCACGCCGGATCAGATCGCGCAGGCCGCGAAGAAAACGATCCCGCCCGTGGCGCCCGTGTTCTTCTCGTTCCGCCTGATGGTGGGCCTCGGCATCCTGTTCCTCGCCACCTTCGTGCTGGCGTTCTGGTTCTGCGCGCAGCGCTCGCTGCTGCTGGAAAAGCGTCGCTGGTTCCTGCGCTGGGCGCTGTGGGCGATTCCGCTGCCCTGGCTCGCGGCTGAATTCGGCTGGATCGTCGCCGAGGTGGGCCGTCAGCCGTGGACCATCGCGGGCATTCTGCCCACCAACCTGTCGGCCTCGAGCCTGACCGCGGGCGACCTGTATCTGAGTATCGCAGGCTTCGTGGTGTTCTACACGGTGCTGTTCATCATCGAAATCATGCTGATGTTCAAGTACGCGCGGCTCGGTCCCTCGTCGCTGCACACGGGCCGCTATCACCACGAACAACCGTCGCCGGAGCGGCCGCTGAACCAGCCGCTGCCGACCAACACGCTCGCCTGACTGGCCGCCACCGGGTTTCAAGGGAAACATCATCATGGATTATGCAAGCCTCAAACTGATCTGGTGGGTGCTGATCGGCGTACTGCTGATCGGCTTCGCGCTCACCGACGGCTTCGACATGGGCGCGGCGATTCTGCTGCCGTTCATCGGCAAGACCGACGCCGAGCGGCGCATCGTCGTGAACACCGTGGGCGCGACCTGGGAAGGCAACCAGGTCTGGCTCATCACCGCCGGCGGCGCGATGTTCGCCGCGTGGCCGCTGGTGTACGCGGCCTCGTTCTCCGGTTTCTACTTCGCCATGCTGCTCGTGCTGTTCTCGCTGTTCTTCCGGCCGGTCGGCTTCGACTACCGCAGCAAGCGTGAGGACCCGCGCTGGCGCAGCGCGTGGGACTGGGCGCTGTTCGCCGGCGGCTTCGTGCCGGCGCTGGTGTTCGGCGTCGCGTTCGGCAACCTGCTGCAAGGCGTGCCGTTCTCGTTCGATACCGACCTGCGGGTGACCTACCACGGCGGCTTCTTCGCGCTGCTCAACCCGTTCGCGGTGTTGTGCGGGCTCGTCAGCGTGTCGATGCTGGCCGCGCATGGCGCCGCCTTCGTCAAGATGAAGGCGGACGATATCGTGGCCGCGCGCGCGTCGCTGGCGCTGCGCATCGCGTCGTTCTCGGCCGTGGTGCTGTTCCTGATTGCCGGCGCGCTGATCGCCACGATGATCGGCGGCTATCAGCTGATCAACGAGGCGCCGCTCGACACGGTCGCCAATCCGCTGCTGAAAAGCGTGATCGGCGCACCGGGCCTGTGGCTGACCAACTACGCCACCTATCCGTGGATGGCGGCCGCGCCCGTCGCGGGTGTGGTGGGCGGCGTGCTGGCCGCGCTGCTCGCGCGTTCGCGCTTTGAAAAGAGCGCGTTTCTCGCAACCTCGCTGATGATCATCGGCGTGATCCTGACAGCGGGCTTCTCGATGTTCCCGTTCATCATGCCCTCCTCGCTCGACGGCCGCAGCAGCCTCACCGCCTGGGACTCGACCTCGAGCCGCATGACGCTGCAGATCATGCTGATCGCCGTGATCGTGTTCCTGCCGATCATCCTGATCTACACGAGCTGGGTGTATCGCGTGATGCGCGGCAAGGTGACCGCCGCCGCGCTCGAAGAAAATCACCATTCGATGTATTGATCGGCACGGGCGCGCAATTTCGCGCACATCACTAGACCTGAACGACTGGGAGCACACGATGTGGTATTTCAGCTGGATTCTGGGGATTGGAGTGGCGCTTTCGTTCGGCATAGTCAATGCGCTCTGGCTTGAGTCACGCCAACCCGTTGAGGGAACGAAGCGCCCGCAGCAGAGTCGGCGCTGAGTCCGAGTCTGGGCAGCGTGAAACGAAGCACTGGGCGACAGCGCAGGCTAACCGGGGTCGAGGGCGAGGCTGACAATCGCGCCGTCCCCACGAAAGAGGGCAAAAAAAAGCCCGGACGAGCCGGGCTTAACACGCTACTCCTTGGGGGTCCCCACCCCCAGACAAACCTTATCCCGCTGTCGCCCGACCTGCTTTGTGCTGAATCAAGCTGGCGCGCAACATCATCTGATCAGACCGTCACCCGCCAGATTTCCAGGGCCACGACGGATAAAGGCGCGGGTCGCTTTCCACACTCTCACGCGAAGCCGGTGACCGGTCGCCATCATCGCGTTCGATATCGGCGGCATGCGGACGCGCCATCTGCGCGTCGCGGGCGAGAGGCTCCGGCTCATCCGTATCGCCACTCGCGGCGGCCTCGCCAGGTTGAATTTCCTCAATGGTCTCCAGCCCCGTGCCGAACCACGCAACCGCCTCGCGCAGCGTCGCGACGTACGCCTGCCAGCCTTGCGCATTGCCCGCAAAAAGCGCCTCCCGAACCGTACGCGCGAGGTACTCGCGATCAAGTTCCAATTCAAGCAACGCCTTGGGCCACGAATCAAACGCCGCGCAGGCATGCTCGACGAAGTCCCGCGTAGTCATCGAGGGCGATATCTGCAACAGCAGCGGCAAGCCCTCGAGCGAATCATTCGCGGCGACCACCTCGCGCACGGTCTGCCTGTCAGCGTTGCAAGTCATGAGACGGTTGACCGTCTCCAGCACATCGCCAAGATGAAGCAGCAATGCACGCCGCTCGTACGCATCTTTCACGTTTTCCACTCCCTGCACTCAGTACCTGTTCGAGCCCCGCGCGTGTCGACCTGAGGCGCGAACGGACTATCCGCACGCCACCCGGCGGCCGCTCGTTCGAGGAAACCTCGCCCGGCCGCTGCACGCGGGCGCCGGGTCAGAGAATAGCGGGCTTGCTCGGCAGTTCCTCGCCCATTCCCGCTTGTGCGGGGAAATGCTGCCTGAGCAGCTCCGTCACCAGTCCGACGCCGCTCAGCACGCCGGCCTCGTAATTACCACGTTTGAATTCCGCCTCCATTCGCTGGCAGATGGCTTCCCACTCGCCCGGTTTGACCCTCGCATGCACGCCCCGGTCGGCCACGATCTCCACATCATGATCGGCGAGCAGCAGATAGATCAGTATCCCATTGTTGTGCTCGGTATCCCAGACTCGCAATTGAGAAAAAACGTCGATCGCGCGTTCTCTCGCCGATATCCCTTCCCATAGCGCCGCGATGTGAAGCGTGCCTTCGACGGCAAAGCGGATCTGCCCCATATGCGCGCGATGGCTGTCGCGGACGGCTTGTTCGATCGCGCGCAACACGGAGACAGGGAAAGCCCGGTTCACATGCCAGCGGGTCAGGAACAAATGTCTGACGATCCGTTCGAGATCCATGGCTACCACCTGCCCGACGCGCCACCGCCGCCGAATCCGCCGCCACCGCCCCTGAAGAGGGTGCGGCCGGAATCGCCGCCGAACCTGCCGGGCTGCCCGCCGATCACGCGAGCGCCCGCGTTCGCGCCCAGACCGCTGCCGAGCAGCGTGAACGCGAAGGCGATCACGCCGGCGACGGCGGCGATGAACAGCGCGCCTGACAACATCCAGGCCACCACCGCAACCGCGCCTGCGGTCACGATGGCGCCGGGCAGCCGCCCCAGCAACACGCGCAACAGACCGCCCGCGACAAGCGTCAGCACGAAAAGAACCGGCAAATAGTGTGCAAGCTGCGCCGTGCCGCCGGCAGGCCGGTTCGGCGGCGGCAACGGCTCGCCATCGATGACCCGCATGATGCTGTCGAGGCCGGCGGCGACGCCGGAGTAGTAGTCGCCCTGCCTGAACCGGGGGACGATCGTCTCGTTGATGATGCGGCTGCTGGTTGCGTCGGTCAGCGCGCCTTCGAGCCCATAGCCGACTTCGATGCGCAGCGTCCGGTCGTCTTTCGCGATGATCAGCAGCACGCCATCATCGATGTTCTTGCGGCCCAGCTTCCATTGCTCGACGACGCGAAGCGAATATTGCTCGATGGTTTCGGGCGCGGTGGTCGGCACCATGAGCACGGAAATCTGACTGCCCTTTTTTGCCTCGAACGCCTGCAAGGTCTGTTCGAGCGAAGCGCGTTGAGCGTCGGCGAGGGTGCCCGTCACGTCCGTGACATGCGCGGTCAGCGCCGGAACCGGCACTTGCGCGCGAGCGCCGGGCGGCAGGAATGCGCACAACGCCAGCAGCCATGCGCCGGCCAGTTTCAGGATGTTCAATTGGCCGCTCCGCTTGCCGGCGTGGGCGCCGTATTGAAATCGACCTGCGGAGGCCGGGCGATCTCCGCTTCGTTCGTGACCGAAAAATTGGGCTTTTCCTTGTAGCCGAACAGACTGGCCGTGAGATTGGACGGGAACGACCGGACCGTCGTGTTGTAGTCCTGCACTGATTTGATATAGCGGTTTCGGGCCACCGCAATGCGGTTTTCGGTGCCTTCGAGTTGTGCCTGCAGGTCGCGGAAACTGGCGTCCGACTTCAACTGCGGGTACGCCTCGGAGACGACGAGCAGTCGCGCGAGCGAGCTCGACAATTGCGCCTGAGCCGACTCGAAACGGGCGAACGCCTGCGGGTCGTTCAGGAGCTCCGGCGTTGCCTGTACCGATCCGACACGCGCGCGCGCCTCGGTGACGCCGATCAGCACCGAGCGCTCCTGGCCTGCAACGCCCTTCACCGTGTTCACGAGGTTCGGTACCAGGTCGGCGCGACGCTGGTACTGGTTGACGACCTCCGACCAGTTTGCCTTGACCTGCTCGTCCTGCCTCTGAATGGCGTTGTAGCCGCATCCGGAGACCATCACGACGATGACAGCCAGCAAACCAAGACATAGGGTGCGCATTGAGCCTTCTCCCTGTTCTAATGACCCCATGGACTGGGCTGATGAGCGGAAGTATCGACACACGCCGCCCGGCGCGAGCCGTTCGAGCCCCGCAAACCAACAGTATTCGTTGTGAACCCTGGATCATTGATCCCGGTCAACCCCATGAGAACTGGCCGGCGCAACGTTATCCCCGGCTATGCGAAGGATTTTTCCGGATCGCTTACCCGGCCGGGCGTGACATCGCGAGCAACGCGCGCGTGAGTTCGCCAGCACAATGACAACCGGCGCCGGTATCGATTGACGGGTCCGAGACAAGCCCAGGGAGGCAGCATGTGGTACGCATGGCTGGAAACGCAGCGCAACCTGATGCGCATGCTCGGCGCATGGAATCTGCCGGCTGTCGGCGGCAGCACGGAGCCCGGCGAGTCGCGAGCCACCGCGGTGGGTTACGACTGGCTCTATCGCCTGATTCAACCACCAACGGAGCCGCCGCCTTTCGACATCACCACGGTACGAATCGGCGCACGGGATATTCCCGTCGTCGAGCAGGTGATCGAGCGCACGCCGTTTTGCACGCTGCGCAAGTTCAGCCGCGCGCCGGATGCTGCGGCGCTCCTGCCCGAACAGGGCGGCGAGACGCCCGCCATATTTCTCTGCGCACCGCTGGCGGGCCACCACGCGGTGATGTTGCGCGAAGCGGTCGAAGCGCTGCTGCAGGACAGCGACGTCTATGTCACCGACTGGGCCAACGCTCGCGACGTGCCGTTAGACGCCGGGCCATTCGGACTCGATGACTATGTTCTCGTGATCCAGCGGTTTTTGCGCGCGGCGGGTGGCTCCGCCCTGCACATCGTCGCCGTCTGTCAGGCAACCGGCCCCGCGCTCGCGGCAACCGCGCTCGCGGCGAGCGCGGGTGAAGCGCCCGCGCGCAGCATCACGCTGGCAGGCGGCCCGATCGATGCACGTATCGCCCCGACGCAGATCGGCAGGTTTGCGCGAACCCATTCACCCGACTGGTTTCGCAACATGGCGATCGACACGGTCCCGCCGCCGCATCCCGGTGCGGGCCGGCGCGTCTACCCGGGGTTTATCCAGCACGCGGCGTTCGTCGCCGCCAACCCCGAGCGGCAATGGGCACTCGAATCAAGCTACTGGGCCGCCCAGTGCTCGGGCGATGAGCGCGCGATTGCGAGTGCGCGGCGGCGCCTGAACGAATATGCCGCCGTGCTCGACATGACCGAGGATTATTTTCTCGACTCTATCCGGGTCTTTTTTCAGGAATGCTCGCTCGCCTGCGGCAACTGGCAGGTGGGCCCGCACCCCGTGCGGCCTCAGGACATCGTTTCGACGGCGCTCTGCACCGTGGAAGGGGCTCGTGACGACATCACCGGAGCGGGTCAGACACATGCTGCCCAAACGCTTTGCAGCGGCATTGCGTCGGCCATGCGGCAGAGATTGACGGTTGAGAATTGCGACCACTACGACCTGTTCACCGGGCCGAAATGGCACGATGTCATCCACCCTGCCCTGGCGGCTTTCTGGCGCTCCATTCGCTGACGTGCCGGGCCGCTTTATCGCACGTTGCAGCCGCCGGGCGGCCGATAGTCGTTTGGGGCACCGCGATTCAGGTCAGCCGTGTTGCGCGACGGGAGACGAGCTGCCCTCGGTCTGCGCCTCGGGCGCCGCGCTACCAGACACCCCTTGCATCACACCGGGTTCGTCCGGCGCGCCTTGTTGCGGCGCGGTGGCGGGCACGGCGCCGCCGGCCATCAACTGCAGCAAACAGGCCTCGTCCAGCACTTCGCACTCGAGCAAGCGCCTCGCGATGCGGTCCAGTTGCTCGCGGCGATCGGCGAGCGTGCGCGTCACGCGTTCGTGCGCCTCGGCGAGGGCGCGTCGAACTTCGTCGTCGACCAGCTTCGCGGTGCTCTCGCTAAAGCGCTCGCCTCGCCCTGCCGCCGACGGATACGCCAGGCCGGGATCACTGCTGTCGAACGTGAAAAGCCCCAACGGTTCGCTCATTCCATAGCGCGTCACCATATGCCGAACCAGCGTCGTTGCGCGATCCAGATCGTTTTCGGCGCCGGTCGACACATCGCCGAAGACGATTTCCTCCGCCACCCGGCCGCCGAGATACGCGTCAAGCCGGTCCAGCAGTTCGCTCTTGCGCAACACGTAGCGGTCTTCGGTCGGCACCTGCTGCGTATAGCCCAGAGCGGCGACTCCACGTGGAATGATCGACACCTTCTTGACGGGGTCGCAATGCGGGCGGCTCAGCGCGACCAGCGCGTGCCCCGCTTCGTGGTAGGCGATGGTGATCTTTTCCTGTTCGTTCATCACGCGGCTTCTGCGCTCCATGCCCGTCATTGCCCGGTCGATCGCTTCGTCGAAGTCCGCCATGTCGACCGCGGCTTTGTCGAGTTCGGCCGCATGCAAGGCCGCCTCGTTGACCACGTTGGCGAGATCGGCTCCGGCGAAACCGGGTGTGCGCGAGGCAATTTCGGCCAGATCGACGTCCGCGGCCAAGGTCACTTTCTTCACATGAACCAGCAGAATCTGGCGGCGCCCGTTGAGGTCGGGGCGGTCGATGGCGATATGCCGGTCGAAGCGTCCAGGGCGCAGCAAGGCCGGATCGAGCGTTTCCGGACGATTGGTCGCCGCGAGGATGATCACGCCGGAATTCGGCTGAAATCCGTCCATCTCGACCAGCAGTTGATTCAGGGTTTGCTCGCGCTCGTCGTTGCCGGATGTCACACCGGCGCCGCGCACTTTGCCCAGCGCATCCAGTTCGTCGATGAACACAATGCACGGCGCCTTCTTCTGTGCCTGCTCGAACAGGTCGCGCACCCGCGCCGCCCCGACGCCCACGAACATCTCGACGAACGCCGACCCGCTGATCGAAAAGAACGGCACGCCCGCCTCCCCCGCCACGGCCTTGGCCAGCAAGGTCTTGCCTGTACCCGGCGCGCCGACGATCAGGACCCCTTTGGGAATCTTGCCGCCCAGACGGCGGTAACGCTCGGCGTTACGCAGAAATTCGACGAGCTGCTTCAGTTCGGCCTTCGCTTCGTCAATGCCGGCAATGTCGTCGAACGTGACGTCGGTATCCTGCGCCACGTAGATCCTCGGCTTGCTTTTGCCGATCCCGCTGAAATCGCGCAAGCCGCCACCGCCGCCTCGCAGGAACACGCTCCAGACGGCCGCAAGCATCAGGACGGGGACGATCCAGCCGAGCACGGCCGCCAACCCGATCCTGTCGGCCACACCCGTGTAGCGGACGTCCGCGGCGGCCAGATCCTCGATCAGATGATCGTCGCTCACCCGCACGGTCGAAAAGCGCCACGGTTCGCCATTGGCGGCGAGCCCGCTGGCCGCGGATGCCGGCAGCAAAGGCGCCGCACCGGGCATCCGCACGCTGCCGGTAATCTGATCCGAACCGATCTCCAGATTGTCGAGTTGCCGGGCGACCAGCAGCCGGTGAAAGTCGCTGTACGCGATCGCTTCGCTCGGCTGCCGGTACAGGAAGATCTGCGCCAGCAGCAGCATGATGACGCCGAGCGGTATCAGTACGCCGGTGAAACTGGATTTTTCATTCATCGCCATTTGCGTCGATCACCAGACTGCGGGAAAAAACCGGCCTCGCCCGTCATTTGACCGAAGAACGGGCCCAATGGGCGCGCAGCAGCCCTTCGTTATCCCGATAGCTGATCTCCAGCGTCCCCTGATGCGCATGCAACATGGCCGCGCCGAGCCGGCGCACCAGATGCGGCCCCGTGGTTTGCACGACGATATGCTCCGGGTTCTGCTGTATATCCATGATGCGTTCCAGCGGATGCTCCTTGCTCTCGCCATCCGCCTGGTGATGAAGCAGCGCCAGAACTTCGTCTTTGCGGTCCAGCAAGTAGTCGCCGTCGAAAGTGATTTCTCCGGCTGGCGCCTGCTCGTGGATCCGCTTGCACGCCGGGCATTGCAACTGATGCATCTGCTCGGCCGAGACGCGCCACGTCCAGCGGCCGCCGTCGTAGATCGCGCCGCAGTCCGGGCAGCGCGATGCACCGGCGTTTCGTCCGCGCGGCCGGTAGCTGTCGTGGATATGGGCTTGCGGCTGCATGTCGCGGCGCATCTGTTTGCGCTTCACGCGTGCTTGTATCGTGGTCATTTCAGAGCCCCTCATCGTAAAAGTCCGTAAAAGTCGCAGTCGCTGCGAACAGGCGGAGAAGGCGCACCGCGCCCTCGGTGATTCAGATCAAATGAAGAAGTGCCGGCGCGCGCCACCTGTGCCGCCGCAATTCACGCGACGACCAGCTGGTCGACCACCCACCGGACTCCCTTGGTGCCCCAGGCGACACCGCATGCCACCCGCTTCTCGAGCAGCGAGTCGACCACGCCGGTCAAGCGGACCACGCCATCGTGCACGTCGACTGAAATACCGTCCGACTCATGGCGCGAACGCCGTTGCAATGCTTCAGCAACCTGCTTGCTGACATCGGCGGCAACCGGATCGATGCGCACCTCGATCTGATTGGCCACGCCCACGACCCCGCGCATTCGGGTCACGAGCCCTTCGGCCATCTGGCGCTGGAAGCCGTAGTCCACCGCGCCGGTCAGGGTGACGCATCCGTGCTCCACCACCACGCTGATCGCGTCCTCGGGAAGCCCTTCCTGCCAGTTCAACGCCGACACGATCGCGGCGGCCAGATCTTCGTCGGTATGCCTCAACGGAGACGGCGCACGGACCACCAGGTCGAGCACGACCGCGCGACTGCCGGCTACCCGCTGCACGGCTTTCTGCACAGCGAGTTTCTGGGCGCAACTGTTCACGGAACCTTCGAGGGTGACGATGCGGTTGAGCACCGTGGCGGTGATGTTTCTGGCATCGAGCGCAGGATCCCAAAGCAACTCCTGATCCACGTCGTGCTTGAGTTCGAGATCTGATTTCATCGGTATCTCCTGCCGTTGCACGCCCTTCCCGGTGGGCGATGTGCGCCGTGAATGCGAAAGAATCCGGCAACGGATGCGTGAACCATAGTCCCGCGCCGGAGAATCCCGATTGACTCAAGTCAAGCACGCCCGGACCACGCCGGTCCCGTGCGCTGCCTTGCGGCGTTCGGCCACGGCAGTGACCCCATGGTTGATGCACATCAACGGACCGCAAAGCCCCGCACCTATGCTGAAACAGTCGCGGCGAAGCGCTGCGGACCGCGCGCTTCAATGCGCGTTCAATGCGCGGCTCGATCCGCATTTGCATGACGTCGTGAACACCCGACGCTGTCGAGTCTGGCGAGCGATGGAACGACGATACCCGTGTGCCCCTAGGAGGAGACAACATGAACTGGCTGGCCGAATATTTCGCTCAGCGGACGAGCCCGCTGACGCTCGCCCTATGGGCCTATCCGCCCCTTCTTGTCGGACCGGAAGGACCTGTTGCGCCGCCGGCTTACGCTTTGTGCTATCCCGGCGTACAACTCACTTTCACCCCGCCAGAAACCGTGAGCCACGGCAAGTTTCGCTACGAGTTGCCCGCGCATTACGACACCGCCGAGCCGTTGACTGCTTCGACGCCCGACGCACTGCTCGATGAGCCGTCGCTCAAGTTTTTCAGGAACGTTTCCATCTACGCGCCTTCGCGGTTCAACCCCGACTTTCTGGTCACGATCAACGACGTCTATTCATTCGTGCCGGCGTTTTCGTCCGACGGCAGTCCTGGCTTCTCCGGCTCCTGCACCGGCCCGCTCGGCGAGCCGAACCATTCTTCCCAGTTGAAGCTGCCCTGGATCTTTCAGGGCTTCCTGACGATTTGACGCCGGGCCAGGGCCGATAGGCGCGGCCCGTGTTGCCAGTCGCGGCAGATACGGGCCTTTGCCGGCATATCGTATCCGGCCGCCGCAAAGGAGAAGCACATGGACGATCAGCACGTTGTCTGGTTCGAGTCGTTGCGGCGCAGCGATGTCCCCCGCGTCGGCGGCAAGAACGCCTCGCTCGGTGAAATGGTGGCGAATCTCGGGGCGCGCGGCATCAAGGTTCCGCCAGGGTTCGCCATCACAGCGCACGCCTACCGGCATTTCATCGAAGCGAATGGCTTGACCGGGACGCTCTCGTCCGCGCTTGCGGACCTTGCCGACGGCAAGGTCTCTCTGGCCGAAGCCGGGCAGACCATCCGTCGCGCCATCCTGAGAGGTGAATGGTCCGACGACACGGCTCAAGCCATTCGGCGCAACTATGCGGAACTGAACAGCCGCGCCGGCTTGACCGACATGGACGTGGCCGTGCGATCGAGCGCGACCGCCGAAGATCTGCCGGACGCGAGCTTCGCCGGGCAGCAGGAGACGTTTCTGAACGTGAGGGGCGAACGCGCGTTGCTCGAAGCCTGCAGGCGTTGCTATGCATCGCTGTTCACGGACCGCGCGATCAGCTATCGCCAGGCAAAAGGCTTCGACCACCTGAAGGTCGCGCTCTCGGTCGGCGTGCAGCGCATGGTGCGCTCGGACCTCGGCGGGGCCGGCGTCATGTTCTCCATCGACACGGAAACCGGCTTCGAGAAGATTGTCCTGATCAACGCGGCCTGGGGCCTCGGCGAAAATGTCGTGCAGGGCACGGTCGATCCCGACGAGTATGAAGTGTTCAAACCCCTGCTGTCCGACCCGAAACTGTCGCCCATCATCGAAAAGAAACGGGGCGGCAAGGGTCTGAAGATGATCTACACGAACGAGAGCGAGCGGCCCACCCGCAACGTGCCGACCTCGAAGGCTGAGCGCGCGGCGTTCGTACTGGGTGATCAGGAGATTCTCACGCTGGCGCGATGGGCGTGCGCCATCGAGAACCACTACGGCCAGCCAATGGACATCGAATGGGCCAAAGACGGCCGCACCGATGAAATCTTCATCGTCCAGGCCCGGCCGGAAACTGTCGAGTCGCGCCGCGAGGCCAGTGCCGTCAAGACGTATCACGTCAAGAAGACCGGCCGCAAGCTCGTGTCCGGCGTGAGCATCGGCGAAGCCGTTGCGGCCGGCGCGGTGTGCGTGATCGACAGCCCGCGCGAGGCGGATCGCTTCGTCGACGGAGCGATCCTCGTCACGCGAACGACGGACCCCGACTGGGTGCCCCTCATGCGACGCGCGGCCGCGATCGTCACTGATCATGGCGGGCGCACCTCGCACGCTGCGATTGTGAGCCGCGAGCTCGGTCTTCCGGCTATCGTCGGCGCGGGTAATGCGACCCACGTGCTGCATGATGAGCAGAACGTCACGGTATCGTGCGCCGAAGGCCGCGAGGGATTCGTGTACGAAGGCACGGCCGACTACGAAGTCGAGGAGATCGACTTCGACAACATCCCCGCCACGCGCACCAGAATCATGCTGAACCTCGCCAATCCGGCCGCGGCATTCCGCTGGTGGCGCATCCCCGCCGACGGCGTAGGTCTCGCGCGCATGGAATTCGTGGTGAGCAACCATATCAAGATTCATCCGATGGCCCTTGTCCGCTACGACACGCTGAAGGACGAGGACGCAAAAAAAACCATTGCGGAATTGACCGCCGGCTACGAACCGCGCACGGAGTATTTCGTGGACCGGCTCGCGCGGGGGTTGGGACGGATTGCCGCCGTTCAATATCCCCACCCGGTGATTGTTCGCATGAGCGATTTCAAAACGAACGAGTACGCGAATCTGATCGGCGGGTCGGAGTTCGAGCCGAAGGAAGAAAATCCGATGCTCGGCTTTCGCGGCGCCTCGCGCTACTACTCGGCGCGCTATCGCAATGGTTTTGCGCTGGAGTGCCAGGCTATCCGCCGCCTGCGCAACGACATGGGCTTTGACAACGTGGTTGTCATGATTCCGTTCTGCCGTTCGACGAAAGAAGCCGACCGCGTACTCGAGGTCATGGCGGAAAACGGCCTGAAACGCGGGGAAGCAGGTCTCGCGGTGTATGTGATGTGCGAGATCCCGTCCAACGTGATTCTGGCGAAGGCTTTCGCGCAACGCTTCGATGGCTTCTCCATCGGCAGCAACGATCTGACGCAGTTGACCCTGGGCGTGGATCGCGATTCGGTCGAACTCGCCGAACTGTTCGACGAACAGGACGACGCGGTCAGATGGATGATCGAGAGCGTGGTGGATCAGGCGCACAAGGCCGGCGTGCATATCGGTCTGTGCGGGCAGGCGCCGAGCGACCATCCCGAGTTCGCCGGATTTCTGGTCGAATGCGGCATCGACTCGATGTCGGTGAGCCCCGATAGCTTCATTGCGGTCAAACGGCGCGTGGCCGCCGCCGAGCAACACGCGTTGGCGGGTTCGGCGGCCTAGCCGGACGCCGCGCCGTATCGAAGGAGATGGGCCGATCATGCCGGAAATCGTGACGATAACGCTCAACCCCGCCGTCGATGTCGCGACATCGATCGAACGGGTGGTCGATACCCGCAAGCTCAGATGCAGCGCCGCCCGGCGCGATCCAGGCGGCGGCGGGATCAACGTCGCGCGCGTCATACAGCGTCTTGGCGGAGATTGCTCAGCCTTCTATCTCGCGGGCGGCGCAACCGGCCAGATGCTCAGACGGCTGCTGGACGCCGAAGCGTTCACCGGCGTCTGCATCGAGATCGCCGGGGAGACGCGCGAGAATTTCTCTGTCCACGAGCAATCCACCGGCCTTGAATATCGCTTCGTGCTGCCGGGTCCGACGCTCGCCGCGCTGGAATGGCAACGCTGCATCGACGAGATGAATGCGCTGAACGTGCCGCCGCGCTACCTGGTGCTCAGTGGCAGTCTGCCTCCCGGCGCCCCGGTCGATATTTACGCGCGGCTCGCCCACCTCGCATCCGCGCAGGACACGCGAGTCGTGCTCGACACCTCGGGCCCCGCACTCGTCGCGGCGCTCGACGCGGGCGTCTGGCTCGTCAAGCCCAGCTTGAACGAGTTGCGCGATCTCACCGGCCGGCCGCTGCTCGAAGAAGCGCAATGGATCGACGCCGCGCAGGACCTCGTGCGCGCCGGGCGTGCCCGGATAGTCGCTCTGACGCTCGGCGAGCAAGGCGCGCTGCTGGTCACGGCCGAACGGTGCTGGCGGGCGGCGGGACTGCCGGTGAAAGTGTCCAGTTCGATCGGCGCCGGTGACAGCTTTGTCGGTGCGCTGATCTGGGCCCTGAATCGACATGCCGGTATCGACGAAGCGTTTCGCTACGGCATGGCGGCAGCGTCGGCGACTGTGCTCGGTCCGGGCACGGCGCTCTGCGAGCGCGGGGAAATTGAACGGCTCTACCGCGAGATATCGATCAGGTGAGTGACGAGGACGGCTGTGCCGCGGATCCAGAGGGAGACGGGAAATGGCAGGATATCTTCGCAGGACAGGCGGACCACTGGCTGAAGCGGTGATGCCATGATTTCGAACTGGATTGATTCAGAACCTCCGTTCCGCGATCGCGCCGATGCAGGCCGCATGCTCGCACGGCAACTGAGCGAATACGCGGGACGCGACGATGTGATCGTACTGGCGTTGCCGCGCGGTGGCGTGCCGGTCGGCTACGAAGTCGCGCAGGCGTTGCGCGTCCCGCTCGACGTATTGATCGTGCGCAAGCTGGGCGTGCCGCACTATCCGGAACTGGCCATGGGCGCGATCGCCTCCGGTGGCGCGCTCTATCTCGACGAGCAGACGATCCGGATGGCGGGCGTCACCCAGCCGCAAGTGGTCACCGTGCTCAACGACGAACGCCGCGAACTGGCGCGGCGAGAAGCGCTATATCGCGGCCAGCGTCCACCGCTGAACCTCGAGGGACGAACGGTGATCGTCGTCGACGACGGCATCGCCACCGGCGCAACGGTCCGCGTCGCCATCGACGCGCTACGGACCAGCAAGCCGGCTCGAATCGTGGTTGCCGTGCCGGTCGCGCCGGAGAGCACGGCGACACGGCTGGCCGGCCTTGCCGATCAGTTGGTCTGCATCCACCTCGCGCGTCATTTCGGCGGTGTCAGCCAGTTCTATCAGCTATTCGGGCAGACGAACGACGCTGAAGTCCGCGCGCTTCTCGCCCAGCCACGACAGGACACGCTGTAATGCACACGCCCGCCACGCCTTTTCTCGCCGTGCGCGAACTCGCGCAACGGCTCGATGACAACGACAGCGACTATGACGACTTGCTGGAGATGGCGCGCGATCGCAAGTTCGTGCTGCTCGGCGAAGCATCTCACGGCACGCAGGACTTTTACAGGATGCGGGCACGGATCACGCGGCGCCTGATTGCCGAAGGTGGCTTCGACGCGGTCGCGATCGAAGGCGACTGGCCCGATACCTGGCGCGTGAACCGCTTCGTGCAAGGCGAAGGCGAAGGCGATGCCGACGCGAACACCGCGCTCGACGACTTCCAGCGATTCCCTACCTGGATGTGGCGCAATCGTGAAATGCGCGACTTCATCGTCTGGCTGCGCGCCCACAATGCGTCGCTGCCAGTCGAAGAACGGGTCGGCGTTTATGGACTGGATCTGTACAGCATGTACCAGTCGGCCGATGCGGTGATCCGCTATCTCGATCCGATCGATCCCGAGCAGGCCGCGCTGGCGCGCCGGCGTTACGCGGCGCTCGACCACGTACGCGAACCTCAAGCCTATGGGTATGCCGCTGCGGTCGGCGCCCGGCCCGATGCGCGCGAAGGTGTAGTCGCCCAACTGCTGCGGCTGCGCGCCGACGCGCTCCTCCATCTCTCGCAAGACGGCCTTGCGGCGTTCGACGCACAGTTCTTTGCGCAACAGAACGCCGAAGTCGTCGTCGACGCCGAAAACTACTACCGTTCGATGTTCGGGCGACGCCTGAACACCTGGAATCTGCGTGACGCGCACATGCACCGCACACTATCCGCTCTCGCCCGCTATCGGGTTCGGCGAGGCGGACACGGTCGGGTCGTCGTCTGGGCACACAATTCGCACCTGGGCGATGCGCGCGCAACGGAATCCCATACGCGCGGCGAGTGGAATCTCGGTCAGCTGGTGCGCGAAACGGTCGGCGCCGAGGCGCTGTTGATCGGCTTCACCACCTATACCGGATACGTGTCGGCCGCCTCTCAGTGGGACGGCGAAGTCGAGCACAAGTGGGTGCGCCCCGCGCGGCACGACAGCTATGAATACCTGTTTCACAGCACCGGGCTGGACCGATTCTTTCTGCCGCTGGCTGGGGCCGCGGAGGAACCGCTTCGCGAAGCCTTGCTCGAACGGGCCATCGGGGTGATCTACCTGCCGCGGACCGAACGCGAGAGTCACTATTTCTGGGCGTCTATTTCAAACCAGTTCGATGCGGTGTTTCATCTTGATGAGACGAGCGCCCTGGAGCCGATCGAAGCGCCGGCTCACTGGCACCGGCGTGAGGAACCCGAGCAGGCGAACTAGCCGCAGCGATGCAAGGTGGAGGCGCCCAATGCACGAGATTCAGACGCGGGATGTATCGATACCTTCTGGCGATGTACTGCTGCAAGGCATGCTCGCCATGCCCGAAAAATCGCGCGCCGTGGTCGCGTTCGCCCACGGCAGCGGCAGCAGCCGCTTCAGCCACCGCAACCAGGAAGTCGCGGCGGTGCTGCGGCAGGCCGGGCTGGCGACCCTGCTCTTCGACTTGTTGACAGCTGACGAAAATGATCAGGATGTCGAGACAGGTCTCTACCGTTTCGATATCCCACTCCTCGCGCGCCGCCTGACTGACGCGATCGACTGGCTGGCGGCTCTGCCGGCAACCGCCGCGTTCGACGTCGGTCTGTTCGGCGCCAGCACAGGTGCCGCGGCCGCGCTGATCGCGGCCGCGGCACGGCCGGCGCGAGTGCGCGCCGTCGTGTCGCGTGGTGGCCGCCCGGACCTTGCCGATGACGCGCTCCCGCGTGTGCGGGCACCCGCGCTCCTCATCGTCGGCGCTCTGGATAGACAGGTGATCGAATTGAACGAAGCGGCCGCGCTCCGGCTCGCGTGCGAGCACCAGATGATCCTCGTGCCTGCGGCGACACATCTGTTTGAAGAGCCCGGCACGCTCGAAGAAGTCGCACGGCTTGCGGCGGCCTGGTTCTCGATCCATTTGCCTCAGCAAGCCTCGCCTTGAGACGAACGTCCCGCGCCTCACTGCCGCAGAATCCACGTGCCGTCGTACTTCACGTAGGAGCGCTTCACAGCGGCCCACGCAATCCGATGGGCAATCTCCTCGCAACGCGCATCCTCCGAATGGGCCGCATAGGCGTGATTAAAGGCGGCCCGGTAGATATCCTGCGCGTGCTCCGGCAAGTGGCCTTGCACTGACGGCGGTAGATCCGCGTTGGAATGATAGGGCATAGCGCCTCCGCAAAAAGTCGGAAGACCGCACACGGGTCCTCCATCAACGGCTTGCCGCTTCGTCCACGGTTACGTCACTTCATGGATGGCCGAACGGCCTGAGCCTGCCCCGCATCACCGAACGCCTTTTCAAATGCAACGGTAAATTCTCTCAGACGATCGTGCGGAAGCCGGCCGATACCCGCCGCGGCCTCGCGCCCTCCTCCACCTGCGAACTGCCGGCACAGGTCGCCCGCGCCGTAGGGATTGGCAAGCGGCGCGCGCACGCTGACGGTGTAGTCCCCCTGAGCGCTCTGGCTCAGCACGGCGTGAGCACGATACGGCGCGCTCGTCGCCAGAAAATTGCCGAACACGCCGCGCACCCGTTGTGCCCACGCTTCGTTGGGCAGCACATAGAGGGCGCCGCCTGCCGTCGCGCAGTCGGGCCGCAATCTCAGGGCCCGTTCCATATCCCGGCGTCGCGCTTCACAGAGCGTGCGCGCAATCGGTTCGCTTGCCGCAAAGTCGAACGGGTCGGAATAAGGCTGCAACGTTTCGTAAAGCCTGGCTGGCGGGATCAGCAGATCTGCCTCACTCTCTCCATAGGCGTTGTAATTGATCGACTCTCCCAGCTCGCGCAACTGGTCGGCTTGCTCGGGTCGAAGCGCACAACTCGCGGCAAGTTTGCCGGCCGCGTGCGAGAGGTTGTCGCCATAAGCGCCGACGATCGCCCAAAGGCGGTGTTGCCCCCCCACATGACGATCCACGAGCAGGCTCGTGCAAATTTCTGGAGCCGTGTCGATGTGTGGCTTCAGGTGGGGATCGTCAGGAACGACCCCGCAAAAGTGATGATCGAAGTACTCGACTTCGGCCCCCTGTCGAAGCAATGCGAGCAGCGCGGCCCGATTGGAGTCCAGAGAAATGTCGAGCACGGTCACGGCTATGCCGGGCCCGACCGGAACGCGGGCGAGCAGTTCGACGTCGCGCTTGACGCCCGTGATCAGCAAGGAATTCATTGGCTTCGCCAGGCGCAGCTGATGCAGTGCGCAGATTCCGTCGGCATCGCCATTGAATACATCGAAATGTTTCATGCCCTGTCACCGTACAAAGGGTGGAGCGTCGCCAAAAAACAGCACCGCGATTCCAGCGAATGCGGCCCGATGCCTGCATTGTGGCTCGCCTGTTCCTCGCATGGTGTGACGTGACGCAACCCGGCGGCTCGCGAGGCCGGAACGCAAGCATGACGACGCACCCGTCGCATTCGATCCCGCGGGCCCACCCGTGGCCTTGACACACATCAATCCGCCATGGGCCACGAACCTTATGCTCGATCCATGGTGAATCCAATCAGCTTCAGGAGGCGATATGTTGAGAAGCTCAATACTCGTGGGCGTTTTGATGCTGCCAGGCGCGTTTCTTATTCTCGGCCTCGCCTGCATTCATCCGCGCCTTCGCAAGGAAATCGTGCACGTCAGCGGGTTGTCCAGCCGACTGACTCAGGCGGGACGCTCGTACGAGGGGATGCGGGCAAGATGGCTGCGTCGCTAACGGCGGGGTCCGCGGCATTGCCAGAACAAAACCATTGAATGATCATAACAATCACGCGAGCGACGAACGTCGTCCTCCACGCCGGCTCAATCGGATAATCCCCATGCACAAGTCCATTGCGTGCATCGCCTCGCTTGCCATCCTCGTTGCAGGGTGCGCGCATGATCCGGCGACCCCGCCGCCAGCGCATGCGTCCCGGTCCGCCTGTGTGGCGGGATCGCCAATCGATCTGCAACGGTACATGGGACGCTGGTATGTCATTGCGGACACGCCGTTTCTGAGCGAATCCGACTATGTCGGCAGTTATGACGAGTGGACGTTGCGCGGCGACGGCAGCATCGACGACAAGTATCTCGGCCGGCGTCACGGCTTCGACCAGCCGGCGACGGGAAGCCAGTTCGTCGCGAAGGTGATGTCGGGAACCGGCAACACAAAATGGCGAGTGGGGCTGATCTGGCCGTTCGAAGTGGTGGTCGTCACCGCGTACGTGGACCCCGAGTATCGCTACACGATTCGCTGCATGGCGGACGGCAACATGATCTGGGTACTCGCGCGCGCGCCGGAGATGGATGAAGCCACTTACGCTGGCATGCTTGCCCGGCTCGCCGCCATGGGCTTCAACACGGACAAGCTTCGCCGCGTTCCGCAAAACACCGGGCAAATCGGCCAACCGGGTTTTCAATGACGGCTTTGCGGCAACCAACCGGGCGGGAACGCGCATGACCACCATCCATAAGAACGCGGCGACGCATCCCGGCACGGCGGCCGGCAATCGTGCCGATCACACGCGTGCGCAGTGTCAGGATCCGCCCGCCTTGCCCGACTCCGTGCGACGCGCGCCGCGCGTCCGCGCAGATGCGCCGTCCGAACGTTCGGCGCGCGTGCGCCGTATGATCGAAAGTCCCACCTATCTGGAGGCGGACGAAGACCTCGCTTTTCTGCGACGCCCGGAAATGTGCGGCATCCGTCTGCAACTCGACTACTGGAAGACCGAAGAGACGCTGCAGCGACATGCGATAGACCACACGATCGTGGTGTATGGCAGCACCCGGATCATCGCGCCGGCGGCGGCGCGTCGCCGGGTTGCGCAGGCGCGGCGGGCGCTTGAAAGCCGGCCCGGCGAACCCGGCGGCGAGAGCGCACTGCAAGTCGCGGAGCAACTGCTCAGGCGCAGCCGCTATTACGGCATCGCGCGCAAATTCGGCCGCATTGTCGGCAGCGCACGGTGCGCGGGGGCGCTGTCGGCGCTCGCCGTCGTCACGGGCGGCGGCCCGGGCATCATGGAAGCCGCCAATCGAGGTGCGTACGAGCGCGAGGCGCCGAGCATCGGCCTGAATATCGCATTGCCACGCGAGCAGGAACCCAACGCGTATCTGACGCCGGAACTCTGCTTCAAGCTTCACTATTTCGCCATTCGCAAGCTCCATCTGTTGGAACGCGCGCAAGCCGCCGTGTTCTTTCCCGGCGGCTTTGGAACCTGTGATGAGTTGTTCGAAGTGTTGACCCTGCTGCAAACGAACAAGATCCGGCGGCTACCTGTCGTGCTCGTCGGTGAATCGTTCTGGCGCCGCGCGATCAATTTCGAGTTTCTGATCGGCGAAGGCATGATCGCGCCTCAGGACACTGCGTTATTCAGTTTCTGCGAAACGGCGGCGGACATCTGGTCCGCCATCGTCCGTTGGCATGAAGGAGTCGATGCGCAATCGCCCTGTCAAGGCAGTGGCGCCGGGTCTGGCGCCGCACCTCGCTGAAACCGCCCGGGCCGGCAATCCGGCCGCGTTGCCTGGCGAGCCTGCTGAAGGGTGGCGAGGCGTGCGCCGCACACGGCTCAAACCACGCAAGCGCCGCGTATGAAAACCGGCAACAACGGCAGGAACGCGGCGGCAGCGGCCTGCCCCGTCAGCCGATCACAAGACGGTCGACCACCGCCCTCACGCCCGGAGTCGAACGCGCGGCCCCCGTCACGATGGAACGCTCGATGGTCGAACTGAGGCGCCCCGACAGGGTCACCTTGCCGTCGTCGACTTCCACGCCCACATGCTTCAACTCGCGATCGGTGTGCCGCTGAATCGCTTTGCGGATGCTGTACTCGATGTCGATCGGAGAGGCGGAGCCGCGGATCCGGATGTTATTCGTCACGCCCGTCACACCACGCATATGAACGACATTCTTCTCGGCGATGTGGCTGCGGTAACCGTCGTCGACTTCGCCGCTCAATGTCACCCAACCCTTTTCCACCTTGATCTTGATCGCATGCTCTTCGAGGCCCGCGATCCAGTCTAGAGCGGCGCGCACACTCAAAGCGATATCCTCGTCCGTTCGCCGCTCGGATTCGCGCAGTTTTACGTCGATGTTGACCACCACCGCAACGACCCCGGCGATCCTCATCGCACATTTTTCCGCCGCGACTTTCGTCGCGTAGTCCGGCACGTGGCCGCTGATCGTGACGACGCCGTCGACCACGGCAACGCCGATTCCATTCGCGTCGACGGCCGGACTGCCCATCAGTTCGTCCTCGACTTCCTGTTTCAATTGACTGTCCGACTTCATGGAATTTCTCCTCCGACATGAGCGTGCCGCGCGATCAGGCGCGGCGGCGAGCGGGTTCGGCGCGGCACGCACGCCGACGCCCGAGTCGTGTCCCGGCGGGAATGCGCGACCTCCTCAGACTATTGCGCCCCGGCGCGATGCGATTGATCGAGGTCAAGCCTGCCTTGATGGTTTTGCTGCGGCCTTGCGGCATCGAGATGCTCACATCCACGCGGCAAGGACAGGACGCAGACGGAACAGCCGGGCAAGCGCCGGCCACATCATCAACACGCCTGAAGCGAGCGTCGTCAGCATCACGACGGCCCACCCATAGAGGTTCGTCTCGCGCGTGCGGCGCCTGGCTGGCCGATGCGGCAATGCGCGCACGGCGAACATCAGGCCGACGTTGCACGCCACGAGCAGCAGGAAGGCGGCCGTGCGAGCGTCGAGCGGATCGAATGCGTTCGCGAGCAGCGACGCATAGACGCCCACGACGATCAGGGCGGCAACGCATCCGAGCGCGATGCTCAGCCCCAATGTGCGATTGGACATGAGCCGTTCGCCGATTCGCCGCGGCGGATCACGCATGAGCGAGCGGCTCTCCCGTTCGTTTTCAAAGACGATCGAGCAAACGGGTGTGATGATCATTTCGAGGAACACGATATGCACCGGGGCGAGCATGAGCGGCCAGCCCGCCAGCACGGGAATGGTCGCGGCGGCGATCATCGGAATATGGACCGCGATCGTGTACGCCACCGCCAGCTTCAGATTGTCGTAGATGCGCCGGCCGAGCCGCAGGGCCGACACGATCGGTGTCAGCTCGTCGCGCAACAGCACCAGCGATGCGACCTCGCGCGCCACCTCCGCCCCCCGCGTGCCCATCGCAATGCCGATATGCGCGGCTTTCAGCGCGGGCGCATCATTGACACCGTCGCCGGTCATCGCGACGACCTCGCCCGCATGCCTGAACGCGTCGATGAGCCGCAGTTTCTGCTCCGGCCTGACGCGAGCGAACACGCTTGCGTCGACGATCACGCGTTGCAGCGCGGCATCGTCCATGACGGCGAGGTCGGCACCCGTCACCACGCGCGCGCTGTCGATGCCGACCTCCGCCGCGACCGCCCGCGCGGTCGACGGATAGTCGCCGGTGATCATCACGGCCCGCACGCCCGCGGTCTTCAATTCGGCCACCGCGCCCGCCACCTCGGGGCGCACGGGGTCGTGCAGCCCGACTAGCCCCACCAGCGAAAACTCGAAGTCGTGCTGCCGTTCGGGCCACGCTTCGCCGCCATGCCGCGCCCGCGCCACGCCGAGCACACGCAGGCCGCCCTCGGCCATATGCGTGGCGCGCTCCATCAGCGCCCGCGCCGTGCGGGGTTCGAGATGGCACAACGAACAGATCGCCTCAGGCGCGCCCTTGCACGCCACCGGCCGATGATCGAGTTCAGGGCTTTCCCATCCATGCGACATGGCGGGCAGTTCAGGCGTCAACGCATACTCCTGCACGAGCGACCATTGGTCGTGCAACCGGTCCGTGCCGGCAAGACAGGAACGGCCGGTCTCGTGGAAGGCGCGCTCCATCGGATCGAGCGGCTCGATTTCGCTCGCGAGCACGAGGTACTCCAGCAGTTCATGAAACTGCGGACCGATCTCGACCGCGCCATCCTTCAGCCATTGCTCCTCGCCGCGCGCATACAGCACGCGCACCGACATACGGTTCTGGGTCAGCGTGCCCGTCTTGTCGACGCACAGCACCGAGGTCTGCCCGAGCGTCTGGATCGCGCTCAGGCGCCGTGTCAGCACGCCCTCCCTGGCGATCCGGCGCGCGCCCAGCGCCATGAAGACGGTGAAGATCACCGGCAGTTCTTCAGGCAAAATGCCCATCGCGAGCGTGATGCCGGCCAGCAGGCCGGGTATCCACCCGCCCGTGCGCCAGCGGTAGGCGAACACGAGCAGCACGCAGATGATCACGGCGAGCGTCGCAAAGCGCCTGACGAACCGGCGCATCTCGGCCTGCAAGGGGGAAGGCGGCTCGCTCACTTCGGCAAGGCGCGTGCCGAGCCGGCCAAGGTCGGTTTGCGCGCCCGTCGCCGTGACGCACATGCGGCCCTGCCCCCGCACCACCATCGAGCCTGAAAACAGGCGGCTGCGCGACGGCTCCGCCGCCGCTTCGCCGGCTGAACCGGCAAACTTGACGACGGCGACGGATTCGCCCGTGAGCAGCGATTCGTCGACGCTCAGCTCATGGGCTTCCGTCACCGCACCGTCGGCCGGCACCTTCGCGCCTTCCTCGATAAAGACGGTGTCGCCCGGCACCAGCTCCGCCGCCGATACCCACTCCCGCTTGCCATCGCGCAACACCTGGGCCCGCGGCGCCGACAGATCGCGCAGTGCTTCGAGCACGCTCGCCGTGCGATGGCTCTGCACGATCGTGAGCGCCAGCACGGCCACGACCAGGGCAAGCAGCGTCGATGCCTCCCTCATGTCGCCGATCAGGCCGTACAGGCCGCTCGCGCAGAGCAGCAGCAGGAACATCGGCTCGGTGAGCGCGTCGCGCACGGTGCTCCACCAGAGATGGCGATTGCCGCGTGCGATCACATTGCGGCCGTGCCGCGCCTGCAATGCCGTGACTTCGGCGTGCGTGAGTCCGCCCGCCGCGCGCGCTTGCGGCGCGGCGGCGGTGGACGACACGCCGGATGTCGCGCCTTGCGCCGTCATGATCAGGGTTCGCCCGGGTGGCGCATCGCTGCACGGCAATGCGCGCAGCCCGTCTGCGCGACGCCGGTCGCACGTTCCTGCAGGACGATATGCAGATCCGTCCCGCCGCGGCGCGGCACATCGACCGTTTTCGCCACCTCCGCGCGCCCGGCATGCGCGACGATACGATAGCGGCCGGCCGGAAGCATGACGAACAGGAACGGGCCTTCGGTACGGGCATCGAGCACGGCGCGGCCCGCCGCGCTGGCGATTGTCACATCCACATCGGACAGGTAGTTGCCCGCGGCCGCGGTGAACATCATGCGCAGGCTGTAGCGAGGCGCGAGCGCGCGAAATGCTTTCGCATCGTCCTCGCCGATGCCGCCCGTCATGTACAGCACACCGTCGCGGCTGACCGCTTCTGGCAGCGATTGCCCGGCGACCGCGGCGCTCATGGCAAACAACACGAAGGCAACGCAGATGCGCAACGCGCGTGGCTTGAGGATCCGCATCTTGGCAAGAGCTCCAGATTGGTGAGCGGCTGCAGGCGTCCCGGCCGGCGTGGTGCGCCGGCGTGCCCTTCGCTCCCAGCGTTCACGTGGCGCATCAGGCGCGAAGTGTGTCCAGCGCATGTCCGCCCACCTTTTTCATTTGTCGACGGCAGGCCGCGCCAGCAGCAACGGCGTACGGGCGAGACGCGCGGTGCGGGAGGCCACGCTGCCGAGAACCCAGCGGGCGACGCCGCGTCGTCCGTGGGTACCGACCACAATCAAATCCGCCTGCCACTGCTGCGCATCGCGGACGATCGCGTGCGCCACATCGTCGCGCGCCGGCGCCGTTTCGATCGCCGCGGTCTCCGACTGATTCGGCCATTCGGCCAGCACCCGCGCCGCCGTGGCGAGGATCACTTTTCCTTCTTCGACGAACGCTTCCTCGAGCATGCGGATCGGCACGATATCGGTCAGCCGGACGGCGCGATCTATCACGTAGATGGCACGAAGACGGGACACGGGGCTGGCGAGCTGCAACCCGAAATGCAACGCGTCGAATGAAGCCGCGCTTCCATCGAGCGCGAACAGGATGCGGCGCGGCGACGACTGGATCTGCGCTTCGTAGCCGGCAGGCACGACGAGAATCGAACAGGGCGCCTGGGTGGTGACGAACTCCGAAACGGTTCCTTCGACCCAGCGCAACATGCCGTGATGCTGTCGCGCGCCCACCACGAGCAGATCCGCCTGCCACTGGGCCGCGGCATCGATCAACGCGTTCGCGATGTAGCCGCCTTGCCTTGAAATTTCCACGACGCCCGACTCCACGTCGACACCGGCATCCGCGAACAGTTGCTTTGCGCGCGCCACGGCTTCGCCGGCGTCGCGGGCAAGTTCGGCGCGCGCACGTTGCAGTTCGGCATCCGTCATCGACCCGAGCGGCAGGATAGTACGGGGATTTTCCGCGACGCTTACTACGCGGATTCGTGCGCCGGGCGGGCTCAGGTGGCGCACGTACGCCACTGCGCGCGCCGACTCCGGCGAAGCGTCCACGGCCACGAGTATTCGCCGGATTGCGCGAGTGGCGTTAGCGCTGACATGCGTCGTGCTCATGATCGGCTCCCCAATGAGAATGTTGCGTTCGCCCAGCTGACATCGATATCCGATTCTCTGCGACCTGTTGTTTCGCTCGTTGATGCACGTCAACGCACACGCCAACGTACACGCCAACGCGCGTGTCAAGGCACCGCCACCGCCGCTCGGCGGGGCGACCGCGCGCGATGCCTGAACAATCGATCGATCAAAACGGCTCCGGACCTTTAGGGGACGTCACGCCTTACCCCTGGTCCGCTCGTGCAGCCGATGCTTACTAGCGGGACTCGGTCAGATCCGCTCCATCGCAACGCGGAAGCTCAACCGCTTCGCGCCGTTGCAAGAAAAGTCTCCACGCCATCGACCGTGAGAGTCGCTGCAAGCACTGGGCCTCTTCGCCTGATCTGCGTCAATGGATAGCAGGCATTTCGGGCTACCGTGGAATGACACCCGTCGTGGGCAGCGTGGCGGCGCCGCGGCCACTCCCCGGCGCACTCCAACGGAGTCAGATATGACCGACATGCCACTCCTTTCGTACCAGGCCGCGCCCGTCTTGCGGCCGCCGCTCGCCACCGGCGAGACGCCCGCCGTCATCGTGTTGCCCAAGCCTGAACTGAATACCGGCATGCCGCTCATGAGCGCCCTCGCGCAGCGCGCCAGTTGCCGGTCGTTCGCACCGGCCGCCTTGCCGCCCACTGTGCTGGGCGAGCTGCTGTGGGCCGCCGACGGCATCAATCGGCCCGCGACCGGCGGCCGTACCGCGCCCTCACCGCACGCGTTCAATGAAATCGATATCTATGCCGCGCTGCCTAACGGCGTCTATCGTTACGACGCGGCGAACCATCAACTCGTTCTCAAACACGCTATCGACGCGCGCGGCCAGACCGGCTACCAGGATTTCGTCGGTGAGGCGCCGCTCGATCTGGTCTACGTGGTTCGCACGTCGCGCTTGCTGGCCATGCCCGCGCAACAGCGCGAGCGGTTTTCCGCGGTGACGGCCGGCGCGATTGCGCAGAACGTCTCGCTGTATTGTGCGTCGGCGGGGCTGGCCAGCGTGATCCGCGGCTGGATCAACGCGCGACTGCTCGCGAACGCGCTGTCGCTCAACGAAGACGAACTACCGATTCTCGCGCAGACGGTCGGTTTCGTTCCGACCCAGCGCTAATCGCACCGGCCCGCGCGGCCGTCGCGGTCACGACGGCCGGCGGCCGCTCACAGGCCCGACGGTATCCCGTCCTGATCGGGCGGAGACCTGACCAGCAGCACCGGAACATGGGCGCTGCGCACGAACGCTTCCGCAACGCTGCCCTGCAACAATCGCCCTAGGCCATGCCGGCCTTGCGTGCCCATCACCACCAGGCCGGCGCCCTGGCGCTGCACGCAACGGGCGAGGCAATGCGGGATATCGTCCGCCGCACTCTGCGTCTCCTCGATTTCGGTGTCGCCGGGCACGCCACGCTCGACCATGGCCCGGCGTGCTTCGTCGAGCGCGAGACGGCCGTCTTCACGCAGCACGTCACGCAACTGGTCGGGGTCGAAATAGCCCGCGTAGCGGGACACGCACCACGGATGAACCACGTACACCGCGTGAAGACGCGCGTGCGTCAGCTGGGCGAATTCGAGCGCTTCATACAGCGCCCATCTGGACGACTCGCTGCCATCCAGCGCGAGGACGATCTTCTGGTACATGGTGCGCTCCTCGTAGACCTTGCGGAAATCCCGCGCGAGGTCTCGATGCTGCTCATCGCGGCGGGTTAGGTGGATCATCGGCGCGAATGGCGCCATCCGCCTGACCTGCGTCAAGCAATCGCATGGCGAGCCGAAGGCGCCGAGGTCCCGCTCATCGACAGCGACGGCGCGGCGCTAGACCGGCTGCGTGGCGGTTGCCGCCAGCTCCGCGATATCGGCGGTGATCTCGTCCTGACGGACCCGGCGATAGCTTTGCGTCAGTTCGTCGAGCGTGTCCCTGACATTCGTGCGGGCGGCCAGCATCGCCTTCACTCTCGCTTCGTTTTCCGCGGCGAACGAGAGCATCAACGCTTCGCAGATCTCGACAAACACATATTCCTCGACCAGTCCCGGCAGCAGGCGTTCGACCGGCAAGGTGAGCACCGGCGGCAGAGCGCGTTGCGCGACCGGAAATCGCGAAAAATCAAACGGGATCAACCGGTGCTCCACCATCTCGCTCGCGGCGGCGACGCCCGGCAGCGCGTGCACGATCGAGACCTGGTCTACCGCGCGAGCGCCGAGACGCGCGTAGAGCGCATCCGTGATGCGGTTTGCCAGCGAAGGCACATCATCGGCATGGGACACCGAGGGCGAACTCCATGCGACCGGAAGGCGGCGCTCGCTCGCCGCCATCTCGCCGCGCGTGCCGACGAGCAGGAGTTCGCACCGCGCGTTATCGAGGCGAGGCCGCACATAGTCCAGAACCTGCTCGTTGAACGAGCCGACGAAGCCCTGTTCCGAGCACAGGGCGATCACGATCCGCGCGCCATGATCCCGTTCGGAGAGCGGCGCCTGCGCGCCTTTGCCGTGGGCGAGGACGGCGCCGATGGCGGCCCCCACGGTTGCGGCCGACGAGCGGATGCCGGGCAGCCGCCGCTGCGCTTCGCGTGAGCGCGCCGCCGCAATGCCGCGCATGGCGCCGATCACCGCGTCCAGTTGCCGCGCGGTGTCAGTCCGCGTTTCGATTTCCGCGAGCTTGCCGCTCATTTCGCGCTCCCGATCGCGGCAGCGCCGTTCGGCGCTTGCAGCGTCAGGCGCTGCACGAGGTCGCGCACCACCGCGACGAGCGCGGCCTGGGTCCGGGCGTCCAACGGCGCGTCCGCCCATCCGGCTTGCAGGCCGCCGCCCGTCAATTGTTCGGCGAGTTGGCTCCGCACTTCAGTGGCAATCGACGCTGGTGCGGCATCGAACACGCCCTCGCTCAATGCCGCAAGCAGCGCGATTTCATCGAGCGCGCGCAGCGCCCTGAAGCGCGGTTGCGCGATCAATGCCCGGATGCGCTCCCCGCGCGCGATCTTGCCGGCGACATGGGCGTCCGTCAGGCCACCGAAGCGGCTGAACATCTCGAGTTCCAGAAACTGCGCGTAGTCGAGCCGCAACCGCCCCGACACCTCGCGCAACGCAGGATGCTGCGCCTTGCCGCCGACGCGGCTCACGCTCAGCCCGACATCGACAGCCGGCCGCTGGTTGGCGGCGAATAGCGCGGCGTCCAGCACGATCTGGCCGTCCGTGATCGAAATCAGATTGGTCGGGATGTAGGCGGACAGATTGCCCGCATCGGTTTCCGCGATCGGCAACGCAGTCAACGACCCCCCGCCGAGCGAGGCCGACAGTTTGGCCGCGCGCTCCAGCAACCGCGCATGCACGTAGAAGATGTCGCCGGGATAGGCTTCGCGTCCTGGCGGCTCGCGCGTGAGCAGCGCCAACTCCCGGTGCGTCGCGGCGTGTTTGGTGAGATCGTCGATGACCACCAGCGCGTGCTGCCCGCGGTCGCGAAAGTACTCGGCGATCGTGACGCCCGCAAACGGCGCGATCCATTGCAGGCCGGCCGCCGATGCCGCCGCCGCGACCACGAACACGCAGCGCTCGGGCGCGCCGTACCGGCGCACGGCTTCGATCACTTGCTGAACGGCGGTCGAGCGCTGGCCGACCGCCACATACACGCAGATCATGTCCGAGTGCTTCTGATTGACGATGGCGTCGAGCGCCAACGCGGTCTTGCCCGTGGCGCGATCGCCTATGATCAGCTCGCGCTGTCCGCGGCCCACGGCGAAGAGCGCGTCGACGATCAGCACGCCGGTCTCGACAGGCTCGCTCACCAGGTCGCGCTCGATGATGGCCGGCGCGGGCCGCTCGATCGGCATGCGCATCGCCGCGGACACCGGCTCGTCGCGATCGAGCGGCCGGCCGAGCGGGTCGATCACGCGGCCGAGCAGGCCTTCGCCGACCGGCACCTCGATCACCGCGCCCGTGCGCGTCACGCGCGCGCCGGCTTCGACCGTGGCGCCGTCGTCCAGCAGCACGACGCTCATGAGGTCGGCTTCCAGCGAGTGCACGAAGCCGCTCGTCCCGCTTTCGAACCGCAGCAGTTCGTCGAGCGCCGCATCGGCCAGTCCCGAGACGAACGCGATACCGTCGCCGATCCGTTCGACGCGGCCAAGCGTGTCCGCATAAGGCGCGGCCGCCGTGCGGGCCAGCACGCCGCGCTGCGCCGCAAGCCACGCGTCGTCGCTCATCTCAGCGGGCGGCATGGCTGTCATCGAGAAGCGCCTCCTTGATCCGGACGAGTTCCGCGCCCAGGCTATTGCGCACCACGGCGTGCGGCGAGCGCAGTTCGAGACCCGCTATCAATTGCGAATCCACTTCGAAATTGACCGGCACCTCACGCTTGAGGCTCGTTGCCAGCATGGTGCGGCACTGTTGCTGTTCCTGCGCGCTCAACGCTCGCGGCGCGGCGATTGTCGGCACCGCGCCGTCTCCCCACAGCCCCGCGCGAGCGCTTTCCGGCAGTTGGGCGATCCCCTCGGCGAGGCCGTCGATGAAGCCGCTCACCCGCACGCTGTCGGGCAACCGGTCGAGCAGCTTTGCCGCGATATCGACGGCAAGCCGGCTGGCCCGTTCGGACGCGAGCTTGTCCTGCTCGGCGCGCGCCCCCGCGGCTTCGCCCTGCGCCGCCGCGCGCACTGCGTCCGCGTCGGCTTGCGCGGCGCTCAGAAGCGCCTGCTTTTGCGCCGCGGCTTCCACGGCGACCGCCTGCATCGCTTCGCCATGCGCCGCCACGAGCTGTTGCGTTTGCTCGGCCGCCCGGTCGCGCTCCTGAATCGCTACGAGCTTCGCCGCCTCGGCATCGGCAATCAGCGCGCGCGCCGCTTTCTGACGTTCGGCGATGATACCTGCGACCGGGCGGAACAGGAAACGCGCGAGCAGCCATATCAACACCAGTGCGTTGATGGCCTGAAGCGCGAGTGTCCACCAGTCGATTCGCATGGTGCCCGCCTATTTCGCAAACGGGTTGGCGAACAGCAGCAGCAAGGCGATCACGAGGCAGTAGATCGCCATCGTCTCGATCATGGCCAGCCCGACGAACAGCGTGCGCGACACAGTGCCCGCCGAATCCGGCTGACGCGCGATCGCATCCATCGCCGCGGCGACCGCGCGGCCTTCGGCGAGCGCCGGCCCGATCGCGCCGAACGAGACGGCAAGCGCTGCCGCGGCGATACTGACCACTTCAATGAGGTTATTCATGAGACTTCGCCCTTTTTGACGCTGACATGGTGCGGATCGCCGATCGCGGCGCCGATGAAGACCATCGAGAGAACAGCAAAGATGTAGGCCTGCACCGCGCCCGTGAGCAGATCCAGCGCCATGAGCGGAATCGGCACCAGCAGGCCGGCGAGCGACAGCAGAATGCCGATCACGAACACGCCGCTCATGACATTGCCGAACAGGCGGACCACGAGTGAAAACGTGCGTGTGATCTGCTCGACGACGTTCAACGGAATCATGACCCAGCTCGGTTCCGCGAACGACGCGAGATAGCCCCTGGTGCCGCGGCTGCGAATGCCATAAACGACCGTGGCGCCGAGCACGATCAACGCGAGCGCGGCATCGGTTTCGAGGTGCGCCGTAGGCGGCGTGACGCCCGGCACCAGCGCGCACCAGTTGGCGACCAGCACGAAGATGAACAGCGTGCCGATCAGCGCGCGATACGTGGCGGGCTCGGCCTGCATGGTGTCGCGAATCTGCTGGTCGATCGTCTCGACGAGCAATTCAACGGCGGTTTGCGTCTTGCCGGGCGCAAGCGAAAGTCTTCGGCTCAGCACGACCGCCGCCAGCGTAACGACGGCCATGATCGCCCAGGTGATCAGCACCGGGCCGGTAATCGGCAGCGGGCCCAACTGCAGAAGCGGCGCGGTCGTCAGCGGTGATTCGGTCATGACAGACCTCCATAGCGCCGTAGCGCGATCCTGCGGGCGAGCAGGACGCCTGCCATGCCGCCGAGCAGCGCCGGCGCGCCGAAGCGTGCGAGCATCACCAGCACCGCGCAGGTCAGCGCGATGCGCGCGATTTGCAACGCCAGCGCCGCCGCCATTTTGCCCGTTGCGAATAACGGCCAGTTCCAGCGCAACGACAGGAAATGCCACGCACCTGCCGCCACGCCAAGCGCGAGTCCGATGACGAACTGCGCGGCGAGCGGCGGCAGCGGCCATGCCAGCGCACTATTCACGGTGTGCTCCCTGTTGACGATGCATCCATTTCCACGCGGACCAGAAGCCGAGCGCCGCACCCACCATCAGAAGCGGCGCCGAGAAAAACACCCGCGTACCGAACAGGCGGTCGAGCCAGTGTCCTAACGCGAGCCCAAGCAGTGTCGGCACGACGATGGCCCAGCCGAGAATGCCGATCTGGCCGAGCCGGCTGCCGAGCGACGGCTCCGGCTCGTCGCGCCCGCGCGCCGCCCGTTGCGCAGCCTGTTGCGCCGCGCCGGCCAACCTGTCGTGAGGGGAATTGCGCTCGTCGCGCCGCGGCGTGCTCATTGCGGCGTGGCTCCCGAACCGGCCGGGTTGGCACCGTCGCCCCCGGTCCGCGGCCGCAAATAGCGCAGCATCTGGCGCACCGCGCGCGCATGGAGCCGCAGCTGGTCGACGCGGGCACGCCGCGCCGCTTCGTCTTCGTCGGCGTGGCGGCTGCGGACCAGAACTTCGAGGCCTTCAAGCGAATCGCCCGGAATCGCTTCGCGGCAGGCAATGGACACCGTGGCGCCGCCCAACACCAGCAGCACGCCGCCGTTCACCGCGCAGAAGCGCGGCACGTTGTCGGCAGCCGTCCAGCGAACCACCGAGGACGTCAGCTGCGTGACGAAATCGGCATGCCCGATGCGGATGCCGAACGAACCGCTTGCGTCTTCCGCGCGCAAGGAAACGATGTCGAGGCGGTCGAACCATACCCGCGAGGGCGTGGCGATGGTGAGCCTCAACGCGCCGTCGCTCATGTCCGTGGCTCCTTTTCAGTGGACGCGGCCTGTTGTGCGGCGGCCTGTTGCGCGGCGGCCTCTTCCCTGCGGCGCCCCTCGTCGAGCGTGCCGATCATGTACAGCGAACTCTCCTGCCACGTATCGCACTCGCCCGCGAGAATCGCCTTACAGCCGGCAATCGTGTCGGCGAGCGCGACCGAGCGGCCGGCTTCGCCCGTGAACGCCTCGGTGACCGCGAAGGGCTGCGTCAGAAAGCGCTCAAGGCGCCGCGCGCGGCCGACCAGCGCGCGGTCCTCGGCGCCCAGTTCTTCCACGCCCAGCAACGAGATCACATCCTGCAACTCGCGGTAATGCTCGATGATGCGGCGCACCTCGGTGGCCACCGCCGCATGCTCTTCGCCGACCACCAGCGGGTCGAGCAGGATCGACGACGACGCGATCGGATCGACGGCCGGATACATGCCTTCGGCCGCCATCGCGCGGGACAGCACGACCATGCTGTCGATGTGCGCCGCAATCGCCGTCACGGCGGGGTCGGTGAAGTCGTCGGCCGGCACGTACACCGCCTCGATGGCCGTCACCGACACGCCGCCCACGGACACGATGCGCTCCTGCAAGTCCGCGACTTCGCTCGCCAGCGTGGGCTGATAGCCGACTCTCGACGGCATGCGCCCCAGCAGGCCCGACACCTCGGCGCCCGCCTGCACGAAGCGAAACACGTTATCCATCAGCAACAGCACGTTTTGCCGACGCTCGTCGCGGAAATACTCGGCAATCGTCAATGCGGTGAAGGGCACGCGCCAGCGCGCGCCCGGCGGTTCGTTCATCTGGCCGTACACCAATACCGTGCGTGGCAACACGCCGGAGGTGCGCATGTCGAGCAGCATCTCGTGGCCTTCGCGAGAACGCTCGCCGACTCCGGCGAACACCGAGATCCCTTCATAGCGCTCGACCATCGCGTGAATCAGCTCCATCACCAGCACGGTCTTGCCGACGCCCGCCCCGCCGAACATCGCCGCCTTGCCACCCTGCGCGAGCGGCGCGAGCAGGTCGATCACCTTGATGCCGGTCGAGAACAGCGTGCTGGTGCCTTTGAGCGACGCGAGCCGCGGCGCGGCGCGATGAATCGGACGGCGCTCGATCTGCGCGGGCAGCGCCGGGCCGTCGTCGCGTACCGCGCCGCTCACGTCGAGCAGCCTGCCGAGCACCGCTTCGCCGACCGGCGTTTCAATGGGGCCGCCGGGAGCCCGCACGCGCGTGCCGCGCCGCAACCCGGCTGTCGTCTGCAAGGCCAGTGCACGCACCATGGTTTCGCTCAGATGCGCCTGCACTTCGGCGAGCACCGTGGGGAGATCGTCCGGCACGACGACGAGCGCATCGCCGACGGCGGGAAGCGAATCACCGTCGAACCGAACGTCGACGATCGCGCCGCGCACGGCGACGACGCAGCCATCCCGTGCAGTCGACGGGCTTGCTGAATACGCTGCTGCGGGACGAATCGGCATGGTCTGGCGTGCGCGGCGGTGGATGACCAGTCAAAAGATATTCCTGGAATCGAGCGCGAAACTGACCTTCATCAAACGTCTGAAAGATAGGGACGAGAAATGCGCGAGCCACGGAAAAGCCGTTCACCCAGCCGCCCGATATTGCCGCGGGCCGAAGTGCGACCTTGAGCAGACTGATCCAGATCAACTGACGAGCCTTCGCGAAGTGACCTAATCCAGCTATCCAAAAAACGGTGAGGTCCGTCATGAAGAACCTGGCAGATTCATTTTCGGAACCATCCACGCCCGCCCCGGCCGGCCGGACTGGCAAGGCCGTGGCAAAACCATTGCGGCTCGGTCTGCTCACCGCGCTGGTGGTCGGTTCGATGATCGGCAGCGGCGTGTTCTCCCTGCCGCAGAACATGGCATCCGGCGCGGGCGCGGCTGCCGTGTTGATCGGCTGGCTGATCACCGGCGTCGGCATGTTGATGCTCGCGTTCGTCTATCAAACGCTGACGACCCGCAAGCCCGAGCTCGACAACGGCATCTACGCCTACGCGCGGGCCAGTGCGGGCGAGTTCGTCGGCTTCAATTCGGCCTGGGGTTACTGGGTCAGCGCGTGGATCGGCAATGTCGGCTATCTCGTCATCGTGTTCGGCACGCTCGGCTACTTCTTTCCGGTATTCGGCGAGGGCAACACACCCGCGGCCGTCCTCGGCGCGTCCATCGCGCTATGGATCATGCATGCCGTGATCCTGCGCGGCGTGCGCAGCGCAGCGGTACTCAACGCGATCACCACGGTCGCCAAGGTGATCCCGCTCATCTTGTTCATCGTGCTCGCGGCCGTCGCCTTCAGAAACCATGTGATTGCACAGGACTTCTGGGGCAATGCGAAGCTCGGCAGCGTCTTCACGCAAGTCAGGAGCACCATGCTGATCACCGTGTGGGTGTTCATCGGCATCGAAGGCGCCAGTGTGTTCTCGGCCCGCGCGCAGCGGCGCGAGGATATCGGGCGCGCCACCCTGCTCGGCTTCACGGTCGTGCTGCTCCTGCTGATGGCGGTCTCCCTGCTGTCGCTCGGCATCGTCCCGCAAGCCGAGCTCGCCGCGATGAAGAATCCGTCGATGGCGGGCGTGCTCGACAAGGCCGTGGGTGCCTGGGGCGCGGTGCTCATCAGTGCGGGTTTGCTGGTATCGGTCGGCGGCGCGTTGCTGGCGTGGACGCTGCTGGCGGCGGAAACGCTTTTCACGCCGGCGAACGGCGGCGTCATGCCGAAGTTTCTGGCGCGCGAAAACAGTCACGGTGTGCCGGCCAATGCACTCTGGGTCACCAACGGACTGGTGCAACTGTTCCTCATCATCACGCTCGTCTCCAACGCGACGTATCAGGCGCTGATCTCGCTGGCGACGTCGATGATCCTGATCCCGTATCTGTTCTCCGCCGTCTACGCGACGGGCATCGCCATGCGCGGCGAAGGTTACGCGCCGGCGGAAGGGGCCCGGACGCGCGACCTGCTGATCGGCGCGGCCGCAACCGTTTATTGCTGCTGGCTGCTGTACGCCGCCGGACCGAAGTATCTGCTGCTCTCCGCGCTGCTCTACGCGCCTGGCGTGCTGCTCTACGGCTGGGCCAAACGCGAACGCGGCGCACGTCTGTTCAAGCCGTTCGAAGTGGCGATTCTCGTGGGCCTGCTCATTCTCGCCGCCGTGGCGGCATGGCTGCTGTCCACCGGCGCGCTCGGTCTCTAGGCCACCCATTTTATTCAGGAGAAATCTGGTGACATTCGGCGTCTACTCGGAAATAGGCACGCTGCGCAAGGTCATGGTCTGCCGACCGGGACTTGCCCAGGCCCGCCTGACACCGGCCAATTGCCGCGACCTGCTGTTCGACGACGTGCTGTGGGTATCGCAGGCGAAGAACGATCACTACGCATTCGTCAGCACGATGCAGGAGCACGGCGTCGACGTACTCGAGATGCACGATCTGCTCGCCGACATCCTGCGAGGCCGCGAGGCGCGCGATTGGGTGCTCGGGCACAAGCTTGCGCCCGGCACCGTGGATGCGGAACTGTCGGCGCAACTAAGGCCGTGGCTCCAGGAGATGGAGCCCGCCGAACTGGCCACGCGCCTGATCGGCGGCATCGTGCGGGCGGAGTTGCCATTCGAGGCGGCCGGGCTGCTCGCGCACTGCACGCCACCCTCGGGATTCATTCTGCCGCCGCTGCCCAACACGCTCTTTACTCGCGACAGCAGTTGCTGGATCAACGACGGCGTCGCGCTCGGCTCGATGTACTGGCCGGCGCGGCAGCAGGAAACGCTGCTCGCCGCCGCGATCTACCGTTTCCATCCGCTATTCAGCAGCGGGACGCGTATCTGGTGGGGCGGCCCGGAGGCGGACCACGGTGGCGCGACGCTGGAGGGTGGCGATGTGATGCCGCTATCGCCCGAGGTCGTGCTGATCGGCATGGGCGAGCGGACCTCGCCGCAAGGCGTCGCACAACTCGCGCGGGCGCTGTTCTCCCGCGAATCGGTCAGGCACGTGATCGCCGCGCAACTGCCGCGCTCGCGCGGCGCCATGCATCTGGACACCGTATTCACCTTCTGCGATCGCGACCTGGTCACGATCTTTCCCGAGGTGGTCGACGCGATTCGTTGCACGAGTCTGCGCCCCGGCGAATTACCCGGTCAGCTCGACGTACGGCCCGAAAGGGCACCGTTTCTGGACGTGGTCGCTCAGGCGCTCGGCATCGGCACGCTGCGCACCGTCGCCACCGGCGGCGACACGTGGGAGGCCGAGCGCGAGCAATGGGACGACGGCAATAACGTGATCGCGCTCGCGCCGGGCATCGTCGTCGCTTACAACCGCAATGTGTACACCAACACCCTCCTGCGCAAGGCGGGCGTGGAGGTCATCACGATCCCGAGCGGCGAGTTGGGCCGCGGACGCGGCGGCGGCCATTGCATGACCTGTCCGATCGAACGCGCCCCCCTCTGACGCGAAACGCGCGTCGCACCTCTGGAGAATTCGCTTATGGCATTCAATCTTCGCAATCGCAGTCTGCTCAACATGCAGGACTTCGCGCCGCGCGACATCCGCTTTCTGCTCGACCTCGCCGCCGAACTGAAGCGCGCCAAATACGCCGGCAACGAAGTCCCACGGCTCCAAGGCAAGAACGTCGCCTTGATCTTCGAAAAGACCTCGACGCGCACGCGCTGCGCATTCGAAGTGGCCGTGCACGACCAGGGCGGCCACGTCACCTATATCGACTCCGCGAGTTCGCAGCTCGGGCGCAAGGAGTCGCTCAAGGACACCGCGCGGGTGCTCGGGCGCCTCTACGACGGCATCGAATACCGTGGGTTTCATCAGAGCGTGGTCGAGGATCTCGCCACCTATTCGCATGTTCCGGTCTGGAACGGGCTCACCGACGAGTTCCACCCGACCCAGGTGCTCGCCGACCTGCTCACCATGCAGGAATTCGGCGAGAAGCCGTTGCATGAACTGTCGTTCTGCTACCTCGGCGACGCCCGCTTCAACATGGGCAACTCCCTCCTGATCGGCGGCGTGCAGATGGGCATGGACGTGCGCATCGCGGCGCCGCGCGAATTGTGGCCGCATGACGAACTGGTGGCGCAAGTGCGCCTGCTCGCCGAGCGCACCGGCGCCAAAGTGACCCTCGTCGAAGATCCGCATGAGGCGGTGAGCGGCGTCGATTTCGTCTACACGGACGTCTGGGTGTCGATGGGCGAGCCCGTCGATGCGTGGGGCCCGCGCATCGAACTGCTGAGTCCCTATCAGGTCAACGCCGCGCTGATGAAGGCAACCGGCAACCCACGCACGCGCTTCATGCATTGCCTGCCCGCCTATCACAATCTGGACACGGAAACCGGCCGGATGGTGCACGAGCGTTTCGGCATGTCCGAACTCGAAGTCAGTGATGAGGTGTTCGAATCGGATGCGTCGATCGTTTTTTCGCAGGCTGAGAATCGCATGCACACGATCAAGGCGGTGCTCGTGGCAACCCTCGCTTAAAGAAGACCGCTACGATGCGCACCGGCAAACGCGCGCTGCTGTCGCTCGACCAGATCCCAGATCGATCGATAGCAGCGCAACGGCCGGCGCGTAGATCGCGCTGTAAGGCTGTGTGGCTCACCGCCGCGTATTCGCTACGTATTCGCCACGTATTCGCCACGTATTGCTCGAGGCTCGAACGAGCCTCCGCAGGGTCCACAAGGTCGACACCGACCGGATCCCCGGCCGAAATCCGCTACTCCGTATGCATTGGCTGAATCGCCTTCCCGTCCAGCGGTTTTTTCTCATGTTGCGTCGTCGAGGCTGCCTCCCCAGCGACCGCGGGCGTCGCGGACATCGCCGGCTCGGCCGTCACGTCGACAGGCACGGGCGACAACATGGCGGGGCTGCCGGTCAGGCTGTCCGCGCAATGCCGTTGCCGGCCCGCGCCAGCCACCGGCGGCGCGGCCGCCCGCTGGAAGTCCGACAGGATCTCGAAGAACTGCCGACTGTACGAGAGCGCCTGGGCCACACCTACGGGCGCAAGCAAGGTGGGTAGACAGAACACTTCCGGCAGATTGCCCGCCGTACATGCCCGGGCCATCGCCTCCTGCGTTTCGGCAAGTCCAAACCGCAACGCCTGCAGATTCAAAGCGGCCAGCCGCTCGAAAGCCTCGAAGCTGCGCGTGGTGACGCTGAACAGATTGTCGAACCCGGCGCTTTCCATGTCGAGCCACTGCCCGGGAATGATCTGAGCCATCATGCCTCCAGATGTAGAGTGAAGAACCGCGCCGGGCGCCTGTCCGCTAGATGCCGGGCATCACCGGATACGGCTCCGTATGATCCTCCACGCGCTTGACGCCGGGTATGCCCTGCGCCGCCACCCGGACTGCGTCGACGGCTTCCATCGAATGGAATACGCCCCACAGATGCACGACTCCGTCGGTAACGACGAGATTGCGGCCGGCGAAGCTCCATTTGCGGCCCGCCAGTTCGCCCATCAGCATCGCGCGAATTTCGGCGTCCGACAGCGTAACGTCGGATGCCGGCTCGTCCGGCACGCTTGCCAGCGCCTGCACGAGGTTGGCACGGCTCACGAGACCCACGAGCTGCCCCGCCTGCGTGACGGGCACACGTTTGATGCGCCGCGTCTCGAGAATGCCCGCCACTTCGCCGAGCGGTGTGTCGGGCTGAACGGTCACCACGTCGGCCGTCATCACGTCGCGCACTTTCATCGCGTGGGTCTTGATGTAATCCCGTGCTTCATGGTTCGCGGACCAGACGTCGAGCCACGAAGTCCGCTTGCGCTCGTCGGTGCCGATCTCAGTGCGGCGAAGCAGATCGCCTTCGCTGATCATGCCGGCGATATGGCCCTGCGGATCCACGACCGGCGCGCCGCTGATGCCATTGTCGACAAAAATTCTGGCGACCTCCCGGACGGTCATGTCGGGCGTGACCGAGATGACGTTGGTGGTCATGACATCAGATGCGCGCATGGTAAGCCTCCTGAACAGTTAGGATCATTGAATTCGTGGGACCGGTCCGTCTCGATGATCAGCATCCAGACCTTGGTAGGCCCCCGGGTGGTTTCAGATTAGGCCGGCCCGGCATCGCGCCGTTTGATGTGGATCATCCCGAAGGCCGTTGCGCGCACCTGCGAATGCGGTCGCGGATGGAGTAGCGGCGGCAGCCCCTGCCCCTTGACTCAAATCAACCCCGCACAGGCCGTCTGCGGTCGAATAGTCGGCATACCCTTTGTTCTGCGCAGACGCGGCATCGGGCCGGGCGACACCGACCTCGGCGCCATGGCGCGGCTGCGCGACGCCGCGCAGAATGCGATCCTCGGCCGCTGCGGCGAGCCCTCGCTGATCGCGCATGCCGAGCACGGCCCGCAGCGCGAACCTGAGAAAGAACAACATTTCGCGGGCACAGCGTCGTGATCGTGCGATCGATCGCAGCGGGCCTCACCCGCCTGACCCACCAGGCATCGCCTGCGGATTGGATGACCCAAGTCAATTGCAGCGTATCCATCAACGAGATACTGGTCGCCACGCGATCATCGTCTGGAGAAAAGATATGGCCCAAGTTATGAAAGCCGCCGTCGTTCACGAATTCGGCGCTCCGCTGCGTATCGAAGAGGTTCCCGTCCCGAAGCCCGGACGCGGCCAGATTCTCGTCAACATCAAGGCGTCAGGCGTGTGTCACACGGATCTGCACGCGGCCGACGGCGACTGGCCGGTCAAACCCACGCTGCCCTTCATTCCCGGCCACGAAGGGGTCGGCTATGTCGCCGCGGTGGGCGAAGGCGTCAAACATGTCAAGGAAGGCGATCGTGTCGGCGTGCCGTGGCTTTATGCCGCCTGCGGTCATTGCGAGCATTGCCTCGGCGGTTGGGAAACGCTATGCCACGAGCAGCAGAATACGGGCTACTCCGTCAACGGCGCCTATGCGGAATACGTCCTCGCCGATCCGGACTACGTCGGCCATCTGCCGTCGGCGGTCTCGTTCGAAGATATCGCCCCGATCCTCTGCGCGGGGGTGACCGTGTACAAAGGCATCCGGATGACGGACACGCGCCCGGGCCAATGGATCACCATTTCCGGGATCGGCGGGCTGGGCCACGTCGCGGTTCAATACGCGATTGCCATGGGCCTGCGCGTGGTCGCCGTCGACATATCCGAAGATAAGCTCGCTCTCGCTCGCGAGCTCGGCGCAACGCTCACGTTCAACGCTTCGGCGTGCGACGCCGCGGCGGCGATCCAGAAGGAAATCGGCGGCACGCACGGCGTGCTCGTCACCGCCGTATCGCGCAGCGCCTTCGCTCAGGCATTGGGCATGGTGCGCCGCGGTGGCACCGTTGCGCTGAACGGTCTGCCGCCGGGCGAATTCCCCCTGCCCATCTTCACGACCGTGCTCAACGGCATTACCGTGCGCGGCTCCATTGTCGGCACGCGCAAGGACTTGCAGGAGTCCCTCGAATTCGCCGCGCAAGGCGACGTGCGCGCTCGAATCCATCTCGACCGGCTGGACAATATCAATCGTGTTTTCGCCGATCTGAAGAGCGGCAAGGTGGACGGGCGTATCGTTCTGAAACTCGATTGAGCGCGTGGGACGACTGAAGCAGACAACTCAAGCGGCAAGCTCGAGCAGCAAGGCGGTGCGAGAAGCGGCGCGTGTTCCGGCCGGCTCGTGCCGCCTGCCCGCCGTCGGGGGATGTCCTCGTGGACCTGTGTTTGGGTGCTCGTTGTGTGCCCGTTGTGCCGCGCGTGCAGACACATGCAGAGCGAGCGCGAACCGGTGAAAACCGGGCGCGCGAACGATGATCAATAGCGAGCGAGCAGATAATGACTGCGCGACGGAAATGCAGAAATCACTCAGCAGAAATCACTCAGGCTCGATCGGATCGACGGGACACGCCCCCGGCTGAACCGATAGCGTATTCGACATCTTGAGCCGGACCCAGTCCATGCCTTCGCGCAAACCCGCCAGCACGGCCTCACGCTCCGTGGGGAAAATACTGCTGTGTCTGAACTCGTGCGTGAAGACTCCCTCTGGCGTGTGATGGCTGAGCTGGATCGAGCAGTCGAAGCCACCCGCTGTGGGATGTGTGGTGGCGGCGACCGACCAGTCGCCGTCACCCACGTTACCCGAGATCGTCATGAATCGCTCCTTGATAGTGCGCCGTCCATGCCGCGCCGCTCACGAGCGGCGCACGGCGGGCGCCCGTGCGCCCCGCAACCGAGCGCGCATGCCTACCCCACCGTCAGGTTGTCGATGACCGCATGGACGCCGGGCGCCGACCATGCCGCGCCGCGCACGGCCGAGCGCTCCGCCATCGAGTCGACCTTGCCCGTCAAAGTGACCGTACCGTCGTCCACCTTCACGGCAATGTGCTTCGCCTCGCGTTCGGCGTGACGTTTGAGCGCCTTGCCGATCTGCTCGCCGATATCGAGCGCCGCCACGTTACCGCCGATCCGCACGAGGTTCGAGACCCCTGTCACGCCGCGCATGTGTGAAACGGTGCGGGTGGCGACATGGCTCTGATAAGCCCAGTCGACCTCGCCGCTCAATGTCACCCATCCTTTCTCGACCTGCACCTTGACCGCATCTTCACTCAAGCCGACCGTCCAGCGGATGATCGAGCGAACGGCGTTGGCGATTTCTTCGTCGGTTCGCACATCTGAATGCAGCAGGCGAACGTGCATTTCCACGACGACAGCCTTCACACCAGCCACTCGCTGCGCGGCTTTCTCCGCCGCGAGCTTCTCCGCATAGCTCACCGGATGCCCGGACAGCGTCACGACCCGGTCATGCACTTCGACGCCGATGTCCGTGGCGGTCACCGCAGGATCCCACGCCAGTTCGTCTTCGACCTGCTGCTTCAATTCCATGTCCGACTTCATTGCATGCTCCTTGTCAGCATACGGCTAGCGATGTCGCGCGGAACCCGAATCCGTCCGGTTCCGCGCGAACCCAGATCAGTTGATCTGCAGGCGCTTGCGTTCGGAGCTCGCCTTCTTCGGCAGCGTGAGCGAGAGCACGCCGTCCTTGTACTCCGCCGCCGCGGCGCTCTCGTCGACTTCGCTCGCCAATGAAAAGGCACGGCTGACGGCGCCCGAATAACGTTCCCGGCGAATCACCCGTTCGCCTTCTTTCATTTCCTGATTCCGTTCGACTTTCGCGCTGATCGAAACAAGGTTGCCGTCGATTTTTACGTCGATGTCCTTCTTTTCGACGCCCGGCAGTTCCGCCTTCACGGTGTACCCGCTATCGCTTTCCGTCACGTCGACCTTGATATCCGCCAGCGGCGCTTCGCCACCCGCGCCGCGTAGCGGCCGGAACAGGCCCTGAAAGAGTTCCGACATGGGTTCGAGGGGAAACGGATCAAATCGGGTCAAGTTGCTCATCGTACTGCTCCTGATTTAGTCAATGACATCGTGGATATCAATTCGCGTTGCACGCCTCATACCGGCCTCTTTCAACCTTGCTTCAGGACGGGAGCGCTGCACCCCAGCGTGCTTCAATGCACGGCGTTTGCTGTCGCAACGAGCACGCTGTACCGGTAACTCTATGCTCCGCTGCGGCTCATCAATTGACGTGTGTCAAGCGGCCCACATCGCAGCGCGGGACCTCTGAAAGCATGATGTCGGTCAAGTCACCACGATGGAGCGCATCTATTCTGAAACCACCAGCATTGTCCGACGGAGAGTTCCATGCCTGCTCGCTTGTCACCGGCACATCAGCTTCCCGTTCACGTACGGCAGCGCCAACGGCTCGCGCAACGAGGCTGGCGCGCGCTTGACCGCGCCATGCAGAGAGCCTCCACATATCGTCACCCGGCAGGTCGCGTTCGCCGTATCGAGACGCACATCTCGGTGGTGTACCTGGCCGGCCGTTACGCGTACAAGGTGAAAAAGCGCGTCAATCCGGGCTTCGTGGACTTCACGCAGGCGCAAGCGCGTGAACGCTCGTGCGCCGACGAGTTCAGACTGAACCGGCGGCTGGCACGTGAGCTCTATTGCGGCGTCGCAACGGTGACGCGCCGAGGGCGCGTGTACCGCATCGCAGGCACAGGCACAGGCACAGGCACAGGCACAGGCAGCATAGCCGAGCACGCCGTCCGGATGCGACGCTTCGACGAGCACGACATATTCAAGGCACTGCATGCACGCGGCGAACTCGGGTTTGCCGAAGTAGACGCGTTGGCCGGGCAGCTCGCTACATTTCACCGGCACGCGCCACGCAAGCCGCCGCGCGCGGTGTTGGGGTCGGCGCCGTTTGTTCGGGAACAAATGCGGACCGTGCTGACGGCGCTCGAGCGCGAAACCGGGGAAAGCTTGCCTGCCCGAATCTCCGTCTGGTGCGAGAGCGAAGGCAAACGCCTTGCCGGGCACTTCGACGTCCGCCGTGCCGGCGGCTTCGTGCGCGAGTGCCACGGCGATCTGCACCTCGACAACATCGTGCGGCGCGGCAAGCGCGTGCTCATGTTCGACTGCATTGAATTCGACGACGGGTTGCGCTGGATCGACGTCGCCAGCGACCTGAGCTTTCCATTGATGGATCTGCAGGCGTGCGGCCGGCAGGATCTGGCGACGCGGCTATTGAACGGCTGGCTGCAGCGCACCGGCGATTTCGCGGCGCTGCCGGCGCTGCGCTACTACATGGTCTATCGCGCGCTCGTGCGCGCCCTCGTGGCCGTGTTGAAAGCACGCAATCAGCCCCACGATGACGGCCTCACGCAAGCCTCACCGTATCTGCACCTGGTCGAGCGCCTGATCCAGCCGCAGCGTGCCTACCTGCTGCTCTGCCACGGCTACTGCGGATCGGGCAAATCGGTGGCGAGCGAAGCGCTGGTGAGCCTGGTCGGCGCCGTGCGGCTGTCGAGCGACATCGAGCGCAAACGCGGCCGTCCGTTCGCCCCCGTCGATCCCCGGCCGCTGCCGGCGGAAGCCTACACGCCCCACTCTATCGATCAGCACTACGATCTGCTGCTGCGGCTGGCGCAGGAGGTGCTGCTGGCGGGCTACCCCGTGCTGGTCGACGCGACCTTCCTCAAGCGTGCGCATCGCGCCCGCTTCGCCGCGCTCGCACACTCGCTCGGCGTGCCCGTGTTCCTGCTCGATTTCCATGCGCGGGCGCGTCAACTCGAAGAGCGTGTGCAGGCGCGTGCCGCCGCATCTCATACGGCATCCGATGCCGGCCCGCTCGTGTTGATACGACAGTTGGCCAACGAGGAACCGCTTTCTCCGGAAGAAATGCAGCGAACGGTGTGCTTCGACACGGAAGTGCCGCTTGCCGATTTCGGCCACCTGGACTATTGGCGCAAACTGCTGCGGCGGCTGTGCGAACCCGAAGCAGCCGCACCGACAGAAGCGGTGCACGGCTAGCGCGGGCGTGCGTATGCGCTGAGCCGATCGTGATTCTTCACCCCATGTGCATGCCGCCGTTGACGGCGAAATCCGCGCCGGTGACGAAACCGGCGTCTTCGGAGCACAAAAAGGCCACGACGGCTGCAACTTCGTCCGGCCGACCGAGACGCCCCACCGGAATCTGCGGGAGGATTTTCGTTTCGATCACGTCCTTGGGAACGGCCGAGGTCATTGCCGTCGCAAGATAGCCTGGCGACACCGTATTGACGGTCACGCCGTGTCTGGCCACCTCCAGGGCGAGCGACATCGTAAACCCGTGTATGCCCGCCTTGGCGGCCGCGTAGTTGGTCTGCCCGAAGGCACCGCGCGCGCCGTTCACGGAACTGACATTGACGATGCGCCCGAACTGCTGCTTGACCATCCCGCTGATCAGCGGCTTGGTCACGTTGAACAAGGAATCGAGATCGGTGCGCAGCACCTTGTCCCAGTCTTCCTTATTCATCTTCGCAAACGTCGAATCGCGGGTAATGCCCGCATTATTCACCAGAATGTCCACCGTACCGAATTCGGCGAGCACACGCTCGGCGCAATGCGCGCACGAGTCGAAGCTGGACACGTCGGCCTCGAATGCGACGAAGTAGCGTCCGGCTTCGCGCTCCCGCACGAGCCAGGTGGCGACATGATCGTTGAGTTCGGAATGGGTCATCGCCACCGTCATGCCCGCATCGTGCAGACGCCGGCTGATCGCCGCGCCCAATCCCCCCATGCCGCCGGTGACAAAAGCAACGCGTTTAGCCGACATGATGCCCTCCATCTTGCGCGGAACCGCTGGCAGTCGGCGGCGCGGAGGAATTTGCGGAATGGGGTTCATAGCCGGCTTCGCTGCGAGCCGCTCGCACGACAGGTCGGGCCGCAGCGCCGCCCAGGCGCTGCAGCCACTCTTGCCACGGCAGCATGACAGGGTTCATCGGCGCATACGCGGGCCATGGGTCGGT